>NZ_CP039248.1:3055000-3657500 GCF_004795815.1 Sphingobium sp. PAMC28499
TCCAAGGGTTCCTGCTTAAAGCTAATCTGAGCAGGGTAAGCCGGCCCCTAAGACGAGCCCGAAGGGGGTAGTCGATGGGAACCACGTTAATATTCGTGGGCCTGGTGGTGTGTGACGGATGCCGTAAATTGTTCGGGCTTATTGGATTGCTCCGGGCAGTGAAGGGGTCCCAGGAAATAGCCCCACCGTATAGACCGTACCCTAAACCGACACAGGTGGAATGGTAGAGTATACCAAGGCGTTTGAGAGAAGTATCCTGAAGGAACTCGGCAAATTGCCTCCGTACCTTCGGAAGAAGGAGGCCCCATCTTAAGGCAACTTTTGATGGGGGGCACAGGCCAGGGGGTAGCGACTGTTTAGCAAAAACACAGGGCTCTGCTAAGTCGGCTTCAAGACGACGTATAGGGCCTGACGCCTGCCCGGTGCCTGAAGGTTAAGAGGAGGAGTGCAAGCTCTGAATTGAAGCCCAGGTAAACGGCGGCCGTAACTATAACGGTCCTAAGGTAGCGAAATTCCTTGTCGGGTAAGTTCCGACCTGCACGAATGGCGTAACGACTTCCCCACTGTCTCCAGGATATGCTCAGCGAAATTGAATTCTCCGTGAAGATGCGGAGTACCCGCGGTTAGACGGAAAGACCCCGTGCACCTTTACTGCAGCTTCAGAGTGGCATTAGGAAAGAACTGTGTAGCATAGGTGGGAGGCTTTGAAGCATTGACGCCAGTTGATGTGGAGCCATAGGTGAAATACCACCCTGTTGTTTTCTGATGTCTAACCTCGCACCGTTATCCGGTGCAGGGACCCTCTGTGGCGGGTAGTTTGACTGGGGCGGTCGCCTCCTAAAGAGTAACGGAGGCGCGCGATGGTGGGCTCAGGACGGTTGGAAACCGTCTGTTAGAGTGCAATGGCATAAGCCCGCCTGACTGCGAGACTGACAAGTCGAGCAGAGACGAAAGTCGGTCATAGTGATCCGGTGGTCCCTCGTGGAAGGGCCATCGCTCAACGGATAAAAGGTACGCCGGGGATAACAGGCTGATGATTCCCAAGAGCTCATATCGACGGAATCGTTTGGCACCTCGATGTCGGCTCATCACATCCTGGGGCTGGAGCAGGTCCCAAGGGTTTGGCTGTTCGCCAATTAAAGTGGTACGTGAGCTGGGTTCAGAACGTCGCGAGACAGTTTGGTCCCTATCTGCCGTGGGCGTCGAAATTTGAGAGGAGTTGACCCTAGTACGAGAGGACCGGGTTGAACATACCTCTGGTGTACCTGTCGTCACGCCAGTGGCGCAGCAGGGTAGCTATGTATGGACGGGATAACCGCTGAAAGCATCTAAGCGGGAAGCCTCCCTCAAGATAAGATTTCATCGAGCCGTCGTAGACCACGACGTTGATAGGCTGGATGTGGAAGTGCGGTAACGCATGGAGCTAACCAGTCCTAATTGCTCTGTTCGCGCTTAAGAGTCCCACCATCAACGACAATGCTGGAAACAGCTAAGACGCTGATGGCGTGGTTTTAAGCCAGCCCAGATATACGAACATACAAACTCCAAAATTGTGCACGGTATCGATTAAAAACCCGCAGTTATGCGCCTGCTTCATTGCTTGGTGACCATAGCGTCTGTGACCCACCCGATCCCATCCCGAACTCGGCCGTGAAACCAGTCTGCGCCGATGGTACTATTGCTCAAGCACTGGAAGAGTAGGGCGTCGCCAGGCATTGAAGCACGCGCATAGCAACGGATCAAAAACCCATCACAATGTTACAAAACAGGGCGGCCCGCAAAGCCGCCCTTTTTGCATGTCAGGGCCACACAAAACGCCCAGTGTCGCGGGATGGAGCAGCCCGGTAGCTCGTCAGGCTCATAACCTGAAGGTCGTAGGTTCAAATCCTACTCCCGCAACCATATACTAAAAGACCAAACCGTCTCGGAGCATTCCGCGGCGGTTTTTTTATACCTTTTATGGCGGATTTGCGCCGTTTCTTGAGGATGCAGCGCCGCCCATCGGATCGCGCCTGATGCCAGGACGTCGATTTGCTTTTGGGGGTGTTTTGGAGGGTAATGCCTGTGCCCAGCAGGAGATACCCCCAATGCCGCTCAAGGAACTCGAGGTTCGCTATGCCAGCCGGCGATCGAAGGATTACAAGCTTGGCGATGGCGGTGGTCTCTATCTGCTCGTCCGTCCCACCGGATCACGCCTCTGGCGCATGAAATATCGGTTCGACGGCAAGGAGAAGCTGCTCTCGTTCGGGCGCTACCCGGAGGTTACCTTGGCTGAGGCGCGGCTGCGCCGCGCTGAGGCCAAGCTGGCTCTTGCGCGGGGCGAGGATCCCGGTCCCAAGGCTCCTTCGCCTGTGACGAGCTTTGAGGCGGCTGCGCGGGCCTGGCATGGTAACCGGGCGAGCGGGCTGGAGCCGGGGCATGCGGCACGCATATTGTCGCGTCTGGAGCGCGATGTGTTTCCGTCGCTCGGGCAGCGCGACCTCAAGGACATCACAGCAGGCGATGTGCTGTCGATGTTGCGGGCGGTCGAGGCGCGCGGCGCGCTCGATGTCAGCCGTCGGCTGCGCCAGCATGTGAGCCAGGTCTATCTCTTTGCCATCCCCCAAGGCTGGGCCACCCATGATCCGGCTGCCGGGCTTGCGACCCTGCTGCGGCCAAAGCCTCGGGTGCGGCATATGGCGCGGGTCGGGGCAGGGGAGTTGCCTGCGCTTGTTCGGGCGATCGATGCTTATGATGGCGATGAGAATCCCCGGCGGCGTGCGGTCACGCGCGATGCGCTCTTGTTCACGCTGCTGACCTGGGCGCGGACCAATGAAACCCGCTATGCGACATGGGACGAGTTTGAGGGGCTGGATGGCCCTGATCCCATCTGGCGGGTGCCGGCCGAGCGGATGAAGATGGGGCGTGAGCATATCGTGCCGCTGTCGCGGCAGGCGGTCGGGTTGCTAGAGAGCGTGCGGGTTTACAGCCGGGGGCCCTATGTCTTTGCCGGCGACAAGGCTGAGCTCCCCATATCGCAGAACACGATGATCTACGGCTGCTACCGCATCGGCTATCGCGGCCGTCAGACGGTGCATGGGTTCCGGGGCCTTGCTTCGACCTGGGCCAATGAGGCGGAATGCTATCGCCCAGATTGGATCGAGGTGGCGCTGGCCCATGCCGATCGTGATGATGTGCGGGGGGCCTATAACAGCGCCCTCTACCTGACCCCGCGTCGACGGATGCTGCAGGCCTGGGCTGATCATGTTCTGGGTATGATCGTGATGCCGCAGGAGGCGCTGGTCGCGTGATTGCAGGGTGATACGGGGATCGGCTCTGCCGGTCCCCGTATAGCTATCCTCAGGCCGGTTCGGCGACCTTCGTCTTGCGCGGGGTGCGGGCCGGCTTGGCAGGAACTGCTGCAGCGGCGCGCGGTTTGCGGCCGAGGCCGATCTTGTGGGCCAGTTCCTTGCGCTGCGCGGCATAGTTGGGCGCGACCATCGGATAATCCGCAGGCAAGCCCCACTTGGCGCGATAGTCCGCCGGGGTCATCTGATAATGGGTCATCAGGTGACGCTTGAGCATCTTGAGCTTCTTCCCGTCTTCCAGGCAGACAATATAGTCCGGCTTGATCGACGCGCGCACCGAAACCGCAGGCTCGGGCTTCACTTCTTCTGCAACCGCAGGTTCGCTCAGGCTAGCCAGAGCGCCATGCACATTAGCGATCAGGGCAGGAATATCATTGATCCCAACGCTGTTGTTGCTGACATGGGCGGCGACAATGTCGGCGGTGAGCGTGATGAGCGTTTCTTCTGCGGACATTTTTATTCCTTCTTCATGGCGACCAGTTATTTTTGCTGAATGGCAGAAGGGGGGGGCGGATTACCAGTGTGCGTTCGATGAACTATTGCTCATGTTCGATCATCGGATATTAGAATTATTGATTGGCGCTGGCATCCGTCGATTGAAGGACGAATGTTCCGCGCGCGTCATTGAGGACCACGCTCCGGGCTAGGGAAGGGGGCTCATAAACGAATCTTCCAGTCGCCCTTGTCGCAACCTGCTCAGGGCGGCAGAACCGTATCAGGATGATCGAGTTTCATGCCCCAGTCGGTGACGTAGATCAGTTGGCGCTGTCGCCGCTCCATCGCGCGGCTGTGCTTACACTGCGCCATCTCGCAGAGATTGGCCCAATCGGCCTCACACCCAACAGGGCGATGAAGCGCTACTTCGTCACCTGGGCTGCCGAAGCCTTCAATTGGCCTTTTTACACCGCAGATGAGCTCTATGCGGTCAACAAAGTTCTCAACGAACACGATTTCCAGCCATTGGCCATTCTGCATGACCTGCTTCTGGCCGCCAAGCTCTGCCGACACCGCAAGGGTTTTCTGCACATAACCAGGTTAGGCAGGGACCTGTTGCAACATCCAGCGAGCCTCTGGCTCACCTTGGCCCAGCATTTGCTCCTTTCCGCCGGTCAGGATGACATGCTGGAAATCGAATGGGTCTCGGTCCTTCATGCTGTGAACATAGAGGCTCAATCAGGCGTGACGGACGGCCAATTCTGCGCCAGGCTGACTGGCGGCGATGTTGAGGACACGCATATGAAATCGCTTGTCTATATGAATGTCCTTCGCCCCCTTTGCTGGCTCGGCCTATTGCATGAGACACGGCAAAGCAGGACTGAGCGTCTATTCACCAAGACCACCCTCTGGCCTCTTGTCCTGACATTCGAAGGTGGCGCTCCGCTGCCAGTGGTCACGAAACACTAATTGCGCAAACCGAGGCGCCAAGCATCCCGTTGCTCAGAGCGACCAATCCGATGCGCAGTGCCGTCTGTCCACTATTCCGGCAGCTCGCGACCAAAGTCCGCCCTTCAGGTCTGTGGCGGTGAATGTCTGGTCGAGGCGAAAGCAGCCACCACTGCTCATCTCCTCAATAATCTGTCTCCGAAGAGCGCCACGAAGTGGATGCCAACCTCAGCTTGACCGACACGTACGTCGCCAAGTGGGTGGGGTAAGAAGCTGTGGCGTTGATGCGTCGAGCCTTGCTGGACGCTTTAGCCGAGATAAGATATTGGTCTTACCAATCAATGCTGGTGGCGGCGTGTAAAGGAAGAGCTGCCACTGCCGCCTCCAGGGAGAGATGCCATGATATCGTCTGACAGAAGAACGTTAATCAAGGTGGCAGCATCGCTGGCAGCGGCAGCGGGCTTCCACCCGCTGTTCGGCTCATCCGCTTATGCCGCAGAAGCGCAGGACTGGGTCTGGGACCCGATGCGCTGGGTACAGGTGAACTTCACGGACGATGATCCCGGTCGGTTCGATCCCGGCTTCTGGCTGGATTTCATGCGACGCACAAGCACACAGGGCGTCTGCTTAAGCGCGGGCGGTATTCTGGCGTTCTATCCCACCGAAGTGCAGTTCCACCGGCGCAGCACCTTCCTTGGAAACAGCGATCCCTTCGGCGATATGGCAAAGGCCTGCAAGAGGATGGGCCTGCGTGTACTGGCACGCGTCGATCCCAGCGTGCTCTACCCTGATGCCCTTGCCGCGCACCCCGAGTGGGCGGCGCGCGGGGCGGATGGTAAGCCCCGCAGGCACCCGGACGACCCCTCGGCTTACCTGAGCTGCCCTAATGGCCCGTTCAGCTTTGGATGGGTGCCGCAGGTGATCCGCGAGATCATGGCCAAGTACCCGGTCGACGGCATTTTCGGCAACCGCTGGTCAGGCGGGCACGTCGGCGTATGCTACTGCGACGTGTGCAAGACCGAGTTCCGCCTGGCGAGCGGCCTCGACCTGCCCGCCAACCTGTTCAACCGACAGGATCCCGCAATGGTCGCCTACCAGCGCTGGAACGACGACAAGCGGTTCGCGCAGATCAAGGCCTACAACGAGGCCGCGCGTAGCATCAATCCACAGGCCCTGTTCGCGCCTGGATCTTCGTGGCAGCGCCTCGATCCTAAGCGCCTTCGCGGCGTGTTCCGCACGATCTATGCCGACCAGCAGCACCGCGCTGCCACCCACCCGATTTGGGCGGCGGGCCGGGGTGCCAAGGAGGCGGCCTGCGTCATGCAGGGCGCCGGGCCCATCGCGGGCAGCTTCAACGTCGCCCAAATGGAATTCAAGGACTCGGTCCAGTCGGTCGACGAGACGCTGGCCTTCATGCACGACGGCATGGCGCAGGGTTTCCGTCCCTGGCTAATCAAATTCAAGGCCGAAGTGTTCGACAAGCGCTGGGTCGCACCATTCGAACAAGCCTTTGCCTGGCACGCGCGCAACGAACGCTACTTCCGCAACACCGCCAATCTCGCGCAAGTAGCGATGATGCAGTCGCTCCAGACCAACAGCGGTTTTCGCTCGGGCGGGCCGGTCAACATGCAGCCAGTCAGCGCTATGGCCGCTGGTGGCAACGAGGCGGCACTCAACGGCGCTTATCAGGCTCTGCTGGAAGCGCGGGTGCCGTTCGCTTTGGTCGATGACCGCGACATGGACCAGTCGGTGCTGGGCCAGTACCGCACAGTCTATCTGCCTAACATCGCCTGCATGACGGATGAGCAGTGCGATAGCATCCGGCAATACGTGCGCGGCGGCGGCGCGATCGTCGCCACAGGCGAAACTTCACTCTACGATGCCAGCGGGGCGGAGCGGAAGAACTTCGGCCTCGCCGACCTGTTTGGCTGCGACTATGGCGGTCAGGTCGATAAGAAGGTCGAGAATTCGTACATCAGCATCGATGGCCCCCACCCGCTGACCCTGGGGCTGGACGACACGCCAAGGATTATCGGTGGGACGCGCGTGGTCCGCGTCAAGCCGACCGACGAAGCGAGCAAGCCGCCGCTGCGCCTCATCCGCAGCTATCCCGATCAGCCAGCGGAACTGGCCTACCCGCGTGAGCCGACTTCGGACGTACCGATGGTCTTCGCGCGCAGCTTCGGCGAGGGACGGGTGGTCTACTTCCCGTTCAACATCGACCAGTTGTTCTGGGAACAGGCCCCGCGCGACCACCTGTATTTGCTGCGCAATGCTATCGCCTGGGCATCGAACGGGCCGCAGCCGATGGAGGTGTCGGGCGCCGGCCTCGTAGACGTCAGCTATTTCAGGCAGGAAAAGTCACTGGCGGCACACCTCGTCAACCTGAACAACGCCTCGGCCCTCAAAGGCTACATGCACGAAGCCGTGTCGATCGGGCCGTTCACCGTGACACTCGACCTGCCGGACGGGACACGCCCACGCCGCGTGCAACTGCTGGAGGGCGCCAAGAGCGCCGCCTTCCGGCAGCAGGGTAACAAGCTAGTGGTCAAGGTGCCCAAACTGGCGCTGCACGAGGTCATTGCAGTGGACCTCGCTTGAGCCTCCGGGTACGTCCGACACATGGCAGTAGAGATCGATTTTTGTCCAGTGTTGGGCTGAAAGCCACCCTTTTAGTGCTACCGCGAGAAAGGCGGCTTTGTCCCAGCCCCGGTCATAAGCAGAATGTCCGCTCGGTGGTTCGCCATAATTTTGTTCGAACGGCGTGAATGGGCGCATCGATGCCGGTCGAGAGCCAGTGGGTACGTCGGACGTTTCATCTTGGCGATGAAGGCACCCACGCTTATTTAGGCGACCAAGAGCGTCAGGATGTAAATGGACACACGCGCATGGCTGCCCTCAAAACGCAATATGCTCGCCTGGTTCAGTTGGCTGTGGAAGAAGAGAAGGCTGCGCTCATTGCCCAATGCCGCCGCGACGACATCCTGCTGATCGAACAGCATAAACGCAGGGCCTTTTTCTTTCGCCAACAGGCCGATATTCTAGCGAAAGAAATTCAGTAGTATTGAGGGTATGTAGGTAGCCGCATTATTGGTCGATGCTTGTCCTGCAATCGCCTTGAGCATCGCAAGATGACCTTTCAGCTGGGGAATTGGAAAATGATTCGCCTTCGTTGCAGTTCTTTTGCCGCACCGGCTTGAGCAGGCGTCAGATTAACAGGATCGGTGATGCCAGCAATTTCCTCCAGCAATGCTTCTCGAGTGCGAAAAATCGCTTCGTCCTCGGCGAAGGCGAAATCCTGAAGAGAATATCGTCGCCGCTCTTGATCTCGCATCAATCGCCTCCGTCTTCAATGCGCAATTCATTGCGATATCGAAATGACGGTTTGGATCAAGATGCCTGTATTTCAGCTGTGTGCCGGATCGACAGCTGTTTTTGCGTCAGCCCATTTGGTGAAACTCGTCTACCGACTGCTGCCGCGAAACGAGAATGCGCCGCAAAACGGCGAGAAGGGGCGCATGTCCGACGTGCTAATTGCGCAAATCGGCGGTTGATTGATGCCAATTAATCTGGCGGCGGGGGCAGTTCCGAGGGAGCTCGGTCTGGTTCATCCACGTTGGGCGTGTCCGGCACGATCTCTGCGGGTTGTTCGAAAGGCGTTTCAGCAGGAGCCGTTTCACCTGGTATCTCCGCAGGCGACTGCGGGTTGATAGTGTCAGGCGGCGGAATTTCCGGGTTCGAAGCCATAAATATCTCCTCACGAGAGACCAGCGAGTGAGATCGACAGTAGTTCCCAAATTGCAGATCACGCGCGTGATCTGTCTCCGCCTTGTAAAAGAGATAGCCGCCGCCGGTAGTGTCTGAAGCGGGCGCGCAGCCGCCCACTTCCGTCGTCGACCCAAATCAGACCTCCAGCGGACAATATCAGTTCTCCAATTACAGACAGTCAACTTGTAGTCCCGGCTGCCTTATGGTGCAGCAAGCTCGAAGACCTTGCTGCACTCATGCTGGAACACCGACGGGCTACCTCAATGTCCGATGACCGCAACATCTCCTGTACGGCTTCCTGCAGGAAAGCCGTACGCAGGCGCTGACCATGCCAGCATAAATCCAGCCAAATTTTCGCAAACATGGCCAAGGGAAATACTGTTGCCCCCCCATGTCTCAAGCAGACGCTGCATTGGAAGCAGTGTGCATTTCGCTCGCCGACGCTTTCGGTCGTGGGGAAGCACGGACCGCACTCGAATTCCTGAACCATATCTTGGAAGATCGAACGCAAAAACTGGCCGGGACCTGCTTGACGGGGCACACGCGCCTGCCCGCCGGCATCAAGCGGGATGGCACGCGACGGATGAGTGCATCAAGGCGCCTTCCTTCGGCGTGACCATCGGCGACTGGGCGACTGCCTCCGCCGCGAGGGCCGCATCGCTGTCATTCAGGCCGATGTTGGTCAGCGCTCCCCGGATCAAGCGGCAGAATGCATCGGCAGTGGCGCCGCTGACGTCCAGAGCCTTCACCCCTTCGGCCCACCAGTCGAGCTGCCTCAGATAGCTGGCCAGCGAACCGGTCGTGCTCGTGCCATCGGATGTGAGCGGAAAGGCGAGGATATCGCCATAGTGCTGCCGTGCCTCGGCTATGGCCGATGCTCTGGCGGTCGTAAGTGCGGCCTGGCAGCCTTCGTCCGCAGTCGTGCCTTCAGGGCAGACGACCGTCACGGAGGCGAAGGATGATGCACGCGGGGCTTCAAACATCAGCGTCCATCTTCCGATATGGACATAGTCCAGATCTTCAAGGGTGGGCTGGCTCGGGTTGCCGCTTTGCTTGAGTTTCGACCATGCTCCCTGTTTGCGGGGCAGGTGGAGATTGACGACGATAGGCGTCCACAGCCGTACCGATCGGTCGACGGCATGCTTTTCTGCGATGCTGCGGGAAAACAGCTGGTTGATGGCCAGATCGATCGCCGTCGCTGTGTCCTTACCGGTGTTCGCGCTGAGCGTGGTGAGCAGTGGCTCGGCGGGCGCGATAAGTTTCGTGGCGGCGACGACGGCGCTGAGCGCGCTGCCTGCCGCCGACGATTCGACCTTGTCGGTCCCCTTGAGATCGAGCGTGGCCGACGCCACGTCGCTTGCGCTGTTGGAACGGACCAGAAACAAGGGAAAGTCGCGCGCTTCCTGACGGATGATCCGATTGAAGACCTCCCCTTCGCTTCTCGTGCTATCGTGCGCGACGGTTACGAGCGGAACGGTGGCGACGAAAGCGCCGGATGTCACCTTTGCGGACAGGGTTACGCTGTGGCGCTTGCCCACGAAGAAACGCGCGATCGCCGAGCGCGATTTGTAGGGATAGACCTGCCGATCCATTTGTTCGGAGCCGACGTTGCTGGCATTGGCGGAGGTGATGTTGAGCCGCGTATAAGTGCCGCTGGGTATATAGACGCCCGGACCTGCATCGCTCAGCCGGGTGGCGGGGGTGAGCATGATGAACGGCTGGTCGCTGCCTGCCTCCCCGTCGCTCCCGGAGACTCCTGACATAGTGGGCATGTCACCATCCCTCTGGGTCGCGCAGGCGGAAGCGAGAGCCGCTGCCAAGGTGAGCGCAATGAGACCGGCGCGAGGGGGCATTACGTTTCTCTCCTCATGACGAAAGCGCGTGGAGCGGCGGGTCACTGGGCCTCATCCTTCATCGACCGAGTGACGACTCTGACGACGCGGCTGGGCGGAACCTCCCAGGACTGGCCGTCGGGAACGGGCGAGCCGTTCTGGATGGGGGCTCCATCGGGCTGGTCTTTTGCCGGCAAAGGAGTGAAGGCGAAATTATCGGTCGGCGCATCAGCGTTCTCGCATGCCGTCAGCGAGTCTGTGTTCCCGATCAGTTGATAACGGTAGATCACCTGATATTTGCCCGAAGGCATGATCCTGACGCCGGCCGGGCGCGACAGCCGGACACCCGTGGACTCTGGTTTGTAGGGCGGTGGATCGATGCATTGGGTCACGGCGGAAGGGAGAGAGGTGATCTTGCCCAATGCTATGCGCGTCGTGCATCCCAGTGCGGCTGGGCGCTTGTCCGCAACGGGCGATCCGACCGGCTCATCGACGCAGTATTCGATCATGTCCTGATCGACATAGAGGGCCGCTTCGATATCAAGAACGCTCCCCCATTTTACGCACGCTGCCTTGGGTTTGCGCTCGTGGCAGCCTATATCAAGCTTCCAGCTGTAGCGCGAACTTGTAATCAGGCGTTCGCGCAGGTCGTTCACCTTGTCGATCCCCGAATAGGACTTGAGAAGCACGGCGGCAAACGACACGATGGCGGCAGCCTGGGATGTACCGTTCGCTGCTTTTGCCTCGTCTACGTTCTTGTCTTTGGGGCCGCCGGAGAACCAGGAACGGATTGCGCAGCCCGGCGCAGCCAGCGTCACATAATCCTCGCCGTAATTGCTGAATTCCGATCGTTCCAGACTGCTGTCATGGGATGCTACGACGATCATATTGCCTTTGGACCAGTCCGACATCGCAGGATATTGCGCGGTGTCGTAACCGAGCGGGCTAATCCCCTTTCCCATGTTTCCCGCGGAGACGACGACAAGAGAATATTTGAACTGACTCGGCAGCGCCTTGTAAGTTTCTTCGTTTCCATCACTAGAAACCGGTGTTCTCAGGCTTATATTCACGACGTCGGGCGATGATCTGTAATCCACCGGTATGTCACTATTGTCGAGATTAAGAAGTTTGTCTTTGTCCCACTCGTCAGTGTTGCTTTTTAAGGCGGCCATGAATATGTGGACAATCTCTCGGGGCTTTTCGCCTTTCGGGACGATCTTTCCGGTGAAATTTTCAAAGAACAGCCGTCGGACGCCGGGTAGGCCCAGATCGTCGATGGATGGCAGCCCCCCTCCATACATTCCGCCGAGAATGAGGCCAGTGATGTGCGTTCCATGGCCCCATGTCTCAGCGTCTTTCTCTTCACCCAGGGAGCGGATGAACTGCGAGGGCCGGGATACCCCGTCCGGCTGCTGATAGAAGAAAGTTTCAGGGAAGATGACTGTGGGCACCTCGCTGCCATCCTTGATGGCGTATCCTGCAAAGGCATTGTCGATCACCAGAACCCTGACGACCCGCTTGACTCGACCCAGACGCTCAAGTGCTCTCTGGATGCGCTTCACGTCAAACGGATAGGGAATGCTGCTTTTATCGGCGGAGAGAGCCTCCTCCCCGGTGCAGCCGATGCGCAACGCGCTGGCTTGCGCGCTTGCCTGTTGGATCGGGCTGCAGATTAGGACCGCGCAGAACAAGATGAGGGGACGTAGCGCGCCCATGGCTATTCCCTACAGCGCGTCGTGCCGGACGGATAATCGATCCCGCAGATCCCACGCGTCTTCGGTGCCTGCTTCGTGAATTTCTTCGCGAACTCGACGAAGTCCGGGTCTGATAGTGGCGACAGATAGGATACCAGCTCGGTCCCGTCCGGCGGAGTCGCCAGGCCGGCAGGCGGCGGATTCTTCTTCCAATCAGCCAGTGTCTCGCGCGTCGGGCCAACGCCTGAATTAACCGATGTCACGCGCCATCCGCGCGGATCGACCTGCCGCGACAGTACGCCGGAATAGGCCGCTCCGCCTGAATCCCCTGCGCAGACGATCGCCTGGCTGCTGCCCACGCGACCGCGCGCCTGAAGCCAGCCGGACCGTTTATCGGGCTCGAGCGTGGCGTTGCCCGCGTTCAGCGCCGCACTCGTTTGTCCGTCTCCCTCCACCCGCTGGCCAAGGATCCTGTGCTGCGTGCAGCCGTAACCGGCGAGAAGCACGGGCGAGCCACCGATGACCTGCGCCGTGTCGGTTGAAACGGTCTCCCGCTGGACGTCTACATCCTTTCCAAGCTCGCACAGCGCCCAGTCCTTCGAGTTGCGTGGGCTCCCGATGGACAGCCGGGTCGCGTCCATATATTTCGCGGGCATCTCGCAGGATTTGAAATGGGCGACTGCCACCTGCCCGGCCAGCTGGATGCCGCCATTGAGCGCCATGACCGTCTTCGATCCGCCCTTGTCCAGGCAATGCGCTGCGGTCAGCACTACTCGCGGCCCGATGACCGTCGCGGTGCAGACGGCGCCGTTGGTGAACGTCCTCTTGAACGTCGCCTTCAGCCGTTCCGGCTGAAATTCCTCGTCGGCTCCGGCAATTTGTCCGACGGTCTTGCCGTCGGCGACCTGTGTGAACAGATAATTGTCACCGTCCGCAGCGGCCTGACCCAGATCATTGCCAAACATCGGCACCCCGTCCGAAGTCTCCACCAAGCCAAAGGGGAGGCTTGCTGGTGCGGTGACAGCGGAGGTGGGTGTGTCGGTGGCGGGTCGCTCCTGCGCATGGGCCAAAGATGTCGTCCAGCCGCAGGGGAGGAGCGCGGTCATTCCCAAAAAGGTGGCTTGGCGTACGGAGCGCTTCATGGTTTGGCTTCTGTGGTTGTCGGCGACGGCTGCGTGGGCGGCATTTCGTTGACCGTCAGGGAATACGGACCCAGCCAGTCCAGATCGCCCATGACCCGGAGTGTCAGTTCGCCGGTTCGGTTGAAGGTGAAGGTGATCGTGGTTCGCCCGACGCCGGGTTGATCCGTCGACGAGGTCGAACTGATCTTGGAGATCAGGAAGCCCAGGGGTGTGATCGCACCGACGCCCAGCGACACCGCAGGAGCCTTGCCAAGACCGCTCGGATCGCGCGCTTCAAGTGTCGCCTGGAACGTTTCTTCGGCCGATCCGGTGAGCTTGTAGAGTGCGTAGGATCGATCGTTGATGACCGGGTTTTTGAAGGCGAGCATATCGTTGGTTGCGTAGCTCGGATGTATGCGGGTCGGCGCGGGTTCCGGCTGCGGCGTTGGTGCGGCATCGACCTGAACCCTGAAAGCGCCGAACTCTCCTGCTCTTGCGGCGACCAGAATGCTGTAGTCGCCATCCTCCTTAAGATAGCGGATGAGGCGGGCGTCGCGCCCTGGACCGCTGTCGGAATCCTGGCCGATCAGCTTGTTGTTCAACCGCAATTGGAGCGTCGGATCGAAATCGTCCGAATGGGCGTCGATCACGACGCGCTGTTTCGCTTTGCCCAAGAAGGTGTAGATTTGATAGGGCTGCTCCAGCCCTTCGATCCGGAGGCTGCTGCTGTCGATAGTGCCGTAGGTCGGCGTTCCAAACTGCAGCCGCGGTAGGTCGAAGGTGGTCGTGCTCTCGATCTGCAATGTGGAGATCTCAAAGGGGCCGCCCAGACCCTTTTTGTCGCGAACGACGATAATCAAAGGGGTCTTGTAGGCGCGCGGCGCCAGTACCAGTCTCGCATCCAGAAAGTCCCCGCCGTCATCATCCTCCATCAGCGGTTTCGTGCCGCCCGGCTCATAGATCTCGACAACGCTGTCGATCGTGCGTGATCGAACATCGATCTGGACGGTGGCGTCCGGCGGTGGCGTGAAGAGGTAAACGGCGGCGGTGCCGTCGCCCCGGTCGACCATGCCCGGACCTACGTGGCCGAATTCCAGTATGTCCTTTATTGCCTCCTGCGAAAAAGGCGGGGTGAACCGGATCGGTTCGGGCATTTGTGATGAGGGTGTCGAGCCGACTGATTCCTGCGCGGAGGCAGACCAGGCGAGGCCTAACGCGATCGGGAGCAGAGCAGCCGCCCGCACTGAGGCCCCAAGTGCCCGCGCATGGTCAGTACGCATCATCGCTCCCTCCGTCCCTTGTCGTCAGGGGTGCACATAGGATGCTACCAGTGAAGAATAGGGCGGCACGTGGCGTAGGCCCTTCCCGTTCCTATTCTGCAGCATCTCGAAATGCAGGTGAACCGTCGTCTTGGTGTTTCCGAAATCGTTCGAGATCAGGCCGATCCGCTGTCCGCGCATCACATTGTCGCCGAGTTTTACCGCCAGCTGGTGCATCGCGAGATGCAGGTAGCGATATTCCGTCCCGCTCGAGCCGATCAATATGACCGAATAGGATCCGATCTTGCGGATCTTGCCACTTTCGGCGGCGACAGCCCAATATTTCGCGACGCCAGGGCCGCCTGGACGAATGTCCTGCCCTTGATGGCCGGTGCCGGACGGGCACATTGGCGTAGCCCGCGACCGCGATTCACAGAAATTGTCGCGCCACGGGTATTGGTAGTTCCGTGGGTCGCTCGCGCTGCCGCGCGGCCCGCTCAGCCCGCCGACACCCCAAACCTGCGAGTTCAGATAAGCCGGCGGAGTTTCGACCGGAAAGCGGATCGACGGCGCGAAGATTGTCGTCGACGTCACGCCCTTTCCGCTTCGCGGAAGTAGTTCTCCCGGCGGCTTCGCGAAATCCGCCGGCGGCTTGGCAGACGAGACAGCCGATGGCCCTGTGTCCGGCTCGTCAGGCTGCGGTTGCGCGGGCTGCCCCTGCGCCCCACCCGCCAGAACCACGCTTTCCAGCAAGCGGCGGGCATAGGCGCCATCGGCACACCGT
Source organism: Sphingobium sp. PAMC28499 (assembly GCF_004795815.1). Taxonomy (NCBI): domain Bacteria; kingdom Pseudomonadati; phylum Pseudomonadota; class Alphaproteobacteria; order Sphingomonadales; family Sphingobiaceae; genus Sphingobium; species Sphingobium sp. PAMC28499. The sequence continues at coordinate 3,070,189 of NZ_CP039248.1, forward strand.
TTGTCCGACGGACCGTCGCATTCGACATCCACGCGATAGGCCGCACCGAAGCGGACGTAGCCCGCGCTCGCGCTGCGCTCGCCCTGATCGACCGTAATCTCGCTGGGCGTCTGCGATGGTTTCGTGGGCCGTACACCCGGCTCGTCGAAGGCGAGGCGTGTACCGGTGATGGAAAGTGTCGCGCCCTTGGCGGTTACCATCACCAAATAGCTGCTGTCCTCACCGACAAATTTGCGTGATACGAAATCGAAAAATGATTCTGGGACGAGGACGGGGAGAAATGTTTTTTCCGCTCCGGCAATGATTTTTTCTCCGCCGGAGACAGAACTCGGGCTCTCATCAGGCCAGGTTACGTCGCCGACACGAGCCGTGATCGAATTTTCTGTCTGGGCGAAAGAGATACTTGCCACTGCGGCCGCAATACCAAGAAAGCTTGCCACTCGTACCGTGCTTGCCATGTCGCCACGCCCCAAAATGGCTATATTTCTTGACCGAATCAACCGGACGAATCAGATATATTTTGGCAACCGTCGGGCAATCATGATAATTCCGGAAAGTTCCGTCAACAGTATTATCTTTGTATAAATTTAATCTTGTTAAAACCGGCACATCACGCTGATAAACGGTCGATTACGCCAGCTCCGCCGGCGTAACCGTGATGGGCGTCACGCGCATTCACAATCCGGCAGTTTTAAGATCGCTATGCGATTGGGACGTGAGGGGCACGTTGCAATCGGCGGTTAGCGACTTTGATGGCGCGGCAGCGATGGGGAGCGGGGGAAAGGTGCGGATCAACAATTTTGCGCGAGCATGTATGCTGGCGCTTGCATGCTGCATTTCGTCGACTGCAGTCGGCCAGGAGAAAACCGGCAACAAGGAGGGTTTCGCCCTCAAGCCCGGGACAGTGAAAATAATCCTCATGCGCCCTGTCATTGGAGTGGGCGAGCAGTCGACCGGGGGCCTTTATGAACCCAATGCAGACTGGACCACGCAGGCACGCGGCCATCTCGGGACGGCGCTGAGCGAAGCGCAGACGCAACTGGGAAACCAGGTCATGCCATATGAGGAAAGCGCTGGCCCAGAAGGCCCGCTGGTGACGCAATATTCCCAGTTGTTCAACGCTGTCGCGGACTCGGTGATCGAATATCAGTTCTTTCCAGGCAATCGTCTCCCCACCAAAAAGCGGGACAAGGGTTTTGAATGGGCCGTCGGCCCCGGCATTGCCGAACTCAAGTCCCTTGAGGGCGCGGACTATGCCCTCTTCATTTCAACCCATGATGAATATGGTTCGACCGGCCGCAAGATGTTGCAGATCGTAGGCATGTTGGGCGGCATCGGCGTCACATCGGGGGTGCATCAGGGATATGCCGGCCTTGTGGACCTCAAGACCGGAGAACTGGTGTGGCTGAATGCCGACCGGCAGATGGGTGGCGATGTCCGTACGCCCGAAGGCGCGCAGAAACGGATCAGGCAATTGCTTGAAGGCTTTCCAGGGAAGCCTGTCGCCCTCACCACTGCGCAGCCCTGATATGCGCGGATATGCTATGGCTTTTGCTCTCCTGGCGGAGCTGGCCTTTTCCCGGCCGGCCGTGGCCAGGGATGATTTCACGCTTGCGCCCTATATGGCGGCCTATGAGCCTTCCACCGTTGACGAGCGCGGCGTGTGGATGCTTGCCGATGAAGGCGAGCGCCAGCTTCGCGATAGTCCCTTGCGGATACGGGACGGCGGTCTTGAAACCTATCTGCGCAACGTCCTGTGCAGGGAGGTCGGCAGTGATCGCTGCACTGGTATCCGCGTCTACGCAGTCGAAGTCCCGACCTTCAATGCCTCGATGATGCCCAACGGAGCCATGCAGGTCCACTCGGGGCTATTGCTGCGCGCCCGCAATGAGGCGGAACTCGCTGCCGTGCTGGGCCATGAGTTTGCGCATTTCGAACTGCGGCATTTTCTTTACGGCTTCAAGAACCGCCGCGGCACGACCGATGCGATGGCTTGGCTCACGGTTCTGGGCGGGATCAGTAACACACCGGTCGGCGACACGAATTTCTCGCTTCTGGGGTCCATTTACCAATTCAACCGTGCGCAGGAGACGGAGGCTGATCTTCTAGGCCTGAAATATCTCGCTCAATCGGGCTATCCAGCACAATCCGCCTCCGAAGTCTGGCAGGCCCTGATGGCCGAGGCGGATGCCAGTGCGCTTGGTCGCAAGCAAAAGGTGAAAGCAAAATATTCGGCGGGCTTCTTCGACACGCATCCTGCCTCCGTGGCGCGTGCCTCCTACCTTGCCACCGAAGCGGACAAGCTTCCGCCCGGCGGCGACGCGCGAGCGAAGGAATATAATGATGCCATCGCGCCTTATATTTCCCGTTTTCTCGCCGCCCAGATGAAGCTCAATGATTTCGGGGGTAGCGAATATATTCTGGGCAATATTGCGGAACGATCCGGCTGGACCGGTGATCTGCTGTTTGCGCGCGGCGAACTCTATCGCGCCCGGGCTAATCCGCGAGACCTCCAACAGGCGAGCGAGTTCTACCGTCAGGCCAAGCTTGCTGGGTATGCCGCTCCGGAGCTCGACCGCAATCTGGGCCTTTCCCTGTTGCGAAACGGGCAAAGTGATGAGGCCCGAATAGCTCTCTCGGCCTATCTCACCGCGCGTCCGGATGCCTCTAACGCAAAAGCCATAACAGCCCTTCTTGCGAATTGAGGAATTGACGTCATGCGCCTGATTATCGCCACTGCCATACTGATGTTGACCGCCTCTTCCGCATTGGGGAATGCCTTGATTTCGCCGGGACCACGTGCCGGTATCGCAAAGTCCAGGCTCTCGGCAACGCCTGATGGCGAATGGAACCGGCTCAGTCGCAAGGATGGAAAGAATGTCGAGCTTTGGACGCTCGACGGGGATTCCCTGAACAAGGTGAGTTTCTTCGGTGGCGTTCCAGTCGGCGAGCCATTGCTTCGCGAAAACGACAAAAAGAACCGGCCTTTGCCCAGAGTGACAGCCAATATGCTGATCACCGATATCCCGGCCCTGCTCGAAACCACCTATCGCAGCCAGTTCTCCGTGAACCAGATGGAGATTGCGGACCAGGAACCTGCCTTGCTCGCCGGGAACAAGGGCATTCGCTTTACCTACGCTTTCACGCGGGCTGACGATGAAGTGCAACGCAAAGGGGAAGGTATAGGGGCTATCGTCAATGGCCAGCTCTACCTGGTGATCTACGAAGCGCCGAAACTCTATTATTTCGACAAGGATGTGGACAAGTTCAGGAAACTTGCTGCCACACTGAAGCTGTAGGCCCATGGCCCTGGTTTTTCGATATTGGCCTTGGCGCGCTACGCTTTGGCTCGTCATCGCGGGGTGCGGTGCGGCAGCATCGGGGCATCCTGGTGGCTTGAATGCTGAGGGCTGTCATAATGATCGGAAGAACGGCGGCTATCATTGCCATCGTTCTTCATCGGCACCGTCCCGGCCCCAGCCTCTGTCCTCATCAACTCACGGGGCGTTCCCGAACTGCGCTGCAGCGCGAGCAGCGGGCGCTGCGCCGGTTCGTGTCGGCGATCCTGGCTATGGCCGACACCTCGATCGAGATGGTGATGGGATCGGCTGCGAATGATCCGAATGGATTGCTGTGCGGACGACGCTGGAGTTCGTCATCAACAGGGCAAGACTGCATGCAATGCCGCTTGCGCCCCTTGTCGGTCGCTCACAGCCGGAATTCGGCTTCCCAGCTGCAGACCTTCAGCTTTTCCGGCAGCTCGCGACCAAACTCGGACGTCAAATGTCGACCCTTGATCGGCTGCTCCTGACGAGAGTTGCCACTTGCGCGGGAAAGACCGGCGAAGCGAAGTCCTGCCAAGATTAGTCGCTTGGAAGAACTTCGCTGCCCCAAAAGATCGGAGCTCGAGGGGATCACCGCCCACGTGCTCCGCCGCAGCTTTGCCTGCAATGAGGCGATCTCGGCGTTGATGCGACGCCCCCTTCCATGTCGCCACCGAATCGGAAACAGCCGTTCAAATGTCGCCGATATCTCCTTCGCGCTGCTCGACCTCGGCCTCATTGTCCCCGAGGATTCGGAGCGGTGTCATCCCCATCCGCTGCGCCACCGGCTTAATTATCGCCTCGCGCTCATAGGCAAACAGGTTGTTGGCACGATGCCTAGTAAAGGGTTGCATGTTGTCTGGGTCTATTAATTCCCACGCCTCGCTTGAGATTAGATGGCGTGCCCGCGCTTGTTCGTCCAGTTGACGGTTGAGCAATCGCACCCGAAATTCTGAAGCGTAGGCCGGCTCCACTAGGAACCGGGCGCCCTGATCGCCGCGTTCGACACCTGACATTGTCAGGAATTGGAATGCCTCGCCGCCATAGGTTTCGACCAGATCGCTGCCTTTTCCAGCCTCGACTTCGTCCGCGCGTACAGCAAGGGCCAGCATGAGCGCCTTGACGCGCGCTGCCCGAAAGTCACTCTTGACCCCTGCGATGCTACGAACTGCGGGGGGGTCGCGGAGCGACCACTGGAAAATGCCGGAGTCGACGAAGGATCGCAGATCGCCGATTGCATTTTCCGACTGGCGGCCGGTGCCGCCGAAGAGTTCGGCATAGGTCGATAGCCAAACCCAATCGATAAGCCGTGACGCGCAATCCTCATATGTTTGGTTAAGCAGCGCCGTCGCGATCGCAACGATCTGAATGCGGTACGGCACCAGCGACGGGTTCGTGATAGAGAAACGGTCGTGGAAGAACCTTGCTGCGTCCCCCAACCCCGCGAACGTTCGCTCCAGCGCGGCCGGATCATGTTTGAGGCTTTTGCTAACCTCATCGGGATTGGTCTTGTAGATGTCTGCGCCAAGGCTCACCTTAAGACACCGCAAGACGATGTCGGAATCGATATCCTGCCAGCCGAACGGCGCCAGCAGTTCCTTGCGCAACTCTTGGTCCCGCTTGAGCAAGTCGAAGCCCGGCGAGTAGGTTAGCGCCATGCTGCTGGTTGGCGGGGCCAGCTATTTCATCGGTGGTCTTGTCCTGTTGGCGAGCCTCCTTCGCCAGAGGGGGGCGGCATGATCCTTCGCATCAGCTTGAAGCGCGCAATTGTCGCGTTGCTCGGTCTCGGCATTCTGGGCATGCTGTTCGCCTGGTCCGGGGCCATGCAGATTTCCGCGTCGTCGGGCCATTGGCGTATCACCGACTGGTTCCTTCACTGGACGATGCGCAATTCCGTGCGGACTTATGCCTGGCTGGACACACCGCCCGATCCGCTCGACGATGAGGGCCTGGTCAGTGCAGCAGGGCATTTTCGTCAAGCCTGCCAGGTCTGTCATGGCGCGCCGGGTGTACGGCCATCGCCCGTAATGCAGCAGGCAACCCCGCCAGCGCCAGATCTTGCCCGGACGGCAGGGGAATGGCGGGATCGCGAATTGTTCTGGATCATCCGGCATGGCGTCAAATTCACCGGCATGCCGGCCTGGGCGGCGGCTGATCGACCGGATGAGGTGAGGCGGATGACCGCTTTCGTCCGGCGCTTGCCACAGATGACGGCGGCGCAATATCAAGCACTGACTCAGGCTGGCGAGGAGCGACGCCTGCCCGGCGTTGCTCCGGCAACCTTGTCGGCATGCACAAGCTGCCATGGCGTCGATGGTCGGGGGAGGGAGCAATCCGATATTCCGGTCCTGGCTGGGCAGAGCGCGGCCTATCTGGTCGCCAGCATGCGCCAATATAGGTCGGGGCAGCGCAGCAGTGCGGTCATGCAGACAGCGCTGGCAACGATCGGGCGCGAGGACATGGCGAGGCTCGCGACCTATTTCTCTGCGATGCCCGGGCTCAAGAATAACGCGACCTCGCCCAGTTCTCCGGGACTGGATCGTTTTGGCCAGCCCCTGCCGGCCTGCAGCAATTGTCATGCGGCTGGCAAGGCGGCGCCCATTCTTGCCGGGCAGAAGCCAGGCTATCTCGCCGCGCGCCTGCGGCTTTGGCAGCAAGACGGGAATGTCATCGACGCGCGCCTGCCGCCGGATACCATGGCGATGATAGCAAGACGTATCCCGGTCGATAAGATCGATGAACTGGCACGGACCGTGGCGCAGTCCGGTTCGGACTAAGGGGCTATCGTCCGGTCAGGCGTGCATGTTGACCCAGATGAAAGCCAGGATGGCTGCAACGATGAATGCGAAGACGAGGTAGAGCGCAAGGCGACTGGTGGCCTTGCGGGCAGGACGTTCCTTGTGATGGGGCATTTTGATCCTTTCGTGGCGATCTCCTCCTCTCAACGCGTGGAAGCGTCCATGGTGCCCGGTCATGCACGTTGAAGGCGTGAGGGGGGGCATCAACGCCTCCAGTCCTGGCGGTCAGGACAGAGGTTTGGCTGATAGGGCTTGCCGCTGTTCCTTGCGTTCCTTACCGGCCCTCCAATGATGAGCGCAGGATCCATTGCTGCACGGCATCCGCCTGTTTTTCCGGTCGGATGTAGATGGAGGTCAGGTCGGGCACGCAGGCCTTCATCTCGCGCTCAATTTCCTCGATCAGGTGCTCTGCGTCTCCCATCGGCAGATCATCGACGAAATCGGCACTGATCGCCACGAACACGGCATCGGGCGCGGTGTGGATCGTGCGCACATGATTGACCGCGCTGATCTGTGGTCGCTTGTCCAAAATGGCCCATAACGCCGAAATGATCGCCGGATCGGCACTTTCGCCGATCAGCAGCCCCTTGGCTTCGCGCGCGAGCAGCATGGCGACCCCGGCCAGGATGAGACCCACGGATCGATGCGACGCCATCGATCCGTGGGTCGGCATAATGATGACTGGCCCAGACTCCGATGCCCGCAATGCCAAGGCCGATTAGCGCCGCACTGTCCTCGAACAGGACGATGAAGCCGGCCGGATCCTTGGATCGGCGGATCGATTGCCACCAGCTACTTGAGCCCCTCTTGCCGTTGAACTCGCGCACCGCGATGGCCCAGCTTGTTCCCTCGAGCAGGACCGCGACCGCCAGCACCACATAATTGATCGTCGGGTCTCGCAACGGCTCAGGCTCGGCAATATGTAGCCAGCCCTCATAGATCGAGACGCCAGCGCCGACGGCAAAGATCAGGATGGCGACGACGAAAGCCCAGAAATAGAGTTCGCGGCCATAGCCGAAGGGGTGGGTGGCGTCGGCCGGGCGCCTGGCCTTTTCCTGGCCATAGAGCAGCAGGACCTGGTTGCCGCTGTCGACCAGCGAGTGGCCCCCATCGGTCAGCATGGACGAAGAGCCACTGATCGCCGCCGCCACGAATTTGGCGATGGCGATCCCGACATTGGCCAAGAGGGCCCATAGAGGACCATATTCTCGCGTAACCTGTGCGGCAGATCGGCCATGGGGCTCAACCGGGATAAGGGCTGGAGCGCAGGCCACGGATCAGGCGGCTTGGTGTTGATCCTCCTTAGCGGGCCAGTTCTTGGGAAGCAGTTCGAGGATGGAGATGATGACACTGCCGCTTAGCGGCGCTTGGGAAATCAATTTGGGCTGGCTATTTCTATCTCTTGATTCTAGGAACGCCGCGTTTGGACGGGTGGCCGAGTGGTTTAAGGCAGCGGTCTTGAAAACCGCCGTGGGTTCGCGCCCACCGTGGGTTCGAATCCCACCCCGCCCGGGTTCACCCGTCAACGCCTTTCGCACACCAAGCTTGGATGTCGGACAGAAGAATTTTGGGAACGATCAGCCGGCTTCCTGGACGGGCAGCGGTGTTCACGATCCCTTCGTCTGAAAGCGCAAATCCCAGAGTGCTGACGCTATCGAGTAAAATTGATAAACATCTGCAAAGGTTATCGATCGATTCCGACCGATCCTCGAATTGCTTATCTTGGGGCGCAACCCGGTTCGGATTGTGGACCGTGAATTTTCTTAACCGTTTAACGTCATTTTTTAGCTGATGAATTTCGAGATTTTGGTTTGCGATAACGCCATGCGAGATCTCCAAGTCGGACGTTTCTCGAATTGTTTGCGGCTTCAGACCGTTCTGTCTGTAAAACGTATTCTCTATAAGTACACGGTATGATTTATTCCGAAGAAGTCTCCCTGAACTGACGTTGGCATGTGGAGAAAGATACTTTGCGAGTTCGGATATGTTCGCAAATCTCATCTGCGATCGTTCCAGCTTATTTATCTGCTGGTTCATTAGTTCCAATGGTGCCGCCATGAGCGAGTTCTGGTGGTCTCGAGCGTTCTGCGACCCTTTCGGTGCGCCCATAGCTATTGCATCATGTCTGAAAGAAGGGGGATCGATACTGGCACATGCTGCTGTGGTTCCAGCATTGCTACAGCGAGATTGTCGAAAGATATCTCCGTTATAGACATTACCGAACGAATATAGTTGGCTAGTGACCGAACCGCATCCGGCTCAGGCTCTAATCCTTCTAGCAGGGTGTCAACTTGAGTATCCCCTAGTTTTCTAGACGCCTTCTGCTTTTAAAATCTGCTGCCGTTCGAACTGTGCGGGGGACAGCATCCCGTTCCTGACCTGCTTGCGGACCGGATTGTAGAACATCTCGATGTAATCGAACACGTCCTGCCGGGCTTCATCGCGTGTTTTGCAGGTCCGACGCTTAATGCGCTCACGCTTGAGCGAGGAAAAGAAACTCTCGGCCACCGCGTTGTCGTGGCAGTTGCCACGCCGGCTCATCGAGTGCTCAAGATTGTGAGCCCGGATGAAGGCCGCCCAGTCCATGCTGGTGAACTGCGAGCCCTGATCCGAGTGGATCAGCACCCGCTGCTTCGGCTTGCGCCGCCAGACCGCCATGTGCAGCGCTTACAGCACCGCATCGGTGGTCTGCCTGCTCTGCATCGACCAGCCCACCACGCGGCGGGAATAGAGATCGATCACGACAGCCAGATAGGCAAAGCCCTCCAGAGTGCGGATGTAGGTGATGTCCGTCACCCAGGCCCGATCGGGAGCTGCGACGTCGAACTGACGATCCAGAGTATTGTCGACCGCCAGGGACGGTTTGCCGCCATAGCTGCTGGGCCGGCGCTTGTAGCCGACCTGCGCCCTGATACCTGCCAGCCTAGTCAACCGGGCAACGCGGTTGGGGCAGCAGGTCTCGCCATGATCCAACAGGTCATCGTGTAGCTTGCGATAGCCGTAGACCTTACCGCTGTCGCTCCAGGCCTGCCGCAGCAACTCTGTCTGACGAGCATCGTCCCGAGCCCGCTGGCTCAGCGGGTTCTTCTGCCAAGCATAGAAGCCGCTTGGCTGGATGCACAGGCACCGACACATCGACCGAACCTGGAACTGGTCACGATGCTCGGCAACAAACGCGTATCTCACTTTGCATCCCTGGCGAAATACGCGGTGGCTTTTTTTAGTATATCGCGCTCCTCGGTCACCCGGGCCAGCTCGCGCTTCAACTGGCGGATCTCGGCATCCTTGCCGGCATCGCCAGACACTTGCCCGGCCAGTTGCCGCTTCCATGCGTACAGCGAATGCTGACTGACGCCGAGCCGCTCGGAAACCTCCGCTACCGGATACCCGCGCTCGGTGATCTGGGCCACCGCATCACGCCCTTCGACAAGCTCAGGAGAGCCTTGGACTCATCGCTGAAATTGGGCTTCCCCATCGTCGTCTCGTGTCCTCAAAATTAGGATAGAAGGCGTCCAGAAATCTAGGGGCTACTCACTCGGCCACACTTCCGTTGCGACGCTTCCTAGCGAAGCGGACGAACAAGCCAAGGGCAAAAATGACAATATTGAGGGGAATGGTCGTCCATTCGCGACTTCGTATCGGATAGGGGTTTCGCCGGTCGCCCTGGCTGTGCCACAAAAGGTCATGGCAGATTCTCGGTTCAATTCGCTGGCCATTGCGCTGATGATGGGTTTTTCGACGGTTGTGGCAGGATTGGCTGCGCCACAGGTCGCGATCGCGCAGGATGATGGGGACTTTCGCGCCTATCTGGAATCGCTGCGGCCCAAGGCACGGGCCATGGGCATTCGCGACGCGACGCTGGACGCCGTCTTCCCGACCCTGACGATCAACCCGCGCGTCGTGGCGCTGGACCAGAGCCAGCCGGGCGGCGGCGCCTATTCGCCCATTCCCAATTTCGAACCCTATCGGGTCAAGCATGTCGATGCCGCGCGGATCAGCCGCGGGCGGGCGGTCTATGCGGCCAATCGCGCACGCCTGGCCCGGATCGAGGCGGAAACCGGCGTGCCCGAGGAAATCATGGTCGCCATTTTCGGCCATGAAACCAATTATGGTTCCTATACCGGCGATTTCGACCTGATCCGGTCGTTGGCGACGCTCGCGCATGAGGGGCGCCGACGCACCTTGTTCGAGCCGGAATTGCTGGCGACGCTCAAGATGCTGAACGATGGCGTGCCGCGCAGCCGGCTGGTCGGCAGCTGGGCCGGGGCGACCGGCTATCCGCAATTCCTGCCGTCGGTCTATCTCAAGCTCGCCAAGGATGGCGACGGCGATGGCCGGGCGGACATCTGGACCAGCCAGGCGGATGCGCTCGCCTCGATCGCCAATTATTTCGTTGCGGCCGGATGGCGGCGGGGCCAGCCCTGGGGCGTAGCGGTCAGCGTGCCGACCAGCTTCAACCGCGCATCGGTGGCCGCGCGCACGACGGCGCCGCGCTGTCCGCGGGTCTTCAATCGCCACAGCCGCTGGCTGACCATGGCTGAATGGCGCAAGCTGGGCCTGTTCCCGGCCAGTGGCATCTGGCCGGCGGACACTGTCATGGCAACCCTGCTGGAACCGGATGGGCCGGGCAAGACCGCCTATCTGCTGACCAGCAATTATCGCGCGATCCTCGACTATAATTGCTCCAATTTCTACGCTCTTTCCGTGGGGTTGCTGGCCGATGCGGTCAAGCAATAGGAACTGGCTCGCACTGGGCGGCGCGGCGTCTCTGCTGGCCTCCTGCGGCAGCGAGCAGGCTGTTACGCCGCCGGCCCCACGCCCCGCGACGCCTGTAACGGGGCCAGCGGTTGCGGACGAACCGGTCAAGATCGGCGAACCCTATAGCGTGGGCGGCAAGACCTACGTCCCCGCCGATCCCGTCAATTATGACGAGGTCGGTTATGCCAGCTGGTATGGCGAAGAGGCTACGGGCAAGCCGACGGCCAACGGCGAGGATTTTGTGCCGTCGGCGATCAGCGGCGCGCACAAGACCTTGCCCCTGCCAAGCTATGTCGAGGTGACGGCATTGGACAGCGGTCGCACCATCCTGGTCCGGCTCAACGATCGTGGTCCGTTCAGCGACGACAAGATCATCGACCTGTCGCGCGGCGCAGCCGAGCAATTGGGCATCACTGGCGACGGGGCTGCGGCCGTTCGTGTCCGGCGGGTCAATCCGCCCGATCAGGAAAAGGCGCTGCTGCGCGCTCATCAACGCGCGCCCGAGCGGATCGAGACGCCGCAGCCCTTGCTCAAGGTGCTGCGTGGGCGTCTGGCGCAAGTGCCGGCAAGCCAGCCGGCGCAGGTCCGGTCGGCACGCCCCGTCGTTCAGGCGATCCCCGCAGCGAGCAGTTCCAGCCGTGCCGGCGCCTCCTTCGATACGCCCGCGCCACCCGTTCCCAAGCCGGTCCCGAAGACCTCGACACCGGCAAAACCGGTATCAGGTAGCTATGTCGTTCAGGTTGCGGCTCTTTCTTCCCAGAGCCGGGCCGAGGCGCTGGCCAGGCAGATCGGCGCGCATGCTGTTGCGGCCGGTCCGGTCTGGCGGGTGCGCTATGGTCCCTATCCCTCGCAGGAGGCGGCGCAGGCCGGCGTGAAGGCAGCGGCAGCGAAGGGCTTTGCGAATGTCCGTGTCATGGCTAATGACGCGCGCTAATCATAGCGATGCGTCCAGCGAATCTATCCAGTCGAAGGCTTGAGTTCATGAAGAAAACCGTTGCCGCCACTCTCTTCGTCGGTCTGCTGGCCCAGCCGCTGGTTGCCGCGGCCCCGCCTTATACGAGCGAGGCGCCGATCGCCTATCTCAAGGATCTTTCCTCGGGCGCCGTCCTCTATGACAAGGGCGGCGAGACCCGGATGCCGCCGGCGTCGATGGCCAAGATGATGACGGCGCATGTCGCCTTCCGCCTGATCCAGAAGGGCGAGTTGAAGCTCGACACCAAATTCACGGTCCGTCCGGAAACCTGGCAGCAATGGCACGGCCCCAAGGCCGGATCGACCATGTTCCTTTCGGTGGGCGAGCAGGTATCGGTCGAAAATCTGCTGCACGGCATCGTCACCCTGTCGGGCAATGATGCATGCGTCGTGCTGGCCGAGGGCATTGCCGGCACCGAGCAGGCGTTCGTCGCACTGATGAACGAGGAGGCCAAACGCATGGGCCTCAAGAACAGCCATTTCGGCACCAGCAATGGCTGGCCTGACGAGGGCGTGACCTATGTCACCGCCGAAGATCTGGCCAAGCTTGCCGAGGCCACGATCGTCGAGACACCGGATCTCTACAAGAAATTCTACGCCACCCGCTCCTTCACCTGGGGCAAGACCATGGGCGGCTCCGACATTGCGCAGGCCAATCGCAATCCGATCCTGGGCAAGATCGCGGGCGCCGACGGCCTCAAGACCGGCCATACCGAGGAAGCCGGATTCGGCTTCACTGGTTCGGCAGAACAGGATGGCCGCCGCCTGGTGATGGTGGTCGCCGGTCTGACCAGCTTCAACGGCCGGATTGCCGAATCCGTCCGCTTCATGGATTGGGGCTTCCGCGCCTGGAAGGCGCAGCCGCTGTTCAAGAAGGGGCAGACGGTCGAGACCGCGGCGGTCCAGTTGGGCAGCGCGTCGACCGTGTCGCTGGTCGCACCGCAGAATATGGCGGTCACCATGCCGCGCACCGCATCGGCCAATGTGAAGGTGAAGGTCGTCTATACCGGCCCGATCAAGGCACCGATCGCCAAGGGCCAGCAGATCGCCCAGCTCATCGTCCAGACCCCGGATACGCCGCCGCAGGTGTTGCCGCTGGTTGCCGGTGAAGATGTCGCGGAAGCAGGCATTTTCGGTCGTCTCTGGAATGGTCTGAAGTCCTTCTTCGGGTGATCATAGGCCGTTTCATCACGCTCGAAGGCGGCGAGGGCGCCGGCAAGTCGACCCAGCTTCGTGCGCTGGCGGCGGCCTTGCGCGCGCGCGGGCTGGAAGTCGTCGAGACTCGCGAGCCGGGCGGCAGCGAAGGGGCGGAAGCGATCCGCGCCATGCTACTGACCGGTGGTGCGGACCGCTGGAATGCCCGCGCCGAAGCGTTGCTGTTCGCCGCCGCGCGCGCCGACCATATCGAGAAGACGATCCGCCCGGCGCTGGCCCGTGGCGCCTGGGTTCTGTCCGATCGGTTCCTCGACAGCAGCCGTGCCTATCAGGGGCAGGGCGAACTTAGCGATGCCGACATATTGGCGCTGCACCAGATCGGCAGCGCCGGCTTCCTGCCCGATCGCACCTTGTTCCTGACCCTGCCGGAAGCCGAGGCGGAAACCCGCGCCTATGCCCGTGACGGCGACGTGTCGGATCGGATTGGCGGTCGCGACCGCAGCTTCCACCGCGCCGTGGCCGATGCGTTCGTCCGCTTTGCCGCAGATGAACCGGCGCGGGTCCGCGCGATCGATGCGTCGGGCGCAGCGGACGATGTCACTGCCCGGCTGCTCGCGGCACTGGACGACCTGCTGTCATGACGTCACTGGTCGGGCATGACGCCCAGGCGCAGACCCTGCTGGCGGCGGCAAGCAGCGGCCGCATGCATCATGGCTGGATCTTGAGCGGTCCGCGCGGCATCGGCAAGGCCAGCTTCGCCTGCGCCATGGCGATGCGCCTGCTGGCGGATGCGGCCGGCCCGAAGATAGAGGGTGAGGGGCTCGCCGTTCCAGAAAGCCACCCGATCCGCCGCCTGATCGAGGCGAGCGCGCATCCCGATTATGCCGAACTTGCGCCGCTGGAAAAGGATGGCGTTGCCGCACGCAACATCAGCGTCGATCAGGTGCGCGGCCTGCAACGCCTAATTCAGTCGGCGCCGTCACTCTCTTCCCGTCGCATCGTCGTGATCGACAGTGCCGATGATCTGGAGCGCGGCGCTGCCAACGCCCTGCTCAAGACATTGGAAGAGCCGCCGGCAGACATGATCTTCCTGCTGGTCAGCCATGCGCCGGGCCGGCTGCTGCCCACCATTCGCTCGCGCTGCCGCACGATGCGCTTCGATCCGCTGTCGGACGGCGCCATGGCGACGGTGCTCCGGCGCGAGGATGAAAGCCTGTCCGGGCCGGAACTGGACGCACTGCTGCGCGCCGGGGAGGGCTCGCCCGGTCGTGCGCTGCGCTATGCGGGTCTCGACCTTGCGGGCCTCGAAAAATCGCTGCTCGCGATCGCTGCCGATGGTGATCCGGGCAATCGCGAGCGCCTGCGCCTGGCCAAGGCCCTGGCCGGCAAGGCGGCCAAGCCGCGATACGAAGCCTTTCTGGAGCGCGCGCCTGCCTTCATCGCGCAAGCCGCCCGAACCCGGCATGGCCCGGCACTGGGTAGCGCGCTCGATCATTGGGAAGCGGCCCGGCATCTGGCGGGCGGCGCGGTCATCCTGTCGCTGGACCCGGCCTCGGTCGTTTTCGAGCTGGGCGGCCATGTCGCGGCACTGGCTGAGGCGGCGACCTGAAAAGCGGCTTTGCGGCGACGCGAACAGCCGCTAGGGAGGCTGCATGTCGCAGCCTTACACCATCACCACCGCCATCTCCTATCCCAACGGCCGTCCGCATATCGGCCATGCCTATGAGGTGATCGCCACCGACGCGATCGCCCGGTTCCAGCGGATGATGGGCCGCGATGTCTTCTTCCAGACCGGAACCGACGAACACGGCCTGAAGATGGCCCAGACGGCGCGCAACCGCGGCATCGAGCCGCGCGAGCTGGCTGATGAGATGTCGTCCTATTTCAAGCAGATGAACGATAGCCTGAATATCAGCTATGATCGTTTCATCCGCACCAGCGAACCGGATCATCACCGCGCCAGCCAGGCGATCTGGCAGGCGATGGAGGCCAATGGCGACCTGTATCTGGGCCGCTATGAGGGCTGGTATTCGGTCCGCGACGAAGCCTTCTATGACGAGAAGGAAATCACCGAGGGCGAGGATGGCGTAAAGCTGTCGCCGCAGGGAACGCCGGTCGAATGGACCGTCGAGGAAAGCTGGTTCTTCCGCCTGTCCCAATATCAGGACAAGCTGCTGGACCTCTATAACAGCCAGCCCGACTTCATCCGCCCGGAAAGCCGCCGCAACGAAATCCTGCGCTTCGTCGAGGGCGGCCTGTCCGATCTCAGCATTTCGCGCACCAGCTTCGACTGGGGTGTCAAGGTGCCCGGCGCCGACGGCCATGTCATGTATGTCTGGGTCGATGCGCTGACCAACTATATCACCGGCTGCGGCTATCCCGACGATGCCGAGCGGATGGCGCGCTATTGGGCTGAGGGTGGTGACATCACCCATATCATCGGCAAGGATATCGTGCGTTTTCATACGGTTTACTGGCCGGCTTTCCTGATGAGCGCGAAGCTGCCGCTGCCCAAGCAGGTGTTCGGCCATGGCTTCCTGCTGAACCGCGGCGAGAAGATGTCGAAGTCGGTCGGCAATGTCGCCGATCCGATGGAATTGGCCGAACGCTTCGGCGTCGATCAGCTGCGCTATTTCCTGCTGTCCGAAGTGACCTTCGGCAATGACGGCAGCTATAGCGCCGAAGCGATTGTCCAGCGCTCGAACAGCGACCTGGGCAACGCGTTCGGCAATCTGGCCCAGCGCACGCTGAGCTTCATCGCCAAAAATCTGGAAGGTCGCCTGCCGGCCGTGAACGGCCATGACGCCGCCGATACGGAGCTGTTCGCGCTGATCGACAAGGTCGTGCGCAGCGATATGCCCGCCGCCATGGCCGATCTGGCGCCTTCGGTGGCGATCGATGCTTGGCTGCGCGCGGCCTTTGCCTGCAATCAATATATCGACGCGCAGGCACCCTGGTCGCTGCGCAAGACCGATCCCGAGCGGATGGAGACAGTACTGGCGACGCTCTATATCGCCATCGCCCAGCTGGCGGTCGCAATCCAGCCGGTGATCCCGGCGAGCGCCACCGCGCTGCTCGACCATATGGGCGTGCCGGCGGACAAGCGCAGCTATGGCGCGATCGGCGATCATTGGTATAGCGATCTGGCCGAAAGCGATTTCGGGCTGGCCGCGCCCAAGCCGCTCTTCCCGCGCCTGGAACTGACCGAAGCGGACGCCTGACGCATGTTGATCGACAGCCATTGTCACCTCAATTACAAGGGGTTGATCGAGGATCAGCATAATGTGCTGGAACGCGCCCGTGCGCGCGGCGTCAACCTGATGCTCAATATCGCCACCCGCGAAAGCGAGTGGGACGATGTGCTGGGTACGGCGGTGCGCGAGGCGGATGTCTGGGCGACCGTCGGCATCCACCCGCATGAGGCGGACGAGCATCCTCACGTCGACACCGCCAAGCTGGTCGAGCGCGCGGCCCATCCGCGCGTCGTTGGCATCGGTGAAACGGGCCTCGATTATTATTACGACCATAGCGATCGCGAGCGGCAGCAGAAGAGCTTCCGCAGCCATATCGCCGCCTGCCGCGAGACCGGCCTGCCGCTGATCGTCCATACCCGCGAAGCGGAAGAGGATACGCTGGCGATCATGCGGGATGAGATGGGGAAGGGGGCCTATAGCGGCGTCATCCACTGTTTCACCGCCAGCGGCGCCTTCGCTGATGCGGCGATGGACCTTGGCTTCTTCATCAGCATTTCGGGCATCGTGACCTTCAAGAGCGCGAAGGATCTGCAGGAAACGGCGGCGCGCCTGCCGCTCGACCGGCTGCTGGTGGAAACGGACTCGCCCTTCCTCGCCCCGGTGCCCCATCGCGGCAAGCCGTGCGAGCCGGCCTTCGTCGCCGACACGGCGCGCTTCCTGGCTGATCTGCGCGGCGAGAACATCGAGAATCTGGCGGCGGCGACCTCGGCCAATTTCCTCCGCCTCTTTGCCAAGATCGAGGGCCGGCCGCAGGCATGAGCCTCAAGCTGACCATCCTTGGCAGCGGCACATCCTCCGGCGTTCCCCGGATCGGTAATGATTGGGGCGCCTGCGATCCCACCGAGCCGCGTAACCGCCGCACCCGCGTCTCGATCCTGGTGGAGAGCGCGACGACACGGATATTGGTCGATACCTCGCCCGACATGCGGGCGCAGTTGCTGGCGGCCGACGTGATCGACATCGATGCGATCCTGTGGACCCATGACCATGCCGATCACAGCCATGGCATCGACGATGTTCGCCAGTTGTTCCATCATCGCGGCAGCCCGATCCCCGGCTATGCCCGTGCCCAGACGATGCGCCTGCTCCAGGCCCGCTTTGCCTATGCCTTTGCGGGGAGGGGGGGCTATCCGCCGATCATCATCCCGCATGATCTGCCCGATGGGCTGCGGATCGGCGATATCGACATTGCCTGCACCGACATGCCCCATGGCGACATTTATTCGACTGGATTTCGCTTCAGTCATGCTGATAGTCATGTCGGATATGCCACGGATTTTCATGAAATAACCCCGGATATGCTGGCGCTGTTCGAGGATCTCGACATCTGGGTGGTCGATGCGCTGCGCGCGCGGCCGCATCCCACCCATGCCCATCTGGAGATGACATTGGCAGGGATCATGGCAACCCGGCCCGGTCGCGCGATCCTCACCCATATGGACCAGAGCATGGATTATGCCACCCTGTGCGCCACGCTCCCCAAAGGGGTGGAGCCGGGCTATGACGGGCTGGTCATCGACCTCAACAACGGAGCACCCCACTGATGGACGGCACGGATCAGGCGATGTCCAGCATCTGGTATCTGCTCGCCCTGGTCCTGGTCGGCTCCGCCCTGATCGGCCGCCGCATCGCGCTGGGCAACTTCGTGCGGATGGCGCTGCTCTGGGTGCTGATCTTCGGCGCCCTGCTCGGCCTCTTCACCTTCGCCCAGAAGGCGGGACTGATGCCGGCACGGTTCGCAGCGGAGGAGGGGGCCTTGCTCCAGCCGCAGAACAGTGCCGAGCCAATGCCACAACCCGCGCCGCCGTCGGCCCCACCGCCGATCCAGTCCGATGGGCAGGTGGTGCGCATTCCGGTCGCCCCGGACGGCCATTATTGGGTGGAGGGCATGGTCAACGGCATGTCCGCGCGCTTCCTGATCGACAGCGGCGCGACCATCACCGCCCTTTCGGAAAATACCGCCCGCGCCACCGGCCTCAATATCGACATGAACGCGCCCCCGATCCCGCTCAACACCGCCAATGGCAAGATCGACGCGCGCCGCGCCAGCATCTCGACCCTGACGGTCGGGCCGCTGCGCGCCAATGATGTCGAGGTCGTCGTCTCGCCGGCGCTGGGCGACGTCAATGTCATCGGCATGAACATGCTGTCCCGTCTCAAAAGCTGGAGCGTTGAAAATGGTGAAATGGTGCTGACGCCATGACGTCACATGTGGGGCAGGGTGCTGCACCCGACAAACAGGCCCGGCTCAAGGCGATCATCGGCGGTTCCACCGGCAATCTGGTCGAATGGTATGATTGGTATGCCTATGCCGCCTTCACCCTTTATTTCGCCCCGCATTTCTTCCCGAGCGAGGATCGCACCGCCCAGTTGCTGAGCGCGGCCGGCATTTTTGCCGTGGGCTTCCTGATGCGACCGATCGGCGCCTGGCTGATGGGCGTCTATGCCGATCGGCATGGCCGCAAGAGTGGCCTGACCCTGTCGGTCTCGCTGATGTGTGCCGGATCGCTGCTGATCGCGGTGACGCCGGGCTATGAGGTGATCGGCGTCGGCGCGCCATTGCTGCTCGTTCTTGCCCGGCTGATGCAGGGGCTGTCGATCGGCGGCGAATATGGCGCCAGCGCGACCTATCTCACCGAAATGGCCGGTAAGGACCGGCGCGGATTCTATTCCAGCTTCCAATATGTGACGCTGATTGCCGGGCAGTTGGTCGCGATCTGCGTGCTGTTGCTGCTCCAGTCGGTCCTGACCGAAGTGCAACTGGACGCATGGGGCTGGCGCATTCCCTTCGCCATCGGCGGCGCGCTGGCAGTGATCGTCTTCTGGCTGCGGCGCGGTCTCGCGGAAACCCAGAGCTATGAAGTCGCAAAGGCTGAAGGCGCGCCCAAATCCGGCTTCATCGAACTCATCACCAATCATCCGCGCGAGACGCTGACGGTGATGCTGCTCACCGCCGGCGGCACGATCGCCTTCTACGCCTACTCCATTTACATGCAGAAATTCCTTGTCAACACGGCCGGTTTCGGTCGTGAAATAGCATCGGAAATCAATGGGATAACATTGTTTATTTTCATGCTGTTGCAGCCTTTGGCGGGCGCCTTGTCCGACAGCATCGGGCGCAAGCCGCTGATGATCGGCTTCGGCATCATGGGCGTGCTCTGCACCTATCCGATCTTCGCGACCCTGGCCGTGACCCGCGATCCGCTGGTCGCCGGACTGCTGGTAATGGCCGGCCTGGTGATCGTCACTGGCTATACCTCGATTAACGCGGTGGTGAAGGCCGAGCTGTTTCCCGCGCATATTCGTGCGCTCGGCGTCGCGCTGCCTTACGCGCTGGCCAACACCTTGTTCGGCGGCACGGCGGAATTTGTCGCGCTCTGGTTCAAACAGTCCGGGATGGAATCCGCTTTCTATATTTATGTCAGCGTCATGATCGCTATCTCGCTGACGGTCTATATCCGCATGCGCGACACCAAAGCCCATAGCCGCATCCTGGAGGATTGAGATGGGTGAGGAGAAATACCTCCCATCGATCCTGTTCATAATTTAACATAATATATATTATCGAACTTAAATCTGCGAAGTGAGGGATCACTAATCGAAGCGTCTCAAGCCGCTTGAGCCCCATCAGCGGAGCGCAGCGCCGCGCCGACATCACAGGCGTTCAATAAATGGCCTCCCGTCACCGGCCCCGCCCGCGAAAAGTGCCGCCGATCACGCGATCGGCGGCACTCCGCATTCTGGTGATCGATCATTCGCAATAGACGTTGCCGCGATCAATCTCGCGGCCCAGCGCGCCACCAACACCCGCGCCCAGGATCGTGCTCAGCAGGCCGGAATCGCCGTCACCCAGTGCATTGCCCAGAAGGCCCCCGACAGCCGCACCGACGATCAGACCGGTCGAGCCATCATTACGACGG
This sequence comes from Sphingobium sp. PAMC28499, assembly GCF_004795815.1. NCBI lineage: Bacteria > Pseudomonadati > Pseudomonadota > Alphaproteobacteria > Sphingomonadales > Sphingobiaceae > Sphingobium > Sphingobium sp. PAMC28499. The sequence continues at coordinate 3,090,369 of NZ_CP039248.1, forward strand.
CAATAATAGCGCCCGTTTCCACCGCGATAGACACGGGTATTTCGGTCGATGCGATAGCGATCGCGCGACGAACCGGGGCGATAATGCTGGTCGGGATAATATTTCCCGCCGTGGGAGGCGGAATGCGATGGCTTGCCCGGTGCCGGCGGGCGTCCATTATTATGGGATGGCTTGCCGTGGGATGCGCCAGGACCCGGCCCGCTATTATGGCCCGGCGGTCGGTTGCCCGGACCGTTGCCATTATTGTGCGAAGGCTTGTTCTGCCCATGGCCGGGCGGATGTTGAGCAGTTGCCGCAATCGGGGCCGCGATCACAGCCAAGGCCAATACCATCGCAAATTTTCTCATGCCCTTCTCCTTCCGCCGGAACATCCGGTCCGCATCGCACAGGCGCAATGCGCAACGGCCTGTAAGCGCAAGAGTTCCGCCTTATCATTGCAGGACCAAAACAAAAAAAGGGCGCTGCCATCGGCAACGCCCTTCCCTGTTTCTCGCCTGTGGTCGCGCCTCAGCTCAGCGCACCATGACAATGCTTGTATTTCTGACCCGAACCGCAGGGGCAAAGCGCGTTGCGGCTGATGTCGAGATTGGCGAACTCGCCCGGCGCGACATTGTCCACCGGCGCGCGCGGAATGGTGGTGGTGATGCCCGCCAGCTGGCTACCATCGATATCCGCGCTGTTATCCTCGCCCGAGAAGGGGTCGATATGGGTGGTGATGAAGTCCGGCAGCACCGGCAGGTCGAACTGCGGCTGCGGCGCTTCCATGCGGAACTGCACCCGCGCGATCGAGCTGGTCACGTCCTCGCGGATATTTTCCAGCATGCGCTCGAACAGGGCGAAGGCTTCCTGCTTATATTCGTTGATCGGCGTCTTCTGCGCATAGGCGCGCAGATGCACCACCTGGCGCAGCGCGTCGAGCGTCGAGAGATGCTCCTTCCAGTGATGGTCGAGGCTCTGGAGCATGATGCTCTTCTCGATCATGTGCCAGTCGGCCGCTTCGACTTCCTGCGTCTTCTCGGCAATGGCCGCGTCGGCCAGACCGGCAAGCCGCTCCTCGATCATTTCCGGATCGACGGCATCCTCGGCGAGCCAGGCGTCGAAATCGGGCTCCAGGCCCAGCACTTCGGCGGTGCGCAGCTTCAGCCGCTCCATATCCCATTGTTCGGGATAGGTGCCCGGCGGGCAGGATGCGCCGACCAGGTCGTTGACCGTCTCATGGCGCATGTCGGTGACGACATCGTCCACCGTTTCGGCGTCCATGATGTCGCTGCGCTGCTCGTAGATCACCTTGCGCTGGTCGTTCATGACATCGTCATATTCGACGACCTGCTTGCGGATGTCGTAGTTGCGGGCCTCGACCTTGCGCTGGGCGGTCTCGATCGCCTTGCTCAGCCACTTGGACGGGGGCAGCGCCTCGCCATCTTCCAGGTTGGAACGGATCATCTTGGCGAACATCGTGTCCGGCCCGAAGATGCGCATCAGGTCATCGTCGAGGCTGAGGTAGAAGCGCGACAGGCCGGGATCGCCCTGACGGCCCGAACGGCCACGCAGCTGATTGTCGATACGGCGGCTTTCGTGCCGCTCGGTCGCCAGAACGAACAGGCCACCGGCGGCCAGCACTTCCTGCTTCTCTGCCTCGATCTCGACCTCGATGCGGGCGATCGCCGCATCGCGCTCCGGGCCTTCCGGCATATCACGCAGCTCATCCTCGACGCGCATCTCCAGATTGCCGCCCAGCTTGATGTCGGTGCCGCGGCCAGCCATGTTTGTGGCGATCGTCACCGCGCCCTTGCGGCCTGCCTGGGCCACGATATGGGCTTCGCTCTCGTGGAAGCGCGCGTTCAGGACCGCGTGCTTGACGCCTTCCTGATTGAGGAATTCCGACAGCATTTCCGACTTTTCGATCGACACGGTGCCGACCAGCACCGGCTGACCCTTTTCGGCATGTTCCTTGATGGTGCGCGCGATGCCCCGGAACTTGTCTTCCAGATTCTTGTAGAACGTGTCTTCCTCGTCGACGCGCTGCACCGGCCGGTTGGTCGGGATGGTGACGACGTTCATCTTGTAGATTTCGTAGAATTCGGTCGCCTCGGTCGATGCGGTGCCGGTCATGCCCGAAATCTTGGGGTACATGCGGAAATAATTCTGGAAGGTGATCGATGCGAGCGTCTGGTTTTCCGGCTCGATCTGGACGCCTTCCTTGGCTTCCACCGCCTGGTGCAGGCCATCCGACCAGCGGCGGCCATCCATCATGCGGCCGGTGAATTCGTCGATGATGACGACCTTGCCGTCCTTGACGATATAATCGATGTCGCGGCGGAACATCACCACCGCGCGCAACGCCTGGTTGACGTGATGGACGACCTGGGTGTTCTCGAAATCGTAGAGATTATTGCCCTGGAGCAGCCCGGCGGCCTCCAGCAGGCGCTCGATCTTCTCGGTGCCGTCTTCGGTCAGCGTAATCGTGCGCTGCTTCTCGTCCTTCTCATAATCCTCCTCGACCAGCTGCTTCACGATCGCGTCGACCGCGACATACAGCTCCGACTTGTCGTCGGTCGGACCGGAAATGATCAGCGGCGTGCGCGCTTCGTCGATCAGGATCGAATCGACTTCGTCGACGATCGCATGGTTGAACGGGCGCTGGACCATCGCACCGCGATCGAACTTCATGTTATCGCGCAGATAATCGAAGCCGAGTTCATTGTTGGTCGCATAGGTGATGTCGGCATTATAGGCCTCGCGGCGCTGGTCTTCCGACAGGTTGGGCACGATCACGCCGGTGGTAAGGCCCAGGAAGCGATAGACCTGACCCATCCATTCGCAGTCACGGCTGGCCAGATAGTCGTTCACGGTGACGACATGGACGCCCTTGCCTTCAAGCGCGTTCAGATAGGTGGCGAGCGTCGCCACCAGCGTCTTGCCTTCGCCGGTGCGCATTTCGGCGATTTCGCCGCGATGCAGGACGATGCCGCCGATCATCTGGACGTCGAAGTGACGCATGCCCAGCACGCGGACCGATGCTTCGCGGACGGTCGCGAAAGCTTCGGGCAGAAGGCCGTCCAGCGTTTCGCCATTGGCCAAGCGCTCACGGAAGCGCGCCGTCTGGCTCACCAGTTCATCATCGCTCATCGCCTGGATCGTCGGTTCGAAGGCGGCGATCTGGTCGATGACCTTGCCCAGCGATTTCACATAACGTTCGTTGGACGATCCGAAGATAGACTTGGCGAGTGCGCCGAACATGCAAATTCCTGACAATGAGGGGGCCATGGGTCCAACGGACACATGGGCAGATATGCGCCGCGATTTAGGCACGGCACAGCCGATAGTCAATCAATGCGACGGACTGTCGCACGGCTGTAACGGCTTTGCCCGATGCGGTTTTGCCGCAGCCGCGCCGTCCTGCCGTCGTGCAGGCGCGACGCGCCGCCGAGAATATTTTGCGTTTGGGCGCACGCCGCCGCAAGAGCGCCACGACAACAAGGGTCGCAAACAGGGTGTATCGTTCCATTTCCATGGCGCCGTCGCGCCGATTGCGCCTGCCTCTGGCGGCGCTGCTGGTCAGCGCATTGACCGGCTGGTTCCTGATCGCCGCGATTGCCGCACCCTTCGATCATGACGAAAGCCAATATGTCGCAGGCGCCTATTTCAGCGGGCATGCGGTCATGTTTCGCGACTTTCTCTATCTTCAGCCGCCGCTGCACGCCTGGGCGCTGGCACCGCTGAGCCTGATCGCATCGGGCCATATGGTACTGGCAATGCGCCTTGCCACCGCCGTCATGGCGCTCGCGACGCTTGCGCTCATCTGGGCGGCCCAGCGTGCGGCAGGCATATCGCGCTCCAGCGCCACCCTGGCCATGCTACTGATGGCGGCAACAGCCGCGTTCCAGTTCAGCGGCTCCGTGGTCCGCAACGATATGCTGCCGACCTTGCTGGCTTCCGCCGCCATGCTGCTGATCTTGCTTGGCCTGCGCCATCGCTCGGACCGCCACTGGCTTGGAGCTGGCATCCTCTACGGCCTTGCCATCGCGACAAAGCTCAATTTCGCCCCGCTCGGCGCGACCGTGGGCCTGTTAGTCATCGCCAGCGGCGGCTGGCAGGCTATTCGCGCGGCCCTGTGCCTGGCGCTCGGCGCGCTGCTGGGCATGGCGCCCATGGCCATCGCCTGGGCATCGGGGCCGGACGGCTTTCTCTACGGCGTCCTGACCTATGGCATGACCGCGCCCCACGCCTGGTATGCCGCCAACGGTGCCGCGCAGGAACTAGCATCGGCCGAAAAGCTGCGCGACCTTCTCAAATATCTCTGGAAGGGCCCAGCCCTTGTCGTCTTGCTGCTGCTCATCGCCAACTGGATCGCGACCCGTGGCCGCACGCGCTCATCGGGGCGTCGGCTGGCGATATGGATGACCGCCGGCGCGCTGATCGGCGCCGCGCTGCCGACCCCCACGCAATTGCAATATCTGATGCCGTTGCTGCCGCCGCTCGCCCTCGCCCTTGGATATCTGCTCGACGACGCCCGTCACTGGCGCCCGCTGGGGCGCAAGGCGATGCTGGCGCTGCTCTGCCTGGCAGCGATCCCCGGCCTCATCCCCTCGATCCGGGATCTGGTGACGGCTACCCGTACCGGATCGCCGCTGCTCGCCGCGCAGGCCAATGCCCATTGGCTGGGCAGGACGGTGCCCGCTGCGGGCGGCGCCGATATCCTCACCCTCTCGCCGCATCTCGCGATCGACAGCGGCCTGGCGCTCGATCCGCGTCTGGCAACCGGCCCGTTCGTCTATCGCACCGGCTGGACGCTCCGCCCCGAGCAGGCCCGCCGGCTCCATGCGCTGACGCCTGCCACCCTGCCGGACCTGGATCGCGCCATGCCGGCAGCGATCCTTACCGGCTATGAAAGTGGCACGCGCAAATTGCCGCTGCGCCCTGACAACGGTCTGGACAATTACGCCCGCCGCCATGGCTATCGCATGGTCCCGATGCCCGATGGCGTCGGGCGCCTCTATCTGCAGGACTAGCGCCCGATCGGGCCATTGACGCAAGGGGGGATTTCGCTCATGCCGCGCCCCATGACCGACCGTTCCCCCCTCGCCCCCGTCACCTTTCCTGCCCTGCCCGCCATTGCCGGCGTGACGCTGCGTGTCGCAAAGGCGCGATACAAGAATTGGGACCGGTGCGACCTCACCTATGTCGAGCTGGTCGCAGGCACGGCGGTCGCCGGCGTGACGACGCAAAGCAAATGCCCCTCGCCCGAGGTCGAATGGTGCCGCGACGCCATCCCCATGGGCCAGGCCCGCGCCGTCGTCGTCAATGCCGGCAACGCCAATGCCTTTACCGGCCATCGCGGCCGCGCCGCGGTGGAAGCGATCGCCGCCAAGGTCGCCAATCACCTGTCCTGCCAGCCGTCCGACATCTTCGTCTCCTCGACCGGCGTGATCGGCGTGCCGCTGCCGATCGACAAGGCCGAGGCTGGCCTCGAAGCCGCCTTCACCGCTGCGCCCTGCGGCTGGGAGGACGCGGCGAACACGATCGGCACCACCGACACCTATGCCAAGGGCGCCCATGTCTCGGCGATGATCGGCGATACCCGCGTCGACCTGGTCGGCATCATCAAGGGTTCGGGCATGATCGCGCCCGACATGGCGACGATGCTGGGCTATATCTTCACCGATGCCGCGATCGATCCGGCACTGCTGCAGCAGATGCTGTCGGCCGCCAACAAGCGGACCTTCTCCTGCATCACGGTCGACAGCGACACCTCGACCAGCGACACGGTCCTGGCCTTCGCCACCGGCAAGGCGGGCAATGCGCCGCTGACGTCGATGGATGATGCGGGGGCGGACGCCTTTGCTGCCGCCCTGTCCGACCTGTGCCGTCAGCTCGCCCATCTGGTCGTGCGCGACGGCGAAGGCGCGAGCAAGTTCATCGAGATCACGGTCGAGGGCGCGGAAAGCGACGCCAGCGCCCATCGCATTGCCCTTTCGATCGCCAATTCGCCGCTGGTGAAGACCGCGATCGCCGGCGAGGACGCCAATTGGGGTCGCGTCGTCATGGCCGTCGGCAAGGCGGGCGAACCGGCCGAGCGCGACAAGCTGGCGATCCGCTTCGGCGCGACGCAGGTCGCCGCCGGCGGCCTGGCGCTGGACGGCTATGACGAGGCCCCCGTTTCCGCGCATCTCAAGGGGCAGGATATCGTCATCGGCGTCGATATCGGCCTGGGCGAGGGCCGCGCCACGGTGTGGACCTGCGACCTGACCCATGGCTATATCTCGATCAACGCGGACTATCGCAGCTAAGGGGACCGGCGCATGATGGTGGAACTGCATGATCCCGTCGTCGCGCTGATGCGCCAGGTCGGGCGGGACATCGTCATGCCCCGCTACCAGAATCTGGCGGCGGAAGAGATTAGCGAGAAGGCGGCGAACGACTTCGTCACCATCGCCGACAAGGAAAGCGAGATCCGGCTGGCCGAAGGGTTGGCCTCGATCCTGCCCGAAGCCGGGGTTATTGGCGAGGAAGCCTGCGCCGCGGACCCGTCGATCCTCGACCGCGCCGGCGACGGCCTCAACTGGATCATCGATCCGATCGACGGCACCGGCAATTTCGCCTCGGGCAAGCCGCCTTTCGGCATCATGATCGCGCTCGCCGACAATGGCGCCACTTTGGCGGGGTGGATCCTCGATCCGCTGACCGGGCGGCTGTGCCATGCAACTTTGGGCGGCGGCAGCCATGTCGATGGCGAACGGATCATGGCGAAGGAAAGCACCGGCGACCTGCCGATTGCGGCCATCTCCACCATCTTCATGGAGGCGGCGGAACGGGCCGAGATGGAGCGCAAGTCGCAGACCATTTTCACCATGGTGGACATTCCCCGCTGCGCCGCCGAGCAATATCCAAGGCTGGTGCTGGGGCAGAATGACGTGTCGATCTTCGCGCGTGTCCTGCCCTGGGACCATGCGGCCGGCACCCTGTTCGTCAATGAGGCGGGGGGCTGCTGCCAGCGGCTCGACGGCAGCGCCTATCGGGTCGGGGAACAGCGTCGGGGCCTGATGGGTGCGTCCTCACCGCGCCTGTGGGATCTGGCGGTCAAGACCTATTACGCCTGACCGAAGGAAGACCGAACATGCTGACGATCTGGGGCCGTCTCAATTCGCATAATGTGAAGAAGGTCGCCTGGTTCGCGCAGGAAATCGGCCTGCCTTTCGTGCGGCATGATGTCGGCATGGAACATGGCATGTCCGACGCCTATCTCGCGATGAACCCCAATCGGCTGATCCCGACGATCGAGGATGGCAATGTCATACTGTGGGAGTCGAACGCGATCCTGCGCTATCTCGCCCATCGCTATGCTTCCGAGCAGTTCTATCCTGCCGACCCTGCTTTGCGGGCGCAGGGCGACAAATGGATGGACTGGCAATTCAGCTTTGCCGACGCCCAGCGCGACGCCTTCATCCAGCTGATCCGACGCCAAGATGGACAGCGAAATTTACAGGTCATCGAGAAGTCGGCGCAGGCGTCCGGCGCGGCGATGGCGATCCTCGACCGGGCGCTGGCCGATCAAGAATGGCTTTCGGGTGTCAATTTCGGTGTCGCGGATGTGCCGATGGGCGTCTACGCCCATACCTATTTCACGCTCGACATGGCGCGGCCCAACCTGCCGCATCTGCGCGCCTGGTATGACCGGCTGCGCGAGAGGCCGGCTTATGCCGAACTGGTGATGATCCCGCTCAGCTAATAAAAAGGGACGGCAGCCGGGCTGCCGTCCCTTTTTAGATTTACCAGCGACTTAGAGGACGCTTTCGATCCAGCCCTTGAGCGCGCTCTTGGGCGCGGCGCCGACCTTGGTCGCGGCGACTTCGCCATTCTTGAACAGGATCATCGTCGGGATGCCGCGCACGCCATACTGGCCCGGCGCATCGGGATTTTCGTCGATGTTGATCTTGGCGATCGTGACCTTGTCGGCCAGTTCCTCGCTAATCTCTTCCAGAGCCGGGCCGATCATCTTGCACGGGCCGCACCATTCGGCCCAGAAGTCGACAAGCACGGGCTTGTCGGCGTCGATCACATCCTGCTTGAAGCTGACATCGGTAACTGCCTTGGTGGCCATAACTGCAAACTCCTTAAGTTGGTCGATATCTAGGATGGCTGCGCCCTTGGCTCAACGGGTCACAGCAGCAAATATTGCTGCGTGGGCGAAAAGCCCGGCTTGTAGGGCGCCAGTTGCGCCGCCGGCAACGGGATGAGCCTCGCTGCGCTGGTGTAGAGCAAAGCCGCCTCCACCCTGCGGCCGGGGAAGATCACTTCCAGCGCGGCGACATAGGCGGCCATCTGCCGGACATGGGCGACCGGCACCTCCTCCGCATCGCGCGGCGTCATCCGCCCGGTCTTGAAATCGACCAGCTGGACCCGGTCCGCCTCGACCCGCAACCGGTCAACCGTGCCGGCAATCACCGCTTCGCCGACCACCGCGGCGATCGGCGCTTCGGCCAGCGCGCCCGGCGCGAACAGGGCGGCGAAATGTGGATCCTCGATCACGCGCAGTGCATGGTCGATCACGTCCTTGCGCAGAGTGGCATCCCCTGCCCCCTGCTGCTCCAGCCAGCGTCCCGCTCCCTCGCGACGCCGCGCGGCGGGCAGGTCGGGCAGGCGCTGGAACAGGGCATGGAGCCAGCGACCGCGCTCGGCTGCCTGGCGCATCGCGGCGGTGGGCGGCGGATTGGGCACGTCATCCTCGACCGGCGCGGAGGGCGCCAGTGGCCGGGGTGGACGCTGTTCCGCCGGCGCCTGCGCGCGCAGCCAGTCCGGCTCGACCACTACCGGCTTGTCTTCGGCGCTTTCCGGCTGTGCCGCCTTGGGCGTCAGTACCTCGGTCCCGCGCCAGCGGCGGCGGGCACCCCAGAGGGGATCGGCTTCCCAGTCGCAGCCCATGTCGACCATCGCCGCATCGACCGCGCCATACCAGCTTTGCGGCTTCACCTCGCCCTTGGCGCGCGGCCCGAGCGATCCGGCGACGATCAGCTTCTCCTCGGCACGGGTCAGCGCGACATAGAGGAGGCGCCAATGCTCCTCGCGCTCGATCGCGGCGGCATCGGCCGCAACCTCACCGATCGGCCCAAGTCGCTCGCCCTTGCGCGGGGCCAGGATCGGCAGGCCGTTCCATTCGAGCGAATCCATGCGGTTGCCGGCATCGGGATCGAGACAGGCATCGGCCAGGATAACGATCGGTGCCTGCAAGCCCTTGGCGCCATGCACGGTCAGCAGCCGCAGCGCATCGCCCTGCGCCGCCGCGTCGCGGACAATCTCTACCTCGCCCCGGTCAAACCAGTCGATGAAGCGCTGGAGCGAGGGATGGTCGTCCGCCTCGAAGCCCAGCGCGGCATTCAGCAATTCCTCGATCGGGTCGGCCGCTTCCGCCCCCAGCCGCTCGATCAGCCGGCGACGGCCGTCCATCGGGCCGGACAGGATCGCCTCCAGATAGCGATAGGGGGTGGTGAAGTCCGCCTGCCCCAGCAATTGGCGCAGCGGCTGTAATTGCGCGTCGTCCAGCCGCTGGAGCAGATGGCGCCACAGGCCACCCTTGCGCCCGATGGCCCGCTCCATCAGTTCGTTCTGGGTCCAGCCGATCAGCGGCGACACCAGCAGGGCGGCAAGGTTCAGGTCATCGTCGGGCTGCGTGGCAAAGCGCAGCGCGGCCAGCAGGTCGCGCACCGCCAGCGGCGCATTGAGGCGCAGGCGGTCGATGCCGGCAACCGCCACCTTTTCCTCATAGAGGCGCGCGACGATCAGCCGCGCAAGTTCGCTGCGGCGGCGGACCAGGATCATGATGTCGCCAGGGCGGACCGGGCGCCCCCGCGCTTCCAGCATCATCTTGTCGTCGATCCATTGCCGGATCTGGCGCGCGATCTTACCGGCCAGTTCCCGTTCCTGATCGGCGACCCAATCCTCCTCGCCCTCGACCTCGTCGGCAAGACCCGCGATCGTCGGCTTCCACAGCAGCACCTCGCCCGGATGCCGATTGGCGCTGATATGCCGCACTTCGCCCTCGGTCAGGCCCAGCGATTGCGCTCGCAAGGTCGCGATCGTCCGGTCGACCAGGTCGAGAACCGGCGGCGTCGAGCGGAAGCTGCGATCGAGCGATAGGTCGTGGAAGGCATGGCCGGCCATGTCGGCATGGCGGGCGAACACCATCTGCGCGGCGGCGAACGCCTGCGGGCTGGTGCCCTGGAAACCGAAGATCGCCTGCTTGAAATCGCCCACGGTGAAGATGGTGCGGACCTTGTCGGCCTTGGCACCGTCACCAGCGAAGAACTCGGCCGCCAGCGCGCCGACGATCGCCCATTGATGGACGTTGGTGTCCTGCGCTTCGTCGACCAGGATATGGTCGATCCGCTGATCCAGCTTGTAGCGTATCCATTCGGCGATCCCCTCCTTCTGGAGCAGGGACGCCGTGCGCGCGATCAAATCATCGAAATCAACTGCGCCGGCGAGCCGCTTGGCCTCGTCATAGGCGCGGGCATAGGCGCGGCCGGCATGGAGCGCGCGGGCCAGCAGTGCGGCATAATCGGCCTGCAGCTTGACACCGATCAGTTCGGCGCAACGGGCATGGAGCCGCGCCGTCGCCTCGCCATAGCCGTCGATCGGTGGCACCCAGCCCTTGGCGGAGATGAGGTCGCCATCCGCCTTCGCCCAGGCGCTATGCAGGTCGGTCAGGGTCGCGGCGCGGGCTGCGGGATCTCGCCCGCGCCAGGCAGCGATCCGGTCGCAGCGTTCCAGCGCCCGCCCCGTGCCCCAGTCGGCATTGGCCTGCGCCACCCAAGCAAGGCTGCGCATGTCGAACATGGCGTCGCTGCACTGGTCCGCCAGCCAGGCGTCGATATCGCCTTCGGGAAGTCCCAGTTCCCGTGCCAGCCAGGGGCCGATATCGCCGGGTAGCTCTGCCAGCGCGGAAAGGCGCGCGGCACAGCGCAGCAGGAACGTCTCGGCCGCGCCCTCGCCCAGCCGCAGGCTGAGCGCCTGCAAGGCATCGATCAGGTCACCGTCGCCCAGTTCCTCGGCCCGGATGACCATGTCGGCCAATGTCTGGCGGGCCAGCACACCCTGTTCGCGCGCGTCGAGCGGGCGGAAGCCGGGGGCGAGGTCCGCCTCCAACGGGAAGGAGGCGAGCAATTGCTGGCAGAAGCCATGAATAGTCTGGATGCGCAGGCCGCCACCGGTCGATTCCAGCACTTCGGCGAACAGGCGCCGGGCGCGGTCGCGCGCCTCCGGGCCGCTCTCTTCGCCGAGCGCCTCCAGATCGTTGAACAGGTCGCGTTCCTCGGCCTGCACCCAAGTGGCGAGCCGATCATGGATGCGGTCGGCCATTTCCGCCGCGCCGGCCTTGGTGAATGTCAGACACAGGATATTTTCCGGGCGCACCCCCTGCAGCAGCAGGCGGAAGACGCGCGCGGTCAGCACATGGGTCTTTCCGGTGCCGGCGGAGGCCGACAGCCAGACATGGGCGTCGGGCGCGGCGGCCAGCGCCTGCGCGCCGGCCAGCGGTTGCAAAGGGCTGGAGCCTTTAGCCATCGTCGCGCCCATACCATTCCTCCAGCCGCATCAACTGGTCATAATCACCATAATTGGCCACTTCCGGATTGACCTGCGCGGCGAAGGGCGCGGTGCCGGTCAGCCAGGTTTCGGCCGCGTCGCGAAACTGGTCATAGACGAAGGCGGTGAAATCGGCGGTGATGATCTTGTCGCGCTTGCCCATCGGATCGACCGGGCTCTCGCGATAGCCGAAAGCGTCGCCCTTCTTGGCCAGCGACCAATATTCGAAACTGCCCGCCACCCGCGCGCCGGCCACGCCGGGAAAGGCGCCATCGGCGGATTCGGCGATCAGGCCGAGCAGGCCCAATTGCAACGCATAACCGCCGCGCACCTGCCGCGCGCTGGGCGGCTTGCCGGTCTTGTAATCGACGATGCCGATGCTGCCGTCGGGCATCCGGTCGATGCGGTCTGCCTTGCCGGTCAGCAGCACGCCGGCAATCTCCGCCTTGCCCTCGGTCTCGACCGCCAGGATATGGCGACCCGCGGCCTGATCCTTCGCCACTTCGGCCGCGATCCAGCGGATCGCCTCGATCAGGCGCGGCTGCCACAGCGCGCGCAGCAGCGGATGGACATCAGGCCGGGCGAACATGGCGCGGGCGCGCGCCTCCAGATCGGCCGGATCGCGGCTGCCACCCTGCGCCCAATGCTCCAATATCTCATGCACGACCGTGCCGCGCCAAGCCGGCCCGGCATCGGCATCGACCGGATCGAGGCGATTGAGCTTCAGGATGCGCCGCGCATAGAAGGCGAAGGGATCGGCCTTCAGCCGGTCGACATCGGTGACCGGAATGCGGGTCGGCCGGGCGGCGAGCGGCGGCACCGGCGCGGGGCGCGCGGAGGGTTTGTGGCTGGGCGGCAGGTCCAGCGCATCGGCCAGCAGGCGATAGCGATCGGCGGCTTTCCATTGTGGCCCCGCCATTGCCTTCAACCGCAGCCAGAAGCGCGAGGCGATCGCCGGGCCGCCGCTGCCGCGCCGGGCACGGGTGATGAGGACATGCGGGGCGCCGAGCGCGCTCGCAAAATCATGCGCGGCAAGGCCGATCCGGGTTTCGAGACCCGGCAGACCCAGTTCGCGGCGAATGCGCGGCGCCAGCCAGGGATCGGGCGAAGGCAGGCCCGGCCAGCTGCCTTCGTTGAGGCCGCCCAGGATCATCAGGTCTGCCTGCACCAGTTGGGCCTCGACCAGACCTAATATGGCGATGCGCGGATGCCCGCCCTGCGGCGGGCGCACCGACACGCCGCCCAGCATATGGTCGAGCAGCGCCGGCAGCGATCGGATATCGGCCTGGCGCGGCCCTTCGGTCGCGGCGGCCTCCATCTCGGCGAACAGGTCGGCGGCGGCATGGCCCTGATGCCCGGCCCAGAGCGCGTCATTGGTGAGCGCCCCGGCCTGTTCGCGCACCGCCGCCAATTGCCCGGCCAGATCGGGCGCGAGCGCGAAGGCGGCCTCCAGCGGTTCGAGCAGATCGCGCGCCCAAGGCCACCAGGCGCGGGCCTGTGCGCGCAGATCCTTCTGACGGTCATCAACCTCGCGCGGCTCCAGCAGCAGGTCGATGCCGCGCAGCCCCGCCTGCGGCCGCGGCCCCCGCAGCAGCAGGTCGAGCTGACGCACGCCCTCCAGCCAGGGCAGGCGCATCTCGCCGCGCATCACCAGCGGATGCTTGAGCAGGGTCAGCAGCGCGACCGGCGCAAAGCGCTCGGCCGCCGCCTCCGCCATCGCAATCAGCAACGTGCCGGGCGGCAGGCGGGAGAGTGGCTGACCAGCGGAATCGTCGGCCTCTATGCCCCAGCGGCGCAGATGGGCGGAAACGCGCACGGCCAGTTGCCGATCGGGCGTCACCAGCGCGGCGGTCCGCTCCGACGTTTCCAGCGCCTCGCGCAATGCGATGGCGATGGCCTGCGCTTCCTCGCCCGGCGTCGCAACCTCCAGCGCCTCGACCCCGGCGAGCGAGCGGTCGGCGCTCTTGAGATCGCGCCAGCGGCTGGTCAAGCGCGGCGGCAGCATCGCGTTGGAAATATTGCGGCCGCGCACGGCGCGGGCATCATGTTCGCTGCCCCAGCGCCATTGGGCGACATCCTCGCGGCTGGCGCTCATCCGGTCGAGCAGGCGCTTGAGCGCATATTGCGGATGGGTCTCATGCCCCGCGGCGCTGCGGCCGGTGACGGGATCGGGCGGGAATGGACCGATCGCGGCCCAGGCGTCTTCATCCAAATTCTGGTCGAGGCCGGCGAACACCACCTGTCCATTGGGCAGTTCGGCGATCCGCCGCAGCAACCCCGCGATCGCCGGTGCGGTTGCGCTGATGCCGGCCGCGACTATGAAGCCGGGTGGTGGAGCCTCAGCCCAGCGCGCGGCAACCCGATCGAACAGCCGATTGCGCCGGTCGGCCAGGTCGATGAAGCCCAGCCGTGCCAGTTCAGCCGGCCAACGCGCAATCAGGATGGAGAAGAGGTCGAGCGATTTTTCCCAATGGCTTGACAGCCCCTCGATCAAGTCGAGCTTCGACAGCGCATCGAGCGGCACCCGCTCCACTTGCATCTGGTCGAGCACGGCGCCGAGCGCCTGCCCCAGTTGCAGCGCCTGGCCGGCATCGGCCGCGCCGCCCGCATCCTGCACCATGCGCGCCAGGATCATCTGCCGCCGCATCGGCGGGATGGCGGCGGGGACGGCATCGCCCTCCCACAGCGGATCCAGCGCGCCGCCCACTTCCTCGCCCAATTCCGGGTCGCCCAGCGCGACCAGACGGGGCAGCAGCAGGCCGCCCTCGGCCCGACGGACGAAGGCGTCGCTCACGGCCCGGACGGCGCGATTGCTGGGCAGCAGGATCATGCCCTGCGCCAGACGGACGGGATCGCCTCCCTGCTGCGCCAAGATGCCGGCGACCAGCGCGTCGGCGAAGGCGCGATGCGCCGGGATGGTGTACAGCGCCGGCTTGGCCCGATCACCCATGGGCGATCATCGACTCCACGACGGGAATGGCCTGCGGCGTGCCCACGTCGAACCACAGCCCCTGATGGACCGCGCCATAGAGGCGTCCGGCCTTGATCGCGCGGTTCCAGAAGATGTTCGTCGAAAAGACATCCGCCGGCGGATCGACCAGCAGGCGGGGCGAAAGGATCTGCACGCCGGTAAACACGAACGGCGCCACATGGGCTGTCTTGCGCCGCGTCAGGCGGCCATTGGCGTCCATATGGAAATCGCCCGGTCCGCTATGGCAATTGGCCCGCGCCAGCGGCACCAGCAGCAGCAGCGCGTCCATCCGTTCGGGATCCCATAGCCGCTGCATCATGCCCAGCGTCTCGGCCGGGCCGTCGATCCAGAGATTGTCGCTATTGGCGCAGATGAACGGCTTGTCGCCGAGCAGTGGCCTGGCGTGGATCAGCCCGCCGCCGGTTTCCAGCAGCTTGGCCCGCTCGTCGGAAATGCGAAAGTCCATGTCCTTGCGCGTCCTCAGATGCGCCTCGACGGTGTCGGCAAGATAATGGACGTTGACGACCACCGTCTTGATGCCGCCGGCCGCCAGGCGATCGAGCGCATGGTCCATCAGCGCCTTGCCGGCGACTTTCACCAGCGGCTTGGGACGGGTCGCCGTCAGCGGGCGCATCCGCTTGCCGAGTCCTGCTGCCATGAGCATGGCGGTATCGATCATGCCTGAGCGAACTCCGCGAGCGCATGATGGCGCTTGTCGGTAGGGATATTCGCATCGAACCAGGCCTTGACCGGCGCCAGCGCCGGATGGGCCAGATCGCGCTCCAGCAGACCCCACATGCGCGGCAGATAGGACAGGTAGCGCGGCTTGTGGTCGCGCTTCCAAAGCCGGGTGAAGATGCCGATGATCTTCGCGTTGCGCTGGGCGCCCAGCACCGCATAGGCGGCGTCGAAATCGGCCGGCGGATTGGCGACCGCATGATAATGGGCCAGCATCGCCGCCTCCAGTTCCGGCGACACGTCGCGCCGGGCATCCTGCAGCAGCGAAACGAGGTCATAGGCCGGGTGGCCAGCCAGCGCGTCCTGGAAATCGAGCAGACCCAGGCCGCGCACTTCGGGCCGGTCAATCAGCATGATATTTTCGGCATGATAGTCGCGCAGCACGGTGACGACAGGGCTTGCCGACTGTTCGGCGATCGGCAGCACCGCGTCCCAGGCCGCATGATAAGCGTCGGCATCGACGTCCAGCGCCAGCGCCGGGCAATACCATTCGGTCAGCAGCCCGACCTCGCGCTGATAGACCGCGCGGTCGTAGGGCGGGACATCGGCAGCGGGCAGCTTGTGCAGGTCGGCCAGCAGATCGATCGCGCGGCGATAGACCGCCAGTTCGCCTGCCGGATCCTGCTCGACATGCTCCTTCAGGCGCTCGTCACCAAAATCTTCGATCAGGACGAGGCCCTGCGTCAGGTCCTGCGCCAGGATTGCCGGCGCGGCAAAGCCCTGACCCAGCAGATGCTGAGCAATCACGATGAACGGACGCGGATCTTCATGCGGCGGCGGCGCGTCCATCAGCACGGCACGGCGGCCGCCGTCGACCACGCGGAAATAGCGGCGGAAGGACGCATCGCCGGCAAGCGGCACGATGGCGGCGCCATCCCAACCCGCCTGCGTGAGGAAAGCGGGGGCGGTTGCGGGGGGGATCATATCTGTGACCATCGGTCCGTCCAAGCGTCGGGCACGCGCGCTGTCAAGCGCCGTGCGCCATCCGGCTCGATCATGATGGTCAGAAACAGGGCGTGCGACCAGAGCCCATCGCCCAGCCTGTCGGGCCATTCGATGATCAGCAGGCTGTCCTGCAGATATTCGTCCAGCGCCAGCTCGGCCGCTTCCTCCGCATCATCAAGCCGGTAGAGATCGACATGGGCGACCGGCAGGCGGACATCGGGAATGTCATAGGGCTGGACGATCGCGAAGCTGGGGCTGGGCGCCTCCCCCTCCAGGCCAAGCCCTTCCAGCAGGCCGCGCGCCAACGTCGTCTTGCCGGCGCCGAGGCCTCCTTCCAGCGCGATGACGTCACCGATGCGGACATGGCTGGCCAATCGTCGGCCAAGATCGAGCTGGGCGCCCTCGCCCTCCAGGATCATATCCAGCTCAGCCACGGGGAAGCTCGATCACGACCATCGTTCCCTGGCCAGGTTCCGATACCAGTTCGAACGTGCCGCCATGGGCCTGTGCCAACTGCTTGACCAGCGGCAGGCCAATCGTCGCGCGCGCGCCCTTGCGGTTCTGCTCGGCGCGGCTGATCGCATCGAAGATCGTCGCCTGCCGGGTGGCATCGATACCGGGGCCATTGTCCGACACGACCAGACGGGCGAGATCGGGGCCGCCATCGCCATGCAACAGCACCCGTGCGCCCGAGCCGCAATAGCGCACCGCATTTTCCAGAAGATGATCGACCGCCTGGCCGATCCGGCGTGCATCGCCCTGGATCACCCCCAGCGTATCCTGCAAGGTGACGGCAAGATCGATCCCCTTGGCCTTCGCCTCGGCATCGATGCGCGCCACGCTGGCACGCACCAGAGCCGCCAGATCGACCTCGCTGCGCTCGATCGGCAACGTCCCGGCCTCGCCCTGGGTCAGGTCGAGCACATTGTCGATCAGCATCGACAGACGGCCAGTGCTCTGCAGGATGCCGTTCACATATTCGACCGCGCTGTCGCTGAGTTCACCGGCATAGCCCGCGCTCATCATCTCGGCAAAGCCGGCGATGGTCGTCAGCGGCGTGCGCAATTCATAGCTCATATTGGTGACGAAGGCGGTCTTGACCTTGTCGGCCTGTTCCAGTGCCTCGTTCCGGTCGCGCAGCATCTGCTCGACCCGCCGGCTGTCGGTGACATCCAGCATGGTGAACAGCGCATTGCCGTCCGGCAGCGGAATGGCGGCAAATTCGAAGATGCGCCCGTCGGCAAAGCCCACATGGCCGACACGCTGCTTGCGCTCGACCGTCGCCGCGCGGACCAGTTCGCGCACCAGATTGCTCTGCTGCGGCTTGGCAAGGCGGCTCTGCACAGCGCGCATCAACTCGTCGATGCGGGGATGCTTGCCCAGCGCCTCTTCACTGATGTCCCAGATGGTGCGGAAACGGCTGTTCCACAGATGCAGGCGCCCATCCGACGAGAAGACACCGATCGCCTCGAACAGATTGTCGAAGGTCGCCGTCCGCACCCGCAGCAGCGTGTCGCGCGCACTCGACAATTGCACCTGTTCGGTCCGATCCTCGAAGATCAGCAACAGGCCACCGTCGGGCAGCGGCTGGGCATAGACGCGCAAATGCGTGCCATCGACCAGCAGCCAGTTCTCCTCCAGCGGATCAGGCGACAGGAACCAGTCGCGCCGCTCCGCGCGCCAGGCCGGAAAGTCGCGATTTTCCGGCAGGCGGCGGGCATCGCGCATCTGATCCAGCACGCGCTCGAACAGCGGCGCATCGGTCAGCGCTTCCTGCTTCAGGCCGAACAGGCTGATGAAGGGCTGGTTCCAGAAGCGCAGCGCCCGGTCGGGACCAAAGCGCGCAACACCGGCCGACAGACGATCGAGCAGATCGCGCTGCGCCGCTTCCAGCCGACGATGCTCGACCCGCGCCTGTTCCAGTTCATGCTGGTCCATCGCGAAACCTGCGACACCGGCCGCGCCCAGCGGCACGTCGACGACGCGCATCGTCCGCCGTTCGCCGTCGATCGTTGCCGGAACGATACGGGCAAGAGAATTGCCCTCGTCGAGCGCCTGTGCTGCGGCGTCCTGCGGGCTGAAGCCGTTCACATTCTCGACCAGTTCGGTGCCGTTCATGATCACGTCATGGGCACCAGCACCATCGACGGCGCGGACATAGGCGCTGTTGACCAGGCTCAGCCGCAGGTCGGGCGTGCGGTGCCACATCGGGAAGGGCGCGGCCTCGACCAGTCCGGCGAGCGCCTCCAGCGCCTCGCGCAATTGCCCGACGGTCGCGCTCAGCGCCTGGATTTCCGCCTGGCTGTCGGTCGCGTCGAATATCCACAGCACGACGCCGCCATTGGCGGCCAGCGCCGGCCCGGCTGGCGCACCGCGAACCAGCAGCGTGCGCGACGAACCGCTACCGCGGATCGGCAGCGAAAAACTCTTGCCGGCCTTCTGTGCGGCGCCGATCTCGCGCCCCAATGCAGCGGCATCGGCCGGCTCAAGCCCGCCATCGGGCGCCGTCAGTTCGGACACGAAGGTCGGCACGCGGTCTCGGCCCAGCCATTTGCCCAGCCGGTCGGCGGCCTCCATCCGGCCGTCGGGATGAATGATGACGGGCGCAGCCGGCGCCGACGCCAGCAGCGTCGTCAGCCGATCAAGCTTGCCCTGCGCCTGCATGCCTGCGCGGCGCATGCGCTGGCCCGTGACCAGCGCCCATATCGCAGCCCCCAGCCAGCCGGCCATCACCGTGCCCAGCAACAAAGTGGCAAGCGGGCTCATAGACCCCATTGCGCCATTCCCATCCCGTTCGCGACCAGTTGTTTATCGTTCATACAGACCAATGGCCACGGGCCTAACGCAACTTGGCGCCGGCGGAAAGCGCCCAGATATGATGAATGCCCGGCACAGCATGGTCCGGGCATCGGATAAGGTAAAAGGGGGAGGATGGCCCTCCCCCTTTCCAATTCTTAGTAGCGGTAATGGTCCGGCTTGAACGGGCCTTCGACCGGCACGCCGATATAGTCGGCCTGACGCTGGCTGAGCTGGGTCAGCTTCACGCCCAGCTTTTCCAGGTGCAGCGCGGCGACCTTCTCGTCCAGATGCTTGGGCAGGACGTAGACGTCGTTGCCGTAGGTCTCGCTCTTGGTCCACAGTTCGATCTGCGCCAGCGTCTGGTTGGTGAAGCTGGCCGACATCACGAAGCTGGGGTGGCCGGTGGCGTTGCCCAGGTTGACCAGGCGACCCTTCGACAGGACGATGATCTTCTTGCCATCGGGGAACTCGACTTCGTCGACCTGCGGCTTGATCTCGGTCCACTTCATGTTGGCGAGGCCGGCGATTTCGATTTCGCTGTCGAAGTGACCGATGTTCGACACGATCGCCATATTCTTCATGGCGCGCATATGATCGACGGTCAGGACGCCTTCGTTGCCGGTGGCGGTAACGAAGATGTCGGCGCGCGGGGCGGCTTCTTCCATCGTCACGACTTCATAACCTTCCATCGCGGCCTGCAGGGCGCAGATCGGATCGACCTCGGTCACGAGGACGCGGGCGCCGCCATTGCGCAGCGAGGCAGCAGAACCCTTGCCAACGTCGCCGAAGCCGGCGACGCAGGCGACCTTGCCGGCCAGCATGACGTCGGTGCCGCGACGGATGGCATCGACCAGCGATTCCTTGCAACCATAGAGGTTGTCGAACTTCGACTTGGTGACGCTGTCGTTCACGTTGATTGCCGGGAAGGGCAGCTTGCCCTTCTTCGACAGTTCATACAGGCGATGCACGCCGGTGGTGGTTTCTTCCGACACGCCCTTGATCGACTGGACGGTCTTGGTCAGGAAGCCGGGACGCTCGGCCAGCACGCGCTTCAGCACGGCGCAGAAGATTTCCTCTTCCTCGTTCGACGGCGTAAACAGCTCTTCGCCGGCTTCGACGCGGGCGCCCCACAGGGCGAACATGGTGGCGTCGCCGCCATCGTCGAGGATCAGGTTGCAGACGCCGCTGTCGTCATTGTGCCAGTCGAAGATGCGCTCGACATAGTCCCAATATTCCTGAAGGCTCTCGCCCTTGACGGCGAAGACCGGCACGCCCGACGCGGCGATCGCGGCGGCGGCATGGTCCTGCGTCGAATAGATGTTGCAGGTCGCCCAGCGGACCTGCGCGCCCAGCGCGGTCAGCGTCTCGATCAGCACGGCGGTCTGGATCGTCATGTGCAGCGAACCGGTGATGCGCGCGCCCTTGAGCGGCTGCGACGCACCGAATTCGGCGCGCAGAGCCATCAGGCCGGGCATTTCGGTTTCGGCGATCTCGATTTCCTTGCGACCAAAGGCGGCAAGGCCGATATCGGCGATCACATAATCCTGCGCCTTGTCAGCGGGTACGGTGGCCACGAGCCTGTCTCCATCATTAGAAATTGACCGGCCGCCGGCATAAGGAAGGCGGCGGCGATGGTCGGGCTTTACCAATCACCGCCAAGCATGGCAACTCAATATAAAGTTTTCTTTATGTGTTAATTGGCCGGCCCCCGAACCTGTGCGGACGGCAGGCGCGCTGCCCCTTCGGCCATGGCGATGGATCGGCCCACAGAGCCGCCGCTTACACCTTCGTCGGCCAGCAGATCATTGGCCAGCGCGATCGCCATGTCGCACTGGGGCGCATCGATCCGCGGCGCGATGCCGGCAGATTCCGACAATTTCCAGATCGCAGCCCGATTGGCCGGGACCGCATTGGCCGCCGCCTGGATCGCCTGAAGATCCCGGCATTCCAGCCCGCCAGCACCCGCGCCATAGCTGTTCGCCAGCATGATGACATAATCATCATAGGCGTCGAGACCGCCTTCCAGACCCGCAACGTCCGCAAAGTGGCTGCGCAGCGCGTCATTCACCTCGACCAGAGCCGTCCGCTTTTCACGCACGAACTGGTTATAGGCCGGCAGGAAATCATAGGCGCTGGTGTTGCAGCGAAGCGCCGACACCATCAGCATCATCTCGAAATTGCGGACCTGCGCCGCCTCGACATGATCCTTCTTCCAGCAGGTCGCTGCCGACGCCGGCGCGAGCGGCATCGCGGCGGCAAGCGCCGCACAGATAATCTTCTTCATGAAATAACCCCGCATATTCCCCAGAGACGGAGAATGGGCGGAACCAATTGCTGCAATCTATCGCGCTATGGTTAAGGCGAATTTACCCTAAACGGTTCAGTTACGATGTCAGAACAAGCGGCCAATGGCTGTTGTTGTTCTGCCCCTGAAACGGCCGAAAATCGACAGCGCAACGGATCGAAAAGTCAGGCCGACCCGCCGCCGCTCACCAGATGGGCCGAATCGACCCCCGCAGCGGCATAGGCGGCGCGCCATTTGCGGTGCGCAGGCGTATCGAACAGCAGGGCCGCATCGCCCTCGGCCAGGAACCAGCTTTCGCCCGCCATTTCCCGTTCCAGCTGGCCCGCGCCCCAGCCCGCATAGCCCAGTGCGACAAGATAGCGGCTCGGGCCGCGCTCTTCGGCAATCGCCTTCAATATGTCGAGCGAGCCGGAAAGGCCCCAGTCCGCCCCGGACTGCACCATATCCTGCCCGGCCCAGTCGAGCGAATGCAGCACGAAGCCGCGCCGCGGCTCCACCGGCCCGCCCTTCAGAACAGGCTGGTCGGGAATAGCCGAAGCGTCGATATCGAAACTCTGGAGCAGATCGCGCAAGCCGACCCCCTCGACCTCCTCGCTCAGGGAAATGCCCAGCGCCCCATCCTCGTCATGCACGCACAGCGCAATCACGGAATGGTCAAAGCGCTCATCTTCCATGCCCGGCAATGCCAGTAGGAAGCGGCCGCCATAGAAGTGCGGATCGGTCATGCTGCGGAATATAGGCAGAAACGCGCCAATGCCAATCGGCGACCGTCGCGACAAAGGGGCATCGTGCCATATTCCGCGCCCGCACCCTTGACAGCGAAGGCGCGAGCAACGAACTCCGCGACGCCACAGGCCAGGAGACAAGATATGACCATCGCCAAGGGTGACCGCCTTCCCAGCACCACCTTCACGAAGATGACCGAAAACGGCCCCGAACAGGTTGTTTCGGATGATTATTTCGCGGGCCGCACCGTTGCCCTCTTCTCGGTGCCCGGCGCCTTCACGCCGACCTGCTCGGCCAAGCATCTGCCCGGCTTCATCGAAAAGGCCGAGGCCCTCAAGGGCAAGGGCGTCGATGAAATCGCCTGCACCGCCGTCAACGACGCCTTCGTCATGGGCGCATGGGGCAAGTCGGCCGGCGCCGATGACAAGGTGACGATGCTGGCCGACGGCAATGGCAGCTTCGCGCAGGCCGTTGGCCTGACCATGGACGGCAGCAAGTTCGGCCTTGGTGAGCGTGGCCAGCGCTTCTCGATGATCGTCAAGGACGGTGTCGTTGAGGAACTGAACGTCGAAGCACCGGGCGACTTCAAGGTCTCCTCGGCCGACTTCATGCTCGAACAGCTCTGAATTTTCCGGTCGCGCGCCCGGCCAGATCGGTCGGGCGCGCGATTGTTTCGCTGGCATCTTCCTTCCGTCACACAAGTGCGGTAGCAAGAGGTGATGACACAGAGCATCGGCACAGCGATCGTCGCGCAACTCGACGCCATCTATCAGACATCCATCGAAAATCTGCGGGAGGCGATGCGTGCCTATGCCCGCGATGGCAGCATACCGCCGCCCGAGGCTCGGGCCGACCGGCGCTTCTGCTATCCCGAACTGCGGGTCACCTATCAGGATGACAGCCAGGCACCACCGCCGGGCCGTTCGTTCGCGCGCCTGTCGAAGCCCGGCCGCTATGTGACCACGGTCACCCGGCCCGCCATGTTCGCCGATTATCTCGCCGAACAGATTGACCTTCTGGTCCGCGACTATGGCGTGGAGGTCGAAACCGGCCTGTCGGATCAGCAGATCCCCTTCCCCTATGTCCTCGACGGGCTCGACATCAATGCGCTCGACGGCACGCCGCCGACCGAGTTGGCGCGCCACTTCCCGGCAACGGAACTGGCCGAGATCGGCGACGAGATCGCCGACGGACTGTTCACGCCCGATGCCGAAGGGGACCGCCCGCTCGCCCTGTTCGACGGGCTGCGCACCGATTTCTCGCTGGCGCGCCTGAAGCACTATACCGGTACCCCGGCCGAGCATGTGCAGCGCTATATCCTGTTCACCAACTATCATCGCTATGTCGACGAGTTCGTGGACTGGGCGTGCAAGGAACTGCAGCGTCCTGACAGCCGCTTCACCGCGCTATCCGGTGCCGGCGGCGTCTTCGTGACGCCTGAAACGGCGGACCCGGCCCAGATGATCGCCGACAGCGCTTGGCGCAAGCATCAGATGCCGGCCTATCATCTGATCGCACCGGATCGCAGTGGCATCACCCTTGTCAACATCGGTGTCGGTCCATCCAACGCCAAGACCATCTGCGACCATCTGGCGGTGGTGCGTCCCGAAGCCTGGCTGATGATCGGCCATTGCGGCGGCTTGCGACCCAGCCAGCGGATCGGCGACTATGTGCTGGCCCACGCCTATCTGCGCGACGACCATGTCCTCGACGAGATGCTGCCGCCGGAAATCCCGGTGCCGGCGATCGCCGAAGTACAGGTCGCGATGGCAAGTGCCGCCGAAGCGATATTGGGCGGGGGCAATCCGGAAGATTTCAAGCGCCGCCTGCGCACCGGCACGGTCGTCACCACCGACGATCGCAACTGGGAATTGCGCTATTCCAGTTCCGCCCTGCGCTTCAGCCTGTCGCGCGCGGTCGGCATCGACATGGAATCCGCCACCATTGCGGCGCAGGGTTATCGCTTCCGCGTCCCCTATGGCACCTTGCTCTGCGTATCGGACAAGCCGATCCATGGCGAACTGAAGCTGCCCGGCCAGGCCAACCGCTTCTATGAGGAAGCCATTGCCGGCCATCTGCGTGTCGGCCTGATGGCCTGCGAACTGTTGCGCCAGGAAGGGCCAAAGCTGCACAGTCGCAAGCTGCGCGCCTTCAACGAGCCCCCCTTCCGGTAAGGCCGGAATGTCCGCGCTGTCGCCCGATCCCGATGGATCAAGCGGCGGCGCGGGATACCGTGATCCGGTTCTTGCCCTCGCGCTTCGCAGCATAAAGCGCCGCATCCGCCCGCGCGACCAGATCGTCCAGTTCCCGATCATCCGGCCGCAAATCGGTAACGCCAAAGCTCGCCCGCAGCAGCGCCTGGGGCGCTTCGCCAAGGCGCAGGCAACTGATTTCGGCGCGCACGCGCTCCATCGCATCGGCCGCGACCTCTGCACCGGTATCCACCATCAGCAGGCCGAACTCGTCGCCACCCAGGCGGCCGACCACATCACCGCGCCGTACCGCGTTGGTCAGCAGATGGGCAAAGCCGCGCAACGCTGCGTCGCCCGCCATATGACCATAGCCGTCATTCAGCCCCTTGAAGCCATCCAGATCGCAAATGACCAGCGCCACCGGTCGTCCCTGCCGTCGGGCGTTGGCGATCGCCCGTTCGGCCGCTTCCTCGATACCGCGCCGATTGAGGACGTTGGTCAGCGGATCATGCATCATCTGCTGCCGAAGCTGCTGGGCCAGGTCGCCCGCCACCACCAGCACGGCCGTAACCGCCGTGCCGACATAGACGGTCGGCATGAACAGCCCGAGGATCGCGCGATAGAGTTCCTTGCCGTCCTCCGGGCCGCGGATCAGGGCTGCCGATGTGGCCAGCGCCAGCTGACCCAAAGCAAAGGCGAGCAGCGCGGCGAAGAAGGCCAGCTCGGGCGGCGTGGAGGACCGATTGCGCGGCCAGAGCGACAGCGCACTGACCGCCATGAGCAGACCGACATAGGCGGGAATGATCATCCCCTGCATGATCTGACTGCCCACCGGCCCGATCGCAATCGCCATCGCCAGGCTCACCAGGACAGCCGGGACGGCAAAGGCAAGCAATTGCAAGGGGCGGCCCGACCGCTGACGGATGCCGATCGCCAGTAGCGACGCGCTGACAATGAGGCCGATGCCGGTCAGGATGAACAGCCAGCGGCTGTGCAGGAAATAGCCACCTGCATTGGCGATCCATTGGAGGATGGCGACCGCATAGGATGCGGTCCAGGTCAGCACATGCCGCTGGCGGCCGAAATGCAGCCATGAAACACCCATGGCGATGGTCATCACCAGGGCAGTACCGAAAAGCAGGGAAAGAATAACGGCCGGCGCGCTCATGCGCCGGCCATTTACCAATTTTTACGGCGACTTACCAGCCGCAGGACTTGCCCTTATTCTGCGCCTTCAGCCATGTCTGAAGCGGCGCGAAATAATTGACCAGCGCCTTGCCCGACATCTCACGGCTGCCGGTGAAGGCCTGCAACGCATCGGGCCAGGGCTTGGACGCGCCCATCTTCAACATGGCATCAAGTTTCTCGCCTACCGCCTTGTTTCCATAGAAGGAGCAGCGGTGGAGCGGCCCCTTCCAGCCGGACTGGCGGCAGGCCGCCTCATAGAATTGGAACTGCAGCACGCGCGCCAGGAAATAACGGGTATAGGGCGTATTGCCGGGGATATGGAATTTCGCGCCGGCATCGAACTTCGTCTCGTCACGGGACACCGGCGGGACGATGCCCTGATACTGACGGCGCAGGTCGGTCCAGGCCGACTCATATTTGGATTCCGGGATCGATCCGTCGAACACGCCCCAGCGCCATTTGTCGATCAGCAGGCCGAACGGAAGGAAGGCAACCTTGTCCATCGCCTGGCGCAGCAGCAGACCCAGATCCTTGTCGGTGCCCGGCACCTTGGCCGGATCGAGCAGGCCGATCTTCACCAGATAGTCGGGCGTGATCGACAGCGCGATGAAATCGCCGATCGCCTCGTGGAAGCCGTCATTGGCGCCGTCGAGATAGAGCGGCTTCTGGATATTATAGGCGCGCTGATAATAATTATGGCCCAGCTCATGATGGATGGTGACGAAATCGTCGCCATTCACCTTGGTACACATCTTGATGCGGATATCATCCTTGTTATCCAGATCCCAGGCGGAGGCATGGCAGATCACTTCGCGGTCGCGCGGTTTCACAATCTGCGAACGGTCCCAGAAGGTCTGCGGCAGCGGCGCAAAGCCGAGCGAGCTGTAGAAGCCCTCCCCCGTCTTCACCATCTTGATGGGATCGTAATTCTTGGCCGTCAGCAGGTCGGTGATGTCATAGCCCAGATCGCCGGCGCCGGCAGGCGCGACGATATCATAGATATTGCCCCATTCCTGTGCCCACATATTGCCCAGTAGGTCGGCGCGGATCGGCCCGGTCTTGGGCTGGACGGCATCGCCATATTTCTCGTTCAGCTTGGTGCGGGTATAGCAGTGCAACTCGTCATAGAGCGGCTTCACCTCGG
Source organism: Sphingobium sp. PAMC28499 (assembly GCF_004795815.1). NCBI lineage: Bacteria > Pseudomonadati > Pseudomonadota > Alphaproteobacteria > Sphingomonadales > Sphingobiaceae > Sphingobium > Sphingobium sp. PAMC28499. The sequence goes on from NZ_CP039248.1 coordinate 3,116,957, forward strand.
CCCAGATCTTGTCGGTCAGCTTGGCGAAGTCATCGGCCGGCATGTCATATTTGGAGCGCCACATCGCGCCGGTGTCGGCAAAGCCCAGTTCCTTGGCGCCCTGGTTGGCGATCGTCACCAGCTTGGCATAGTCGCCGCGCATCGGGGCGCCGACATTATCGTGCCAGCTGACCCACATTTCCTTGAGCTCGGCCGGGTTGCGGTCCGTGCCCATCTTCTCTTCGATGTCGCTACCGTTGATCGGCTGGCCGTTCAGCGTACCCTTGCCCTTGCCGTAGGTGGACTGGAGTTTGGTCGCGAGATCGTTCAGTTCCTGCGAGGCACCCGGCGTGGTCGGCGCGGGCAAGGTCAGCGCGGTGCGTAGCAGCGTCAGGCGGCGCTTGGTCTCTTCGGTCAGGCCCGGCGCGGTCGCGAACTTGGCCGCCTCCAGCGCATAATCGACCCGCATCGTCGTATCGATCGCACCGAAATAGGAAGCGAGCGCGTCGGTGTCGTCGGTGATGTAGGTCGCATTGATCCAGGCGGCCCGGCTGCTGATCAGCGACTGATCGAACAGCGCCTTCTCCGCCTTGGTCAGGAAGGCTTCGGCCTCGGCAGCGGTCGGCTGCTGCGTGGTCGGCGCCTGCTGCGCCAGCACCGGCGATGCAACAAGGGCAGCCGCAAGCGCGGCGATCGAAATGGCGATTTTCATGGAACTTGGCCCCTCAGGTCTTCTTATGGGGCCAAGGTGGATTAGGCGGACGAGACAGTCAAGCGGTCAGGAAATCGACCATCGCCTGGCCCAGCTCCTTGCGGGTCACGGCGTTCATATGATTGCCCGGAATCTCGACATAACGCCCATTGGGCAGCGCATCGACCAGTTCCTGCGCAATGCCGTTATCCTGATCGTCGGCGCCGCAGATCACCTCGGTCGGCTGCTGGAAGCCGGCAATGGTCGCCTCGTCGGTATCGACGAAGGTATTGAGGATATGCAGCATCGCCACCGGGTCGCCCTTGGTGGTCTTGAGGAACGCCTCGGTCATCCATTCCGACGTGCCGCGCTCGAACGTGCCGAGATTGGTCAGCACCTTCTTGTAATAGCCGCCCTTGTCGAGCGTCTTCGTAAGCCCCCGCAGGCCCATGCCGGCCAGGATCACCCGACGCGGCGTCGCGCCGCGCGCCAGCATCCGCACGGTCGTGCGCGCGCCCAGCGAATAGCCGCCGAGGTCATAGTCGGTGAGGCCCATCTGCTCGACCAGCGCCAGATTGTCGTCGGTCAGCGCATCGGCCGGATAGGCGGCAGCGTCATGCGGCTTGCCGCTTTCGCCATGACCGCGCAGGTCCGGCATGATCAGGCGGAAACCCGCCTCCACCAACTTGGCGGCATGGCCGTAGCGGATCCAGTTGGTCCAGGCATTGGAGAAATAGCCATGGATGAGCACCAGGTCGCGCCCCTGTCCCACGACATGCACCGCGATCGGCAGGCCGCCCAGCCCCTTGATATCATGGCGTTCGATCTGCAGGTCGGTCATTGCGCTGGTCCTTCGGGGCTTGGGGTCTCGCCGATAGGATCTCCGCCGCGCCGGCGCAAGAGCGCGATCAGGGCCAGGGCGCTGCCGATCTGGGCGGCGGCCATGTCCTTCTGCGGATCCCACACATCGCCCTGCTGCCCATTATAATAATCGGCCGTCTCGCCGGCGGCGATCACCGTCAACAGCCATTCGAATATCTCGTAAAGCGCACTGCCAAGGCCGATCGCGGCAAAGGCGAAGGCCAGGCTCCAGCCATGGCATAGGCCGCCCTTGCGTCGCGCAATCTCCGCCACCGGTGCAGTCAGCAATGCCCCAAAGGCGAAATGGACGAGCCGGTCATAAGCATTGCGCTGCAGCCCGAGGAGGCTGGAAATATCATGGCCGCTGAGCATTCGCGCCCAATCATCATAGGGCACATAGGAATAGATCCAGCGCGCGCCGAAGGTGTGGAGCAGCAGGAACAGCCAGATGCAGCCGACCGATCCGGTCGAGAGCGGCCAGCACCGCAGCAGCCAGGGCGTGGCAAACGTCAGCAGCAACGTCGGCCCATGCTGCAACGGGGCAAAGTCGGGAAAGGGCTGCGCCACATTGGCCAGCCCGATGGCCACCAGCAAGGCGGCGATCATCCGGCGCTGCGCGACAGGAAGAGCCTTCCACGTCGCGACAGCGCCGGAGATCATATGCAGGCTCAGCCCTTCTTGAGGTGGCGACGGCCCAGCAGTTCGGCGATCTGCACCGCGTTCAGCGCCGCGCCCTTGCGCAGATTGTCGCTGACGCACCACAGGTTGATGCCATTCTCGATGGTCGAATCCTCGCGCACGCGGCTGATGAAGGTCGCGAAATCGCCAACGCATTCGATCGGCGTGATGTAGCCACCGTCCTCGCGCTTATCGACCAGCATGATGCCCGGCGCCTCACGCAGGATGTCCTGCGCCTCCTTCGCCGAAATCTCATTCTCGAACTCGATGTTGATCGCTTCGGAATGGCCGACGAACACCGGCACGCGTACGCAGGTCGCGGTCAGCTTGATCTTGGGATCAAGGATCTTCTTGGTTTCCGCGACCATCTTCCACTCTTCCTTGGTCGAACCATCGTCCAGGAAAACGTCGATGTGCGGGATCACGTTGAAGGCGATCTGCTTGGTGAACTTCTTCGGCTCGGCCGGATCGCCGACGAAGATGTTGCGCGACTGCTCGAACAGCTCGTCCATGCCTTCCTTGCCGGCGCCCGACACCGACTGGTAGGTGGCGACGACGACGCGCTTGATCTTGGCGGCGTCATGCAAGGGCTTGAGCGCCACGACCATCTGCGCGGTCGAGCAGTTGGGGTTGGCAATGATGTTCTTCTTCACATAGCCATCGATCGCGTCCGGGTTCACTTCGGGCACGATCAGCGGCACGTCCGGGTCCATGCGATAGAGCGACGAATTGTCGATCACGACGCAGCCGGCAGCCGCCGCCTTGGGCGCATATTCGGCGGTCGGGCCGGAGCCGGCCGCGAACAGGGCGATGTCCCAGCCGGTGAAGTCGAAATGTTCAATATTTTTGCATTTGAGTGTCTTGCCGGTGTCACCGAAATCAATTTCGGTGCCCTGCGACCGGGGCGATGCAACCGCCGCGATCTCGTCAATCGGGAATTCGCGTTCGGCGAGAATGGTCAGCATCTCGCGGCCCACATTACCGGTGGCACCAACGACGACGACCTTATAACCCATGACTTAACACTCCACTCCATGCAGTATTGCGGGGTGGCGCATAGCGCAGTGGCGCGATTTGTCCAGAAAGAAGGGCTATTACCAGCGATAGTCACGGGGTGGGAGGTGGCGTCAGCACGATTGACGCCACCCATCCGTTACTCTCTACGCCCGGCCTTCACTTTGCCGGATCGACACCCTGATCGCGCAGGAAATTTTCGATCGTCGTCCAGAGGTGAACACTGATCTTCGGCCCGCCGACGCGATGCGTCTGCCCCGGATAGACCATCAGTTCGAACGGCACGGCCGCGCCCTGCATCTTGGCCATCAGCGCGGTGGAATTGTCGAACACGACATTGTCGTCAGACATGCCGTGGATCAGCAGCAGCGGATCCTTGATCTTCACCGCATCATCGACCGCGTCGGAGCCCGGATAGGCGCTGGGCTTGTCCTGCGGCTGGCCCAGATAGCGTTCGGTATAATGAGTGTCGTAAAACTCCCATTTCGTCACCGGCGCGCCCGAGACGATCGCGGCGAAGGTGCCCGGCGCCTTTTCCGCCAGCTTGAGCGACATATAGCCGCCGTAGGACCAGCCATAGGTGGCGATCCGCTCGGGATCGACGAAGGGCTGGGCCTTCAGCCATTCGACGCCCTTCAGCTGATCGTCGACCTCGACGGTGCCCATGGCGCGATGGATCTGGTCCTCGAACGCCTTGCCGCGATCGGGCGTGCCGCGATTGTCGATCGAGAAGACGATCCAGCCCTGGTCGACCAGATATTGGTTCAGCGCGCCACTCCATGTGTTGGTCACCTGGCGCCCGGCACCCGGACCGCCATAATGGATCATGAACACCGGATAGCGCTTGCCCGGCTGCATCGGCGGGGTCAGCATCTTGGTGTAGAGGGTGCTGCCATCGGCCGCCTTGACGGTGCCGAAAACGGTCCTGGCATGGCTCGCCAGATAGGGCGCATAGGGATGATCGCCCTTCAGCGCATTTTCCGAAATCCACTGCAGCTGCTTGCCGCTGCTATCAGCCAGATAGACCTGCTTGGGCTGGTCGGCATTCTGGCGGGTGACCACGATCCGGCTCGCCGCACCATCCATCACCGCGTCGTTCCACCAACCCTTGGCGGTAAGCGCCTTGAGCGGGCCGGTCTTGGCCAGCGATGCGACATAGAGCTGCTGCTCCAGCGGCGTGTCGCGATTGCCGGTGAAATAGACCAGGTCCTTGCCCTCATCCACGCCAACGATATCGCGTACTTCCCATTCGCCGCTGGTCAGCGCGGTCCATTTGCCGCCCCGCACATGATAGAGATGGCCATGGCCGGTCTTTTCCGACCACCACAGGAAACTGCCGTCACTCAGCGGCGTGAAATTATTGCTGAGGTTGATCCAGCTTTTCGACGTTTCGGTGAGGACGATCTTGGCCTTGCCGGTCGCCGGATCGACCGCAAGCAGGTCAAGCCGCTGCTGGTCCCGGCTTTCGCGCTGGACATAGAGGGTCTTGCCATCCTTCGACCAGTCGACACGGGCGAGATAGACGTTCTTGTCCGCGCCGAGATCGACTTGGACCTGGCCTGAGCCGTCCGCCTTCATGACGAAAAGGTCTACGATGGCGTTGGGCGTGCCGGCTGCGGGATAGCGCTGCTGATAGACCTTGGTCCCCTCGCCGCCGATCGCGGTGCGGGTGACGATGCCGACCGGGCTTTCATCAACCCGCGCGACCGCGATCATCGCGTCGGTCGGTGACCACCAATAGCCGGTGCGCCGATCCATTTCCTCCTGCGCGACGAATTCCGACACGCCCCAGCTGACCGTATCGCTGGCGCCCTGGGTCAGTTGCTTCTCGCTGCCGTTCATCGGCTGCACGAACAGGTTACCGCCGCGCACGAAGGACACGAAGCCGCCCTTGGGGCTGACCACGCCGTTGAGTTCGCCGTCCGGCGTGTCGGTGAGGCGGGTGACCTTGCCGTCAAGCGCGGCGAGATAGAGATCGCCATCGACCGGCACCAGGATGCTCTTGCCATCGGGCGACCAGTCATAGCTGGTGATGCCGGTGCTGCCAGCGACCGAGCGGTCGCGTTCGCGCTGCATCTTTTCCGCTTCGCTCAGTTCCGCGCCGCTGCCGGTCTTCTTCGAATCCACCAGCATGCGTTCGGCGCCGGTTGCGGTGTCGATCGCCCACAGGTCGAGCCGCTCCTTCTCGTCGGCACGCGGCTTGAGCAGGGTCACCAGCTTGCCGTCGGGCGAGAGCTTGAGAGCACGCGGCTGCGGGCCGGCAAGGTCGGGGCTTGCGAACACCCGCTCCAGCGTCAGCTTTTGCTGCGCCTGCGCGGCTGTGACGGGAAACAGCAGCAAGGCGCCCAACGCAGCGCCGGCCTTCAGATATGGGGACATGCTCATCCTTTCCGGGCAGCACCCGATCGGGCGCCACAATATCGGCCGGGCTTAGCGCGATGCGACGGAAAAGATCAATCGGTTGGAAGAATATGTCCTCCTTCCACGGGAGCCCCTGACACTCAGACCAGCCCGCTCCGCACCTGCCATTTGCGCGCGATTGTCGGCCAGTCGGCAAAGGGCTGGGCCGGGTCGCCGCGCAGGCCGACGCCATGACTGCCTTCGTCGAACAGATGCATGTCGATCGCCCCCTGCGCCGCGCGCACCGCGCCGAACAGGGTCAGCGACTGGTCGACCGGGACGGTGCGGTCATGGACCGAATGGAACAGGATCATTGGCGGCGTGGTCGACGCCACGATCTTGTCCAGCGAATATGCCGTAATCTGGGCGTCAGTCGGATTGTCGCCGATCAGCGACCTTCGACTCCCGCCATTGGTGGCGCCGGCCATCGTCACCACCGGATAGAGCAGGATCGCCCCGTCCGGCCGGGCCGACAGATGGTCCGCACTTTCCGCCATCGGATAGATGCGGTCATTGGGCCGCATGCACAGGCTTCCGGCCAGATGGCCGCCGGCCGATCCGCCCAGCACCAGCACCCGCTGCGGATCGACGGTCCAGCCGCCGCTGCGCCCGGCCCGGATCAGTCGCATCGCCCGTTGCGCATCCTGCAACGCGACATCTGCCCCCGCCGCCCAGCGATCGGCCGGCAGGCGATAGCGCAGGACGAAGGCATGGATGCCCATGTCGGCCATCCAGCGCGCGCATTCATAGCCTTCCCGGTCGATGCCGACCCGCGAATAGCCGCCACCCGGAATGATCAGCACTGCCGCGCCAGTCGGCTTGGCCGCCGCGAACCAGGACAGGGTCGGCCGCGTCACATGGATGCCGACGCGGTAGCGATAGCCCAGCGTGTCGATCTGGTCGTCCACCACTTCGGTGATGGCCGGTATCTTGCCGCCCGGCACGCCATCGGGCCAGAGCGGGATGATCTGCGTCGGCTCGTCGGTGGCCGCGGAAAAGCGGCCGAACAACGGTGAACTTGCCACCGCCGCCAGAAATTCGCGTCGACTGCCGATCATCCCGTCTCCCTTTCAGTTCGTGACCTGCGTCAGATAGACGCTGCCGGTGGTGCTGTTCACATCGGTCGGCGCGGCGCCATAGATGATGTCGGTGTCGGCCGACAGCGGCACCGTGGCAAGCCGGGTTATCGCCTTGCCGGGCGCGAGGTCCGTGATGGTCCAGCCCGACGCCGTCGATGTCTTCAGCCCCTGGCGCAGCCCTTCGCCGGTGGTGGCGAAATAAACGCGGACCTGCGCCGCCGTGCGCGATATGCCCAGCGCCGCGGGCACATTGTTGCTGGCGGCGTAGATTTTTTCCCGGCTGGTCCAGCCGGTGCCGCTCCAGCGCACGCGCCACACATCGAAATTGGCGTCCCCGCTGCCATCGGTCGGGCGATAGCGATAGGCGATGGTCGGCTGGTTATAATCGTCGAGCGCCAGCTTGGCGCTCTGCAGTCCCTTGAGCGTCTGGTCGGTGGTGAAGACCTCGCCCGACTGGAGCGGCAGGAAGAAGAGCTTGGCATTGGCGAGGCCCACCGGCAGCGTTGCCGCCGTGCCATCGGCATAGCTCCAGCCGCCGCCGGTCGGCGAGTAGCGCAGATAGCTGCCATAATGGCGCAGCGACCGGGGCAGCGACTTGGCCCATTCCCACAGCAGATGAACGCTGCCGTCGCTGCCGAATGTCATGTCGTCGGGATAGACGACCGCGTCATTGGCGGCGGCAAAGGTGCCAACATGGCTCCAACTACCGCTGCTGCCAGACATAGCCCAGCGGAACAGCTCCCCCTCGCCATCATAGGTCGCCGCATCATAGCTGCGGATCATCAGATAGACGTCGCCATTGGGCGCCCGCTTGGCGACCGGATAGGTATAGAGGCCGGTGGCGGGGATATCGGTCTGGCGGGTGAAGCTCATGCCACCGGGCGCATCGGCGCGGAAATAGCGCATGCCATCCGACAGATTGTGCATGTCGGCCCAGACATGCAGCACGCCCGCGCCGTCGACCGCGATGGTTGGCTGCTTGTGGCCGATATCGTCCGCCTCGGTCCAGACCGTGCCATCGGGATTGCGCAGCACGGCGAAGGTCCAGGTGCCACTTGTGTCGCGCTTGCCGATCTTGACCTCATGGCTGCCGGCCGCGCCGGATGCCGGGGGACTGTCGAAGGCGACATAAAGGGTGCCATCGGGCGCCAGTGCGATTGGCACCCACCAGGCCGCCTGGTTGGAGGAATCCGCGTCTCGCGGCACCCGTTCGACACTGATGCTGGCGGCGAGCGCCGCCGCCATCGGTTCTTCCGCCGTGGCCTGGAGCGGGCTGCCCAGGCTGACCCAGCTGGCGATGGCGCTGGTCGATCCGCTGGCGCCGCCCGTGGTGGCCGTATTGCTCAGCAGCAGCGCGGCCGACGCCGTTCCGGCAAGGGCCAGTCCCCCTGCCAGTCCATAGAAATGCTTCATCTTCCTCTCCCACTTGTTGTTATGCGTGGACGAGTTGGCCTTCCCCATTGGATCGGCGCGCACTGCGCAGCGCCAGGAAGGCAAGCAGAAAGGCGATCGGATGGAGCAGCGCCATCAGCAGGAAGCTGCGTTCGAACGCGCCGCCCGCGACAAGCTGGCCGACCAATTGGGTCGAGAGCAGGCCGCCAAGCCCGCTGCCCGCCGCCACGACGCCGAACACGGTGGCGACGATACGGGTGGGATAGAGATCGACGATCAGCGTGCTGATATTGATCTGGAACACCAGATGGGCGAAGGCCACGGCCGAGGCGAGCGCGAACAGGACCGGCAGGGCCGGATGGCTGGCCGCGATCGCACCGAGCGGTGCCACCAGCGCGGCCGCACCCATCACGATGATGCGGCTGGTTGCTGGCGCCACGCCACGCGCGATCAACCGGCTGGAGAAGAAGCCCCCGCCGATGCTGCCAAGGTCGGCCGCGAGATAGACGATCCACGCCATGGAGGCGACCGCGATCAAGGTCAGGCCATAGATATCGGTCAGATATTTGGGAAACCAGAAGAGGTAGAAATACCAGACCGGATCGGCAACCGCGCGCGCACCGGCGAGCAGCCAGACCGACCGGTCGCGCAGGATACGGCCCCATAGCGCGCCCTCGCTGATCCGCTCTTCCTTCGGCTCCGGCGCGCTGCGCGGATAGACCATCAGCCAGACGACCAGCCAGACAAGCCCCGCCGCGCCAGTGGCGATGAACGCCGCGCGCCAGCCGAAATGCAGCGCGATGCCGGCGATCAGCGGTGGCGCCAGCGTCGCGCCGATCATCGCCCCGGCCGTATAGATGCCGAGCGCTATACCCCGTTCCTTGGGCGGAAAATGTTCCGAAACCGCCTTGGGCCCGGCGGTATAATTGCCGGCCTCTCCCAGCCCCAGCGCGAAGCGCGCCGCGCCCAGCTCCCCTGCCGACCGGACGAAGCCGGTCAGCAGGTTCGCCAGCGACCACCAGCCCACGAACAGCGCCAGCGACAGGCGCGTGCCCAGCCAGTCGGTCACCCGGCCGGCCATCAGATAGGCGAAGGTATAGGCAATGAGGAAAGCCTGGACGACGCGCGCATAGGCGATGTCATCCATATGCAGGTCTTGCTGCACCGTCGTCGCCAGGATCGAAAGCGCCTGCCGATCGAGATAGTTGATCACGGTCGAGGCGAACAACATCGCCAGGATCGCCCATCTGATCCTGCGGGCCTTCCCCTCGATCATGCGGCGGCGGCCTCCATGCGCGCGGCGATCGCCGATAGGCCGGCAAGCGCGGTGCCGTCACCCGCTGCTCTTTCAGTCGCGATCCCCAGCCGGTCGCAGACCCGGCCATAGAGATCGACCAGCAGTTCCGCGCCGACCAGGACGATGGTGTCCACCGCCATGCCCCGCGCGCGATGGGCGGCGACCGCGTCGCGGACCTCCGCACCGATCATCAATCCGGACAGGAAGGATGGCGCGGCGTCGCTGGTCAGTTCGCCCATCAGGATGCGACTGCGCAGCGCGAACAGTCCATGTTCGATCGCCAGCGTCGGATCATCGATCACCAGCCCGGCTCCGACATCGAAGGCGGCGATGTCGGTCGGCGCGGCCGGATCATAGGGTTTTGCCAACGACCGACCGAGCAGGCCATGGGCGAGCAGCAGCTCGCGCATTTCCCCCTGCATAGAGGTGACGAAACCCAACACCGTCCGTCCCCGTGTCCGCACCCATTTGGCGTGCGTGCCCGGCAGGCAGATCAGCCGTTCGGCATCATCGTCCGCCACGCCAGCCAGCCAGCCGAACAATTGCACTTCCTCGCCGCGCATCACATCGGGCTGGCCGAAGATGTTGCGGCACGACAGGCCCGGCACGATCGCGATAGGGCATCCCGCCGCCTCGAACCGCAGCAACGCGCCGGCCATCGCCTCTGGCCCGGCCGGGCAAGGCAGATAGGCCGCCTCGCGCCAACCGATGGTCGACCCGATCATGCCCGACAGCAGCACCGGCATCGGACCATGACGATCGATCCAGTCCCCTGCCGCCGCGCGGAAGGCGGTTTCATGATCGGCCACATCCTTGGCGCCCTTGCCACGCACCGTCTCGACCGGGATCAGCCGCCCCTCCTCCACCCGACACAGGTGAAGGCGCATGTTGCTTGATCCCCAATCGCCCGCGATCAGCATAGTCATCCCGTCCTCAGAACTTGAAGTTGGCGCCGATGGCGAAGCGGCGGCCCTGCTCGGCATAGAGGGCGATCGCTTCGGGCGCGCCGGTATAGCGGATCTGCTTCTCGTTGGTCAGGTTGCCGGCCTCGGCATAGATGCCGAAGGCGCCAAAATCATAACGGATCGATGCGTCGATCGTCTCATAGGGCTTGAAGAAGGAGCCTTCGCCGCCCGCCGTCACGCTGTCGAGATAGCCCGAGCGATAATTATAGGCGACGCGCAGGCCGAACCCGTCCTTTTCATAATAGCCGACCAGATTGGCATTATGCTTGGACAGCCCTTCCAGTGGCAGGGTAGCGCCGGTGCGGGCATTCACGAACGGCGTGCTGCTGTCGATATAGCTGTAGTTCGCCAGAATGCCGAAGCCGCTGGCAAAGCCGTCCAGGAAGTTGAACGGCAGCTGCAACATCACTTCCGCGCCCTTGAGCTTGCCGCCCTCGCCATTGACCTTGCGCGTGACCAGGAATTGCTGGGTCTCGCCCGGCACATCCTCGAAGGTCGAGCGGGTGGTCAGGAAAGAGCCGATATCCTTGTAGAAGAGGCCGACCGTCAGCGCCGAACCCTGGCGGAAATACCATTCCAGCGACACGTCATACTGATCCGCACGGAAGGGCTTGAGGTTCGGATTGCCGCCGGTCCCGGTATAGACGATGCGGTTGAGCAGCAGGCCGGGACTCAGATCCTGCGAGTCCGGCAGGCCGACGACCTTGGCCGCACCGACACGGGCCACCAGCTTGTCGGTCAGGTCGAACTTCAGCACCGCGCTGGGCAACCAGTCCTCATAGGAGGGCGATGCGGTGACCGGCTGGAACGTCCCGTCGGCGCGGCGCAGCGCGGATACCGCATCGCGATCGGTGCGGGTGTAACGCAGGCCGATATTGCCGGAGAAGGGAATGCTGCCCAGATCACCCTTCAGATTGAGCTTCACATAGCCCGCCTTGGTGACTTCATCGAGCTTGTAGGAGGCGGTGGGGTCCAGCACGCGCGGCGTGCAACTGCCCAATATCGCCTCGCAGGCGAAGTCCGCGCCGGTGCCGAACGGATTGCCGACCAGATAGGATTGGGCGAAGGGCGCCTTGCCACCCAGCAGATCGGGGAAGCTGCCGACCTCATAGAGCGCCGCATCCCGATCGGTCAGGCGGACCGAGGAGGTGAGTTGTGACAGCAGCGAATTGCGCGCGGTCTTGAGCTTGGCGATACGGCCGCCGACCTCGAAGGAGTCGAGCACGCCGCTTTCGATCGCATAGCGCAGGTCGACCCGGCCGGCATATTCCTTCGCATTGGATTCAAAGCGGTTATCGAAGAAGTTGGAATAATTGTAGAGCGACGGATCGAGCAGGTCGACGCCCGACGGCAGGGTCAGTTGCGGCACGCCGCCACCGGTGAAATCGAACGAGGTCAGATAGGATGCCCGCGTCTGGGTGCGGACATAGGTCTGGTTGTAGTTGAGCTGGGCATCCGAATAGCTGCCCTCCGCCTTGATCGTCCACGGCCCCTTCTCATAACGCAGGTTCAGCGCGCTGGAGAGCGAGTCATCCTTGATCGTCAGCCGCTCGTCATTGCCCTGCAGCGGCCGGCGGACCGTGCCCGCGACCAGCACCTCATTGGGTGAGAAGCTGTAATCGACATAGTCCGCGCCATTGCTGGTCAGCGCGACGGCGAACCAGTTGCGCCGGCGCTTGGCCTTGCCGGCGGCATAGACGGTGTCCAGCGACAGCTCCAGTTCGTCGGTCGGTCGCCATTGCAGCACGACATTGGCGCCCAGCCGCTTGCGGCGTTCGCGCAGCCGCTGATAGCGAAGGTCGGCGATATAGGTGCCGGCCAGGCCGTCGCCATTGGGATCATTGTCGGCCACGCCATCGCCATTGGGGTCGAACGCGCCGGTCAGCGGCAGGAAGCCGGCGAAGCTGTTGAAGCTGTCTTCCTGGATCGGCCGGTCGGACGCGGTCACATTCACCAGTACGCCGAACCGGTCATCGAAATTGCGCGAATAGAGCAGCGAACCGCTGACGCCCTTGCGGTCGAGCATGTCGGCATAGCTGCCCTCGATCCGGCCGGCGACCATCGTGTTCGGCGCGTCGAGCGGCTTGCGCGTGATGATGTTGACCGTGCCGCCCAGCGACCCGTCAATCTGGTCGGCCGACAGCAGCTTGGTTACTTCCAGGCGGCTGATCAGTTCGGCGGGATAAAGCGACAGCGGATTGAAATCGGCATCGGCCGGAACACCGGGGCCGCGACCGAAGGGGCTGACCAGCGACCGGCCATTCACCTCGGTCCGGTTCTGACGCAGGCCGCGGATCGACACGCTGGTGCCATCGCCCAGCGAGCGGCGGATCTGCACGCCCGATACGCGCTGGAGCGATTCCGCGATATTCTGGTCGGGCAGCTTGCCGACATCCTCGGCCACGATCGAGTCAACGAAGGTGACAGCCTGGCGCTTGGTCTCGATGCCCTTGCTCAGGCTCTGACGAATGCCGGTGACGACGATATCGGCGACCGCGCCGTCCGCCGCCTGGGCTGGCTGCGGCTCTGCGTTTTCCTGGGCGGCTACGATCGTCGGAAACGCGGCCGTGGTGGCCAGTACCAACAGGCTCGCGCATTTTGCTACCTTGCGCATCTTCATCCCCTCCTGTGCGAGCATTGTGCTTCTGAGAGGGAAATTGTTGCACAATTAGCGACGTGTCAATCCCGAAATCTGAAATTTGTTGCTTCTATATCGATTTAATTGGCCATTTTCGCTAAGAAAAATCGATATAGCGGCATATTTGTATCACATGAAGCAACACTTACTCTCCGATGCGCTGCGCCGCCTCACGCAGGGCCTCGACCAGCGGCGCCGTCGCCCCCTCGGGAATCCAGCCCGACATGGCGATGCCGGCATGGACCGGATCGCCCATCGACACGGACACGATATGATGGTCGCGCTCATCCGCCACATGGACGCGCGCATAGCCCAGCGCACGAACCTCGCTCAGCTTGGCGAGCAGGCTGTCGATGCCGTCGGGGAACATCGGAATGTCGCGCCCTTCATACAGCTCGCGCACATCGGCATCCTCCAGTTCCGCGAGCAGGGCGATGCCGATGCCGCTGGTCGTCGCCGGCAACAGGCCGATACGGCCCAGGCCGCGCGACGCCTCGATCCCCGGCGGGGCGTGGAAGAGATAGGAGACACTGTCATTCCACAGCACGCCCATCGCCACCGTATGGCCGTAGCGGCGCAGCTGCTCCAGTTCCGGCAGGGCGCGACGGATCAGGCCCGACGCGAACAGGCTCTGCGCCGCCAGCACATGCATGCCCGGCCCGGCGGTATATTTGCGGTTCGCGGTCTGGCGGGCGATGCCCAGATAGGCCAGCGTCTTGAGCAACCGGTTGATCTTGGTCGGATCGGAATCCAGCTGTCGCGCCAGTTCGCGACAGCCGATCGGCTCGGGCGAGGAAGCGAGCGCCTGAAGCGTGGTGATCCCGTCGATCAGGCTCTGGTTGGGCTGGGCGTTGATTTTCGTGCGCATGGCCGTTTCTAGCGTCCGACCATGGCGTTTAGCCAGCCCAGATCTTTCATTGCCGCCCCCGCGTTACATGGTTCCAGAAGGCCGCGTTCGGCGCCACCCCCAGCCCCGGCCCTTCGGGCAAGGCAAAGGCGCCGGCCGTGCAGGACAGGCGCCCATCGAGCAATTGCGCCGAACGCGGCAGGATCGAATGCTGATATTCATGATAGGGCAGGTCGCGCACCGCTGCGGCGGCATGCAGGCTGGCCGCCGCGAAGATGCCGACGCCGATGGTCGCATGCGGCATCACCCGGACATGATGCGCCTCCGCCAGCCGGGCGATACGCATGAACTGGGTGATGCCGGTATGCCCCATTTCGGGCTGCACGATCGATACCGCGCGCGCTTCCAGTCTTGGCCGGGCATCGAACACGCTGCGCCATTCCTCGCCCGCGGCGATCGGCGTCGCGACGCGGGCGGCGACATCGGCCAGCCCCGCCACATCCTCGGGCTTGACCGGCGCCTCGGCGAAATAAAGGTCATGCGGTTCCAGCCGGCGGATGAGCGCCACTGCCTCGGCCGCCGAATACATCCAGTGGAGATCCACCATCAGCTTGACGTCCGGGCCGATCGCCGCGCGCAAGGCCCGCGCCTCCGCCTCGATCCCGTCGAAGCTGACGACGCCGGCGAACTTGATCGCGTCGAACCCCTGGTCGACGAAGCGCTTCGCCAGCGCGCAGCGCGCCTCCAATGTCGGTTCGGGCAGGCCGGAGACATAGGCTGGAATGGTCTCGCGCCGCTGGCCGCCCAGCACGCGGCAGAGCGGCAGGCCGACGGCGCGGGCATGGATATCCCACAGCGCGATGTCGACCGCCGCCATCGCATCCAGCCAGAAACCGCCCTGATAGCCGCGCACCCGCATCAGGTCGTAAAGATCTTCCCAGATCACCTCGACATCATGGGCCGATCGACCGATCAGGATCGGCGCGATGACATCGTCGACCAGTTCATGGATCACTCCCGGCGCGACAAGGCCATAGGTCTCGCCCCAACCGACCAGCCCAGACCGACTGATGACGCGCACTACGACCGATCGGTCGACCGTCGGATAGATGGTGCCATTGCGGCGCCGGACGATATAGCCGGCCGCGTTGACTTCCTCGCCCGGCCCCAGCGCGCCCAGATAGGGCACGTCGCGCGGAATGGTGACGGTGAAGACGTCCAGCCGCTCGATCACATCGTCCATCGCGCCCATATCCTTCAGCCCTGCACCACGCCGATTCCGGTCCAATCGTCGATCCGCGCGAGGATGCGGTCAAGCTCGCGCTGGTCGCCCTCGTCCAGTTCCGGACCGGGCGCGCGGGTGAAGGCGTCGGCGATCAGGCCGCGCCGGCGCAAGACTTCCTTGGTCAGGCGCCAGCGGAACACTGCCTGCATCATCAGCAGCGGCAGCATCCGTTCATAATGGGCGCGCACCGCATCGCCGTCGCAGGCCAGATGGGCGGCCATCAGCGCCACATGCGCCTCGGGCAGTTCGGCCGCCGGCATGGTGCCGATCGCGCCGCGCGCCAGTTCGTCGGTGATGTAGCGGCCACCGGCACCGCCGAACACGCCCAGCAGATGATCGGGCGCGGCGGCGCGGATCGCGCTGATCCGCTGCCCGCAGGGCATATTCTCTTCCTTGACCCAGTGGATGGCGGGGACGGCGCCGACCACGGCGATGACATCCTCGGCACTCAGACCCGCGCCCATCGGCCGGGGCGCGTTCTGCAGCATCAGTGGAAGGCCGACCTCGCCCAGTTTGCGATAATGGGCGGCCAGCGCGTCATTGTCGCCGGCCAGCGCGCCCGGCGTCATCACCATCGCGCCGGCGGCACCCGCCGCCTTGCCCGCACGGATCAGCGCCAGGCTTTCTTCGACGTCCGGGCTGGACCCGCCGATGATGAAGCCGATGCGGCCATCGATGCGCGTGGCGATCCGGGTAATGAGGCCGATCCGCTCATCGAGCGAGAGCATGTCATATTCGCTGGCGAGGCCCGGAAAGACTGCGCCATCGACACCGCAATCGACGACGAAATCGACAATCGCATCCATGCCGCTATCGTCGATAGCGCCCGACGCATCGAACGGCGTGGGCAGAACCGGATATACGCCACTAACCTTCATGGAACCCCTTCCTCTCCTGTTTCCATTTCAGTTATCGCTCATTTAGCAACACGTCAATCTGGCATTGTCAGAATTATGTCATTGCGAGCGCATTCCTAGATGATATGTTGCTTTTATAAATACGAATGGAGAAGATATGCCCCGCCTGTCCGGTAAGATCGCCCTCGTCACCGGTGCCGCCGGCGGCATCGGCGCGGCCATTTGCGTCCGCTTCAAGGCGGAGGGCGCCCATGTCGTCGCGATGGACCGGATCGCCTCCGATGCGGGGGACGAGGCATGGGTCTGCGACTTGGCCGACGACGCCGGCATTGCGCAGGGCGCGGCCGACCTGCTGGCACGGCTTGGGCCGCCGGACATCATCGTCCATGCCGGCGCCGCGACCGAACAGGCGGACATCTTCGCCTCCTCACCGCAAGCCTTCAATGCGATCTATGACGTGAATGTCGGTGGCGCGGTCCGCCTGGTCCAGGCCTTCGCCCCCGCCATGCAGGACGCGGGCCGGGGCAATTTCGTCTTCATTTCCTCGATCAATGCCCGCATGGGCGCGCCCAGCCTGGCCGCCTATGCCGCGTCGAAGGGCGGCCTGGAAACCTTCATGAAGGGCTTTGCGCTGGACGTCGCGGCCGACGGCCTGCGCGCCAATTGCGTCGCCCCGGCCTCGATCGACACGGCAATGCTGCGCGCCTCCTTCGACCAACAGCCCGATCCGGCCGCCGCGCTGGCCGCCAATATCCTGCGCCACCCGCTCGGCCGGCTCGGCACCGTCGAGGATGTTGCCAATCTGGTGCTGTTCCTCGCGTCGGATGAAGCCGCCTGGATCACCGGCGGCGTATTCCCGGTGGATGGCGGCGCGGGCATCACCCGGCGATAGGCTGAGGAACAGGGAACAGGCTGGCGATCGCGCGCCAACCCATCCCCTGTCCGCTCGTTACAGCGCCTGCTGTTCCGAATTGAGGTTGCGCTTCGCCGGCAGTTTGGCACCGGCATTAGGCGTCGCACCAGTCAGGCTCGCCGGCACCTCGATATAGGGCAGGCCCAAAGTCTGGCTGGTCATACGGCGGATGCGGTTGGTGAGGTCCGGGCTGGCGTTGAGCTTCCGGCCATAGGAGGGCACCATTGCTTCCACCTTGGGCTTCCAGTCGCCAGCCATCTGTTGCGGGAAGGCGCGGCGCATGACTTCCAGCATGATCGCCGGCGAGGTCGAGGCGCCGGGCGAGGCGCCTAGCAGCGCGGCGATGCTGGCATCCTTGTCGGTGACGATTTCGGTTCCGAACTGCAGAACGGTCCCCTTCTTGGGATCATATTTGATCACCTGCACGCGCTGGCCGGCGGTTATGAGCTTCCAGTCGCCACGCTTGGCATTGGGATAATATTTGACCAGTTCGGCCTGACGCTGGGCGTCGGTCAGCGTCGCCTGTTGCGCCAGATAGCGGACCAGATCCAGATTTTCCGCGCCGACCTTCATCATGCCGCCGACATTATTCTTGTAGATGGAGGCGAACAGATCGAGCGGCGAGCCATTTTTCAGGAACTTCGTGCTCTGCAGTGCGAAGGGACCGAACAGGGTCACCGACTTGCCGTCCAGCTTGCGCGCGTCGAGATGCGGCACCGACATGGGCGGCGATCCGGCCTCGGCCTTGCCATAGACCTTCACATTGTGGCGGCTGGTCGCGGCCGGCCCTTCGAACGCCAGGAACTGGCCGCCGACCGGGAAGCCGGCATAGTTTTTCGATTCCGGAATGCCCGACATCTGCAACAGCTTGAGCGAGGCCCCACCCGCGCCGATGAAGACGAACTTCGCCTTCACGACATTATCGCTGTTGTTCTTCAGGTCATGGACGGTGACGTTCCACGTCTTGTCCGCATTCTGATGCAGGCCGCGCACTTCATGGCCAAGCTGAAGGTTGAAATTGGGATTGCGGGTCAGCGCATGGGTCAACTGGGTGGTGATGACACCGAAATTGACGTCGGTTCCGAGCGGCATGAACGTCGCCGCCACCTTCTGCTCCGGGTCGCGCCCTTCCATCACCAGCGGCGCCCAGCGGCGGATTTGTGCGGGATCCTGCGAATATTGCATGCCGTAGAAGAGCGGGTTCTTGACCAGCGCATCGCGGCGCTTGTGCAGATAGGCGATGTTATCGTCGCCCCAGACGAAGCTCATATGCGGCGTCGCGTTGATGAAGTCGGTCGGCTTGGGCAGGCGGCCCTGCTTGACCTCATGCGACCAGAACTGGCGCGAAATCTCGAACTGCTCGGCGATATCGACGGCCTTGTCGGTCGCGATCGATCCGTCGTCTTTCTCCGGCGTGTAGTTCAGTTCGGCAAAGCCCGAATGGCCGGTGCCGGCATTGTTCCAGCCATTCGAGCTTTCCTGCGCGACCTTGTCCATCCGCTCGTAGATATCGATCCGCCAGTCCGGCTCCATCTCCTGGAGATAGGTTGCCAGCGTCACGCCCATGATGCCGCCGCCGATCACCAGCACATCGACCGGCTTGTCATTGGCGGCCGCCTTGCCGGCGGGCGAGGCCATCGGGCGGAACAAGAAGGCGGTGGCGGCGATCGCCAGCACCAGGATGAGGATGGCGAGGGTAAGGAGGATCTTCTTGAACAGGGACCGGCGGCGCGGTGCCGCCGGACTGGAGGAGGAGGTCATGATCGTGGATTCCAAATCTGCGTGGAAAGGGGCCGGGCGGCCGGATGCGCGTTCGCCAATCTTGTCCGTCAGGTCATGCTCACCACCCCATCCACCTTCAGAAACGGAAGCTCAGCCAGCCGGCCAGATAATCGCTGTTGCCATAACCGGCACGGCTGAGCACCGGCCCTGCATCCAGATGCTCGTAGCGCCCGACAAAGGACAGGCGCGGCGTGATCGACCATGTGATCTGTGCGCGGATCGATTCACCGATCTTGTGGCCGGAGACCGATTGGGTGCCGGCGAAGATCGACTTGTTGGCGCGATAGACCGCATCATTTTCATCGGCGCGCCAGGCGAACTGATATTCCATCAGCATCTTCACGCCCTTGAGCGGCGACAGGGTCAGGCTGGGCGCCAGCGTCTTGAGGTTGGTCGGCGTCATGCACAGCTGGTAGCTGTAATAGATATTATTGCCGAAGGGAGCGTAAGCGGCCTTCAGCGTGCCACCCTCGAACGTGCCGCCGCCGCTGGCATAATCGGCGTGGAAGCCGATGCGCGGCCCCATCGGCAGGTCGCCGGGCAGCTTGTAGCTCTGGTTGAAGAAAAGCTGCCAGGCGCTGATGTCGCGGCCGTCGAAATCGCCGAACTGGTGGTTGACGGTCCAGTCGAGATTGACCGGGCCGACCTCCCCCCACAGGCGCGCGCCAGCGTAGAAGCGCTCGACCCGGCCGGTGATGCCACCCCACAGCGCTTCGCTGGTGCGCAACCGCCAGAAAAAGGGATCGAGATAAAGCTCCGATCCGCCCAGCGCCTTTTCGGGAATGCGGATTCCGGCGGTGAAGCCGGAAAAGCGCCGCCCTTGCTCGACCTTGTCATCGTCGATGCCGCCATTGCCCAAAGCCGTCGGCTTGAAATCAAAGGCGTCGATGCGCAGCGACCCCGTCCGTGCCCAGGCCCGCACGCCGTTCAGCGCATAGCGGATCGTGTTGTTGTCGCGCTGCGACGTCAGCAAATTGGGGCCGTCGGTAAATTCCTGGCGCCCATAGCGCAGGCCCAGGTCCATGCCCGCGACCCGCCCCTTCAGTTCGGCGAAGGACTGAAGCAGCACCAGATCATTGCGCAGCGATCCCGATGGCGTGCCGATATTGTCGCCGGAAATCCCGCCATGGGCGATTTCGCCATAGAAGCGCAGATGCGGCCCGACATGCAGGTCGGCGCCACCGACCAGCCGGTTGATGTCCTGCCGCTGGCTGCCGGCGTTCCGCAGGTTGAGGTTGGTCGTGTAATTGACCCGCACCCGCGCCTCGCCGCTGAGCGTCAGATAGATGTCGCCATCATCGTCGAGCGGCAGATATTTGAGGCGAGCGAACAGGTCGTCGCGCTGCTGCGGATCGGCCTTGCTGCGCCAGTCCTCCGCCCAGCGCGACAGGGCATAGCCGCCCGACACCGATCCTTCGCCGACGGCATCGGCAGGATAGAGGCTGGCGGGCTCAGCGGGCATGTCGTCGGCCCATGCGGGGCGAGCGAACAGGGTGGCAAGGGTGAGAGCGGAGACGGCGATGGGGCGGCGCGCGGCCGCGCAGGAGAAACGAACCATGGTGGCTGCGCCTCATTCCGCCGGGACGGCGTTGGCGAGCGCCGGCTCAGCCGGGGATGGCTCCCTGCCATCACCCCGCATCGCGGCCTGCAACTGCGCCTGGTCCAGCTGCCCTTCCCAGCGCGAGACGACGACCGTCGCCACCGCATTGCCGATGAAGTTGGTGAGGCTGCGGCATTCGCTCATGAAGCGGTCGACGCCCAGGATCAGGGCCATGCCGGCGACAGGCACGGATGGGACGATGGAAAGGGTCGCCGCCAGCGTGATGAAGCCCGCGCCGGTCACGCCCGCCGCCCCCTTGGACGAGAGCATGGCGACGCCCAGCAACAGGATCTGGTCGCCGATCGACAGGTCCACACCGGTAGCCTGCGCGATGAACAGCGCGGCCAGCGTCATGTAGATATTGGTGCCGTCGAGGTTGAAGCTGTAGCCGGTCGGCACGACCAGGCCGACGATCGACTTGGGGCAGCCCGCCCGCTCCATCTTCTCGATCAGGGCCGGCAGGGCGCTTTCCGACGAGGATGTGCCGAGCACCAGCAGCAATTCGGTCTTCAGGTAACGGATCAAGCCGAAGATCGAGAAACCGGCGGCACGGGCGACCAGGCCCAGGATCACGACCACGAACAGCGCCGAAGTGAGGTAGAAGGTGCCGACCAGGAAGGCGAGATTGGCGAGCGTGCCGACGCCATATTTGCCGATGGTGAAGGCCATGGCGCCGAACGCACCGACGGGCGCGGCCTTCATGACGATGGCGACCAGCTTGAACACGGCGGTCGAGACATCTTCGAGCAGGTCGAGCACGCGCGCACCGCGATCGCCGATCAGAGCCAGCGCGACCCCGAACAGGATGGCGACGAACAGCACCTGAAGGATATTGCCGCTGACGAAGGCGGACAGGAAACTGTCGGGGATGATTCCGGTCAGGAAGCCGGTCAGCGTGCTGTCATGCGCCTTTTCCGCATATTCGCTGACCTTGCTGGCGTCGAGCGTGGCGGGATCGATGTTGAGGCCAGCGCCCGGCCGCACCACATTGGCGATGATCATGCCGACGACCAGCGCCAGGGTGGAGAAGAACAGGAAATAGGCGAAGGCCTTGCCCGCGACCCGGCCGACGCTGGCGATGTCGCGCATGCCGGCAATGCCGGTGACGATCGTCAGGAAGATGACCGGGGCGATGACCATCTTCACCGCCTTGATGAAGGCGTCGCCGACCGGCTTCATCGCCTCGCCCAGATGCGGCGCGAAATGGCCGAGCGCCACACCGGCGATGATCGCCAGCAGCACCTGCGCATAGAGATGAAGATACCAGGGACGCCGTGCGACCGGCGCGTCGGGGAAATCGGAAATCTGCATGACAGTTATCTTTCTGGCCCTCGCCAAAAGCCTTCCCGCCTTCTTGAATGGGCGGGTCGGGAATTGAGGTCGCCAGTATCGAGCCGTCAGCCATGCGCGACAAATTGTAGGAGGAATGAAATTAAATCATTATAATTCAGTGCATTGACAAACTTTTCACGTCTGCCGCCAATTTATCTAGTGCATATACCTGCCCACCAATATCGCGCAATGTGCAGAAATTTGCACATCGCTGGTTGGCGCGATATGCAGGGCTATGGACGGCGCCCGCTTCCCGAATCGCATCCTGTGGATTGCCCTGTTCCTGGGCGTGGCTAGCGGCCTGCTCTGGCTGTCGGGCGAGGTTGCCGAGCGCAATGCCATTGCCCGGCTGAGCGCGGAGACGCGCGGCGCCGCAATCCTGCGCCAGGCCTATCTCAAGAGCGAGATCGAGCGGTTCCGGCTGCTGCCCATCGCCCTGTCCGACGATAGCGATCTGGTCGCGGGCCTCACCGGATCATAGACCGCCCTGCGGGCGCTGGACCGCAAGCTGCAGGCGCTTGCCCGCACCACCGGCGCGGCGCAAATCTATGTGCTCGACGCATC
This sequence comes from Sphingobium sp. PAMC28499, assembly GCF_004795815.1. NCBI lineage: Bacteria > Pseudomonadati > Pseudomonadota > Alphaproteobacteria > Sphingomonadales > Sphingobiaceae > Sphingobium > Sphingobium sp. PAMC28499. Next base: position 3,139,131 of record NZ_CP039248.1, read on the forward strand.
CGGGCGCACCGTCGCATCGAGCAACTGGGGCAGCGAGCGCAGCTTCGTCGGCCAGGACTATTCCTTCCGCAATTATTTCAAGCTCGCCGCCGCCCATGGATCGGGCGCGCAATTCGCCCTCGGCACGATCAGCGAGCGGCCCGGCATGTATCTGTCGCGGCGATCGCGCGGCGGCGGCTATGTCGTGGTGAAGCTGGAATTTGACGGGATCGAGCAGCAGTGGGCGCGGCTGGGCGAAATCACCTTCATCACCAGTCGCGAGGGCATCATCCTGATCACCAGCCGCCCCGACTGGCGCTTCACTACCATCCATCCGCTGTCGGCGCAGGCCAAGCAGCGCTTTCGCGCCGAATTGCAGTCCGGCCGCGGCTCACTGCTGCCGGTGCCGCTCAGGGGCATGGGCGATGCCGATGGCCGGCAGATCGTCAGCCCCGCCGACGAACCACGCCGCCGCCTGCTGTGGCAATCGGTCGCGGCCGGCGAACCGGGCTGGCAGCTCAACATGCTGACGCCGCTGCATGGCGTGGAGAGCTTCGTGCGCACGGTGCGGCTGGCGACCCTGCTGCTGCTGCTGCTGCTCGCCGGCGGCATCTGGATATTGCGCGAGCGCGGCCATCGCCGCGCCGAACGCGCCGCCATGGCTGCCGCCCGCACCAGCGAACTGGAGGCCATGGTGACGGACCGCACCCGCGAACTGCGCCGCGAGATGGAGGAGCGTGCCGCCAGCGAAACGCGCGCCGACACGCTGCGCGAAGGGCTGCGCCAGGCCAATCGCCTGGCCTCGCTGGGCCAGATCACCGCCGGCATCGCCCATGAAACCGCCCAGCCCGTCGCCGCGATCCGCAGCTATGCCGCCAATGGGCGGTTGTTAATCGAGCGCGGCGACAGCGAGGCTGCGGCCGAGAATATGGCGGCGATCGAACGGCTGACCGACCGGATCGGCAAGGTCACGGCCGAACTGCGCGGTTTTTCCCGCAAGGCGACCGGCGCGATCGATGTCATTCCGCTCGCCGGACCGATCGAGGGCAGCGTGCTGATCCTGAAATCGCGGCTGGCGCGGGTCGACCTGCACCTGCCCGACCTGCCGGACGACCTGCGTGTCATGGCCGACACGATCCGGCTGGAACAGGTGCTGGTCAATCTGCTGCAAAATGCGCTGGAAGCGCTGGAAGGCGTGGCCGCGCCAACCATCCGCCTCTCGGTCGCGCTCGATGCGGAGACGGTGCTGCTGTCGGTGATCGACAATGGGCCGGGCATCGATCCGTCGGTGCAGGGCCAGCTTTTCACCCCCTTCGTCACCAGCCGCCCATCGGGTCTCGGGCTCGGCCTCGTCATCGCCAGCGACATCATGGCTGACATGGGCGGGTCGCTGCGCCTGCTTCCCAGTGAGGCCGGCGCCCATTTCCAGCTGAGTTTGCAACGCGCATGACCGACATGCCCCCGCGTCCGATCGCCCTGGTCGACGATGATGACGATCTTCGCGCTGCCATGGCGCAGACGCTGACGCTGGCGGGCCATGAGGTCCGTGCCTTCGCCCGCGCTGCCGACGCGCTGGCGGCGATCGATGCGGACTTTCCCGGCGTCGTGGTCAGCGACGTGCGGATGCCGCACATGTCGGGCATCGACCTGTTCCGGGCGCTCCACGCCCGTGACGCGGAACTGCCGGTGATCCTGGTCACAGGCCATGGCGATGTGCCGATGGCGGTGGATGCGCTCAAGGCCGGCGCCTGGGACTTCCTGACAAAGCCCTTCAATCCCGACGCCCTGCTGGCATCGGTCGCGCGGGCGAGCGAGAAGAGGCTGCTGGTGATCGAAAATCGCCGCCTGCGCGCGATGGTCGACACCGCCGTCGCCTCCCCGCTTATCGGCCATTCTCCGGCGATCGAGCGGCTGCGCGACATGGTGGCGACGCTGGCCGACACCAATATCGACATTTTGGTCGAGGGCGAGACCGGCACCGGCAAGGAACTGGTCGCCCGCATGATCCATCAGCGCAGCCGCCGCGCCAGCGCCCAGTTCGTCAGCATCGCCTGCGCCGCCGTGCCCGATGCGATTGCGGAGACCAGCCTGCATGGCGAAAGCCTGGCCGGGCGCGCGCCGCTTGAAGGGCGGCTGGCCCGCGCGCATCAGGGCACGCTGTTCCTGGACGATGTCGATCAGTCCGGCCCGGCGCTGCAGGCGCATCTGATCCAGTTTCTGGAGGACCGGCTGGTCCGCCCGGTCGGCGCGCGCGAACCCCAGCCGGTAGACCTGCGCGTGATCGGCTGCATGACGCAGCAGGGCCAGGCGGCGGCGATCCAGCCGGCCCTGCTCTATCGGCTGGCGGCGGTGCGGCTGCACATCCCGCCGCTGCGCGAACGGCGCGAGGATATTCCGCTGATCTTCGCCCATCTACTCGATGCCGCTGCCCGCCGCTTCCGCCGCACGGTGCCGCCGGTCAGCCGCGCGGTGCTGGCCCATCTGCTGGACCATGACTGGCCCGGCAATGTCCATGAACTGGGGCGGCTGGCCGAACGGCTGGCGCTGGGCCTGGAGCAGGAACCCGTTGCCGATGGCGCGACGCTGCCGCTCGACGCGCGCATGGACGCGTTCGAGCGCATGGCGATCATCGAGGCGATCCAGGCGACCGGCGGCGACATGGGCCAGGCGATCGAGCGCCTCGGCCTGCCGCGCAAGACCTTCTATTACCGGGTCCGGCGGCTGGGCATCGATTTGCGGAAGCTTCGCGGGCTGGATGGATAGGGCGCCAGCCACATGACAGAAATGTAATGTTTGATATGTTGTAACATCATGGACATGTTTTTACAGAGGCGGGGCAGCCTCCAGCGCGACCGAGCAGGGCGTGGAGGTCAGAATAATGTCGCTCCATCCACCTCGGGGGATCCATGTCCATGCAATTCCAGTTTCTCGCCGGCTGTGCGCTTGCCGTTCTCGGCTCGTCCGTAGCCGCGCATGCGCAAACCGCTGCGGATGACGCGGCTGACGGCTATCACCAGTCGACCCGTTCCGACATCATCGTCACCGGCATCCTGCCGACCCGCCGCCAGGACATGCTGTCCAGCGTCGCCGTGGTCGAGGGCAAGGATCTGACCCAGGCGATCCGCCCGTCGATCGGCGAGACGCTGGAACATCAGCCGGGCGTATCCGCCACCTCCTTCGGCCCCAGCGCATCGCGCCCGGTGCTGCGCGGCCTGCAGGGCGAACGCGTCAAGATGCTGACCAACAGTCTGTCGACCGTCGATGTATCCAACACCTCGGTCGATCATGCGGTGGTCGTCAATCCGCTGCTTGCCGAACGGATCGAGGTGCTGCGTGGGCCGCAGTCGCTGCTCTATGGATCTTCAGCGATCGGTGGCGTGGTCAACGTCATCGACAAGCGCATCCCGAATGCAATCCCGGATGAGCCGGTCCATGTCGATGCGATCGGCACCTATGCTTCGGCCGCAGACGAGCGTTCAGGCGCGGCCTCGGTCGATGTCCCCCTGTCGGGCGGTTGGGTTGCCCATGCCGATGGCAGCTATCTCAAGAGCGACGATGTCCGCATCGGCGGCCATGCGCTGACGCCAGCACTGCGTGCCGAAGCGCTGGCATCGAGCCTGCTTCCCGCCGAACCGGCGGAAGAAGGCGAGGAAGCGATCGACTTCGCCGGCAACGCCGCGGTCAAGGGCAAGCTGCCCAATTCGGCGGCCAAGACCTGGACCGCCGGCGGCGGCATCGCCTATATCGGCGACACCGGCAATATCGGTATTTCCTACGACCATTATGACAGCCTCTATGGCGTGCCGATCCGCTTCGCGACCCAGCCGGGCGACGAGCAGGAAGCCCCGCGCCTCAGCATGAAGCAGGACAGCGTCAACCTGCGCGCCGAAGTGAATGGCGACGGCAATGTGCTGGACAAGGTTTCGCTGCGCCTGGGCTATGCCGACTATACCCATGCCGAACTGGAAGAAGACGGCTCGGTGGGCACCGCCTTCTTCAGCAAGGGCATGGAAGCCAGGCTGGAACTGACCCAGGCCAAGCATGGCGCCTGGCGCGGTGCGACCGGCGTGCAACTGTTCAACCGCGACTTCAACGTGATCGGCGAGGAAGCCTTCCTGCCGAAGAATTCGACCACGCAGGTCGGCGTCTTCACCTTGCAGCAGCTCGATTATGGCGCGCTCAAGTTCGAGCTTGGCGGCCGCTACGAACATACCAGCCTGACCGCCAATCCGCTGGAGGATCAGGAGCAGTTCTTCGCCGGCAAGCGCAGCTTCGACGCCTTCTCCGGCTCGGTCGGCGCCTCCTATGGCCTGACCGACAGCTGGCGCATCGGGCTCAACCTGTCGCACACCGAACGTGCGCCGGCGGCTGAAGAATTGTTCGCCAACGGCCCCCATGCCGGCACCCAGGCCTATGAGGTCGGCAATCCCGACTTCAATCTGGAAAAGGCCAACAGCGTCGAGGCGATCCTGCGCGGCAGCGGCGACAATTACAGCTTCGAGGCGTCGGCCTATCACACCTGGTTCTCGAACTTCATCTATGAGGATCTGACCGGCGAGGAAGAAGATGGCTTGCCCGTCTATGCCTTCAACCAGGCGGACGCCCGCTATTATGGCTTCGAGGTGCAGGGATCGCTGACCCTGGCCAAGCTGGGCGACGGCAAGATCGTCGCGGATGGCCTGGCCGACTATGTCCATGCCAATGTGAAGAGCGTCGGGCCGGCACCGCGCATTCCCCCGCTCCGTCTGCTCGGTGGCCTGGCCTATCAGGCAACCAAGTTCGACCTGCGCGGCGAAGTCGAGCGTGTCAGCAAGCAGGACCGGGTCGCCGAGTTCGAGACCACGACGCCCGGCTACACCATGGTCAATGCCGAGCTGAATGTTCGCCCCTGGGGCAAGGAACGTCCGCTCAGCTTCGCCCTTTCGGCCAACAACATCTTCGATGTGGTCGCCCGCCGGGCCTCGTCCTTCCTCAAGGATTATGCCCCGCTCACCGGCCGCGACATCCGCGTGACCGCGCGGGTCAGCTTCTGATTTGGAAGAACCGGGGCGGGTCGACCGCCCCGGTTCACCGGGCTCAGTTCTCCCTGAGCACCGGATAGAGATGATGATAGGGGCTGCGATCGGGCAGCCGGGCCGATAGCCAGTCGAGCCGCGCGTCACCATCGCCGGCCAATGTGGCATCAGCGGCCAATTTCGCCTCGAACTCTGCGCGAAGCTGCGCATCGGCGGCCAGCAATGCCTCGGCGATCGGCGCGCGGACGAAATCCTCCGCCCCAGAAGGCGCCGCCAATATCTCCGGGAAGAAGCCCCAGGCAAGGAAACTGTCCTGGCTTTCCGGCTCCAGCAGCGCTGCCGCCAAAAGGCCCAGCGGCTGATCGGCAGGCACGCGCACCGTGCCGGCTGGCAGCGTTTCGGTCACGGTCTCGTGCCGCAACTTCGTGTCCAGCGGGATGCGCGCGTCGCGCACCGGCATCGATTGCGGGCCGACCAGCCGCGCCCGATCGAGCGTCAGCGTGCGCGGCGCATCCAGCACCTCGTAGCGGATGCCATGCAATGTCAGCCGGTCGATCACCTCGGCCTGCCCGGCCGGCACCCACCATGCCTTGGGCAGACGCACCGTCTCGACCGGTTCCTGGCCGATGATCGGCATCCGCCAGTCGACCGGGCGACCCAGCCATTTCTGCTCCCTGCGCCCACTCGCGGGCGAGACATAGGTGTCGAAGGCGATGCCCTTGAACCGCTCGACCCAGCCGATCGGCTGCGCGGCCGGCTTCCACCGGGTCAGCATTTCGGCGGGGCGCGATGCCCGGTCGCTGGCCTTCGCCTGCGCAATCGCTCCGGCATCCTGTCCGGCCAGCTTCAGCGCCGCCTCCAGCAGCACATAGGTGCCCAGCACCCGCTGGCGATAGGGCTTCATCATGTGGTTTTCGACCAGCACGGTCGGGACGCCGATGAAATCGCCATAGCCGGTCGAATAGCGCGGTCCTTCGGGCGCCTGGCGGATGCCCTTTGTCGGCTCGCGCGTATCGATCGGGCTGGGATAGATGGTGGGGATATGGCCAGCCTTTTCCAGCGCTGCCGTCACGCTCGGTCCGAAACGGCCCTGCAGCCAGTCGGCGGTGGCGCGATGATAGGCATAGCGGCCCCAGCCGGCATAGGTGAAGGTGATGTCATATTGCATGTCGAAGCCGTCGCTGACATGGCAATCGACATAGAGGATGGGGTCCAGCCGGCGCAGCAGGCCGATCATCGCCCGGCTTTCGGGCGCGTCCGCCTTCGCAAAGTCGCGGTTCAGGTTGATGTTGCGGCTGTTGCCGACATAGCCCTTCTCCGCCGGGCCGCGCAGCGCCGGGAAGTTCCAGCGGCTCCTCTTTTCATGCCCGTCGATATTATAGACCGGCACGAACACCAGATCGACCTTGTCGAGCAGGCTGTCCTTGCCGCGCAGCGCGATGTCGCGCAGCAGCATCAGGCCGGCATCCTTGCCGTCGATCTCACCCGCATGGATGCCCGCCTGCACCAGCACGACCGGCTTGCCCGGCCCGCCCTTGCTGGCGCGGACCAGCAGCATGTCGCGGCCTTCGCCGGTGCGGCCGAAGGTTTCGAGGCTGATGAGGGGCGAGGCCGCATCCAGACGCTTCAACCAGGCCGTAACCTCATCATAGCGCGGCGTGGTGGAAAAACCTGCCTGCTCGGCCGGCGTGGTCCAGGGATCATCCTTGCCGACGACCAGCTTTTCGCTTGCCCCCGACCAGGACAGCGTTGGCGGTAGCACCGAAGCGGGTAGACCCGGCAGCGGCGCCTCAGTCGGCTGCTGCGCGATGGCGGTGCCAGCAACACACAAAGCGGCGGCGCCCAGAAGGCGCGTCATCGTCTTGCTCATGTCTCTATCCTTCCGGCTCAGAAGCGGGCGCGCACGCCGACGGTGGCGGTGCGCGGCGTGCCAGGCTGCACCCAGACCGAACTGTAGCTGCTGGCATACCATGTCTCGTCGAACAGATTGCTGATCGTCCCGAACAATTCGACACCCTCGATCACATCGACGCTGCCGAACAGGCGGAACAAGGTGTGCGACGGCAGGGTGAAGTCCGTGCCCGTTTCGCCCAGCCGTTCGCCGACATATTGCATGCCCGCGCCCAGTTGCGCCCCACGCCCGGCCAGTTCGAAATGCTTGGCAACCTGGATGTTGAGAACATGGTCGGGAATGTTGATCAGCCTGTCCCCCGGCAGGATCTGGGTTGCGAAATTGGGATCGTTCACCGCCTCCCGCGCCTCGGCATCGGTATAGGCGTAGCTCAGCAATATATCGATATCGCCGGGCAGATGGCCGTTCACGTCCAGTTCGATGCCGCGGCTACGCGCCTTGCCGATCGCGACGGAAAAGCCGGGATTATTATTGTCGCTGGCCAGCACATTGTCCTTGGTCAGCTGATAGACGGACAGGGTGCCGGTCAGCGCGCCGCCGAGCGCGGTCAGTTTGACACCAGCCTCGATCGACTCGCTCGTTTCCGGGTCGAAGATATTGTTGAAGAAATCCGCGCCGACATTGGCGCGATAGCCCTGGCCATAAGCGGCATAGAGGGTGATCGGATCGCTGAGGTCATAGACGATGCCGGCCTGCGGGCTGAACCGCTCATATTTGCGGCTATTGTAACGATTGGCCTCCGCAAGCACGCGGTTGTCGACCTTCAACGTCAGATTGTCATAGCGGCCGCCGATGCGGATCTGCAGTCGATCGGTCAGTTCGATCTGGTCCTGCACATAGAAGCCGAAGCTGCGCTGCGTATCTAGACGATTGGTCAACACCGACGTCGCAGGCAGCGGATATTGGCCATAGACCGGATTGTCGATGTCGATGACATAGCCCGCTTGATCGCTCGGATTGCTGCTCAGCGCCGGCGGGCGATAGCGGGTGAAATAATTATCATATTCGAACTGGTCGAAATCGCCGCCGATCAGCACGCGATGGCGCAGCAATCCGGTCTCGAACTTGCCGGCGATCTCGGCGCGAACCACGCTATGTTCCGCATCATAGCGGCGCGAGCGGCGCTGGCGCGACAGGGAGTGGCCATCGACATAGAGTTTCTGGCGCGATGCGGTCTGCTCCGCGTCGGACGAGAAACCGGTCAGCAGCGTATCGCGATGGCTGGCCCCGACCAGCAGGCTCCAGTCGTCATTGAACTGATGGTCGAGCCGCAACTGGTGGCCGGTGGCGCGCGCCACCGTGTCGCCATCGCCCGGCTCGCCCAGAAAGCGCGAACGCGGCACGGTGTTGAAATCATTGTTCAGGACGACGATGCCGCGATCGAACGGCACTTCCACACGGGTCCATTCGAAATCATAGGTAAGCCGCGTCCGATCGCCCAGCGCAACGCCGATCGAGGGCAGGAAACCCCAGCGCTTCTGCGACACATAGTCGCGGAAGGTGTCGCCCTTCTCATAATAGCCGATCAGCCGCGCGGTGATGCCGTCGGTCAGCGCCAGATTGGCGTCGGCGTCAGCGCGGAACCGGTCATAGCTGCCATATTGCAGCGTGCCCGTGCCGAAGGTCCGGCCGATTTCCGCCTGCTTGGTGACGAGGTTGATCGTGCCGCCCGGCTCGCCGCGCCCGATCAGCGCCGCCGCCGGCCCCTTGAGCACCTCGACTCGCTCGATCCCCGCCACATCGCGCTGGCCGCCAAAGCCGCGCCCGGCGTTGAAGCCGTTGACCAGATAGCCGCTCGGCAGATTTTCATCGCCGGCAAAGCCGCGAATGGCGAAACTGTCCCACAGCCCGCCCAGCGTATTCTGGCGCGCGACCGAGGCGTTCATGTCCAGCGCGTCGGTCAGGCGCAGGATATTATTCTGCTGCAGCGTCTCCGCGTCGATCTCTGTGATGGCCTGGGGAATTTCCTTCACGGAGAAATCGCCGCGATAGGCCTGACGCACGCCGTCGACCGTGATGGCGCCCTCGCCCTCCGGCACATGATGAACCGCGTCGCCGGTCTGCGCCTGGGCTGGAAACCAGGCCAGGACAGCGGCCAGCGGCAGCGCGCGGGCGATGCGATAGAAGCGACGGGAACGGACGGGCGCAGCGCAGGCGCGCGGCAGGAACTGGATCGACATATTTTCCCCTGAATGAAATGAGACGAAATCTCATTCGCCGCTGCCCCTAGGGTAGGCTCGCCGCACCCGTCAATGGAAATGTTATATTATTTCATTGACAGATTGCTGCATCGCCGAAATGGTCCGGCGCAACAGCCAAGGAGCCTTGCCCCCATGTCCCTGACCGCCACCGGCCAGCCCATAATATTGTCCGACGTCCACCTGTCCTATGGCAGCCATCATGTGCTGCGCGGCCTGACCCTGCATGTCGATGCCGGCGAAATCTATGCGCTGCTCGGCGGCAATGGGGCGGGCAAATCGACCACCATGTCGACCCTGCTGGGCTTTGCCCGGCCCGACAGCGGCACGGTGCTGGTGGCCGGCCATGACCCAGCGGCGCAGCCCGACAAGGCGCGCGAGCAGATCGCCTATGTGCCCGAAAATGTCGCCCTTTACGAGCATCTGACGGCGCGGGAAAATGCCGCCTATCTGCTGGCGCTGGCCGGCCGCCATCCTGCCCCGCAGGAGATTGACGGCGCGTTCGACGCAACGGGCCTGCAGGCATCGGCCTGGGACAAGCGGCTCGGCGGCTTTTCCAAGGGGATGCGGCAGAAGGTGGCGATCGCCATCGCCTTGCTGCGCGAAGTGCCGGTACTGCTGCTCGATGAGCCCTCTTCCGGCCTTGATCCGCGCGCGACCGCCGACTTCAACCGGCTGGTCCATGATGTCGCACGCAAGGGCGCGGCCGTGCTGATGGTCACCCATGACCTGCTGTCGGCCGCCGACATTGCCGACCGGATCGGCTTCCTCGAATCCGGCCGGATCGTCGACGAGGCATCGGCGCAGGGCGCGGACCGCTTCGACGTGCGCGACCTGCATCGCAAGTTCGCGCGGGAGGCCGTTGCCGCATGAGCGCCATCACCCTGATCGTGCGCGACGAATTGCGGCTGATGCGGCGCAACCGCGTCGCCGTCATCGCCTTCGCGCTGCTCGTCCTGCTGACGCTCGCCGCCGCGCTCATCAGTTGGTCGCACCAGAGCGGCATCGCCGAAACCCGCGCCCGGTTCCAGGCCCAGGCCGCCGAGGCGTTCGAGGCACAGCCCGACCGCCACCCTCATCGCATGGTCCATTTCGGCAATTTCATCTTCCGCCCGCTGCCACCGCTCGCCGCCTTCGATCCCGGCGTCGATGCCTTCACCGGCAACAGCATCTTCCTGGAAGGCCATCGCCAGAACAGCGCCAATTTCGGCGATGTCCGCCAATCCTCGCTGCTGGTCCGCTTCGGCCAGCTGACCCCGGCCTTCGTGTTGCAGGTGATTGCGCCGCTGCTACTGATCTTCCTTGGCTATGGCGCGGTCGCGCGCGAACGCGAACGCGGCACGCTACGCCAGATGCTGGTGCAGGGTGTGTCCGCCCGCGCGCTCGTCATGGGCAAGCTGCTGGCACTGGCCGTGGTCGCCGCGCTGGTCGGGCTGCCCGCGCTCATCGCCTTCCTGTTGATCGCGGGTCAGCCGGGCGCGCTGGCCGGGCCGATGGCGGTGATCGCGCTTGGCTATGGCGCCTATCTGGCGCTCTGGTCGATCATCGTGATCCTTGTCTCCGCGCTGGTAAGGCGCGGCCGCGACGCGCTGCTCGCGCTGCTCGCGCTCTGGGCGGTGCTGGTGATCCTGCTGCCGCGCGTGGCGCCCGATATCGCGGCGCAGGCCCATGGCTTGCCCACCCGCCTGGAAACCGACATCGCCATCCAGCAGGATCTGCATCGCCTTGGCGACGCGCATAATCCCGACGATCCCTTCTTCAACGCCTTCAAGCAGAAGATGCTGCGCCGCTATGGCGTCGACAAGGTAGAGGATCTGCCGGTCAATTATAACGGCCTGCTCGCGGTCGAGGGCGAGAAGCTGACGTCGGGTCTGTTCGACGCCTATGCCGATCGCAGCTTCGCGATCCAGCAGGCGCAGAGCCGGCTGACCGACGGCTTCGGCATCATCAGCCCGGCCATCTCGCTGCGGCAATTGTCGATGGCAGCCGCGGGCACCGATCTTGCGGGCCATCGCCGCTTCCTCGCCCAGGCCGAAGCCTATCGCTACGCCATGGTCCAGCATCTCAACCAATTGCAGGCCGATGCCGTCAGCTATGCCGATGACAAGGCCAAGGATGCCGGCGCCGACCAGCGCAAGCGCATCTCCGCCGACCATTGGCAGGCGATCCCGCAATTCCGCTTCATCGCGCCGACCGCCGGCGACCTGGTGACGGCCAGCCTGCCCGGCCTGGGCCTGCTGCTCGCCTGGCTGGCACTCGCGCTGCTGGCGCTGCTGCCCGTCGCCCGCCATCTTCAGAAAGCCCGTCCATGACCCTCCTCACCCATGAACTGCGTCTGCTGCTGCGATCACGCATGGCGCTGCTGGCGCTGCTGCTGGTCGCCCTGCTCGCCATCGCCTCGGTCGCTGCCGGCATGGCCGAAGTCGCCCGGCAGCGCGCCGTGATTGCCCGCATCCAGCCAAAACAGGCACAGGATATCGCGGCCGTCGCGCAATGGGCCGGCAAGACGCAGGATCCCGGCAATGCCGCCTATTACAGTTTCCATGCCGCCTGGGATGCGCCCGCGCCGCTCGCCTTCGTGGCGCTCGGCCTGCGGGACGTCGCACCTTACATCCTGCGCGTCCGTGCCCTGGGTCTGGAGGCGCAGCTATACGATGGCGAGGCGTTCAATCCCGAACTGGCTCTCCCCGGTCGCTTCGATTTCGCCTTCGTGCTCGTCTATCTGGCGCCTTTGTTCGTGATTGCCCTGTTCCACGACCTGGTCTCGGGCGAGCGGGAATCCGGGCGACTGCGGATGCTTGATGCGCTTGCAGGATCGGGACGGCGTCTCTGGGCGCGGCGCGTGCTGCTGCGCGGCGGACTTCTGCTCCTCGCCCTCGCCGTGCCGCTGGCGATCGGCGCAACCCTGTCGCATGTGCCGCTGCTGCCGCTGCTGGCGGTGCTGGGCCTGGTTGCCCTCTATCTCGCCTTCTGGATTGGCGTCACGCTGCTGGTAGGACGGCTGCGCTGGAGTTCGGTCACCAATGCCGCGACGCTCGCTGGCCTGTGGCTGCTGCTCACCCTGCTGCTGCCGACCATCGCCCATGTCGCAATCAACCGTGCCATCCCGGTCGGCCAGGGCGTGGAACTGACGCTGGCCCAGCGCGAGGCGGTCAACCGCGCCTGGGACATTCCGCGCGAACAGACGATGCGGGCCTTCTATGCCGGCCATCCCGAATGGAAGGACAGCCCGCCGCTAGGCCACGCATTCCACTGGAAATGGTATTTCGCCTTCCACCAGGTCGGCGATGAAAGCGTCGCGCCCAAGGCGAACGCCTACCGTCACGGGATCGAGGCGCGTGATGCCGCCGCCCGTTCGGTCGGCTGGCTGCTGCCCTCGGTCGGCGTGCAGGCGCTGCTCGCCCGCCTCGCCGACACCGACATGCAGGCGCAGTTCGCCTATCAGGATCGCATCCGCGCCTTCCATGCCAGGCTGCGCAATTATTATTATGCCTATCTCTTCACCGACAAGCCGTTCGGGCAGGCGGATTTCGAAGGCGCCCCGCGCTTCGACGATATGTGAGAGACTGTGATGGCCGGGGATGAGGGCGAAATTGCTCGCTTCGCTTCATCCTCGGCGGCAACCATCGACTTGCCGAGGGCACATAGAAGCGCCGGTGCTGGTCTGTGCCTGCAACGGTCAACTACCGATGTTGGATATCTCCAGCCATGCTTCAACGCAAATCGTTGAAATCATGGTGGGCGCGACAGGGATTGAACCTGTGACCCCACCCGTGTGAAGGGTGTGCTCTACCGCTGAGCTACGCGCCCCCTGTAAGGAGGAGGCGGCCTTTCGCATCCGATGCCTGACCTGTCAAGCGCCGCCTTGCAGCTTTTTGGAAATTATCTCTGTCCAGCGCGTTTGGCCGCATTATACAGGCCCGACCAACATAGATCAGAAAGTGCATCATCCATGCGTCAGACCGTCGCCCTCGTCCTTGCCTCCATGCTCCTGTCCGCGCTCGCCGCCTGCAACACGGTGCAGGGCGTCGGCCGCGACATCGAATCGGTCGGCACCGCCGGCAAGGAAGTCATTCACTGATAGCGGAGACACTGACAACGGGGACGGGGCGGCATCCTGCCGCCCTGCATCACTGCAGGATGCGCGGAAAGGCCGACTTCTTGCGCAGCCGCACACCGTCGCAATCCGGTTCGCCGCATTCGCACGCCTCGATCGCATAGCGCACGCCACACATTACCAGAACATCCTGGTCGAACGAATAGTTGGCAATACCCGCGCGCTCGACCTTTTCTTGTGCTCTGGCCTTGAGAGTCATGAGTAGCTTCCCTCCATTTGGGACGACCGACAATGATTGCTGCGTTGCACAATGTCAATTCATCGACATTGGTTCCTTAACCGATAGTCAGAAATCGTCCCGCAAATCGCACGTTTCGGCGGCGGCCTCGTGTTTCTACATAGACGCTTGCAGCGCTTGACTGCCGCTCCCATATGCGCGGTCATGAATGACCATAACCGCTCGTCCATGCCGGTCTGGCATGGCACCACCATCATGTCGGTCCGCAAGAATGGAAAGGTCGTCGTCGCCGGCGATGGCCAGGTTTCGATGGGCCAGACGGTGATGAAGCCCAATGCCCGCAAGGTGCGCCGCCTGCATGACGGCAGCGTCATCGGCGGCTTTGCCGGCGCTACCGCCGACGCCTTCACCCTGTTCGAGCGACTCGAAGCCAAGCTGGAACGCCATAATGGCCAGTTGATGCGCGCCGCCGTCGAACTCGCCAAGGACTGGCGCACCGACAAATATCTCCGCAACCTGGAAGCGATGATGATCGTCGCGGACAAGGACGTCACCCTGATCCTGACCGGCAATGGCGACGTGCTGGAGCCGCTCGGCGGCGTGGCCGCGATCGGTTCGGGCGGCAATTATGCCCTCGCGGCCGCTCGCGCATTGGTGGAATATGAGGAAGATGCCGAAACCCTGGCCCGCAAGGCGATGGGTGTGGCGGCGGATATCTGCGTCTACACCAACGACCAGCTCACCATCGAAACGCTCGACAGCGCAGCCTGAGATCCCAAGAAAAGACCATGAACGACAATCTGACCCCCAAAGCCATCGTCGCCGCGCTCGACGCGCATATCATCGGCCAGCATGATGCCAAGCGCGCCGTCGCCGTCGCGCTGCGCAACCGCTGGCGCCGCCAGCACCTGCCCGCCGATTTGCGCGACGAGGTGACGCCCAAGAATATCCTGATGATCGGGCCGACGGGCTGCGGCAAGACCGAGATCAGCCGCCGCTTGGCGAAGCTGGCCGACGCGCCTTTCGTCAAGGTCGAGGCCACCAAGTTCACCGAGGTCGGCTATGTCGGCCGCGACGTGGAGCAGATCGTCCGCGACCTGGTCGAGGAAGCGGTGCGGCTGGAGAAGGACCGCCGCCGCGAAGCCGTGCGCGAAGCCGCGTCGGAAGCCGCCATGGCCCGCCTGCTCGATGCGCTGACCGGCAAGGATGCCAGCGAAGCCACCCGCCTCTCCTTCCGCCAGAAGATCGAGGGCAACCAGATGAACGATGTCGAGGTCGAGGTGGAAGTCGCCGACGCCCCGTCGATGCCGATGGAAATCCCCGGCATGGGCGGCCAGGTCGGCATGATCAACCTCAGCGACATGATGTCCAAGGCCTTTGGCCAGCAGCAGAAGAAGCGTCGCAAGATGCGCGTCGCCGACGCCTGGGACAAGCTGGTCGAGGAAGAGCAGGACAAGCGCCTCGATCAGGATGATGTCGCCCGCGTCGCCATCACCAGCGCCGAGCAGAATGGCATCGTCTTCCTCGACGAGATCGACAAGATCGCCGTCAGCGACGTGCGTGGCGGTTCGGTCAGCCGTGAAGGCGTGCAGCGCGACCTGCTGCCGCTGATCGAAGGCACGACCGTCTCGACCAAATATGGCCCGCTCAAGACCGACCATATTCTCTTCATCGCTTCGGGCGCCTTCCATGTGGCGAAGCCCAGCGACCTGTTGCCCGAGCTTCAGGGCCGCCTGCCGATCCGCGTGGAGCTGAAGGCGCTGACGGAGGAGGATTTCGTCGCGATCCTGTCCGACACCAAGGCCAGCCTTGTTGCGCAATATCGTGCGCTGCTGGCGACCGAGGAAGTGACGATCGACCTGACGCCCGAAGGCATCCGCGCGGTCGCGAAGATCGCCGCCGAGGTGAACAGCGAGGTCGAGAATATCGGCGCCCGCCGCCTGCAGACCGTCATGGAGAAGCTGCTGGAGGATGTGAGCTTCGAGGCGGAAGATCGCCGCGGCGAAACGCTGGTGATCGATCAGGCCTATGTCGACAAGCAATTGTCGGCGGTTGCCCATGACACCGACCTCAGCAAATATGTGCTGTAACTGAGCGCCTAGCTTCAGTCCGGGCCTGCCGTTTCTTACGGCAGGTCCGGATCATCTTCCCCCCTGCCCGCCATCATGTCAGCCTCCGCCATGCGATTCGCAGGGAGGGAATATGATCCGCACTTCGGCCTGGCTCATGGCGAGCCTCAGCATTGCCGCACTGTCCACCACCGTCGAGGCGCAGACCGCCCCCAAACCACCCGTCGCGGCAAAGAAGCCGCATGAGGTGAAGGCGCCGTTCGGCGCGACGCGGCAGGATCCCTATTATTGGCTGCGCGACGACAGCCGCAAGAACCCCGAGATGCTCGCCTATCTGGCGGCCGAAAATGCCTATGCCGACGCACTGCTGGCGCCGACCAAGCCGTTGCAGGACAAGCTCTACACCGAGATCACCGGCCGCATAAAGCAGGACGACAGCAGCGTCCCCTATCGCAAGAAGGGCTACTGGTATTATAGCCGCTTCGAGACCGGCGGCGACTATCCCATCGTCGCCCGGCGCAAGGGCAGCATGGACGCGCCCGAGCAGATATTGCTCGACGAGCCCAGGATGGGTGCGGGCAAGGGCTATTTCGCGATCGGCGGCAAGGACGTCAGCCCCGACGACAGATTGCTCGCCTATGCCGAGGATCTGGTCGGCCGCCGCCAATATGTGATCCGGGTCAAGGGACTCGCTGACGGCAAGCTGCTGAGCGACGAAATCCCCAATGCCGAACCTGATTTCGCCTGGGCCGATGACAGCAAGACGATCTTCTATGTCGAGAAGGATCCGACCACCCTGCTCGGCAAGCGGGTGAAGGCGCATGTTCTGGGCACGCCTGTCGGCGCCGATCGACTGGTCTATGAGGAGAAGGACGATACCTTCTACATGGGCATCAGGAAGACGACGTCGGACAAGTTCATCTGCATCGTCCTGCAATCGACCGTCAGCAATGAGGAACGCTGCGCCCCGTCGGCCAATCCGGCAAGCTTCACGCCGCTCGCCCCGCGCGAACGCGACTTCCTCTACAGCAGTGACGATGTGGGCGGCCAATGGACGATCCGCACCAACTGGCAGGCGCCCAATTACCGGCTGATGACCATATCGGACGCCGATGCCGCCAAGGGCCGCGCCGCCTGGACGGACATCGTGCCGACCAGCGCCAGCGTCTTCATCGAGAATTTCCAGCCCTTCGACAGCTTCCTCGCGATCGAGGAACGGTCCGAAGGCAATAAGCGCCTGCGCCTCCTGACCAGGAGCGGCAAGAGCAGCTTCGTCAATGCCGACGAACCCGCCTATGCCATGGCGCTCGACGTCAACGCCGAAAGCGGCACGCCCTGGGTCCGCTACACCTATGACAGCCTGCGCACGCCCGAAACCACCTATGAGGTGAATGTCGACACCGGCGAACGCAAGATACTGAAGGTGCAGGAAGTAAAGGGCTATGATCCTGCCAAATATGTGACCGAACGGGTCTGGGCGACCGCGCGCGACGGGACGAAGGTGCCGGTGTCGCTCATCTACGCCAAGGGCTTCCAGAAAAATGGCTCGGCCCCGCTCTACCAATATGCCTATGGCAGCTATGGTTATTCGACCGATCCGGCCTTTTCGCCCCTGCTCCCCAGCCTGCTTGATCGCGGCGTCGTCTACGCCATCGCCCATATTCGCGGCGGCCAGGAAATGGGCCGCCAATGGTATGATGACGGCCATCTCAAGAACAAGATGAACAGCTTCACCGACTTCATCGACGTGACCCGCGCGCTGGTGGATCAGGGTTATGCAAAGAAGGGCCGGGTCGCCGCGATGGGCGGCAGCGCTGGCGGTCTGCTGATGGGCGCGGTCGCGAACATGGCGCCGCAGGATTACAAGGTCATCATCGCGCAGGTGCCGTTCGTGGATGTCGTGACCACCATGCTCGATCCGACCATTCCGCTCACCACCGGCGAATATGACGAATGGGGCAATCCCGAGCAGCAGCCATGGTATGACGTGATGCTCGCCTATTCGCCCTACGACCATGTCGAGGCGAAAGCCTATCCCAGCCTGTTCGTCGGCACCGGCCTATGGGACAGCCAGGTCCAATATTATGAGCCGACCAAATGGGTGGCCAAGCTGCGCGCGACCAAGACCGACAGCAATCCGCTGGTCTTCCGCATCAACATGGAGGCCGGACATGGCGGCAAGTCGGGCCGCTTCCGGCGCTATCGTGATCAGGCCGAATATAGCGCCTTCGCATTGGAGCAATTGGGGGTGGAGTAACCACTCTTCTCCCCTCCCTTTCAAGGGAGGGGCCGGGGTGGGTCTGCCGCGTAGCGGCAGTAGAAGGCTCGCTTCGCTCGCTACCCACCCCTTAATCCCCTCCCTGGAAGGGAGGGGAAATAATGTTCAGTAACTGCGCCCGACCAGCACCCGCTCAACCGCCGTGCCGCCGGTGAAGATGCAGGCGCCATCCGCCGCTTCCGCGTCGGTCGGCACGTTGCGCAGGGTGAGCTTCTCGCCCTTCAGCCACTGCACGACCTTCTCCAGTTCCGCGCCGGTCGGCTTGGCCCACTGGACCAGCGCCCAGCCGGGGTTCTTGCTGGCCTTGAAATAGGCCTTGAGCGCGTCGAGATCGGTGATCGACCTGTCGATATTGCCGTTCAGACGCGCCTTCGCATCAGCGAACAGCGACGTCTGGATATCCTCCAGCATCGCAGCTGCGCCAGCGACGAAATCGCCCTTGGCGACGATCTGGCTGTCGAGCTTGCCATCCTCGCGATAGAGGCGATCGCGGCGGATGACCGAGACATTGCCACCGGCCACATCGCGGCCGCCCACCTCGATCACGATCGGCGCGCCCTTCTTGACCCAGCCCCAGCGCTTGGTCGCAGCCTTGGACGGGCGCTTGTCGAGCAGCGCGCGGACCGGCTCGCGGAACACGTCCAGGCCGTTCAGCTGGTTCACCAGATCGGTGCAATAATCGACGATCGCGGCGTCTTCCTCGGTATCGCGCAGCATCGGCACGACCACGACCTGATAGGGCGCGACGCGCGGCGGCACTCGCAGGCCGTCATCATCGCCATGGACCATGATCAGGCCGCCGATCATGCGGGTCGACATGCCCCAGCTGGTGGTCTGGGCCAGTTCCTGCTGCCCTTCGGCATTCTGGAACTTGATATTCTGCGCCTGGCTGAAGGTCGTGCCCAGGAAGTGCGAGGTGCCGGCCTGCAGCGCCTTGCCGTCCTGCATCATCGCCTCGATCGAATAGGTCGCGACGGCGCCGGGGAAACGCTCATTCTCCGGCTTCTCGCCCGCGACCACCGGCAGGCCGACACATTCCTCGGCGAAGCTGCGATAGACTTCGAGCATCTTCATCGTCTCTTCCATCGCTTCATCGACGGTCGAGTGCGCGGTATGGCCTTCCTGCCACAGAAATTCGCTGGTGCGCAGGAACATGCGGGTGCGCATTTCCCAGCGGACGACATTCGCCCACTGGTTGATCAGCACCGGCAGGTCGCGCCAGCTCTGGACCCAGCGGCTGAAGGCTGCGCCAATCACGGTTTCCGATGTCGGGCGCACGACCAGCGGCTCTTCCAGCTTCGCTTCGGGATCGGGCACCATCTTGCCGTCCTTCTGGATCAGGCGATGATGGGTGACGACCGCCATTTCCTTGGCGAAGCCGTCGACATGCTCGGCTTCCTTCTCGAAATAGGACAGCGGGATGAACAGCGGGAAATAGCAATTCTCGTGGCCGGTCTGCTTGATGCGCGCATCGAGCAGGGTCTGGATCCGTTCCCAGATGCCATAGCCCCAGGGACGGATCACCATGCAGCCGCGCACACCGCTTTCCTCGGCCATGTCGGCTTCGGTGATGACGGCCTGATACCAGGCAGCGAAATCCTGTTCGCGGGTAACGTTAAGGGCGTGTTTCACGGGGTCTGTCGCCTGTATTGAAGTGGATGGGGCGCCATAGGCCAGACCCGCCATCCCTGTCGACCCCCAAGCATCGCGCCGGGCGGCATTCAACCGGCGTCGGCGCCCAGTCGCTCCAGCCAGGCCTTGGCCTGCTTGGGCTCGCCCACCGCATCGGCCGCCGGCTTGCCGCGCGCCGCCAGAAAGGCGGGATGGAGGTCGAACGGCTCCAGCCCCAGCGTGTCGCGCATCGCGTCGATCTCTTGCGCCAGTTCGTCGAGCTGTGCCAGCACCGGCGCGGTCTTCGCGCGGGCGCTGCGATCCTGCTGATGGTCGAACAGGCCCCAGCGCCCGGCAGCGGTCACGCGCAGCGCCGCAATCAGCGCCGCGCGATATTCCTCTTCCAGCTCCGCCCGGCGGATATCCAGGCGCTCCAGTCTATCCGCCTTGGCCATAGTGGATCAGCTCAGCTTGTCGATCTTCGCATTGAGCGCAGCCAGTTGCGCCTTCAGGACGGCGATCTCGTCATCCTTGCTTTCTTCGGTCGCCGCCGGCGTCGGGCTGGGCGTGGCGCCCGGCATGCCCGGAACGCCATTGCCGAACGCACTCGCCGCCGCCTCGAACATCTGCATGTTGCGCTTGGCGATCTCGGCGAGCGGGCCGCCACCAAAGGCACCCTTCATGGCTTCCTGGAACTGCTGCTGGTTCTTGCGGAAGGCGTCCATCGACGCTTCGAGATATTGCGGCACCATCGACTGCATGGAATCGCCATACATGGCGATCAGCTGGCGCAGGAAGTTGACCGGCAGCATGTTCTTGCCGCGCTGTTCTTCTTCCATGATGATCTGGGTCAGGACATTATGGGTGATGTCCTCGCCGGTCTTCGCGTCGACGACGACGAACTCGCGCCCCTCGCGGGTCATCTGCGACAAAAGGTCCAGCGTGATATAACTTGAAGTTTCGGTGTTATAGAGCCGCCTGTTAGCGTACTTCTTGATAACCACCGGTTCGGATTCATTAGCAGCCTTCGATTTGGCCATGCCTGTCTCTCCCTCACCTGCTCATCCCGCATTAGCACAGGGCGATGCCGCGCCGCAACATGGCCCGCGTCCTTTACCCCTTTTTCTCAACATTTTATGGCGCGAAACGGAGCATGATGCTGATTTGCGCCGCCGCGCCTTCATCGGCCTGCGTCGCTATCAGGAGGCGCAGCGTCCGTCGCCACCACCACCATGCCCCATTGCCGCAACGGCTGGCAGTGCCCGGCTGCTGCGGTATCAAGCTGATTTGGCACCGGAAAACGATCGGGCGCCGGTCGTCTTCATCCCCTCCCTGATCAACCCGCCACAGGTGCTGGACCTGTCGCAAAGCCGCTCCATGCTGCGCCATATGGCCGCAGCGGGCCATGACGCCTATCTGGTCGATTGGGGGGCGCCGACGGCCGCCGACCGCAGCCTCGGCCTCGACGGCCATGTCACCGACCGGCTTATCCCGATGCTCGCTGCATTGCGGCGCCCGCCGATCCTGGTCGGCTATTGCCTGGGCGGCACGATCGCCATTGCAGCCGCAGCATTGCACCCGGTGGCAGCGTTGGCGACGATCGCTTCGCCCTGGAACTTTGCCGGCTTCCCGCCCGCCGACCTTGCCGAGATCGCCGCCCTGTGGCGCGGTGCGAAGCCGATGTGCGACCGGCTCGGCTATGTGCCGATGGAGGCACTGCAATCGGGCTTCTGGGCGCTCGATCCGCAGCGCACCGTGCAGAAATATGCAGCCTTCGCCGACATGACACCCGGCTCCGACGAGGAGCGCGCCTTCCTCGCGGTTGAGGACTGGGCCAATGAGGGCGCACCGCTCACCTATGCCGCCGGGCAGCAATTGTTCGAGATGCTCTATGCGGCAAATGCGAGCGGGCAAAACGAATGGCACATCGATGGGACCGTCATAGACCCGGCCTCGCTCCCCTGCCCCAGCTTGTCGATCGCTTCCGCAACCGATCGAATCGTGCCCGCGACGGCCGCCCCATCCCTTACGGAAAGCCGGATATTGAACCTTGGCCATGTCGGCATGATATTGAGCCAGCGGGCACCCGACATGCTGTGGCATCCGCTGTCCCTTTGGCTTTCCCGCCATGGCGGATGATGTTATGTGCGCCTGCGAAAACAACATTACCACTAGTGAGGATCGAGCCTTTGTCAGACATCGTCATTACCGCCGCCAAGCGTACCGCCGTGGGCAGTTTCATGGGCGCCTTCGGCACGACTCCGGCACATGAACTGGGCCGCCAGGCCATCCTCGCCGCGCTGGCACAGGCCGCCGTCGCGCCCGAAGAAGTGGACGAAGTGATCCTGGGCCAGATCCTCACCGCCGGCCAGGGCCAGAACCCCGCCCGCCAGGCCGCCGTCAACGCCGGCATCCCGGTCGAGCGCACCGCCATCGGCCTCAACCAACTGTGCGGATCGGGCCTGCGCGCCGTCGCGCTCGCGGCGCAGGCGATCAAGGCCGGCGACGCCCGCATCATGGTCGCCGGCGGCCAGGAAAGCATGTCGCTCGCTCCCCATGCCCAGATGCTGCGCGGCGGCACCAAGATGGGCCCGGTCAGCTTCGTCGACACGATGATCCATGACGGCCTGACCGATGCGTTCCAGGGCTATCATATGGGCATCACCGCCGAGAACCTGGCCGAGAAATACCAGATCAGCCGCGAGGCGCAGGACGAATTCGCCGTCGCCAGCCAGAATAAGGCGGAAGCCGCGCGCGCGTCGGGCCGCTTCGCCGACGAAATCCTGCCCGTGACGATCAAGGGCCGCAAGGGCGACACCATCGTCGACCAGGACGAATATATCCGCGCCGGCGCCACGATCGAAGCGCTGCAGGGCCTTCGCCCCGCCTTCAAGAAGGATGGCACCGTGACCGCCGGCAATGCCAGCGGCATCAATGACGGCGCCGCCGCGCTGGTGGTGATGAGCGCCGACGAAGCCGCCAAGCGCGGCGCCACCATCCTGGGCCGCATCGCCAGCTTCGCCACCTGCGGCGTCGATCCGTCGATCATGGGTATCGGCCCGGCCCCGGCCAGCCGCAAGGCACTGGAAAAGGCCGGCTGGTCGGTCGCCGATCTCGACCTCATCGAAGCAAACGAAGCCTTCGCCGCGCAGGCGCTGGCCGTCGGTCAGGAACTGGGCTGGGATCCGGCCAAGGTCAACGTCAATGGCGGCGCGATCGCGATCGGCCACCCGGTCGGCGCATCGGGCGCGCGCGTGCTGACCACGCTGCTCTATGAAATGGCCAAGCGCGACGCGAAGAAGGGCCTGGCCACCCTGTGCGTCGGCGGCGGCATGGGCGTGTCGATGTGCATCGAGCGCTGAGCGCCATCCATTAGATAGTGAAGGGGCGCCGGTCTCGCGATCGGCGCCCTTTTTGCTGTTAGAGCCCGTACCAGCCCGCTCCCCCGCCCAACCACCCGACAGGATGACACTGGATCGGGCGGTTGGGCGGGGGAGCGGGCCGGAACCGGTTTTTCTAAAACAGACTCTCAGGCCCAGATGCGGTCGAACCGTTTGCCAAGGCCCGTCAGCAGCTCATATTGCGACAGGCCCGACGCCTGTGACGCCTGCGGCAGATCATAGTTGATCGTCAACCAGTCGCCCTCCGCGACATCCGGGCGCGCGCCGACATCCACTGCCAGCAAGTCCATCGACACCCGGCCCAGCACCGGCAGGCGGATGCCATCGACCAGCGCCGCACCGCGCCCCGAAAAGCCGCGCAGATAGCCGTCGGCATAGCCGATGTTGAGAATCGCAATCTCCAGATCGCGCTCGGCCCGATGGGTCGCGTTATAGCCGATCGTGTCGCCGGCGATGACCGCGCGACGCTGCAATATCTGGGCCTGTGGCTGCACGACCGGGCGGAGATGCGGCGCCGCATCGGGATGCGGCACGCCGCCATAAAGGGCGATACCCGGCCGGGTCAGGTCGAAGCCATAGTCCGCGCCCATGCATATGCCCGCGCTGTTGGCGAGGCTGTAGCGCTGTGCGGGCACTGCGGCCCGGACATCCCGGAAGCGGGCCAGTTGCGTCGGGTTGAGATCGCTATCCTCGTCGGCTGACGCCAGATGGCTAAGCAGCGTGACAATCTCCAGCCCATCAACCAGTTCGCCGAGGTCGGCGCGCCAGTCGAGGCCCAGCCGGTTCATGCCAGTATCGATCATCAGGTCGCAAGCGCCGCCGCCTGCCGCCTTCCAGCGCGCCACCTGCCCCGGCGTGCAGAGCACCGGCCGCGCCCGTGAGGTCAGCGCCTGCGCCATATCCTCGTCGCGCACGCCGTGCAGGACGGCGAAGTTCACACCGTCCATCTGCGCTTCGAGCACCGCCGCCTCGCCCCAGTTGGACACGAAGAAATCGCGGCAACCCGCGCTTTTCAGCCGCTGCATGACGCCGGCCGCACCCAGGCCATAGCCATCGGCCTTGATCGCAGCGCCACAGGCCGGGGCGCCGCCCTGCCGCGCCAGCCAGCGCCAGTTGGAAAGCAGCGCATCGCCATCGAGGCGCAGGCGGAGCGGAGCGATATAGCCAGTCATTGCCCGCAGCCGATAGCGCGCCGGGGCTCAGGCGTCGAGGGGGCGTCCTTTCGTTTCCGGCAAGGCGACGAGGCAGGTGACCAGCGCCAGCGCCACCACCGCGATCGTGTACCACAGCCCGGCATAGGGATCGCCGGTGCGCGCGACGATATATTGGCTGACCAGCGGCAGAAAGCCGCCGAAATAGCCGGTGCCGATATGATAGGGGATGGAGAGCGAACTGTAGCGAATGCGCGCCGGGAAATATTCCGACAGCAGCGCCGCGACCGGGCCATAGGTCGCGCCCGACAGGGTCCAGAGCAACAGCAACGCGGCGAACAGCATCAGCGCACGCGGCCAGTCGGGGCGGACGACACCGAAATCATAGCCCTGCGCCGTCAGCGCGGCATCGATCCCGTCACGGCTGAGGTCCGCCACGGCCACGCCGCCGATGCTGACCGCCGGCGCCACGCCGCTGCGCTTCTCATAGGGGATGCCGCGCTTGGAAAAATGATCGAGCAGCTTGCCGCAGGCGGTCGGCTGTATCTTGGCAAAGGGATCGAAACGGCAATCCGGGCCGCTCACCACCACCGGCGCCCGTGCTGCCGCCTGCGTCAGCGCCGGGTTCGCGGTCGCGCCCATATACTGGTAGAGCGGCATGACCAGCAGCAGCACCCGCGCATAGCCGATGACGATCGGCTTCTTGCGGCCCACCTTGTCCGAGAGCCAGCCGAAGAAGATGAAGCTCGCCATGCCGGCAAAGGCGCTGCCGCCGACCAGCAGTTGCGCGATGCCCGGCGCGACATGCAGGCCGCTCTGCAGGAAATAGAGCGCCTGGAACATCACCGTATAGGCGATCACGGTGAAACCCGCCGCGATGCCGATCATCGCCACCAGCATCCGCTTCCTGTTGTCCGGCGCGGTGAAGGCCTCCTTCAGCGGGTTCTTCGCCTGTTGCCCCGCCTTCTTCATCGCGGTGAAGACCGGGCTTTCGCGCAGCATCAGGCGCATCCACAGCGAAATGGCGAGCAGCGCCAGCGAGAAGATGAAGGGAATGCGCCAGCCCCAGGCGTCCCACACTTCCATGCCGACGATCCATTGCGTGCCGACCACGACGATCAGCGACAGGATGAAGCCGCCAATCACGCCGGCCTGGATGAAGCTGGTATAGAAGCCGCGTCGGCCAGGCGGCGCATGTTCGGCGACATAGATCGCCGCCCCGCCATATTCGCCGCCCAGCGCCAGCCCCTGCGCGATGCGGAGCAGGATCAGGATGACCGGCGCGGCGACGCCGATGCTGGCGGCCGACGGGGTCAACCCGACCCCCGCCGTGGCCAGCCCCATCAGGACGATGGTGGCAAGGAACGTATATTTGCGCCCCAGCCGATCGCCCAGATAGCCGAACAGCATCGCGCCGAGCGGCCGGAAGCCAAAGCCGATCGCGAAGCCGGCCAGCGAATAGAGAAGTTCGACGGTCGGATTGTCGGTCGGGAAGAAGGTGCGGCCGATGATCGGTGCCAGCACGCCATAGATGTAGAAATCATACCATTCGAACACCGTGCCGAGTGCCGAAGCGGTGATGACCAACCGGTCCCGCTTCGCATCCATCACATAGTCGCCCCCGACCGCCTGCGTCATCCCGCCCCCTTAACTTCGCATATTTCCCGTATATTTTGACATCTTCATGCGCCAACGGGAAAGGAAATTTCCAACAGCACGCGCATAGCCGCCATGCCGACTGCCTAACATGGCTCGGCCCGTGTAGGACAGGTTCAGAACAGTCGCGAACCGTTCGGCACGGGCTTGTCGGGCGCGAACAGCATGACGGCGCCGGCCGCGTCGGCGAAGCCGAGGGTCAGCACCTCCGACATGAACTTGCCGATCTGGCGCGGCGGGAAATTGACCACGGCGGCGACTTGGCGGCCGGGCAGGTCTTCCAGTGCGTGATTTTCTGTGATCTGGGCGCTCGATTTCTTTTGGCCGATCGTCGGGCCGAAATCGATCAGCAGCTTGTAGGCGGGCTTGCGCGCCTCGGGATAGGGCTCGGCCGAGACGATCGTGCCGACCCGGATATCCACTTTCAGGAAATCGTCGAAGGCGATCGGGTCGGCGGCGGGGGCGCTGGGATCATGAGTCAGGTGCATGCAGGAACTCCATCTCCTCCCCGCCTGCGGGGAGGTGGCGGCGAAGCCGACGGAAGGGGGCGTGCCCCAAATGCGAGGCCGCGTCCAGGGGCATCCCCCCCTCCACCACTTCGTGGTCACCCTCCCCGTTCCGGGGAGGAATGCTTACTCCAGTTCCAGGATCACCGCGTCGACCGGCAGGCTTTCGCCCTGGGCCGCCGACACGCTCTTGACCGTGCCCGCCTTGCCGGCGCGCAGGATATTTTCCATCTTCATCGCCTCGATCACGGCGAGCGGCTGGCCGATCTCGACCTTGTCGCCCTGCTTGACGTTGAGTGCGACCAGCAGGCCGGGCATCGGGCAGATGAGGAACTTGGAGAGATCGGGCGGGATCTTTTCGATCATGTGCGCGGCATAGGGCGCGGCGTGGGCGGGCAATATGCGCAGCTTGTGGCTGGCGCCATGGGCGGTCAGCACGAAGCCCGACCGCATCGGCGCGATCCGCACCGCCAATTGCTCCTCACCAAACTCCGCCTCGATCAGCCGATCGCCGGGCGTATATTCCAGCGCCATGTCGATGCTCTCGCCATCGACCGTCACCTCGTCGCCGTCGATCACGACATCATGGATCGCATCCGCGATCTTCACCTGCCAGCCAGTCGGCGGCGACAGGCGCTTGCCAAGCTGCCCGTCGATCCGCCGCGCACGGTCGGCTTGCGCCATGGCGGCGAAGGCACCGATCGCGGACAGGCGCTGGAGCAATTCCGCCGACGCGGGCGCGCCGGTGAAGCCTTCAGGATATTCCTCGGCGATGAAGCCGGTGGTGATATTGCCCGAGCGGAAGCGCTCATGCTGCATCAGCGCGGACACGAAATCGATATTGTGGCCCGGCCCCTCGATCTCGAACTTGTCGAGCGCCTCGATCTGCTTGTCGATGGCCTCCAAACGCGTGGGCGCCCAGGTGATCAGCTTGGCGATCATCGGATCGTAGAAGATCGACACCTCGCCGCCTTCCTGCACGCCGTCATCCACGCGGATCAGTGCGCCGCTCTCATCCGTGCCGGTTTCGGGCGGGTTGTAGCGGATCAGGCGACCGGTCGACGGCAGGAAGCCGCGATAGGGGTCTTCGGCATAGACGCGGTTCTCGATCGACCAGCCGTTGATCTTCACATCCGCCTGACCGAAGGACAGCTTCTCGCCATTGGCGACGCGGATCATCTGTTCGACCAGGTCGACGCCGGTGATCTCCTCGGTGACCGGATGCTCGACCTGAAGGCGGGTGTTCATTTCCAGGAAGTAGAAGCCGTCGCCGGTCTTGTCCTCGCCGCTGACGATCAGTTCGACCGTGCCGGCGCTGAAATAGCCGACCGCGCGGGCCAAGGCGACGCACTGCTCGCCCATCTTCTTGCGCATTTCGGGGCTAACGAAGGGCGACGGCGCTTCCTCGACCACCTTCTGGTGGCGGCGCTGGATCGAGCATTCGCGCTCGTTCAAATAGACGATATTGCCATGCTGGTCGCCCAGCACCTGGATTTCGATATGGCGCGGGCTTTCGATGAACTTCTCGATGAAGACGCGGTCGTCGCCGAAACTGTTCAGCCCCTCGCGCTTGGTCGCTTCAAAGCCTTCGCGGACATCCTGTTCGCTGTAGGCGAGGCGCATGCCCTTGCCGCCGCCGCCGGCCGAGGCCTTCATCATCACCGGATAGCCGATCTCGTTGGAGATGCGGACGGCATGCTCGGTGTCATCGATCACGCCGACGAAACCGGGAACGACATTGACGCCGGCTTCCATCGCCAGCTTCTTGGATTCGATCTTGTCGCCCATCGCGGCGATGGCGTTGGCGGGCGGGCCGACGAAGATGATGCCCTCGGCGTCGAGCGCCTTGCGGAAGCTCTCGCGCTCGGAGAGGAAGCCATAGCCGGGGTGGACCGCGTCGGCGCCGGTGGCCTTGCACGCCTCGATGATCTTGTCGGCCAGCAGATAGGATTGGGCGGCGGGCGGCGGACCGATATGGACGGCTTCATCGGCCATCAGCACATGCGGCGCGCGGGCGTCGGCATCGGAATAGACCGCGACGGTCTTGATGCCCATCTTCTTGGCCGTGCGCATGACACGGCATGCAATTTCGCCACGGTTCGCGATCAGGATCTTGGTTATTGCCATTCTACTTCCTGCCCCAGTCCTTGTTCAGTTTCGTTCGCCCCGCTCTTTCAAGCGAGGCTCAATCCCATTCCGGTTATCGACCTCTCCAGATCGATTTCAGGAAAATGCCCTGCCCGATCATCAGCATCACACCGAAAATCGCCGCGGCCTCTCCAAAAGGCATCTTCCCACCCGTCGGACACGGGTCAGCGTCCGAGCATTCCATCATCGACCAGCCGAATAGCAGCAGGAGAACGGGAACGAGCAAAAGGCTCGTCCACACCGTCACCCATATCTGCCGGCGGCGTGTCATTCCTTCCATTCAAACACCAAACCCACCTTAGTCATGCCGGACTTGATCCGGCATCCCGCTTTCTTCCCCCGCGACGGCAGAGAAGAAGCGGGACCCCGGATTAAATCCGGGGTGACGAGGGTGAGCGCGAATGTCACTCCGCAGCCTCCAGCTCGACCTTCACTTCGGCCTGCATCGGCACGACGCCCAGCTTGGCGAAGAGCGCCGCGTCGGCATTGTCGCCGGCGTTGGCGGTGGTCAGCAGCTTGTCGCCGGTGAAGATGCTGTTCGCTCCGGCCATGAAGCAGAGCGCCTGACAGCTATCCGACATGCTCTCTCGCCCCGCGGACAGGCGCACCATGCTTTCCGGCATCACGATCCGCGCGACCGCGACCGTGCGGACGAACTCGATCTCGTCGATCTTGGCGAGTGGCGTGTCGGCCAGCATATTGCCCAGCACCGTACCCTTGACCGGGACCAGCGCGTTGATCGGCACGCTCTGCGGATGGACCGGCAGCACGGCGAGCGCATGGAGAAAGCCGACGCGGTCCTCGCGCGTTTCGCCCATGCCGACGATGCCGCCGCTGCAGACGTTGATGCCCGAATTACGGACATTCTCCAGCGTCACCAGACGATCGTCGAAGGTCCGGGTGGTGATGACCTTCTCATAATGTTCGGGCGAGGTGTCGATATTATGGTTGTAATAATCGAGGCCCGCCTCCGCGAGCATGTCCGCCTGGCTTTCGCTGAGCATCCCCAGCGTCATGCAGGTTTCCATGCCCATCTGGCGCACGCCCTTCACCATCTCGACGATGGCGGGCATGTCGCGATCCTTGGGGTTGCGCCAGGCCGCGCCCATGCAGAAGCGCGAAGACCCTGCGTCCTTCGCCTGCGCCGCTGCCTGCATCACCGCCTGCACGCTCATCAGTTTCTCGGCCTTCAGCCCGCTTTCCGCCGAGGCAGACTGGTTGCAGTAGCCGCAATCCTCCGGGCAGCCGCCGGTCTTGATCGACAATAGGGTCGACAGCTGCACCTCGTTGCGCGGGAAGTTCGCGCGGTGGATCGACTGCGCTTCGAACATCAGGTCGCCAAAGGGCAGGTCGAACAGCGCGGCGATTTCCTCGCGCGTCCAGTCGTTGCGGGCGGTCAGGGTGCAGGGGGTATTCATTTACGCAGCTTCCTCTAGCCCCGCCGGGGGCATGTTGTGGCCGAGCAGGCGCAGCACATCGGCGGCGCACTCCACGACATTGGAACCCGGCCCATAAATGCCCTGAACCCCTGCGTCACGAAGATAGTCATAATCCTGCGGCGGGATGACCCCGCCGGCGATCACCTTGATGTCGCTACGGCCATGGTCGCGCAGCCGGTTGATCAGTTCCGGGATCAGCGTCTTGTGCCCGGCGGCGAGCGACGAGGCGCCGACCACATCGACACCGCTGTCGAGCGCCAGCACCACCGTTTCCTCCGGCGTCTGGAACAACGGGCCGGACACGACATCGAAGCCCATGTCGCCGAAGGCCGACGCGATGATGTTGGCGCCCCGGTCGTGCCCGTCCTGCCCCATCTTGGCGACGAGGAGCTTGGGCTTGCGGCCGAGGCGCCGTTCGACGGCCTGCACCCCGTCGAGAACCTGTTTCCAGCGGCTGTCATCCTTGTAGGGCGCGCCATAGACGCCCTTCACCGGCGTCGGCTGGGTGCCATAGCGGTTGAAGCTGTCTTCCATGGCGGCCGAGATTTCGCCCAGCGTGGCGCGCGCGCGGGCGCACTCGACGGCGTGGGCGAGAAGATTGGTCTCGATCGACTGCGGCGCGGCGGCGGCATCGCGGAGCGATTGCAGCGCAGCCTGACAGGCATCCTCGTCGCGCTGCGCCTTCACCCGGTTGATGCGGGCGATCTGCGCCTCGCGGACCTTGGTGTTGTCGACTTCCAGCGTTTCGAGCAGGTCTTCGTTGGCAAGGCGATATTTGTTGACGCCGACGATGACGTCCTCGCCCCGGTCGACGCGCGCCTGACGGGCGGCGGCGGCGGTTTCGATCATCGCCTTGGGCCAGCCCGCGCCCACGGCCTTGGCCATGCCGCCTTCGGCTTCCACGCGATCGATGATTTCCTGCGCGGCGTCGACCAGCTGCTGGGTCAGCGCCTCGATATAATAGCTGCCGCCCAGCGGATCGACGACATTGCACATGCCGGTCTCTTCCTGGATCACGATCTGCGTGTTGCGCGCGATGCGGGCGGAAAAGTCCGTCGGCAGGGCGATCGCTTCGTCCAGCGCATTGGTATGGAGAGACTGGGTGCCGCCCAGCATCGCCGCCATCGCCTCGATCGTGGTGCGCATGACGTTGTTGTAAGGGTCCTGCTCGGTCAGCGACACGCCCGACGTCTGGCAATGGGTGCGCAGCATCTTGCTGCGCTCATCCTGCGCGCCCAGCTTGGTCATGACCCGATGCCACAGCACGCGGGCGGCGCGCAGCTTGGCGATCTCCATGAAGAAGTTCATGCCGATGGCGAAGAAGAAGCTGAGGCGCCCGGCAAACTTGTCGATGTCGAGGCCGCTGGCGACGCCATAGCGCACATATTCGGCGCCATCGGCGATGGTGAAGGCCAGTTCCTGCACCTGCGTCGCGCCGGCTTCCTGCATATGATAGCCGGAAATGGAGATGCTGTTGAATTTGGGCATCTCACGCGACGTATAGCCGAAAATGTCGCTGATGATCCGCATGCTGGGTTCGGGCGGGTAGATATAGGTGTTGCGGACCATGAACTCCTTGAGGATGTCGTTCTGGATGGTCCCGTCGAGCAGCTTGCGCTCGACGCCCTGTTCCTCGCCGGCGACGATGAAGAAGGCGAGGATCGGGATCACCGCGCCGTTCATGGTCATCGATACGCTCATCTTGTCGAGCGGAATGCCGTCGAACAGGATCTTCATGTCCTCGATCGTGTCGATCGCCACGCCGGCCTTGCCCACGTCGCCGACGACGCGCGGATGATCGCTGTCATAGCCGCGATGGGTGGCCAGGTCGAAAGCGACGCTGAGGCCCTTCTGGCCGGCCGCCAGATTGCGGCGGTAGAAGGCGTTGGATTCCTCGGCAGTCGAGAAGCCCGCATATTGGCGGATGGTCCAGGGCCGACCCGCATACATGGACGCGCGCACGCCACGGGTGAAGGGGGCGAAGCCCGGCAGGCCCGGATCGACGGTCACGTCCTCGGCCGTGTAGAGCGGCTTCACCACGATACCTTCGGGGGTATCCCAGTTCAGATCCTTGCCCTTCACTTCCTTGGCCGCAGCGGCGGCCCACTGGTCCAATGTCGGCTTCTCGGTCATGCGTGTCCTATCCTACCCATTCGTCACCCCGGCCTTGAGTCGGGGTCCCGCTATCTTCATCCCGCTTGCTGAAAAGAAGCGGGATGCCGGATCAAGTCCGGCATGACGTAATTCAATGCGCACCGTCCTTCGGCGTCTCCATGATCTCGGTCAGCACCCCGTTCATATCCTTGGGGTGGACGAAGAAGATGGGCGTGCCATGAGCGCCGATGCGCGGCTCGCCCAGCACCTTCTTCCCCAGCCCCTCGAACCAGGCCTTGGCCTCGTGGATGTCAGGCACTTCATAGCACATATGATGCTGCCCGCCGGCCGGGTTCTTGGCGATGAAGCCGTGGATCGGGCTGTTCTCGCCCAGCGGCTCGATCAGTTCGATCTGCGTGCCGGCGGTGCCGCCTTCACCCGGCGTATCGACAAAGCACACCTTCACCCCCTGCGCCGGCAGGTCGAACGGTTCATGCGTGATCGTCGCGCCCATGATGTCGCGATAATAGGCCAGGCTCGCCGCCAGCGAAGGCGTCGCGATGCCGATATGGTTCAAGCGGCCGAGTTTCACATCCTATCCTTCGTCATTGCGAGCGAAGCGAAGCAATCCATGCGACGTTTCACCCTTGAGCGATGCCCTGATACAAATCCTGCCAATCGGGATTGAACCCGGTAATCAATGCTAGCTTCTTCGCCCGCGAGCCTGCCTTGATCTGCTTCTCGCGGGCGATGGCTACCTCCATCGTTTCCGCCATTTCGTACCAGACCAGCATCTTGCAGCCGTACCGTTGCGTGAACCCGACGGTTATACCCTCCCGATGCTGCCACACACGCTGCGGCAGGTTTGAGGTGACACCGGTATAGAGCGTCCCGTTCCGTCCGCTCGCCATGATGTAGACCGCCGGCTGCATCATCTTCATTCCATATCTTCGTCATTGCGAGGAGCCGCAGGCGACGCGGCAATCCATACGGCGCGCAAGTGGATTGCTTCGCTGCGCTCGCAATGACGAATAAAATGTCATTTCAAACCCTCACAGCGGAATATTGTCGTGCTTCTTCCAGGGGTTCTCCAGCGCCTTGTTCTTGAGCTTGCGCAGGCCCAGCGCGATCCGCTTGCGGGTCGAATGCGGCTGGATCACCTCGTCGATGAAGCCCTTGCTCGCCGCCACGAAGGGGTTGGCGAAGCGGTCTTCATATTCCTTGGTCTTCTCGGCAATCTCCTCGGGCGTCTTGCCGCGGAAGATGATCTCGACCGCGCCCTTGGCACCCATCACCGCGATCTCGGCGGTCGGCCAGGCATAGTTGAGGTCGCCGCGCAGATGCTTGGAACTCATCACGTCATAGGCACCGCCATAGGCCTTGCGGGTGATCACGGTGATCTTCGGCACGGTCGCTTCGGCATAGGCGAACAGCAGCTTGGCGCCATGCTTGATGATGCCCGAATGTTCCTGCGCGGTGCCCGGCAGGAAGCCCGGCACGTCGACGAAGGTGACGATCGGGATTTCGAACGCATCGCAGAAGCGCACGAAGCGGCCGGCCTTCTTGGACGAGTTGATGTCGAGCACGCCGGCCAGCACCATCGGCTGATTGGCGATGATGCCCACCGTCTTGCCCTCGATCCGGCCGAAGCCGCACAGGATATTGCCCGCATGGGCCGGCTGCACCTCGAAGAAGTCGCCCTCGTCCACCACCTTGCGGATCAGTTCGTGCATGTCATAGGGCTGGTTGGCATTGGCCGGGATCAGCGTGTCGAGACTGTCCTCCAGCCGGTCCCACGGGTCCGCGCTCGGCCGCTCCGGCACCGGTTTCTTGTTGGACGCGGGCAGGAAGTCGACGAAATCGCGCACGGCCAGCAGCGCTTCGATGTCGTTCTCGAACGCCACGTCCGCCACGCCCGACTTGGTCGTGTGGGTGATCGCGCCGCCCAGTTCCTCCTGCGTCACCACCTCGTTGGTGACCGTCTTGACCACGTCGGGCCCGGTCACGAACATGAAGCTGCTGTCCTTCACCATGAAGATGAAGTCGGTCATCGCCGGCGAATAGACTGCGCCGCCCGCGCAGGGGCCCATGATGACGCTGATCTGCGGCACCACGCCCGACGCCAGCACATTGCGCTGGAAAATCTCCGCATAGCCCGCGAGCGAGGCGACGCCCTCCTGGATGCGCGCGCCGCCGCTGTCGTTGAGGCCGATCACCGGCGCGCCGACCTTCATCGCGATATCCATGATCTTGCAGATCTTCATCGCGTGCCGTTCCGACACCGCACCGCCATAGACGGTAAAATCCTGGCTGAAGACATAGACGAGGCGGCCGTTGATCGTGCCCGATCCGGTGACCACGCCGTCGCCCGGAATATGCTGTTCATCCATGCCGAAGTCGATGCAGTTATGCTCGACATACATGTCCAGCTCTTCAAAGCTGTCCTCGTCCAGCAGCACTTCGATCCGCTCCCGCGCGGTCAGCTTGCCCTTGCCATGCTGCGCGTCGATGCGGCGCTGGCCGCCGCCCATGCGGGCGCCTTCGCGCTTGACTTCCAGCTGTTCGATGATGGCGAGCTTCGACATGAAAGGCTTCTCTCCAAATTCGTGGCGTCAATAGCTTGGCCGACGCCGCCTTGCCCTTCCCCTACCCAGCCGCAAGCAAAGTTCGCAAATGTAAATTTGCCAATTTGCAAATCGCGACTTCGCAAATTAGGGTAAGGATTATGGCACGCGGCAATCGTATATTCGCAGGTCCACGCCTGCGCCAGCTGCGCCTGGACCATCGCATGGACCAGGCGACGATGGCGCAGGCACTGGGCATATCCGTATCTTATCTCAGCCAGATGGAAAATGACGATCGCCCGCTGACCGCCAAGGTCAAGGCCGCGCTCGCCAACGCCTTTCCCACCGACTGGGCCAGTTTCGACAGCCGTGAGGATGAGCAACTGCTGGGCGCCTTCGCCTTTGCCCTGTCCCATCCCGAACTGCCTGGCCCGGCACTGGAGCCGGAACGGATCGAGAAGCTGCACCTGCAATTCCCCGAATTCGCCGCGCGCTATGTCGATCTCTACAACGCCCATATGCGCGCCAATGAGCGGATCAACATGATCGAGGAGGCGATCGCCAACGATCATGAGGTGCAGGCCCGCCTGCCCTGGGAAGCGGCGCGCGACTGGTTTCATGAGGCCGGCAATTATGTTCATAGCCTCGACTGCCTGGCCGAGGAGATGGCCGAGAGCTTTGCCCAGGGCCAGGTGCTGGACGAAGGGATGCTGGTCGAGGCGCTGGCCCGCCGCCACGGCATCGAGACGCTGATCGCCGAGACGCCCGACAGCGCGCTGCGCGCCTATCGCGCCGCCGACCGGCAATTGTTCATCAACGCCGCCCTGCCGACCGAAAGCCGCAAGTTCATGCTCGCCCACCAGCTGATGATGCTGGAGGGGCAGGCGGTGATCGCCGATGTGGTGCGCAAGGCCGGCCTGCCGGTCACCGGCGCCGACCGGCTGCTCGCGATCGGCCTTGGCAATTATGCCGCCGGCGCGCTGCTGATGCCCTATGCCCCCTTCCGCGAGGCGGCACGGACGATGCGCCATGATATCGACCGGCTGGCCCGCACCTTCGGCGTCAGCTTCGAACAGGCCTGCCACCGCCTGTCCACGCTGCAGCGGCCGGGCCTGCGCGGCATCCCCTTCTTCTTCTGCCGGGTCGACATGGCCGGCAACATCACCAAGCGCCACAGCGCCACCCGCCTGCAATTCGCCCGCTTCGGCGGCGCCTGCCCGCTGTGGAACGTGCATGAGGCGGTGGCCGTGCCCGACCGCATCAATGTGCAGCTTGGCGAGACCCCCGACGGCGTGCGCTATGTCTCGATGGCCAAGGGGCTGGTGAAGCCGTCCGGCAGCTACAAGCGCACCCCGCGCCGTTTCGCCGTGGTGCTGGGCTGCGAGGTCGCCCATGCGGCCAATTTCGTCTATGCCGACGGCCTGCATCTGCAGGAGGAAGGCGCCGCGACGCCGATCGGCATCACCTGCCGCCTCTGCTCGCGCCAGAGCTGCGACCAGCGCGCCTTCCCGCCGGCCGACCGCCCGATCCATGTCGACCCCGACAATCGCCAGATCGTGCCCTACTGGATCGGCTGACACGAAGTAATAATGGCACGAAAATCCGAAATAAAATTCTACGTTACTTTTACATTTCAATACTCATCTTCAATCATGAATATCATGCAGCATATTGAAATATAATTCACTTATATGTCGTGTCACTTTTAACAAAATTGTCATAGCGAAATCCCAGTTGCAGGGCGGGACTGTCACGGACAGCTCGGTGCCAGAACAGATAATCGGCACCCTTGTCGCACATGGTAAAAAGGGATTTCGGGTCAATGAAACAGCTATTGATGTGCAGCGCCGCGCTGGTCGTGGCGGCTGCGCCGGCGACCGCGCTTGCGCAATCGACCGGCTCGCAGGATTTCGAGGACAGCATCATCGTCACCGGCGCGCAGGGCGACCAGAGTGTCGGCGGCGTCAAGATTCCCGAAACACCCAAGGCCAAGGTCACGCTCGACCAGGAAATCATCGCCCGCCAGCGCCCCGGCCAGGCGATCAACGAAACGCTGAACCTGGTGCCCGGCGTCAGCTTCTCCAACCAGGACCCCTGGGGATCGCTGGGCGGCAGCTTTACCGTGCGCGGCTTCAGTTCCGACCGCGTGTCGCAGACGATCGACGGCATTCCGCTCAATGACTCGGGCAATTACGCGCTCTACACCAACCAGCAGCTCGACCCGGAAATCATCGAGGCGGCGACCGTCAGCCTGGGCTCCACCGATGTCGACAGCCCGACCGCCTCGGCCGCCGGCGGCACGATCAACATCCGTTCGCTGATGCCGTCGGACGAGATGGGCGCGATGATCAGCGCCAGCTATGGCAATATCGTCGCCCGCGGCAATGACGATGATCGCGCCTATCACCGCATCTTCGGCATGTTCCAGACCGGCGTCTTCACGCCCTTTGGCACCAAGGCCTGGTTCTCCGCCTCGCGCGCGACCAATAAATCGACCTACACCAATTATGGCGGCGTCGATAAGCAGCAATATAATGGCAAGATCTACCAGCCGATCGGCAGCAATGGCGACTTCATCGCGCTGGCGGGCCATTACAACCAGAACCGCAACACCTTCAACGGTTCGACCTATACCACCGCGACCTTCCCCGGCACGACCGACGGCCGCTTCTACGACACCGCGACCTGCACCGTGGACACGCCCCAGACCGGCGTCACGGATTATGCCAATAGCTGCGGTTCGGCGTTCGAGCGGCGCTACAACCCATCCAACACCGGCAATGTCCGGCTCAATTCGCGCTTCACCCTGGCGAACGGGCTCACGCTGACGGTCGATCCCAGCTTCCAATATACCAAGGCCAATGGCGGCGGCACATCCTATGCCTATGAAGGCGCCAGCGCCGACGGCAATACGGGCGGCTATTATCTCAAGGACAGCCGCAACACCGCCACCAGCAGCTCGACCCAATATTATTATGTCGGCGGCGTGGACCTGAATGGCGATGGCGACACGCAGGATTTCGTCCGCGTCCTCTCACCCAGCCAGACCGTGACCAAGCGCTATGGCGTGATTGCCAACCTGTCCTACGATATCGACCCCGACAACCGCCTGCGCCTGTCCTACACCTATGACCGCGCCCGCCATCGCCAGACCGGCGAGGCCGGCTATCTGGAGGCCAATGGCGATCCGGTCGACGTCTTCCCGATCAACAATCCGATCGTCGATGCCGACGGCAATGTCGTACAGAAGCGCAACCGGCTATCCTATGCGACGCTGAACCAGATTTCGGGCGAATATCGCGGTTCCTATCTCGACGATCAGGTCATCCTGCTGCTGGGCGCGCGCCTGCCCTTCTTCAGCCGCGACCTCAATCAATATTGCGTCACCACCGACGCATCGGGCAACGTCAACTGCCCGGCGACCCAGGCCGGCGTCGATGCCCAGCTTGCCGCCAACAGCGCCTATGCCGCGCCGCAGTCGCGCAAGTTCGACTATAACAAGCTGCTGCCCAACCTTGGCGTCACCTACAAGTTCACCAGCAAGGCCAGCGTCTTCACCAGCTATGCCAAGAACCTGTCCGTGCCCGGCACCGACGCCCTCTATGGGGCGCTTTATTTCGACGAAGGCTCCAGCTCGGGCAATCCCAAGCCGGAAACCTCCGATGCGTTCGACCTTGGCGTGCGCTATCAGTCGGGTATCGTCCAGGCGCAGCTGTCGGGCTGGTACACCCGCTACAACAACCGCCTGGCGACCGCCTATGACGCCGATTGCGATTGCAGCGTGACCCGCAACCTCGGCCGCGTCGACAAATATGGCGTCGACGGCAGCGTCGCGGTGCGTCCGGTCAAGGATCTGATGCTCTACGTCTTCGGCTCCTACCTCAAGTCGGAGATCAAGGACGATGTCCAGACTGGCGCCAGCACCTATGCCGCAACCGCCGGCAAGCGTGAGGCCGGCGCGCCGGTCTACACGCTGGGCAGCCGCATCCAGGGCACGCTCGGCCCGGTCGATATCGGCCTCCAGATCAAGCGGACCGGCGAACGCTATGTCAACGACATCAACACGGTGAAGCTGCCCGGCTATACGCTGGTCGATCTCGACGCCCGCTTCTCGCTGGAGCAATGGGGCCTCAAGAAGACCTTCTTCCAGCTCAACGTCACCAACCTGTTCGACAAGGTCTATATCGGCTATTCGGGCACCGGCCTCACCAGCACCGCCACCACCGCCTATCTCGGCTCGCCCCGCGCGATCAGCGGGTCGATGGTCGTCGCCTTCTGACCGGACGAAGGGGCGCCGACATCGGCGGGCGCCCCTTCAGCCCATCACGGGCATCGCCCCGTCCAGATAGTCGAGAAAAGCGCGCACCCGCGCCGCCGTGCGATCTTCTGCCGCGTAGAGGGCGTGAATATCCTCGCCATCGCCGGGATTATAGTCGGCCAGCACTTCGACCAGGCGCCCCGCCCTGATGTCGCTGGCGACATGGAAATGGCCGTGCCGGGCGATGCCACCGCCGGCGACCGCCATCTGCCGCACCACTTCGCCTGAATTGCCGTAGAAGCTGCCCTGCACCGGCCGCTGCACCAGCTTTCCGCCGATGCGGAACGGCCAGCCGTCGATCGAGCGGCGGAAGCTGAAGCGCAGGCAATCATGATCGTCCAGATCGTCCGGCGTCTGCGGCGTGCCGCGCCGGGCGAGATAGGCAGGGCTGGCCACCAGCACCATTGCGCTATGGCCCAGCTTCTTCGCGCGCAGGCTGGTGTCGCGCAGCGGGCCGATGCGGATGGCGATGTCGGCCCGCTCCTCGACCAGGTCGACAATCGTGTCGGACAGGGTCAGGTCCACCGTCACCGCCGGATAAAGGTCACGAAAGCCCGGCAGCACCGGGATCAGGCATTCGATGCCGAATGAGGGCGAGGCATTGATCCGCAGCAGCCCGCGCGGCGTCGTGCGATCCTCGCCCAACCCCGCCTCCAGCGCCATCATGTCGCCCAGCAGCACCGCCATACGGTCGCGATAGGTGACACCTTCCGGCGTCAGCGCCAGCGCGCGCGTCGTCCGCCGCAGCAGGGTGACGCCCAGCCTTTGTTCCAGCCGGGCGATCGACCGGCTGACTGCCGATGGCGTCAGGCGCAGCGCCTTGGCGGCCGCCGCCAGACTGCCCTCGCCCGCCACCATCAGGAAGGTTTCGATGTCCCCGAACCGATTATCCATGATTTCAAATCACTTCTGAAATGCGAAAGTGCAATCTAATCACCAATGATAAATAGTCTATCTTGGTGTCAACGTCGCTGTCACTTTTCAGAGGAATGCACCATGGATCTTCAGCTTTCGGGCAAGACCGCCCTCGTCACCGGATCGACCGCCGGCATCGGCTTCGCCATCGCCAAGCGCCTGGCTGAGGAAGGGGTCGAGGTCGTCATCACCGGCCGCAACCAGGCCAAGCTGGACGCTGCCGCCGCCGAGCTTTCGCAGGCCGGCACCATCCGCCCGGTGCTGGCCGATCCCGCCACCGCAGCGGGCGCCGACGCGCTGATCGCGGCCGTCCCGGACATCGACATTCTCGTCAATAATCTCGGCATCTATGAGGCCAAGGACTTCACCGACATCACGGATGCGGACTGGCATCATCTGTTCGAGGTCAATGTCGTGAGCGGCGCCCGCCTCGCTCGCCATTATTTCCCGAAGATGCTGGCCAAGAACTGGGGTCGCGTCCTGTTCATCGCCAGCGAAAGCGGTCTGCTGCCACCGGCCGAGATGATCCATTATGGCATGACCAAGTCGGCGCAACTCGCCATTTCGCGGGGCCTTGCCGAACATACGCGCGGCACCGGCGTCACCGTCAATTCGGTGCTGCCCGGCCCGACCCGTTCGGAAGGCATTGTCGAATTCATCCGCTCGGTGGTCGAGAACAAGGACGCGTCCGAAGCCGAGCGCGAAGCCGAATTCTTCACCAAGCTGCGCCCGCTCTCGCTGATCAAGCGGCTGATCGAAGCCGATGAGGTCGGCGCGATGACCGCCTATCTCGCCAGCCCGCTGGCCGCCGCCACCAATGGCGCGGCGGTCAAGGTCGAGGGGGGCATGGTGCCGACGATCTACTGACGCCCAGCGCCAACCTCCAAAAAACGGAAGTTTGCGCGCGCCTCCATCACAATCCTGCTTGTGGCAACTGGCCCTGTCGCTCGTTTCCTCCTCTGCCTATGGGGATGGAAATGAGCGATACGGACTGCCTGCCCACCATCGACCAGGCGCTGGAACAGGATGGCTATGCCCGCCTGGCCGGCGCCGACCTGCTGCGCCAGCTGGATATCGGCGCGGCCGACTGGGCGCCCTTTGCCCGCAGCTGGAACGATCTTGGCCCCGATCTCTTCATGGCCGATGGCGGCCGTTATCGCCGCCGCCGCCACGCCACCTTCCACTGCGCCGCCGGGCAGTTCAGCCGCCAGCCGCATCAGCCCCATTATCAGAGCCGCGACTATAACCCGCTGAACGGCGACGTGCAGCGCTGGTTCGATCCGGTCGAGGATGCGACGATCGCGCTGCCGGTGACGCAGGCGCTGCTCGCCTTCTGCGCCGGCCATTTCGATCCGGCGTCATCGGGCGACTGGCATGTCGAGATGCACCAGTTCCGGATCGAGGCGAAACCGGGCGAGCTTGGCCGTCCCACGCCCGAGGGCATGCACCGCGACGGCGTCGACCGGGTCTTCGTGATGCTGGTGGAACGCCGCAATGTGCGCGAGGGCGTCACCCGCATCGGCGCCGCCGACGGCACGCCGATGGGCGAGTTCACCCTGGCCCAACCGGGCGACGCGATGCTGATCGATGACCACCGCATCTTCCACGGCGTGACCGAGATCCACGCCGTCGACCCAGCCCAGCCCGCCTGGCGCGATGCGCTGGTGATCACCTTTCAATCCTCCCCGGCACGGGGAGGTGGCATCGCGCAGCGATGACGGAGGGGGCTGGCCGAAGGCACGCCCCCTCCACCCCTGGCTTCGCCAGCGGTCCCCCTCCCCGCGAGCGGGGAGGATTATTTCAGCAACACCAGCTCTTCGGCCATGCTGGGGTGCAGCGCCACGGTATCGTCGAAATCCTGCTTGGTGAGGCCCGCCTTCACCGCGACGGCGGCTGCCTGCAGGATTTCCGGCGCATCCGGGCCGATCATGTGCAGGCCCACCACCTTGTTGGTGGTCGCATCCACGACCATCTTGTAGAGCGCCCGCTCGTCGCGCCCGGCCAGCACATTCTTCATCGGCCGGAAGTCGGAGGTATAGACCTTCACCGTGCCATATTTGTTCTTGGCCTGCGCTTCGGTCAGGCCGACGCCGGCCAGCGGCGGATGGCTGAACACGGCCGACGGCACGCAGCTATAGTCGACGGTGCGCGGATTGTTGCCGAACACGGTGTCGGCAAAGGCATGGCCCTCGCGGATCGCCACCGGGGTCAGTTGCAGCCGATCGGTGACGTCGCCCACCGCATAGATGCTCTCGCAGTTGGTACGGCTATATTCATCGACCTTGATCGCGCCCTTGTCGTCGATCTCGACGCCGGCATTCTCCAGACCCAGACCGTCGGTGTGCGGGCGGCGGCCGGTGGCGAACAGCACGATATCGGCCGCGACCGGATCGCCATTCTTGAAGTGGACGCACAAGGTGCCGTCCTCCTTCTTCTCGATCTTCTCCATCTGCGCGTTGAAGCGGAAATTAATCCCCTTCATCGTCGAAATCTGGAGCAGGCGGTCGCGGATCTGCTCGTCATAGCCGCGCAGCAGCGTGCCACCGCGGTTGACCATCGTCACATGGCTGCCGAACTGGTGGAAGATGCCGGCAAATTCATTGGCGATATAGCCGCCGCCGACGATGACGATGCGCTTGGGACATTCGTCCAGATGGAACACCTCGTTGGAGGTGATGCCATATTCGGCGCCCTCCACCTCGGGGATCAGCGGCCAGGCGCCGGTCGCGACCAGGATGACCTTGGCCGTCACCTCGCGCCCGCTGGCAAGCTTCACGCTATGCGGCCCGGTCACCGTCACGCGCTCGGCGATCAGCTCGACCTTATGGCTGTTGAGCGTATTGGTGTAGAGCCCTTCGAGCCGGTCGACATCGGCCAGCACATTGTCGCGCAGCGTCGCCCATTCGAAACCGCAATCGGGCACGTTCCAGCCGAAGCGGCGCGCGTCCTTCAGATCCTCGGCGAAATGGGCGCCATAGATGAGCAGCTTCTTGGGCACGCAGCCGCGAATGACGCAGGTGCCACCGACGCGAAATTCCTCGGCCACCGCGACCTTGGCGCCATGCGCCGCGGCGACGCGCGACGCGCGCACCCCGCCCGATCCTGCGCCGATGACGAAAAGGTCGAAATCATAATCGCTCATGCCAGTCTCCGCTCGGCGCACTATCTTGGCGGC
Source organism: Sphingobium sp. PAMC28499 (assembly GCF_004795815.1). Lineage (NCBI taxonomy): Bacteria > Pseudomonadati > Pseudomonadota > Alphaproteobacteria > Sphingomonadales > Sphingobiaceae > Sphingobium > Sphingobium sp. PAMC28499. The sequence continues at coordinate 3,181,855 of NZ_CP039248.1, forward strand.
GGATATGGCGGCTGGATGGCCCAGTTACAAATGGGAATTTTGGCTGCAACTTCCGTTCGTTTCGAGCCTGTCGAGAAGCCTTTCCCGACATCGCCCGAAACGAACGGTCGCTATTGCCTTATTCGCCCAACGCGATCTCGATCAGCGCCATGGTCGAGGGGTCGAAGCCGGTCGGGCCGTTTGCCTCGATCGACTTGGCGATCTCCTTGCCCAGCTCGACACCGAACTGGTCATAGGGATTGATCCCCATCAGCACGGCATTGGCGAAGGTGCGATGCTCGTAGAAGGCGATCAGCGCGCCCAGGGCATGCGGGTTCACATCGTCCATCAGGATGGTGGTCGACGGGCGGTTGCCGGCATAGGCGCGCGCCGGGTCTTCATTGTCCTTGCCGCGCATCAATGCCGCGCCCTGGGCGAAGCAATTGACCAGCAGCGCGCGATGATGCGCCGGGTCGAGCGCATTGCCCGGCTCGATCGAGGCGATGAACTCGACCGGGGTCAGGATCGTGCCCTGGTGCAGCAGCTGGAACACGGCATGCTGCGCATCGGTGCCGACACCGCCCCAGGTGATCGGAGCAGTCGGCCCATCCACCGGCGAGCCGTCCAGCTTCACCGACTTGCCGTTGCTCTCCATCTCCAGCTGCTGGAGATAGGAGGGCAGCAGCGCCAGTCGCTCGTCATAGGCGAACAGGGCGCGGGTCTCGCAACCCAGCACGCGGGCATAATATTGATCGACGAAGGCAGCGATCAGCGGGATATTCTCGCGCGGATCGGTCAGCTGGAAATGGCGGTCCATCGCCGCCGCGCCCTCCAGCAGGCTCTCGAACGCGTCCCAGCCCAGCGCCAGCGCGGCGGGGAAGCCGATCGACGACCAGAGCGAATAGCGGCCGCCCACGCTTTCGGGGAAGGGCAGGATGCGGGTTTCGTCGACGCCCCATTCCATCGCCTTTTCCGGCGCGGCGGTCAGCGCGATGATCTTGCCATAAGGGTCTTCGACACCGGCCTCGACCATCCAGTTGATCGCGCTCGCTGCGTTCAGCATGGTTTCGCTGGTGGTGAACGTCTTGGACGCGATCGCGATCAGCGTGGCGTCGGGGTCGAACGCATCCATCGCCTTTTCGAGCGCCGTGCCATCGACATTGGAGACGATCGCGACATCATAGCGCATGCCGTCGCCGCCCAGCGCATCGACGATCAGGTCGGGGCCGAGCGCCGAGCCGCCGATGCCGATATGCAGGATATGGCGGATCGGGCCGAGCGCCTCTGCCTCGATCGCGTCGATCAGCGCGCGGGTGCGATTGTGCAGCGCCTTGGCCAGCGCCACGCTGTCGGCATTGCCGACGCCGCGCTGCGCGGTGTGCTCGGCGGCGCGCCCTTCGGTATTGTTGACCGCCTCGCCGGCGAACAGCGCCTCGCGCCGGCCGGCAAAATCCTGTTCCTGCGCCAGCTTCAGGAAGCCGTCGACCAGATCGTCGGTCAGATGCGTCTTGGACCAGTCGAAGCGCAGCGGCCCATGGCTCAGCACAAGCTTGGACAGGCGGTCGGGATCACTCTCGAAGATGGTCTTGAGTTCAGCTTGAGGCAGGGCGGCAAGGGCCGCCAGTGCGGGACTGGACATGCGGGAGATCCTCTTGGTCGTTGGTCGATATCGACGCTGCACCGGTCGATTCTTCCTCTCCTTATCCAAAAGCGGCACGCATTGCATCGTCCACGCGCTTGACGCGGCGCGGGCGACCCCGCAAAAGCCGCGACAGGCCGCAGTGACACGTCGCAGCGCGGCACGATCTTGAAGGAACATTAGGCAGACATGAGCGCAAAATCGGAAACGCGGGACTTCATCTGGTTCCTCGCCAAGCTGGCGGTGTTCGTCTTCGTCCTGCGCAGCTTCATCGTCTCGCCCTTCAACATCCCTTCGGAATCGATGCAGCCGCGGCTGCTGATCGGCGACTATCTGCTGGTTGCCAAATGGCCCTATGGCTATTCGCGCTATTCCCTGCCCTTCTCGGTGCCGCTGATCCCCGGTCGCATCTTCGCCTCGACGCCGCAGCGCGGCGACGTGGTGGTGTTCAAGGCGCCGCCGAGCCAGAAGAACGACTATATCAAGCGGGTGATCGGCCTGCCGGGTGACATGATCTCTGTCCGTGGCGGCACCGTCTATCTGAATGGCCAGGCGATCCCGAAGCAGAAGGTCGCCGACCTCGTCATTCCGGTGACGCCCAACATGGAAGATGCCGCGCAGAAGGAAGGCAGCCCCTCCCCCTGCTATCGCCCCGAATTCGAACAGGCCGCGCCGGGCGGTGGCAAACAGTGCCGCTATCCCCAGTATCGTGAGACGCTTCCGGGCGGCAAGAGCTATAACGTCCTCGACCTGGTGCCCGATGGCGCCGCCGACGACCGTGACACCGTGCTGGTGCCGCAAGGCCATCTGTTCATGATGGGCGACAACCGCGATCGCAGCGCCGACAGCCGCTTCCCGGCGGTCGAAGGCGGCGGCATCGGCCTCGTCCCCGAGGAAAATCTGGTCGGCAAGGCGCTGGTTTCCGTCTTCTCGACCGACGGCAGCGCCAACTGGCTGCTGCCCTGGACCTGGTTCACCGCCGCACGCTGGAGCCGGATTGGGGAAGGCTTTTGATGGTGGCTTCGCACAGGCCTGATACCGCAGCCTGGCTGATCGCGCTGATCGGCCGCGCGCCGATCAACCCCGCTGCCTTCGAACAGGCGCTGACCCATGGCAGCGCCAAGGCGGAAAATTACGAACGGCTGGAATTTCTGGGCGACCGCATCCTGGGGCTGCTGATCGCCGAATGGCTCTATGCCCGCTTCCCGGCCGAACCGGAAGGCAAGCTGTCGCGTCGTTTCAACGCGCTGGTCTCCGGCGAAACCTGCGCGCAGGTGGCCCGCGCCGCCGGCGTGCCCACCCATCTGGTGCTGGGCAAGCAGGCGCGCGATGATGGCGCCGCCGACAGCGACAATGTGCTGGGCGACGTGATGGAGGCGCTGATCGGCGCCCTCTATCTGGAGGCCGGACTGGACGAGACACGCACACTGGTCCGTCGCCTTTGGGGCGACCGGGTCGACACCCAGACCGCCGCGCCGCGCCATCCCAAGTCGGCGCTGCAGGAATGGGCCGCGTCGAACAAGCGCAAGCCACCCGAATATGTGATGACGGACCGGTCGGGGCCGCACCATGCGCTGCGCTTCACCGTCACCGTCTCGATCAAGGGCGCGGGCGAGGCGAGCGCCACCGGCGGCTCCAAGCAGGAAGCCGAAACCGCTGCCGCGAAAGCCCTGCTGGAGCAATTGGCGGGCTAAGCCTGTCCCCAACATTCATTTTGGTTTAGGAAGACGTCTCCGCGCATTGGCGTGGAGCGAACGGAGCATGTGATTGACCATCGAGTTTGAAAATCAGCGCTGTGGCGTCATCGCCATCGTCGGCGCCCCCAATGCCGGCAAGTCGACGCTGGTCAATGCGCTTGTCGGGCAGAAGGTGGCGATCACCAGCCCCAAGGCACAGACCACGCGCACCCGCGTCATGGGCGTCGCGATCGAGGGCGATGCGCAGATGGTGCTGGTCGACACGCCCGGCATCTTCGCGCCGCGCCGCCGCCTCGATCGCGCGATGGTGCAGGCCGCCTGGGGCGGCGCGCAGGGCGCCGACCTGATCGTCCTGCTGGTCGATGGCAAAGCGGGCCTTGGCGCCAAGATGGAGCCGATCATCGCTGCGCTGAAGGCCCGGCCGGAACGCAAATGGCTGGTGCTCAACAAGGTCGACATCGCGGTCAAGGAGAAGCTGCTGGTCCATACCCAGCGCCTCTATGAGGAACTGGAGTTCGAGGAGACCTTCTTCGTTTCCGCAGCGACCGGCGATGGCTTGCCCGAACTCAAGACCGCCTTTGCGAACGCCATGCCCCAAGGCCCCTGGCATTTCCCCGAGGATCAGGTGTCGGATGCGACCGACCGCATGCTGGCGGCCGAAATCACCCGCGAGCAGCTTTATCACCAGCTCCACGCCGAACTGCCCTATGCCGCCGCGGTCGATACCGAGCAGTATAAGGAACGCGACGACGGTTCGGTCGAAATCCACCAGCAGATCCTGGTCGGCCGCTCCAGCCAGCGCGCGATCGTGCTGGGCAAGGGGGGGCAGCGCCTCAAGGAAATCGGATCCAAGGCGCGCGCCGAACTGGCCAACCTCCTGGGCGTCAAGGTCCACCTCTACCTCCACGTCAAGGTGAAGGAAGACTGGGAAGAAGATCGCTTCATCTATCGCGACATCGGCCTCGACTGGGTCGACTGACTGACGACCGTTCGCTTCGAGCCTGGTCGAGAAGCGGAGAGCGCTGCGCGCGCGTTTCTCGACACGCTCGAAACGAACGGATCGGGGTTCGATTACTCAAGCGAAACATAATCACCATCCCGGTCGTTGAGCCATCATGCTCAAGACCATCATGGTGGCCACGCGGGATCGCGCACGACTGGCCGAGATTACCAGCGTCGCGACCCGCTTCGGCCTCGACATGCTGCTCGCCCGGCTGGGACTGGCGAAAGGCGATGACAGCGCCGCCGCCGATCCGCCCGACCTGCCCCGCCGCACCCGGCAGGCAATGGAAGCGCTCGGCCCGACCTATGTGAAGCTCGGCCAGATCCTCGCCACCCGGCAGGATCTTCTGCCCGAGGCGTGGATCGCCGAATTCGGCAAGCTGCACAGCGACGCGCCAACCCTGCCCTTCGATCAGCTTCGCCCACGCCTCGAAGCGGTGTTTGGCGAACCGGTCGAAACCGCCTTCGCCCGCTTCGACACGGCGCCGCTCGCCGCCGCCTCCATGGCGCAGGTCCATCGCGCGACCCTAACCGACGGGCAGGAGGTGGTGGTCAAGATCCGTCGCCCCGGCATCCGCAAGGCGATGGAGGCGGACCTGCGCCTCATCACCCATCTGGCCGGCGTCGTCGAAGCAAGCAGTCGCGAGGCGCGCCGTTTCCAGCCGCAAGCGCTGGTGCAGCAATTGCTCGACACCGTGCTGGAGGAACTGGATTTCACCCAGGAAGGTCGCAATGCCGACCGGCTGCGCGAAGACCTAGCCGACAACCCGGCCGTGGTCATCCCGGCGATCCACTGGACCTATTGCGCGGAAACCGTGCTGGTGATGGATTATATCGACGGCGTGCCGCCGCGCGACGGCGATGCCTTGCGCGCTGCCGGCATCGATCCGGCCGCGATCGCCGACCTCGGTGCCGCGCTGGTGCTCGACATGGTGCTGGTCCATGGCCGCTTCCATGGCGATCCGCATCCCGGCAATCTTCTCTGCCTGCCCGGCGACCGGCTCGCCTTGCTCGACCTTGGCCTGATCGGTCATGTCAGCGCGCGGCGGCGGCAGGAATTCCTGTCCTTCATCCTCTCGCTGCGCTCCGGCGACGCGCGCACCCTGGCCGACACGCTGCTGGTCTGGTCAAAGGCCAGCGCGCCCGATCCCGGCCAGGTGCTGGACGCCGCCGAGCAACTGGTCGCGCGCCATGGCAGCGGCCCGCTGGTGCTGACCCGCATGGTCGCCGACTTCTTTCCGCTGCTGCGCAAGGAGGGGCTGGTGCTGCCGCCCGACCTCGCCCTCATCTTCAAGGCGCTGATCACGATGGACGGGGTGCTGGGTGCGATCCAGCCCGGCTTCGACCTGTCGCAAGCCCTGCAGAAGGCGCGCGGCCGCCTGGTGATGAACCAGGTCGCGGCAGCCCATGCCCCGGAAAAGACCGTTGCCCTGCTGCTTGAGCTCTCGCGCATCGCCGACGACGCCCCGCGCCTGCTGCGCGCGCTGACGCGCCGACTGGAGGCAGACGCAACACCAGCCACCCCGTCCCCATCGGACCAAGGCAGCAAATGGATCGCCGCCGCCATCCTGGCCGCCGGCACCCTGATCGCTGCCGCCCATAATTGGGGCTAGCCCCGCAGCAAGCGACCAGGGCGATGGCGGATTATTCCGCCGCCGCCTTCTTCTTGGCCGGCGCCTTCTTGGCGGCGGGCTTCTTTTCGCCCGCTTCCTTCTTCGCCGCGGGCTTCTTGGCGGCGGCCTTCTTCGCCGGTGCCTTCTTGCCCTTCTTGGCCGGGGCGGCCGCTGCGCGCGCGTCGATCAGTTGGGTTGCTTCCTCCAGCGTCAGCGCATCCTGCTCGATCGTCTTGGGCAGGGTCGCGTTGGTCGTGCCGTCGGTGACATAGGGGCCATAGCGGCCCGCCATCAGCTTGATCTCCGCCTCGGTGCGCGGATGCTTGCCAAGCACCTTCAAGGGCTCGCGCGACGATCCGCCACGCCCGCCCTTGTTCGCCGCATCGGCGAGCTTGGCGACGGCCATGTTCATGCCCACCTCGAAAATCTCGGCGGTCGAGGACAGCCGGCCATATTTGCCGTCATGCAGCAGGTAGGGACCGAAACGGCCGATATTGGCAACGATCGGCAGCCCGGTTTCCGGGTGCAGGCCGACTTCGCGCGGCAAGCTCAGCAGCTTGATCGCCCAATCGAGCGTCATCTCGCCATCGGGCAGATCCTTGGGGATCGACCCACGCTTGGCCTCCTTGCCCTCGCCCATCTCGATATAGGGGCCGAAACGGCCAGACTTCTTGACGATGTCCTGCCCGGTCTCGGGATGCTGGCCCAGAATTTCGGGGCCGGTATCGGCGCCATCGCTGCCGCCCGGCTGGCCGAACTTGCGGGTATATTTGCACTCGGGATAGTTGGAGCAGGCGATGAACGCACCGAAGCGGCCACCGCGCAGCGACAGCTGGCCATCGGCGCAGAGCGGGCAGGCGCGCGGATTGCTGCCGTCCGCCTTGGGCGGGAACAGCATCGGCTCCAGGAACTTGTCCAGCTCGGCCGTGATGTCGGACGGCTTCTGCTCCATGATCTCGGCGGTCTTGGGCTTGAAGTCCTTCCAGAAGGCTTCGAGCACCTCCTGCCACTGGGCACGGCCGCCGGAAATCTCGTCCAGCTCGTCCTCAAGGCCCGCGGTGAAGTCATAGGAGACATAGCGCTCGAAAAAGCGCTCCAGGAAGGCCGTGACGAGACGCCCGCTTTCCTCGGCGAAGAAGCGGTTCTTCTCGACGCGGACATAGTCGCGGTCCTTCAGCACCTGCAGGGTCGAGGCGTAGGTCGACGGGCGACCGATACCCAGCTCTTCCAGCTTCTTGACCAGCGAGGCTTCGGAATAGCGCGGCGGCGGCTGGGTGAAATGCTGTTCGGCGCTCACCTTCTTCTTGGCCGGCGCGTCGCCTTCGCTCAGGCGCGGCAGCAGCTTGCTGTCGTCGTCTTCCGCGTCGTCGCGACCTTCTTCGTAAAGGGCGAGGAAACCGGGGAAGATCACCACCTGGCCGGTGGCGCGCAGCGTGTGGCTGCCGCTGCCGTCGACCATGTCGATGGTGGTGCGTTCCAGCCGGGCCGAGGCCATCTGGCTCGCCAGCGCGCGCTTGAAGATCAGGTCATAGAGGCGCGCATGATCGCCACCACCGACCTTGTCGCGATGGAATTCGGTCGGACGAATGGCTTCGTGCGCTTCCTGCGCATTCTTCGCCTTGGTCTGATATTGGCGTGGCTTTTCGGGCAGGTAGCCGCCGTCATAGCGCTCCGCGATCGCCTTGCGCGCGGCCGAGATGGCGCTGCCGTCCATCTGCACGCCATCGGTACGCATATAGGTGATCGCGCCATCCTCGTAGAGCTGCTGCGCGATCCGCATCGTGTGGCTGGCCGAAAAGCCGAGCTTGCGCGCGGCTTCCTGCTGCAGGGTCGAGGTGGTGAAGGGCGGTGGGGGATTGCGGGTGAGCGGCTTGGTCTCGACCTTGTCGACGGTGAAGCGCCCGGCCTCCACGTCCGCCTTGGCCGCCATGGCATCGCCTTCCTTGCCGATGGTCAGGCGGTCGATCTTCTCGCCCTTCCAGCGGACGAGGCGCGCGGTGAAGCCCTGCCCGCCCTGCTCCATCTCGGCCGAGATCGACCAATATTCCTGCGGCACGAAGCTTTCGATCTCGCGCTCGCGCTCCACCACCAGCCGCAGCGCGACCGACTGGACGCGGCCCGCCGACTTGGCGCCGGGCAGCTTGCGCCACAGCACCGGCGACAGGGTGAAGCCCACCAGATAGTCGAGCGCACGGCGCGCCCGATAGGCATCGATCAGATCCTCGTCCAGCGCGCGCGGCTTCGCCATCGCGTCCAGCACCGCCGCCTTGGTGATCGCGTTGAACGTCACCCGGTCGACCGTCTGCGGCAGCGCCTTCTTGGCGCGCAGCACTTCCTGCACATGCCAGCTGATCGCTTCCCCTTCGCGATCAGGGTCAGTCGCCAGGATCAATCGCGTGGCCTTCTTCGCCTCGTCGGCGATGGCCTTGAGCTGCTTGCCCTTGTCGCCATAATTTTCCCAGGACATGGCAAAGCCATTGTCGGGATCGACCGACCCGTCCTTGGGCGGCAGGTCGCGGATATGGCCGTAGCTGGCCAGGACATGGAAATCCCCGCCCAGATATTTCTCGATGGTCTTCGCCTTGGCCGGCGATTCGACAATGACAAGTTGCATTCAGGCCCCGGTTTGGAAGTCTCTCACGTATACGCGCGAGTTTGATCGAGTGACCTAACGAAGGTCAACAGCGGACACGCTTGGCGCGAGCTAGCTCATTTGATCAGGCTAGAACAATGGACTTTCTGGAAACGAAGAACATAATCTCCAACGACCACAGTGTCGCCGTCATCCAGCTCCACGCTGCCGCCCGCCCTCACCTCTCGTCCATTCACATGCACACCGTTGGTTGAGCAATAATCTTCAAGAAACACATGCTCCCCCTCCGATATCAAGCCACAATGGAAGCGAGATATGTCATCAGCGCTCAACATCAGATCATTCCCTGGATCCCGTCCGATTGTAACCCTCGAATTCAGCGCAACAAAAAGAACTATTCCTTTATGCACGACCCTTTCAGGTGGCTCGCTTTGAATTTTTAATATTCCTACAGCAAAGCGTCTTTGCGCCCCTTGGGAAGTATTCGGATCCAGCAACAAGCGTGTAATTTCTATCGCGATCTCGCCCCTACGTTTGCGATTCTCCTTGCTCACCGTTCGATAGGCAACAAAAATGCTGGCGCAGGCAGCGATCAGCGCTGCCGAAAGTGTTCCCCATATCGGCAATGCTATCAATTCTAACATTTAGCTTACACTCACTTTCCCACCCGCCTGCCGTTCCAGCCCGCCCGCCAGTTCCAGTTCCAGCAGCACCGTCTGGACGATAGCGGGCGACAGGCCGGACAGGCGGATGACCTCATCCACCGCCACCGCGACCGGTCCCAGCAGCGCGATCACTGCCGCGCGGTCGGCATCGGCGACATCGCTCGACACCGGCTGGCCGATGAAGTCGAAACTGCCCTGCCGCACCATCCGGGGATCAAGCCCGCCGACCGCCTCCAATATATCGTCGGCATTCTGCACCAATGTCGCGCCCTCGCGGATCAGCAGGTTGCAGCCCTGGGCGCGCGGGTCGAGCGGCGATCCCGGCACCGCCATCACCTCGCGCCCCGCCTCGGTCGCCAGCCTTGCGGTGATCAGCGACCCGGACTTGGGCGCCGCCTCCACCACGACCGTGCCCAGCGCGAGGCCGGCGATGATCCGGTTGCGCGCCGGGAAATGCCGGGCGAGCGGCTGGGTGCCGGGCGGATGCTCGGTCACCAGCAGGCCGCGCTGCGCGACATCCTCCTGCAAGGCGCCATTTTCGGGCGGGAAGCCGATGTCGATGCCGCTGGCGATCACGCCGATCGTGCCGCTGTCGATCGATCCGCGATGCGCTTCGGTATCGATACCGCGGGCCAGGCCGGACACGACCACCGCGCCGCGATCGCCCAGCTGCTGCGCCAATATCCGGGCAAAGCGGCAGGCCGCCGCCGACGCGTTGCGCGCGCCGACCATGGCGATGCAAGGCCGGCCCGCGATCGCGGCATCGCCGCGCACGATCAACGCCGGCGGCGCGCCCTCCATCTCAGCCAGCAGCGCGGGATAGTCGGCATCGCCCATCAGCAGATAGCGGGCGCCGATCGCGCGGGTCGCGGCAATCTCCCGCTCGATCGCAGCTCCATCGGCCACCCGCGCCTCGCCCCCGCCGCGCGCCGCAAGCATGGGAATGGCGCGCAGCGCCTCGGCCGCGCTGCCGAAGCGCGCGAGCAACTGGCGGTAGCTGACGGGGCCGATCCGGGGGGATCGGATCAGGCGGAGACGGTCGAACCGCTCCTGCCCGCTCACTCGGTGGTGGCTTTCTGCTTGGAACTGCCGACCTTGGGCTCCTCGCCCTTCATCAGCCTGGCGATATTGGCGCGGTGCCGCCACAGCACGATCAGCGCGAGCGCCAGGCTGACCGGCACCAGATCGATCCGGCCAAAGGCAAACATGGCGATCGGCGCGCTGACTGCGGCGGACATGCCGCCGACCGACGACCATTTGGTGCCGAACAGCGCGCCCAACCACACGACCGCAAAGACGATGCCGGCCGGCCAATACATGGCCGTCACCACGCCCATCATCGTCGCCACGCCCTTGCCGCCGGCAAAGCGCAGCCAGACGGGGTAGCAATGGCCGATGAACGCCATGGCGCCCGCCATCGGCCCGCCACCATCCACCAGCGCCGCGCCGATCAGCACCGCCGCCGCGCCCTTGAGCAGGTCGAGCAGCAGGGTCGCTGCCGCCAGCCCCTTGCGCCCGGTGCGCAGCACATTGGTCGCGCCGATATTCCCCGACCCGATCTGGCGCAGGTCGCCAGCGCCGGTGAAGCGCGTCAGCAGCAGGCCAAAGGGGATCGAGCCGAGCAGATAGCCCAGCACCAGGACAAAAGCGGGAAGCAACCAGGGAGGTGTCATGAAATTCGCCGATAAAGCGTTTTCAAAGCAGGTGGAACAACTGCTGACTCGGAAAACGCGGTACATCAAAAGACCAGAACAGGACAGCCGATGCAATCGGCCGGCCTGTTCTGATTGTTGCGCGCGACCATAGCGTGACAGGCGCGCGGAGCAATGGGCAGTATCGGTTTACCGCACCCGCGCGGGATTGCCGACCACGGTTGCACCGGCCGGCACGTCGCGCGTCACCACGCTGCCCGCGCCGATCAGCGCATCGTCGCCGATCGTCACGCCGGGCAGGATGATCGCGCCACCACCGATCCACACATTGCGGCCGATACTGATCGGCACGCCCCATTCGATGCCGGTGGCGCGCTCGGCCGGATCGCGCGGATGACCGGCGGTCAATATCTGTACTCCGGTGCCGATCTGCGTGCCGTCGCCGATCGTCACCGGCACGACATCCAGGATGACGCAGTTGAAGTTCAGGAACACGCCCGCGCCCAGGAAGATGTTGAAGCCATAGTCGCAGTGGAAGGGCGGCCGGATCGTCGATCCCGCCCCCAGCGCGCCCAGCCGCTCGCGCAGCAGCACCTCGCGCTCGGGCGGCAGGGTCGCGTTGAAACGCTGCATCCACGCCGCTGCGGCCAGTTGGTCCGCGATGATTTCCGGGTCGCTCGCATGATAGGGCTCACCCGCGATCATCTTCTGCTTCATGCTGGGCTGCGTCATCCTGTTCTCCTTCGATCGGCCCGCGAGGTGGCAGCGACCGGCCCGCTTTGCAAGCACCGGGCGTTGACACTCCCGCCCCATGCCGCGACACAGGCGCGCATGACGGTCGCACCAGACGCTCCCATCCTTTTCTTCGATTCCGGCGTGGGGGGGCTGTCCATCCTCGCCCCGGCCCGCGCTGCCTTGCCGAACGCCCCGGTCGTCTATGCGGCCGACAGCGCCGGCTTCCCCTATGGCACAAAGAGCGAGGCGGAGATCGCGGCGCGCGTGCCCGCCCTGCTCGGTCGGCTGGTGGAGCGCTATCGCCCGCGCCTCGCCGTCATCGCCTGCAACACCGCCTCGACCATCGCGCTGCCGCATGTCCGCGCCGCGCTCGACATTCCGGTGGTCGGCACCGTCCCGGCGATCAAGCCGGCGGCACTATTGTCCAAAAGCCGGGTGTTCGGCGTGCTGGGCACCAATGCCACCGTGCGCCAGCCCTATGTCGACCGGCTTGCCGCCGAACATGGCGCCGACTGCACCGTGCTGCGCCATGGCAGCGCCGCGCTGGTGCAACTGGCCGAGGCGAAGCTGCGCGGCGAAACGCTCGATCCCGCTATCGCCCGTGATGCGCTGGCGGGGCTTCTCGACCAGCCGGGCGGCGATCGGATGGACATGGCCGTCCTCGCCTGCACCCATTTTCCGCTGGTGGAACAGGAACTTGCAGCCGCCGCGCCGCATCCGATGGGCTTCGTCCATGGCGGCGAAGGAATCGCTCGGCGCATCGCCTTCCTGACCGATGGCCAACCCTGGCCGGACACGCCCTCGCCCGGCATCGCCGTCTTCACCCGTGTCGATGACAAGGTCGATGCGCTGCGCGACGCTCTTGCCGGCTATGGCCTTGATCGCATCGACGCGCTCTAACCCCAGGGGGTAGGCCATTTGTCCAATGGCAAAGCGTTTCGATCACACTGATAGGGAATCTGCGTATCGTTGCGAGCGGTTATCGCTGGCAATGGCAGGCGCGCGCAGGTAAATGCACTCCTCAGGCAGAGGATGGCGCGACCATAGAAGAACCGGCGCGCGAGCAACGGGAAGAACGGCGTAGTGAATTACAAGCATATCTTTTCGCAGGCGATCGACCGGCTCCACAGCGAGGGCCGCTACCGCGTGTTCATCGACATCCTGCGCAACAAGGGCGCGTTCCCCAACGCCCGCTGCTTCCACGGCCATAACGGCCCGAAGCCGATCACCGTCTGGTGCTCGAACGATTATCTCGCCATGGGCCAGCATCCCAAGGTGGTCGCCGCCATGGAGGAAGCGCTCCATGATGTCGGCGCCGGATCGGGCGGCACCCGCAATATCGGCGGCAACACCCATTATCATGTCGATCTGGAAGCGGAACTCGCCGATCTGCATGGCAAGGAGGCGGCTCTGCTCTTCACCTCGGGCTATGTCTCGAACGAAGCGACGCTCTCGACCCTCGCCAAGATTTTGCCGGGTTGCATCATCTTTTCGGACGAGCTGAACCACGCCTCGATGATCGCGGGCATCCGCAATTCGGGCTGCGAAAAACGCGTCTTCCGTCACAATGATCTCGATCATCTGCGCGAACTTCTCGCCGCCGAAGATCCCGAGGCACCCAAGCTGATCGCCTTCGAAAGCGTCTATTCGATGGACGGCGACGTCGCGCCGATCGCGGAAATCTGTGACCTGGCCGACGAGTATAACGCGCTCACCTATCTCGACGAAGTCCATGCCGTGGGCATGTATGGCGCGCGCGGCGGCGGCATTTCGGAGCGCGACGATGTCGCCCATCGCCTGACCATCATCGAAGGCACGCTGGGCAAGGCGTTCGGCGTGATGGGCGGCTATATCGCCGCCGACCAGATGATCGTCGACGTGATCCGCAGCTATGCACCCGGCTTCATCTTCACCACCTCGCTCTCGCCCGTGCTGGTCGCCGGCGTGCTGGCGAGCGTGCGGCACCTGAAGGGCTCCAGCGCCGAGCGCGAAGGCCAGCAGGCATCGGCCGCCAAGCTCAAGCAATTGATGCGCGACGCCGGCCTGCCGGTGATGAACTCGGTCACCCATATCGTGCCGCTGATGGTGGGCGATCCGGTCAAGGCCAAGCGGATCAGCGACATCCTTCTCGCCGAATATGGCGCCTATGTGCAGCCGATCAACTATCCGACCGTGCCGCGCGGCACGGAACGGCTGCGCTTCACGCCCGGCCCGGCCCATAATGAAGAGATGATGCGCGACCTGGTGTCGGCACTGGTCGAAATCTGGGACCGGCTGGAACTGGAACTGCTGGAACGCCAGGCAGCCTGACCGGACAGGAACGGGGCGGCCGATCGCAGCGCCGCCCTGTCCTATCCGCGCAAAAGCCGCTATGACGAGCCAGGCCGAAGCTATCTGTTCCGACGCCCTTCCCGCAACAAGATGTCCTACATTGGATATCAAATGTCACAATGTGCGGGAAATATGCGAAGTTAAGCGCGCCCTTTCCTACAAATCCAACAGGGCCGGCGCCCGTGTCCCCTCAGGATCATCCGTCCAATTACAGGCCGGCCTGCAAATTACTGTGGGGCACACATATATAGTTGACGATCCCAACATCACTTCCCCATCTAACCTGCTCAAGAAGGGGGAATATCATGTTGATCAGGGATTTAGCCAAGAGCGGCGCATGTCTGGCGCTGGCGATCGCCATGCCGGCGCAAGCCGCGCAAAATGGCATAACCTATGACTGCGATACAGCAGCCAATCATTATTCCGATCTGGTGCTGCCAACGCCGCAAGGTCCATTCACCGTCCGTGGACAGCTCAGGCTCAATCAGGTCGCCTCGTCGGATCAATATGTGCCGATGACCGGCATTGCGATCGCCGATGCGCTGGACGCACCCGGTGCCAGTTCCAAGGATGCCGCCGGCTTCAAACTGGTTGCCATGCACGCCAGACTTCTGGGCGTGAAGACCAAGGACAAGGATGCCGTGCTGCAATTTCAGCAGTGGAACGAGGTCAAAGGCGGGACCGAAGTCGCGCACGACCCCATCCCTCTTCCCGACACCCAGAATGGGGGCGCCTTTTCGCTCAGCTATGACGGCAAGTCCGTCACCGTGGAATTTGCCGGTCAGCGTCGGGACATCCCCCTCACCGCCGCAACACCGGTGGTTCGCCTGACCTGCTCGACGGGTGAATTTCTCTACACCGACCTGATCATTCAGGGTCAGTAATCTATAGCGCCGCCTCCCATGAACAGGAGGCGACGTCATCAGACCCGGATCAGCCCGCCCCTGACTGCATAGCCGCGATAGAGCGTCCGGACATGGGGAAAGCCGCCCATATCCTGGGCCAGTCGGTTGATCGCGCCGTTGAGTTCGCGCCGAGGCGAGACGTGGAACCGCTCCAGCCAGCCGAACAGCGCCCGTTTCCAGAGCGCAGGCAGTTCGTCCTGCTGGCCGAAATCCACGATCTCCAGCTTGCCGCCGGGCGCCACGCAGCGCGCCGCCTGGACCAGCGCCATTTCCCATTCGGGGATCATCGATAGCGCATAGCTGATGAACACCCGCTCGAAGCTTGCCCGACCGAACAGCGCCTGCGGATCGAAGCCGCAGGCATCGCCCTGCGCCAATGTCACCCGATCCGCCATGCCCGCCCTGATGACCGAGGCGCGCGCCGTATCCAGCATCGCTTCGCTGATATCGACGCCATAGAGCCGCACCCTGGGCCAGGCCTTGCCCACCGCAATCAGGTTGCGGCCAGTGCCGCAGCCAATCTCCAGCACCGCGCCGCCGGCGGGCGGATCGAGATCGGCGATCAGCCCGTCGCGGCCCAGCAGATAATATTTCCGGGTCAGGTCGTAAATGTGCCGCTGGTAGCGATAGACCCCGTCCATCAGCTGCCCATGGCCACTCATGCGTCGACGCCCTTCAGCACATAGAGATGCACGCCGCCATAGATGGCCGACCGGTCGCGCGCGGTATAGTCGCGCGAGGCTTCGGCGCGATAGTCCCAATGGGCCAGCACGTCATCGGCGACCCGGCCGGGCAGGATGCTCGGTTCGCCAGCCGTGCGGAACAGCACGCGGGCACCCGGCTTGGCCGTCCGCGTGATCTGCGCCCACAGCGCGTTCAACTGCTCGTCATCCATCCAGTCCTGCGCATCGAGCAGGATGTAGCGGTCGCACGATCCCGCCGGCTGGCTGGCGAGGAAGTCGGTGAAGTTGATGTGGCGTACGTCGACCCGCTCGGCCCGGTCGCGCACCGAGCGATGATTGGCCGCCTGCAGGTAGGGCGGCAACGGCCCCTCACCACCTGCATAACCCCGCCCAAAAGCCTGCACGGCGAAATAATTGTCCTTGAGGTCGAAGTCGCAGGCCAGCTTCCTGAGCCGCGCTTTCAGCACATTGTCCATCCGGTCGTCGCCGGCCAGTGCCTCGAACTGCGCGGGCGGGATGCCGAGACCGAACAGTGAGGCGGGCTGGCTGGTCAGCCAGCGGACAAAGCCCTTGTCGAAGATCGGCGCCAGTTCGCGCTCGAAGATCGCCAGTTGCTCCTCGCGGCTCTGCGCGTCCAGCATCCGCTTGGGGTTAACGCCATGCAGCCGAGCGAGCAGATGGGCTGCGCCGATGAAACGGCCAAGCAGGCCATGCCTGTAGATGCCCCGCGCAAAGCCACCGATACGGCGGCGACCGGTCATGTCGCGGCCTTCCCAATAGCGGCGCGTCGCCTCATCCAGACGCGGCGCCACAATCTCGCGATAGGCGGCGATGTTCGCCTTGTCGTCCGCCCGCGCGAAGAAGCGATGGAAGGCGGCATGATCGGGCAGCGTCTGCGCCGCCATCAGCTTCAGCCGGTTGAGCGCGATATGGGCGGTGTTGAGGTCGACCGCGGTGATCTTCGCCGGATCGGCGGTCAGGTAGGACAGGACATTGCAGCCGCCCGACGCGATCGTCACCACATGGCTGTCGGGCGTGATCGCCAGCGCTTCCATGTCGACGGCCGGATCTTCCCAGATCTGGGCATAGACCAGGCCACGGAAGGCGAAAGTGAAGGCGCGTTCCAGCAGCCCCTGCTTCGACAGATGGCGGTGACGATGCACCGCGTTGGTGACTTTCTTGTGGGCCGATGCGGCCATGGGCGCACTCCTCGCTGCCGGGTCGTTCGGTCGGCCGATAGGGCAGGCGCGTGTCGTGCGCATGACCGCTGGGTTACGCCATGATGACGCCCCTTGCGGAACCCAGAGCACCTCTCCCATCTTCTGCATCTGATGGCGCACTGGATCGAACCCCACCCCACCGGCATCTATGTCCGCCCCGCCGATGCGTGGATCGACCCGTCGCAGCCACAGGAACGCGCGCTTGTCACCCATGGCCATGCCGACCATGCGCGCGGCGGCCACGGCCATGTCTGGGCCACACGCGAAACGCTGGCTATCATGGCGCTGCGCTATGGCACGGCCAGCGGCACGGCGGTCAGCTATGGCGAGGAGATCAGGCTGGGCGGCGTCACCATCCGCTATGTCCCCGCCGGCCATGTGCTGGGATCGGCGCAGATCATCCTCGATCATGCCGGCGAACGGGTGGTAGTGACCGGCGACTACAAGCGCCGCCCCGACCCCACCTGTCTGCCGTTCGAACCGGTCCCTTGCGACATCTTCGTGACCGAGGCGACCTTTGGCTTGCCGGTCTTCCGCCATCCCGACACCGGCAGCGAAATGGACCGGCTGCTCCACGCGCTCCATGCCAATCCCGATCGCTGCGTGCTGGTCGGCGCCTATGCGCTGGGCAAGGCACAGCGGGTGATCTGCGAATTGCGGGCGCGCGGCCATCATGACCCCATCTATATCCATGGCGCGCTCGAACGCATGTGTGCGCTCTACCAGGATTTCGGGGTCGACATGGGGAAGTTGCGCGGCGCGACTGGCGTGCCGGCCAAGGATATGCGCGGCGCCATCGTGCTGGCGCCACCCTCCGCACTCAACGATCGCTGGAGCCGCCGCCTGCCCGACCCCATTGCCGCCATGGCGTCAGGCTGGATGCGGGTGCGCCAGCGCGCCCGGCAGCGCAATGTCGAACTGCCTTTGGTCATTTCCGACCATGCCGACTGGGACGAGCTGACCGACACGATCCGCGAGGTCGCGCCGAGCGAAACCTGGATCACCCACGGCCGCGAGGAAGCCCTGCTCCACTGGTGCATGACCCACCAATATCGCGCCCGCGCGCTCGCGCTGGTCGGTCGCGAGGATGAGGAGGAAGGGTAATGAATATCGCATCACCACCTCCGTTCGGTTCGAGCCTGTCGAGAACCGGTGCGCATGGGTTCTCGACAGGCTCGAACCGAACGGGACAAGACGGATGAGGCAATTTTCCCAACTGCTCGACGGCCTCGTCTACACCCGCTCGCGCAATGGCAAGCTGGCGCTGATCGCCGCCTATATGCGCGCGGCGCCCGATCCCGACCGGGGTTGGGCGCTGGCCGCGCTGACCGGCAATCTCGACCTCAAGGCGGTGAAGGCGTCGGCCATTGGCGAGATGATTCGCGCCCGCACCGATCCGGTCTTGTTCGAGATGAGCCGCGACTATGTCGGCGACCTGGCCGAGACCGTCGCCCTGCTCTGGCCCCGCCCCGGCAATGAACCGACCGAACTGGACGACGGCTCGCTCAGCCTGTCCGGCGTCATCGACCGGCTGCACAATGTCAGCCGCGCCGCCGCACCGGATGCGCTGGCGCAGATGATGGACCATCTCGACGCATCGGGCCGCTTCGCCCTGCTGAAACTCGCAACCGGCGGCCTGCGGGTGGGCATTTCCGCCCGCCTTGCCAAGACCGGTTTCGCTCAGGCCTTCGACCTCGACGTCGATGATGTCGAACAGGTCTGGCACGCGCTCGCTCCGCCCTATACCGCCCTGTTCGACTGGGCCGAAGGCCGCAGCGCCCGGCCCGATCCGGAAGGCACGCCCTATTTCCGTCCCTTCATGCTCGCCCATCCGCTGGAAGCCGACAGCGTCGACCTCGCCGACTATGCCGCCGAATGGAAATGGGACGGCATCCGCATCCAGATCGTCGGCACCGGCCCAAAACATGGGAACGAGACCCGCCTCTACAGCCGCGCGGGCGACGACATAACGGGCAGCTTCCCCGAAATCGCCCAGGCCTTCACCGGCCATGCCGTGCTGGACGGCGAATTGCTGGTGAAGGGAGAGTTTCAGGGCGCCAAAGAACATGGAGGCGCTGCCGCCAGCTTCAACGCCCTGCAACAACGGCTCGGCCGCAAGGCAGTGAGCGCGAAAATGATGAACGATTATCCCGCCTTCGTCCGCCTCTATGACCTGCTGATCGAGGGCGACGACGACCTGCGCGCCCTGCCCTGGACGCAGCGTCGCGCGCGCCTCGAAGCCTATATGGCGCAGCTATCGCCCGACCGCTTCGACCTGTCCGCCGTCATCGATGCACCCGATTTCGCGGCGCTGGCCGACATCCGCGCCGGCGCCCGCGATGCCGCGATCGAGGGCGTGATGCTCAAGCACCGCGACAGCCCCTATGTCGCCGGGCGCAAGGCCGCGCTCTGGTACAAATGGAAGCGTGATCCGCTGACCGCCGACTGCGTCATGATGTATGCCCAGCGCGGCCATGGCAAACGCTCCTCCTTCTATTCGGATTACACATTCGGCTGCTGGACAAAGGATGGCGAGCTTCTACCGGTCGGCAAGGCCTATAGCGGCTTCACCGACGAGGAACTCAAATGGCTCGACCGCTTTGTCCGAGGCAATACGGTGAACCGCTTCGGCCCGGTGCGCGAAGTCGAAAAGACGCTGGTGCTAGAAGTCGCCTTCGACTCCATCCATGACAGCAAGCGCCACAAGTCCGGCCTCGCCATGCGCTTCCCCCGCATCGCCCGCATCCGCAAGGACAAGCCGGCAGCGGAAGCCGATACGGTCGAGGGATTGAAGCGTCTGGTCAGTTGACGCATAAGGACCAGAAGGAGAACGAGGATGGCCTATTGCGGAAGCTGCCATTGCGGCGCCGTCACCTTCACCGTCGATGCCGACCCGCCCAGCGAGGCGATGAGCTGCAACTGCTCCCATTGCGGCCGCAAGGGCTTCGTCCTGACCTTCGTTCCCGTCGACCAGTTCCGCCTCGACAGCGGCGCCGATCAACTGACTGACTATCTCTTCTACAAGCACGCCATCACGCATCAATTCTGCAAGACCTGCGGGACGGAAGCCTTCGCGCTCGGCAAATCGCCACAGGGGGACATGCGGGCGATCAACCTGCGCTGTGTGCCCTCGATCGATATCGACGCGCTGACCATCCAGAAGGTGGATGGGGCCAGCTTCTAACTCTGACTTTGCTCTGTCACGCGACGCCCCTATATGGGCGCTTTCGCGCGTCCGGCGCGACCACAGTTATGGAGCAGTTGAATTGAGCAAGGTTCTGGTCATCGGCGCAGGCGGCGTCGGGTCTGTCGCGGTCCACAAGATGGCGATGAACCCTGATATTTTCAGCCACATCACGCTGGCCAGCCGCCGCATCGTCAGCTGCGAGAAGGTCGCCGAATCGGTCAAGAAGCTGGTCGGCGTGGATATCGACGTGGCCCAGGTCGACGCCGACAATGTCGAAGAGACCATCGCCCTCATCCAGAAGATCCAGCCCAAGCTGGTCGTGAACCTCGCCCTGCCCTATCAGGATCTGGCGATCATGGACGCGTGCCTCGCGACCAAGACCGACTATCTCGACACCGCCAATTACGAACCGCGCGACACCGCCAAGTTCGAATATAGCTGGCAGTGGGCCTATCAGGAGCGCTTCAAGGAAGCCGGCATCATGGCGCTGCTGGGTTCGGGCTTCGATCCGGGCGTCACCAGCGTCTTCGCCAGCTACATCAAGAAGCATCTGCTCGACACGATCGACACGCTCGACATTCTCGACTGCAATGGCGGCGACCATGGCCAGCATTTCGCCACCAACTTCAATCCGGAAATCAACATCCGCGAAGTGACCGCCCCGTCGCGCCACTGGCTGAACGGCGAATGGGTCGAAGGCCCGGCATTGAGCCACAAGCAGGTGTTCGACTTCGATCAGGTCGGCGAAAAGAACATGTACCTCATGTATCATGAGGAACTGGAAAGCCTCGCTACCCACTATCCCGAAATCAAGCGCATCCGCTTCTGGATGACTTTCGGCGACGCGTATCTCAAGCATCTCGAAGTGCTGCAGAATGTCGGCATGACCCGGATCGATCCGGTCATCTACAATGGCCAGGAAATCATTCCGCTGCAGTTCCTGAAGGCCGTTCTGCCCGAACCGTCGAGCCTGGGCTCGACCACCAAGGGCAAGACCAATATCGGCGACATCGCGACCGGCCAGAAGGATGGCCAGGAAAAGACCGTCTATATCTATCAGGTCTGCGACCATGAGGACGCCTATGCCGAAACCGGCAACCAGGCGGTCAGCTACACCACCGGCGTGCCGGCGATGATCGGCGCCGCCATGATGCTGACCGGCGCCTGGAAGGGCGAAGGCGTGTTCAACATCGAGCAGTTCGATCCCGATCCCTTCATGGACATGCTCAACAAGCATGGCCTGCCCTGGCAGGTGAAGGAACTGGACGCGCCGCTGGCCTTCTAAGCGACACGCGATATCACATGCCACCCCACTCATTGGACCTCGCGTTCATAGGAGCGGGGCGGCATGCTGATCCGTGACAGCGGGATGATGGAGGGGATGGAATGCGAAAGCTGATGAGCGCCGTTCTGGCGCTTTCTCTTTTTGGAGCGCCGGTTTCTGCGCAGCAACCCGCCGATCCCTACGCTCCGGCCAAGGCCATCGTCGCCGACGTCAACCGCATCGTTACGCCGAACGGCGTGCAGGAAAATCTCGTCGTGACCTTGGGCGGCGCGCGGCAGGCGATCAATGTGCGCGGCGCCGATCGGGCCAACCCGATCCTCCTCTATGTCCATGGCGGCCCCGGCGCGGTGGAAATGCCCTTCGCCTGGTCCTTCCAGCGGCCATGGGAGGATTTCTTCACCGTCGTCCAGTGGGACCAGCGCGGCGCGGGCAAAAGCTATGCGCTGAACGATCCCAAGGCGATCGCGCCGACCATGACGCTGGATCGCTACCGCGACGATGCCATCGAACTGATCGACTATCTCAAGGCCCGCTATGGCAAGCGCAAGGTCTTCCTGCTCGGCCATAGCTGGGGCTCGGCGGTGGGCCTCTCGGTCGCGATCAAGCGGCCCGACCTGCTCTATGCCTATATCGGCATGGGCCAGGCGATCGACTTCCGCGCTGGCGAGCGCATGGGCATGGACTGGACCATCGCGCAGGCAAGGAAGGCCGGCAATACCGATGCCGTGAAGGCGATCGAGGCGCTCGCCCCCTATCCGGACAGCGGACCGTTCACGATCGACAAGGCGGATGGCTGGCGCCGCTACGCCATTCCCTATGGCTCGCTGATGGCCGACCGGCCCGACCCGACGCTCTATTTCCAGACACCGCGCCTGTCGCCCGACTATACGCCCGAAGACCGCAAGGCCTGGGGCGCAGGCAGCGAATTTTCGACCACGACCCTGTGGCCGCGGGTTGCCGATGTCAGCTTCGCCAAGGTCCACGAGATGAAGCTGCCGGTGATCATGCTGCTCGGCCGCATCGACTATACCGTGCCCTCCCCGCTCGCCGCGCAGTGGATGGACCGGTTGAAAGCCCCCGCCAAGAAGACCATCTGGTTCGAGCATTCGGCCCATATGCCGATGGTCGAGGAACCCGGCCTGGTCCTCAAGGCCCTGATCAACGATGTCCGCCCACTGGCGGATCAGGAGTAATAATTTCATGG
Organism: Sphingobium sp. PAMC28499; assembly: GCF_004795815.1. Lineage (NCBI taxonomy): Bacteria > Pseudomonadati > Pseudomonadota > Alphaproteobacteria > Sphingomonadales > Sphingobiaceae > Sphingobium > Sphingobium sp. PAMC28499. Next base: position 3,204,245 of record NZ_CP039248.1, read on the forward strand.
AAACCAAGGCTGGCGATCCCGCCGCTTTCGCCCATTTCGACCTGTACCGCGTCCCCTCGCCCGCCTTCGTCGTCGATGAGGCTGCTGTGCGGCGCAACCTGTCGGTGCTGCGCGATATCGGTGACCGCGCCGGCATCAAGGTGCTGGGCGCGCTCAAGGCCTTCTCCATGTGGTCGCTGGGCGGCGTGCTGGGCGAATATCTCGACGGCGTCTGCGCCTCGGGCATCTATGAGGCTCGCCTTGGCCGCGAGGAATATCAGGGCGAGGTCGCAACCTATTGCGCTGCCTACAAGCCCGACGATCTCGCCGAAATCCTCAAGATTTCCGACCATGTGATCTTCAACAGCCCCGGCCAGATCGCCCGGATGAAGCCGGTGATCGACGCCGCGCGCGCAGAAGGCCGCATCTTCGACATCGGCCTGCGCATCAACCCCCTCCACCCAGAGGGCGAGGTGCCCAAATATGACCCGTCGCAGCCGCACAGCCGCCTGGGCTTCCCGATCGACCAGTTGCGCGCCGAACATCTGGACGGGGTGGACGGCCTCCACGTCCACAATCTGTGCGAACAGGATTTCCTGCCGCTCCAGCGCACCTGGGCGGCGATCGAGCCGTTCGTCATGCCCCATGTCGCCGGCCTCAAATGGCTGAACTTCGGCGGTGGCCACCATGTCACCCGCGCCGACTACCAGATCGACGACCTCATCGCCTTCCTTCAGGCGATCAAGGCGCAGACGGGCCTTGAACTCTATATCGAACCCGGCGAGGCGATGGCGCTCGATGCCGGCATCCTGGTCGGCGAGATCCTGGACGTGATCGACAATGGCATGCCCGTCGCCATCACCGACATCAGCGCCACCTGCCACATGCCCGACGTGATCGAGGCACCCTATCGCCCCGCCATGCTGCATGAGCAGGACGAAGGCCCGGTCACGCGCCTGGGCGGTCCATCCTGCCTCGCGGGCGATATCATCGGCGATTATCGGGTGCCCGGCGGCGCCGAACCGGGCGCCCGCATCGCCTTCCTGGACCAGGCCCATTATTCGATGGTGAAGACCAACACCTTCAACGGCGTGCCCCTGCCGGCCATCTGGCTATGGAATTCCCAGAGCGATGAACTCCGGGAAATCCGCAGCTTTTCCTACGCGGATTTCAAGAGCCGCCTGTCCTGATTCCATTCCTGATTTTGCCCGGCCGGGCGTGTGAAATTCCGCGTTAATTCCGTGGAAACTATCTTTCACCCGGCCGAAATATCCTGTCTTTTCAACAACCCATCCAGCATGACGCACGTTTCATAGCGGGCTGCGCAACAAAATTTTCATATGCGCTTTACAGGGGGGACCCCACCGCATATATCGGCCGCTCGCTGCCCCATGGGACTTCCACCGCAAGGCAGCTTTTTCGCCCTGAACTACACTGGAGGTCCCTTGAGTTGCACAAGCATCATAGCGCGCTGGGGGTAGCGACCGCCCTCACACCGGCAGCACCGGTAACGCTGATCCGTCCCGAAGCCGCAGCTCGGGCCGCCCGTTTCTTCACTGAGAAGTTTCCGGGTCGCTCGCTCTATGCAGTCAAGGCGAATCCGTCTCCTGATCTGATCCGTACGCTTTTCGATTCGGGCATCACGCATTTCGACGTGGCCTCGATTGCCGAAGTGCGTCTCGTTGCCGAAACGCTCGAAGGCAAGGCCAAGCTCTGCTTCATGCACCCGGTCAAGGCCGAGGAAGCGATCGCGGAAGCTTACCATGTCCATGGCGTGCGCACCTTCTCGCTCGACACGATTGACGAGCTGGAAAAGATCATGCGCGCCACCGGTGATGCGACCGATCTGGAGCTATGCGTGCGTCTGCGCGTCTCGTCCGAACATTCGGAACTCAGCCTGGCGTCGAAGTTCGGCGCGGAGCTGGGCGAGACCCGCGAGTTGCTGATGGCAACCCGCCAGGCCGCCGATGCGCTGGGCATCTGCTTCCATGTCGGCAGCCAGGCGATGAGCCCCCAGGCCTATAGCGATGCGATCGAGCGCGTGCGCGCCGCGATCGTCGACGCGGCCGTCACGGTCGACATCATCGATGTCGGCGGCGGCTTTCCGTCCATCTATCCGGGCATGGAGCCGGTCGCGCTCGAAAATTATTTCGAAGCGATCCATCGCGGTTTCGAAAGCCTGCCGGTCAGCTACTCGTCGGAACTGTGGTGCGAACCCGGCCGCGCGCTGTCGGCGGAATATAGCTCGATCATCGTGCGTGTCGAACGCCGCCGCGGTCAGGAACTCTACATCAACGACGGCGCTTATGGCGCGCTGTTCGATGCCGCGCATATCGGCTGGCGCTTCCCCGTCGCCCTGCTGCGCGAGGATGAGAGCGAGGAAGAGCTGGAAGGCTTCTCCTTCTATGGTCCGACCTGCGACGACATGGACCATATGGTTGGCCCGTTCATGCTCCCGGCGGACGTGAAGGTCGGCGACTATATCGAGATCGGCATGCTCGGCGCCTATGGCGCGGCGATGCGCACCGGCTTCAACGGCTTCACCTCGGAATCGACGATCGAAGTGTCGGACGAGCCGATGGCCAGCCTCTATGCCGAAACGCTGCCGGCCCGTCGTCGCGCAACTGTCATCAAGCTCGGTTAAGACGGGCGCCGCTCCCCTTTAGGAGAGGATGCCCGTCCAACGGCCCGCATAGGCCGAGGATCGAACGAGAGACTATATCCCTCGCTGCCGCCCCCTCGCAGCGAGGGATTTTCTTTGGGGCATTTGTGCCCCTCCACGACGGTGTGAACTTCGCAGAAAATCGCTCAGGGGCGCCGGAAAATCCCGACCAGCTCGACATGGGTCGACCAGCGGAACTGGCCGACCGGCATGACGCTGTCGAGCACATAGCCACCCGCCACCAGATGCGCGGCGTCGCGGGCGAAGCTGCCCGGATTGCACGAGACATAGGCGATCAGCGGCACCGTCGACTGCGCCAGTTGCATCGCCTGTTCGCGCGCACCCGCACGGGGCGGATCGATCACCACGGCGGCAAAGCGGTTCAGTTCCTCAGGCGTCAGCGGCCGACGGAACAGGTCGCGATGATCCGCCACCATGCGCCGCTGCGCGCGATGGCCGGCGAGCTTGAGCGACAACACCAGATCGCGCGCGCCCTCCGCCGCATAGACCGGCCGATTGGCGCCGATCGCCAGCGCAAAGGTGCCAAGGCCGCAGAACAGGTCAGCCACCGCGCCGGTGGTGGGCAACGCGTCCTGCACCGCCTTGACCAGCGCAGCCTCGCCATCGGGGGTCGCCTGCAGGAACGAATAAGGCGGGAAGCCGACCGCCACGCCGCCGAAGCTGACGGTCACCGGCTCGGGCTCCCACCGCGTCTCAGGGCCATCGCCCTGGTCGATGGTCAGCCGTGCCAGAGCGTGCCCGCGGGCGAAATCTCCCAGCGCCTCGTCCGCCGCCAACCCCTCGACCTTCACACCTTCCAGCAGCAGGTCGACGCCCTGATCGGTCAGCGACATGCGCACATGCGCGGCGCGCTTGTCGGGCAGACAGGTCAACAGCATCGTCCGCAGCGGCGCGATCAGTGCAAACAGGCGCGGATCCAGTATCTCGCACATCGTCAGGTCGACCAGAACATGGCTGCCCTGCTCGGCAAAGCCGATGGTGATCCGCTTGCCCTGCCGCGCGGCACGCAGCGAGGCACGGCGACGCGTGCGCGGCGGCGAGACATGGGCCGGCAGCACCATCTGCGGCACTACGCCCTGCCCGGCCAGCGCACCGGTCACGCGGGCGCTGACGAAATCAGCGAGGCTCGGCTCGTCGATCTGCTGCAGTTCGCAGCCACCGCAACCGGGAAAATGGACACAGGGCGCGTCGACATGATGCGGGCCAGCGATGATGCTGCCGTCGGCAGCAATCCGGTCGCCCGGTGCTACCAGCGCGAAATGCCGCCCATCGGCGGTCACGCCATCGCCCTTGGCGGCGATGCGGAGGATGAGATCATTATCTTGGGTCACAGCCGCGAGCCGATAGCGGCTGGAAGCGCGGCAAGCAAATCATCCGCGACAAAAGCCGGCCCGGCCCGGCGTGCAACCTCCCCATGCAGCCAGACCGCTTCGCACGCCGCACGAAAAGGATCGCCGGTCACGGCCAGTCGTCCGGCCGCCAGGCCAGCCAGCACATCGCCCGTGCCGGCGGTGGACAGCCAGGTCGAAGCGCTCCGCGCCACCGCTACCCGGCCATCCGGCGCGGCGATCACGCTATCCGCGCCCTTATAGACGACAACCGACCTTGCCATGCGCGCGCCGGCCAGCGCCCGGTCGATCTTGCTGCCCGGCAGATCGCCGAACAGGCGGATGAACTCGCCTTCATGCGGGGTCAGGATCGATCCGGCCGGGACATGGGTAGGCGCCCTTCCTGCCAGCAAGGTGAGCGCATCGGCGTCCAGCACCAGCGGCCGTCCGCATGCCAGCACTGCCTCAAGCCGCACCTGTGCCCCATCCTCCCGGCCCAATCCCGGACCGACCAGCAGGGCCGCCAGCCGAGGGTCGGAAAGAGCATCGCTGAGGACAGTTTCATCCTCAATCTGCTGATGAACGATGGCGTGCGGCCCGGTTTCACACGGTGAAGCGTCATAGCGCCTCACCATGCCGGCACCGGAATGGGCCGCCGCGGCTGCCGCCAGCGCTGCCGCGCCTTGCATGGAGCCGCCGACAACGCCAACCAGACCTCGGCTATATTTATGCGCAACGGCGTCAGGCGCACGAAGCCGCGGCGGTGCAAGCACATGCATGTCGTGCGGCATGGCGAGGCCGATGTCTGCCCGCACAAGCTTCCCCATGAGGCTGACAGCTGGCTGCAACAGATGCGCGGGCTTGAATGCGCCCAATGCGATCGTCACGTCGAACTTCGGCACCGCCGACAATAGCAGGCCGTCATCCGTCCCCACCCCGCTGGGCAGATCGATCGCATAGCTGTGATTGGCATACGCCACCAATTCGCCAAGCCGCTCCGCCACCGCCGCATCCAGGCCGCGCGTCAGCCCCGTGCCGAACAGCGCGTCGACCAGTTGTGCCGCCGGCGCGGCATCGGCCAGCGACTCTACCGGGCCGTCCCACAATGCCCTGGCCCGCAGGGTGGATGCAGTGCGACTGTCACCCAGGGAGGCAACCCGCACCGGCACACCCAGTTCGCACAATATATGCGCAATAACAAAGCCATCACCGCCATTATTGCCAGGCCCACAGAGGACCAGCGCGTCCCGTCGATGCCCGGCACGCCAGATGATCTGCGCCGCCGCCGCACCGGCTCGTTCCATCAGTTCATAGGGATCGACGCCAGCATCAAACGCCGCCTGCTCGGCCGCGCGCATGGCTGCTGCCGTCAATATCGGGTCGGGCGCCATCAATTCGGCTTGGCTGCGACGGTAGCGGGCAGCCGATACCGGTCGGCACCGATCGTTACTTCGATGAGCCCCTTGCCGATTATGGTGAGCTTTGCCTCCTCGGCGCCATCGGCCGAAACCAGGCCACGCCCGTCCTGCACGATCCTTAGCCGCCGGAACCCGCCGTCGGGATGACGCAGGGTCAGCAGGCCGCGCTCGCGTTCGACGCCACATTCTCGCGACCAATCGCCCTTGCCGATCGCGCAGTCGATCAAGTTGTCGTCATCGGCGATCGCCCCGCTCCCGCCGCCCTTGCCGTCACATCCCGCCAGGGCCAGCCCCGCCAGCATCAGTGCGCCAGACAATCGCAGCCCCATCAGAATATCCCCTTTCGACATCCTCTATGGCCCGGCGCGCCAGGCCCGACCATCAACTCAGCCGGTTACGGCATTCCAGCACGATCGGCCCGAGCAGATCGGCAAAGCGGCGCTGCCCGGCAGCATCGCCAACCAGATCCTGCCGCATCTCGATCCCCAGATAGGGGATGCCATTGGCTTCCGCATGGCGGTTCATGGTCGCATTGAGCAATTGCCCCGAATAGGGCAGTTGGTCGCCGACATTCAGCCCCGCCGCCTCCAGCATCGGAATGGCGATCCGCGCCGCCCGATCATCCTGATTATAGAGAATGCCGATGTCCCAGGGCCGCTGCTGCGCCGGATCGCTCGCCAGGCGCGGTGTGAAGCTATGCACGGACAGGATGAAGGGTGACGTCATGCCGTCAAGCATGGCCGCCACCTGCTGATGATAGGGATGATGGAAGCGGCGCATCCGTTCGGCCAGATCAGCGCCCCGATTACCCGGAATGGCATGGCCGTCACTCATCACCGGCAACAGGCCGGGTGCATCCTCTTCGCGGTTGAGATCGATGACCAGGCGGGAGATGCCGGCCAGGATCGCGGAGCAGTTCAGTTGCGCCGCGAGCAACTGGCTGACCTCCGCCACGCCGATGTCGATCGCAATATGTTCGCGAAGCAGCGCCGGATCGATGCCCAGGTCGATATCATCGGGGACATGGGCCGAGGCATGATCGACGATGATCAGCAGGTCGAGATCGCCCTCGCGCATGGTGGTGAAGGCTTCGCTCATGATGTCCTGATCCTCGTTTCCATCACCCACCAATCCGGATGATCGCGGCGCAGGGCCGCTGCGGCCTGCGCCATTGCCTGCCCGTCATCGAACAGCGCGAAACAGGTCGCGCCCGATCCGGACATGCGCACCAGTCGGGGAGCTTGCGCCTGCAACGCCTGCAGCACATCACCGATCACCGGCGCCAACAGCCGGGCCGGCGCCTCCAGATCATTGCGGCCGGCGCGCGCGAGCCCATCAATATCCAGCGCATCGAGCGGGCCGCGGTCGATCCTGTCCCAACCGGCAAAGACCGACGCCGTCGAGACGCCAACCCGCGGATTGACCAGCAGCATCGGCCGGCTCGACAGATCATCCAGCGCCTGCGCCTCCAGCAGTTCGCCACGGCCGCGCACCAACTGCGTGGTACTGGCCAAGCAGGCCGGCACGTCCGAGCCAAGCAACAGAGATAATTGCTGTAATACAGTATCTTCTACCGCGAAGTTCCAGAGACGCGTCAGCAAGCGCAGCGTCGCGGCGGCGTCCGCCGAGCCACCACCAATGCCGGATGCAACCGGCAGTCGCTTGTCGAGCCGAATATCGGCGCCGACCGTTACCCCTGTGGCCGCCTGAAGGCGCCGCGCCGCGCGCATGACCAGATTGTCATCGTCACCGCTCAGGCCCGCGCCGCAAGGGCCTTCCACGGCGAGCGTGATGACGCCGTCATCGCGGTGCCGGGCATGGAGAATGTCCCCGTCCTCGGCGAAAACGAACAGGCTTTCCAGCGCATGATAGCCATCCGCGCGGCGCTCTCGCACATGCAAGGCCAGATTGACCTTTGCATAAGCAGTTTCAGTTAGTTGTCCGGATATATTCACAGGATTTCGATGCAATCTCAGGGCGCTGCATATTCGGGTTTCAGCCCTTCGCGGGCCTTGGCGTCAAGCCGATTGGCAACATCCCCCTCCGCGAAGACGGCCGCTGCGCGCCAGGCATAGCGCGCCTCGTAGCGACGACCAGCGGTCCACAATGCATCGCCCAGATGTTCGTTGATCGTGGCATCGCCGGGCGCCCCGGCCGCGGCGCGTTCCAGCACCGGGACAGCACCCTTGACGTCGCCGGTCACGAACTTGGCCCAGCCAAGCGAGTCCGTGATCGAGGCATCCTGGGGCTTGAGCGCGCTCGCCTTTTTTAGCAGGTCGAGCGCCACATCGACATTCTGCCGCCGTTCGATCTGGGCATAGCCGAGATAATTGAGGATGACCGGTTCATTCGGGGCCATCACGGCCGCCTTTTCCAACACCGCACGAGCCTCGTCCCACCGCTTCCCCTGCTCAAGCGCACTGCCTTCAAACAACAGCAGCGCCCAAGGCAGGCTGTCGGCCGAATAGCCCGCCTGCGCACGATGGAAAGCCGACGCAGCGCCGTCGAAATCTCCCGAATCCGCCAGCAATCGTCCAAGTCTTACAAGGCGTTCTGGCTCGGCATTAGGAGCCGATACCAGGCTTTGCGCCAGTGCGATCGCGCCGTCGCGATCCCCCGAGGCCGCCAGTGCCTCGACCAACTCCGCCTGGGCGAGCGCGCCGTACCAGCCAGTCACCGGCACCTTGCGCGCTTCCACCGCCGCATAATTGGCGAGATCGCCCGCCACCAGCAGCTTCGCCGCCACCAGATGCGGCTCGGCCGCGGCCGGATCGGCAAAGGTCGCGATCCGCGCCAGACGAATGCCCAGCGCCGTGCCCGTTTCGTCGGACGCGATGTCGACCGCGAGGCGGGCCAGCAATTGGGCAAAGCCCTGCTTGGGCGTGAAGGGCGCGGCGATCGCTCCCGGCACCTTGCCGCGGGCAACGTCCGTACGGGCCTTGGCGAAACTCGCTTCATCGGCGGGCAGCAGAGCCAGGGCATCCGCCTTCGCCCGGCGCCCGGCCAGTTGCGCGGCGAAGGTCAGGCGCAGCGCTTCGTCATCCGTCACGCGCAAGGCCAAGGCGCGGCGCATCGCACCAATTGCCTCTTCCTTGTCGCCCCGCGCCATGGCCTGCAACGCCAGATGCTCGTCGAGATAGCGGGCGCCTAGCGCCCCGAACTTGTCCTTACCGTCGATGACGGGCGCCACATAGCGGCGCTGGCCCAGCGATATCCAGCTCTGCACGACCGGGGCGAGGAAGGAGAAATTGCCTTCCTCCACCAGGCGATCGGTGAAGGTCTGCGCCGCCGCCCAATCCTTGCGCCCCAATGCGTCGCAAATCCGCAGCAAGGTGCCGTCGCGCGGCAGCATGCCGCCCTCATCCAGCAACGCGGCCGATCGCAGCGCCAGCGGCATGTCGCCGCTTTCCAATGCCTGAACATAGGAACGACGGGCAATGGCGAGGCTGGTCGGATCGCCGGCGAGGGCCACACGATAGCTGTCGACCGCAACGCCCAGCGCGCCTTCACCATCGGCAAGGCGCGCGCGGGCATAGGCATGCAAGGCCATATCGGGATCAACCGATGCGCCGGCCGCGACCGGCAGCATCAGCAACAGTCCTGGAATCAGGCCCTTACATGTTCGGATAATTCGGTCCTCCACCGCCCTCGGGCACGACCCAGTTGATATTCTGGGTCGGGTCCTTGATGTCGCATGTCTTGCAGTGGACGCAATTCTGCGCGTTGATCTGGAAGCGAGGCTCCCCTTCTTCCAGACCGACCACTTCATAGACACCGGCAGGACAATAACGCTGAGCCGGCTCGTCATAAAGGGGCAGATTGTAGGAAATCGGGACCGACGGATCCTTCAACTGCAGATGGACCGGCTGGTCCTCCTCATGATTGGTGTTCGACAGGAACACCGAGGAAAGACGGTCGAAGCTGATCACGCCATCGGGCTTGGGATAGGCGATCTTCTCGCACTGGTCCTTGCGCCACAATTTCTCGCAATCGGGCTTGTGCTTCATGGTGAAGGGCAGGCCGATCTTGAGCGTGCGCATCCACATGTCGATGCCCGCCAGCAGCGTGCCGATGGTGTTGCCGAACTTGGCCAGCAGCGGCTCGGCATTCTTCACCAGTTTCAGTTCATCCGCGATCCAGCTGGAACGCAGCCGATCCTCATAATCGTGCAGCACGTCGCGCGCGCGCTCGTCCTGGATCGCCTCGAACGCGGCCTCGGCGGCCAGCATGCCCGACTTCATGGCGGTATGGCTGCCCTTGATGCGCGGCACGTTGACGAAGCCGGCCGAGCAACCGATCAGCGCGCCACCAGGGAAGACCAGCTTGGGGATCGACTGCCAGCCGCCCTCGTTGATCGCGCGCGCGCCGTAGGAAACGCGCCGGCCACCCTCCAGGAACTTGCGGATTTCCGGATGCTGCTTCCAGCGTTGGAATTCCTCGAACGGATAGAGGTGCGGGTTGCGATAGCCCAGGCCCACGACGAAGCCGAGCGCAACCTGACCATTGGCCTGATGGTAGAGAAAACCGCCGCCATATGCGTCAGTTAGCGGCCATCCCTGCGTATGGATGACAAGGCCCGGCTGATGCTTGGCGGGATCGATGTCCCACAATTCCTTCATCCCCAGGCCATAGACCTGCGGCTCGCAATCGGCCTCCAGGTCGAACTGGCGCTTGAGGATCTTGGTCAGGTGGCCGCGCGCGCCCTCCGCAAAGAAAGTATATTTGGCGTGCAGTTCCAGGCCCGGCTGATAGTCCGCCTTGCGCTCGCCATCACGGGCAATGCCCATGTCGCCGGTCGCGACGCCCTTCACGCTGCCATCCTCATTATAGAGGATTTCGGCGGCGGCGAAGCCGGGGAAGATTTCGACGCCCAGCCCCTCGGCCTGCTCGGCCAACCAGCGGCACAGATTGCCCAGCGATCCGGTATAGGTACCCTTGTTGTGCATCCAGCCCGGCGTCATGATGTGCGGCATCGCCATCTTGCCCGCCTTGGACAACACCCAATGCTGATTGTCGGTGACCGGAACATCGGCCATCGGGCAGCCCTGCTCCTTCCAGTTGGGGATCAGTTCATCCAGCGCCCTGGGATCGACCACCGCGCCCGACAGGATATGGGCGCCGATTTCCGACCCCTTTTCCAGCACGCAGACGGCCAGTTCCTGCCCGGCGGCATTGGCCAATTGCTTCAGCCGGATCGCTGCAGACAGGCCAGCCGGTCCCCCACCGACGATGACGATGTCATAGGGCATCGAATCCCGTTCGCTCATAATCCCTCCATAAAGGCGCCCGCCAGCACATGTCCGGCCATCCGGTCGCCTTATTACTCCAACGTTTTGACATTCCACGCGATGAAGATTCTTGACCCTCGCGTCAACCTCTGGCCCAAGGGCATCGTGATGCGGGGATTAGAGCGGGACTTTGGAGCCGCAGCGCCTGACGCCTATCTGGCGTGGTGGTCGCTGGCGGGGGTGGACGGCGCCGTAGCGGAAGCACCAGTCAACTGGTTGCGGCCGCAGCCGACGCGCGCCCAGCTGGCCGAGCAGGCTGCGAAGGCCTTTGCTCCGCCGCCGCCCGAAAAACCCAAGACGCTCGACGCCTATCTCGAATGGCTTGCCGGTGATTCGGCCCAGCCCGAACGCAAATGGCCCGGCACCCCGATCCTGCCGACCGGCCCGGCCGAAGCATCGCTGATGGTCATCACTGACATGCCTGACATGGCAGATGCCGGCGCGGGCCATTTGTTCGCCGATCGCGTGGGCGCTCTGTTCGATGCCATGATGCGGGCCATCGGCCTGCGCCGTGACGATATCTGCCTGGCCTCACTGTTCACCGTCCGCCCCGCCGGCGGCATGGTGGAAGCAAGCGATCTGGCGCATGTCGCCGATCGCATCAGGCTCCATGTCCATCTCGCTGCGCCGCGCCGCCTGCTCCTGCTGGGCGATCGGACGGCCCGTGCGCTGCTTCCGACCGATGGCGCCGACCGGCCCGCCGGTTTACGCCCCTTTAACCATGAAGGCGGCACTGTGCCCGCCATTGCCACATTCCATCCGCGCCTGCTGCTCAGCCAGCCCGCGGCCAAGGCGGAATGCTGGCGCGCCCTGCAAAGCCTGATTGAGGAAGATCGCCCGTGATTCGCGTTGCAACCCGTATTTCCAGCCTTGCCCTGCTCAGCATGAGCGCGGCGCTGGCGATCCCGGCCGGCGCCAAGGCGGCCGAAACCCTCCCCACCTTGCCGACCAGTTCCACCGCCGGCACGCCGCTGCAGCTGTCCGATGGCGACAAGGCGCGTTACAATGCCATCTTCGCCGCCCTACGTGACCAGAAATGGTCTGATGCCAAGGCGATGATCCTGACGCTCGATCCACAGGATGCGGTCCGCCCGCTCGCCCTGTCGGAACTTTATCTTGCCAAGGGGTCGCCGCGCGTCGAGCTGTTCGACCTGCTCGACCTCGTCAACAAGGCAGCCTGGCTGCCCAAGGCCGACCAGCTTTCCCGCCTGGCCCAGAAGCGCGGCGCGACCATCCTGCCCGATCTGCCGCAGGTGCAGAAGCTGGTATGGCTCGGCTCCGCCCCGCGCCGCCAATATGTCAGCGGCAGCAAGACGGACGTTCTGGCCCAGAGCCTGTCGGCCCAGATCCTGACCTTCATCAAGAATGACGATCCGGCCGGCGCGGAAGGGCTGCTTTCCGCCGGCGAAGCGGGGCTGACACCCGAAGGCCTGACCGAGGTGCGCCAGCGTGTCGCCTGGGCCTATTATATCGAAAGCGACGATCTCAACGCGCGCCGCATGGCTGCGCGTGCGCTCGAAACTCGTACCGGCGGCGACTGGACCGTGCAGGCACACTGGACCACTGGCCTGGCCGCCTGGCGCCAGAATGATTGCCGCGCTGCCGCCCCGGCCTTCGCCAATGTCGCCGCACTGGCGGGCGACGCCGACATGCGCGCGGCCGGCGCCTATTGGGCATCGCGCGCCTATATGGTCTGCGGCGAGGCCGAGAAGGTCGAGAATATGCTGAAGCTCGCGGCGCGATCCGACGAGACATTCTATGGCCTGCTCGCCCGCGAGAGCCTGGGCATGCCGCTGGGCGGCGCGACGATGAACGCGCGTTTCAGCGACAATGACTGGCGCCAGCTCAAGGACAGCCCCAATGTCCGCAGCGCGATCGCGCTGGCCGATATTGGCGAGAATGGCCGCGCCGACGAGATTTTGCGCTATCAGGCAAAGCTGGGCGGCACCGCCCAATATGATGCGCTGCTGCGGCTCGCCAGCGCGCTCAACCTGCCCGCAACCCAGCTCTGGCTCGCCCATAATGGCCCGGCCGGCAAACAGCCCGACAGCTTCGCCCGCTTCCCGGCTCCCGCTTGGCGACCCGACGGCGGCTGGCGCGTCGACCCCTCGCTGATCTACGCCCATACGCTACAGGAATCCGGCTTCCGTTCGGACGTCGTCTCCAGCGCCGGCGCCCGCGGCCTGATGCAGGTCCGCCCCGGAACCGCCGGCGATGTCGGCCTGTCCAACGCATCGCAATTGTTCGTGCCGTCCACCAACATGGAATATGGCCAGCGCTATCTGGAATCGCTCCGCGACATGAGCGCGACCGGCGGCCTGCTGCCCAAGGTGATGGCCGCCTATAATGCCGGCCCGCTGCCGGTCGAACGCTGGAACAGCGAGGTGAAGGACAAGGGCGATCCGCTGCTGTTCATCGAGTCCCTGCCCTATTATGAAACCCGCGCCTATGTGAACATCGTCATGCGCAACTACTGGATGTACCAGATCCAGGCGAAGGGCGAGGCCGATTGCCTGACCGGCATGGCACAGGGCATGTGGCCGACCTTCCCCAATGCCAAGGGCGTCAAGCTGGTGCGTCTCAGCAAGGCCGATGGCCGGGCGATGCTCGCCGGCGGATCGGACTGATGCCGATCGACGAGGGCCGGACCTTCCTGCCCGTCCGCATCGCCGTCCTGACCGTTTCCGACACCCGCACCCTGGCCGATGACCGGTCCGGCGATACGCTGGTCGAGCGCCTGACCGGCGCGGGCCATGTCCTGGCCGACCGGCTGATCGTCACCGATGATCGCAGCGCCATCGTCGCGCGCCTTCACGCCTGGATCGACGATCCGCAGGTCGATGTGATCCTGACCACCGGTGGCACCGGCGTCACCGGCCGGGATGTCACGCCCGAGGCACTGGCCCAGGTGCAGGACAAGGAAATTCCCGGTTTCGGCGAACTGTTTCGGTGGCTCAGCTATCAGTCGATCGGCACCTCGACCATCCAGTCTCGCGCCACCGCCTGCGTCGCGCGCGGCACCTATATCTTCGCGCTGCCCGGTTCGACCGGCGCGGTCCGCGACGCCTGGGACGGCATTCTCGCCAGCCAGCTCGACAGCCGGTTCCGCCCCTGCAATTTCGTCGAGCTGATGCCGCGCCTCACCGAGCGCTAAACGCCCTCACTTCTTGAGCGTGGGCGCCGGGTTCTCCTTGAAGAATTTGCTGAGTTCGCCGAGCATCACTGACCACCAGTCGACCACATCGGCAAAATTCTCCTGATTGAGACCGCCGATCGTGCTGACGTCATAGGACACGTCCAGCGTCTTGTCGTCGGCCAGCGACATCTGGATGAAGCGCTTGGACTGGTTCCACTTGTTCGCCAGTTCGACCGTGTTGCCGCCATCATCCGCGAAATTGATACCAAACTGCAACGAGTTGCAGTCCTTCATTTCTTCGCAGCCATAGAAATAGATGGTGAAATTATAGCCACTGGCAGCGCTCTCGATCATCGGATTGCCGGTCGACTTGCTCTTGGTCAGCGCCGCCTTGTAACCTGCCGCCTGCAACGCATCGACCACCGACTGTGGGCGGCTCGCACAGACCATATTGGCCGCACAATCCGTCGTCGGCGTCGCGGCATCGGCCGCACCTGCCATCATCATCAGAACCGGAACAAGCCACCGGGCACGCATGATATTTCCCCCTGCTTTCAAGGGCGCAGCCATGACGCGTCGGAAGCGACCTTGTCAATAAGTTCCTGATATGTTCTTATTTCAACATGGCAATCATTCCCGGACGCGGCGCAACGCACAACCAGGCAAGCAGCCGGTTCAACCTGGCCGCGCGCGAGGCGGACGGCGACTGGCTCGACGCGGTAGAGGCTATCGACGGCCCAGCGCAGAAACTGCGCTCCAGCGTGTCGCTGATCACGCCGCGCACGATCATCTCGCGCAACGCGTCGCCCGACATCGCCTTCTCCCAGTCGATCAATGCCTATGCCGGATGTGAACATGGCTGCATCTATTGCTTTGCCCGGCCGACCCACGCCTATCATGACCTGTCGCCAGGCCTGGATTTCGAGACGCGGCTTTTCGCCAAGCCCGATGCGGCGGCGTTGCTGCGCAAGGAACTGGCACGCGGCAATTACAGCGTCTCACCGATCGCCATGGGCACGAATACCGACCCCTATCAGCCGATCGAGAAGGATTGGGGGATCACCCGCCAATTGCTGGAGGTGATAGTGGAATGCCGCCATCCGGTGTTCATCACCACCAAGTCCGACCGCATCCTGCGCGACATCGACCTGCTGGCCGATCTGGCGCGCGACAATCTGGTCGCGGTGATGATTTCGGTAACCTCGCTCGATCCCAAGGTCGCGCGCACGCTGGAGCCGCGCGCACCCCATCCCGAACGACGGATCGCCGCGATTGCTCGCCTGGCCGAAGCCGGCGTGCCGGTATCGGCCAACATGTCGCCGATCATCCCGGCGATCAACGATCATGAGATCGAACAGGTGGTGGCGCGGCTTGCCATGGCCGGCGCGCAGGACGTCAACTACATCCTCGTCCGCCTGCCGCATGAGGTCGCGTCACTGTTCCGCGCCTGGCTGGAAACCCATTATCCCGATCGGGCCGCCAAGGTGATGGCGATGATCCGCGACATTCGCGGCGGCCGCGACAATGATCCCGATTTCGGCAGCCGGATGCGCGGCCAGGGCGTCTGGGCCGACCTGACCCGCACCCGCTTCATCAAGGCACGGCGCAAGGCCAATCTGGGGCAGGCGCGGATCAGCGTCCGCACCGACCTGTTCCGGCCGCCCGAAGGCGCGCAGATGCGGCTCTTCTAGAGGCCGATCAAATCTCGACCTGGCTGCCCAGTTCGACCACGCGATTGGTCGGCAGGCGGAAGAACTCCATCGCGCTTTCCGCGTTGCGGAGCATCCAGGCGAAGATCTTCTCGCGCCACAGCGGCATGCCGGGATTTGCTGACGGCAACAAAGTCTGACGCGCCAGGAAGAAGCTGGTGTCCATCATCTTGAACGCCTGGCCGCAGCCGGTCACATTCTTGAGCGCGGCCGGAACATCCGGCTCCTGCATGAAGCCATATTGCAGCACCAGACGGAAGAAGCCGCGCCCCAGATCCTCCAGCTTGCACCGGCCGTCATCCTCGACCACGGGCACATCCTTGATCTTGACCGTCAACAGGATCACCCGCTCGTGCAGCACCTTGTTGTGCTTGAGATTATGCAGCAGCGCATGCGGCACGCCATCGGGCGTCGAGGTCATGAAGACAGCGGTGCCCGGCACGCGCACCGCGCTGTTGGCGGCCGAGGCCACGAATACCGGGATCGGCATCGCTGCCTCGCGCAGCCGTTCCTGCACCAGCCGGCGCCCGCGCGACCAGGTGGTCAGCAAGGTGAAGACGACGAAGCCGATCAGCAGCGGGAACCAGCCCCCGTCGGGCACCTTGGTCAAATTGGCCGCCAGATAGGCACCATCGACCAGGTAGAAGACGGCAAGCAGCGGCGCGGCATAATACCATTTCCAGTGCCATAGGCGGTAAAGCACCACGGTCAGCAGCACATTGTCGATGAACATCGCACCGGTGACGGCAATGCCGTAGGCCGCGGTCAGGTTGGACGATGTCTTAAACACCAGCACCAGCAGGATGACCATGACCATCAACCCCCAGTTGATCAGGGGAATGTAGATCTGGCCGGCCGTCGAGGCGCTGGTATGCTCGATCCGCAGACGCGGCATGAAGCCGAGCTGGATCGCCTGCTGCGTGACCGAGAAAGCGCCGGATATCACCGCCTGCGAGGCGATGATCGCCGCCAGCGTGGCAAGGCCGATCAGCGGCAACTGCATCCATTGCGGCGCGAGATTGTAGAAGGGACTGTGGAGCGCCGCAGCGCCCTCACGGAAGAGCAGCGCGCCCTGCCCCATATAATTGAGCATCAGCGCCGGCAGCACGAAGATCAGCCAGGACACACGGATCGGGCTGCGGCCGAAATGGCCCATATCGGCATAGAGCGCTTCGGCGCCCGTCACCGCCAGCACGACCGAGCCCAGTGCCAGGAAGGCGGGCAGCGGATCGGTGGCAAAGAACATCACCGCCCAATAGGGATTGAAGGCGTAGAGAATGCCCGGCGTCTTGACGATGCTGAGCACGCCAAGCGACGCGATCGTCACGAAATATATCAGCATGATCGGCCCGAACAGGGTCGCAACCTTGTTGGTCCCTAGGCCCTGGATCCAGAACAGGCCGAGCAGGATCAGCACCGCAACCGGCAGGATCGCCGGCGCCAGATTGGCATTATAGACCGCCAGGCCTTCCACCGCCGACAGCACGGAAACCGCCGGCGTGATCATCGAATCGCCGTAGAAGAGAGCCGTCGCGAACACGCCCAGCAGCACGATGCCACGCGACCAGCGCTGCGTCTTGGTCTGGCCGTTGATCAGCGCCAGCAGCGCCAGGCTGCCACCCTCGCCCTTATTGTCGGCGCGCATGATGATGCTGACATATTTGAGCGTCACGACCAGCATCATCGACCAGAACATCAGGCTGATGACGCCCAATATATGGTCGGGATCAAGGTCAAGATGATGGTGCCCCGCAAAAGTTTCGCGGAAGGCGTAGAGCGGGCTGGTGCCGATATCGCCGAAGACGATACCGATCGCGCCGACGACCAGCTTGGCCGTGGCTTTCTGGCGGGCATGGCCATGCCCATCCTGCTCGCCGTCTTCGGGGACGGCGACCGCGCTGTCATCAGCCATGAAGGAAATGCTCGATCATCAATATCATGTCGCAACCCTTGCCAGGGCAATTCTCATTCCAAGGACGGAGCCCAGCAAACCGCCGGCCCCTACCATGGGCACAGGGTTCACGCAATGATCGCCCCGATGCGGATCATCGCGAAGCCGCATCCATCGCCAACATGGCATCGATACGCGCGATATTGGCCTGCAGTTCCGCCTTGATCTTGCTGCCTTCGGGCGCCGATTGCGCCAGCGGCAACCATTGCTTGCGCGCCGCGTCCAACTGCCCGGCCTGGGCGAGGGCAAGGCCATAGAAATAGCGCGGCGCCGGCCCTTCCGGGTCCAGCCGCAACGCCTGCCGATAGGCATAGTCGGCCGCCGGCGCGACCACGCCATCGGCATGCGCAACCAGCGCATTCCCCATGCCGAGCCACAAATTGGCGTCTTCCGGCGTCTGCTTGAGGCCGGAGAGCAGGATATTGGCCGCCTCCTTGGTCAGGCCGCGCCGCCCGTAGGAATCCGACATAATCAGCCATTGGCCGGCCGGGCCATAGCGCTCCGCCAGGCTGCGGCGTCGCTCCGCCAGCTTCTCGTCGAACTGCGCTTCCTTCTCGGCCGCGACCTGTCGCGGCGCGCCGGCAAGGCCGGGATGCCCCTGCCAGGCATAGCCCGCGAGGCCGACCAGCAAAGCCGCTGCAACAATCTCCCGCGTCACGCGCGGGATACGCCCGATGAAGCAGAGCGCCGCCATGGCCAGGATGGCGATGCCGAAAGCGATGATCCAGCCCGTCATGTCCGTGACCTCCGCTTGATCCGTCCGCGCATCAACAGCAACCCCAATGCAAGCAACACGATCGGCGCCGCCCATAGCGGCCAGAGGATCGGCGCGGCCGTGGGCTCATAGCTCACCCAGTCGCCATAGCGCTCGATCAGCCAGCGCCTGATATGCTCCGGCTCTTCCCCCGCCCTGATCCGCTCGCGTATCTCCGAGCGCATGTCGCCCGCCATGCTGGCGTTCGAATCGGCGATCGACTGGCTCTGGCAGGTAAGGCAGCGGATGGTTTCCATCAGCGCCTTCGCCTTGCGCTCCAGCGCCGGGTCATCAAGCTGCCGATCGGCATAGGGCGCCGGCGGCAGGGCGGTCTGCGCCTGAACTGGCGCCGCCAGCAAAAGCAGGAGAATAGAAATCAACGCCTTCATTGCGCGTCCTTCAGCCGTTGCAGCAGCATCGGCACGTCATCGGCGCGGATGTCACCAATATGCTGATAGGCAATCCTGCCCCTGCCATCGATCACGAAGGTTTCCGGCACGCCGGACGAGCCCAGTGCGATCTGCACGCCACTGCGCGCATCCAGGCCGATCCGGCTATAGGGATTGCCGTTGCGCGCCAGGAAGGCGTCGACATCGGGCCGGGCATCACGGATCGCGATCGCATCGATCTCCACCCCGGCCTGCTTGAGCGCCATCAGTTGCGGCGCCTCCGCCGCGCAGGGAATGCACCAGCTGGCAAAGATGTTGAGCAGACGCGGCTTGCCATCCGCCAACTGCGTGCTGGCGAGCGCGGGACGATCGCTGGCAGCAGCCGGCAGGGTGAAGGCCGGCAAAGCCTGGCCAATCAGCTTGGAGGTGATGACGCGGTCATCCGGCTTGAACAGGCCGCTTGCGAACAGCGCGAAGAAGCCGAGGAACAGGACAAGCGGTAGCCAGATCAGCAGCTTCCTCATGCCATTGCCCTCCGTGCGCGCCATTTCATTAGCCAGCCGCGCCGCTCTCGCCCGACCAGCGCCAGCAGGCCGCCCAGCGCGATCATGATGCCGCCCAGCCAGATCAACGTCACGAACGGCTTCCACCAGATCCGCATCTGCCAGCGGCCGGCATCGGCTTCCTGCCCCAGCACGACATAGAGCTGGCCATTCCACCGGGTCAGCAGGGCCGCCTCGGTCGTGGTCGTCGGCGGCGAGGCGAAGAAGCGTGACTGCGGATGGATCACCACCGCCCGGCCGCTCCGCTCCGCAATGACGTCCGCCTGCAGCGCCGTCCAATTGTCGCCAGCAAGCGGCAGGATGCGCTGGAAGCGCAGCGTCCAGCCGGCCGTCTCGATGCTGTCGCCCGGTCGGACGGCCACCAGCTTCTCGACCGTGAACGCCGAATCGCAGGCCATGCCGGCCAGGCTGACGGCACAGCCCAGATGGGCGATCACCATGCCATAGGTGAAGAGCGGCGTGCGGCGCAGGTTGCGCTTCCACAGCGGCGCGAGCGATCCCACGCCGACGGCCAGTGCCACTACCAGCCCGCAATAGGGCAACAGCCCGATCCGCCCCCAGGCGAGCGCGCCGACCAGCACCACGGCCGCCAGTGCGACCGCAGCCGGAACAAGCATGCGCCCGGCCACGGCGCGCGCCTGATCCCGGCGCCAGCGGGTGAGCGGCCCTGCCGCCATGACGATCAGCAGGATGAGCGCGATCGGCCCGGCAATGCGATCGAAATAGGGCGCGCCGACCGACACCTTGTGCCCGAATGCTTCGGTCATCAGCGGGTAAAGCGTGCCGATCAGCACCAGCCCGAGGATCACCGAAAGCAACAGGTTGTTGACCACCAGGAAGGTTTCGCGGCTTACCAGTTCGAACGGCGCGCCCTCGCGCACCGTGCCAATCCGCCAGCCGAACAGGGCTAAAGCGCCGCCGATATAGAGTGCCAGCAAGGCCAGGATGAAGCTGCCCCGCTCCGGATCGACGGCGAAGGCATGGACGCTGGTCAATATGCCCGACCGGACCAGGAAGGTGCCGACCATCGACATGGAGAAGGCGACGACGGCCAGCATCACCGTCCAGGCACGCAGCGCGTCGCGGGTCGCCAGCACGGTCACGCTGTGCAGCAGTGCGGTCGCCGCCAGCCAGGGCATCAGCGACGCATTTTCGACCGGATCCCAGAACCACCAGCCGCCCCAGCCCAGCTCATAATAGGCCCAATAGCTGCCCGCCGTGATGCCGAGTGTCAGCATGACCCAGGCGGCCAGCACCCAGGGGCGCATGGCGCGAGCAAAGGCCGCATCCACCTGCCGCGTCAGCAAGGCCCCGACCGCGAAGGAGAAGGCGACCGACAGACCGACATAGCCAAGATAGAGCGTCGGCGGATGGAAGGCGAGGCCGGGATCCTGCAGCAGCGGGTTGAGCCCCTGCCCGTCCGCCGGTGCCGGGGAAATGCGGGCGAAGGGATTGGAGGAGAAGAGCAGGAAAGCGTAGAAGCCCAGGCTGATTGCCGCCTGCGCCCCCAGCGTCGCCATATGCGCATCGCGCTTCAACGCCCGCTCGAACAGCGCCACGGCCGCGCCGGCGACGCCCATCACCGTCACCCAGAGCAGCATCGACCCTTCATGATTGCCCCAGGTTCCAGCGAACTTGTAGAGCCAGGGCTTGGCCGAATGGCTGTTGGTCGCCACCAGCAGCACCGACATGTCGGACCGCAGGAACAGGCTGATCAACGCGACAAAGGCGGCGGCCGTCAGCACACCCTGCAAAACAGCGACAGGACGGACGGCGCCCAGCACCTCGCCCTTGCCGCCCGCCAGCCCCATGCCGACCAGAAACAGCTGGAGCAGCGCGAGGACGGCGGCAAACCACAGGGCGGCGAGACCGGCTTCGGCGATCATGGCGCGGCCTTCATCTCATACGTGGTTTCATTATAGGTCATGCCGTCCAGTTCGCGCGGCATGTAACGCTCGTCATGCTTGGCCAGCAAATTGGTGGCGACGAACCGCCCCTGCCGATCAAAAGCGCCCTCCGCGACCACGCCGCTGCCTTCCTTGAACAGGTCGGGCGCGATACCGCTGAAGGTCGCCGGCACGGTCGCCTTGCCGTCGGTCACGTCGAAATTGATCGTCACGCCATCGGCCGCGCGCTTGAGGCTGCCCTTCACCACCATGCCGCCCAGACGGATCGCCTTGCCGGGATCCACGCCCTTGGTCTTCACGTCGTTGGGCGCGTAGAAATAGGCCGCTTCATCCTTCAGCGCTGATACGGCGAGCAGCCCGGCGCCGATGATCGCCACCAGCGCTGCGAGCGCCAGGATCAGCCGTTGATGCTTGGCCTTCATGTCCGATCAGACAGTCGTTCGGCCTGACGTTCCGCAGCCCGCATCGCGCGCCAGCTGGCGATGGTGACGATCGCCGTGCCTACGGCCGTCACGGCATAGGCGGCGATCACGAAAGCCCATTGGTTCATCTCTACCCTCTCGTCAGGCGCTGCATTCGCGCCTCGACCTTATTTTGCGCCAATATTGCCCGCATCCGCATCAGCACGATCGCCGCGAACAACAAGGTGAAACCGAACAGCGTCAGGCCAAGCGGCCAGAGCATCGATCCGTCAATGCTCGATCCGCGCATCGTGATGCTCGGCCCCTGGTGCAGGCTGTTCCACCAGACCACCGAACGGTTGATGATCGGGATGTTGATCGCGCCGACCAGGCCGAAGATCGCGGTCACCGGGCTGACGCCGCCCTGCCCCTGCCGCGCCGATGCGTTGGCCAGGGCAATATAGCCGAGATAGAGAAAGAGCAGCACCAGCATCGACGTCATGCGCCCGTCCCATTCCCACCAGGTGCCCCAGGTCGGCCGCCCCCAGATCGAACCGGTCATCAGGCAGATGGCGGTGAACAGCGCGCCCGGTGCCGCGATCGCGCGGCCGGCTACGGCAGCCAGCGGATGGCGCCAGACCAGTTGCATCAGGCCGGACACGGCGATGCCGGTCCAGCCCGCCATGCCGAGCCACGCGGCCGGCACATGTATATAGAGTATGCGCACCGTATCGCCCTGCAGATAATCCGCCGGCGTCAGGAACAGACCCGAAGCGCAGCCGCCCAGCAGCAGCACGAGGCCGGGCCAGAACAGCCAGCCCGTCATCGGACGGGCGATCTTCAGGAAGCGGGCGGGATTGGCAAAACGGTGCATGAGTACAGGTTTCTTAGCGACACCCGAACGCCAACGCCAGTGGCCGTTTAGCCCATGGAAAAGCCAGCAAAACGCAGCGTTGCCACGATTGGCCACGCTTTTTTGTTACAGGCAGGCGACAAATCGACCGGGAAGGACTATATGCGCGCGAAAGGTCGCCCCAGAGGGGTGGTCAGGAACGGCAATGGACCCGCTCACACCCATGATTACGACGAATCCTTTCGACGACGACAAGTTGCGCGAAGAATGCGGCATTTTTGGCGTATCTGGCGCAGAAACCGCGTCCGCGATGGTAGCGCTCGGCCTTCACGCCCTGCAGCATCGCGGCCAGGAAGCGGCAGGCATCACCAGCTGGGACGGGCATGATTTCCATACCCATCGCGCCATGGGCCATGTCGCCGGCAATTTCGACCGCGACGAGGTGATTCGGGGCCTTCCCGGCGACACGGCCTGTGGCCATGTCCGTTACTCGACCACCGGCGAAACCTCGCTGCGAAACGTCCAGCCGCTCTATGCCGAACTCAATTCCGGCGGTTTCGCGGTTGCCCATAACGGCAATATCTCCAACGCGATGAAGGTCCGCCGCGAACTCATCCGCCGCGGCTCCATTTTCCAGTCGACCTCGGACACCGAAGTCATCATCCATCTGGTCGCGACGTCCAATTATCGCACCCTGCTCGACAAGTTCATCGATGCGCTCAAGCAGATCGAAGGCGCCTATTCGCTGATCGTGATGACCCCCGAGGGCATGATCGCCTGCCGCGATCCGCTCGGCATCCGCCCGCTGGTAATGGGCAAGCTGGGCGATTCGACCATCTTCGCTTCGGAAACCGTCGCGCTGGACGTCGTCGGCGCAGACTATGTCCGCTCGATCGATCCGGGCGAACTGGTGATCGTCACCAAGGATGGCGAAATGCGCTCGATCCGCCCGTTCGGCGAAGTGCATCCGCGTCCCTGCATCTTCGAGCATGTCTATTTCAGCCGCCCTGATTCGATCATCGACAATTCCAGCGTCTATTCGGTCCGCAAGGCGATCGGCGCGCAGCTGGCGATCGAAAATCCGGTCGAGGCCGACTATGTCATCCCGGTGCCCGACAGCGGTGTGCCGGCCGCCATCGGCTATGCGCAGGAATCGGGCATCCCGTTCGAACTGGGCATCATCCGGTCGCACTATATCGGCCGCACCTTCATCCAGCCGGGCGACAAGGTCCGCCACCTGGGCGTCAAGCTGAAGCATAATGCCAACCGTGCCCTCATCCAGGGCAAGCGCATCGTGCTGATCGACGACTCGATCGTGCGCGGCACCACCTCGCTGAAGATCGTGCAGATGATGCGCGAAGCGGGCGCCGCCGAAGTGCATATGCGCATCGCATCGCCGCCGACCAAGCATAGCTGCTTCTATGGCGTCGATACGCCCGAGCGCACCAAGCTGCTGGCGCACAAGCTGGACATTGGCGGCATGCAGGACTTCATCCACGCCGACAGCCTGGCCTTCATCTCGATTGACGGCCTGTACAAGGCGCTGGGCGAGGCGAAGCGCGCCGACATCCGTCCGCAATATTGCGACGCCTGTTTCACTGGCGACTATCCGACCAAGCTCACCGACCAGGATGAAGCCGTGGTCGAAAACCAGTTCGAGCTGCTGGCAGAACGGGTCTCCTGACCCACGGGCAAGGCCCGACCGGGCGGGGTCGCACGACCCCGCCCTTTCCTTTTCCCACGACGACACCCGGCATCGGTCGGGGCGAACGGAGAGCCGATGTCTGATACCTTGCCGCTGTTCGGAAAACTTGCGCTCGTCACCGGCGCCAGCCGAGGCATCGGCGCCGCGACGGCAGAGGCACTGGCCGCAGCCGGCGCCCATGTGATCCTGACCGCGCGCACCAGCGGCGGACTGGAAGAGGTGGAAGATCGCATTCATCAGGCCGGCGGCAGCGCCACCATCGCACCGCTCGACCTGATCGACGGCGAAAGCATCGGCCGCCTGGCCCAGGCTATTTCGGGTCGCTGGAAGGCACTCGACATCCTCGTCCTCAACGCCGCGACGCTCGGGTCGCTGGCATCGGTTCCGGCGATCGATGCCAAGGAATTTGCCCGGCTGCTGATGCTCAACATCGCTGCGCCCCAGGCGCTGATCGCCGCCTTCGATGCGATGCTGCGGGCGAGCGTCGATGCGCGGGTGATCGCGCTGACATCCTCGGTCGGTGCCACGCCGCGTGCCTATTGGGGTGCCTATGGCGCGTCCAAGGCCGCGCTCGAAACGCTGGTCGGCGCCTATGGCGAGGAGATGAAGAACATCTCCGCCATCCGCACCCATATCGTCGATCCCGGCGCCACCCGCACCGCGATGCGCGCGCGCGCCTTCCCCGGCGAGGATCCCGCAACTCTAAAGGGGCCGGAGACGGTCGCCAAGGCGATCCATGATCTGGTGCTGAGCGATGCCCCGAACGGCCACCGCCTGCGCGTCGAGGGTTAAGCGGCCGGCTTCACCAGCGTGACCTGGGCGACATCGATGGTGCCGCCCCGGAAACCGCCTTCGCAATACATCAGATAATAGCGCCACAAGCCGACGAAATGCTGGTCGAAACTGGCCGGTAATCGTCCTTCGTCGATCGCCCGATCGAACCGCTCGCGCCAGCGGCGCAGCGTTTCGGCATAATGGTCGCCAAAGTGGCGCACGTCGCGCCATTCCAGCCCACGTTCCCGCGCCAAGGCCCGAAAACGACTTTCGGATATCAGCATTCCGCCGGGGAAGATGTAGGTCTGGATGAAATCGGCGCCGCGCGCATAATGATCGAAGATCGCATCATCGATCAAAATATATTGGATCGCGGCGCGCCCACCGGGCTTCAGCAGGCGTGCGACCGCATCCAGATAGTCGGGCCAATAATGCTGGCCGACCGCCTCCACCATTTCCACACTGGCGATGGCCTCATATTGCCCCTGTGCGTCGCGATAGTCGGTCAGGTCGATTTGCGCGCCGGACCCCAGCCGATCGCGCGCATAATCAGCCTGCTCGACCGACAGGGTCAGCCCGTCATATCGGACGGCGCAGCGCTCCATCGCCTGTTCGGCGAGGCCGCCCCAGCCGCATCCGATTTCCAGCAGTGCCTGTCCGTCGCGCAGGTCCAGCCGTTCCAGCAGGGCATCCACCTTGCGCTGCTGCGCCCGTTCCAGGCTTTCGATCCGATCCTCAGGACTGAGGAACAAGGCACTGGAATAATGCATGTTCCTGTCCAGCCACAGGCCGTAGAAATCATTGCCCAGATCATAATGGAAGGCGATGTTCCGGCGCGAGCCGTTACGGTTGTTCCGCCGCGCCCAGTGCAGCAATCGTCCTGCCCAACGGGCCGGTCCATGGGGCCGAGCAACGCGCCCCAGCGATACGGCGTTAGCCATGAACAGCGCGAACAGCGGAACCGGATCGGCACTGCGCCACTCACCCGCCGTCCAGGCGCGATACCAGCCCGCCGAGCCACCCATCGCCAGCCGCACCAAGGCGCGCCAGTCGACCAGGTCCACAACACAGTCGAACCCCGGCGCCCGTCCGCCCAATAGCCGGCGCGTGCCGTCCGGCAAAGTCGCATCCAGCGAACCCTGCTCCAGTCCCTGGTCGATGCGATCGAGCATGCGATGAAAAAGCGGCGCGAACAGGCGCGCCCGCCATCCCGGCGTCCGCTCTGCCGGCGGTCGCCGGATCGACAATGCGGCCTTGCCGCGACGGGGGTCGACTGCATTCATCGGGCCTCTTTCTGCCCCATGCCGCGCGTCGCCGCAATCACCCCTTCATCTGGCGATAGGCCGCCAGCGCACGCTCACGCCCCTCGCGATGGCCGATCCGCTTTTCGGGATAGGATGATGGCCTAACCCCATGAAAATCCGGATCATGGATGACGCGATCGTCCAGATCCGCCAGTTCCGGCACCCATTGGCGGATATAATCGGCGGCATCGAATTTGTCCGACTGGGTCAGCGGCGCCATGATCCGGGTGAAGAGATTGGCGTCGACGCCGCTGCCCGCCACCCACTGCCAGTTGACGCTGTTATTGGCATAATCCGCATCGACCAGCGTGTCCCAGAACCAGCGCGCGCCATGGCGCCAGTCGATCAGCAGATGCTTGATGAGGAAACTGGCCGCGATCATCCGCACCCGATTGTGCATCCAGCCCGTCTGCCAGAGCTGGCGCATGCCGGCATCGACGATCGGATAGCCGGTCCGGCCCCGTTTCCACGCGGTCCAGTCGCCTCGCGCCTCGCGCAGATCGCGCCAGTGCATGGCATTAAAGCCCGGCTGGGCATTTTCCGATCCATAGGTTGGCAGAGCCCAGACCTGATTATGCGCATAGTCGCGCCAGATCAGTTCCTTGAGATAGACGGTCGCGTCCCCCGGCGCCTGCGCCACCCGATGCCAGACCTTGGCCGGCGAAATCTCCCCGAAGTGAAGATGCGGGGACAGACGGGACGTTCCCTCCTGCGACGGCAGATCGCGCGCGACCGCATAGTCGCCGACCTCTCCCAGAAAACTGTCGAGATAGCGCTTTGCCCCCTCTTCGCCCGGCGACCAGTCGGCAGGGAAGCCGCGCGCCCAGTCCGGGTCGCGCGGCAGCAGCAGCCAGTCCTCCAGCCTGTCGCTGACCGGCCAGTGCGATGGGGCATCGATCCGCTGCGGCGCGGGCTGTGGTGGCGCGGGTGGCATATGCAGCATCACCGCGCGGGAAAAGGGCGTGTAGATGCGATAGGGCGTCCCGCCACCCGTCCGCACCGCCTCCACTGGCAATAGCAGTCCGCCGTCATGAAGCCGCAGGTCGATCTGCCTTGCCACCGCCTTTTCGGCATTGCGCCACCAGGGTTCATGATGGCGGATCGCATGCACGACCTGCGCGCCGCTTTCCTGAGCCACCTGCGCCAGCACATCGGCGCAGCGTCCGCGCCGCAGGATCAATCGCGATCCCTTGCCCCTCAGTCGCTCGTCCAGGCTGGCGAGGCTGTGATGCAGCCACCAGCGGGATGCGCCACCCATCGCCCATTGGCGCGGGCTTTCATCGTCAAGGATATAGAGCGGAATGACCGGGCCGGCCTGCGCGGCGGCGGCGAGCGCCGCCTGATCCGATAGGCGCAGATCCTGGCGGAACCAGATTATGGTGGGGGATGGCATGACCGCCCAATGCCTGCCTAGCCCCCCGGTTCCAAATGAATTTTCCGCGCCCTTCCGGGAGATGAACTGCAAATCCGATGAATGTCGATTCGGCCAATGGACGCGCGCATCGCCGCCGCCTATTCTGGAACCCAATACACTAGCCATGGGTCGTCAACCGGCCATGGCTGCAGCGATGCAGGGGAAGACATGGCGTCGATGCCAGATAATGCAGAACTGAATTACCGGCCGTGCGTCGGGATCATGCTGGTCAACATGGCGGGCAAGGTCTTCGTTGGCCAGCGCCTCGATAATGTGGTGGAAGCCTGGCAGATGCCACAGGGCGGGATCGACGAAGGCGAAGACGCCAAGACGGCAGCGCTGCGCGAACTGGGCGAAGAGACCGGGATCACGCCCGAACATGTCGAAATCATCGCCAAGAGCCGCGACGAGCATTTCTATGATCTGCCGCCTGAACTGATCGGCAAGCTGTGGGGCGGCAAATATCGCGGCCAGCGCCAGATCTGGTTCCTCGCCCGCTTCCTGGGCAAGGACAGCCATATCGATATCCAGACCAAGCATCCCGAATTCCGGGAATGGAAATGGGCTGCGCCCGAAACGCTGCCGGAACTGATCGTGCCGTTCAAGCGCAAGCTTTACCGGGACATATTGCAGGAATTCCACGACTTGATCTGATGGGGGCTTAAAATCCCCGTTCGGTTCGCTATGACAGCGGCATGCGTCACTGTCTGGCTATCCTGCCCTTTCTCTTTGCCACCCAGGCCTGGGCCAACGCGCCTGCGCTGCTGCCGCCGTCCGTCCGCGAGATGCTGGAGGCGGCGATTGCCAATGGCAATGAGACGGAAATTGCGACCGTCGCCAAGATCGCCAAGCAGACCAATCCGCAATCGGCTGACCAGATCCAGCAGATGGTCAACAGCTGGAAGGAACGGACCAAGGCGACCCATGACACGGTGATTCGCGAGGCGCGCTTCACCGAATTATGGACCGGCAAGCTGGAAGCCGGCGGCTTCCGCTCGACCGGTTCGACCAGCGAAATCGGCATCAGCGCCGCGGCGCAGGTCAAGCGCGAAGGGCTGGAATGGAGCCATAAGCTCAGCGCCACGGTCGATTATCGCCGTGCCAATGGCGTCACCTCGCGCGAACGCTACACCGCCAGCTATGAACCGCGCTATCAGTTCGACCCGCGCGGTTTCGCCTATGGCCTGACCCAGTTCGAACGCGATCCCTCGATCGGCTATGACGAGCGCTACACCGCCTCGGCCGGTATCGGTTACAAGGTGATCGTCAGCAAGCCGATCGACCTGTCGCTAGACTTGGGCCCGTCCGTCCGTCATGCCAAATATGTGATCGGGCCGCGCGAAACCAAGCTGGGCGCGCGTGCATCTATGGACCTGGCCTGGCGTCTGGCGCCCAATGTCACCTTCAAGCAGACCGCTGCAGGTTACGCGGAAACTGACGTATTTTCCGTCAATTCCCTGACACAATTGCAAACCAAGGTGAGCACGCGCCTGTCCGCCGGTCTGTCCTACACGGTGCAGTATGAGTCGGAGACCCTGCTGTCCGCGCGCGACTTCGACACGCTCAGCCGCCTGACCCTCAGCTACGATTTCTGATCGGGGTGGAGCAGGCGCCCGCGCTCTGATAGACCTCCGGGATGAACGGCATCCACCCGCCCGTAACAGCCCCTGAAACCGCCCTGCTGGAGCAGGCCGCCGCCCCGCCGATGCTGGCACAGGTCGAGTCATGGGCCAGCATCAACAGCGGATCGCGCAACCTGACCGGGCTTGCCGCCATGGCGGCTACCCTCGCCGACGCCTTTTCGGCGCTGCCGGGCGAGGTAGACCTGATCGAACCCGATCCGGTCGAAACCGTGGCGCCCGACGGCCGCATATCGGTGATCCGCCATGGCCAGCATCTTCGCCTGACCGTCCGCCCCGATGCGCCGGTCCAGTTGCTGCTGACAGGGCATATGGACACGGTATTTCCCGTCGACCACCCGTTTCAGACGCTTCGCTGGCTGGAACCCGGCATTCTCAACGGCCCCGGCGTCGCCGACATGAAGGGCGGCATCGCCGTCATGCTCGCCGCCCTGACGGCAATCGAGCATAGCGAGGCGCCCCGGACGCTTGGCTATCAGGTGGTGATCAACAGCGACGAGGAAGTCGGCAGCCCCTCTTCCGCTGCCTTGCTCCGCCAGGCCGCAGCCGGCAAGCGCGCCGCCTTCACCTATGAACCGGCCCTGCCCGATGGCACGTTGGCCGGCGCGCGGGCGGGCAGCGGCAATTTCTCGATCATCGTCACCGGCCTCAGCGCCCATGCCGGCCGCAATCCCGACGATGGCCGCAACGCCCTGCTCGCGGCCGCCGATCTCGCGCTGCGCCTGAAGGCCGGCAGCGGCAGCGGCTTTTCCTGCAATCCCGCCAAGATCGACGGCGGCAGTCCCAATAATGTCGTGCCCGACCATGCCGTGCTGCGAGTCAATTTCCGCCCGCGCACGCCGGACGATGAAATCGCGGCCCGCGCCCTGCTGGATCGGGCCATGGCCGATGTCGCCCGCGACCATGGCGTCAGCCTGCATCTCCATGGCGGCTTTGGTCGCCCGCCCAAGCCCATGGATGCCAAGGCCGAGCGCCTATTCGGCCTGGTCAGGCGCTGCGGCGCGGACCTCGGCCTCGATATCAGCTGGCGCGACACCGGCGGGGTGTGCGACGGCAACAATATCGCGGCCTGCGGCGTCCCGGTGGTCGACACGATGGGCGTGCGCGGCGGCAGCATCCACAGCGATGCCGAATTTCTGATCAGCGACAGCCTGGCCGAGCGTGCGCGACTGTCCGCGCTGGCGCTGCTGCGGATCGCCCAAGGACAATATTGAGAGAGAGGACCGCCTTTTGAGTTTCTACATGCGCACCGCGCGAGCGGACGACCTGCAGACCTTGTATGAAATGGCGAAGCTGACCGGCGGCGGCTTCACCAACCTGCCGCCCGATCGCGCCGCCCTGACCGCCAAGCTGGAGCGCACCGAACAGGCGCTCAGCCGGCAGGATGGCGGGATCAAGGATGATCTGATCGTCCTGGTGCTGGTCAATGCGCAGACCGGCCAGGTGCGCGGCACCTGCCAGATCTTCAGCACGGTGGGACAGAGCTGGCCCTTCTATTCCTATCGTCTGGGCGTGCTGACCCAGCACAGCCGCGAACTGGCCCGCACCTTCCGCGCACAAATGCTCTCGCTCACGACCGATCTGGAAGGATCGACCGAGGTTGGCGGCCTCTTCCTCCACCCGCGCGAACGGGCCGAGGGACTTGGCCTGCTGCTCGCGCGCAGCCGCTATCTCTATATCCGCAACCATCGCGATCGCTTCGGCGACCGGGTGATTGCCGAATTGCGCGGCGTGATCGACGAAGCGGGCGGCTCGCCCTTCTGGGACGGCCTTGCCGGCCGCTTCTTCGGCATGAATTTCCAGGAGGCCGACGAGTTCAACGCCGTCAACGGCAACCAGTTCATCGCCGACCTGATGCCCAAGACGCCGATCTACACCGCAATGCTGACCGACAGCGCCCGCGCCGTCATCGGCCTGCCCCATCCCAATGGTCGCGCGGCTATGCGGATGCTGGAGACCGAGGGCTTCACCAATGCCGGCTATGTCGACATTTTCGACGGCGGCCCGACCATGGTGGGTCAGATCGACCAACTCCGCACCGTGGCCCAGGCACGCGACGTGACGCTGGCGGCGACCCATGACAAGGGCGGCGACAAGATGCTGGTGTCGACCGGCCTGCTCGCCGATTATCGCTGCACCTATGGCTATGTGCAGGAGGGCGAGGATGGCAGCATCTCGCTCGACGCGGCCAGCGCCGCGCTGCTGCAACTGGACATCGGACAGGCATTCACCATGGCGGGGCGGGCATGAGCGTGCGCGAGATCAATTTCGACGGGCTGGTAGGGCCAAGCCATAATTATGCCGGCCTCAGCCTTGGCAATCTGGCCTCGTCCCGCAATGCCGGCGCGGTGTCGCACCCCCGCGCCGCAGCCCTGCAGGGGATAGAGAAGATGCGCGGCAATCTGCGCCTCGGCCTCGCCCAGGGTATTTTCCTGCCGCAATGGCGTCCTGAAGGCGCCTGGCTCGCGACCTTGGGCACCGACATCAGCAATGCCGATCCGCACATCCGCGCCGCCGCCATGTCGGCCTCATCCATGTGGGCGGCCAATGCCGCGACCGTCTCGCCGGCCGCCGACACCGCCGATGGACGCACCCACCTGACCGTCGCCAATCTCGTCACCATGGCGCATCGCAGCCATGAATGGCCCCAGACGCTGGCGCAACTGCGCCTCGCCTTTTCCGACACCCGCGCCTTTGCAGTGCATGGGCCCATCCCCGCGCCCTTTGGCGACGAAGGCGCGGCCAATCATATGCGCCTGTGCGACAGCCATGGCGCATCGGGCATCGAGGTCTTCGTCTATGGCCAGTCGGGTGGCCCCTTCCCCGCCCGCCAGCATGTCGAGGCCAGCAAGGCCGTCGCCCGTATTCACGGCCTCGATCCGGCCCGCACCCTGTTCGTGCAGCAGTCGCAGGAGGCGATCGCTGCCGGCGCCTTCCACAATGACGTCGTCGCCGTCGCCAATGAGCGCGTTCTCTTCACGCATGAACAGGCCTTTGCCGACAAGCAGGCCTTCTACGCCTCGCTGCGCACGCTGTTGCCATCGGTCGAGATCGTCGAAGTGCCCGCCAGCGCCGTCAACCTAGCCGACGCGATCAAGAGCTATTTGTTCAACGCGCAGCTCGTCACACTTCCTGACGGCACCATGGCGTTGATCCTGCCGAGCGAGGCGCAAGCAGTCCCGGCCGTATGGACCTGGCTGGAACAGATGATCGCCGGCAATGGCCCGATCCGCCGCCTCGTTCCCGTCGATGTGCGTCAGTCGATGGCCAATGGCGGCGGCCCCGCCTGCCTGCGCCTGCGCGTGGTCGCGGATCCAAAGGATATCGACCCGCGTTTCCTAGTCGATGAGCCGCGCCTGGATGAAATCGCCCGCATCGTTTCGGACTATTGGCCTGAAACCATTGCGCCCGACGACCTGTCCGACACGCGCCTTATTGCCCGGATCGAACAATCATGGTTAAGCCTTGTTGACCATTTGCAACTTTCGGGCGACTTAATGCCTTAGAAGATGGACGAAAGCCTCGGATGAGTCTGATGGAACGGATCAAACGCCTCTTCACGATCAAGACCAAGTTCGAGGCTTTTCTCGTGATCTACGCGCTTGCGTTGGGCGCCAGCGAGCGGGGCG
This sequence comes from Sphingobium sp. PAMC28499, assembly GCF_004795815.1. NCBI lineage: Bacteria > Pseudomonadati > Pseudomonadota > Alphaproteobacteria > Sphingomonadales > Sphingobiaceae > Sphingobium > Sphingobium sp. PAMC28499. The sequence goes on from NZ_CP039248.1 coordinate 3,237,070, forward strand.
TCGTCTATATGCATCAATATCCCGGCGTGGGCGGCCAGTTGCTTGCCCTCGCCTGCTCCGGCGCTGTCTTCATGGCGGGCGGAAAAATGCTCGATGCCTTGGAACTCCAGCGCAGTTACGGCTCTTGATACTGCCTGAACACCATTGCTCGCAAAGCAACACCAGTTCGCCGCACATAAGGGATATTACGTAGCCGCCGCCCGTTGGTGAGGGCCTTTGTGCCTGCACCCAGATTTGGGAGAGGGTCAATCATGCCGGACGACATAAGCGACAGGAGTGTCACCGCTGCGGAACTGGTCCGCAACTTTGCCCATTGGCGCGAGATCGGCGCGCGACACCCCCTGCTGATCACCCATCATGGCCGCGAAACCCATGTCTTCATGGGGCTAGACCGGTTCAAGGCGCTCGCCAGCCAGGACGAGTTCGATCAAAATCCCGATCGATTGCGCGAACTGGCCGTGCGCATGGCCCAGGGACTGATCCTGTGCCGCGCCGATTTTCGCATCGACCTGATCAATCCGGTCGCGCTGGCCATGGCACGGCGCTGGGACCGCCGGCTGGAAGGGCAGATGCTTTGGGATGCGCTGCCAGAACTGGTCGGCACACTGACCGAGGCGCATGCCCGGCATAGCCAGGTGTCCGGCGAAATCAGTGCTGCGGATATTCCATCCCCCTTCCGCGACGATAGCTGGCTCCACGTCGAAACCTTTCCCTTCGCCGACGGGATCGGCCTGCTGCTGCGCGACATCACGTCCGACGTGCAACGCCATCGGCTGGCCGACGTCAAATCGGCCATTCTCAAGGCGATGGGCATCCATGGCGGCGTCGGCTATGCCCGCCTCTCCAACCGGGGTTTCATCGAATATGTCGATGCCACCATCTGCACCCTGGTCGGGCTCCCCGAAGCCCGCCTGATCAACGCCTATATGACCGACCTCATCGCCCTGCCACAGCGGCCGCATTTCCGCCAGGAACTGGAAGCCGTGCTGCGCGGCGAGGGCGACCGCCGGGTCCAGGCCCATCTGCTCACCAACGGCGGCGCCTTGCTTCCCATGGAGGGTGCGCTGGTCCAGTTGCGCGGCACCTACGGAACGGAGGGCGTCGTACTGGTAATGACCCCGCCCTGCTTGAGCGAAAACGACCAAGCTGGCCCCCAATGATGTAAAATCCAGCGGTCGTAGCGGATTTGTCCGTGTAGACCGTTCAGTATCTCCCCGAAATGTCCGAAAAGCCCCGAAAACACTGCCTCTGATTTACACAATTCGCACAAAAGGTGCGCGAATTTCACATACCGCTTTTTGAATGTTGCGCCTCTATTGAGGTGACATGCGGAACCCTCCTCTCCATGCGGTGCTTCGCCTCGCCCGACTGGGCCAGGCCATGTCCCGTCATGAGCGTGGCAGCGTGCTTGTCGAAGCCGCCTTCGCCCTCCCCCTGATGATCGTCCTGTTGCTCGGCATCCTGCTCTATGGCGGCTGGTTGATGACCGCCCATAGCCTGCAGCAGGCAGCCAATGACGCGGCGCGCGCGGCCGTGGCCGGCATGACCGCGACCGAACGACGGGCGCTGGTCGACGAAAGCGTCAATGCCAGTCGCCCATCCTTTCCGCTGCCGGGGGCGCAGACGATCGGCGTCGCCGCCAATGCGAACAGCGGCTATTATACGGTCACGCTGACCTATAATCTCAGCAACGCACCGTTCTTCTCCGCTGCCATCTTCCCGATGCCCGCTGCCCAGATCCAGCGGAGCGCCGTCGTGCGGATCGCGTCATGACCCGGACACGCAACCGCATGGCCCGCCTGATTGCCGACAAGCGCGGCGGCATCAGCGTTCTGTTGGCGGGATCACTGTTCATGCTCGCCGGTGCCGCCACGGTCGCCGTCGACCTGGGTTCGGTCTATCTTGCCAAGCGCCAGTTGCAGGGCGTGGCCGATGCCGCCGCGCTGGCAGCGAGCAGCGGCGGGCGATCGGCCGCCGAAGCGCTACTGACCAAGAGCGGCGTGCCTGGCGTATCCCTTGTGGCGGTCCAGACCGGCTATTATGACCAGAATAGCGCAGTCGCGGTCGGCAATCGCTTTGTATCGGGCGACCCGCGCGCCAGCGCGATCCAGGTCCAGGTCCAGCGCCGTACCCCCCTCTTCTTCGGCCGCCTGCTGGTCGGCAGGGATGGCGTCGACGTGCGCGCCCATGCCACCGCCGCGCGCTCCGACGCGGCAGCCTTCTCGATCGGCACCGGCCTTGCCTCGCTCAGCGGCGGCCTTCCCAACATGCTGCTGTCCGCCCTGGCCGGAACGGAGCTTAATCTGTCGGTCATGGACTATCAGGGGCTGGCCAACCTGAACGTCGACCTGCTCCATTTCGCCGATGCGCTCAAGGTTCGCACCGGCCGCAATGATGCCGCCTATGGCGAGTTGTTCGGCGCCAATATTCCGCTGTCCGACGTCATCGGCGCCATTGCCGACACCGCGGACAATAGCAGCACGGCCGCCCTACTCCGCAATATCGGCGGCAAGCTGCCGGGCAAGAGCGTCCGCCTTAGCGATGTCATCGACCTGGGGCCGATGAAGGGGACCGGCAGTTCGACCGGCCAGCCCAGCCTGCTGCTCGACTCCTTCTCGATGCTGCGCATGGTGCTGAGCCCGCCATCCTCGACCGCCGTGCCGCTGGACCTGACCCTGAACGTTCCGGGCCTGACCAGCACGCGGCTGAAGCTCATCACCGGCACCGGCCAGGCCAGCACCCCCCTGATCAGCATCACCAACGACAAGAATTTCATCCTGCGCACGGCGCAGACCCGCATCTTCCTGGAGAGCCGGGTCGCCACCCTGTTGACCGGGATCGCGACGATCCGCATCCCGCTCTATGTCGAACTGGCATCGGCCGAAGCGCAATTGTCAAATATCGTCTGCGATCAAGGGGCCATCAACAATGGCGTGACGCTGGCGGTCAAGCCGTCGATCGGGACGGCGGTGATCGGTGACGTCGATGAAGCCGCGCTCACCAATTTCTCGACGCCCGCCAATCCGCGTATCGCGACTCTGGCTTCGGTCCTCGGATCGCTGACCCAGGTCCATGCCTATGCCAATGTCGCGCTGGGCGGCGTGACCCAGCAAAATGTGCTGTTCACGCCCAGCGATATTTCGGGGCAGCAGAGCAAGACCGTCAGCACCCAGGATCTGACCCAGGGCGTCGCCTCCAGCCTGGCCAACCAGACCAAGGTCACGGTGACGCTCGCCGGCCTGCAACTGCCGCTCAGCCCCCTGATCTCGCCCGTCATGAGCCTTCTGGGTGAAACGGCGCAGATTCTCGACGGCTTGCTGAACAACCTCACCGCCATCCTTGGCGTGAAGCTGGGCACCGCGACGGTCAAGGTCCACCAGATGCGCTGCGGGATGCCGACCCTGGTCGCCTGATGCGCTAAGAACCTGTCTGGAAAATGCGCGGGACCGCGCATTTTCAATGCGGCACCGGCCCGCACCCCCGACCCGGCCGCCCAGACATGGTATCCTGATGGGTGGCCGGGTGGGGGTGCGGGCCGGTGCGGATGCGCCAGAGGCGCATTTCCAAACAGACTCTAAGCGCTTGCCATCATTGCCGCCGGCTTGCAGGAACAGGCCATGGGCGCAATCATGCTGCAGGGAACCGGATCGGACGTCGGCAAATCGGTGCTGGTGGCGGGGCTATGCCGCGCCCTGCTCCGCCGGGGGTATCGCGTCCGGCCATTCAAGCCACAGAATATGTCGAACAATGCCGCCGTCACCGTGGACGGCGGCGAAATCGGCCGCGCACAGGCGCTGCAGGCGATCGCCTGCGGGGTCGAGGCGCATACGGACATGAACCCGGTACTGATGAAGCCCCAGGCCGACCGGACGTCCCAGTTGATCGTCCATGGCCAGGTGCGCGGCACATTGGGCAGCGGAAATTTCCGCAGTGCGCGCGGGCAGTTGCTGGGCGCCGTGCTGGAAAGCTATGAGCGGCTGAAGGCGCAATGCGACATTGTCGTCGTCGAAGGCGCCGGATCGCCAGCCGAGATCAACCTGCGCGCCGGCGACATTGCGAACATGGGCTTTGCCCGTGCCGCCAACGTGCCGGTGCTGCTGGTCGGCGATATCGACCGGGGCGGCGTGATCGCGGCGATCGTCGGCACCAAGGCCGTCATCGATCCGGCGGATGCCGCGATGATCCGTGGCTTCCTGATCAACAAGTTCCGCGGCGACCCCGCGCTGTTCGAGGATGGTTATCGCCAGATAGAAGCGCTGTCGGGGTGGCGCGGCTTTGGCATCGTCCCCTGGCTGGATGCTACGACCCGTCTGCCCAGCGAGGACGCGGTGGTGCTGGAGCGGACAGCACAGCCCGGAACCGCGCGCACCATCATCGCCTGCCCCATTCTGCCGCGCATTTCCAATTTCGACGATCTCGACCCGTTCAAGCTCGATCCTGGCGTGGAATTGCGCATGGTGCCGCCCGGCCAGCCAATCCCGGCCGAGGCCGCGCTGATCGTCCTGCCCGGCTCCAAGGCGACGATCGCCGACATGGCGGTCATGCGCGCGCAGGGGTGGGACATCGATATCTTGGCGCATCATCGCCGCGGCGGCTCCATCCTGGGCATTTGCGGGGGATATCAGATGCTGGGGCGCCATATCGCCGATCCTGACGGCATCGAGGGACCAGCGGGCACCGTCGCGGGCCTGGGGCTGCTCGACGTCGAGACGCGACTGTCGGCGGGCAAACGACTGGAACGGGTCGAGGGCGTGGCGCTGGGCGCCGTCTTTGACGGCTATGAGATGCATATCGGCGAAACGAGCGGCCCCGACAGCGAGCGGCCCTTCGCACGCCTTGGCGGCAATGCAGATGGCGCGATCAGCGCCGATGGCCGGGTGATGGGCACCTATGTCCATGGCCTGCTCGCCAGCAGCCCTCTACGCGCAGCCCTGCTTGCGCGGCTCGGCATCGATGGCGGCGTGGCGGATTATGACCAGTCGGTCGACAGGGCACTGGATGCGATCGCCGCGCAGCTGGAAGAGCATCTAGACATCGACGCGATCGTCGCCTTGGCGCTCGGCTGAGCGCTCAGCCCTTAAACGCCAAATGGGCCGGAAACCTTGCGGTTTCCGGCCCATTTTACTCCTGCGAAGGAATGGTGCACCCGGAACGATTCGAACGTCCGACCCTCAGATTCGTAGTCTGATGCTCTATCCAGCTGAGCTACGGGTGCGTTGTGGAGGCGCAGATATAAGGGCCCGGCTGATCTGGCAACCCCCAAAAATCATCAATGTGAAATTTATGCGAAAATCACCGACAAAAGCCCGCATTTCCGGGACTTGGCCCTCGCCGCCTATTGCTTGCGACGCGGCCAGGGATGGAGAATCGGGATGTAGATGGCGGCAACAATGCCCAGCGCCAGGAAAGTGAGGCCGATCGCCAGCGCAATCACCCAATAGCGCGGGTCTTCCTGCGACACGAACCAGCCCGCAATCAGCGACGGGATGAACAGAAGGAGGCGTGCGATCCAGACCATGGATATTCCCCGCATGTCGTAACGATGCAATGATCCTAGCATGCTGACTTCGGCAGGGAAAATAATCTGGAAGCCGCTCCAGCCTCCAATCGGTCATTCCCGATAGGGCGGCCGCAGCCGCATGCCCTTGGTCCGGCTGGTCAGATGATATTGGCGACACAGCGCACAGCGATAAGGCCGCAGGACGATATCGGCCCCGTGGACGACAGCCCAGGCCTCCTCCTCCGTGGCATAGCGTGCCTTGCGGGTGCAGATGCCCAATGTCGTGCGCATATAGGGATGCTTCGCCAAATCGCGCCCGGCGTCAATGCCGATTGACGCGGCAAAATCTCAAGCAACCACAGTGAGTTGCGTTCGATCGTTCAGCGATGAAGGAAAATGGTGCACCCGGAACGATTCGAACGTCCGACCCTCAGATTCGTAGTCTGATGCTCTATCCAGCTGAGCTACGGGTGCGTTGGAGTGGCGCTGTTAGAAGCGTCCGGCGGTGCTGGCAAGCACTTTCTTTCACTTTTTTCGACAATGCCCGAACCATGGGCGTTTTCGGCAACTTCCCGGCGGGCTGATCGTTTCGACGCTGGAAAGGATGCCGACATGAGCTTCACACCCAATGAGATTGCGCTGCTGCTGGTGGCGCTGCTGGCCGGCCTGGTGCTTGGCCTGATGATGAGCGGCCGGGGCAAATATAAGCGCCTGTGGCGCGAGGAGCAAAGCGCCCACCACCATGCCATCCGGGATCGCGATGCGCGGCTGAATGCCGCCAATGAACGGATCGCCGAACTGGAGCGCCAGTCCGTGCCGATCGGCCCTGGCACGGCCACCGCCGTGGCCGGCGGCGTGCATGGTCGCGATGACCTCAGCCGGATCAACGGCATCAGCCAGACGCAGGAGGTCGCGCTCAACGAGGCCGGCTATCATCGCTATGGCCAGATCGCGGCGCTGAATGGCGAGCAGGAAGCGACGCTGGAAGCCCGCCTGGGGCTCAAGCCCGGCACGATCGCCCATGAGGACTGGCGCGGCCAGGCGCACGATCTGGAACGGGGCGAGAAGCCGGGCCTGCTGAGCCGCCTCACCGGCCAAGCCTGACCCCCTGAAACGAAGAAGGGCGGGAGTTGCCTCCCGCCCTTTCCTCTTACTTCTTCGCCAGAGCGGCCTGCGCCGCGGCGAGACGTGCGATCGGCACACGATAGGGCGAGGCCGAGACATAATCGAGGCCGGTCTGCTCGCAGAAGGCGATCGAGGCCGGGTCGCCGCCATGCTCGCCGCAGATGCCCAGCTTGATGCCGGGACGGGTCGCCCGGCCGCGCTCGGCCGCCAGTTCGATGAGCTGGCCCACGCCCTCCACATCGATGCTGACGAACGGATCGCGGGCGAAGATGCCCTTGTCGACATATTGCGTCAGGAATCGGCCGGCGTCGTCACGGCTAATGCCGATCGTCGTCTGGGTGAGGTCGTTAGTGCCGAAGGAGAAAAATTCGCCCACTTCGGCGATCTCACCGGCCTTGAGCGCGGCGCGCGGCAGTTCGATCATCGTGCCGACCAGATAGTCGACCGACGCGCCCTGCTCGGCGAACACGTCCTTGGCGACCTGATCGACGATCGCCTTCATCAGCTCCAGCTCCTTCTTCGTCGCGACGAGCGGGATCATGACTTCGGGGATCGGCGCCTCGCCGCTCCGTTCCTTCACGATCAGCGCGGCTTCGAAGATGGCGCGGGCCTGCATCTCGTAGATTTCGGGATAGGTCACGCCCAGGCGGCAACCACGATGGCCCAGCATCGGGTTGAATTCATGCAGTTCGGCGGCGCGACGCTTGAGCGCCTCGACACCGACGCCCGCCGCCTTGGCCACTTCCTCGAACTCCGCTTCGCCATGCGGCAGGAATTCGTGGAGCGGCGGATCGAGCAGGCGGATGGTCACCGGCAGGCCGGCCATCACCATGAAGATCTGCGCGAAATCGTCCCGCTGTTCGGGCAGCAGCTTGTCGAGCGCGACGCGGCGGCCCTTTTCACTGTCGGCCAGGATCATCTCGCGCACGGCGGTGATGCGGGCCGCGTCGAAGAACATATGCTCGGTCCGGCACAGGCCCACGCCTTCGGCACCGAAGTCGCGTGCGGTCTGGCAGTCGAGCGGCGTTTCCGCATTGGCGCGCACCTTCAGGCGACGGACCTTGTCAGCCCAGGCCATCAGGATGCCGAAGTCGCCGGCCAGTTCGGGCTGCACGGTCGGCACTTCACCCGCCATGACTTCGCCGGTGGCGCCGTCGATGGTCAGGATATCGCCTTCCTTCAGCTCGCGGCTGCCGATGCGCAGGATCTTGTTGGCATTGTCGATCGACAGGCTGCCCGCGCCCGAGACGCAGGGACGGCCCATGCCGCGCGCCACCACGGCGGCGTGGCTGGTCATGCCGCCCCGCGCGGTCAGGATGCCCTTGGCCGCGTGCATGCCGTGAATATCTTCCGGGCTGGTTTCGACGCGGACCAGGATGACCGCATCGCCCAGTTCGTTGCGACGCTCCGCGGTGTCGGCATCGAACACGATCGCGCCGCTGGCCGCGCCCGGCGAGGCCGGCAGGCCCTTGGTCAGCACATCGCGCGGCGCCTTGGGATCGAGGGTCGGGTGGAGCAGCTGGTCGAGCGCGGCGGGATCGACGCGGGCGACGGCTTCCTCTTCCGAGATCAGGCCTTCGCTGGCCATCTCGACCGCGATCTTGAGCGCGGCCTTCGCCGTGCGCTTGCCCGAGCGGGTCTGGAGCATCCAGAGCTTGCCCTGCTGCACCGTGAACTCGATATCCTGCATGTCGCGATAATGGGTCTCGAGGATGTCGAACACCCGTGCCAGTTCGGCATAGGTTTCGGGCATCGCCTCTTCCATCGACAGCGGCTTGGCCCCTGCCCGCTCGCGCGCCTGCTTGGTCAGATATTGCGGGGTGCGGATGCCGGCAACGACGTCCTCGCCCTGGGCGTTGATCAGATATTCGCCATAATAGGCGTTCTCGCCGGTCGCGGGATCGCGGGTGAAGGCAACGCCGGTGGCCGAGGTGTCGCCCATATTGCCGAACACCATCGCCTGCACATTGACGGCAGTGCCCCAGTCGCCGGGGATGGAGTTCAGGCGGCGATAGACCTTGGCACGGTCCGCCTGCCAGCTGCCGAACACGGCCGAGATCGCACCCCAGAGCTGGTCGGCGACATCCTGCGGGAAAGGCTTGTTCCAGAGCTTGGCGACCAGCGCCTTATATTCCGAAACCAGCGCCTTCCAGTCGTCGGCGGTCATTTCGGTGTCGAGCGTGTAGCCCTGATCTTCCTTGGCGATTTCAAGGGCTTCCTCGAATGCGCCATGATCGAGTTCCAGCACCACGTCCGAATACATCTGGATGAAACGGCGATAGCTGTCCCAGGCGAAACGCTCGTCGCCCGATGCGGCGGCCAGGCCCAGCACGGTCTCGTCATTGAGGCCGAGATTGAGGACCGTGTCCATCATGCCCGGCATCGAGATGCGCGCGCCCGAGCGGACCGAAACCAGCAGCGGATCGGCGGCGTCGCCGAATTTCTTGCCGGTGACCGCCTCGATATGGGCGATGCCATTGGCGACTTCCGCCTTCAGGCTTTCGGGATAGACGCCGCCATCGGTATAATAGCGGGTGCACATTTCGGTGGTGATGGTGAAGCCCGGCGGCACCGGCAGGCCGATCGCGGCCATGCCGTCAAGGTTCGCGCCCTTGCCGCCCAGCAGATTCTTGTCGCCCTTGCCCCCGTCATTCACGCCACCGCCGAAACGATAAACATAGCGCGTCGAAGTGGTGCTCATCTGGGCCTCTTCCGTCATAACCATATACCGGCTCTCCCTGCACTGATTGCCGAGTTGTGCGTTGCAATAATAATGCCGCAATTAGCGGCTCAAGCCATTAGGGGATAGGACTTATCCCGCTTAACTTCGCATATTTCCCGCAGATTTTGGAATTTCGTTTCCTTATCCTGTAATCTTCGAAAAGTCGGCGACATTGTGCACTGCATCACGGACCCGCGCCAGCAGCGCGAGGCGAGTCGTGCGCTTCGCCGGATCAGCATCATTCACCGTCACGGTCTCAAAGAAGGCGTCGATCGGCGCACGGAGCGTCGCGAGCGCCGCCATGGCGCCCTCGAACTCCTCGGCCGCGACAGCCTGTGCCGCCTGCGGTTCCGCCGCGTCGAGCGCAGCGATCAGATCAGCTTCCGCCTTTTCGGGCTCATAGGAAAGCGAAATCGCCTCCGCCTGCTCCACGCCTTCCTTCTTGAGGATATTGGCGGCGCGCTTGTAGCCCGCGAGCAGATTGGCGCCATCATCGGTCGCGACGAAGGACTGGAGCGCCTTCACGCGGGCGAGCAGGCGGACAAGGTCGTCCTCGCCACCCAGCGCGAACACCGCGTCGATCAGGTCATGACGAACACCCGCTTCCTTCTGCTGGACCTTGAGACGGTCGGCGAAGAAGTCGAGGAGACTGATCTCAAAGCTGGAATCGCCCTGGAGAACCTCCAGCAACCTTGAAACCATCGCCCTAACCTCCGGGAAATGAATGGTTTCTGGATCATTCAACAGTTTCGCTACGATATCCGGCTTATCTGCTATTAGCTCGACACTCTTCATGCGGACTTTTTGAGCCGCGATGAACGCCTCCATCCGGATCGAATCAGCTTCCACTTTAGATGTCATTGCGAGAGCTGCGATTGTGCTCCAAGCTTCCACCGCCGAAGAGACGGAAACTCTTAAGTGAGCATCTGAAATCACGCGCAAAAAGCCGAGCGCCGCCCGACGCAATGCGAATGGATCCCTAGAACCAGTCGGGGTTTCATTGATTAGGAAGAAGGCAAACAGCGTATCCAGCTTGTCCGCCAGGCTGACCGCCACCGTGACCGGCGCGGTGGGGACGTCATCGCCCTGCCCGACCGGCTTGTAATGGTCGCGGATCGCGTCGGCGACGGCGTCGGGCAGGCCTTCGGCGCGGGCATAATAGCCGCCCATAACGCCCTGCAATTCGGGGAATTCACCGACCATTTCGGTGACGAGGTCCGCCTTGCACAGTTCCGCCGCCTGGCGCGCCAGCGCCGGGTCGCAGTTCGGCACGATACCTTCGCTCGCCAGCCATTCGGCCAGCTTGGCGACGCGCTCGACCTTGTCGGTGACGGTGCCCAGCTTCTCATGGAAGGTGATGCGGCCAAGCTTCTTCGCCTGCTCGGCGAGCGGGGTCTTGCGGTCCTGCTGCCAGAAGAAGCGGGCGTCGCTCAGGCGTGCAGCCAGCACCTTGCGGTTGCCGGCGACGATCGCCACGCCGCCATCCTTCGCCTCGATATTGGCGGTGCAGATGAAGGCCGGGGCAAGCTTGCCCGCCGCATCGCGCAGAACGAAATATTTCTGGTTGATACGCAGGGTTAGCTGAATGACTTCAGGTGGAACCTCAAGAAATTCCGGATCGAAATCGCCCAGCAAGGGCACCGGCCATTCGGTGAGGCCGGCATTCTCCGCGACCAGGCCCTTGTCCTCGATCACGCTATAGCCCTTGGCCGCCGCGGCCTCGCCGGCCTTCGCCTCGATGATCGCCTGACGCTCCTGATGCGAGACGATGACATAGGCGGCGCGCAGCTTGTCGGCATAGTCGTCGGCGCCGTCGATGCGGATGGTGCCGGTCGAATGGAAGCGATGCCCCACCGTCTCGCGGCCTGCCCCGATCCCCTCGATCGACAGCGGGACGATCTCGCCGCCGAGCAGCGCGATGATGCCCTGCAGCGGGCGGACCCAGCGCAGGCTTTCGGTGGTAGCGCTGGCCGCGCCCCAGCGCATCGACTTGGGCCAGGGGAATGCACGGATGACTGCCGGTACAGCCTCGGCCAGCACGTCGGTGGTGGCACGGCCGGGCTTGTTCACCACGGCGAACCAGACGCCGTCGCGATCCTCCAGTTGGTCCTGGGTCAGGCCGGTCTTGCGCAGGAAGCCTTCGAGCGCCTGCGCCGGGGCGCTGGTGCGGGGGCCCTTGAACTCCTCGCTGACCGCCGCGGTTTCCAACGGCAGGTCGCGGGCGATCAGCGCCAGGCGGCGCGGCGTGACGAAGCTGTCGATCGACGCGGGCTTGAGCCCGGCCTTGGCCAGCTCCTCGGTGAAGAGGCGCGCCAGATCGTCGGACGCCTTCAATTGCATGCGCGCGGGAATTTCCTCGCAGCGCAGTTCAAGGAGGAAATCGGTCATGCGATTTCCTCCGATGCCCCAGCGCAGGCTGGGGTCGCAAGCGAATGCAGTGCCACATGGCCCGAGATCCCAGCCTTCGCTGGGATGACGATATTATTCATGGTCATCAGGCGGTCCATCCGTTGGTCTTCATCCACGCTTCGCAGCTACCCTTCGCCATGTCGCGGACCTGGCCCATATAGCTGGCGCGCTCCTGCACGGAGATCACGCCGCGCGCCTGCAGCAGATTGAAGGTGTGGCTGGCCTTGATCGCCTGTTCGAAGGCCGCGAGCGGCACATCATTGGCGATACACTGGTCATACTCGGCCTTGCAGTCCTTGAACCAGCGGAACAGCTTTTCGGTGTCGGCGACCTCGAAATTCCATTTCGACATCTGCCGCTCATTTTCCAGGAACACGTCGCCATAGGTGACGCCCTGGTCGTTGAACTTCAGGTCATAGACGCTGTCGACGCCCTGAATATACATGGCGAGGCGTTCGAGGCCGTAGGTCAGCTCGCCCGCGACCGGCTTGCAATCATAGCCGCCCATCTGCTGGAAATAGGTGAACTGGGTGACTTCCATGCCATCGCACCAGACTTCCCAGCCCAGGCCCCAGGCACCCAGCGTCGGGCTTTCCCAGTCATCCTCGACAAAGCGGATGTCGTGGACCAGCGGATCGATGCCGATTTCCCGGAGGCTGCCCAGATACAGCTCCTGCAGGTTGGCAGGGCTGGGCTTCATGATCACCTGATATTGGTAATAATGCTGCAGCCGGTTCGGGTTCTCGCCATAGCGGCCGTCGGTCGGACGGCGGCTGGGCTGGACATAGGCCGCGTTCCAGGGCTTGGGCCCCAGGCTGCGGAGCGTGGTTGCCGGGTGGAATGTACCCGCCCCCACTTCCATGTCGTAGGGCTGAAGAATGACACAACCCTGCTTGCCCCAATAGGCGTGCAGGGTGAGAATGAGGTCCTGGAAGGAAAGCGCTTTGCCCTCGGCCACCGGTGGTCCTTGCAATAATGACAGATTATGGTCGGCCGCGCCTTGGCGCAGCGCGGGCCAAGGGTCAAGGAAAAGCCGCGTCGAACAGGGTTAAGCCGCTTGCCCTGCGCGCCCGGCGCCCGCATGGAAGGGATATGAGACTGACCGCCTTCCCGTCCCGCTGGCTTTCCGCGGGACTTTTGCTGCTCGGCACCTGGGGCCAGACCCAGCCCGTCGCCGCCCGCGAACCCGTCAACATCGCTGTCAACGTCGCCCCTGCCCTGTGGCAGGTGAAGGACGCCGACACGACCATCTATCTGTTCGGCACCGTCCATGTGCTGAAACCGGGGATCGACTGGTTCAAGGGCGGGGTGAAGCAGGCGTTCGACGCGTCGGACGAACTGGTGCTGGAAATCATCGAGCCCGACAATCCCGGCGAGATGGCGCAGATGATGGCGGGCAAGGCGATGGCGACCGACCGGGTCGCCCTGTCCACCCGCCTCGCGCCCGACGCCGCGCAGAAATATCGCGCGGCGATGGTCGCGGCCGGCGTGCCCTGGCAGTCGTTCGAGGCGTTCAATCCGTGGATGGCGGGCATGATCCTGTCGGTCGCGCCGCTGCAGAAGCTGGGCTACCAGTCCGACATCGGCGCGGAGAAGATCTTGCGCGCCGCGGCCGAGAAGGCCGGCAAGAAGGTCGGCGCGCTGGAAACGGTGGAGCAGCAGCTCAATTTCTTCGCCGACCTGCCGATGGCGCAGCAGGTCCAGTTCCTCAACGCCACGGTCGAGGGGATGGACGGGATGGAAGGCGAGTTCGCCGCCCTGCTCAACCATTGGCAGACCGGCCAGCCGGAAAAACTGGCGGACGAAATGAATGATTCGCTCAAGGCCACGCCGGAATTGGCGCAGGTGCTGCTGATCAATCGCAACGCCAATTGGGCCAAGTGGATCAAGGCGCGACTGGATCAGCCCGGCACCGTCTTCGTCGCGGTCGGCGCGGGTCATTTGGCCGGCAAGGGCAGCGTGCAGGATCAGTTGAAGACGCTGGGCATCGCCAGCGCTCGCGTAAAGCAGGGGGAATAAGGCCATGAAAAGCTGGATGATCCGTTTTCTGGCCCTCTGCGGCCTCGCCCTGATCGCCGCCTGCGGCAGCGAGCAGAAGGCCCCCGCCCCCAAGGTCGAGGCCGGCCAGGGTCCGGCGCTGTGGCGGGTCGAACGCGCGGGGCTGGACGGCTGGATCTTCGGCACCATCCATGTCCTGCCCGAAGGGGTCGATTGGCAGACGCGGACGATCAAGCAGGCCTGGAAGGACGCCGACCAGCTGGTGCTGGAGGCCGCCGACCTGCAGGACCAGCAGAAGACGCTGGGCTTGTTCGAAAGCATGGGCCGCAGCCCCAACCTGCCCGCGCTCGACGCGCGCGTGCCGGCGGGCGAGCGCCCCGAACTCGACCGGATCGTCAAGGAAGGCGGCACCAGCGCGCAGGCGCTGTCGGGCTATGAAAGCTGGGCGGCCGCCATGCTGCTGTCCGCCGCGTCGCAGGAAAGCCTGAACGTCAGCCAGGAAAATGGCGTCGAGCCGGTGCTGATCGCTGCCTTCAAGGGCCGGCCGATCGGCGGACTAGAAACAGTCGAGCGCCAGTTCGGCGCCTTTGACGGCCTGCCCGAAGCGGCGCAGCGCAAGCTGCTGATCCAGACCATCCATGAAGCCAAGGACATGAAGGCGCTCTATAATCGCATCCTGACCGCCTGGGCCAAGGGCGACATGGAGGCGATCGCGAAAGAGGACCAGAATGGCGAGCAACCCGACCCGGTGGTCGAGGACGCGATCCTGACCGCGCGCAACCGCGACTGGGTCGGCGCGGTCGACAAGTTGAAGGGCCGCCCCTTCATCGCGGTGGGCGCCGGCCACCTGACCGGCAAGGACAATCTCGTCGACCTGCTCAAGGCCAAGGGCTACAAGGTCACGCGCGTGCAATAAGCCAACGCTAAACTTGCTTTATCGCCGCTTTCTGCTACAGGGCCGCCTTCCCGCGATGGTCATCCCTGGAGGCGTGGCGGGAAAATTGTATCAAATTTGCTTTTGGAGACACGCAATGAGCGAGCAGCTTACGCTGTCGGCCGAGGCACGCGATCGGGCAGGCAAGGGAGCCTCCCGCGCCCTCCGCCGTGAGGGCCGCGTACCCGCCGTCATCTATGGTATGAACGAAGAACCCCTGTCGATCCACGTCGAGGAAAAGCTCCTCAACAAGCAGCTCGGCACCGGTCATTTCTTCAATTCGGTCATCATGGTCGAAGTCGGCGGCAAGACCGTCCGCACCCTCGCCAAGGATGTGGCCTTCCACCCCGTGACCGATCGTCCGCTGCACGCCGACTTCCTGCGCGTTTCGGAACATGCCACCGTGACCGTCGCTGTCCCGGTGCGCTTCGAGAATGAAGACGCCTCGCCCGGCCTCAAGAAGGGTGGCGTGCTGAACGTCGTCCGTCACGACGTCGAACTGGTCGTCGATGCCGCCGAGATCCCCGATGACGTCGTCGTCGACCTCAAGGGCTTCGAAGTCGGCGATTCGATCCACATCAGCGCCGTGACCCTGCCCAAGGGCGCGAAGGCTGCGATCGAAGACCGCGACTTCACCATCGCCACCATCGTCGCTCCCTCGGCTCTGAAGAGCGCCGAAGGCGAAGCCGCCGAGGGCGAAGGCGAGTAATCGTCTTGCAGCTTGCTTGCAGGCTGGAAATTCCGATCCCGTCCGCCTACTCGGCGGGCGGGATTTTTCTTTTCATGCGGGATAGAAGATGCAGATCTGGGCCGGCCTCGGCAATCCGGGGCAGCAATATGCGATGCACCGGCACAATGTCGGCTTCATGGCCGTGGACCTGATCGCCGACATGTATCGCTTCTCGCCGCCCAAGAAGCAGTTCCAGGGCTGGGTGCAGGAAGGGCGGATCGGCCCGGAGAAGATCATCCTGCTCAAGCCCTCCACCTTCATGAACGAAAGCGGCCGCGCGATCGGCGAGGCGATGCGCTTCTACAAGCTGACGCCGCAGGACGTGACCGTCTTCCATGACGAGCTCGATCTTGCACCAATGAAGGTCAAGGTGAAGCGCGGCGGCGGCAATGCCGGCCATAATGGCCTGCGGTCGACCGACGCCCATATCGGCAATGATTTCCGTCGCGTGCGGCTGGGCATCGGCCATCCCGGCCACAAGGACAAGGTCCATGGCTATGTGCTGGGCAATTACCACAAGAGCGAGATGGACGCGCTCGCCGACATGCTGGGCGCGATCGGCGCCGAGGCGGAATGGCTGGCCAAGAATGACGACGCCCGCTTCATGAACGAAGTGGCGCTGCGGCTGGCCGACTGAGGCGGATCAGAAGCGGGCAGAGAGGCCCAGTAGCGGTCCTTCCTGCGATACGTTCCAGCGAAATTGCTGGCCGGTAAAGTCGCGCATCCGATATTGTTGATGGACGAAGCGATAGCCCGCGCGAACGGTCAGTGGCAGGCCGGCGAGGCGCAGCCGATAGCCGATCGTTCCTTCACCATCCATGCTGGATTTTCGATCGCTAAAGCCGCCGGCATTCAGGCGCGCGTCGATCACCCAGTGTCGGTCGATATCGCCCACCGTGCGGACGCCGGCCAGCACCTCCGTCCAGTCAGCCTTGCGATTGGCCGTCAGGCCCAGCGCCGCGACATCGGCCGACAATTTCGACCAGCGCAAACCGACGACCGGCGCGAAGGTGAAGCGCCGCCGATCCCCATGGACGGTCCGCTCCGCCATGCGATGGTCGATGATATTGTAGAAGAGGCCGCCCGACACATGGGTCTTCCTGATGCCCAGTCCCACCTGCTGATGATAGACGGATGCGTCCTGGCTGGTCTTCACATATTGGCCGTCGACATAGGAGCCAACCTTGCCATTGCTCAGGACGACTTCGCCCATGGTGACGAAGTCGAGATGGTCGAATATCTCCGAGAAGGGCATGTCGACCCTGGTGCGGAACCCCGCCAGTTCCGCATTACCGTGCAGCGACGCCGCCCAGACATAGGGCGAGACGGTGAGATGCCAGCCCTGATCGGGCGTGTCATCGGACAGGTGCGCCGGCGCCTCCTGCGCCAAGGCCGGTCCGGCATAGACAAGGGCATTGGCGAGCAGGCAGCATAGAGGAAGATATCGCATGGCGGCGCCCCCAGCCGATCAGGACAGTCCCAGGAATTTGAAGGCCGGCGCATCCTTGAACTGGCCGCTGACCTCGCCCGAAAAGGTTTTCGTCTGGTTCGGGCCAAGATCGAGCTTCTTCACCTTGGCAGAAGGCGCAAAGTCGATCGTCTTCAGATCGACCCAGAAGCTGTTCGGCGTCATCGCGGATTCGAAGAAATAGAGCTTGCGCTTGTGATCCGCGACCGTGCGCCAGCGGGTCGAGGAGATATTGGGCTGGTCCGGGGTCGAGATGCCGAATGGCACCGAGACATTGCGGATCACGCTGAACACGCTGGCCAGCGCCGTCACCGGGTCTTCGCTCTTGGGAATGGCCTTCACATAGAAGGAGGCGCGGGCGAAGCGATCGGCCGAGCGGTTGGTGCCCGGCAACATGGTGGTGCCGCCAATATCCTTCCAATAGGCGTTGAGTGCAAGTTGCTCGTCGAAGATCGGCGAATTGGTCATCACCGGATATTGCGGGCCGTGATGGATCACCAGCTTGCCCTTGATATATTCGAAGATGGCGCTGTCGCCCGACGCATCCGAAATTGCGAGGTGGAGCGTGCCGAGCCGTTCCTCGCCGGGAATATTGTCGGTGACGACGACAAAGCTTTCCTTGCCCAGTGCGTCGACCGCCTCCTTCACGGTGGCGAAATTGTCGAGCACATATTGGGTCCAGATGGCGATGCTCATGCCCGGCTGCTTGCCATCGAAATGCGGATATTCGGATTCGACCAGCCACAGGAGATTGGCGGTCAGCCCCGCCTCGTTCATGCCGTCGGTGGTGGAAATGTCGTAACCGGTGGCGATCACGCTACCATAGCGGGACGTCCATTTGACCGAATTGGGGCCGGCCTCCCCACTGCGCGCGATGCCGCGCGGAAAGATCCAGAGGTTGGTGCCGACGTCGACCTTCCAGTCCATCGACCGGGCGGTGATCACATCGTCATTGGCGCCATGATAGACCAGGCGCGTGCAGGCATCGGCCGACACCGAAGCCAGTTGCGCCGTCAGCAGCGCAAGACCGGACAGGAAAGCGGGCAGACGAGACATGGAACCTCCTACAAAGGTCACGATACTGTCACTGAAAATGCCGATTTTCTGAATAGTTGCCATGGGTGATAACCCGCATGACGGCCTTGGCCAACCCGTCTCTTGCGCAGTAATCGCATCCGATCACGGTCGCCCGCACCTTCGGCGCGACAAAGCGCATTGCGCAGTGCAGCATGAACAAGCCATAGAGGCGTAACGACTTATTAGGCAAAGCAGGGGACAGAGGTGATCCAGACCGTCGCGACCACGCCTTTCGACGACCAGAAGCCCGGCACATCGGGCCTGCGCAAGAAGGTTCGGGTCTTCCAGCAGCCCCATTATGCGGAAAATTTCATCCAGTCGGTGTTCGACAGCCTGGACGGCTATGCCAGCCAGACCTTGGTGATCGGCGGCGATGGCCGCTATCTCAATCGCGAAGTCATCCAGATCGCGCTCAGGATGGCGGCTGCCAATGGCTTTGGCCGGGTGCTGGTCGGTCAGGGCGGTATCTTGTCCACCCCGGCTGCGTCGCACCTGATCCGCTCGTCCGGCGCCTTTGGAGGGCTGGTGCTGTCGGCCAGCCATAATCCGGGCGGCCCGGACGAGGATTTCGGCATCAAATATAATGTGTCGAACGGCGGGCCAGCCCCCGAAAAGGTGACCGACGCGATCCACGCGCGGACAATGACGATCGACAGCTATCGCATCCTCGATGCCGCCGACGTCGATATCGACACGCTGGGGACCAGCCAGTTGGGCGCCATGACCGTCGAAGTGGTCGATCCGGTTGCCGGCTATGCCGCGCTGATGGAAAACCTGTTCGATTTCCCCGCGATCAGGGCGATGATCGCCGGCGGCTTCACCCTCGCCTTCGACTCGATGAGCGCGGTGACCGGCCCCTATGCGACCGAGATTTTCGAAAAGCGCCTGGGCGCACCGGCCGGAACGGTGATGAACGGCACCCCCCTGCCCGATTTCGGCCATCACCATCCCGACCCCAATCTGGTTCATGCCAAGGCCCTCTATGACCGGATGATGGCCACCAATGCGCCCGACTTCGGCGCTGCGTCGGACGGCGACGGCGACCGCAACCTGATCATCGGCCGCCATTGCTATGTGACGCCCTCGGACTCGCTCGCGGTGCTGGCCGCCAATGCCCATCTGGCGCCCGGCTATGCTGGTGGCCTCAAGGGTATCGCCCGCTCCATGCCGACCAGCGGCGCAGCCGATCGGGTGGCGGAGAAGCTGGGCATCCC
Organism: Sphingobium sp. PAMC28499; assembly: GCF_004795815.1. NCBI lineage: Bacteria > Pseudomonadati > Pseudomonadota > Alphaproteobacteria > Sphingomonadales > Sphingobiaceae > Sphingobium > Sphingobium sp. PAMC28499. Next base: position 3,256,247 of record NZ_CP039248.1, read on the forward strand.
GCTCTACGAAACGCCAACCGGCTGGAAATTTTTCGGCAATCTGCTCGACGCCGGCATGGCAACGATCTGTGGCGAGGAGAGCGCCGGTACCGGGTCCGACCATGTGCGCGAGAAGGACGGCATCTGGGCAGTGCTGCTGTGGCTCAACATCCTGGCCGCGCGCCAGCAGAGCGTAGCCGACATCATGGCCGATCATTGGGCAACCTATGGCCGCAACTATTATGCTCGCCACGACTATGAAGCGATCGCCAAGGACAAGGCCGACGCGCTGATGACCGCCCTGCGCGACACGCTCGCCAGCCTGCCCGGCACCGACAACAGCGGCGGCACGGTGAAGGCAGCGGACGATTTCGCCTATACCGACCCGACCGACCAGTCGGTGAGCCGGAACCAGGGCGTACGCATATTGTTCGAGGATGGATCGCGCGTAGTGTTCCGCCTGTCGGGCACCGGCACCGAGGGGGCCACCCTGCGCGTCTATATCGAACGCTATGTCGGGCCGGACGGCGATCTGGCGCTGGCCACCGGCGATGCGCTGGCGCCGCTGGTCGCGGCCGCACAAGAACTGGCCGACATTGCCGGCTATACCGGCATGGACCAGCCCAGCGTCATCACCTGAACCGGTTCACCATCGCTTACCCCGCAGCAACGGGACAGCAATGACAGCAACCTAAAGGCGGTGGGAATGTCGCTTTCCACCGCCAGAGGTTTCATGCGTTTCCCGTTGCTTGCTGTCGCCCTGTCCCTTGCAGCCCTCGCCCTGCCCGCTCAAGCTGCAACAAGCGAAGACGAGCAGCTCTGGGTCAATCTGACGGCGATGGGGTCGATCAAGGACGAGTTGGTCTATTTCGCGGAAATCCAGCCGCGCGTCGGCGACGGCGTGTCGCGCATCGACCAGGCCCTGTTCCGTGGCGCACTGGGCGTCAAATTGTCGCGCGATATCACCCTCTATCAGGGTTACGCCCATGTCGTCGTCCCGATCGAGGGTGGCAAGGACGTCAATGAGGAACGCAGTTTCCAGCAGCTGAGCTGGACGCTGGCGCGGCCAAAGGATGCCGAGATTTTCTCGCGCACCCGGCTGGAGCAGCGCTGGCGCTCGAACGGCAGCGACATGGGCTGGCGCCTGCGCGAGATGCTGCGGGTGGAACATGCGCTCAAACCGGGCAGCGACGCGGTCAATGCGCTCGCCTATGGCGAGGTCTTCTTCGCCCTCAACGATACCGACTGGGGCGCCCGCAAGGGCTTCGACCAACTCCGCAGCTTCGCCGGGGTGGAAATCGGCCTGCCGGGCGCGTCGACCATGGAAGTCGGCTATCTCAACCAGCTGATCGACCAGAGCGGCAGCCGCCAGCGCGTCAACCATGTCGCATCGGTGACGCTGTTCTTCCGCCACTGATCCTCCTGGTCAGACAAATTCGTTGGTGGCGGCGGAATAATGTTGCTGCCCCAGCCGCCCCTGATCCTTGGCGACCTTGATTGCCGCGCGCAGCCGATTGTTACGCCCGCTCCAGGCGGCATCATTGACCTTCAGCAGCGCCTCGACCGGATTGGCGCTGCTGAGCAGCGGCTTGACGGCGGCAAAGGTAGATCGCCCCTGATGAAAGATATCCGCCACGATCGCGCAGATGATGTCGGGCTTGCCGTCCAGCGGCAGTTTCCGGGCATAGCGCGCGGACATCTTGCGCTGCAGGATATCGGCGGCGGTCCGCACCTGAGCCAGCCGGGCAGCCGGATCATGCTGCGTCCAGTGGATCAGCCGCGCCGCCTGCAAGACTTCCTGGCGGTCGATCGGCACCCGCTGGGGGTTCAGGTAGTTCATGAACAACATGATCTGCCGTTCGCCGTTGCTGGCGGTGAATTCCTGCTCCAGATCCGTCGCTCCGCCATCGGAATCGACCCGGAACAGGCGCCCGCCCCGCAATTCCAGTTCGGGGAAATAGCCTTTGAAATCGGGCAATTCGGCCAGCCGGTGGAACATCAGGATCAGATTGTCCTGCGGCGTATGCGCGGCCAGTTGATAGAAGCCGAAGGTGAATTTCGCCCGGTCATAGGTGTTGACCAGATTGAAGTGATTTTCGCTCTCGCAGGCCCCCGTCACTTCCAGCAGCGTCGCCCAGGTCCGCAAGCTGGGGCGATACTCCTCCGCCCGATAAATCTCGCCCCAATAGCTGGCGCCCGGCATGAAGATGCCGTGATATTTGCGGGCAGCGTCATTGACCTCCTTCCCCACCAGGAAGAAATCCGGTTCGCCCACCAGTCGCGCCTTCCAGCGGCCATCGACGGGATCGGGCAGTTCGAACTTCTTGTCGGCGCTGACCGATCGCGGCTCGGCCTGCACGTCGAGCAGCAGATTTTCGCCCGGTATCCAGCCATAGAATAGCCCCTGATTGCCGGCATAAAGTTCCTGGAACTTGGCAAGGAAGCTCTCGGGCGATTCCGACGTCACCTGATCGGCGGTGTTGCTGTAATGATAGACCTTCCCGCCATGATAGACGCCGATATGCTTTTGCGGGATGTTGACCATCTCCTTGCGGGCAATGTCGACATTGCTGGCCAGCGTCACGAAAATCAGCTGGGTCTTGGTGATATCGGCATCGTCCCAGCGCCCCACACGCGGGCATTGGGCGAATATCTCATGCACCCGGACATTGGCGCCAGGCTTGCTTCCACCAGCGAACTGCTTGCAGTTAAAGGAAAATGTCAGATCACATATGTGCGAAACAAAATGGGCACAGTGATTCGCTGCCGGATCGTGAAATTTGTTTCCGCATATCTTGTTGATGTTCTTGCCAAGAGCCGCATCAAGCCTTGTCGCGATGGTCATAATCGTCTCCCGATTGCCAGCGCGACCCGCTTATTTTTCAGCCATATTAGAAAAAGGCTTCTTCCCCACAATAAGGGCCACCCCGGAGGAACGCCCGAAACGGCGCCCGCACCCATTGTTTTCCGCCCCCGCATCGTGGAAATGCTGGCCTTGCAGGCGGGAAGGCGCTAGCGGGCAGAGCATCAATCTGCGTCTTCAAAGGTTTCGATAATGGGTTTTCGTTGCGGTATCGTCGGGCTTCCCAATGTGGGCAAGTCCACCCTGTTCAATGCGCTGACCGAGACGCAGGCGGCGCAGGCGGCGAATTATCCCTTCTGCACGATCGAGCCCAATGAGGGCCGCGTAGCCGTGCCCGACGATCGGCTGCAGACCATCGCCAAGATCGGCGGTAGCGCCAAGATCATCGAGACGCAGCTCGCCTTCGTCGACATTGCCGGCCTGGTCCGCGGCGCGTCGAAGGGCGAAGGGCTGGGCAACCAGTTCCTGGCCAACATCCGCGAGACCGACGCCATCGTCCACGTGCTGCGCTGTTTCGAGGATGACGACATCACCCATGTCGAGGGCAAGGTCGATCCGATCGCCGACGCCGAGACGGTGGAAACCGAACTGATGCTCGCCGACCTCGAAAGCCTCGAGAAGCGGGTTCCCAACCTGCTCAAGAAGGGCGCGCAGGGCGACAAGGAAGCCAAGGCCGCCGCATCGGTGCTGGGCCAGACGCTGGAACTGTTGCGCGACGGCAAGCCCGCCCGCCTGACCCAGCCGCGCGACGAGGAAGAGGCCCGCCTGTTCGCCCAGGCGCAGTTGCTGACCGCCAAGCCGGTCCTCTATGTCTGCAATGTCGAGGAAGGCGCTGCGGCCGAGGGCAACGCATTTTCCGCCCGCGTGTTCGAGAAGGCGGCGGCCGAAAATGCCAGCGCGGTGATCGTGTCGGCGGCGATCGAGGCCGAACTCATCACCATGCCGGTCGAGGAACGCGGCGAATATCTCGAAGCGCTGGGCCTGACCGAAGCCGGCCTCGCCCGCATCATCCGTGCCGGCTATGAGCTGCTCGGCCTCATAACCTTCTTCACCGTCGGCCCCAAGGAAGCCCGCGCCTGGACCGTGGCCAAGGGCAGCAAGGCCCCGCAGGCCGCCGGCGCCATCCACTCGGATTTCGAAAAGGGCTTCATCCGCGCCGAAACCATGGCCTATGCCGATTATGTCCAGTTCAATGGCGAAGCCGGTGCCAAGGAAGCGGGCAAGTGGCGTTCGGAAGGCAAGGATTATGTGACGCAGGACGGCGACATCATGCTGTTCCGCTTCAACGTCTGACAGCAAAAGATACGCTGACATGGAAAGGGCCGGAGGAGCGATCCCCCGGCCCTTGTTCGTTCAGCGCGGCGCGCTTTCCTCTTCCGGGGCGTCAGCGGCTACTGGCTCCGGCTCTAGCGGAGCAACCTCCTCCTCCTCGCCCTTGCCCAGGCGGCGCTTGATCCAGCGCCAGCCGCCACCAAAGACCAGGATGATCGGGATCAGCAGTTTCTTGCCAAAGGCCAGGATCAGCGCGATCAGGCCCAGCTTCTTGGCCGCCAGCAGGCCGGCACCCGCCGCGATCATCCCGCCAATGCCATATTCGGCAACCTTGTCGACATTGGGCACATAGTCGGCATAGCGCGCGCCTGCATCATAGCTGACCGAAGCACCGAACTTGGCTGCCGCCGCCTTCACCGATGGCAGTTGCGACATGGTCGACACCATGTTGAGGCTGAGCACGCCATAGCGCCCGAGCAGGCGGACGTCATAGTTCAGCGTATCCTCCTGCGCATTGCCAAAGCGCATGTCGCGGGCCCAGATGACGCTGTGATGCGCCTTGTCATAGGCGGGCCGCTCGGCCCAGCCGACCAGCTGGATCGCGGGATATCCGGCATCGGCGCGCTCCTTGTTGCGCTCCTCCTCACCCGACTTCATGTCGGCCATCAGCGCGTCATAATCGGTCGAGGCGGCGTCATCGTCCTTCACATAGCCGCTCTGCTCATAGGTGATGACCGCGCCCCAGGCATCGTCATCGACGAAGGTCTTGCCGGCCGGAAAGACCAGGCCCAGCACACCATCGGCCTGGGCCGACGGATTGCCCCACATGTCGACGATCACCTCGCGCGCCTGCGCCGCGTCGAGATAATAATAATCCTGGCCCAGATGCAGCACGGCCTTGGCTTCGGTCAGGGTGATGTCGCCATTTTGCGGGCGCTGCTTCGCCAGCACCGCCTTCACCTTGGCCTCATAGGCGCGCTGTTCCGCGCTCGCCGCCGGACCGGCAGGCTGGTCCGACTGGGCAAAAACCGCTACCGGCATGGCGCCGAGCAGCAACATGGCGCCAATGGCGCTCCACATCTTCTTCATCAGATCCCCCTTGTGACGCGCAATCTTTTAGAAACAAAAGCTTGGAAGGCAATGACCCAACCGCCCCGCATCATGCCCGTCCGCCGCAAGGCCGCCTTCCCGCCCAGCGTGGATGCGGGAACGCGGCTGCTGATCCTGGGCAGCCTGCCCGGCGACGCCTCCATCAAACAGGGCGAATATTACGCCCATCGCGGCAATGCCTTCTGGGCGCTGGTCAGCGATGTGCTGGGCGAGGATCTGCGCAGCGCGCCCTATGCGATGAAGCTCAAGCGACTGCGCGCACGGGGCGTCGGCCTGTGGGACGTGATCGAGAGCGCCGATCGCAACGGCAGCTTGGACAGCAGCATCCGGGGTGCGGAACTGCGCGACCTCAGCGCCTTCCTGTCCCGCCTGCCCAATCTCCGCGCGATCGCCTTCAACGGCAAGACCGCCGCCCAGCATGGCCGTCGCCAATTGGGCGAAAGGTCCGATCTGGTGATGATCGATCTGCCCTCCTCCAGCGGCGCCTATGCCAGCCTGTCGCGTGATTCCAAGCGCCAAGCCTGGAGCATATTGGCGCGCTATGTCGATCCGACATGAACCATTCGTCACTTTACCGACATGGTTGGACTGCTAAGCAGCGGTCAAATCTTCCTTTTTGCCATGAGGCCATGATGTCCGCCCGTCGCCTGTCGCTCGCATTTGCCCTGTCCGTTTCCACCCTGCTCGGTGCCTGCGCCCCGGTGCAGCAGCATCCAGCGAGCGTCGCCGCCGCACCGGCCGAACAGCGCGCGCCGGTGACGATCCTGGTGTCGATCGACGGCTTCCGTCCCGATTATCTGACCCGTGGCGTCTCGCCCAATCTCAACGCGCTGGCGGCCGGCGGCACCGAAGCATCGATGCGCCCCTCCTTCCCCACCAAGACCTTTCCCAATCATTGGGCGATCGTGACCGGCGACCGGCCCGACCGCAGCGGCATCATCGCCAATAATATGGAAGATGACAGCCGGCCCAAGGACAAGTTCACCATGGCCAGCGACGATCCCTATTGGTGGAACGAGGCCGAGCCGATCTGGATCACCGCCGAAAAGCAGGGCGTGCGCACCGCGACCATGTTCTGGCCCGGCTCCAACGTCGCCTGGGGCGGCAACAAGGCGGCCGACTGGCCCTACAGGATCAGCGGCGGGTCGCGCCCGAGCGACTGGGCGCAGTTCAACGAAGCGATCAGCCCGACCCAGCGCGTCAACGGCGTGCTGGACGTGCTGCGCCGCCCGGCCGACATCCGCCCGCGCTTCGTCACCCTCTATTTCGATGAGGTCGATACCGCTGGGCATGTGAACGGACCGGCCGCACCGGAAACGACCCAGGCGGTCGCCGATGTCGATGCCCATATCGGTGACCTCCTCGCCGGCCTCAAGACGCTGGGCCAGCCGGCCAATATCGTCATCGTGTCGGATCATGGCATGGCCGCCAAGGCCAATGATCGGGTGCTGCCGATCGACAAAATCGCCGACCCGGCCGACTATCGCGTGGTCGAGGCCGGCCCCTATGCCAGCCTGGTCGCCAATCCCGGCCGCGAAAAGGCGCTGGAGGCCGCGCTGTTCAAGCCGCGCGACCACATGCAGTGCTGGCGCAAAGGCGAAATCCCGGCGCGCTTCCACTATGGCATCCATCGTCGTATCCCGCCCTATTTCTGCCTGGCCGAAACCGGCTGGGTGTTCCAGAACACGACGCCGACCAAGCCGGTCACCGGCGGCGACCATGGCTGGGATGATCGCGCGCCCGAAATGCAGGCTTTGTTCATCGCGAACGGCCCGGCCTTCGTCGGCGGCTTCCGTCCCTCGGCCGATTTCACCAATGTCGATGTCTATCCGCTGCTCGCCCGCCTGCTGGGCGTGACGCCGGTGGCGAGCGATGGCAATCCGGCGGTGCTGCAGGGGCTGGTGAAGCCCTGATCGGGCGACATGCATTTGTCATAAAGCGGTTCTAGGCGGCGCGTCATGTTCACGCGCCGCTCGCTCCTCTCCGCCGCCGCCATCGCCCCGATCGCCGGCGCGCCCGCCATTCTCCACGCCCAGAGCTGGTTTGCCGGCTACCCCTTCGCGTTGGGCGTGACATCGGGCGATCCGGCGCCAGACGGCTTCGTCATCTGGACCAAGCTGGCACCGCGCCCGTTCGAGCCGCATGGCGGCATGCCGATGACGCCTATCCCGGTGAAATGGGAGGTCGCGGCCGATGATCGCTTCAGGACCATCGTGGCCGGTGGCGAAGCGATCGCCCGGCCAGAACTGGGCCACAGCGTCCATGTCGAGGTGACCGGCCTTCAGCCCGATCGGCCCTATTGGTATCGTTTTGTGCTGGGCAATGACCAGTCGACGCGTGGCCGCGCCCGCACCCTGCCGCTGGCGTCGGCGAGTCCCAAGCTGCTGAAATTCGGCGTCGCGGGTTGCCAGAATTATCAGGACGGCCTGTTCACCGCCTTCCGCCATTTGGCGCGCGAGGACGACCTCGCCTTCGTCTATCATTATGGCGACTTCATTTATGAATATAGCCAGCGCGGGCCGGACTATGACAAGGACGGCCTGCCCGGACCGCAGGTGCGCGACCATATCGGCCAGGATTGCTACGACCTGGCCGACTATCGGCTGCGCTACGCCCAATATCTGAGTGATTATGACCTGCAGGCGGCGCGTTGCCGTCATACATGGTTCCCGACCTTCGACGACCATGAGGTCGCCAACAACTGGGTCGGCGACATCGACGCCAGGGGCGCGCCGGCCGATGCCTTCCGCATGCGTCGCGCCGCCGGCATGCAGGCCTGGTATGAATATATGCCGGTCCGCGCGGCGATGGCGCCCCGCAGCGAGATGATCGGCACCATGTATCGCCAGGCCCGCTTCGGCGACCTGCTGTCGATCGACTTCCTCGACACCCGGACGTTCCGCACCGATCAGCCCTGTGGCGACAATTTCAAGCCGGCCTGCGCCGAAATGGCCGCCACCCAGGCACAGGTCATTTCCGCTGAGGAGGAAGGCTGGCTGGCTCGCAACCTTGCCCGCCGCGACGCCAAGTGGAACTGCCTGGCGCAGCAGGTGATGATGATGGCGCTCGACCGCCGCAACAGTGCGGACGCGGCAGGGCCGATCTACAATATGGACACCTGGGCCGGCTACAAGGTGCAGCGCCAGCGGCTGCTCGGCCGCATGAAGGGGTTGGACAATGTCGTGGTCCTAACCGGCGACGAGCATCAGAATTTCGCCGGCCTGTTGGATGACGGCACAAAGCCGGTCGCGGTCGAGTTCGTGTCGACCTCCATCTCCTCGGGCGGCGACGGATCGGACCTGCGGCCGGGCAGCGACATCATCCTGAAGAACAACGCGCAGCTCAAGTTCATCAACGACCAGCGCGGCTATCTGACCTGCGAGGTGACGCCGGACGCCTGGACGACGCGGGCGATGGTGATGGATCAGGTATCGGCGCCGGGCGGCCAGATCCGCACCCGCGCGACGATGACCGTTCCGCGCGGCACGCCGGGGCTGACCATTAGCTGACAGTTGACGTAAACGGAAAGCTCACCTACCTTTTTATCCGTTGAAGAATGATGGCGCGATTTCCGAGCCGGCAGATGTGCCATCTGCCTCGAAATCGCTTCGAGGAGACGGATGATATGGACGACATTCTCTATTTCGAGGATATCGTGGTGGGCGACAGCGTGGAGTTCGGGCCGCTGACCCTGTCGCGCGAGGAAACGGTCGCCTTTGCCGCCGAGTTCGATCCCCAGCCCTTCCATCTGTCCGACGAGGCAGCGGCCACCACCCATTTCCGCACCATCTCGGCTAGCGGCTGGCACACCACAGCGCTGTTCATGAAGATGTTCGTCGCCGAAATGCAGAAACAACCCGGACGCCAGGCCGCCAGCCTGGGCGCGATGGGCGTCGACGAATTGCGCTGGCTGCGCCCGGTCCGCCCCGGCGACACACTGCGCGGCACCAATGAAGTGATCGACAAGAAAATTTCGCAGAGCCGCCCGGAAATGGGCATCGTCCGCAACAAGGTGACGCTCTACAATCAGAAAGACGAACCCGTGCTGACCATGTGCCCGATCGCCATGTGGCGCACCCGCCCGGCATAAGGCCGCCACATCCGTTCTGTTCGAGCCTGTCGAGAAACGCGAGCGCCGTCCGTGCCGCCTCTCGACGATGCCCGAACCGAACGGATGAAAATGCCAGTTCCTTCCGCCCGGACCTGTCGGCGCGGATCGCCTCTCCCTAGACGAAGCCGAACGCTCATCCGGGGAACCCAGCTATGCCCAGCGCCGCGCATCTTGCCGCCTTCGCCCTCATCTCGCTCGGCATGGTGCTGACGCCGGGTCCGAACATGATCTATCTGATCTCGCGCTCGATCAGCCAGGGCCGCGCCGCCGGCATGGTCTCGCTGCTCGGCGTCGCCTGCGGCTTCCTCTTCTACATGGTCGCCGCCGCCTTCGGCATCACCGCGCTGCTGATGGCGGTGCCCTTCGCCTATGATGTGCTGCGCCTGGGCGGCGCGCTCTATCTGCTGTGGCTCGCCTGGAATGCGGTGCGGCCCGGCGGCCGCTCGCCTTTCCAGGTGAAGCAATTGCCGCTCGATGGCCCGCGCAAGTTGTTCGCCATGGGGCTGCTGACCAATCTGCTCAATCCCAAGGTAGCGATGATCTATCTCTCGCTGCTGCCCCAGTTCGTCGATCCGGCGCGCGGCCATGTGCTTGGCCAATCGCTGATCCTGGGCGCGACCCAGATCGCGATCAGCCTGTCGGTCAATGCGATCCTCGCCTGCCTGGCCGGATCGATCGCCGGCTTCCTCGGCACCCGGCCGCGCTGGCTCACGATCCAGCGCTGGCTGATGGGCACGGTGCTGGGCGGCCTCGCCGTGCGGATGGCAGTGGAACGCTAGGCGACCTCAGCCGTCACGCCGCCAGCTTGCGCGCCCGTTCACGCCAGGCCTCCGCCAGGGCTGGCATCTCGGCCAGCGTACGCACCGCATCGGGATCAGCCTTGTGGCCGCCGCCGATCAGCAGGCGGAACACCCGTTCGATGCTCCAGTCGGGCAAGGGCCGCTCCAGCAATATCATCTGTGTGCCGGCCTCCGCCTCACCTTCGCGGATCACCCGGAAATAGATGCCGCAGCGCGCGGTCTTGACGATCGTCGCCATCACGTCGCGGGCACCGAAACGATGGTCGAGTTTCCAACAAGGCTGGCGGCCATGGCTCACCTCCACCACCGCACTGCCCAGGCTGAACCGATCACCCAGGCAGATCTCGCTTTCGGTCATGCCCCGGCTTGCAATATTCTCGCCAAAGGCACCCGGCGCATCGAGCAGCGGATGATCCGGCTTGCGATCGCGCCACCAGCCATAATGATCCTGCGGATAGAGATGGATCGCCTTGTCCCAGCCGCCATGATGAACGGTATCGGCCACCCCGTCGCCCGCAAACCCCAGCCAGTTGATGCGGATCGGGCCAGCGACGGGCTGCTTGGCGATGGCGCTATGCTCGTCATCGCGAAAGGGCCGGGGTGTGCCGATCAGCAGCGCATCGATGGTCATGAAAGGCTGGGTCATGCCGCTCCATGCCATGGTTGCAGCGCGATGACGATGGCCAGTTGCGGCCAGCTTGCCCCGTCCGTCCCTAAGATCAGGCGGCGCTCAGTTCCGATCCCAGCTTGAGCACCAGGTCACCCTTGTCGGTCTGGACCAGATAGGCGGGATCGCGGGTCGACCCGTTGCGACGGATCAGGGAGCCGGCGATCATCCGCTCCACATGCCGCTCGAACCGCTCAGCTATGCGTCCCCGGCCGACACCCTGCCCCCAATTCCACCTGACCCGTGTTCCCTTGCGGAATCTCTCGGCCATCAGCAGACATCCTCTCCTTCAGGGGCAATCATGCCGGCCGGCTTTCCCGGTCAGCCTCAGCAAAATTCCCGAGACCTGCTCTGGTTCCTTGGGTTTTTCGCCGGTCTGGTCTAAGGGGCCGCGATGGATGTTACCGGACTTCGTGTCGCGCTGTTCAGCGGCAATTATAATTATGTGCGCGATGGCGCGAACCAGGCGCTCAATCGCTTCGTCGGCTATCTGCTGCGTCAGGGTGCGCAGGTGCGCGTCTATGCCCCGACCACCGATACCCCCGCCTTCCCGCCGACCGGCGACCTGGTCAGCGCGCCGTCCATCCCCGTGCCCGGCCGCCCGGAATATCGCATCCCCACCCGCCTGTCGCGCGCGCTGCGCCGGGACCTAAAGGCGTTCGCGCCCAACATGATCCATCTGTCGAGCCCCGATCCGCTCGGCCATCGGGCACTGACCTGGGCGCGCGATCATGACCTGCCCGCCGTTGCTTCGGTCCACACCCGGTTCGAAACCTATCCGCGCTATTATGGCCTCGCCTTCCTGGAGCCGGCGATCGAGGGCATTCTCCGCCGCTTCTACCGCCGCTGCGACGCCATCGTCGCCCCGTCGGAATCCATGGCCCAGTTGCTGCGCGAACAGCGGATGAGCTATGATGTCGGCATCTGGACCCGTGGCATCGACCGCGAGATTTTCAATCCGCAGCGCCGCGATTTCGACTGGCGCCGGTCGCTCGGCTTTGCCGACGATGTGCCGGTGATCGGCTTCATCGGTCGTCAGGTGATGGAGAAGGGGCTGGACGTCTTTTCCGACACGATCGACCAGCTGACCGCGCGCAAGGTGCCGCACAAGGTGCTGGTGGTCGGCGAAGGGCCGGCCCGCGAATGGTTCCAGAACCGCCTGCCCGATGCCATCTTCACCGGCTTCCAGGGCGGTGCCGACCTTGGTCGCGCGGTCGCCAGCATGGATATGCTCTTCAATCCGTCGGTCACCGAGACGTTCGGCAATGTCACGCTGGAGGCGATGGCCTGTCGCCTGCCCACCGTCGCCGCCCGCGCCACCGGCAGTGAAAACCTGGTGCAGGAAGGCATCACCGGCCGGCTGATCCGTCCCGGCGCGATCGGCAAGTTCGCCGATGCGCTGCAAATCTACTGCACCGACGCCGCCGCCCGCGCCAGCGCAGGCGCTGCCGCCGAGGCGCAGGCCGAACATTTCGGCTGGGATCGGGTGAACCAGGCGCTGGTCGATACCTATTTACGGATCATCCGCCAGCGCACCCAAGGCGCCAAGATCCGTTCCAGCCCTGTTCCCTGATCGGCGCCGCTTGCCTATATCAGGGCCGATGGCTGATCTTTTCTCTTCCGACGATGTTCTTCCCGCCGGCATCGACCATGCCCCGCTGGCCGATCGGTTGCGTCCGGCCGTCCTAGCCGATGTGGTCGGCCAGGAGCATCTGACCGGCCGGGACGGTGCGATTGGCCGCATGGTGGCCGCCGGCCGCCTGTCCTCGATCCTCTTCTGGGGCCCTCCCGGCACTGGCAAGACCACCATATCGCGGCTGCTCGCCGATGCCGTCGGCATGCGGTTCGAGCCGATCTCGGCCGTCTTTTCCGGCGTCGCCGACCTCAAGAAGGTGTTCGCCGCCGCCAAGGACCATGGCCGGCGCGGCGAAAAGACCCTGCTCTTCGTGGACGAGATCCACCGCTTCAACCGCGCCCAGCAGGACGGTTTCCTGCCCTTCGTCGAGGATGGCACGGTCACGCTGGTCGGCGCGACCACCGAAAATCCCAGCTTCGAACTCAACGCTGCGCTCCTGTCCCGCGCGCAGGTGCTGATCCTGCGCCGGCTCGATGCCGCCGCGCTCGAACAATTGCTGGACCGGGCCGAAGCGCTGATCGGCCGTCCATTGCCGCTGGATATGGCCGCGCGCGAAGCGCTGCTGGCCAGCGCGGACGGCGACGGCCGCTTCCTGCTCAACCAGGTCGAAACGCTCTATTCGATCGACATTCCCGCGCCGCTCGACCCGGCCGGGCTCTCCGCCCTGCTCCACCGCCGCGTCGCGGTCTATGACAAGGATCGCGAGGGCCATTACAACCTCATATCCGCGCTTCACAAATCGCTGCGCGGCTCCGATCCGCAGGCCGCGCTCTATTATCTCGCCCGTATGCTAACCGCTGGCGAGGAGCCGCTTTATGTGCTGCGCCGGCTCGTCCGCTTCGCCACCGAGGATATCGGCCTCGCCGACCCGCAGGCAGTGGTGCAGTGCCTTGCCGCCAAGGATGCCTATGAATTTCTCGGTTCACCCGAAGGCGAACTGGCGATCGTTCAGGCCTGCATCTATTGCGCCACCGCGCCCAAGTCGAACGCCGGCTATATGGCAATGAAGACGGCCTTCCGCACTGCGCGCGAAACCGGATCGCTGATGCCGCCGATGAACATCGTCAATGCCCCGACCAAGCTGATGAAGCAGGTCGGCTATGGCAAGAATTACCAATATGACCATGATGCCGAGGGCGGTTTTTCCGGCGCCAATTACTGGCCGGAAGAGATGAGCCCGCAGACCTTCTACACGCCGACCGAGCGTGGGTTCGAGGCGCGGATCGCCGAACGCATTGCCTATTGGAACAAGCTGCGCGCCGAGCGCGGCGCGGCGTGACGCCCCGTTTCGCGCGCTTCGCAGCGATCGACTGGTCGGGAGCAAAGGGCGCGCGGCACAAGGGGATAGCGGTCGCCATCTGCGGCATCGGTCAGGATGCGCCGGAACTGGTCGAGGCGCCCGGCGGCATCTGGTCGCGCCAGGCGGTCGCCGACTGGCTGATCACAACGGCGCGCGAGGCACCGATCCTGTTCGGCTTCGACTTCAGCTTCGCTCCGCCCTTCGCGGAACGCGGCGCCTATCTGCCCGGCGATCCGACGCCGACCGACGCACCGGCTTTTTGGGCCTATGTCGATGCGGTCTGCGACGATCCGGATCTGGGCGCCGCCAGCCTGCTGGAAACCACCCATCGTCGCCATTTCTATTTCGGCAAGGCCGATGGGATGAAAGCCGACTTTTTGCACAATCGCGCCTGCGAAGCCCATTATAATGCCGGCGGCGGCGGCAAGCCCTCGACCATCTATGACGAGATCGGCGCGGCGCAGGTGGCCAAGGTCAGCTTTGCCGGCATGCGCCTGCTCCACCATATCCGCCCGCATGTGCCGGTCTGGCCGTTCGATCCGCTGCCCGCCACCGGATCGCTGGTCGTCGAAATCTATACCAGCATCGCCGCACGCGCCGCCGGGCGGCCCAAGGGCCGGACCAAGATGCGCGATCTCGCCGCGCTCAACGACGCGCTGACCATGTTCGCAACCGCCCCCTACCCCGGCCCGCTCGCCGCCGACCATCAGGCCGATGCCTTGCTGACTGCGGCCTGGATGCGCGAAAGGGCCGAAAATCCCGCACTTTGGACACCTTTGCCCCTGACCGGCGAAATTGCGCGCACAGAGGGCTGGACGTTCGGCGTGATCTGATAGTAAGGGCGTCCGACCCGTCGGGTGCGCCGGCTTAGCACAGCGGTAGTGCAGCGGTTTTGTAAACCGAAGGTCGGGGGTTCGATCCCCTCAGCCGGCACCGACGGACTCTTGAACAGTGCGCTCATGCGCACTCGATGGCACTCGGCATCCCGGAAACAAAATGGGGGCCGACATTGCTGCCGGCCCCCACTAACGTCGGTTCCTTTCGGCCACATGCCCTTGCGGATTGCGCCTTCCGGTCCGGCGATGTGATGTGTTGCCACATCTTCGCGCGGGAGAACGAGCCCTAAGGTCTGTTCACCTCTGCTATCCTTCCGTTTGAAGCCCGACGTTCACTTTCGCGCGTACCCGGCATCATCCTGAAAGGCTGGGATCCGATCGTCCCTGCCATCCTCGCGCATGGCAGCTTCCAACGGACCATCAGGGCAAAAAAATCCTTGATTTCTCTTGGATTTTCCGGCTTTGGATCGCTCCTTGCCGACTGTCCCGATACGAGGATGCTGTCACGATCCGCGAGTCGCACAAAGCGGATTCAGACAGTTTGAAGACAGGCCGCGCCACAAATCTGTGGATAACTTTGGATAAGTCTGAAAATCGGCGGAAATCCGCGCGCTTCAGGCGGGCGCCCAATTGGGCGGCGCGAGCGTGAAGCCCGCAAAGTCGAAGCCCGGCGTGACCGTGCAACTGACGAGCGCCCATCCGCCGACCGGCCGCGCCGCCTGCCAATGATGCGCCGGGACCAGGCGTTGCGGCATCTGTCCCGCGGCGATATCCGGGCCCAGGTGATGATCGACGCCAAGCCCCTCCGGCGGAGCGATGCCAAGGATGATCGGCGCCCCTGCGTGCCAGAACCACATCTCGTCGGCATCGACCCGATGCCAGTGCGATCGCTGATGCGCCTCCAGCAGGAACAGGATCGCGGTGCCCGCCGCTCTCTGGCCCGCAGCCGCCTGGGCCCGCCAGGTCTCGCGATACCAGCCGCCTTCGGGATGCGGGGCCAGGTCGAGCGCCCGGATCAGTGCGGCAGCATCCTGCCCGTCGCCTGCGTTCATCGCTTCACCTCAAATTTAATTTCCGCTGAAACAAAAACTTATGCCGTTGTCAGAGGTTCATGCAACCTAGGTCAATAGGCAGGGGTTCAATCGGCTGACAACGCAATTCGGAGGAGATATTATGCGTAACGCCCTGATGGCCATGGCCGCCCTGTCGCTGGCCATTCCCGTGTCGATGGCCGTTCCCACGGACGGCGCACAGGCCCGCAAACATTATCGCTACAAGGAATGGCGCGGTCGCGACGGGCGCACCTATTGCCGCAAGTCCGACGGCACGACCGGCCTGATCATCGGCGGCGTCGGCGGCGCGCTGGTCGGCCGCGCGATCGACACCCGCGGCGACCGTGCGACCGGCACCATCCTGGGCGCTGCCGGCGGCGCGCTGCTCGGCAAGGAAATCGACAGCAAGCGTCGCTGCCGCTGATCCCGTCGTCAAGGACAACGAAAAAGGGCGGCTTCCCAATGGGAAGCCGCCCTTTTTGATGGCCGAGGCCAAAAGGCTTAGTTGGTCGCGCCCGAAGCCGCGCCGCGCGCGTCATCGACCTTGAACGACACGGTCTGGCCGCCCGAGACGCCCGAAACCTTGTCACCCTTGACCTGCAGGTTGAAGGCGACGGCGTCGGGGTAACGACGGCCCGAGATCACCTTGCCGGTCTTGGTATCCTTGACGTCATAGACGTAGGTGTAGCCTTCGTGGGTGAAGCGCTGCTTGGCGGCGTCCTGCGCATTGGCGGGGGCAGCGACGGCAACGATGGCGCTCAGGGCGCCGGCGACAACAAACTTGGACAGCATTCGCATGGGTGTGCTCCTTGTGAATGCCCTCAAACACCTCTTGGACATTCTGTTCTGTTGCCACCCATATGTTGCAGCGCAAAAACTCATACAATCGCAAAAAACGGCGTTCCAGTTGCGCGGAACGCAATCGAGGCAGTCTCGTTTTTCTAAGCCTTTGACAAGGCGACGATATGCTCGAACTGCTGCGGCGTCAGCGGCGCGACGGACAGGCGCGATTGCCGTAACATCACCATGTCGGCCAATGCCGGGTCCGCCTTCATCGTCTTCAGTGTCACCGGGCGATCCAGCTTCTTGTGCGGCGCAACATGTACCGCGATCCACTTGCCGGTCTCGTCGGTGCTGTCCGGCGCCGCTTCCTCGACAATCTCCATGATGCCGACCGCCTCGACGCCGATATTGCTGTGATAGAAGAAGGCCAGGTCGCCCTTGCGCATCGCCTTCATGTGCAACTGGGCGGTATGGTTGCGCACCCCGTCCCATTCCGCCTTCCCCTTCTTGACCAGGTCGGCATAGGAAAAGACGTCGGGTTCCGATTTCATCAGCCAGTAGTTCATGACGCATCCTTGCATCAGGCGCCAAGGACGATCAAGGATGGGAACCAGCGCGGCTGATCGCTATATCATCCGCAAGCCAAATCGATCTGGAGAATATACGTGTCGCAATCCGTGCTGGACCAGGTGCCCGTCCTGTCCATGGCAGAGATGAGCAAGGGCGATTTCGCCGCCGCCTTCGGCGGCTCCTTCCAACGCTTCGGCTTCGCCATGGTCAAGGACCATGGCATGGACCAGGCGCTGGTCGACAAGGGATGGGCGCTGGCGCGCGAATTCTTCGCCCAGCCGGTCGAAATGAAGCGCGCCTATGATGCCAAGTTCAATGGCGGCCAGCGTGGCTACACCGCTTTCGGCGTGGAGATTGCCAAGGGCGCGAGCGAGAATGACCTCAAGGAATTCTGGCATGTCGGCCGCGACCTTGCGCCCGGCGATCCGCTCGCCGAAACCATGCCCCCCAATGTCTGGCCGACCGAAATGCCGGCGTTCCGCGACGTGTTCGCGCCGCTCTATGCCGAGTTCGACCGGGTCGGCGCGGAACTGCTGTCGGCGATCGCCCTCTATCTGGGCCTGCCCGAACGCTGGTTCGACGGCCCGATCAAGGATGGCAACTCGATCCTGCGCCTGCTCCATTATCCGCCGGTGTCACCCGAGGCGCCGGGCATCCGCGCCGGCGCGCATGAGGATATCAACCTCATCACCCTGTTGCTGGGCGCCGAAGAAGGCGGGCTGGAGTTGAAGGATCGCGACGGCAACTGGCTGCCGGTCGTGCCGCCGCCGGGCGCGCTCGCCATCAATGTCGGCGACATGCTGCAGCGGCTGACCAATCATGTGCTGCCCTCGACCAGCCACCGCGTCGTCAATCCGCCGCCCGAACGGCGCGGCCATTCACGCTATTCCATGCCCTTCTTCCTGCATCTGCGCCCCGACTTCATGATCGACGCGCTGCCGCAATGCGTGACACCGGACAATCCGCGCCGCGAGGCGCCGATCAGTGCGCATGACTATCTGACCGAGCGGCTGATCGAGATCGGCCTGATCAAGAAGGCGTAAGAAAATGCCCGCCGCTGCGTCCGGCAGCGGCGGGCCTCTCATTCTCAGCGCAAGCGGCGCTTATTTCCGGCCGCGGCCCAGGGTGATGCCGATTTCCTCGCCCCGCTCGCTCAGCGCCAGCTTGACGATCTTCACCTCGACATGGCGGACCTTGTCGTCCTGCAGGAAGATGGTCTCGATGATATGGTCGGCCACGCCTTCAATCAGGGTGAAGTGCAGCCCCTCGGGCAGCGCGGTCGACGCGGCATGCTTGAGGTCCATGTAGTTTTTCGACTCGCTGAGCGGCGTATCAGGATCATAATGGTCCGCGATCCGCAGCTTGGCCCGGATCGAGATGCGCAGCGGCTGGGGCAGATGCGTCTCTTCCGAATAGATGCCGGTCAATACGTCGACGTGCAGGTTGTTGACCTCCAGCGTCAGATAATCGTCAAAAATGCTGTCCATAGCTCGCCATGTCCGGTCGCGCGAAGGGCGCGGGTCCAGTTTGATCTTTCCTTTTGCGGCATGGACGCTATAGGCCCGCCGCTTCCGGCGCGGTCCATGCGCCATTGATGGCGGATCGGCAAGACATGTCAGCAATTCTTCCCCTCGACAGCCAGCCCGCCGACGCGATCGAGGGCCTGCTGGACGCCGCCTTCGGTCCCGACCGGCACGGCCGCACCGCCTATCTGATCCGCGATGGCATGCCCTGGCTGCCCGCCCTGTCCTTTGCGGTGCTGGACGAAAAGGGCGAGTTGATCGGATCGCTGCAAAGCTGGCCGGTGGCGCTAACCCACGAAGATGGCAGCCAATTGCCGCTGATCATGGTCGGCCCGGTCGCGGTTGCGCCAGCGCATCAGAAGGGCGGCCATGGTCGCGCGATGATGGATGCAGTGGTCGCCGCCGCCCGCGCACAGCCCTGCGAACCGCTGATGATGATCGGCGATCCGGAATATTATGGCCGCTTCTGGGGCTTCACCGCCGACGGCACCGCCGGTTGGGATTGCCCCGGCCCGTTCGAGGCCCGGCGCCTGCTTGCCTTGTCGGTCGATGGCCGCCCGGTCGGCGGAACCGGCATGCTGTCGCCGCGAATCACCGTTACCGCCTGACCCGACCGAAAGACCTTTGCCAAGCGGGCCGGCCGCTCCTATCTGCTTTCCATGCCGATGGAGCCCCTGCCCGACCTCGCCGACCTGTCGCTCGCCGACATTGCCCGCCTAGCCGCCGAAAAGCGACTGCCGCCGGTCGAGAAATGGAATCCCGACCATTGCGGCGACAGCGAGATGCGGATCGCGCGCGACGGCACCTGGTTCCATCAGGGATCGCCGATCGGGCGCGAAGCGATGGTGCGGCTCTTTTCCACCATATTGCGGCGTGAGGGCGACGGCTCCTATGTGCTCGTCACCCCGGTCGAGAAGCTGAGCATCGCGGTCGAGGATGCTCCCTTCGTTGCGGTCGAACTCAAGAGCGAGGGCGAAGGCGCCAGCCGGAACCTCGCCTTCCGGCTCAACACCGGCGAACTGGTGCCGGCCGGCCCCGATCATGCGCTGACCCTGCGCGAGAAGGATGATGGTCCCCATCCCTATCTCCACGTCCGTGCCGGGCTCGACGCGCTGATCGTGCGCAGCGTCTATTATGAACTGATGAACCTGGCCCTGGATGAAGGGGGCGAGCGGGTCGGCCTGTGGAGCGAAGGCCGCTTCTTTCCACTGGATGGCCCGGCATGACGCTGGCCGAGCGGCTGCGCGCCGCCCTGATCGACGGGCATAGCCGCGACATCCAGTTGCTGCCGTCCGAAACCCGCGATCCGCGCATCGTCGGCGACATGGCACTGGCCCCCGCCGCCGTGCTGGTCGCGATCACCGACCGGGCCAATCCCGGCCTGATCCTGACCCAGCGTTCGGAAAAGCTGCGCAAACATGCGGGGCAAGTCGCCTTTCCCGGCGGCCGGGTCGATCCCGACGATGCCGACGAGATTGCCGGCGCGCTGCGCGAGGCCCGCGAGGAAATCGCCCTGCCCTCCGACCGGGTCGACATCATCGGCACGTCGGACCGCTATCATACCTTCACCGGCTTCGACATCGTGCCGGTGCTGGGCGTCATCCCGCCCGACCTGCCGCTGCGCGCCCAACCGGGCGAAGTGGCCGACTGGTTCGAACTGCCGCTTGACTATGCGCTCGATCCGGCCAATCGGGTGCGCCGCAGTTTGATGTTCGAAGGCATCGAGCGGCAATATTATGAAATCGACTGGCAGGGCCGCCGCATCTGGGGCGTGACCGCTGCCATCCTCGCCAATCTTTCCCGCAGGCTCGGCCATGACCCGCATTCTTCCTGACGCCCCGTGGCGCCACCGCTCCGGCCTTTCCGGCCTTCTCGCCGCACTCGACGCAGACCAGGGCCGCGCCCGCTATGTCGGTGGCGCGGTGCGCGACGGGCTGCTTGGCCTGCCGGTCAATGATCTCGACATCGCCACCAGCCTGATGCCGCAGGATGTAGTCGATCGGCTGAAGGCGGCCGGGATCAAGGCGGTGCCGACCGGGATCGAGCATGGCACGATCACCGCTGTGTTGCCCGACGGGCCGGTCGAGATCACCACGCTGCGCCGCGACGTCAGCACCGACGGCCGCCGCGCCACCATCGCCTATACCGATGACTGGCAGCAAGATGCCGCCCGCCGCGACTTCACCTTCAACGCCCTCTATGCCGATCCCCTGACCGGCACGATCAGCGACTATTTCGGCGGCGTGGCCGATCTCGACGCCCGACACCTGCGCTTCATCGGCGATGCCAGCGCGCGGATCGCCGAGGATCATCTGCGCATCCTGCGCTATTTCCGCTTCCTGGCCCGCTATGGTGACAACGAAGTTGACGCATCGGCCTATGATGCCTGCGTCGCCGCAGCCAACAGCCTGATGGCCCTGTCGCGCGAGCGGATCGCCGACGAACTGCTCAAATTGCTGGTGGTGCGCGATCCCGTGCCGGCGCTGCGCCTGATGGTGGACGGCGGGATCTGGCTGCCGGTGCTGCCCGAAATCACGCACGAAGGCATCGACCGGCTGGCAAAGTTGATTGCGCGGGAAGAGGAGGCGAGCATGGCGCCGTCGGCACTGCGCCGGCTGGCCGCGCTGGTGCCGGCCGACGCGGCGCTGGCGGACCAGATCGGCGCGCGGCTCAAACTCTCCAACAAGGCGCGCAAGCGGCTGATCACCGCGCTCGAAACCGCCTCCGCACCCGAAGGGCCGCGCGCGCTGGCGCACCGGATCGGCGTGGAAGGCGCGATCGACCGCATTTTGCTCGATCCTGCCGCCTCCTTGTCGGCACTGGCCCCCCTCGACGGCTGGACCCCACCCAGCCTGCCGATCGGCGGCGGCGCGCTGATCGCGCGCGGCCTTCAGCCCGGCCCGGACATCGCCCGTGCCTTGCAGGAAGTGCAGAAATCATGGGTGGCGGAGGATTTCCCCGACGCCGACCGGGTCGACGAAATCGCCGATCAGATCGTCTCGAAATTCCAGCGCACGCGCCAATAGTCGAAGGCATCGGCTTCGCTCATCGGGCGGGCGAAATAATAGCCCTGCCCCTGCCAGCAGCCCATCTTCTGCAGCATGTCGGCCAGTTCCTGGGTTTCGATACCCTCGGCCGTGACCCGCAGGTTGAGCGATTCCGCCAGTGACAATATGGTGCGGACGATCACAGCTTTATCGTGATCTTCCAGCATGTTGGACACGAAACTTCGATCGATTTTTAGGATGTCGATCGGCAGGCTGTGCAGGCTCGCCAGGTTAGAGAAGCCGGTGCCGAAATCGTCCATCGCGATCGGCATCTGCAAATCCTTGAGCGCGAACAGCAATTTGCGCGCCTTGTCCGGATCGGCGATGATCGCGCTTTCGGTCAGTTCGGCGGTCAGGCGATGGCCGCCAATGCCCGAATAGCGCAGCGCTTCCTCGAACATCGACGCGACATCGTCGCGCGCCATCTGGATCGGCGACAGGTTGACGTTGACGCCGACCGGCAGGGCCTGGCCGAATTTCGCGTCCCAGCGGCTCAGCGCCTGCGCCGCTTCATAGGCGGCCCAGCGACCGAGCGGGGTGATGAGACCGCTCTCTTCCGCGACCGGCACGAACTCGACCGGCGAGACATGGCCCAGTTCCGGGTCATCCCAACGCGCCAGCGCCTCGAAACCGGTAATTTCGCCGGTCTGGAGATGGATCAGTGGCTGATAGGCCAGGGTCAGCCCGCCATGGGCCAGCGCATCTCGCAGCCGGCTCTCGATCGAAAAGCGGCGCTGCGCTTCCTTGAGCACGCCATTGCGATAAATCTCGACCTTGCCGGTGCGCTTGGCGATCTTGACCGCCGCCTGCGCCTTGCGGACGACATCGTCCGGATCATCCTCCAGATGCGTCGACAGGGCGCAGCCGATCGCGCAATCGACGCGGATCTGCAGGTCAGACAGGCGGATCGGCGAACTCAGCGCCTCCCTGATCCTCTGAACGATCTGAAGAGAGTCAGACAAGCCATTGTTCAAGCGTGCAAAAATGGCAAAGTCATTGCCGCCGATGCGGGCCAGCACATCGCCCTGACGCAGACAGGATTTGAGCCGCTTGGCGACCGTGATCAGCAGTTCATCACCGGCCATCGGGCCAAGCGATTCATTCACCCGGCTGAACCGGCTAAGGTCGATCGCGATGATGCCGAACTGGGCATTGTCCGGCCAACTGCCATTGGCCAGCCGATCATCGATTTCCTCACCAAAGCCGGTGCGGTTGGGCAGCGCGGTCAGGCCGTCGGAAAGCAGCTCGCGCCGCAAATTCTTCTCCATCGTCCGCTCGCTGGTGCGATCGATCGCGGTGAAGAGAAATTGTTCGGCGCGCGCGCCGGTGGCCCGCAGCCGTCCGAGCGTGCAGAGAAAATATTCAGGGCCAAGCTTGCCGTCGCGGCGGATTTCGAAACTTTCCGAATCGCGATTCGACTGGGCAAAACCGGTGACTCGCGCGCGCCATTCGGCCGATGCCTGGGCCGTTGCGGCCGTCCGTTCGCGATGTTCCCGAAACGCCTTGAGGAACGGCTCATTCGCCTCAACAATGTTTATTGCATTGTTTTCACATGATAAAATTGCCGCAGCCTGCGACAGGGCGGTGAGCCATTCGCTCGCTCCGATCATGTGCGGCAGATGCGTGTCATCACCCCCGGGCAAGGGGAGGCCACTGGTCTGTTCAGGGGGCCAGCTACGCACCGACATGGCTTTCATGCCTCTGCCTTATCCGCCAAGGGTAAATATTCGGGAAACGAACATCTGCCGATGGTGCTGAATTTGCGTCAGAACTTGTTGTCGCGCGGGAAGCCTGTCGGTGGCATGCGACCGGCGGCACCGCGGGCTACCCGCCATGGCGTCATGTCCGCCTCGGTCCGGGTCCGGCCGGTCTCGCCGCCCATAGCCCAGCTGATCCCGTCGCTCAGGCGGAAAGCGATCGCGTCGGACAGCCCCCCGTCGCGATAGCGCTGCATCTGCACACCCTGCCCGCGCGCCATCTTGGGCATTTCGATGATGGAATAAACCAGCAGCTTCCGGTTCTCGCCGATGACGGCGATGCTGTCCGCCTCCGGATCGACCGCATGCACCACGGCAAGCTTCGCGCCCGTGCGGACATTGACCACCTGCTTGCCCTTGCGCGTTTCGGCCAGGATATCGGCCACATCAGCCAGGAAGCCGCGTCCGTCGGACGAAGCCAGCAGCAATTGCCCGCCCGTCCTCGCCGGCATCAGCGCGACGATGCCGCCCTGATCGTCCATGTCGACCATCATCCGTACCGGATCGCCAAAGCCGCGCCCGCCCGGCAGCTTGTCGGCGCCCAGCGTGTAGATGCGCCCGCTCGACGTCGCCATCAGCAGCTTGTCGGTGGTGTATGCGTGGAAGGCGAATTGCGGCCCGTCGCCTTCCTTGAACTTCAGCGTATCGGCCGCGGCCAGGTCGCGATGTCCGCTCATCGCGCGGATCCAGCCGCGTTCGGACAGGATCACCGTCACCGGCTCGCGCTCGATCATCGCCTCCAGCGGGATCTCACGCGCCGGCCCGGCTTCCTCGACCAGCGTGCGCCGCCGTCCGATCACCGTATCGGGACCATAGCGCTTGCGCAGGTCGGCAATGTCGCGCTTCAGCCGCGTGCGCTGCCGGGCCGGGCTCTCGACCAGCTTTTCCAGCTCCGCCTGTTCCTTGACCAGCTCGGCATGTTCGCGGCGCAACTCCATTTCCTCCAGCTTGCGCAAGCTGCGCAGCCGCATGTTGAGGATCGCTTCGGCCTGACGGTCGGTCAGGCTGAACTCGGCCATCATCACGTCTTTCGGCTCATCCTCGGTGCGGATGATCTCGATCACCCGGTCGAGGTTGAGATAGGCAATGATATAGCCGTCGAGCAGTTCCAGCCGCGCGGCGATCTTCTCCAGCCGGTGCTGCGCCCGGCGGACCAGCACCTCGATCTGGTGCTTGAGCCATTCGACCAGCACCGCGCGCAGCCCCAGCACGCGCGGCGTATGGCTGGCGTCGAGCACGTTGAGGTTGAGCGGAAAACGATTTTCCAGGTCGGTCAGCCGGAACAGGCTGTCCTTGAGCACGTCGACCGGGACATTGCGGCTCTTGGGGACGATGACGATGCGGATCGCCTCGTCGCTCTCGTCGCGCACATCCTCCAGGATCGGCAGCTTCTTGTCGTTGATCAGCGCCGCGATCTGCTCGATCAGCTTGGACTTCTGCACCTGATAGGGGATTTCGGAAATCACCAGCTGCCAGGTGCCCCCGGCCAGCTTCTCGATCCCTTCCGCTTCCCAGCTGCCATCCTCGTTGCGGCCGGTGGAGAAGCGGGCACGGGTGCGGAAGGAGCCGCGCCCGGTGCGATAGGCTTCGGAAATGATCGCCTGATTATCGACCAGCACGCCGCCGGTCGGAAAGTCCGGTCCCTTGACGATCTCCATCAGCGCGGCGTCGTCCGCCTCCGGACTGTCGATCAGCAAGGTGGCGGCATCCAGCAATTCGCCGACATTGTGCGGCGGGATGCTGGTCGCCATGCCGACCGCGATACCGCTGGCGCCATTGGCCAGCAGATTGGGGAAGAGGCCGGGAAAAACCTCCGGCTCCTCATCCTCGCCATTATAGGTCGGACGGAAATCGACCGTGCCTTCGTCCAGCCCCGCCATCAGATCGGCCGCCGCCTGGGTCAGCCGCGCCTCTGTATAGCGCATGGCCGCCGCATTATCGCCGTCGATATTGCCGAAATTGCCCTGGCCATCGACCAGCGGCGTGCGCAACGAGAAATCCTGCGCCAGGCGCACCATCGCGTCATAGACCGATGCGTCGCCATGCGGGTGATATTTACCGATAACGTCGCCGACGACGCGGGCGCATTTCTTGTAGCTGGTGGTGTTGCGCGCCGGATTGGCGACCAGCACGTCCGGGTTCGCGCCGCCCGGCTCCATCCGCAGCAGCCGCATCGCCCAGAGCAGGCGCCGGTGCACCGGCTTCAGCCCGTCGCGCAGGTCCGGCAGCGAACGCGCGGTGATGGTGGAGAGCGCATAGACCAGATAGCGCTGCGAGAGCGCCGCGTCGAAAGGATGGTCCTTGATAGCGTCGAACGGGTCGCGAAAATCGGTCATCGGGAGTGGCTTAGCAGGACGGAACGTGAACGGAAACGAGAATTATTCAGCCCAGAGGCTGGGCGCCGCGATCAAAAATTTCGATATTTATCGAGCGGGAGGCCATGCTTCTCGACATACGCATTCCAACTTTCCATCGCGTCCCTATTGGCTTCCATCCAGCGCTGGCGAACTTCCTCCACGAAACCGGGCTCGGACCGTAGACTGAGATCCATCCCCAGTTCTTCGGCAGCAGCAATCAGGTTTCGCTCTCGCGCGGCTTCGACCCGCGCCCGGCTTACCGCAAACTCATCGTCATCCATTGGCCGATCACCTTTTGCAGGACGATATCATGCCATGGATCAACGCGGCAAGAAACGCGCGTCCGGATCGGCGGCGATGGCGGAAGCAAACTCGGCGCTGATCCAGTCCCGAAAAGCCTTGATCTTGGGCGTGTTGCGGGCGTGAGGCGGATAGACCAGCCAGTAGCTGGCGATTTCGCGGACATAGGAGGGCACCGCCTCCACCAGTTGCCCCGCTTCCACCTCCGCCTTCCAGAGGAAATGGTTGAGGATGGCGATCCCCTGCCCGGCGATCGCGGCGCGCCCCTCCATCACCTGGCTGTCGAGCGCGATGCCGGGCGGGCCATCGGCCGGGTCGGCCTCCACGCCCATCGCCGCGAACCATTCATGCCACCACATGTCGTCGGGCGACAGGCGCGGCAGGGCATGGAGCGCCTGCGCATCGGCGATCGGCCCGTGCCGGTCGCGCCAGGCCGGGCTGCACATCGGCACCAGCCGGTTATGGGTCAGCAGCTTCGCCTCCAGCCCCGGCCATTCTCCCTTGCCGCCGCGCACCGCCAGATCGATGCCGTCGCGCGCCAGGTCGACCACCGCGTCATCGGCCATGATCCGCACGGCGAGGTTCGGATGGCGCATCTGGAAGGCGCCGATGCGCGGCGCCAGCCAGAGATGCGCGAAACTGTTGGTGCAGCTTATGCTCAGCACCGCCGAATGATCCTGGGTCAGCGCGACAAAACCCTGCCGCATCTGGTCGAAGGCGCGGGTCAGGATCGGCGCGATCTCGCGCCCCTTCTCGGTCAGCGCCACCTTGCGCCCGGTTCGCTGGAACAGGCTGATGCCCAGCCGCTCCTCCAGCAATTTCACCTGATAGCTGACCGCCGCCTGGGTCATCCCCAGCTCCTGCGCGGCGGCCGTGAAATTCTCCAGCCGCGCGGCGGCCTCGAACACGCGAATGGCGGACAGGGGCGGCAGCGGCGACATGCGCCATTCGATAAGCCAGGCTTATCTATGCTGTCCATGCTTTTGTTGGCGCCAAGGGTGCTGTTCGGGCAGAGACAGCGGTGCCGGCGGCCCTCCGCGCCCGGCGATGATCATGGACGGAAGGAACAGTGATGCGCGATCAATATGACGCCCGGCTGTGGAACGACAGCCATGAAGAAATCAGCAAGAGTGCCGACCATTTCCTGCATCGCGTGATGCAGGCATTTCGGGTGCTTCACCGCATCGAATGGAGCGCGCCCTGGGCCGATGAACGCCAATGCAAGCGCCCCTGCCAATCGTGAAAATCCCGGCAAGGGGCAAAACAGGGGTTGCGGTTTCCGGTACAGGCGCCACCTTTAGGCCGTGCCCGAAACCGCTCTTCCCCCTCTGCCCGATCTTCCCGCTCCCCCGCCCGCGCTGCTGACCGGCGCCGCCCTGTTCCTCGATTTCGACGGGACATTGGCGCCGATCGCGGACACGCCCGACGGGGTGCATGTCGATGATGATCTGCTCGCCCTGCTGGCGGCGCTGCGGCGCAAGCTGGAGGGGAGGCTCGCCATCGTCAGTGGCCGGTCGATCGCCACGCTGCGCGATTTCGGCTTTCAGGATTTTCTGCTTGCCGGCACCCACGGCCTGGAATTTGCCGCGCCCGGCGAAGTGCCGGATGCTCCGCCCCGCCTGCCCGCCATAGACGCGGTCGAACGGGCCTTTCATATCTTTGCCGACACCCGTCCCGGCGTGCTGGTCGAACGCAAGTCGATCAGCGTCGGCCTCCATTTCCGCGGCGCGCCCGATTGTGGCGAGGCCGCCGGCCTGCTCGCCCATCAGCTTGCAGAGGAACATGGCCTGGCCGTGCAGGCGGGCAAGATGCTGTTCGAACTGCGCCCCGGCGGCGCCGACAAGGGCAGCGCCGTCACCCGCCTGATGCAGCAGGCGCCGATGGCTGGCGGCACGCCGATCTTCATCGGCGACGATGTCACGGACGAAGAAGGTTTCGCCG
This sequence comes from Sphingobium sp. PAMC28499, assembly GCF_004795815.1. Lineage (NCBI taxonomy): Bacteria > Pseudomonadati > Pseudomonadota > Alphaproteobacteria > Sphingomonadales > Sphingobiaceae > Sphingobium > Sphingobium sp. PAMC28499. Next base: position 3,284,151 of record NZ_CP039248.1, read on the forward strand.
CCGCCGCGCAATTGGGCGGCCATGGTATATTGGTCGGGCCCGCACGGCACACGCACGCGGCCTTCGGCTTGGAACAGGTTGCCGCCGTCAGGCATTATCTGGCGCAGGGGGTCGCCGCGATCATCTGACCGGCGGCCACCATTCGCATGAACGAAGGGGGCCGAACATCATCCATACCAGCGACCATATCCTGGCCGGAAACGAGCGTGATCTCGACCTCTGGCCGATCGGAAACTGCCAGGCATCCGCCCTGATCGACCGCGCCGGGCGCATGGTCTGGGCCTGCGTGCCGCGGGTCGACGGCGACCCCGTCTTTTCCGCCCTGCTCGACAACAAGCATTGGGACAGCAAGGAAGCGCGCGGCTTCTGGGCAATCGAGCTGGAAAATTGCGTCGCGGTCGAGCAGCATTATATCCGCAATACGCCGATCCTGGTAACCTGCCAGAGCGACGGCCAGGGCAATGCGATCGAGATTTTCGATTTCTGCCCGCGCCACAAGCATAAGGGCCGCATGTATCGCCCGGTCGCCTTCGCGCGCATCGTGCGCCCCGCCGCCGGCAGCCCGCGCATCCGCGTCCGCCTGCGCCCCACGACAAGCTGGGGCAAGGAAAATGTCCCGGTCACCTACGGCTCCAACCATATCCGCATGGTCCTGTCCTACATGGCGATGCGGATATCGACCAACGCGCCGATCGGTCTCATTTCCCAGGAAAGCTGGTTCCGGCTGGAATCGGACATGCATTTCTTCATGGGGCCGGACGAGGGATTTTCCGACGCGCTGCGCCCGGCGATCGAGCGGATGCTGGACGACACCATCCTGGAATGGCAGCTCTGGGTGCGCGGCCTCGCCATCCCGCCCGAATGGCAGGAGGCGGTGATCCGTTCCGCCATCACGCTCAAGCTCTGCCAGCATGAGGAAACCGGCGCGATCGTCGCCGCGCTCACCACCTCCATCCCCGAACATGCCGACAGCGGCCGCAACTGGGACTATCGCTACTGCTGGGTGCGCGACGCCTATTATACGGTCGAGGCACTGAACCGGCTCGGCGCCCTCGACGTGCTGGAAACCTATCTCGTCTATCTGCGCAACATCGTCGACGGCGCCAAGGGCGGCCATATCCAACCGCTCTACGACGTGCGCGGCAATGCGACGCTGCATGAATGGGAGGCCGCGCACCTGCCCGGCTATCGCGGCATGGGGCCGGTGCGGGTCGGCAATGCCGCCTATGAACAGATCCAGCATGACGCCTATGGCCAGATCGTCCTGTCCTCGGTCCAGGGCTTCATCGACCGGCGCCTGCTGCGCATGGCCGGCCATGCCGATTTCGAGGCGCTGGAGGCGGTAGGCGAACGCGCCTGGCAGGTCTATGACCAGCCGGACGCAGGCCTGTGGGAATTGCGCACCCGCGCCCATGTCCACAGCTACAGCGCGGTGATGTGCTGGGCCGCCTGCGATCGTCTGGCCCATGCCGCCACCGCGCTCGACCTGCCGCTGCGCGCCGCCCATTGGGAAAACCGCGCCGAAACCATGCGCGCCCGCATCATCGAATCCGCCTGGCGCGCCGACAGCAAGGCGATCTCCGCCAATTTCGAGGATGACGCGCGCGACGCGTCGCTGCTGCAACTGCTCGACCTGCGCTTCCTGACCGCCGACGATCCGATGTTCATCGGCACGCTCGAAGCGCTGGAAAAGGATCTGCGCCGCGGCAACGACATGCTGCGCTACAGCGCGCCGGACGATTTCGGCGAGCCGGTCACCGCCTTCAATGTCTGCACCTTCTGGCTGATCGAGGCGCTGCATCGCACCGGCCGGACCGAGGAGGCACGCGAACTGTTCGAGGAGATGCTGTCCCGCCGCACCGCCGCCGGCCTGCTGTCCGAAGATATCGATCCCCATAATGGGGAACTCTGGGGAAATTACCCGCAAACCTATTCGTTGGTCGGCATCATCAACTGCGCCGTCTTGCTGAGCAAACCGTGGAGCGTGATGCGATGAGCCGTCTGATAGTCATTTCCAACCGGGTCAGTCGCCCCAATGGCGCCGCCAATCAGGGCGGGCTGGCCGTGGCGCTGGCCCAGGCACTGCGCGAAAGCCGGGGCATCTGGGTTGGCTGGTCGGGTGGCACGACCGACAATTTCACCGGCCATATCGGCTTTGCCGACGATGACGGGGTCAAGACCGCAACGATCGACTTGGAAGAACAGGATGTCGACGAATATTATAATGGCTATGCCAACAAGACGCTGTGGCCGCTGTTCCATTACCGCATCGACCTGGCCGAATATGCCCGCGATTTCGAGGGCGGATACAACCGCGTCAACCAGCGCTTCGCCGACACCGCCAGCCCGCTGATCGAACCGGAAGACATTATCTGGGTGCAGGATTATCACATGATCCCGCTGGGCCAGATGCTGCGTGATCGGGGCCATCAGAACCGGATGGGCTTCTTCCTGCACATTCCCTGGCCGCCGACCCGCCTGCTGGTATCCCTGCCCCACCATACCAAGCTGGTCAGCACCCTCTTCGCCTATGACGTGATCGGCTTCCACACCGAGGAATGGCTGGAATCCTTCCGCCATTATGTCGAGCGCGAGATGGGCGGCACCGTCGATGGCGATTTCGTCACCGTCGGCGGTCGCACCATCCAGGCCGTCGCCTGCCCGATCGGCATCAATGCCGAGGAGTTCAAGCAGGCCGCCGCCAGCGACGCGGCGGTGGAGATGCACCGCCAGGTCCGCGCCTCGCTGCAGGATCGCTCGCTGATCGTCGGCGTCGACCGGCTCGACTATAGCAAGGGTCTGGAAGAACGGTTCAACGGCTATGCCCGCTTCCTGAAGGACCATGCCGAACATCATCGCCGCGTCGTGCTGGCGCAGATCGCCCCGCCCTCACGCGGCGAGGTAGAAAGCTATCAGCAGATCCGCGCCACGCTGGACTCGCTCGCCGGGCGGATCAACGGCGAATATAGCGATGTCGACTGGACACCGATCCGATACGTCAACCAGGGCTATCCGCGCGACAAGTTGGCCGGCATCTATCGCTCCGCCCGGATCGGCCTGGTGACGCCGCTGCGCGACGGCATGAACCTGGTCGCCAAGGAATATGTCGCGGCCCAGAACCCGGACGATCCCGGCGTCCTGATCCTGTCCCGCTTCGCCGGCGCGGCGATGCAGCTCAAGGATGCGCTGCTCATCAACCCCTATAGCCCCGAAGAAATGTCCGACGCGATCGACCGGGCGCTGGCCATGCCACTCGACGAGCGCAAGCGGCGCTGGCGGGCGATGATGGACAGCGTCGAGCAGCAGGATATCAGCTGGTGGCGCAGCGCCTTTACCGAACGGCTGGCGGCGACCCGCCAGGAAGAGCCGGAGGCCGAGCCGGAACCGGCGACCGAATGATTGAGATCAGGCACCGGCCCCGCTAGGCCGGTGCCATGCATAGCGAAGATGATGACGAACCGCGCGGCCTGTGGGCCGCCATCAGCGCCAAATCCGGCGTGATCATTGGCAGCATCGGCCTGATCGCCTGGCTGGCGCTGATCTGGTTCATGTTCGGCGACGTGCTGTAGCGCGCCCTGCGGATTTCCCCTTGCGCCTCGTTGAACCAGCGGCAGACATGATGCCGCTCCGGCTTCGGGAGCGCCAAATGGGGGATGTCCATGCTCGATCGCCGTTCCTTCCTCGGCAGCGCCGCTGCCGCCTCGCTCGCCGCGCCGGTCGGGGCGCAAGCGCTGACCAGCGTGCCGCTGCCAGCCGCCGATCTCCATGCGAAGAATGAAGATGCCTATTGGGCGGCGCTGCGCAAACAGTTCCTGATCCCGGCCGATGTCGTGAACCTCAATGTCGGTACGGTCGGCTCCTCGCCGCGCCCGGTATTGAAGGCGATCTTCGACGGGTTCGAGACGACCGAGCAGATGACCCAGGAAGGGTCCGAGGATTATCCGATCTGGGGCTATGGCGCCTGGGACCAGTATCGCAAGCCGTTCGCCGACTTCATGGGCGCGAAGGTCGAGCAGATGGCGATCCTGCGCAACTGTACCGAGGCGAACAGCTACATCGCCAATGGCTTCGACATGAAGCCGGGCGACGAGGTGCTGATCAGCGACGAGGAACATGGATCGGGCGAAATGCCCTGGATGCTGCGGTCGCGCCGCTATGGCGTGGTGGTCAAGAAATTCGCCATGCCCAAGCCGGCGAAGAACGCGGCCGAAATCCTCAACCGCATCAGCGAGGCGATCACGCCGAAGACGCGGATCATCTTCGTCAGCCATATCAGCACCTCGACCGGCGTGGTGCTGCCGGCCAAGGAGATTGCCGCGCTCGCCCGGTCGAAGGGGATCATCTCCGCCTTCGACGGCGCCCATGCGCCGGGCATGATGAAGGTCGACCTCAACGATATCGGCTGCGACCTCTATACCGGGTCGATGCACAAATGGCTGTTCGCGACCAAGGGCACCGGCTTCCTCTATCTGCGCGACAGGAGCGTGATGGACCGGGTCTGGAACACGATCGCGACCGGCGGTTATGACGACCCGACGCGGATGGCGGATCGCTATATGCAGATCGGCTCCTCCTGCATCCCGACCTTGATGGGCCTCAACGCCGCGATCAGCTTCGCCGACAGCATCGGCATGGAGCGGATCGAGGCGCGCAACCGCATGCTCGCCGACTATATCCATGCCGAGATGGTGAAGCGCGGCGCGGAGGACTGGACCTCGCCCGATCCGGCGCTGCGCTGCGCGATCGCGACCGTCAATGTGCCGCCGGTGCAGCGGATGGAATTGCAGGACTGGCTCTGGAAGAACCACAAGGTGCGCATTCGCGGCGGCAACCCCAGCAAGCTGCGCCTCGCCACCCCCTATTTCCTGAGCAAGTCGGACATCGACCGCTTCCTTGGCCTGTTCGACGAATTTCGGAAGATGAAGGGGGCGTAGCCGCCACAATTGCACCCTCGCGCGCTTTGCTCTATGGGCCACCCCAAGCAGCCCCGGCACCCGCTGATCCTTTCCGATTCGCGTTTGCCGGGGCAAAATCTTTTGTAAGAAAAAGACAGGAACGCGCATGGCCCGTCGCCGCCAGATCTACGAAGGCAAGGCAAAGATCCTTTACGAAGGCCCCGAGCCCGGCACGATCATCCAATATTTCAAGGATGATGCGACCGCCTTCAATGCCCAGAAGAAGGGCACGATCTCGGGCAAGGGCGTGCTCAACAACCGTATCTCCGAGCATATCTTCACCCTGCTCGGCCAGATCGGCGTGCCGACCCACTTCATCCGCCGCCTCAACATGCGCGAACAGCTCGTCCGCCAGGTCGAGATCGTGCCGATCGAGGTCGTGGTGCGCAACGTCGCCGCCGGTTCGCTGTCGAAGAAGCTCGGCATCGAGGAAGGCACCCAGCTGCCCCGCACACTGATCGAATATTGCTACAAGGATGATGCGCTGGGCGACCCGCTGATCTCCGAAGAGCATATTGCCTGCTTCGGCTGGGCCACGCAGGAGGAGATGCACGACATCGCCGACATGGCGATCCGCATCAACGACTTCATGTGCGGCCTGTTCGCCGGCATCGGCATCCGCCTGATCGACTTCAAGCTGGAATTCGGCCGCCTCTATGACGGCGATTACAGCCGCATCATCCTGGCCGACGAGATCAGCCCCGATGGCTGCCGCCTGTGGGACATGGCGACCAACGAGAAGCTGGACAAGGATCGCTTCCGTCGCGACCTCGGCGGCGAAGTCGAAGCCTATCAGGAAGTGGCCCGCCGCCTGGGCCTGCTGCCCGAAGGGCTGGACACCACCGTCCTCGACCTCGACACGCATCGCAAGAAGCGCGAGAAGGACTGATCTACGAAAAGGCCGGCCGCAACGCCGGCCTTTTTGTTATGCGCCTTTGGCGCGCCTGCACCGGCCCACACCCCCACCCGACCGCCCACAGAGTGTATCCTGAATGGGAGGTCGGGTGGGGGTGTGGGCCGGTGCCGCTACCGAAATGCGCTCTTTCGTGCATTTCGAGACAGCCTCTCAACCGATCAGCGCATCCGCCATCAGCTTGAGCCCCAGCAGCACCATCAACACATAGATGAGCGTATAGAAGCGCGCAGCATCGACCCGCCGGACCAGCCAGACGCCGGCGAAGGTCGAGACCACCGCCACCGGCACCAGCAGCGCCGTCGCCATCAGATTGGCATGGGTGAACTGGCCCAGCGCGGCATAGGCCGGCACCTTCATCCAGTTCATGACAGCGAAGGCGACAGCCGTGGTGCCGACCAGCATGTCGCGCGGCAGCTTTTTCGGCAGCACCCACATCTGGAAGGGCGGTGATCCGGCATGGGCGATCTGGCTGGTGAAGCCGCTGGCGACGCCGAACAGCGTGCCGACCCAACCCGGCGAACTGGACGGCAGGACGATCGCCCCGCCCCGCTCGACCCAGAGCCGCTGTAACCCGAACAAGGTGGAAATGGCGCCGAGCGCGCCCAGCACCGCAGTTTCGGAAACCTGCGCCGCGAACCAATAGCCCAGCCCGACGCCGATCGCCATGCCGGGCAGCATCACCGCCAGGATATGCCCGTCCCAGCTGCGGCGGAAGGCCCAGACGCTGACCGCATCCTGCAGGATCAGGATCGGCAGCAGGATCGCCGCGCCGCGCACCGGATCGACGCCCAGCGCCATGATCGGCATGGCCAGCGCCCCGACACCGGCAAAGCCGCCCTTGGCGAGCCCCGATATGATGACGGCGATGATGGCACAGGCGAGATAGAGAAGGTCGGGACTCATGCCCCAGCCTTATAAGCAGTTGCCCGCAAAGAGAATAAGCGGGGCGACCTGGGCCGCCCCGCCTGTGACATTCAGTTCCGTTCGCGTCCCAGATTGGGCAGGAAGGCGGTGAGCAGGCCGATCGCCGGCAGGAAGGCGCAGACCCGGAACACCATCTCGATGCTGCTATGGTCGGCCAGCCAGCCCAGCCCGGCCGCGCCCAGCCCACCCATGCCGAAGGAGAAGCCGAAGAACAGGCCGGAGATCATGCCGACCTTGCCCGGCACCAGTTCCTGCGCAAACACGACGATCGCGGGGAAGGCGGAGGCAAGGATCAGGCCGATGATGACGGTCAGCGGCCCGCTCCAGAACAGCCCCGCATAGGGCAGCGCCAGGGTGAAGGGCAGCGCCCCCAGGATCGAGAACCAGATCACATATTTGCGCCCGAACCGGTCGCCCAGCGGCCCGCCCGCGACCGTGCCGACCGCCACCGCGGCCAGGAAGGCGAACAGATGGAGCTGCGCATTCTGCACCGACAGGTCGAACCGCTGGATCAGGTAGAAGGTATAATAGCTCGTCAGGCTGGCGAGATAGACATATTTGGAGAAGATCAGCGCCAGCAGGATGGCGATGCCCCGCGCCGCCTGCCCGCGCGGCAGTTCGATATGCAGCGCGCCGGCGCCGCCGACCTGCAACCGGCTGAGGCCATGATGGCGATACCAGTTGGCGACATTCCACAGCACCGCGCCCGACAGCAGCGCCAGCAGCGCAAAGAAGGCCAGGCTCGACTGGCCCCAGCGCACCACGACCAGCGCCGCCGCCAGCGGCCCCAGCGCCTGCCCCGCATTGCCACCGACCTGGAACAGCGACTGGGCCAGGCCATGGCGACCGCCGGCCGCCATCCGCGCCACGCGCGAGGATTCGGGGTGGAAGACCGAGGATCCGACGCCCAGCAGCGCCGCGCCGACCAGCACCAGTCCATAGCTGTGCGCGATCGATAGCACGGTCAGGCCCGCCAGCGAGAAGAGCGTGCCGCCCGGCAGCGCCATCGGCGTCGGCCGCTTGTCAGCATAGAGGCCGATCATCGGCTGCAGGATCGACGCGGTAATCTGATAGACCAGGGTCACCATGCCGATCTGGCCGAAGCTCAGATGTAGCTCGCTCTTGAGGCCCGGATAGATGGCGGGAAGCAGCGACTGCATCATGTCGTTGAGCAGATGGCAGAAGCTGATTGCCACGATCACGCCGAACGCCGTGCCGCCCGCTGCCAATTGTGCGCCTGTCTTGTCTATCCGTGTCTCTTTCATTGTCCGTTCCTTTCTGAGGCCGGACCGATTAGCGCTTCCCTTCTCGTCCCGCTTCCGCATATGGGCCAATCTCTTTTGTGATCGGGACAATCATGGACCAGCGGCACCCGGACGATCATGAGCATGTGCCCCGGCCGGTGGTCGGCATCGGCAATGATTATCCGCCCTCCTTCGAACTGGCCGAGCATCAGCATCGCCGCGGGCAATTGCTTTATGCCGCGTCCGGCGTGGTCGCGGTCAGCACGCCGCAGGGCGCCTGGGTCGCCCCACCCGAACGGGCCGTCTGGATTCCGGGCGGCACGCCCCATGCGGTGCGGATGGTCGGCGCGGTGCAGACGCGCAGCGTGCTGGTCGACCAGGCCGTCTATCCCGGCCTGGCCCGGTCCTGCCGGGTGCTCGGCGTGTCGCCGCTGCTGCGCCAGTTGCTGGTGGAGGCCGCCCATGTCCCGATCGAATATGCGGAAGCGGCGCGCGATGGCCTCGTTATGCGACTGCTGGTGGCGGAGATCGAGCGGGCGCCGCTGATCCCGCTCGCCGTGCCCTTCCCGCGCCATGCCGCGCTTGCGGCGCGCTGCCACGCCTTTGTCGAACAGCCGCAGGCCCATGTGACGATCGACCAATGGGCCGACTCGCTGGCGATGAACCGGCGCCGCTTCACCCGGCTGTTCCGGCAGGAAACGGGCATGAGCTTCGCACAATGGCGGCAACAGGCCTGCCTGTCGGCGGCCCTGCCCCGGCTGGCGGCGGGCGAACCGATCACGACGATCGCGCTGGATCTGGGCTATGACGGGCCGGCCAATTTCTCGACCATGTTCAAGCGGGCGCTGGGCGTCTCGCCCAGCCGCTATCGCCCCTGATCCTCAGGCGGACTTGGCGCGATAGCCGACCAGCAAGCCGAAGCAGAAGGTCGCGAACAGCGCCAGTTGAACCCGCCCATGCGGGTCGTCATAGCCCACAATCTGCTGCCCCCAGGCAAAAAGCCCCACAAACATTGCCAGTGCCAGACCGGACATGCCCCATATCCCCGCAAAAAACTCGGCGATCAGATTATCCTCAGCTTCCTAAGAAAGTCATAATCTCTTGCCTGCGCGCCGCGCCGCGCCTAGGGGGAGCGGCAAAGTTCATCCCCCCGCATCGGCGGGCGGCATGCCAAGGAGTTTGCACCTCATGAAAGCCCGCATCTTCGTCACTCTCAAGGGCGGCGTCCTCGATCCGCAGGGCCGTGCGATCCATCACGCGCTCGAAGGCCTGGGCTTTGGCGGCGTCAACGACGTGCGCGCCGGCAAGCTCATCGAGCTGGACCTGGCCGACGGCACCAGCGACGAAGATATCGACGCCATGTGCCGCAAGCTGCTGGCCAACACGGTCATCGAAAATTACCGCATCGAAAAGGTGGCCTGAGCCATGAAGAGCGCCGTCATCGTCTTTCCGGGCAGCAATTGCGACCGCGACCTGGCGGTGGCGTTCGAGGCTGCGACCGGTTCCAAGCCCACCATGGTGTGGCATCGCGATACCGAACTGCCCGACGACATCGACCTGATCGGCGTGCCCGGCGGCTTTTCCTATGGTGACTATCTGCGCTCCGGCGCGATGGCCGCCCGCTCGCCGGTGATGCAGGCCGTCGCCCGCGCCGCTGACCGTGGCGCCTTTGTCCTGGGCATCTGCAACGGCTTCCAGGTGCTCACCGAAAGCGGCCTGCTGCCCGGCGCGCTGCTGCGCAACGCCGGCGGCCATTTCGTCTGCCGCGACGTCGCCCTGACCGTCGAGAATGCCCAGAGCGCCTTCACCAGCCGCTATGCCGCCGGCGAAGCGATCAGCTTCCCGGTCGCCCATCATGACGGCAATTATTTCGCCGACGATGCCACGCTCGATCGGCTGGAAGGCGAAGGGCGCGTCGCGCTGCGCTACGCCCAGAACATCAACGGCTCGGCCCGCAACATTGCCGGCGTCCTCAACGAAGCCGGCAATGTACTGGGCATGATGCCCCACCCCGAGCGCGTGATCGAACCGGCCCATGGCAACACCGACGGCCAGCGCCTGTTCGCCGGCCTGGTCGAGGGCCTTCTCGCCCGCGCCTGATCCTCCGGATCGAGATCACAAAAAAGCCCGCCACGCATCAGCGCGGCGGGCTTTTTTTTTACGTCCGGCTGCGGCGATGCCGGCATCGGTCCTGACTTGCATCATTCCCCCTTTGTTCTACACGGGATGGACAATGACCAAGGGGGATCGATGATCAGCAAATCGCGCGTGTAGCTGATGGCCTTGCTGCTATTGCCGACGGCCGCTCAAGCTGCCGAACCCGGCACGATCGCGGTTCCCGAAGCGGTCCTTGCGCTAAGTGGCTGCTGGGAAGGCGAAGGCAGCGTGATGGGCAAGCCGGTCCGTGTGTCCATCCGCAGTCAGCCCATAGCGCTCGATGCCATGCTCGCACTCGATGTGGAAAGCAGCGCCCTGGCCGATCCCAAGGATCGCTACGCCGCGCATCTGATCTTCGGCGGCACCGAAAAATCCCATCCGATCATCGGTTTCTGGGCCGACAGTTTCGGCGGCGCCTTCACGGCCCTTGGCGAAGGCGAAAGCCAGCCCGATGGCTTCGACATCGACTATGCCTATCCCGACGCGACCTTCGTCAACCGTTGGCGCATCAAAGGCGCGCAACTGACATGGAGCATCGTCGCGCGTGACGAGGCAAATGCCGAAAAGCCCTTCGCCAGCTACAGCCTCCACAAGGTTGCGTGCGCGCCCGCCAAGGCGCGCTAAACGATCAGGCTCTAGCCGCCCCGGTGATAGTCATAATCATAGGCCCGGCCATGCGCCTTGGTCAGCACGGCGCCGACGATCGAGCCGCCGGCCCGGCGGAGTCGGTCCACTGCCACCCGCAGGCCGCCATGATGGTTGCGGCCCCATTCGACCACCAGCAGCGTGACCTGCACCTTGGCGGCGAGCAGTTGCGCGTCGGACATGCCCAGGATCGGCGGCGCGTCGATCAGCACCGTGTCATAGCGGTCGCGCACCGCGCCCAGCAGCGCGTCGAGCGCAGGGGTGGAGAGCAGTTCCGCCGGATTGGGCGGCACCGCGCCACAGGGTAGCAGCGACACGCCGGCGACACCGCTGTCGAGGATCAGATCCTCGACCTTGCCCTGGCCCGTCAGCACCTCGCTGATGCCGCGCGTCGCGGTCACCCGGAACAGGCTGTGCTGCACCGGCCGGCGCATGTCGGCGTCGATCACCAGCACCTTCTTGTCCAGCCGCGCCAGCGCGCGTGCCAGCGCGTTGACGGTCAGCGACTTGCCTTCCTCCTCCTGCGCGCTGGTGACCAGGATGGAGCGCGGCAGGCCGGCAACCGATGCCAGTTGCAGCGACGCCGCGATCGGCGCGAAGATGTCCGGCGCGCTCGGCTGGTCGCCGGTGGTCGGTACTGCGCCCAGCAGCGGCAGGTCGACACGCTCCGCCAGCGTATCGGCCGACGTCACCGCATCGTCGAACATGTGCCGCGCTGCGATCAGCAGCAGGCCCAGCAGCATGCCGCCGAGCAGCGCGACCAGCATGATCTGGCCGGCATGGGGGGCAAAGGGCGTGGTCGGCACCGCCGCCCGGTCGAGCGGCTGGATGCGGCCGGCCTGGAAGCCCGCCTGCGACGCCATGTCGCGATAACGTTGCAACAGGCTGTCATGCAGCAGGCGATAGGTTTCGACCGACCGGCTCATCATGCTCATCTGCATGTCGCGGCCGCGCTCGACCCGCGCATCGCCTTCCAGCGCGGCGATTTCCGAAGCGATCTGCTTCTCGCCATGCGCCGCCACCTCATATTCCTGGCGCAGCGACGCGCGGATCGTGTTGGCCATGCTCTCGGCCTGGTCGTCAAGCGCCGCCAGCCGCGCCCGTGCCTCGCGCATTTCGGGGTGGGCGTCCTTGCGGAACTGCCGTTCCTCGACCAGCGCCGCCCGCGCCTGCGCCCGTTCCGCCATCAACTGCTGCATGGCGCCATTGCCCAGCACCTCGGGCAGCGTCTCGGCGCTCGCCGCCTTCGCGCTTTCCCAGCGCTTCTGCGCGGCGATACGGTCGGCGACCGCCTGCGCGCGGAAGGCGTTGAGCTGCGCCAGACGCGCCGCGGTCGATCCTTCCGGCACCGGCGCGGCATCGGGCTTTGCATCCTTGCCGTCGTTCTTCTTGTCCTCGTCCGTGGCCGCCTCGGCCGGCACCGCGCCGGTGCGCGAGGCATAGACCGCCAGATCGCGCTCGGCCCGTTCCAGATCCTTGCGCGCCCCATCCAGCTCGCCCAGCAGGAAACGACGCGCCTGCACGCCGGACTCAAAGCCACGCTTCAGGTCCGCCCGGATCAGGCTGTCGGCATAGCTGTTCGCCACCCGCGCCGACAACGCCGGATCGGCGCTGACGAAGCTGATGCGCAGCACCCGCGACTTGCCCGGCAGTTCGACCTGCAGATTGTCGCGCAGCAGCTTGATGACCTGCTCATGCTCGACCTGGCGCTGGGTCAGGCTGCCCTGCCCCTGTGCCGGGCGGCGCGCATCCATGCCCTGGAAGAAGACCGGGCTGCCGACCAGCGCCAGATCGCGCGCGACATCCTCGGCCAGTGCCCGGCTGCGCAGCACTTCCAGTTCGGTCTGCATCATGCTTTCGGTGTCGGCCGCGCTGACCGGCTTCTGCATCGCGCCCGCGCCGGCGGCCCCCGCCGGCACATCCTCCACCTCGACCGAGGCGGTCGCGCGATAATCCGGCGTCGACAGCAGGATATAGATGACGCCCGCCAGCACGCAGAGCGCCATGGTAACGAACAGGATCACCCGGTGCCGCCGCACCACGGTCCATGTGCCGCGCGCACTCTCGACAAACCGGGTGGTGCGATCCTCCTCCCCGGCCTGACGCTGTTCCAGTTCGATGATCCGGGACACCATCAATTGCCTCCGTCTATGGCGATGAAGCCGGTCGCGACGGCGGGAATGGCGATCAGCGCGCCGCCAAGGATGGCCTTGGCGCGCGACAGGCCGACGATCACCAGATCGCCGGCCAATATTTCAGGATCGGGCGCTTCGCCCTTGCGAATGGCGCCCAGGTCGAAGGTCGCGGCCTGACGCTGCCCCTCGACGGTGCGGACCACCACCACCTGCCCCAGGCTCGCCAGCCGGGTCGGGCCATGGGCCAGCGCCACCGCCTGGATGAGGCCGATCCGTCCCTCGATCGGGAACAGGCCGGGCTCACGCACCTCGCCATCGACGGTGATGCGGCGGCCGACCGCCTGCTTCACAAACACTGTGACCTGCGGCGATACCAGATAGCGCTCGCCCAGCCGGCCGGCGATCACGTCCGATGCCTCGCCGGCGGTCAGCCCGCCGATCGATACATCGCCGACCAGAGGCATGCGGACCATGCCGGCCGCGCTGACCCGCGCATCCTCCAGCGACAGGTCGGGCTCGTGATAGACCTGGATACGCAGCACATCGTCGGGACTGATGACATAGTCGCGGCCCACCGCGGCGGGCGCGGGCATCAGCGCATAGGCGGCCTCGCCGCGCGGGGCATCCTCAACAGTCGAGCAGCCGGCGAGCAGCATCGCCGCTGCCGCGACGGCGCCGCCCTTCATGCCCTTGCCATAGTGCCCCAAAATCTGGCGCTTCATGCGCATCAACACCCCATTGCGAACCGGGTGCGGCCCGCAAAAGGGCCGCTCGGCTCGGGGGTTAGCGACGCGGCACCGTCATGGCAACCGCGCGGGGGGCAGGACGAACCGCCCGGCCGACGATCAGACCGCGATGCGCTGCGCGGCCGGCTCGGGCTGACGACGCGGCTGGTCGGGCCAGATGCCGCGCGTATCATAGACGGCCTTGCCGGCACGTTCGTCGACGGGAACGGATTTGAACATGTCATGATCGACAAGAATGATGAACACGCCGCATTGTTCCAGAGCCGTATCGAGATCGATCAGTTCGGCACCGGTGCCGGCGAACTCCATCGGCAGATCCTGGGCATAGGGTTCGACGAGCTTGACCCGCTTGCCGTAGCGGCGGGCGAGCCGGCTGGCGACCTTGACCGCCGGGCTTTCGCGGAAATCGTCGATGTTCGGCTTGAAGGCGAGGCCGAGGCAGGCGACATCCTCGCCGGCAAAAGCGTCGATCATGTCCGACGATTTGGCCACGACATAATCGGTCTTGCCGTCGTTCACCTCGCGCGCGGTGCGGATGATGCGGGCATTTTCCGGGTCGCCATGGACGATGAACCAGGGATCGACGGCGATGCAATGACCGCCAACGCCCGGCCCCGGCTGCAATATGTTGACGCGCGGATGGCGGTTGGCCAGGCGGATCACTTCCCACACATCAATGTCCATGCGGTCGGCGATCACCGACAATTCATTGGCGAAGGCGATGTTGACGTCGCGGAAGCTGTTTTCCACCAGCTTCACCATCTCGGCCGCCCGCGCGGTGGTGGTGATGCAGGCTCCGCGCACGAACTGGCGATAGAAGCCCAGCGCCTTGCGCGCGCAGCGCGGCGTGATGCCGCCGATGCAGCGATCATTGTCGATCAACTCGACCAGGATGCGGCCGGGCAGCACCCGCTCGGGGCAATAGGCGATGGCGATGTCACCCGCCACGCCGGGCGCCGGCATCCTGAGGTCGGGGCGCAGCTCGGCGATCAGGTCGCGCATCGCCTCGGTCGTGCCGACCGGCGAGGTGGATTCCAGGATCACCGTATCGCCGTTCTTCAGCACCGGCGCGACGGTCCGCGCCGCCTGCAGCACATAGGAGATGTCGGGCGCGCGGTCCTCGGCCACCGGGGTCGGCACCGCGATGATGAAGACGTCGCTGGCCTCGACGCTGAGCGACGCGCGCAGATTGCCGCGTGCAACCACGCCCTGCACCAGGCCGTCCAGATCGACTTCCTCGATATGGACCCGACCCGAATTGACCGTCTCGACCACATGGGCGCTGACATCGACGCCGACGACCTGCGCCCCGCCGCGCGCGATCAGCGCCGCAGTCGGCAGGCCGATATAGCCCAGGCCAATGACGGAAACCTTCTGCTTGCTGTCGACGGGCATGGGGGAGATAATCCTTCATTCACCAAAATTCGGAGCAACATTGCCCGGAAATGTTGAAGATTTGGGTAATGTCAGGCGGCAAGATGCGCCGCGCCGGCCTTTCCTGCAATGATATCGGCAATCCGCTCGGCCGCCTTGCCGTCGCCGAACGGGTTATGGGCACGGGCCATCGCCTGATAGGCGGCATCATCGTCGAGCAGCGCCAGCACCTCGCGCACGATCCGGTTCCGGTCCGCGCCGACCAGCTTCGCCGTGCCGGCCTGCACCCCTTCGGGCCGTTCGGTGGTCTCGCGCATCACCAGCACCGGCTTGCCGAGCGAGGGCGCCTCCTCCTGCACACCGCCGCTGTCGGTCAGCACCAGATGGCACAGGTCGAGCAGGCGGACGAAATGGGGATAGTCGAGCGGTTCGATCATCGCGACATTGGGCAGGTCGCCCAGCACCGCATCCATGACCGGACGGACATTGGGATTGGGATGGACGGGGAAGATCACCGCGACATCGGGCCGCGCGGCAATGTCCGCGATGGAACGGGCGATCGCCTCCATCCCGCCGCCGAAATTCTCGCGCCGGTGGCTGGTGACGGCCACGATCCGCTTGCCCGCGAAACGCGCCGCCAGATCGTCGAGGCCGCTGGCCAGCGCCGGTTCGCCATGGACCCGATCGACCGTCGCCAGTAGCGCGTCGATCACGGTATTCCCCGTGACATGAATGCCGGCCGCATCGCGATTTTCCCGCAGCAGCGCATCGGCCGCCGCCTGGGTCGGCGCGAAATTCATGTCGGCAATGCACGCGACGACGCTGCGATTGACCTCCTCGGGCCAGGGATGATGGATGTCGCCGCTGCGCAGGCCGGCCTCGACATGGGCGACCGGGATCTTGCGATAATAGGCCGCCAGGCTCGCCACCATCGTCGTCAGCGTGTCGCCGTGCACCACCACCCGGTCGGGCTTCTCCGCGTCGAACGCCTCGCCCAGTGCGACGATCAACTTGGCGGTCAGCCCGTCCAGCGTCTGGTTGGGCGTCATGACGTCCAGATCGATGTCGGGCACGATGCCGGCAATCTCCAGCACCTGGTCCAGCAGGCCACGATGCTGCGCCGTCACGATCACGCGGGTGTCGATATCGGCACGCGCCTTGAGCGCGTGGATCACCGGAAACAGCTTGATCGCTTCCGGCCGTGTCCCAAATACCAGCGCTACTTTCACTCTGTGCCCTTTCGTTCGGATGCGCCTTCCCTGACAAAAAAGGGTAACCAGCCGCTAAACGGTAGCATGGTAATTACGCAAAGGCGCGAATTGTATTGCGTTATGACTATGCTAGAGCCTCAAACCAATCACTTCCCGTTTGGAGTTCCACCAACTCATGAAAATCACCATGATCGGCACCGGCTATGTCGGCCTCGTCTCCGGGGCCTGCTTTGCGGATTTCGGCCATGATGTCGTCTGCGTCGACAAGGATGCGGGCAAGATCGCCGCGATCGAGGCCGGCACGATGCCGATCTACGAACCCGGCCTCGACCAGCTGGTCGGCACCAACGCCGCCGCCGGTCGCCTGACCTTCACCACCGACCTGCCCGAAGGCGTGAAGGGCGCCGACGCCATCTTCATCGCCGTCGGCACGCCCTCGCGGCGGGGCGATGGCCATGCCGACCTCAGCTATGTCTATGCCGCCGCCAAGGAGATCGTCGAATCCCTCGATGGCCCGGCGGTCATCGTCACCAAGTCGACCGTGCCCGTCGGCACCGGCGACGAGGTCGAGCGGATCGCGCGCGAACTGCGCCCGGACCTCGACATCCAGGTCGTGTCGAACCCCGAATTCCTGCGCGAAGGCGCGGCGATCGGCGATTTCAAGCGCCCCGACCGCGTCGTCGTGGGCACCACCGGATCGGAACGCGCCATTTCGGTGATGAGCCAGGTCTATCGCCCGCTGAACCTCAACCAGGCGCCGCTGATGTTCACCGGCCGTCGCACGGCCGAACTGATCAAATATGCCGCCAACGCCTTCCTGGCGACCAAGATCACCTTCATCAACGAGATGGCGGACCTGTGCGAGGCGGTCGGCGCCGAAGTGCAGGACGTGTCGCGCGGCATCGGCCTCGACAAGCGGATCGGCAGCAAATTCCTGCATGCCGGTCCGGGCTATGGCGGCTCCTGCTTCCCCAAGGATACGCTGGCCCTGGTCAAGACCGGGCAGGATTATGACGCGCCGATCCGCATCGTCGAAACCGTGGTGCAGGTGAACGACCTGCGCAAGCGCGCCATGGGCCGCAAGATCGTGAAGGCGCTGGGCGGTGAAGCGCGCGGCAAGACCGTCGCCTTGCTGGGCGTCACCTTCAAGCCCAATACCGACGACATGCGCGACGCGCCCAGCCTGGCGATCGTGCAGGCGCTGGAGGATGCCGGCGCGAAGGTCGTCGCCTATGATCCCGAGGGCATGGACGTGGCCGCGCCGATGATGCCCGGCGTCACCATGGCCGGTTCGGCCTATGAGGCCGCGTCCGGCGCCGACGCGCTGGTGCTGGTGACCGAATGGGACGCCTTCCGCGCGCTGGATCTCAAGCGCCTGGCCGGTTCGATGAGCGCGCCGGTGCTGGTCGACCTGCGCAACATCTATCCGGTCGCGGAAGCGGAAGCCGCCGGCTTCACCGTCACCCGCGTGGGTGGAAAGGGCAGCGCCGCCTGATGTGGCCATGGGAAGAGGAGGGCGTCAGCGCCCTCCCCCGACTGCGCCACTGGCTGCTGGCCGCCATGCTGATCCTGGGCGCGATGCTGGCCGTGCCGATCTTTGCGGCCCTTACCTGACGCCGTCAGGCCTTGAGCTTCCAGCCCTTGCGCAGCAGCACATAGCAGAGCAGCGCCAGCCCGGCATTGAGCGCCAGCAGCACCACGCTGCCGACCAGCACATTGCCATCCGCCGCCGCGACGAAGCCATAGCGGAAACCGGAAATGGCGTAGAAGAAGGGGTTGGCGTGGCTGATCGCCCGGAAGAGCGGCGACAGGCGGTCGATCGAATAGAAGGTGCCCGACAGCAGCGTCATCGGCCCGATCACGAAATTGGTGATCGCGGCGGCATGATCGAATTTTTCCGCCCAGATCGACGTCATCACGCCGATGAAGGCGGTCAGGCTGGCGCCCATCAGGCCGAACCAGATCACCGCCCACAGATGCGTCGGCGTCACATGCACGCCGGGCCACAGCGCCATCGCCCCCCACAGCGCCAGACCGACCGCCACCGCGCGCGTCACCGCCGCGCCGACCAGCGCCAGCAGCAATTCGCCCACCGACAGCGGCGGCATCAGATAGTCGATCAGCGTCCCCTGCATCTTGCCCGCCAGCAGCGAGAAGCTGCTGTTGGCAAAGGCATTGTTCATCATGCCCATCATCATCAGGCCCGGCGCAATGAAATCGGCAAAGGGCACGCCCAGCACCTGGCGGTTCGCCCCGCCCAGCGCGATGGTGAAAATCACCAGGAACATCAGCGTGGTAACGGCCGGCGCCCAGATCGTCTGGAGCTGCACCTTCATGAAACGGCGCACCTCCTTGCGGTAGAGCGCGCGCATGCCGGCCCAATTGACGTTGCGGATCACCAACTCCCCCGGTTCATGGAAGGGAACGGGTGCGGGATGGGCGGCTGCAATTTTGGGCTGGTCGTTCATGATGGGATCGACTATCGGCTGGTCCGTTATGCCGCAAGGGCGTTCTGCGCGGTTGGAAGTCGCGCCTGCATGCCCCATATAGGGCGCATAGCGCAGATTGTGAGGAGTTTTCATTGTCCTGGACCGACGAACGTATCGACCAGCTCAAGGCGATGTGGGAAAAGGGCCTGACCGCGAGCCAGATCGCGGACGAACTGGGCGGCGTCAGCCGTAACGCGGTGATCGGCAAGGCGCATCGCCTTGGCCTGCAGTCGCGCCCGTCCCCGGTGAAGGCCAACGAGGCGCCCAAGAAGGCCGCGCCCGCCCGCAAGCCGGCAGCCCCTGCCCCGGAAGCTGAAGCGCCCCGCGCTGCCGCACCCGTGGCCGCCCCGCCGCCGCCGCCGCGTCCGGCCCCGGTCGCCGCACCGGCTGCGCCTGCCGCACCGGCTGCCGCCGCTGCCCCCAGCGACGCGCCCGCCGCGCCCCAGCCGCGCATCGTATCGGTCGGCCCCGGCGGCTTCCTGCGCCAGGGCCCCGGTGACCAGCAGGCACCGATCCCGCCGGCACCGCCGCGCCGTCTGGTGCCCGCCAAGCCGAGCGCCGAAATTGCCGGCAAGACGAGCCTGCTCGACCTGACCGAGCGGATCTGCAAGTGGCCGATGGGCCATCCGGGCGAGCCGGACTTCCATTTCTGCGGCGAAGCAGTGAACCCCGGCTTCCCTTATTGCGTGGAACATTGCGGCCGCGCCTATCAGGCACAGCTGCCGCGCGGCACGCGCCGCCCGCCCCCGCCGCTGCCCTTCGGCGGCCCGCGGGTCCGCTGAGCGAAACGAGACAAGAAAGGCCGCCCCACCGGGCGGCCTTTTCTTTTGCCCCTATTTACCGATCAGTTGCGGATTTTCCGCCTTCCAGACCATCGCGGCATGGATGCGCCGTTCGACGCTGGGATGGTCGTAGAACAGGATTTCCTCCAGCCGCGAGGGCGATGAGGCGCGATATTCGATCGTCTTGACCAGCGCCTTGGCCAGGCCATCGGGCTCATGCGCGACCTTGAGCGAGAAACGGTCGGCGGCATTCTCGTCATAGCGGCTGATGCTGTTCATCAGCGGCACCAGGAATATCCCGACCACTGCCGCCACCGCCCAGGCGACCGGCATATGCGCCGGATCGCTGATCGCACTGCCCGCGCCGAACCAGCGCGCCGCCACCGGATAGAGCCGGTCGACCAGGAAGAAGAGCAGCATCGCCAGCAGGCTCATGCCGCCGGCCAGCCACAGCACATGATGTTCGGCATAATGGCCCATTTCATGGCCCACCACGCCGCGCACCTCGGCCAGGTCGGCGCCGCGCTTGAACATCACATCGCTCATTGCCACCCGCGCCGTTCCGAACAGGCCGGAGACATTGGCGGTATAGCGTTCCGACTGCTTCGACCCTTCATAAATATAGATTTTGTCGCCCGGCACGCCGGCACGATGCGCCAGTTCGACCACCGCATCGCGCGTCGGCCCGGCGGGCGCGGGCGTATATTTATTGAACAGCGGCTCGATCGCCACCGGCGCGATCACAACCATCAGGATGATGCCCAGCACGACCACCAGCCCCGACCATGCCCACCACCAGCGCGGCGTGCGGCGCATCAGCGCATAGATGGCGACCGCCAGCAGCGCCAGCAACGGCAAGCTGATCGCACTCGACAATATGTCCTCGCCCAGCCAGCCACCGAAACCCTGGCTGGTCAGCCCATAGCTGCGCTCGCGTCCCCAATTGGCATAGACGGACCAGGGCAGTTCGATCAGCCAGTCGAGCAGGAAGAAGAGCAAGGCGGACAGGAACACCGCCAGATTGGGGCGCCGCACATGCACCCGCCGCCCCAGCCGCACCAGCAGGCCGCTGCGCCAGATCAGCGCCATGGCGACCAGTGTCACCAGCATGCCCCAAAGCAGCAGCCAATGCCCGCCCTGGGTATAGGCGATCGCCCGTTCATGCTGGGCCGGCGACAGTGTCGCCAGATAGGCGGCGGTCGCCGCATCGGGGTTGAAACCTGCCGCCATATTCTCGACCTCCCGCCATATCCTGTCGGCGGAAAGCTATGTCGGGCGCGGGATCAGGTAAAGATCACAAGAGGAAAGGGCCGGAACATCGTCCCGGCCCCTTCATGGCAGCGGATCAGAAGCGGAAGCTGGCGGTCGCCATCAGGCTCTGATTGTCGAACTTGTCGCCACGGTTGATGCTGGTGCCGCCGGATGGCGTGATGATGAAGGGGTTGGTCGCGGGCGCGCTGCCCTGCCCTACATCGACGCGATAGTCGCCCGTATTATAACGGGTCCAAAGATAGCGGGCGCCGATCGAGAAATTCTGCGCAACCTTGGCTTCGACACCGCCGCCCATGGTGTAGCCCCAGGCATCTTCCTTGCGATCATATTCGGTGAAGCTGTTGGCGGTGTTGCTGGTGTCGAAATGATTCTTCACCTTGGCATAGGCCAGGCCGCCGGTGATGTAGGGCATGACGCCGCCATCGGTGGTATAGCCCAGCCGCGCGCGCAAATTGGCGTTCCAGCCGATCCGCCGGGTCATGGTATAGCTGGCCGGCGTGGTCGAATATTCGGTCACGCTGTCGCTGACATAGGCCTTGCCCGCTTCGCCGACGATGCCCGCGACGATATTGCCGAACTGCCGGTCATAGCCGACATGGCCCATCCAGCCGATCGCATCCTTGTCGCCATTGCAGCCGCTGGCCGGCGTCGCGCCCCGTGCCGAACCGCCGCAGGTGCCGGGCGAAAAGGCATTGGCCCCGGCCGCCGTGGTGACGACATCATCATAATTGCCGTCCCCGTCCGTGTCGAAGCGCAGATGCTCGCCGCCATCGCCCTTCGACCAGTTATAGCCGAAGGAGCCGCCGACATAGGGGCCGGTCCAGTCGACCTTGCCGCTGTCCTGCTGCGCCATTGCCGGCGTCGCCAGGGCGAGCGCCAGCGTGGCGCCGATCGGCGCAAAATGCTTGAATGTCATGAATTTCTCCAGCCTGACCTTGGGAATATACCCTGATGGAGGCAACGGGTCGGTCGGCCGATTTGTTGCACCACGCCTTGTAACAATTGATTGCTGACGATCGCGTGCGCGCAGCGCTTGCACCCGACGCCCGGCTGCCTATAGCTTGGCGGAATGTCCGAAGACCTGTTCGCCTCCGCCCAGTCCACCACCTCGCCGGGCTATGACGCCTCTACTATCGAAGTGCTCGAAGGGCTGGAGCCGGTCCGGCGCCGTCCGGGCATGTATATTGGCGGCATCGACGAGCGCGCCTTCCACCATCTCGCCTCCGAAGTGCTCGACAACAGCATGGACGAAGCCGTCGCCGGTCATGCCACACGGATCGAGATCAGCCTGGAACCGGGCAACAAGCTGACCATCACTGACAATGGTCGCGGCATTCCGGTGGATGATCACCCCAAATTCCCCGGCAAGTCGGCGCTGGAAGTCATCCTCACCACGCTTCATTCGGGCGGCAAGTTTGAAGGCAAGGCCTATGCAACCTCGGGCGGCCTGCATGGCGTGGGCATCAGCGTCGTCAACGCCCTGTCGATCAGGACGGTGGTCGAGGTCGCGCGCAACAAGGAACTGTTCCGCCAGAGCTTCAGCCAGGGCCTGCCCACCAGCGGCCTGGAAAAGGTCGGCGCCGCCCCCAACCGGCGCGGCACCGCGGTCAGTTTCATCCCTGACAGCGAGATTTTCGGCGAGCAGAAATTCAAGCCGGCCAAGCTCTATCGCCTCGCCCGGTCCAAGGCCTATCTGTTCGCCGGGGTCGAGATACGCTGGAAATGCGCGCCCGAACTGATCGGTGACGACACCCCGCCCGAAGCGGTATTCCAGTTCCCCGGCGGCCTGGCCGACCATCTGAAGGAGCAGCTGGGCGACCGCGAATGCGCCACCACCCAATTTTTCTCGGGCAATCAGGATTTTCCGGGCGAAGCCGGCCGGGTCGAATGGGCGGTCGCCTGGCCGCTCTGGTCCGACGGCAGCTATAGCTGGTATTGCAACACCATTCCCACGCCCGATGGCGGCACCCATGAAAACGGCCTGCGCGCCGCGCTGGTGAAGGGCATCCGCGCCTTTGGCGAACTGGTGGGGCAGAAGAAGGCGAAGGACATTACCGCCGATGACATCATGACGTCATCGGAAATCATGCTGTCGGTCTTCATCCGCGATCCCCAGTTCCAGAGCCAGACCAAGGATCGCCTGACCAGCCCCGACGCCGCGCGCCTGGTCGAAAATGCCGTGCGCGACCATTTCGACCATTTCCTGACCGACCATATGGACCGGGGCAAGGCGCTGCTCGCCTATGTCATCGACCGCATGGACGAGCGCCTCAAGCGCAAGCAGGAAAAGGAGGTCAAGCGCAAGACCGCCACCAGCGCGCGCAAGCTGCGCCTGCCCGGCAAGCTCACGGATTGTTCGAATGATGACCCGGAAGGCGCTGAAATCTTTCTGGTCGAAGGTGACTCGGCCGGCGGATCGGCCAAGCAGGCTCGCGACCGCAAGACGCAGGCGATCCTACCCCTGCGCGGCAAGATCCTCAACGTTGCCTCAGCAAACACCGCCAAGATATTGGCAAACCAGGAAATTGCCGACATGATCCTGGCGCTGGGCTGCGGCACGCGCAAGGATTGCAACCCCGATAATCTGCGCTACGAACGCATCGTCATCATGACCGACGCCGATGTCGACGGCGCCCATATCGCCACCCTGCTGATGACCTTTTTCTTCCAGGAAATGCCCGAACTGGTGCGGCGCGGCCATCTCTATCTGGCGCAGCCGCCGCTCTATCGCCTGACCGCCGGCGGCAAGAGTCTCTATGCGATGGACGATGCCCAGCGCGAGGCGATGCTGGCCAAGGAGTTCAAGGGCAAGAAGGTCGAGATCAGCCGCTTCAAGGGGCTGGGCGAAATGAACCCGATGCAGTTGCGCGAAACCACCATGGATCCCAAGACCCGCAGCCTGATCCGCATCACCCTGCCCGACGACATCGAGGACCGGCAGCAGGTGCGCGATCTGGTCGAGCGGCTGATGGGCACCAACCCCGCCCATCGCTTCGCCTTCATCCAGGAAAATGCGGCGGCGGTCGATGAGGAAGCGATTGACGCATGAGGCTGCTGGCGGTCGCGCTTGTCCTTATCGGGATGGCGCTGCTGCCGGGCCGCGCCATGGCTGATCCGGCCCCTGCCTTTCGCGCGCGCGCCACGCAACTGGTGACCATCCTCGCTGGCCCCGGCAACGAAGCCGACTTCTTCTCCCCCGTCTTCATCGACGCCATCCCGGTCGACCGCTGGCGCGCGCTCGCCGCCGACCTGCGCCGCCAGCATGGCCGTCCGGTCGCGCTTGGCGCGCTCACCCAGCAAAGCGCAACCGCCGGGCAGATGGAGGTCCGCTACGAACGGGCGATCGTCGCCATCACGCTGGTGATCGCGCCCGATCCGCCCAACCGCGTCG
The DNA here is from genome assembly GCF_004795815.1 of Sphingobium sp. PAMC28499. Lineage (NCBI taxonomy): Bacteria > Pseudomonadati > Pseudomonadota > Alphaproteobacteria > Sphingomonadales > Sphingobiaceae > Sphingobium > Sphingobium sp. PAMC28499. Next base: position 3,308,392 of record NZ_CP039248.1, read on the forward strand.
TCGGCCTGCGCATCATCGGCAGCCGCCAGGCCGATGACAGCATGGCCGCGGTGCTGCGCGACATCGCCGCCCTGCCGGGTCGCAGCAGCTTCGCCATCGCCCGGCTGACCGATGCCGGTCCCGTCCTGCTCCAGTCGCACCATCCCGACCAGCCGATGGCGACCGGCTCCTCCTTCAAGCTGACAGTGCTGGCCGAACTGGCGCGTGCGGTGCAGGCCGGCGAGCGGCGCTGGAGCGATGTCATGCCGCTCGGTCCGAAAAGCTTTTCCGGCCGGCTGATGGCATGGCCTGATCACGCGCCGATGACGCTGCACAGCCTGGCGACCGCGATGATCGCCGAAAGCGACAATAGCGCGTCGGACACGTTGCTGCTGGGCCTCGGCCGCGACAAGGTCGACGCCATGCGCCAGCGCTTCGGCATCGCCGATCCCCGCAGCCTGCCAATGCTGACCACGGCAGAGGCCTTTGCCCTGAAGATGCCGGCCAATGCCGAATTGCGCCGCCGCTATGAGGCCGGGACCATCGCCGATCGCCGCGCCCTGTTGCGGGATGCCGCCACCCGGCTGACCGCCGCTCATGTCGATGTCGGCACCGTGTCGGAAAATCCGGTGGCGATCGACACGCTCGAATGGTTCGCCAGCCCGCAGGAGGAAATCGCCCAGCTCGACTGGCTGCGCCGCACCGGTGGCGATGCCCTGTCGATCATGGCGGTCAATCCGGGCATCGCCCCCGCCAACGCGAAACGCTGGCGCTATTTCGGCTATAAGGGCGGCAGCGAACCCGGCGTCATTGCGATGAACTTCCTGGTGCAGGCGCAGGACGGCCAATATTACGCAGTCAGCGGCGCCTGGAATGATCCGGTCGCCCGCGTCGACGAAGGCCGCTTCGTCATGCTGATGACGCGCGCGCTCAACCTGCTGGCCGACTGATCGCCCGGTCCGGCGCCTGTCCTACACGCCGCCGATCCTCTATACATGCCCGATGGGACATGGACGACACTCGCAACAATCCATCACCAGTTGGACATTTAATGTCAAAATGCGCGGGAAATATGCGAAGTTAAGCGGACCAAATCCTATTTTCCTGCCCCCGCCGGGTCAGGCCGTGAGCGCCTCGACCAGCGCCTTGACCTTCTTCTGGCGCCATTGCGGCAGCGGGGCGATCAGCCAGTAGCTGAGCATTGTCGGCAGGGCATCGCCCACCTTGCGCACCCGTCCATTCTCGATATCCGCCTGCGCCAGCAGCAGAGGCACGCTCGCCCGGCCAAAGCCGTTCGCCGCCGCCTCGATCGCCAGGCCCGCATCCGCCACCCGGATTGCGGCGGGCAGGTCGCCCGTGGGGCAGCCGGGCCATTCGATCCGCTGCTCCGGCCCGCCCGCCGCCGCTTCCACGGTGACGAAGGCGGTTTCGCCGATCTTGATGCCCTCATGCTCGCCCGCGCCATCGGTCAGGCGCAGCGCCAGGTCCAGATTGGCCTCGGTAAAGTCCAGCGCCTCGTCGGCGGCGACCAATGAGAAGGTCAGGCCGGGCTGGCTCGCGGCATAGGCGGCCAGGCGCGGCTGCAGCCATTTGGCGGTGATGTCGCGCGGCGCGGCGATCGTCAGCGACGAACTGGACTGGCCCGCCTGCATCGCCCGCACCGCTTCCTCGAACTCCAGGAAACCGGCGCGCAGCGCTTCAAGGCCCGCTTCGGTTTCGGGCGTCAGTTCCAGCCCCTTTGGCGTGCGGCGGAACAGCACCACGCCCAGCATATCCTCCAGCGCGCGGATCTGCTGACCGACGGCCGCCGGCGTCACCGCCAGTTCGTCCGCCGCGCGGGTGAAGGACAGGTGGCGTGCCGCTGCATCCAGCACGCGCAGGCCGTTGAGCGGCAAATGGGTCCGCTTCATTCGGCCACCGCCGGCGCGATCAGCGCGAAATGGGGAATGGTCACCTCGAACGTCTCGCCATCGGAACCGATCATCGTATAGGCGCCGCGCATCGACCCCGTCGCCGTGTTGAGCGGGCAGCCCGACACATAGTCATAGCTTTTGCCCGGTTGCACCACCGGCTGTTCCCCGATCACGCCTTCACCCTCCAATTCCTGCTGAATGCCCCGCCCATCGGTAATGATCCAGTGACGGCTCAGCAGTTGCACCGGCTGTTCGCCCTGATTTTCGATCCGGATATGATAGGCCCAGAACCAGCGCCCCCGGTCCGGCTCCGACTGTTCGGGCAGGAAAGTCACGGCGACATGGACGATGATGTCCCGCGTCGTCGCGTGCAGGGGGAACAATGCGTTCATATTTCCCGCATGCGCCTCCCTGCCCGGTTCCGTCAACGCCCTATCGTCTTGAGCGCCTGGTCGAAGTCCGCGATCACATCGTCCGGATCTTCCAGGCCGACGTTCAGGCGCAGCATATCCTCGGTGATGCCGACTTCCAGTCGCGCCTCTTCGGCCATGCCGAAATGGGTGGTCGATGCCGGATGGGTCATCAGCGAGCGCGAATCGCCGATATTGTTGCTGATGTCGACCAGTTCCAGCGCATTGAGCAGGCCATGCGCCTCGGCCCGGCCGCCGCCGACATAGAGCGAGAAGATCGGTCCGGCCGCGTCCATCTGCCGCATCGCCAGCGCATGCTGCGGATGGCTCTCCAGCCCCGGATAATTGACCTTGGGCAGGCGGGTTTCGAGGAATTGCGCAACCTTGAGCGCATTCTCGCTCTGGCGGCGAATGCGCAGGTCCAGCGTCTCCAGCCCCTTCAGCACGACCCAGGCGTTGAACGCGCTGAGCGTCGGGCCGGTGTTGCGGTGGAAGGGCAGCAGCACATTGTCGATCCAGTCGCGGCTGCCACAGATGGCGCCGGCCAGCACGCGGCCCTGCCCGTCCATCATCTTGGTCGCGCTATAGGCGACGACATCGGCGCCGAACTCCATCGGCCGCTGCAGCGCGGGCGAGGCGAAGGCGTTGTCGACAACGGTGGTGATGCCGCGGGCCTTGGCGATCGCGCAGACGGCAGCGATGTCGACCACGTCCATGGTCGGGTTGGCCGGCGTCTCGAAGAAGAAGACCTTGGTATTGGGCTGTGCCGCCGCTTCCCAGGCGGCAACATCGCTGCCGTCGATCGTCGTCGTCGCGATACCGAATTTGGGCAGCAGCGTGTCGACCAGCCAGCGGCAGGAGCCAAAGGCCGCCTTGGCCGCGACGACATGGTCGCCGGCCGACAGCTGGCACAGCAGGGCGGCGGTCATGGCCGCCATGCCGGTCGCGGTCGCGCGACAGGCTTCGGCGCCTTCCAGCAGGGCGATGCGCTGTTCCAGCATCTCGACGGTCGGGTTCTGCAGCCGGCTATAGGTCATGCCCTGCTGTTCACCGGCGAAGCGCGCGGCAGCGTCCTCGGCCCGGTCGTAGCAATAGCCGCTGGACAGGAACAAGGCCTCGGACGTCTCGCCATATTCGGTGCGCGCGGTGCCGCCCCGGATGGCCAGCGTCGCCGGCTTCCAGTTCTTGGTGATCTCAGGGTTCTGACCGCTCTTCCGCTTCATATCGCCTTCCGCATATCCGTCGTGACGCGCGGCGTTTCGCCGCCCAATATCTGTGCCATCTGGCTCATGTCGCCATTACCGCCCGAGAGGATAACCGCAACCTTCTTGCCGCGCATCCGCTCCTTTTCCTGGATCAGCGCGGCCAGCGCCACCGCACCGGCGCCCTCGGCCAGATTATGCGTGTCCTGCCAATAGATGCGGATGGCGTCCGCCACCTCGTCATCGGTGACGCCGACGAAGCGGTCGGCCCGCGGCCCGAAATAGTCGAGCGCGGCCTGAACCGGGGTACAAACGGCGACGCCATCGGCAAAGGTATAGGCGGTCGGGCTGGTGAGCAATTGCCCTGCCTCGAACGAGCGCTTGGCCGCATCGACATGGGCGGAAACGACGCCGACGACCTTGGTTTTGAGGCCCAGCGCATCCCTTGCCGCGATCGTGGCGCACAGGCCCGATCCGCAACCGACAGGGACGTAGACGGTGTCGAGGTCCGGCACAGCATCGAACAGTTCCAGCCCATAGCTGGCGACACCGCGCACCAGTTGCGCATGATAGGCCGGGACCATGAACAGCCCCTGCTCGGCGGCCAGGCGAACCGCCTCCGCCTTGGCGCTGTCGAAATCATGGCCATGCTCGATCAGGGTGGCACCGAATGCGCGCATCGCGGCATTCTTCTCCAGCGCATTGCCATGGGGGACAACGATCGTCGCCTGCAGACCGGCGGCGCGGGCCGCGCGCACCTGCGCCTGGCCATGATTGCCGCGGGTCGCGGTGATGATGCCCGTCACCTCGGGATGGGCGCGGCGCAGCCAGTCGATATATGTGATAGCGCCGCGCACCTTGAAGGCGCCGGTCGGCGTATGGTTCTCATGCTTGACCCAGGTTTCGACGCCGATCCGCCCGGCCAGCAGCGGCCAGGCATATTGCGGGGTCGGCGGCACCTGGTCACGAACCATGGCGGCAGCGGCACGAAGGCTGGGCAGGGAAAAGTCGTCCATGCCGCTGCCTAGCTGGCGTGCGGAAGAGCCGACAGGACCGATATGCGCGAATTGGCCCCCTTAGGCGGCCCTTCGCACCCTTAGGCGGCCCTTCGCACCCTGCCCTCGATCAGCGGATGCAGATGCGCCTCTTCCCACTCCATATGGTCATAGAGCATGTCCTGCAGCGCCAGCGTCGCCCGCTTGTAATTGCCCCAGTCAGCCATGATCTGGGCAGGCGTCCATTGCTTGATATGGTCGCTGTAGCGCAGGAACAGGGCCACCATGGTGCGGCCATGCTGATGCACGACCGGCTCGGCTTCCATCGCCAGCGGTCCCTGGCGCAAGCCCCGCGCCAGCATGTCCTCACGCCCCATATGGTCGCGGAACAACTGGGCGAAGCGGATGCGCCAGCGGGTCAGGAGTGCCATGTCGCGGACGTCATCGTCCATCATGCTGGCAAAATCCCGCATCATGCCCCGCAGGACATGATGGTCTTCAATCAGTTCAGTCGGCATTTGCGTCCCCATTCACCGCTCATATCGACCGGAAACGAAGAAACTTTACGTTCGCGTCACGCAAATGCGACGAACCGAAGCGGAATTAAAGCGCGGCGAGAACCGCGTCGCCCATCTCCACCGTGTTCATCGTGCCGCCCAGATCCGGCGAACGGGCACCGTCGGCCAGCGCCTTGGCCACCGCCGCCTCGATCCGGTCGGCCGGCTCGGGCAGGTTCAGCGAGTAACGCAGCATCATCGCCGCCGACAGGATGGTCGCCAGCGGATTGGCCTTACCCTGGCCGGCAATGTCGGGCGCGGACCCGTGGATCGGCTCATAGAGGCCCTGGCCGCCGCCGTTCAGCGTTGCCGATGCCAGCATGCCGATCGAGCCGACACACATGCTCGCCTGATCCGACAGGATATCGCCGAACATGTTGCCGGTGACGATGACATCGAACTGGCCGGGGTTGCGGACCAGCTGCATCGCGGCATTGTCGACATACATATGGGTCAGGGCGACGTCGGGATATTCGGCCGACACCTCGATCACCACGTCCCGCCACAGCTGGCTGGTTTCCAGCACATTGGCCTTGTCGACCGAGCAGAGCTTGCCGCGACGGGCGCGCGCCGCCTGGAAACCGGCATGGGCGATGCGGCGCACTTCGGCTTCGTTATAGGACATGATGTCATAGCCTTCGCGCAGGCCATCGGTGGTGGTGCGCATGCCCTTCTCGCCGAAATAGACGTCGCCATTGGTCTCGCGCACGATCAGCAGGTCGATCGATCCGGCCACTTCGGGCTTCAGCGCGCTTTCGTGCGCCAGTTCGGGGAAGACCTTGGCAGGCCGCAGGTTGGAGAAGAGGCCCAGTTCCTTGCGCAGGCCCAGGATCGCCTGTTCCGGACGCAGATGCCGTTCCAGCGAGTCGCAGTCGGGATCGCCGACAGCGCCGAACAGGATGGCGTCGGCGCGCCTGGCGATGTCCAGCGTCTCGGGCGGCAGCGGATGGCCGACCGCCTTGTAGGCCGAACCACCGACCAGACCTTCTTCATAAGTGAGGCCGTCGATCGCCAGCGCATCAAGCACGCGCTTCGCCTGCGCGACGATCTCGGGGCCGATACCATCTCCAGGGAACAGGGCGATCAACATGGGAAACCTCTTTCTAAATCTCTGCCGGCACGGTTCCGCGAAAGAAAATGGCCGCCGCTGCCCGGTGGGCGAACGGAGAATGCGGAAACGGCGCGCCCGCCCTTGCAAAAACTGCGCGCGTTACGCAACCGCTCTTTTCAGCCGATCGACCAGTCTTTCGCGCGCGGCCATCACATCGGCCCGCCTTTCGGTTAGCACGGACCGCTCCAGGAAGAAGCCGGTCAGGCGCAATCCATCCATCATCTGCGGCCAGTCGCCAGCCCCGCCCTGCAACAGGAAAGGCGGCAGCGGCAGCAGGCGCGCCTCATAGCCCTCCGCCCCGACCCGGCTGACCGCCGCCGCGCTGCGCGGGCTGACAAAGGCCAGGTCGTCGGCGGTGCCAGTGGCAGCGCAGCGGCTGAGGTCGAGGCCAAACCCCAGTTCCGCCAGCAACAGCAATTCGTAGCGGACCAAAGCCGCCGCCCAGCCCCGCGCCGCCGGCGCCGCCTCGACCGCGCCAAGCACGCCATCGAGCGCTTCGTAAAGCGTCGGATAGGGCGTTCCCTCCGGCAAAGCCGCCGCCGTCAGCGCGCAGGCCCAGTCGATCGCCGCCGCCGGCAATGGCTCGCCCAGCAGGGGCGCACGGCTATGCTCCAGTTCGACGGTCAGGCTTGCCAGTTGGTCCTCGGTACGGGCGCGGAACTCCGCCTTCACCGCATTGCCCGGCAGCAGCACCGGGCGCAGCGCCCGCGACCGCCCGCCGCGCACATAGCCCGCGACCAGCCCATGATCGGGCGTCAGCAGCCGCGCGACCGCGCCATGTTCGCCATGGGCACGCAGCGCGCAGACGATCCCGGATGTGATGAGGATGGGCATGGCGCCTTCCTATCGACGATCCGGCATCCGTGCCAAATCTAATGTTGCGGCTGCGCCTCGCCACGGGTGCGCCACAGCGACAGGCCGATGCCTGCACCCAATACCCCGGCCGTCACCAGCAGGGAAAAGGCCGGCGGGATCTTCTCCAGCCCCAGCGCATCGGCCAGGAAGATCTTGGCGCCGATGAAGATCAGCACCACCGACAGCGCATATTTGAGATAATGGAAGCGGTGGACCGCGGCCGCCAGCGCGAAATAGAGCGCGCGCAGCCCCAGGATCGCGAAGATGTTGGAGGTATAGACCAGAAAGGGATCGGTGGTGATGGCGAAGATCGCCGGCACCGAATCCACCGCGAAGATGACGTCGGCAATCTCGATCATAACCAGCGCCAGGAACAGCGGCGTTGCATGGAGCAGCGGCTTGCCGCCCGGCTCGGCCGGCTGGCGCACGAAGAAATGATCGCCCTCCACCCGGTCGGTCACGCGCATGTGACGGCGCAGGAAGCCGAGCAGCCGGTTGCCCTCCATCGTCTGTTCTTTGCCCACGGTCCACAACATGCGGATGCCGGTGAAGATCAGGATCGCCGCGAAGACATAGAGCGCCCAGGAGACATTCTGAACCAGCGCCGCGCCCAGTCCGATCATGATCGCGCGCAGGACGATGACGCCGATGATGCCCCAGAACAGCACCTCATGCTGGTAGCGGCGCGGCACATGGAAGAAGGAGAAGATCATCGCGATGACGAAGACATTGTCGAGCGCCAGCGATTTTTCGACGACGAAGCCGGTCAGATAGGCGACTGCCGCCTCCTGCCCCATCTGCCAGGCGATCCAGCCGCCAAAGGCGAGGCCAATGGCGATGTAGAAGCCGGCCAGCTTCACGCTCTCCCGCACGCCGATCTCGCGCTGCTTGCGATGCAGCACGCCCAGATCCAGCGCCAGCAGCGCGATGATGATCGTCAGGAAGAGCGCCCACATCCAGATGGGCTTGTCGAGAAAGTCAGTCGTCAGGAAATCCATGACAGGTCCGTGCTGCGAATATGCAGGTCAAGCGGACGGCGTGGCTCCCGGTTCCCTCAGCGGAAATATGTCGAAAAGCGGCAATCGAACAGCAATGATCAGTGGCCCGGCGCAGGTCAGGCTGCACCGGGCCATTTATGATCAGCCCGGCATCATGGAGCCGGTATCGATGAAGCGCTGGTGCCAGGCAAATGCCTCGGCCGGCAGCATCGGCGACTGCAGGCCATAGCTGCCCTGCATCGCCCGCCTGAAATAATCCTTCAGCATCGGGCGATAATCGGGATGGGCGCAATTGTTGATGATCAGTTCGGCACGCTGGCGCGGCGCCAGCCCGCGCAGGTCGGCCAGCCCCTGTTCGGTGACGATCACCTGCACATCCTGGTTGATATGGTCGACATGGCTGGCATGCGGCACGATCGCCGAAATCTTGCCCTGCTTGGCGGTCGAAGGCGTCATGAAAATCGACAGATAGGCGTTGCGGGCAAAGTCACCCGATCCGCCGATGCCGTTCTGGATGCGCGATCCCATGACATGGGTGGAGTTCACATTGCCATAAATGTCCGCCTCGATGAGGCCGTTCATGGCGATACAGCCCAGGCGGCGAACCAGTTCGGGATGATTGCTGATTTCCTGCGGGCGCAGGATCATCTTGTTGCGGAAACGGGCCATGTCGGCATTGAGCCGCGCCGCCGCCTCGGGGCTGAGCGAGAAGGCGGTGGCGCTCGCCATGCGCAGCTTGCCGGATTCCAGCAGGTCGAGCATGCCGTCCTGGATGACCTCCGTATAGGAGACCATATTGTCGAACGGCGCATCGATCAGGCCGGTCAGCACGGCATTGGCGATATTACCGACGCCCGACTGGAGCGGCAGAAGCGATGCCGGGATGCGGCCCATCTTCACTTCATGGCCGAGGAATTCGAGCAGATGGCCGGCGATCGCCCGCGCACTGTCATCGGGCGGGGTGAAGGGCGCGTTGCGATCGGGCGAGTCGGTTTCGACCACCGCCAGCACCTTGGCGGGATCGACGCGGAAATAGGGTTCGCCGATGCGATCGTCGGCGCGGGTCAGCGGGATCGGCACGCGGCTCGGCGGCAACGCCGTGCCGTAATAAATGTCGTGCATCCCTTCAAGCGCGGCATTCTGCCAGCTATTGACCTCCAGGATGATACCCTTGGCGCGATCGAGCCAGGTCTTGTTGTTGCCGACCGAGGCGGACGGGATCAGCAGGCCGTCGGGCGTGATGCCGGTCACTTCGACCACGGCGACATCCAGTTCGCCCAAAAAGCCCTGCCACGCCATCGGCGCGACCTGGCTCAGATGCATGTCGAAATATTGCATCTCGCCGCGGTTGATCCGCTCGCGGGCGATCGGATCGCTATTATAGGGCAGGCGAAATTCGACGCCGTCGGCCTTGGCCAGCGCACCGTCCAGTTCCGGCCCGGTCGACGCGCCGGTCCACACCTTCACCCGGAACGGATCGCCGGCCGAATGGGCAGCGGTGATTCGGTCGGCGAGCGCCAGAGGGACGGCCTTGGGATAGCCCGAACCGGTGAAGCCGCTCATGCCCACGGTCATGCCGTCGGCAATCAGGGCAGCTGCGTCCTGCGCGCTGCGTCTTTTTGCCGTAAACCCTGCATGACCGATACGATCCGATGCCATCCTCTCGTCTCCATTAAATGTCTGACTGGCGTCCTTGCGCCGGCGCTTAGGTCTGGCTTTTCCGTTCTCCGCACAATAGGGATTCCCGGCACAATATCTGTGCAGGACATGTTCAAATGAGCGACCTGCTTCTTTCGATCCGCACCTTCATACGGCTATGTGAAAAGCCCAGTTTCACGCGCGTCGCTGCCGAGATGCATGCGAGCCACACCACCATAGCGCGACGGCTCGATCAGGTGGAAGCCCATTTTGGCACCGTGCTGTTTCATCGCACCACGCGCCGGCTGGTCCCGACGCCGGAAGCCGACCAGTTGCTGGTCCACGCCCGCACTCTGGTCGATGCGCTGGAAGTGGCCGAACAGGAATTGCGCCCGGTCCAGGGCGATGTCAGCGGCACGGTGCGGATCGGCGTCACCACCGCGCTGGGCCTCTATTATCTGGGCCTGCTGAGTCTGCTGAGCGATCAGCATCCCGGCCTGCGGATCGACATGGCGATGACGGACTGGCAGCGCGACCTGGTCCAGGACCGGCTCGATCTGGCGCTGCGCGTCGGCCCGGTCGGGGACGACATGCTGGTCGTGCATCGGCTGGGTGCCCTGCCCCGCATGCTGGTCGCCCATCCCGACTATGTCGCGCGCCATGGCCTGCCAACCAGCGCCGACGACCTGCCCAGCCATCGCTGCATCGCCTATGGCTATGGCGACCTGCCCGCCAAATGGACGGTGGACGGCCGCGACCAGTTGATCAGCGGCCCGTTCCGCAGCGACAATAGCGAGGCGGTGCATCGCGCCGCGCTTGCCGGCCTAGGCATCGCCATGCTGCCTGCCGTGCGGGTGGCGGAGGATCTGGAGGCGAGGCGCCTCGTGCGCGTTCTCCCCGCCAGCCAGATCGACCCAATCGACATTTTGGCGGTGCATCCTGCGCTGAAGCGCCTGCCCGCCCGCGCCCGGCTGGTGCTCGATTTCCTGAAGGCGAATTTCCCCGGCGACCCGCCCCAGCGCTAGGCGGCGCGCAGTTCCTCCAGCACGTTACGCACCGTTTCCTGCAATTCCTGCGAACGACTGGACAAGGCCGTCGCCGCCGCGTCGGTTTCGCCCATGGCCGATTGCGCCTCCGCCAGCGCCAGGCTCAGCGCTTCGGCCTGGGACGCCGCTTCGGCGATATGGCGGGCCATCTCCTCGGTTGCCGCGGCGATCTCGCCGGTGGCGCGTATCTGCTCCGCCACATCATCGACGATGCCGGCGGTCGACCGGTCGATGGTATCCGCCGATTGGGTCGCGACATCGATCGCACCCGACACGCTGTCGGCCGCGCGGCGAATATCCTGCAGATAGATGTCGATCTGGCGGGTCGCCTCGGCCGTCTGCGCGGCGAGGCTCTTCATCTCCGATGCCACGACGGCGAAGCCGCGCACTTCGCTGCCGCTACGCGCTGCCTCGATCCCGGCATTGAGCGACAGGGTTCGGCTCTGGGCCGCGATCTGCGAAATCAGCGCGACGATCGAACTGGCGGAATCGACCGTCGCCGACAGCATGTCGACCTCTGGCGTCAGCGCACGGGTTGCCATCGCGCCACGCAATGCATTGTCGCGGGTGTGGCTGGCGCTGCCGCCGACGCCATTGATCGAAATGGCCAGCTTTTCCGTGTCCTGCGCCACCGCGCGGACATCGCCATCGGCGCGGGCATGGGCCTTGCGCAATTCGGCCGAGCGCTGGGTCGTGCGATCGAGCAGATCGAACAGCCATTGCTTGCTGGCCGACAATTGCTCGGCCAGTTGGCCCAGATCGCCGACCACCGCGCCCAACCGCGCCTCCAGCGCATCGGCCACCAGCCGGCGCCGCTCGCTTGCCTCTTCGGCCCGCCGCGCCGCTTCCTCGATCGCGCGCTGCCGGGTGGCAATTGTCTGCGCCCGCTCCAGTTCGGCCAGCGCTACCTCGGCCCGCTCCTTCGCCGCATCGGCTTCCTTGCGCAGACCTTCGCTCCGCTGCCGCTCCTCGGTCTGCAGGCGGATGGTCTGGGTCAGCAGCGACACGATCCACCACAGCATCAGGGTCTGGATCACCACGATCAGCGCATGCACCAGCACGCGAGGCAGATCGCCCTCGCTGGCGAACACCCAGGCGGGATAGCTATAGTTGAGGATCAGATGGTGGAGCGCCGTCACGCCGGCCGCGACCAGCAACGCCCGCCGGTCAAGCAGCACGGTCTGCGCCGCCAGCGCCGCGAAAAAGCCCATATGCATGTCCATCTGCCAGCCATGGCCGCGCAGCAGGAAGACATAGAGCGCCGGGATCGCCACCGATGTCACCGCCAGCGTCATGCGGGCCGGCCCCGAAATATCGCGCCGCCGTACCATATGGGTCGGCAGCAGCGCCAGCAGCGCGGCCGCCAGCGCGCCGACTTCCGCATCGGGTGCCTTCAGCCACCATCCGATCAGCATCAGCGCCGGCACATTCAGCCAGAATAGCCACATCAGCATGCGCGCACCGGCCAGGCGGATGCTTTCCATCGGGCGTTCGACGTTCATGCCCGCCCTCCCTTGCCAGCGCAGAGGAAATCGGGCGCCGCCAGCAGCAATACGCCGCGCGTCAGCATCGGCCAGGCCAGGCGGTCGCGATCCCCCCGCACCACCAAAGCGCCATCGATCTGCCCCTTGCCGATCGGGATCGCGCCGACCGCAATCAACCCCGCCGCCAATCCATGGCCGCTGACCGTCGTCAGGGGAATGGCGAGCATGTCGCCCCGCGCCGGCGGCGCCAGAACGCCCGCCAGCATCATAAAACCGACCGTCGCCAATTGCGCAGCCGCAAGCCCCCACCTGTTCCCCACTCTTGTCTCCCCTGCCGATCGGCCGGGGAAACATCGCCAGCAATTGTTAACGCGTTACTTATGAGCCAGCAAAAATCATTGCGTTATCGTCACATTTTTCAGCCGTGGAAATAATCATAGACCTGCTGGGCCACCGCCTTCGACACGCCGGGTGCGCGTTGCAGATCCTCCAGCGCCGCATCGCGCACCGCCCGCGCCGTCCCGAAATGCATCAGAAGCGCCTTTTTCCGGGCCGGGCCGATGCCGGGCACCTCGTCCAGCGACGACACGGTGATCGCCTTGCTGCGCTTCGCCCGATGCGCGCCGATGGCAAAGCGGTGCGCTTCATCGCGCAGGCGCTGCATGTAGAAGAGCAGCGGATGATTGATCGGGAAACTCACCTCCCGGCCATCCACCAGATGGAACACCTCGCGCCCGTCGCGGCCATGATGCGGCCCCTTGGCGATACCGATCATGCAGACATCCTCGATGCCCATATCCTCCAGCATCGCCCGCGCCGCCGACAACTGCCCCTTGCCGCCGTCGATCAGCACAAGGTCCGGCCATTCGCCGCCGTCGCGATCAGGGTCTTCGCGCGCCGCCCGGCCAAAGCGCCGCTCGAACATTTCGCGCATCATCGCGAAATCGTCGTTCGAGATGTCCGGGTTCTTCATGTTGAACTTGCGATAGGCGTTCTTGCGGAAGCCCTCCGGACCGGCGACCACCATTGCTCCCAGCGCGTGCGCGCCCTGGATATGGCTGTTGTCGTAAATTTCGATCCGGTCGGGCACGCCGTCCAGCCCGAAGGCCTCGACCATCTCGTCCAATATCTTGGCCTGGGTCGTGGTCTCGGCCAGGCGCCGGTCGAGCGCCTCCACCGCGTTGCGCTGCGCCTGTTTGATCAGGCGCGTGCGCTCGCCGCGCTGGGGCACCTCGATCCGTACCTTGCTGCCTAGCCTTTCGCTCAGCGCCAGCGCCATCAGCTCGCACTCGGCCGGCTCACGGTCGGTCAGGATCAGCTTGGGCGGCGGCACTTCCTCGTAAAATTGCGCCATGAAGCTTTCCAGCACCTCTTCGGTCGCCACATCATTGGTGTGGCCCGGGAAGAAGCTGCGATGGCCCCAATTCTGGCCGCCGCGAATGAAGAAGGCCTGGATGCACATCGATCCGCCCTTCTCCGCCAGCGCGAAGATATCGGCGTCGCCCAGCCCCTCGGCATTGATCGCCTGCGATCCCTGGATGAAGGTCAGCGCCTTCAGCCGGTCGCGGATCATCGCCGCCTGTTCGAAATCCAGCGCCTCGGCTGCCGCCTCCATCGCCGCGCCCAGCTTCTGCTGCACGGCGGTCGACTTGCCGCCCAGGAAATCCTGCGCGTCCTGCACCAGTTCGGCATAGCCGGCCGTGTCGATGCGATCGACACAGGGCGCCGAGCAGCGCTTGATCTGGTACAGCAGGCAGGGCCGCGAACGATTGGCGAAGAAGCTGTCGGTGCAGGACCGCAGCAGGAACAGCTTTTGCAGTGCGTTGATCGTCCGCGTCACCGATCCGGCGCTGGCGAAGGGGCCATAATAGCGCCCCTTATATTTGCGCGCGCCGCGATGCTTCTGCACGCGAGGAAAGGCATGATCCTCGCGCAACAGGATGAAGGGGAAACTTTTGTCGTCGCGCAGCAGGACATTATAGGGCGGGCGATAGCGCTTGATGAGCTGCGCCTCCAGCAGCAGCGCTTCGGCTTCGCTGTTGGTGGTGACGATCGTCATGCTGCGCGTCTGCGCCACCATGCGCCGCAGCCGGTTGGGCAGCCGGTCGACCTGGGTATAATTGGCGACCCGGTTCTTCAGCGCCCGCGCCTTGCCGACATAAAGGACGTCGCCGCGCGCATCCTGCATCCGATAGACGCCGGGCCGGGTCGGCAGCGTCTTCAGCGTCGTGCGGATCGCCTCCACGCCCGCATCGATATCGGGCTGGCTGCCGGTGACGGTATAGGTCGCCTTGTCTTCGTTGAAACGGTCGGGGGATTGCGGCTGCGACATGGCCGCAGAGATAGCGGCACCGGCGCGGATCGCAATGGCGGTGTGGAACAAAGGGCGGCCAACACCGCCATTCATGATTGCCATTCATGGCTGTGTTGCCGAAAGCCGGCCTAATCAACAGCCTGTCGACTTCCTACATGGGACAGGCACAGGTCGTCCCACGGCCCGCGCCCATCCAAGAATAGCAGCGGAGGGGCATATGCCCTGCACACCGCGAACCTCAAGCAAAGGGACATCCCCATGGCCACCAAAGCCTATGGCGCCAACGCCGCCGACAAGCCGCTCGAAGCCCTCGACATCGAACGCCGCGCCGTCGGTCCGCATGATGTCGCAATCGATATCGCCTATTGCGGCGTCTGCCATTCGGACCTGCACCAGGTCCGTTCCGAATGGGACGGCACCCTCTATCCCTGCGTTCCCGGCCATGAGATCGTCGGTCATGTGACCGCCGTTGGCGATCATGTCAGCGCCTTCAAGGTCGGCGACACGGTCGGCGTCGGCTGCATGGTCGACAGTTGCCAGGGCTGCCCCTCCTGCGACGAAGGGCTGGAGCAATATTGCGAGAGCGGCTTTGTCGGCACCTATAATGGCAAGACCGATGATGCGCCGGGCCACACGCTGGGCGGTTATTCGCAGAATATCGTGGTGAAGGACAAGTTCGTCCTCAAGATCAGCCACCCCGCCGATCAGCTCGCCGCCGTGGCGCCACTACTGTGCGCGGGCATCACCACCTGGTCGCCGCTGCGCCACTGGAAGGTCGGCCCCGGCAAGAAGGTCGGCATCGTCGGCATTGGCGGCCTGGGCCATATGGGCATCAAGCTGGCCCATGCCATGGGCGCCAAGGTGGTGGCCTTCACCACGTCGGAGTCCAAGCGGCAGGACGCGCTGGACCTGGGCGCCGACGAAGTCGTCGTCTCGCGCAATGCCGAAGAGATGCAGGCTCATGCCAACAGCTTCGACTTCATCCTGAACACGGTCGCGGCCAGCCATAATCTCGACGCCTTCACGACTCTGCTGAAGCGCGACGGGACGATGACACTGGTCGGCGTGCCCGAACATGCCCACCCCTCGCCCAATGTCGGCGCGCTGATCTTCAAGCGCCGCAGCATCGCCGGCTCGCTGATCGGTGGCATCGCCGAAACGCAGGAAATGCTCGATTTCTGCGCAGAGAAGGGCATCGTTGCGGACATCGAGATGATCCGCATCCAGGATATCGAAGACGCCTATGCCCGCATGCAGAAGAGCGACGTCAAATATCGCTTCGTGATCGACAACGCCACGCTGGCGGCCTGATCGCAAGTAAAGGGGCGAATGGCCAACGGCCATTCGCCCCGACTGCGGGCCATGCCCGCCCCTTTCCGGGGGAAACCCCGATTGCTCCCAGCTTCCCGTCCCGGTCCAATCACCGGACGTCCAAGCGCGAAGGAGCCAGCCATGTCCGATCCCCTGCCATCCTGGAACGACGGACCTGCCAAGGCCGCGATCCTGGATTTCGTCGCCCGCGTGACAGGCTCGGGACCGGAGCATATCACCGCCCCGCAGCGCATCGCCACCTTCGACAATGACGGCACGCTCTGGGCGGAACAGCCACTTCAGACCCAGTTCCTGTTCGGCCGCATGCTGCGCGCAAAGCTGATCGAACAGGAACCGGAACTCGCGCAGCAACAGCCTTTCAAGGCCTATGTCGAACAGGACATGCCGGCGATAAAGGCGCTGGGGAAGCTAGGGCTGCTGGAGGTTGCCGCCCGTGAGCATGCGGGTGCGACCGAAGAGGAATTTGACAGGATCGCACGCGACTGGCTCGCCACCGCACATCATCCCCTGCTCGACCGGCCCTTCACCCGATGCGTCTATCGCCCCCAGATCGAATTGCTCGATTTCCTGCGCGCCCATGATTTCAAGACCTATATCGTCTCGGGCGGCGGGCTCGACCTGATGCGTGCCTTCGCCGAAGACGTCTATGGCATTCCGCCCGAACAGGTGATCGGCTCCAGTCTTTGCACCCGGTTCGAAATCGACGGTGATGGCGTCGCGCAGCTTGTCAAGCTGCCCGAACTCCACTGTTTCGACGACCGCGAGGCGAAGGCGCAGAATATCGCCCTTCATATCGGCCGTCGCCCGATCCTGGCCTTCGGCAATTCGGACGGCGACCTCGCCATGCTCCGCTATGTAAAGACCGGATCAGGGCCACGGCTGGCGCTGCTGCTGCATCATGACGATGCCGTTCGGGAATTTGCCTATGATCGGGATTTCTTCCTGAGCCCCTTGGCCGAGGCGCTGGACAAGGCCCCGGATTATGGCCTGACCCTGGTCAGCATGAAGCAGGACTGGAACAGCATCTTCGTCTGATCCGTTGACCGCGCCACCTTGGAACAACCGGCCGTGGCACTCCGCACGCTGGCGCGCCTATGACCGCCTTATGGTCCATCTCCTTCCCTTCACCCCCGATCATTTCTCCACCCTGTCGGGCTGGTTCGGCAGCGACGCGGATGTCGTTCAGTGGGGCGGACCCTATGTCCATTTCCCGCTGTCCGACGAACAGATGGCCGCGATGCTGAACGAAGGACGCAGCGATCCGCCCGCGCGCCTGTGCTGGATGGCGCAGGACGACGGTCAGCTTGTCGGCCATGTCCAGATCGCCTTCGACTGGCGCAACGGCAATGCCACGCTGGGCCGGGTCGCGATCGCGCCCGATGCGCGGGGCCGGGGTCTGGCAGTGCCGATGCTGCGCCTTGCGCTCGCCAGCGTCTTTGCCTTCGATGCCGTCGAGCGGCTGGAGCTCAATGTCTATGCCTGGAACCGGCCCGCCATCCGCAGCTATGAACGGCTGGGCTTCGTGACCGAAGGCGTCCGCCTGTCCTCCGTCCGGGTCGGCGATGCGCGATGGGATACCGCGATCATGCGGATGCTGCGATCCGAATGGACGGACAGCACGCCAGCCTGAACCCAAACAAAAAGGGCCGACGCCTTCCGGTGCCGACCCTTTTGCTATTTCTGCCTGTTCGATCAGGCGACCGGGCCAAGACCCTTGATCGCATCATCGACCAGCGCCTTGTCCGCCTTGGCATCATGGCCTTCGGCAATCAGGGCGGCGGCAGCGCCGGTAGCGGCCTTCACCGCCTTGGCACGAATGTCGGCGAGTGCGCTGCGCTCAGCCGCACCGATCTTGTCTTCCGCCATCTTCTGGCGACGGGCGACCAGATCGGCAGCCTGCACCTTGGCATCGGACAGAAGCGTTTCGGCTTCATGCTCGGCCGACTTGCGCATGGCGTCGGCTTCGCCGGCCGCAGCGGCCAGCTTGGCTTCATATTCGCCCTTGAGCGCTTCGGCTTCGGCACGAAGCTTCGATGCTTCGGCCAGCTGTTCCTTGATCTGGGCGATCCGGCCATCCAGCACGCCGCCGATCAGGCTGGGCACCTTCTTGATCAGCAGGATGACGATGAACACCGCCATCGCCAGGCTGACCCAGGCTGTCGCGTCCATGCCGACCGCCTTGGGATCGGTATGCGGCGCGACGCCTTCATGCGCCACGGTGCCAACCGGCTCCATGCCTTCGGCGTGGATTGCCTGATTGAGGTGCGGGGCCTGCGCCTCGCTATGCTCTACTGCTGCCTCAGCCATGAGCCAGTGCCGCCTTTACTGCGTTGCGGGCCGCTTCGTCCGACGCTTCCACGCCGGAAATCCGGACGACCATGTCGCGCGCCGCATCGGCGGCGACGGTTTCAATCTGTGCCATGGCGGCATCCGTGGCGGTCTTGATCCGGGCTTCGGCAGCGCCGATCTTGTCCTGGATCTCCGCATCGGCGGCGGCCAGCTTCGCTTCCGAAGCCTTGGCGGCATCCGCCTTCGCCTTGGCCAGCGTCGCCTGGGCGGCGGTGCGGCTTTCGGCATCACGGACGCGATAGTCCGCTTCCGCTTCGTCGGCGCGGGCGAAGGCTGCCTTGGCAGCATCGAGATCACCCGAAATCTTCGCGTCGCGCGCGTCGGCCGTCGCCTGCACCTTGGGCACCATGCCGCGGCCGATGACGAAGAAGACGAAGCCGAACGTCAGCAGCAGCCAGAAGATCTGGGAAGCATAGGTATCGGCGATTTGCGCGATTTGAGGCATTTTTATCCGTCCGAAAAGGGGGCGGTCGTCAAGGGGCAGGCAGCCAGGCTGCCCGCCCCGTCGATCTTTAGGCCACGAAGACCAGGATCATGGCGATAACGAACGCCAGCAGACCCAGAAGTTCGGCGGCGGCGAAGCCGATGAACAGGCGACCCTGCTGGCCGTCAGCGGCACCCGGATTGCGCAGCGCGCCTTCGAGGAACGAGCTGAAGACGTTGCCCACACCGAGGGCGGCAATGCCCGCACCGATCGCGGCCAGGCCAGCACCGAGCAGCTTTGCGGCTTCTGCGTCCATGTTCTAAACTCCTTTTTCTAAACCAATTAAGCGTTGAAGAATGTACGAAAACTCAGTGCAGGTTTTCGGCGTCGTTGATGTAGACCGAGGTCAGCAGCGCAAACACATAGGCCTGGATCACGGCGACCAGCACTTCGAGTGCGCTGATACCGACCATCAGCACGAAGCTGGCGGCACCGACGGTCAGACCGAAACCGGGGCCAGCATTCGAGCTGTTGATGACGAAGCCGGCCAGCACCTTGAGCAGCACGTGTCCGGCGGTCATCGCCACGAACAGTCGCAGGCCCAGGCTGAACGGACGCACCATGAACGAGATCAGCTCGATCGGAAAAATGACCGGGATCATCGGCAGGGGCGTGCCGTGCGGCACGAACAGGGAGAAGAAGTGCAGCCCATGCTTCCAGAAGCCAACGATCAGCACGATCGAGAAGCTCATGATCGCCAGCACGCCGGTGGCGGTGAAGTGGCTGGTGAAGGTGAAGGGGTGTACCCCGACCAGACCCAGCGGCAGCAGACCCAGAAGGTTGGCCATCAGGATGAACATGAAGAGCGAGAAGACATAGGGAATGTACTTCTTGCCGCCTTCACCCACGTTCGAGATCAGCAGGTTCTTGATGAAGCCGGTGAAATATTCGACCGCCATCTGCCAACGACCGGGCACCAGTTCGCGCTTCATGCCGCCGATCACGAAGATCCACAGCACCACCGCAGCGGCGACCATATAGAGCGCGCTGTTGGTGAAGGCGATGTTGAAGCCGCCGATGGACAGGTGATCGGTACCGAACAGCGGTTCGATCGCAAACTGATGCATCGGATCGATTTTGCCGGATTCTGCCACTTGGACCCCTGTACCGTCTAATATTCGGACTAAGACAAAAGCGCCCCTATTGATCGGAACGCTTCGTCGTCGTCAATCTGATGATGTTCCTGAACGCCGCCACGATCCCGAGACCGAGGAAGACAAGCAGGAGCCATGGGGATGTGCCGAGCAGCCGATCGAGAACCCAGCCGATCAACGCACCACCGACAAGACCACCGATCAGCTCTGCGAGAACCCTGTTGCCCAGACGCGAACCATCGTCCGCCTGCTGCACCTTCGTCCCCTGTCTGACCTGCTCGGCATGTTCCGCCTGCGCAATTCTCGCTTCCAGTGAAGCGATCCGCGCATCTTCCCCCGCCGGGTCCTGCCCGGATTCACCCGCAACCATTGCAAATCCTTCCATCAGGCTGAAACCCAATGGCAGGCGGCATGGCGCTTGCGGCTGCACCCGTCAAGGCGCGGCCCGTTTAGAAAGGGGATGACGGATAGTCAACTATACTTGGGCAGGAGATTATCCTGCCCAGACGAACTGGCGGTCAAAGTCCGCCAGCCACGCGCGATTTACTGGCCTGCGGTGGCGCAATAGGCCGGCAAAGAGATCGCCCCGGCGCCCTTGGTCTGCCAGGCACCACCGCCGACGCGATAGACCTGCCCCGGCTTCACCCGGCTGCTGAGCGTCTGGCAACCGGTTGCGGCCGCCACATCCTGCACCGTCACACCACGCTTGCCGGCCAGATCGGTATAGACGGCGCGGCGCTTGATGTTGATCGATTCGACCTCGGCCCGCACATCCGCGCCCACCGTGCCGGCGATACCCAGATAGCCATCGGCCTGCTCGCCCACCGTGCCGGCGGCGATCGCGGCGGCCGCACCACCCTGGGCCTGCGCGGCGCCGGCCAGAACTAGGCCGCCCAGCACAGCGGCGGCCAGCATGAACTTGCGTGTCATTGCGGGAACAACTCCGGGTTATTGTTGATCAGATCCTTGGCGTCCTTCTCCAGACGGACGACGACCTCCTGCTGGACCTTCACGTTCAGATTGATCTCGATCGGCTTGTCCGGGGCCTTGACCTGGATGCATCCCCCCAGGGCCGAAGCGGCCAGACCGGCCATCATGATTGCTGCTATCTTCATTTCGGCTCCGTATTTGACACAGTCTCGCTTGCCGCAGGCTGAACCGCAAGACCAGATTGCAGATCGGCCGCGCTTTGTGCGCGCATCTTCTGCTGGGCATCCTCGCCAATCTGGTCGCGGATCACCTGCGACGGGTCGACATAGGATTGGGCGGATTTCATCAGGCCGCGGAAAGGCGCGGAAATCCGCACGTTGAAGATGAAGGGCAGGCCGACGAAGCTTTTCGCTATCCCCTGCGGCGCACCGCCCAATTGGCCCCGGTTGACGCCGTTGAACACCACATTGGTCACCATCTCGCCATCCAGCGCGCCATCCATCAGGATGGTGAGGCATTTATATTGCAGATCCTTCAGCGCATCGAATGCGACCTTGCCCATAACTCCGACTTGTTCGTTCGATACCGGCCCCACATAGGACAGCACGCCGGACTGGCGCGTTGGATCGCAGGGGATGCTCGGCAGCACGCCCTCGGGCATGATCAGCGGCGCCATGCCCTGCTGCCGCGCGACCAGCACGCCGCCGGCAACCCGCCCGCCCTGCGCATTGAAGATCAGCGGCATGATCCCGTCGAACGTGCCGGTCGCCGACACGTTCTTGAGGTCCATAGCCTGGATGAAGGCGCCAGCGTCGAGGCCGATGACCCGGAAGGTCAGATAGCGGTCGACATCGGCACCAAAGTCCATGGTCGTGGGCAGAAGCACCAGTTCGCCACCCGAGAAAGGAAAGCCGCCGCCCTCGATATGCACCTTCTGGCCGGCACCCAGGCGATAGCGCACCGTACCATTGCGTGCCTCGACCCCCGGATTGACCAGCGCGATTCGCGCCTCCTGCCCGGTCGGCGTCACCATGTTAAGCAGGTCGGAGAAGCGGATCTCGCCCGACAGTCCCTCGACCGGGCCGAAGGCCGCCGCCAGATCCAGCCGATCGGTCCGGAAGACGCCATCGCTGCTGACATCGGACCCGGTCCAGCGGATATGCCCCTCGCCGGTCACGCGGCCAGCGACATTGGCGATCACGCCGAGCGTCAACGGCGTCAGTTCCTCCGGCTGCAATCCCGCCCCGAAGCCAAGGTCCGGCACGGTCAGGTCGGCATGCCCCTTCCCGCTGCCCAGGTCGTGCGCAATATCGGCGCGCGCCACCGTGGCGCCCTTGCCCGGCACCTGCAGCGTGCCGGTCGCGGTGATTCGGCTATCCTTCATCGCCAGGGCAAAGTCAGGCACGGACAGCGGGTTGAAGCGCACCGAAGGCTGCGCATCGCGCACCTGCATCGCCGCCTTGAGCGACAGCGCACCCTTGGCAAAGGCCCAGCCGCCCGCACCCTGCTCGACGATCAGCGGCACGGTGCCGATCCGTCCGCCCGCGCCCTTGATGTCGCCGGCAAAGCCATCCTTCGTCGCCGCACCGGTGACGCTCGTCGCAGACAGGCGCACCGGCGCATCCTCCGGGCCGATGGCAAAGTCTGCGTTGCCCAGGGTGAAGCCGGTCTGGCCCAATATCAGCCGGGCGTTGTCCGCCCTGAGCCGCATCGGGCTGTCACCGCTTCGCCCGTTCAGCGCCACATTGCGAAGCTCCGCACCGCCCTTCATACCGCCCGGCCCCATGGCGAAGAGCGCCGAATTGGGCAGCGGGCAGAGTGTCTGCCGGGTCTGCCCCAGCGCGAAGCTGCCATAGCGCGCTTCCAGCAAGGTCAGTGGCGCGCAATGTTCGTTGATCGCGATCGCGCCATCGGGCGCCAGCCGGCCATCGATCGGCAGGCCAAGACCGCGAACACCCCCATCGGGCAGCGGCCCATCCAGCCGCAACGCGGTCGTGAAGCGCGTATCGCCCTTTGGCCCGGCAACGAATCGGACAGGCTCGAACGCCAGTCGGGCGCCGTCGGCCGTATAGGGATCGATGAACAGCTGCCCGCCAAAGCCGCCGCCGGCGCGCCGAGCCAGCCGGAGCGCCGCCTTGGGCAAGCCGCCGCCCTGCGACGTGATCGCGCCGTCCAGCGCCCAGTCGATCGCTGCGCCGCCCTTGCCCGGCCAGGCCAGCGTCACCCGCCCTTCGCGCGCCACGGCCACCTGCGCGCCGCTGCGCGCTGCAAATTCGGTATCGGTCAGCACCAGACTGCCGGCATCGCCCTTCTGCGCCAGCGCCACCCGCGCCCGCAGCAGATTATCCGCCCCGGCCCGCTGTGCCGCATCCGCCAACCGCAGGGCCAGCGGCGCCACCGGCGTGCCAGCCGTCGACGTGCGCAAAGCCGCCAGCGGATCACGCCCGGCCATCCGCCCGTTCCGCGCGGTCAGATCGCCGCTGAAGGTCGCATCACCGCCGCGCAGCGTCCAGTCACCGGCCAGTTCGGTTGGCCCCGCCAGCACCCCGGCACCGGAAAAGGCGCGCGCGCCGATCCGCGCCCGCCCGGCCATGGCCTGGGCCGAACCGTCGAACTCGATCCGACCGACAGGAGCCGCCAGCAGCATGCCCTGCGCCTTGAGCGCCTTGCCCGCGAGCTGGGCCGATCCGTTCCAGCGGTCCAGCCCCTGGCCCAGCCACAGATCGATCTCGGCCGTCGGCGCAGCCATCGCCATGTCCGCGCAGGCGAGCGCATCGCCCTTGATCGGCCCGCGCAGGTGCGGCCGGCCGTCCACCATCGCCACATCCAGCCAGGCGCTGGCCCTGGCCACGCCACAGCCGGCCATCCGTGCCCTGGGCATGGCAGCGGCCAGCTTGCCGCGGAAACCCGATTTCAGATTGCCATTGCCATCGATCTGCATGCCGACCGCACCCGCATCGGTATCCAGCCGCAACTGCGCATCGCGCAGGTGAAGCAGCAGGTCGGGCATGGCGAAGGGCGCGGTCGAATCGGGATCGCGAAACTTGTCCAGTTCGCCCAGCGTCAGCACGCCGTCGCGATAGGCGCCGCGCATCCGCACGCCACCGGCGCGCACCGCCGCCACCTGCGGCGTCACGCCGGAAAAGGCGATGTCGACCTCCACCCAACGAGCGGTCAGGTCCGGCCGTGCCGGATCGCCCAGCACGACATTCTCGATCCGCTGGGTGCGCAGACCCACCTGCGTCAGGTCATAATTGGCCTGAACCCCGCGCCGGTTCAGTTCGCGGTTGACGAAATTCTCGGCGATCGGCGCGCGCTGCGTCCACAGCGCGACCAGCACCAGGCCGAGCGAACCCGTCCCGACACCCAGCCAGCGCAGCCAGCCCCGGCGAATTTCGGCTTCGCCGTTCTCGTCTTCCATCTGCCTGGCCAACCCCGACTTTCGCTCGCACTTCAGGTCCGTAACGCATCCATAACGTCTGACCCATTGGAAATATCCACCCCTGAAATAGCCTTGCCCACGAAATCCGCAAAGCCTAGCCTTCATTTGCCGGGGAATGGGGGATCGCCAGCATGACCGAAAAGGACGAACGCGCGAGCCAGGATGGCGCCGGTCATCGCGCCCGCCTGCGCCAGCGACTGGCCGAAGGCGGCGACGGGCTGCTCGACCATGAACTGATCGAATATCTGCTCGCCCTCGCCATCCCCCGCCGCGACACCAAGCCGCTGGCCCGGCTGCTGCTGCGCGAATTTGGCGGGATCGGCGGATTGATGGCGGCCGACTGGCAGGCGATCGTACGGGTGCCCGGCATGGGCGATACCAGCGTCGCCGCGATCAAGATCGTCCAGGCCACCGCGCTGCGGATGCTGCGCAACGATGTGGCGGAACGACCGGTGCTGGGCAGTTGGCAGGCACTGCTCGACTATCTGCGCGCGGACATGGCCTATCTCCATGTCGAACGCGTGCGGGTGCTGCATCTCAACACGTAAAAACGGTTGTGCAAACCCGTTGAACAGCGCAGATTCTGGGCATGAAACCTCATGCATACATATACGCCCGGTTCTCAACCAAGCGGCAGGACCGGGGCGAATCGCTATCCCGCCAGTATGAACTCACGCAGAAGATGTGCGAGGATAATGGCTGGGAGGTTGTCGAGACGCTGACGGACAAAGGCCAGTCTGCGTGGCGAGGTAATCATCTTCGCGTCGGGGAATTGGGCCGCTTCAAAGAGCGAATCGATCATGGCGACATACCGCCAGGATCATATCTGGTGGTCGAAAACCTCGATCGCCTAAGTCGTCAGGACATAAAGAAGGCTCGCCGCTGGATCGAAGAAGTTACCGACGCTGGGATCAGGGTTGCTGTCGCTAGCCCTGCACCCGGAAAGATATTCGACGAGGTCAGCCTGTCCGGCGAGAACATCGTTGATCTGTTACAATACCTTCTTGAAGCCCAACGCTCGAACAAAGAGGCAGAACGCAAAAGCCAATTCCAACAGAAGGCCGTCGAGGGCTTCATGAACAAGGCCCGCAACGGCATTGTCTACAGCAAGCGAGTTCCTGCTTGGCTCAAGGGCGAGAAGAACGGCTCATTCGAAGTTGATGAAATACGCGCTGCCGTTGTGCGCCAGATTTATGAATGGTGCGCTGCCGGTCAGGGCATCCACCTCATCACGAAGAAGTTGAACGCGTCTGTCGAGCCGTGGACTGTCGGCCACAAATCTGCGCCAAGTTGGAAAGTCGGTTACGTCCGAGATATTCTGACGGGATGGCAAGCCGAGGGGGAATATCATGTTCGCTCCGGCCCTAATCGCGTCCGCACCGGTGAAGTCATCACCAATTACTATCCGCGCGTCGTTCCTCCCGAACTGGTCGCGGCCGCCCGGTCAGCTATGGAAAATCGGCGAGGCGCAACCGGGCCGAACCATTCCGAGGCGAAGAACCTCTTCGCGGGCCGTGTCAAATGTGGCCATTGCGGCGACACTATGATCCGCACTGTCCAGCGCAACACCAGAGGCACCCAATATGAGTATCTGAAATGCACCCGGTTCAACAACGGAGCCGAGTGCGTCAACACCACCCTGTATCGCTACGACAATTTCGAGCGAGCCGCACTCGATCAGATTTTGCACCTCGCACTCGATCATAGCCACTTTGTCAGAAGCGACGAGACCGGTCCCCTGCTCGCCCATGTAGCTCAATTGTCCAAAGACGTTGAACTCCTAGAAACAGAGCGCAGCAACCTCATGGCCTTCATCCGTAAACATGGTGAGGATGATGACACCGAGCGAGACATACTGCTGCTTAGGCCAAAGCTAGCAGCGGCAAGGGCCGACCTTGAGAAAGCACGGGAAGCCTTGGAGCGGGCTAAAGGTCATGCCACGCCGGAAGAACATCTTGCCCGCGTTCTGGAGGTAAAGGACGCTATCGCGAGCGATGATGATGAGGTCAGGCAGGATGCCCGCCGCATTGTCAGAGATGCTGTCCGTTCGGTCGTTCAGGTGGTCACTTGCCGTCGCGAATATATCGAAGGCCGCAAAACTCCGAACCGCCAAATTCAGATGACGCTAGCAGGAGGCCTTCTAGCCTTCCTGTTCGACAATGATGGAACACTGCTCCAGAAGGTCGATAAATCATCCTTGCCAGACGAAATGCTGACAGGTCTCAAGGGAACAGGGGCAGAGCAAGCCATCAAAGATGTGAAGCGCCGGCGGACTAAAGCCCTGTAGAGCGTCAATGGCCGGTCATTGCCCATTCAATCTCATTCCTCAGCTTGTCAATCACACTCTCGTCAGTCGTGGTGAGTGCCTGGGCCTCAGAACTCGATGTCATGAGATATAGGTGATAAAGCGGCGTCGGATGGCGCTTGCTGAACGACCGCCAACCGATGAAGGCAAAGAACGCCCCGATCAGCGCGAACGTCGCGGCTGATTCCTGCGCAACGGGAGCCGAGCCATAAGCCGAGAAGAAGAACAAGGCCATCAGCAGCCACCACAGCACATAGGCTTGCGACCCTTTCTTGACCGTCTCCCGAACCTCGACCGAATTGATTTTGTTGATCGCGTAGGACTTTTTGCCGAACCGGGCAAAGTGTTCGTCCACGCTGATGTCGCCGTCCTTGTAAGCCATGTCCCCTGCCTCTCATGCGATGAATGCGGGGAAGACTAGCTTCTTACGGTTAAGGAACTGTAAGACCGCAGATAATCGACGGCCCTACTGAGCGCCCTAGGACGCCCGTAGAGGGCCTATGACAAAAGAAAGCCCCTGCATAGCTGCAAGGGCTTCTTTGTTCTCAGCGGGCTTCTCTGGGTTAGCAGCGGGGTAGTTCGAAGATGGTCGAACCAATCTCCAAACGGAAGTGACTCTTTTTGCGTTCGCAGTAGACACGCGCATCATCAAACGTGAATGCAAACTGGTCATCTTCGTAATCGGAATTGCAGTCCAGCGTCTCTACGAAATTAGCAAGTGCATTAAGATCGATGTTGTTAAACATGCGCTGTCTCCTTCCCCATCTTATTGTTGCCGTTCAGGAAGAAAATCATCCAGAAAAAGACATTGAGAGAAGAAAACTCAGAAGTCTTTGCAGTTGTCTATTTTCTGGATGACACAGGAAGAATCTGGTGCTTGATGATCGCGTGGCACAACACAGGAGTAAGCCACAAATGAACATCAAAAAGCATCCCGAGTTCGAAACCGAAAACACTATCCGGGGCAAGAAGACCGCTGTGTTTGCGGGAGACACCAGCGTTTGGCTGCTTATTGAAAGCAATGAGGAAGACCCCGAGGCTTTCGAGTTCAACGGAACTTGGTGGCGCAAGGCGCTGCCTGACAACTAAGTTAAAAAGCGGTTAAAGAGTCGCCCCGGAAAGCAATTTCCGGGGCTTTCGCGTCTGTGGTTGACTTCCTCGCCATAAGGTCAGCATTTGCGATCAAATTGACCGGAGGACGTATGGGCAGACGGATTGAGATACGCTTGCTAGAGGGCCTGCCAGAGCATCTACAAGCGACGATCCTCACCGACGCTAAAGCGATGACTGTAAAGCCCAGCGCAACGCTACAGACGGCCGTAGGGAACGAGGCGCTGTCGTGGTTACGGGAACGCGCTGTCGGCAAGGACCATATCAGTTTCGCATTTTACAAGTGGCCCCCGAACGGCCCCGCTCATTACGGCATATTGTGGGCCTACAATCCCAGAACGGACCAGACGTTGCGCGTCCCGTTCAGCGAGACGGCAGGTGAGCGCGAAACGATTGCGAGTTGGGACGAGGCCGAAATTGAACTTCACCTGTTCAGCCTCAAACAATTTGGGCAACCCACGCAGGTTTGAAGTCGCAGCGCGCCCAAAAAGGCTTATGATCTCCTTAGGCACATCAACCGAAAGGACGTGCCTAAATGGAATGGTTATCCGTGTTTACGCCGCAAGCTGCCCAGCAGCTTATCCAAAATCACAAAGAGCAGTTGCCACTGAAAGGGACTAACCGGGAACGGGATTTCGAACCTGTGTGTCGCCTATTTTTGCCATGGGCGGCGGCCACATTTCTGCTCACCGAAATGGACGATGACGGCCTCGCGTTCGGGCTGTCCGATCTCGGCTTTGGAACGCCAGAACTCGGCTACATCAGCATGGACGAAATCTACAGCGTCAAGGGGCCGGGAGGACTCAGGGTGGAGCAGGACTTGCATTGGACAGCCAAGCGCACCCTGTCCGAATATGCCGCCCTTGCGCGTAAAGCGGGAAGCATCCCCTCATAAATAACGGCGGGTTGTTTTCTGTCATTTTACAACCTGCAAATGGGGAAGCTGGATCGGGAACGGTCCAGCTTTTCTCATGGGTAGCCACTCACAAAAAAAAGGCCCGACAGATGCTACCGGGCCGTTAATTCGGATTGAGGAATGCTCAGTCCTTTTTGTTCGCCTTGCGCGTCTGGGACATGGTTGCAGACCGCTGACGAACAGCAGCTTCGCCGGCATCCAACTGCGCTTTGAACTTGCCCTTTTCAACATCGGCCTTGATGGCGTTCATCACATCGACAAACTGCGCTTTGGGCACCACGACATGCGTTTCCTCGCCAACCAGCTTGAGGGGCGAGTTAGCGTAGCGGATGGTGAAGCCCACATTCTCGCCATTCACTTCGAACCAGCGACGCCCTTCTTCCTTCGGCTTGTTGAACAGCGCAATCTGCTTGTCGATTGCATTTGCCACCACTTCGGCCGCCGTCTTCGGGACGCGGGCCTTGCCCTTCGCGAAGCCTTCAACGGCGCTTGCGGGCTTAACTATCTTGGTCCAATCCATGTTGATCTACTCCATCATTTGCAGCACGGCGCTGCACTAGCGGACATACAAACTCATTTGATCCCTATTGCAACCTGTTTCTGGTTTCAGGCAAAAACAGCAGTGCGGAGCATGTTCGGTGTGACGCCACAGTAGCTTTCAGTGGTTGCCAGATTCTTGTGCCCTAAAAACTCCTGCACGACACGCAGACTTACCCCACGATCAACCATGTTGGTAGCTGCACTCCGACGACCGGAATAGCAGCTTCCCTGAACACCTGACATGCGGTAAATGCGCCGGATAGCCTCGCTGATACCGTTGGCGGTAAATGCTTCCCCACGGGCATTGCGAAACACCCTGCCCTGCCGACCCTGCATGTGAAGCTGCAATGCGGAGATGATTTCCTCGTTTACGGGCAGCGAGCGAGAACCCTGACGCTTTGTCGATCCTTGCGGGATGCGGAGCGTGTTATCGTTTTGAAACCAGCTTGCTTCCATGTTTGCAAGTTCGATGGGGCGCAGGCCAAGGCGCTTCGAAAGAAGCAGCATCAGGCTATATTGCGCTGCATTCTGCATGTTAGCGGCAAACTGCTGCACAACTGCAAATTGGTCATCGGATAAGATCGGTGCTCGCATAACTGAACTCCTTGTTGTCCAGCATGTTTGCAGCCATCTGATTCCTGCGTCATCCAGAACCAGACCTGAGATTCAAAAAAAGCAATGAGTTGTCACCGGCTGAGTAGACCCGCGTGAATAACGTGCGGATGGAAAATAGCGGTGAGAAAATCGGATTTAATGATGTTAAAGGCTGCCAGCGCAAAATGGATAGGCGCATGAACCCTAACCTGGTTGACCAGCCCTGCGACAACCAGTCCTCGTCAGTTGAGGAAGCAGTGACTTCTGGTGCACGCGGGATGAGGTGGAACCGCTGACCAACGCCATGCAGTATGAACCCACCCACCAGATGGTTTCTGAAATGATCTTGGATGCCCTTCTTATGGAAATGGGCAGACAGATAGGCGGTTCGCAACCGATTAGCGGCCGTCCCTTTTCCTCCGCCAATAGTCCTCATAACCAGTATAGTCATCGCTTGCCACTCTATAGCGCACCGCTGTGCCAAGCGACGGCCAATCACTTGGTGTCCCACCAATCCGCAGCGAACCTGAGTTTATGTCTTGTAAGGCCTCCTGAAGACTGATCATATTGCTGTTGAAGCTCAGCTTATATGGGCGCCAATCGCATAGAACCGCGACCATGTTCTTCCCACTTTTGCCACGAATCAGCCTAATCGCGCCTAAACATGGCGGAGAGTAATATATCGAATACGCTGTATCGTTCGGCGTCTTACGTTCGATGATAATCGGGATCGCATTTGAAGGAAGAGACATGCCACCGTAATTTGGCTTTCCTACAAAAGTCTGTGCTTGAACTGGCGCGGCAAGCACAAAGGTTGCAATAGCCAAGGAAATCCGCATTTTATACTCCTCTGGCAAGCCGATACGGCTTTACATTCTGCACTTACCAAATTCAGTCAAAGAGACATAGTTTCCGACGAACATATTGGTGGTAAGGGAATAACCAAGAGATCCGTCTTCATCTTTGTTGACATGCAGCGTATAGCTGAAGTTGAATCCCCCTCCCGACAAACCAAATTCCGTAGGAAAAACGCTTTTATCGAGCGCCCTTAGATCGATGCCTCCCGCTCGCACAGTTTTGAAATCAAACTGAGGCGTGTTCCAGATGATATCATACCTACCATCGGCGTCCTGAACCACTTTGAAACCATCGCCCTTATCGGGTTTGGTTGTGCTGCTCTGCGCCTCACCTCTTGCTTGGAATATGGAAGTCTGTGATAGCGGAGAACATATAATTTCTGCGGCCCATGTCGGTGAGGCCCAAACTGCCAGAGCGGCAATCGAAGTTGTGAACGCTGCCTTTGACATATGCCCCCTCATTTTCACTGGTATCCGAGTAAGGCGATCCTACGCCCGACCGCTACATAAACTGTTCGTTTCCCATATGCTATTCGCAGATTGCGCGCTTCTCATTGAACTTCGGCCAGATCACAGTTGTCCCGCTCTGCACCATGGCACAGTTGATTTCGATGCGGGCTTCATTCCGACAGATTGCGGTCACTCGATTATAGCTGGTCCCGGTTTTCCGACATTGGAGCGTCTGGCCGCTGGCCAACTCTGATAGTTTGGCGGTGGCAGAAGCGGCACTTGCCGAAGGGCAAGGATGACCGGGAGAGCATGTCTCGTCACTCTCGCGAGCCGCAACCGCATGGAGACGAACTCGCGTTCCATTCGCGCAGCGCAGTGTATCGCCATCGGTGATAGAACTGACCTGACAGGAGAAGTCGGATGCGAAACTCGCATGATGGTCACTGGAGATAGAAGACGACGGCCAGAAGAACACCGTCAAGCCGACCGCGACGACGAAAACTGCCGAAAGCAGGAGGACGACCGGATCATTGTCCTGCCGCCCCCTACGCTTCCGCGTCTGGCTCATCATCGCGCGATGATGAGCATTCGCCCAATTCCTATGTCCGCTGCCCCTCTTCATATCCCCACCCTTATCACGCTCCGATTGGAATGGCGTTAACGGGATCGCTTATCGGCGCGAGCGGCGGCAGCGATACTCAAACTGGCGCTGGGCTGAACTTGACCTTGAAAAGCTGCGCTTCCCGCTTGTTCTGAAACACGAACAAAAGTGCATCATACCAGCTTGGAAAAGCCTGCAGAGGCGTGACAGAGCCGGAAGTAGCAGCCGTCTGGAATGCCGGATCATAGGACAGGTCGAGCCTGCATTGATCGACTACCCGGTAACCAAATGCCTTGCCCAGCATGTCCGGGGTGTCTTCCTTCCAGCCGAACACCTGCACGGGCTCCGATCCACGCTCAAGAACTTGGTGACACTCGTCCCAGTCGGCCTCGGTCAGCCAAACGTGGAAGCCTGCTGTTGGTCCGCTATCCTGAGGAACTCGCTCTGCCAGGGCTGCAATTTCGGGCGTCATGCGTTCTCCGTTTCATGCGGCAACGTCGCTTCCACCAGTGTGGTGGCATCAACCTCTTCTACGATCAGATTGGCCTCCGCCATGAACGTGCCCATGATGCCTTGCATCCGCTCTGCCATCAGCTTTGCCTTGGCCTCGCTCGCCAGATCGGCATCGCGACGCGCATCGTGCAGTTCGCGCTTCAACTGAGTGCGAGCAGCGACCAGCATATTCCGCGCCACGTAGGCTTGCAGGTCGGCGTCCGGAGATAGGCCGAGAAGATCGGTATCGAGGAGAAAAGT
Organism: Sphingobium sp. PAMC28499; assembly: GCF_004795815.1. NCBI lineage: Bacteria > Pseudomonadati > Pseudomonadota > Alphaproteobacteria > Sphingomonadales > Sphingobiaceae > Sphingobium > Sphingobium sp. PAMC28499. The sequence continues at coordinate 3,340,651 of NZ_CP039248.1, forward strand.
AACACTTGCTTTGGTCATGCGCGCCCTCCTGCCGAACGGCAGTTAAAGCACCTTTAACGGCGAGATTGACGTGCTAAACAATCACAGCATCTCGGCTCTTCCCATCTACAGTCGATCCATTATCTTCCTTTTGAAATCAGGGGATGATGATGATTAATCTGGACGTTGAAGCGGGTAAAAAACAGCCACGAACTCGCACGGGCTGGAACGACCGGCTCGCACATTGGGAAAGACCCGCAAGCGACCATGAAGAAGCCAAAATCGAGCGGGCCGCAAATATCGCTCGCAACCTAATTGCCAACAGTGACATTCTGAATGCTGAGCAGGTGGTTGTCCGTCCGCAGGGAAGCTATTTCAACAACACGAATGTGCGCCTCGAAGCTGACATGGACTTGCGAGTCCAACCGACCGGTGGGTTAATTACCCGCTATGCCGAAGATGTCGATCGCGCCGCAGCCGATGTAGACGGAGGCTATACCAACTTGGGCCGAGACGGCGTTGATGTCGTTGCTACGATAAGGGACGAATTAGCACGCATATGCAGGGCGCGCTTCGGTTGGCAAAATGTGAATGTCGGAAACAAGGCGGTTACCGTGGACGGTCTTGATGGCAGCCGAGCCGATGTCGATCTTGTGCCTGCCCTTCGATTCCACTGGATTTACAACAATCCGTATGGCGGCTTCTATACCGATGAAGGCGTTATCATCTACGGCAGCGATGGTCGTGAAACAATCAACTTCCCGCAGCAGCACAACGCTAACGGCATTACCAAACGAGCAAACACCCGGCACCGCTTCAAGAAGGTGGTCAGGATGCTCAAACAACTCAACTATGAGCTTGACGCGATGGGAGCGATATCCCACCGCGCCCCCTCCTTCCTCGTTGAATGTCTCGTTTATCTAGTCGAGGACGGCTATTTTCTGTGGGAAAACGATGATCGGCTAGACCGTTTGCGGCGCGTGGTAGGCAGGTGCCTGGACCTCCTGTTTGATGAAGAATTTACCTCCAAAGCCACTGAGATAAATGGCATCAAATTCCTGTTTCATTCCAGCCAAGCATGGACGCTGCTGGATGCCAAATCATTTATCCGAGCTGCCCACGCAAGGGTCTATGCCTGATGTGGTCCCTGATAGATCGCAAGGCGCAGCTTACAATCGTCGTCGCCCTGACGGTGATCGTTTTGCTCGGCCTGCAAAGCCTTTTTGAGCTAGTGACCGGCGACAAGGTGTCGCCCTTGAAACTGATTGCTGCTTTGGTTTTCGTAATCGGAACGCTATTCGCATTTATCTTCAATCAAGTGTGGCGATGGCTATGGAGAAAACTCCCTTTCCTTAGTCGCGCTTTCTTCCCTGACCTCAATGGTGTCTGGGATGGGCATCTTAAATCGACCTGGATCGATCCTGAGACAGGAAAGCCGAAGGGGCCAATACGATCTACAATCACAATCCGTCAGAGTCTGTTTGACATCAGTATCATGCAGAAGACTGGCGAAAGTGACTCCTACTCATTGATCGTGATTCCAGAAGCCACACCTAAGGCCGACAGGTATCGACTGTGGTATTCTTACTCCAATCGTCCCAAGGCCCAATTTGCTTATCGCTCTGCGAATCACGATGGTATAGCTTGGCTGGAGGTAAACGTAGCTGAAGACCCAGACTTACTTGAAGGCCAATACTTCACAGCGAGGCGCACTACCGGCGATCTATCAGTGCGGAGGCACTCTGACATCAAGTGAGGCCGCTTTGAAAAATCTCAATTGCGGCTTTATTCTCTCACGACGCGGATTGCCCAGCGGACAGCCAACGCTCATTTTTCATTGGCGGCCTTGGTATGCCCATCCTTTTCCTCAGCATCTGCCTGAGCACCACCAGCTTCTTCGACGCTTTCCCCACCAGTTAGTAGCTTCACGATGTTGCCCCCATGGGTCAGCGCATTGTCCACATGCTCAACCGTCGCACTGACGGACGTGACTGCCAAGCCAATGGCACCAAGGATTGGCAAAGCGCCGCTATACCACTTTTTCGCCTCAGGACTGCGCGCTCCCTGCATACCTTGGCTGCGAGCGATCTCTCCAGCCATAGCGCCCCAAGCCTTGGTCAGCCCCTCAATACCAATTAAGTCAAATGTCTGTATGCTCCACAAAAAGTTCCTGATCTGCTTCTCCAAATGGGCCTTGAGCCGACTATCAATGTGACTTTCGTTCAAGTCTTTCAGCATGGAGGTAGCCTTTTCAACAAGGCTCTGAAGAAAACCCTCCGGCAATTCACGATAATCAAGCGGCCTCAATACGTCATCGACAAGCGTAAGATACTCAAAGGCTTTGACTTCACCGCGCAAACTGTCGTTCACGATGTTATTCAGCGATTCCAGTGTAAGATAATTTGATAATGCAGCAACGGCTCCGACATAGAGTTCTTGGCTCCCTTGCTTCAACGGACTAGCTCTGATGTCGAGAACAAGCTGATCGCATTTCGCCTTGATACCAGCAAGCGTCTGATGAAATTCGACACTACCGACCGTGGTATTTGCCGTCTGAGCAATGGCATCACGCATGGCCCGATTTGGCTTGCGCGCCAGTGCCTGAAATAGTTCTCGCACTTCCGTTGCCAACGTCCGCTCGTCACTCATGCCAAACCGTCCCCGTTCGCGTTTCGTCCTATAAATAAACACATGGCGCAGAAAAAACTACCAAAGCTGGATGAGAAATCGAAGCGAGCTGTTCATTGCGCGGCCCGCACTATTGAGGGAGCCAAAGCCTTGGGCGAACTAGCCGACCAGATGTTGGCAGAGAGCGACACCAACGCATGGCGCAACATCAGCGAAGAGCATAAAGAGATCGTCCTGTATCGCATCCGTGGTGGTGAACTGCTCACCACCATCTGCAAGTCCCTTGGCCTCGATCCCGGCAACATCCGCAACCTCGCCGCTATGGACGAGGATTTCGATCACCGCCTTGCCGCATCTTACGCCCATGGCCAGCACGCCCAGGTCGAGCGCCTATATTCCCTTCCTTACGACACCACGCTCAGCGATGCCCGTGCGAAGCTGCTCAGCGACAATATCAAGTGGATCGCTGGCCGCTCCAACCGCAAGGCGTATGGCGAGCATGTGAAGGTCGAAGGCAACATCGGCATCCAGCATGTGGCGATGCCCAATTGGTCGTTCGGCCAATCTGTCGAGGGCCAGATTATCAGCCGTGATGATGATCCCGACAAAGAGGATTGAATCTCACGCAAAGCACCAACGGAGTCCTGTCGGCGATTGTCGGCAGGACTTTTTTTCGACTGATGCAGTTTCTTTGGTCGCAGTCAGCCCGATCAGGCTTTATGTTCATTAGAACCAGCCCACGCCATAGGCGCTCTGTAAGGGCCGTTCAGCCCCTATGGGCATCAAGTATGCTGTAGGGCCGTCTAGGCCCGCGTTGACCCCTTACAGGGCATCAGCGACCCCGACCATTGTTCCGCCCTTACTCAGCGAAAAGATGCAGATAAGAATGGATCGCAAGTCTGCCCATGTTGCATCGCACAATAAGCAATCAGTCTAGCCGAGATACGAAGTCATATCTCCACTCTTACACATTAGACTCTACAGGAAAAGATGCGACCACAACCTGCACGGTTCGTCGCATTTCGCGCTAGATCAGGAAGTCATACCTCCACAATCACACACTACAATCTACAGTCAATACGTCAACCAGTAAGGCGAATTATCCTGAACTCTTTCTGTGCCGCGCTAGGAAAGATGCTCACACCTCAGCATAACTCACATAACATCGTTAGGAGTCAAATCAACCACTCATTGCAGGTATGGACAATATACGAAAACCATACCTCCTTCCACTTGGTTGACCACAAGAAAAAAGGTGTCAAGCCTATCTTTTTTGTCGCTCTTTGACGGCATCATGCTATCGTTGAATCGTAAAGGAATGAACACCATTCCTAGCGCGACAATCACCCACATCAGCAACGGCTCGTCGCATTTCAGGAAAATAAACCTGTGACCAGCCCTGAGCGGTTGATTTGCAGAACTGTCGCGCTAGTGTGAATGTAGAGGTATTGCCACCGGTCAGATGGCTGATGGAGGGGGTATACCCCTATCCTGAGGGCGGGTGCCCTGACGCAGGATTTCTATAATCAGTTTCAAATTCCCGACTCAGAATTTCTATAATCAGTTTCAAAATCTGATGTCAGGATGTCTGCAATAACGACCAAGCCCTGACCCAGATTTTTTTGTCAGTTCCAAAATCCTGACCCGTTCGGCCGTCCGATAAGATATCGCATGAGCGAAGATATCGACCACCTGAAAGCCTTTGACCGGGCATCCCGCGAGAACCTGTCCACGAACTATGTGGACCTGTTCGGCCTTGATGAATTGCGCGCGCACATTCGAGCCGACAAGATGGGACGACCAGCGGAGCCGCCTAAATCGATCAGGCAATCCAAGCGCCAATTCACGCCCGATCAAATCCGGGACATGGAGACCAGCATGGACCCGCTGGCCGTCATCGCCAAGCGCGTCGGCACATCGCATCAGACGGTATCCACCTACAGACGTAAGGCCCGCAACCGATAAGTAAATGCAGAAGAAGGCTGCTGCATATCTCCTATGTCCGTTTGTCGCGGGATCGTGCAAGTCATGCCTGCTCCCTTGTGCACCTCCCTCCGGTTTAGCTGCTGGACAGCGAGTATTTTTGAAGGGGCTATGGGGAGTGAATGCGGGGCAGCAAGCCGTAAGGAGGCATTACCCGTTTAAGGTATGAAAAGACACAGAAAGGGCCGGGAGTAAATTCCCGGCCCTTTTGCGTATCAGCTTACCGCTGAACTTAGATGCCGCCGCTAGCGACGCAGGACACCACAGCCAGAATAGCGATAGCTGCTACTTCGATGGACCTCAGTGGGCGGAAGTTCGCATACATATGGGTCGTCTCCTTCCAACATCATATGCTGCCTTTGAACCAGCGTGTCATCCGAAGAATACATGCCGATGAGTCTTAATCCGTCAACAGCTTAAATAGCTAATGACGGACTACAAGAAGACATTCACTCCTAATCCCAAACAACAGAAGCTACTCAATCTGGCCTGGCACGACCGGCAGGTAGAGAACTTGCTGGCTTACGGTCCTTCCCGTTCGGGCAAGTCTGCGATCCTGACCACGCTTACTGTTAATCGCGCCCTAGCCTTCCCCGGCACCAAGCACGCCATCTTCCGTCGAACGCTGCGCTCCTGCCACTCCCAGCTATTTCAGGGCACGTTCCGCGAGATCATGGGCATGATCTATCCGGGGTATCTGGATAGCCAGAACGTCACGGTCAAAGCCGATGGCAACGTAGAGTTTCACAACGGGTCAAAGCTCGTCTTCGAAGGTCTGGACCCTACCCGCATCGATAAGGTGCTGGGTGCGCAATATGCCACCGCTTGGGTCAACGAATGCAACGAGATCGATGACTATGAGATCATCCAGCAGCTTGCGAGCCGTATGGCCGATACCGCGCCCATGGTCGGTGGTGACGGCAAGGTCGTCCTCGATCCAGAGGGCAACCCGGTCATGTGCCGCCCGCTCATGCTCTTCGACTGCAACCCAGACCTAAAAAGCGATTGGGAACACCAGTGCTTTGTCGAGAAGAAGCACCCGACTTCCGGCAAGCTGTTCAAGGATGAGAGCCTTGGCAAGTGGCGTCGTGTGTTCATGCCCGCGCATGAGAACAGCGGCAACATCGCAGCCGGTTATCTGGACTCCCTTGCCGAACGCTATGACGGCTCACCCAACATGGAGAGCCGCTTCCTGCTTGGGCAGTGGCGCGACGACAACCCGAACGCGCTCTTCCGCAAGAGCATGTTCAAATACAAGGAGGTCGCCAAAGACTTCCTCGTCCGCATCATTGTCGCGGTCGATCCTGCTGGCACTTCTGGCAATGGCTCTGACTGGACCGGCATTGTGGTCGTGGGGCTGGGCTGGGACAACAATGCCTATGTCCTTGAGGATAGCAGCGTTCAGGGCACCCCAGAGACATGGGCCAAGCATGTTGCCCTGATGTATGACAAGTGGGACGCCGACATGGTTGTGGCGGAAAAGAACTATGGCGGCGAAATGGTGGAACACACCATCCGCACTGCCCGCCGCAATATTCCGGTCAAGATGGTGACGGCTACTCGCGGCAAGATCATCCGCGCTGAACCGGTCCAGATGCTCTATCTGAAACAGCAGGTCTTTCACACTGACTCGTTCAAAGAGCTAGAAGCGCAGATGTGCGACTACAAACCTGAAACGAAGAAGTCTCCCGATAGGATGGACGCACTTGTCTGGGGATTGACCGAACTCATGAAGCTGAGTGGTGGTGGTGGTGGAAGCCTGACGGTCAAGCGCGCCGGTGGAGTGTGGCGGGCATAAATATCGCTATTAATAGCGAGGCCGCTAATGGACGTCAGTAAACCACATTCAAGCATTGCTTGCGAGCATGAGCGTTGGAACATCAATGCCGATGTTATCGCTGGGCACTATGCCGTCAAGAAGCGCGGCCCGAAGTATCTCCCAAAGGCTTATAGCGAGCAGGAAGCGAAGGACTACAAAGCCTTCAAGGATCATGTTTCCTTCTACCCTGCCGCTAACCGCACCCTGACTGGCCTGCTTGGCCTGATGTTCCGCCGTGCGCCCGTGCTGGAAAACAGCGGCATCATCGAGAACCAACTAAAGGACATCATCACCCGCGACGGCAAGACGGTCAACGAACTGGCTAAGGCCATCTGCAAGGAATATCTGACCACCGCCTATTACGGTTTGCTGGTCGATCATCCATCAGGCAGCGCGACCAGCGCCGGTGAGGCAATCGCAGAGGGCATTCGCCCCTATGTGCTGCAATATCCCGCGCATAGTATTCTGGAGGTCCGCAGGGGCGTCGTAGGGCGTCGTCGGGGGCTAACCTACGTCCGCATTTTGGACGACGAAGAGACAGTGCGCGTCTTGGAACTCGTGAACGGCATCTACACGGTGGTCATCCACAAGAAGGTCGCCAACACATGGGTTCCCCAGCCCGCTATCGTGCCTCGTCGCAATGGCCAGCCGCTTCGCGAAATCCCGTTCGTCCTCATCAGCGAAGACGATATGATCGCACCCCAGCCCAGCATTATGGATCATGTGGTTCAGCTTAATCTCGACCATTACCGCGTTCAGGGGCTTCTCACCTCCTGCCATATGTTCATTTCCACCCCCATGCTGTTTGCCAAGGGCTTGGAAAAGGGCGCAGAGGACAAGCTGACGGTCAGCCCCGGCGCCATCATTTCCGCAGAAAGCACAGATGCAGACCTAAAGTGGGTCGCACCGTCCGGTGACGGCATCCCGTCGCTGGAAAGGCAGCTTGAACGCACGGAAGACAAGCTAGCCGTAGTCGCTTCGCGCATCCTCGCCCGTCAGAAGGCTGTTGCCGAGGCTGCTGAGACAGAAGCTCTGCGTCAGGGCGCGGAAAACTCCGTCCTGGCCTCAATGGCCAACCACATTTCGGCCAAGATCACGCAAGCATTGCAGCTTGTCGCGGATTGGACCGACGGCAGCACGGTTCTCTATCAACTTAACACCGACTATCTGCCCGCCAAGATGGACGCGAGCGAGATTTCCGCGCTGTTCACGGTCTATCAGGGCGGCGGCATGTCCTTCGAGAGCTTCTTCTATGCCCTGCGCGATCGTGGCGTCCACAATGAGACGCTGACGCTGGACGAAGAGCAAAAGCGCCTAGAGGCATCTGAGCCAAAGCCAGCGGCGCAGCCGACCGCCCCTGATGCCGATCTACAGGTCAAAGGTATTCCGTAAGGTCGACACAGCTTCTGACGGCCGACCGATGATGGACGGGCCTATGATGCCCGGCACCGAGCAGTTCTTGTTGAACCAAGTCTTTTTGGAATTCTGGACATTAGGATTGGCCCGCAACGCCATGCCGATCATGACCGTTTCGAGTTCGTCAATTTCCCGACCGGATCGGGCCGACGCCCGGCAGAAATTGCCGCGCACTGGTTCGATTTTTGCGATCAGATGAATAGCGGGATAGCCCTTCTTTCGTTGGCTGGCGCTGACATAATGATTCAGCTTGTGGTCCTGAAAAATCTCGCCGCGAAAGCCCGCTTGTGCATTGGTTTTGCCGACATACCATGGGGTATAATTCTCACCATGGCAGGTCGAAAACACATAGATGCCGACCGCGCGCGCCAATCCGGGGTGCATTTCCTCAATTTCATCCCAGAATGCGCGCAGTGCTTCGCCCTTGGCTTCTTCTTCCACTCGGGGCGACCAGAACGGACCATAGACCTGATATTGCATCTTTCCTCCCGTATTGCTTCAGCTTCCTGCTTAGATAGCCACGGTCAGGAAGGTCAATTCCGCCCCCTCGCTAAATAACTGGCATCGGTTGGGCCGGTGCGACGCGCGGCAGGGCCGCACCCCTAGACAGGCCGGGCCTGAGAGGATGCACATGACCACAGAAACTACCACCGAACCCTCGTCCGAGGACGTTTCGGGCCTCAAGAACAAGAACGCCGACCTCAAGCGCGAGCGCGACGAATGGAAGCGCAAAGCGGATGCCGCTCAAAAGCTACTGGATGAGGCGGAAGACAATGCTGCCGCCGGCGACGAACTGGCAAAGCTACAGCGCGAATACAATAAGCTGGAAAAGGCTCTCAATGAGATGACCGGCGAGCGCGACACCCTCGCGGCCGATCTTCGCACCACCCGCGTTGATGGCGCGATCAGCGCAGCCATCGCATCCGGCAACGTCCGTCCCGAAATGGTCGAAGCCGTCGAAGCGATCCTGCACCGCAAGGCGCAATATGAGGATGGCGCAGCCACGATCGACGGCAAGAGCATCGCAGATTTTGCGAAGGCATACTTCGCCAAAGACGGCGCGCATTTCGTCCGTGCTGCCGACAACGCCGGTGCTGATGCCAACGGCAATAATGGCGCAAAGTCGGTAGACTATGCCAACAAACCCTTTGCTCTCGGTGAGTATCAGCAGATGCTACAGACCAATCCAGAAGCTGCCGCAGCATGGGCGGATGCAACCGGCAACGGCTTCCTGAACGGCTAAACCAAGCACCTACCTTCAATACTGAGCGCGATCACTCTTCGCGCTCAGTATTCCTGCGTCAAAACGACTCCACAACCCTCCTTACTAAATAGCCGGACACACGAAAACGTGTCCCGGCAACTGCTTGATGTTGCCCGGAAGACAACATCAATAAGTTGGAGGGCAAGCCAAATATGGCATCCACAAATCTATCGAACGTGGTCGTTCCAGAAGTCTTCGACCGCTACACTCGTCAGCAGACCACCGTTAAGTCTGCTCTGCTGAACTCAGCAGTTCTCATTAACTCGGTCAACTTCGACGCTCTCGCCGCAAGCGAAAGCACCGTTGTTACCCTGCCCCACTTCAATCCGTTCGCATGGGTCGAGTCCGACCTAATGAACGACGACAGTTCCGTTAAGGGCGGCACCGCCGCTGTTAGCGCCGCTGCTCAGGTTGCTCAGAAGGACTACCGCGCCAAGGCATGGTCGGCAATGGAACTGACTTCGACCGTTATCGGTGAAGACGTTCCTGCCTACATCGCTTCGGTTGCCGCTACCTACTGGACGCAGGACATTCAGCAGAACGTGCTGGCAAAGCTCAAGGGTCTGGAAGCTGCTAACGCTGCGAACAACGGCGGCGACATGATCGTCAACGCTGCAACCGACGCAACCGGCACTCCCACCGCTGCTCAGTCGATCGGCTACGGCCTGATCCTCGACACTCTCCAGACCATGGGCGATAGCTCGGACAAGCTGGGCGTCGTGGTCATGCATTCGCAGATCAAGACCAACCTGCAGAAGCAGGAGCCAGGTGCTTTCGGTCCAGCCTCGCAGGTTGCTCCTTTCGGAACCTACTACGGCAAGACCATTATCGTTGATGACACTGGCCTCATGGTTCAGGGCACCAACCGCAAGACCTACACGACCTACTTCTTGGGTCAGGGCGCTTTCGCATACGGCGAAGCAGCTTTCGGTCGCGGCACCACCATCGGTTACGACGACCACAGCGGTAACAATGCCGGTGAGGAAAAGCTGTTCACCCGTAAGCAGCTTCTCATTCACCCACAGGGCTTTACCTGCTCCGCTGCAATCACTGCTCCTGCGAAGTCGCCTTCGCTGGCTCAGTATTCGGCTGCTGGTGCGTTCACCCGCGTTTTCGAGCGCAAGAACGTCCCAATCGCGATCCTCAAGACGAACGCCTAAGTTCGCCTGAGACGGCATACAGAAGCCCCGGCGGAAACGTCGGGGCTTCGCTGTGTCAGAATAAATATGGCTATGATGGACATTACCGTAGCCGAGGCAGACGCCTACCACACGCTCAGGGGCAATGAGGATTGGCAGTATTTCGGCACGGACGCCGAGAAACTGGCCGCGCTCTATCGCGCCTCAGACTACATTCGCGCCACCTATCGAACAGCAACCGGCGACGATGCTGATTTGCTCGTTCGCGAGTCAGTCATTCGGCTGGCTCCGATGATCGACACGCTTGCGGCAAAGCGAGAAGCCGCCGCGATTAAGACGAAGAAGGAAAGTCTGGATGGCGTATTGGCCGAAGAGACGACCTACTTCGACGGCATCGCGGACAGCGACCCATTCCCAGACATCACGGCGCTGCTCAGCCGCGTCACGCTCGGCCAGTCCAACGGGCGCGGCCTGAACATCATTAAGGTGGTGCGCTGATGGATATCGCGAAGAGCAAAGCCACCGCAGACCGCTTGCTTGCCAAGGTAGCGAGCATTGGCCTCGTGACGAAGAAGAGCGACATTCTAGGCGAAGCCGTCCTGTCCGCGTCCGTCAGGGTGAAGATCAAGAACCGCACGGCACTGCCACAGCAGCCGGTCAGGTGCGAAGCCATCATGAGCGCGACCACCTTCCCCGTCGAGGGCGCTGAATTGCTGCTCAAGGGCGTCACCTATGACATCGTTGAAGTGACTCAATCGGGCATCCTGTCTGAGCACATCATCCAGAAGGTGGTGCTGCATGAGCGTTAAGGGCTGGGGCGCACTGGTGCGCAAAGTCACCCGCATCCGCGATGGCGTTGAACAAGCGCCACAGAAGGCCGCAGAGACATGGCTGGAAGATGACTTCAAGCCATACGCAAAAGGCGTCGCGCCCTTCCGCACAGGCGAGTTCATGGAAAGCATTGATGGGCGCGTAACCCGATCAAGTGTCACCGTGTTCGCCGATGCACCACATGCCCGATACGTCGAGGAGGGCACATCGAAAATGCCTGCTCAGCCGACCATCGGCCCTGCTTTCGAGCATACCAAGGGCAAGCTGCGCGAAAGGATCAAGAACGAGATTGCGAAGGTGACACGATGAGCGCGGCAAAGCTGGCAAACCACATTCGCGAGTTGATCGCCGCCGACGCTACGCTCTCCAGCCTGAATCTCGGTCTGGTCAATTTCGGCATCCCTGCGAAGCTGCCCGCGATCTATATCGATGGCATTGTGTTCGATGATACGATCCGAACGCACATCACGTTCAACCTCTGCTACGTCACTACAGACCTGAGCATTGAGCAGTTCGATGTTGCACAACGCATCCTTGAAGCTGTTCAGGAAAGCAACGCGCTAACTGCATCGTCTTTGCTGCCTCGCCCTGAACCGGAGAATAAGCGGAACCGCTGGATGATTCCATGCAAGGCTTATCCTAGCAGACTCTGAACGATAATACCCGGCGACCAATAAATACCTCTAGTGTTAACACAACAATGGAGGTAAGCCAAACATGGCTACTGAAAACATTAAGCTGGGTTCGAAGTGCCGTGTTTACATCGGCAAGACTCAGACTGCTGATCCAGCGACGCTGACCAATTTCGAGCTAATCGAAAACGAAAACGAGTTCACCCTCTCTTACAGCGTCGATGCGCAGGAAATCGATACCAAGTCGGCTGGCAAAATCTCGATGCCCGGCACTGAGTCTTGGGAACTTACCTTTACCACCAACGCCGCGCTCTCCGACGCAGCTTTCCAGTATCTCCAGAAGGCGCGCAATAAGTCGTGGTCCTATGTGATCGTGGAAGACGGCACCAAGAAGCTGTTCAGCGGCTCGTTCCTGATGACCGGTGTTGAAACCACTGCTGGCGCGGTTGGCGTTCGCGAAGGCAGCTACACGCTCAGCAACTCCGGTGCAGTCACCGAGTATGACGAAGCTGGCGTGGCTCTCACCGACGACTAAGAAACGATGTGACCGGGCCTGCCCCGGTCACACTGCCTGATAAGGAAAACATAAAATGGCACTAAAGAACCGTCTCGGCACTGGCGTTTTCGTTTGGGACGACCAGTCAATCAAGTTGCAGTCCAGCCTTGGAAATCTGGAAGCTCTTTCAGAGGAAACCGGCAAGGATGCAATCGAGTTTCTACAGACCGCGAACAAGCCGTCCGATCTAGCGACCATGTTCTTTCATTTGCAGTATGGCAGCGCCTATACTCGTGATGAAATCTACGCTGCATTCTTTGGTCGCATCTCCGAATTCGACAAGCCTGAATGGCAGGAAGCCTTCGCAAACTGCATCAGCGACATGCTCGGTGTGGAAAAGATGAAGCTGCTCAAGCCATCGCAGGAAGATACCCAAAAAAAGACAGTCGACTAAAGCTGCACGAGGTAGCTTGGACTAACCTCTTCGCGCACAAGATACCGCCACAGGATATTTGGGACACAACATGGCCTGAGTATCTTCTGGCGGTAGTCTCTTGGCAATCAGGCATCGAAGACGATCAGCAGTCATCCGATTCGGTATCTGGTTCAGAAGCCATGCGCCGCATCCGTCGAGCAAGAGATAGCGTGACCTCCAAATAAATAAGCGAGCAAATGGAGGCGCCTATCGCATGAGTGACGCAGTAACGATTGAAGTTGGTTTTAGCGGTAGTCGCGCCTTTAGCGGACTGGATACGCTTCGCGGTCTTCTAACCAGCACAGGGCGCGTTGCAGAGCGCGAGTCCAACAGCATCCAACGCAGCCTGAGCGGCATTGGCAATGCCCGCATCAACACAGGTTTTGCCAGCGGAATCGAAAACGCGCTTGGTCGCGTTCGCTCCAGCGTCACTACCACAGTTGGCGGCATCGCATCCCAGATGGGCGGCCTTGGCGGCGCGATGTCGAGCATCACATCGTTTGTCCCTGCCCTCAATCTAGCCGCTGCCGCCACTATCGGTGTCGCGGCTGGCGTCGGTATGGTTGGCAAGGCCGCGCTCGATGCCGCGTCCAAAGTGGAAGTCTGGAAGGCCAACTTGCTCACCATCACCGGTGACGCGAAGAAGGCAGAGGACAGCTATGCGGCCCTAGTTAAGTTCGCGGAGAAGACGCCTTTCGACCTCAGCCAGTCGGTTGAGGGATTCATCAAACTGCGAACCCTTGGCCTACAGGCGACCGAAAAGGCGCTAGTCTCGTTCGGCAACACCTCTGCCGCTATGGGCAAGCCGCTATCGCAAATGATCGAAGCGGTTGCTGACGCTGCTACCGGCGAGTTTGAACGCCTAAAAGAGTTCGGCATCAAGTCGAGCAAGGAAGGCGATAAGGTCAAGTTCACCTTCGCTGGCGTGACCACAACCGTCCGCAACAATGCTCAGGAAATCCAGAAATACCTAGAGGACTTGGGCAATACCAAGTTCGGCGGCGCGATGGCCCGCCAGATGGACACCATCAGCGGCAAGATGGCGAACGTCGAAGATGCGATGTTCCAAGCCCTCGCTGCAATCGGCGGAGGCCAGCTTGGCACGGCATTCAAGGAAATTCTCAGCACAATCGCGGCTGGCATCAGTGCGATTACACCTGTGCTGGGCAGCATCGGCAACGTGGTCGGCTCTATCGTGGGCGCAGTCGGCAAGCTGATTAACGGCCTTGCTGGTATCTGGTCATCCATTGCCACAGGTGGTCAAGGCGTCCAGCCTGCGCTTGATGCACTCGCTGCCGTGTTCAACGGTTTGGCTGCTGCCGTCGATATGTTCGGCAATGCCGTGTCCTATGTGTTGGGCGGCCTATCCAGCTTCATCAATGGCGTAATCGGTAGCCTCGCCAGCTATCTGGGCATCAACAAGAAGGTCTCTGCCGAAACCGCAACATGGGGCAGTCTGGCAAAAGCTGCATGGGAAGAAATTGGCAAGTCCGCGACCAACGCGAAGACGGCCACCATTTCTGCCCTGTCCGATATGTGGACCGGCACCAAGGGTGTCTTCTCCAACATCGGCAAGTATCTTTCGGAGGCGTTCGCAACTCCAATCGCTGGCATCAAGCAGATTTGGGGCGGCATCAAAGGCTGGTTCAACGACTTGTTCGGCGACCTGGAGTTCAATCCAGAGGGCATCGTTACTGGCGCTGCTCGTATCGTTGACCTGCTCATCGGCACATTCCGCGGCGGCGTCGCTGCCATCGGCGTTCTGTTCGATCAGCTTCCCGGCGCTATCTGGTCGAGCCTGTCACCGGGCTTCCAGACAATCCTAACCGGCGCGAAGAATCTCTTCGTCGGCATCGGTCAGGCCATCGCATCGGTTTACAAAGCGGTCGTAGGCTTCGGTAAGAGCGTGGCGGGCGATGTAGCGTCCGTGTTCAACGCGATTTCCAGTTTTATCGAAAAGTGGGTCAACAAGACCATCGGCGCAATCAACACCGTGATCGGCGCAGCCAATAAGCTGGGTGCCGGTATCAGCGAAGTGGCCCAAATCCAGATTGGTCGTGTTCAGGCTCCCAAGGCCGGTGCCGCTGAAAACAGCGCGTGGGCGAAGCTGGGCAATGACATGGGCAAGGCGTTCAACGGCGGCTTTGGCCATGAGGCAGAGAACGGCGTCAAAGGCCTGATTAAGCGCGCTCGCGCAATCGGCAAAGCGGCTGGCTCTGCATCCGGTGGCCTCGATAGCGGAACGGCCGTGAAGCCCGCTGCCGACAGTGGCGGCGGTGGCAAGGGCAAGAGCGATAGCGCCAAAGCACAGGAAGCGAAGAAGTATGCCGATGCTGTTGCCGACCTGAACAAGCGCATCAAAGACCTGACCCTGAGCGAAGAGCAGAAGGCATTGGCCGACGAGCTGGAGCGCGCAGGGTTGGGGCGTGACGTTGAGCAGATCAATGCCAAGGCGAACGCTATCAAAGACCTGTTCAAGAAACTGCGCGAAGGTGAGCAGGCCAAGAAGGTCAGCGACATTCTCAAGGACTTCAACGAAAAGGTCCGCGAACTCGCCTATTCGCAGGAACAGCTTGCGATGGTCGAGGCGCGTCGTCGTGCCGGTCTGAACACCGATCTCGCCGTCAACGATGCGATGACCGCCAAGGTCGATGCACAGGCGCAGGCATATTACCGTCTGCAAAAGGCGAAGGAAAGCGCCAAGGCCGTCAAGGATATTGAGACGGATCAGGCCCAGCGCGGCCAGCAAATCGAACTGGACAATCTGGCGCGCACCAATCCTGACAAGGCCGACGATCAGCGCCGCATTCTACAAATCCAGATAGAGCGTGACGCCAATATCGAGAAGATCAGGGCGCTTGAGGGCATCAACGAGCAGAAGCGCGCCGAACTGATCCTCAACGAACAGAATCTCGCGAAGCAGCTTGAACAGGGCGTTGCGATGGATCGTCAGGCCGAAGGTGCTTCTGCACTGGCCAACTTCCTGACCGCAATGTGGGATGGTCCCAAGCAGGCGTTCAAGACATTCATCAGCGGCGTTTTGCGCGGCCTGCTCGAAGCTATCGCGAAGGCGGTGATCCTTGGTGACAAGCTAGGCGGTAAGGGTGGTATCGGTGGATTGCTCACCAGTGTCATCACCGGCGCGCTCGGTGGATCGTCCGGTGTCAGCGGCGGTCGTGCTTCTGGTGGTTCTGTCCGTGCCGGTGATGTTCGCTGGGTCGGTGAAAACGGCCCTGAACTGATGCGATTTGGTGCCGCTGGCACGATCATGAACCACAACACCGCGAAGCGCGCTGTCGGCGGCGGCGGTGGCAATGTCACCATCGGCGGAACGTCCATCGTGATTCAGGGCAATGCAAGCGAAAGCAGCCTGAACCAGATGAAGGCCCAGCTAGACGCCCATCAGCGATCCATGCGCGCAATGGTGCGCGATGAACTCCAGAAGCAGAGGTAAACATGCCCGCTCTCCCCTATCAGGGACAACTCATCGTCCCTGTCGATTGGACCATTACACCCATTAAGCAGACGATGCAGGCTGGCGCTTATAACATGAGCGGCACTGTGGGCTGGCGTCCATGGACTGAAACAGCAACTCTGACATGGACTCTGCCGAAGCCTGATGCACTGGCATTGATGACCGAATTGAAAGCCGGTCACTTCAATCGCGTTTACGATTACACCTGCAATGTGCGCGGTGCGATCAGGGTGCGTCCGACTTCTGCGTTCGGATACAGCGAAACATACGGAAACCTGAATGTCACCGTGACACTGGCTGTTGAGGTGGTCTGATGCCGAATCTCAACAAATCCACTTTCGACAGGCTGATTGAGTTCTACTCGCTGGACCTGACCGTGTTTGGCGATGCCGTTTACAGGTTCGTCAACACCAGCACTTTCGAAGCTGACCTACCAGAAGATGGGATAATCCGTTTCAGCGGTCAGGATTGGACACCATACGCCTTTGTAACGTCTGGATGGCAGCGCGGCGGGGAAAATCTCGTGCAGCCGACAATCGAGATGCCCGACTTTGGTTCGGCTCTGGCTGTGACGCTGGCCAAGTATGACGATGCACCCGGCGCGCCCGTGACCCGCTACCTAGCCCTAGCCGACGATGTGATTGCCGATAACCCGCAAGCCGCGTTCCAAACAGAACGCTACCTGTTGGACAGCGTATCGTCGGATGGGCAAGTGCTAACCCTGACCCTCGCTACCCACGCTGACTTCAAACGAGCCAAGTTCCCCGGCTTCAAGATGACCCGAGAGCACTACCCCGGCCTTGGTTCAAACCTGCTGCGATAATTACTTTAGACTTTTCAGCCCAGATTTCGCGTTGTCCACCAACGTGACAAGGGTTCGGCAGCGTGATTGCAGATAGCTGTTATTTGAATCGTGCTGCTGGTCATCCAACCTACATGCCAAAGACAGGCCGCCGAGACTGACGAAGAGCCGAGGATCGTTGCCCGGATAGGCTTGCAGCAGGTTAATCTGATTGCTGACCTGTATAAGATCACGCTTCAACTCGAATCCACTGTCGGCATGGATACCGCCACCGAGGCTAACAAGTTGTATGTAGCTGGTCGCGCGTTCTGCTGCGATTTCCGCCAATCTCACACCCTCATCGATAACCGCACATCTGCGGACATACTCTAGCTCTTCCGCTCGATCTTCCATCTGAGTGGAACGATTGCGCTCATGCAGTGCAATGTATCCAGTGGCTGCAATTGAGAGCAGACCACCCAACCCCGAAACCCAATCGGCTACGCTGCCCCATTCAATCGCCATCTGCCCCGCCTGCTTAAATACTATGTGAAAATCCTATCCGACGCTCTGTGGCTGGAAATCAAGCCCATCTTCATGCGCGCATGGCCGCGCGAGGCTATCGTCGCCATCTGGCCAGATGGATCATGGCGCGAGATTGAGAATATCAATCCGGCACCACACGAGGCGTTCAGCTATTCCCATGCCGATAACGCCCTGCTTCTCAACAAGCGCCCTGCCCTCTTCCTACATAGCCATCCCCACGGATCGGCCGAACCCAGCGATAGGGACACAGAGAGTCAGATTGCGACCGGCTGGACATGGGGCATCGTCGCTGTCCATGCGAACCTGACCGGCGTTACCGATGTAAGCTACCCTGAAATCTGGGGGCCAGAGAAGCCCGTAGAACCCCTGCTAGGGCGCACATATCTTTGGGGTATCCGAGACTGCTGGAGCCTTTGCGAGGACTATTACAGGGCGTCTGGCCGCGTCATTGACCCTATTCCCCGTGTCAGGGAGCCGGGACAGCATCACGCTCATGCACGAGGGCAAGATCCTTTCCGCTATTGGCCGCCCCGCTTGGGCTTCAAGCCTGTCGATCGAGCAGACCGCCAGCCCGGCGACCTCGCCATCATGTTCTGGAACAGCCCAATTGCCAACCACTGCGCGATCTATTTGGGCGAAGGAAGATACCTTCACCAACTCAGCCAGCGCCATTCGGAAGAATGGCTTCCGCAGCAGGAAGAGCGCGCCATCGAAAAATACGCAATGCAATTCTGGAGGCTGAAACCATAATGATAAAGGTCATCCTGCACGGTTCCTACAAGGACAAGGCACCAAAGGGCTATAAGCGCGGCATTACTGTCCACGCATCAACTGCGAAAGAAGCTGTCGCTGCACTTGAGCAGATTATCCCGCTCCGTCGAATGATCGAGGTGATGCCAGCAGAGTTTCGCATCGGCAAAACGCTTAAGAACTCGGTCAGCCTAACCGGCAATCAGGTATCAAACAACTGGACCCTGCCCGCTGGCACCGTTCTCCATATCGCACCCCATGCGACCGGCCACGAAATCACATCGGCCATGCTCATCACCGCGCTTGTCAGCACGGCAGTAGGTATCGCAGTCACTCAACTGCTCAACCTGCTCATGCCGGTTGCTCAGACGAAGAACGATAAGCGCAAGTCGGCCCTGTATGAGAATGGCTTGAACACCCAGACAGAGGGTGCAGTTCTCGCCTACATTGCCGGTGATCGCGTCCTTTGCGGCTTCAACGTCCTTGAGGCTGACGTTGATTATTCCAGCCCCATGAACTCCCCGCAGTCGGCTTGGGAAGCCAAGTTCGGTGGCACAGGCGTCTATCGCGCAACGGACGCCCTGCAAACGGCTATGGAAGCGAACGGCAAAAAGGGTGGCGGCAAGACGATCAGCAACACCACCTACAGCGATGCCACTTTGCGTCTGACCGCTGCGCTCGGCGCGGGTGAAATCGGCGGGATCGTCGGCAGCACGGTTGAGGAGAAAGAGAAAAATATCCTCGTCAACGAAGTCCCGCTTCGTGATCGCGGCAGCAATGCCCTGAACTATAACGGCATCAGTTGGGCCGAGCGATATGGTGTCGAAGGTCAGTCGCCAGTGCCGATCACTCCCGGCATCCCTGCGAACTTCGACAGCAACATTGAACTGCGCCAGACGCAGGCCGGTGGCGGCAGTCAGTTCTACATCACGAACACAGTTACCAATGCCGATGTGAACCGCGTCAAGGCGCGCATCCGTTTCAACGGTTTGGTGCAGACCAGCAAAAAGGGCAATCAGTCCACGACCGTTGTTCAGGGCGGCTTCGACGTTAAGCGCCTGAGCGCACCGACATGGACGACCGCTGGACAGTGGTATGTGAATGAGAAATCCAGCGATCCATTCGTGCGCGATTACTCGATTGCGGCACCGCCAAAGACTGTGGGCGACGAGTCCGATCCATGGATGTTCCGTGTTTATAGGACCACACCAGACAGCACCGACGACAAGCTACAGAACGACACCGCATTCAATGGCTGGGTCGAGTATCAGGATATCGAACTAGCCTATGACGGCAGCGGCGGCGAAGTGCCGACCGCGCTGTTCAGCACCATGATCGACCTCGCGCAGTTCGATCTAGGGTCCAGCCCTGAAATCGCTGTCATCGTGCAGGGCCAGAAGGTCCGCGTTCCCGACAATTACGACCCGGTTGCCAAGACCTATGACGGCTTCTGGAATGGTGCATGGAAATATGCCTTCACCAGCAATCCGGTATGGCATTGGCTAGAAATTGCCACGAATGCGCGCATGGGTTGCGGCTTCCCTGATAGCTTCTTCAATAAGTTCGCGCTGCTGAATACGGCCAAATACTGCGACGAGCAGGTCAACGGCCGGACCCGTTTCACCCTCAACAAGCAATTCACGGACGAGATTGACGGCTGGCAGGGGCTAATCGACCTCGCCCAGACCTTCCGCGCCTTCCCATATAACAATGGCAGCGAGATCGTCTTGATGCAGGATCGCCCGCAGGACGCTGTTGACCACTACGTCAACAATTCCGCGACCGCAGACGGCAAGTTCAAATATGGCAGTGCGCCGGTTCAGGATCGTCTAAATGAGGTGATTGTCGAGTTTGACGATCCCAACGATTACTACCGCAAGGCCATGGTCGTGTATCGCGATCAGGAGAGCATCGACCGCAATCGTGCGCTCGGCCTCTCCAACAATGGCGTCGTGTCGCGCACGGTCTACAAAACCGGATGCACGAACAGGCAGGAAGCATATGACTTCGCTCGCATCCTCGTATTCGCAGCACAGAAGGAATATGTCACTGTCGAGTTCGACACTCTGCTTGCGGGCGCCGGATATGCGCCAGGCCAACTGATTGAAGTCGATGACTGGTCGCGTTCGGGCAAGGCTCCGACCGGCCGCGTTGCCGAGATCATCAGCCCGACACAGCTTCGCCTAGATCAGCCAATCCCGCTCAAAGCGGCAACTGCCTATCGCGCGCATATGGTTGTCGGTAACGGCCTTGATACCCGCGCTGTGACGATGGTCGGCAGTGCGACGACCACTGACATTATCAACGTCGATACGACCGACCTTGAAGCTGATACCCCTATCGGCATCGTGGAGTTTTCCAGCGCAGCCGTTCAGCCCCGCGTCTTCCGCATCAAAGATATCGTTGAGGCCGGTCAGGGCCGATACACCGTCAAGGGCACCCTCCATCATGAGGGCAAGTTCGCCTTCTTCGATGATAATGTCCCGGTCGACTATTCGCCATGGACGACCCTCAATCCCATCACGCCAGCGCCTACGGGTTTGAAAGCTGTTGCCCGTTCCTACACCGACGAGCAGCTAGGCCCACAGAATGTTTTCGATGTGTCGTGGGATGCCATCGACAATGTGCTGGAGGATGGAACGCGCCTGCTTCTGGACGGCTACTCCCTGCAGGTAAGGCGTCCCGGTAGCAGCGCATGGGAAGACATTTATCGCGGACCGAACAACTTCGCCACCATGCGAAACGCAGAACCCGGCGAGCATGTCTTTAGCTGTCGCTCAATAAATACGCTGGGCAAAGCAAGCCCCGCAATGATCCTGCGCGTCACCTTTGAATATGGCGATTCAGGCGTTGATGTTTGGCCGCCAGAATTTGTGAGGTTCGACTAAGCCATGGCAGCAGTAGAATTCACTGGCCGTGACCTAGTAGTCTGGTTCAGAGAGCATCCCAGCAATGGACAGGAATGGCAGTATCGTTTGCGCTATGAGTGCGCGAACAGCGAAATCGTCCATTATGTGAACCACACCGTTTTCCAGAGCACCGATACCGATGGT
This sequence comes from Sphingobium sp. PAMC28499, assembly GCF_004795815.1. Taxonomy (NCBI): domain Bacteria; kingdom Pseudomonadati; phylum Pseudomonadota; class Alphaproteobacteria; order Sphingomonadales; family Sphingobiaceae; genus Sphingobium; species Sphingobium sp. PAMC28499. The sequence goes on from NZ_CP039248.1 coordinate 3,361,918, forward strand.
ATGCGTATCTACAAGGATGCGCTCACCTATGAGGAAAATGTAGCTGCTGGCCTAACCCGCTCGCCCAAGGTCTTCATGGCAACGCAGGAGGCTGGCGGCAAATGGTCTGACGAGCGCGAGATTGATAGCCTCAATCCCGCACCGCCCGTGCCTGCCATGATCCCCATGCACGGCTATGACATGGCGGTTCTGCAATTCAGCAAGCCGGAAGACACCGACTTTGCTGGGTTCGTCGTCTGGGCGGACACACAGAACCCGCCGCGCAAGAACGAGATTACCAGCAAATATCTTGGGCCAGATACGACCGTGACGCTGCCGCTGGCTCCCGACACGGAGTATTTCATCACCTATGCGGCCTATGATGCTTTTGGCACGGACTTGCTCAACGAGGCGACCGTTCGCATTCATACGCTGTCCGTCGAAAGCAAGCTGCTGCCGATCCTGAATGAGAAGTTGGAAGGCGTAGCCGCCCTCAACGTCCAGCGCAGCACGGCCTTTGGCAAGCTGGCCAACGCCTATGGCAAACAGAACGAACGTCGCATCCAGAAGGCGGTCGAAAAGCTCTACACCGACATCGATAACGGCACTCTCATTTCCGGCAAAATGCTGGAACAGGAGAGCAAGTTCGATGAGTTCGACGCTGTGTTCAATCTCTATCAGGAGACACAGGCCGGGGTCGATTTTGCTCAGTCTCAGCAGCTTTTGCAGATGGGCGCTAAGTTCGAGACATTCGACGGCGATGTGTCCCGCATTGTTGAAGCTGCTCTCGTTGAAGAGCGTAAAGTGTATGTCGATGCCGACCAGGCATTGACCCTGCGCCTCGATCAGCAGGCCAGCCGCATTGACGATAATGAAAGCCAGTTCAACGACCAGATTGAAACACTGGTCGATGCTGACACGGCTCTAGCCAAACGCATCACCGATCAGTCCGCAGTCTGGAACAGCGACATTTCGGGCGCAATCACGGCGGCCATGCAGACCGTCAACGAAACGATTGCCGATGAGAGCGAGGCTCTGTCCAAGCGCATCGATACGCTGTCTGCACAAATCGGCGACGGCGAGGACGACAACGGATGGGAAAGTGCCCTTGAAGAGGTCAAACAGGCTTATGCCGCTGGCGACAAAACCAACGCCGACAACATCACCACCCTGACGAGCAGACTCAACGATCAGGGCGGCGTAACGCTGGAGCAGAAGCTGTCCACCTACGGCAGCGCCATTGATGGCTTCGGCGGGCAATATACCCTCAGGATCGACAATCAGGGCCGTGTCGGTGGCTTCGGTCTCTACACGGATGCCAGCCAGAATTTCGAGTTCGCGGTTAATGCTGACCGCTTCGCTATCGGGCATCCCGGCGGCGTCGAAATGGTTTTCGAAGTGGTCGGCGGCGTTGTGCGCTTGAAACAGGCGGTCATGGACCGTGCGACCATCGACGGTGCGCAGATTAATGACCTGTCCGTCAACACGCTCAAGATCGCGGGCAATGCCATTACGGCAAATCAGGTGATGACCAGTGCGGACGCTCTTTGCGCAGCCGGTGGCTCGGTGGACTTCCTGACAACCGGCTTCATGACCATAGGCGACGGCGTATCTGGCAATGCGACTATCGAAGTCGGCTTCACGCGAGACGCCACCACCGGCTACGACGCAAGCTGCAAAGTCCAACTCTGGGTTGATACTGGCAGCGGCTATGCCATGGCATCTGAACAGACGCTCGGCATCACAACCGATAACGGCAACAGCTATAGCCGAACGAGCGAATCAATCTCTTGTCAGGTTACGGGCGCACAGGTTCGCGTCATTGCCCGAATGATTTCTGGCGCTTTCCTGCCGCGCTCTGTTTCTCGCATTCAATATGCGCGGGATATCATGATGACACTTCAAGGAACGAAACGATAATGGCTTATGCTTACTTCAAAGCAGATGGCACAACGCTGGCCATTTCGCGCAACGAAATCGAATATCAGGACAGCAGCGTGATCGTTGCTGAATTGCCTGACCTCTTGAACGCCAACCTGATCTATCTCGACCTTGAAACATTGAAGGTCAAGGCACGACAGCCCTTCCCTATCAAAGTCAGCTATAATCTCGTTAACAATGTGCCAGCAGGAACAAGCGTCACATTGAACGATGAGGTTCTGACGGTAGATGATGGTTCGATTGAATTTGAGGCTGACACCCCAGAGAGGTTGATTTTGTTCCTCTACCACCCGCATTTCATCGAGCAGTGTATAGAAGTCCAGACAGGACCGGAGGCAGTATGAAGGTGAACGTCAAAAAGGGCTATGCGGCGGCAAGAGCGGCAGCTTACCCTAGCTATGCAGAGCAATTCGATATCCTGTTTCATCAGGGCTATGATGCTTGGAAGGCTATCATTCAGGCCGTGAAGGATGCCAATCCCAAGGATGACCCGACCGACTGAGCGCATCGCGGAGGGACAAATAAATACTCCTGTATAAGAACAGGAGAAAACCCCTGATGGCGTGGTTCAAGTCCGGCACAATCAATCTCACCAACAACTCCGATATTGTGATCGGAAACAGCACCAATTTCGACAGTTCGATCCAGCGGGGAGATATCCTCGTTGTCGATGGCAAAAACTACGAGATTGATGGTGTCGTGAACTCCGTGCAGTTGAAGCTGGCTAGTCCGTTCAGCGGCGGCACGGGCAACGGCGTCAGCTATGGCATCGTCCACACGCAATCGACCGTGGCCGGTCTGGATCGCGACGTAAACACGATGATCGAACTTGCGGCAGAGATTATCGAGAACGGCATTGAAGGCGGCGACAGCGCCTATGAAACAGCCGTGAAGAACGGCTTCGTTGGAACCTAAGAGGAATGGCTGGCCAGCTTGCACGGTCAGGATGGCCGCGACGGTTCCGCAGTCGGCTTGGGCGCTATCCAGAACTGGACCGAATATACCGGTCAGGCGGCTGGTTCTTCTGGCGTGAGCGTGATTGTTCCTGTCACCGTTGGCGATCCCCCGATGAACCTGACGCAGACGGCACAGGTCATCATTCCATCCGGCAACAAAGACGCAGGCATCGCTATCTGGGCAAAGATGCAGACGAGCGGCCTTGCGGTCGTTATGGGCCTCGTAAATGCCCCCGAACCGCTGCCGGGTGGCTCAGATGAGGATTTGGACCTCTCGGGTTCCGGCACTGTCTATGGCGATCCCGGCACGATCTTTTCGCTGGGCATTTTCCTTGCTGGCAGCACCGGCAACTTCACCCTGACCGCACCGAACAATTTCCCTCTTCGCATCGAGCGCCGCAACGAAATCACCGTGCCTGTCGCGAGCCAGTGGAACATCACTAACGCGGGAAGCCCTTGGCCCGTCAGCGGTGACGCAGTTGGCGCATCGAACGTGATCTACAAGCGCGTCTATGGTTCGACCGATGGCAGCAGCATGGTCAACGGTCGATTGCGCCTCATGAAGGGCGTCTACCTCATCACCGATCCGCTGGCGCTGGCATTTAAGCAGACCAACGATGACGGCACGACCCAGACCCCGGCCAGTATCAAGATGACGTTCTCCGGTGTCGTGACCGAAGAGTATCCAATCCTTGCCACGATGTATGACTACAATGTGGGCAAGTTCGAGTTGCGCCGACATTGGGCTGGCTCCAGCACGCTCGTCGTCACCGTCGGACGCGGCAACTCCGAGACTCAGATTGTCAGCGCCGATGACCCGGCTTTCGCTGCCGGTTCGCTCAAAACGTGGTCGGTCGAGTATATCGACAATGTGGGCGGCACAGGAGGCACCGTGCGCTTCTACAGCGATGGCGTCCAGATCGGCCCCGATCAAACGTGCGAGGTGAAACTGCGCGTGACGCCCGCGATGTGCCTTGAGTGCAACTCGTCGGGCAACAACACCAGCGACAGCCAGGACAACCTAGAGGTGGCCTATGTCAGCGTGGCCTACGGCAAGCCAGAGATTGAAAGCAGCTATGAGCCGGTTTCGTCTGGCACGATCAGCGCAGCCGATCTGCAGATGCTTGTCGTGGATGCCCGATCGTTCTCAACTGCTCAGGCACCTGTCACCGTCAGCTACGCGGCTGCTGGCCAAAATCCCTACAACATGGAAGTCGTCGTCGGCGACATGGTTCTGCCCGCTGGCCGAGCATATAAGGCGGTCCTTGAGAACTGGTCGACCGGCGAAGGCGTTGCCCATCCCAACGAGCTGGTCATGACTCGCCCAGCGGCACAGAATTGCCGCTTTGAGGATGCCGACCTCTACAGCGCGCAGGCGTCTTGGACAGAAGTGCTGCCTAAGGGACCGGTGCCAAACATCAACGGCATCAACTATTACTGCGAAGGCATCCGAATGGGCACCTACGTGCAGTTTCAGTTCGGCTACGATTGGGACACGACGCAGATGCCCAATAATCCGTTCGGTGACCCGCAGGGCAAAGACAGCTACATGATCCCGCATAAGTGGCTGATCTACGATAATGCCGGCACATTGCTGGGTCGCATCGAACAGCCAAATGGCCAGCCGCTCAATACGACTACCTCGCCCGTTTCTTGGGGCGGCACATTGGACGGTCGCGGCAATCCGATGGTGACTGCCGCGAACAAGTGGTATCCCAAAGGCACTGTCCGTTCCGGAGTTATCTGGCGTTCCCATGCCGAGCCGCCAGCATATTCGCAGGCCGACATTTGGGCGCGCGTTCCTACCTATGACGTTGCCGTTCCATTCGGCTCTCAGGGTGGTGCATCGGTTAACGGCGGCGACTTGCGCGCTGGCACAGGTGAGCAGCTAAACGGCTTCGCGAACTACCGCATGATGCCATGGGAAAGCAGCACCTATAACGACCTCATCACGGCCGGTCAGAACACGCTCTCGCCATGGAAATATGGCTTCGATCAAAACGGCATGGTCCCGAACGCGAACACATGGCTGAAATACACGCCATTCAACCAGATGGGTCGATCACCGATCACCGGCCCCGGTGGTGTGCGCGATGATCGTCAGATTATGCCTGAGCCGGTCGCCCGTTATGCGCGTGACGTTGCGGTCAAGCGCCTGCACGACAACAGGGACATGAAGCAAATCGCGCTCGACTACCTGACCGGCTATGTCAGCGATCCCTTCCACTGCTTCGAAAACGGCCGACTGACGCCACTGTATAAGGGCCAGCCAAGGCGCAACATCACCCTTCGCAACCACTATTATGGTGGTGGTGAAGCGGGCACGCCGCCTGAGCAGGCATATTACATTCAGGGTGGCCGCCCTTACGAATGGGTCACTGCCAACAATCCGCTCCGCGTTCAGGTGCCTTTCGCTGGCGTCGCATCCGATAAGCCGGTTTTCGGCACGAACATGATTGACGCCGACCACGCGCACCAATTCCCATATTGGGGTTCGCTGATGTGGCAGACGCCGGAATTCGCATTCCTAGGCCATAAATTCTCCGATCAGTCGTGGCTCTATATCCCATGGATTTTGAACAACGGCTGGGGCGAAGTTGGCGAGTTCGCCTCGCGTGGTGCTGCATGGAAATACATGCACCTCGCGCTGATGTGGAAAACCGCGTCGAGCAATTCGAGCAGGCTCTATAACCGCGAGGAAATCCTTGATCGCGTCGTGTTCGATTTCGAAGGCTTCTACGACAACTTCTACGACAGCACTCCGGGCTTCCTGAACCCACCAGCGAACATCACGGGCGGCGGAAACAATGCCGTGTTTGCAGCCGCGCAGCATTTCGGTCCATGTCTTTGGGACGGCACTTATGGCGTCTGGCAGCATGAGTTCATGATTGGCTACTGGATGAGCGCGCTTCATGCAGGCGAGAAGCTGGGCTTCAACCAAGCACTGCGCGATGCGTCGGCCAAGTGTAAGGCTGTCGTTGATTGGCTCATCACCATGCACCAGAAACGCATCACCGGACGCTTGAACGGCGGCATGACGATCAATAGCTATGAAATTGACTACACGGTTCCCGTCTGGACACCGGCCATGATTTCCGCAGCCGGTGGCAATGTCACGAACCTGCCAAAGACTTATTCTGCGATCATCACCCAGCAAGGCGCGGACGCGGCCTTTAGCTGGGATAGCTGGAATAACAACGGCAACCCAAGTTCGCGTGATGGTCAGTCGATGGATCAGCTTTTGGCCGGTCCTTCTCTGCTGCGCGACATGGGGCGCACCGATAGCGCGCTTGTAACTGCCGAGACTAATGCGCTCGCTTATCGCCAGAGCAAAATCGACAGTGAAACGGCTAAGGGCGCATTGACCGCTGGTAACGGATGGTTCGGCTATCATCAGACGACCAACAACCCGCCGTTTAAGCCCTAAACACCACCTCTGCGCAGGGGTGCCTCAATAAATATCGGAAACGATATTGGAGGCACCTTTGCGTGGCAGAGAATAAAACAATTGAAGTCAGGTATTACGGGCCATCCTCAGACGACTTCGTAACCTACACCTCAAAGCTGGCGCTCACCAATCCCGGCGAAGGCAGCCCAATTGAGTTCAGCGTTAGAGAGGCGCATTTCCGTATCTCGCGCAACGAACGCATTGTCCTAGACCTGACGCTGGACGACAACATCGTCTGGAACGATGGCGAGAAGTCAATCTACGTCTTCATCCGCAACAGCGAACTAGGCTTCATCAGAGCCGACACCGAACTCTCCTATAGTTGGTGGGTGGTCTGGGAAAATGGAACTTCAACCACGCTCAGAGAAGGAACCGTAACAGCGGTCAGGGTGGACTAATATGGCAACAGAAGTCGGGATCACCGAACTCGCCAACGAATCAGAAGCAGAGGTTGTCGAAGTTACATCGGGCCTAGTTTCCATTCCGGGTCCACAGGGGCCGCAGGGCGAAACTGGTCCAGCCGGTCCACAAGGCGAGCCGGGGCCAGAAGGTCCAGCTTCAACCATCCCCGGTCCAGTCGGGCCGGTCGGTCCTATGGGGCCACAAGGCCCGCAAGGCGTTCCCGGCATTCAGGGCCTTACCGGTGCAACCGGACCTCAAGGTCCGCAAGGCCTTGAGGGGCCACGCGGCGCACAAGGTCTAACCGGCCCTGTCGGTCCTGCTGGGCCAGCAGGCGCAGCATCAACGGTTCCCGGCCCTCAGGGTCCAGCCGGTCCCGCTGGCGCGACTGGTCCGCGCGGTGAGCAAGGCTTTACGGGCTTGCACGGTCCGGCTGGTGTCAAAGGCGATAAGGGCGACAAAGGCGACAAGGGCGATCCCGGTGCCGCTGGTGCGCCAGGCACTCCCGGTTTGCCCGGTGCCAGCGTCTCCGACCTTCGTTATCTCGACGGCACTCTGACTCTCGAAATGGACAACGGCGCGACCTACGAAGCCTTCATCGAAGGCGGCGAAGGTGGTTCGGGCACTCCCGGCGCAGACGGCGTTGGCGTTTCGTCCGCAACCGTAAACGGCAGCGGCCACCTTATCATCACGCTGACCGATAGCACGGTCATTGACGCGGGATTGGTCAAGGGTGCCGATGGCGCTACCGGCGCGAAGGGTGACAAGGGCGACACCGGCGATACTGGACCGGCTGGAACCAACGGCACGAACGGCACCAATGGTCAGGGCGTTCCTGCCGGTGGCTCGGCGGGTCAGGTTCTCCGCAAAACCAATGGCACGGATTACAACACCTCATGGGTCACGCTCTATGGCGCCCCGACTGGCGGCACGACCGGACAAGTCCTGACAAAGAGCAGCGCGACCAACGGCGCATTCTCGTGGACTACGCCTGCAACCGGGGGCGGCACCGGCAAGCCTTGGTATTTTGACGTTCCGCTGGCCAGCACATTCACAAAGGTCAGCGGCGACGCCACGCAACTGACGATCACTGACGACGCCGACGCGGGCTTGCTCATCAAGAGCGGCCCATCTGTTTCGGGCGATGTTAGCCGTCTGGCCTACAAGACGCTGACCACGAAATCGGCCGATTGGGACATTGTTGTCCGCGCGCCGATCATCATGAACGACGCCGACTACCGCAAGGGCGGCCTGCTCATCATGGACAGCATCAGCAATCGCCACATCATCATGGGTCAGACCAACGAATATAACCCGTTCAACGTGGTCTATTTCAGCGGACTGACCGGCTATGGCGGCGCGCTAGATGGTGCGGCGCAGACCTTCAAGACGCAGCCGGATTTCTACCGCATTTCGAGCGTCGGTTCGACCCTGACATTCTACGTCAGCCACTGCGGCAAGAACTGGCTCCAAGTCGGCACTTCCTCTGTCACGGCCTACCTGCCGAACAGGGCCGATAGGATCGGCTTCGGCTTCAACATCAGCACGAACAATTCCATGCAGGCATCGATGACGGTGGACTGCTTCAAGCTCACTGGCCCGGCTGTCTAAGGGCCAGCAACGATAAGAGGGGTGCCGCCGTGAAGGCCAAAACAAAGAAGATGGTAGCCGATGTTCTCGGCTTTGTGGGAAAGTCTGTCGTGGGGATCATCAAGAACCCCGTCACGCAGACTGTGGTTGCAACGGTTGTGAAGCATAAGGTCAAGAGCGCCACCGGCGCTGCCTTGATCGTGGCGATCTACGAAGCATTTTCGGGTAGCCTCTGATGTTCGATCACCCGATGAAATCCGCCGCCGATTTATGCGCGTGGGCGGTCACAGGCTTTGGCATGTTGACCCTGAACCAGTGGGCCGGATTGCTCGGCATCTGCTGGTGGGCTTACCGCTTCGCTGACGAGTTCTATCGCAAATGGAAGCGCGCAAGGCCCGCCGACCCCGAATGAGTCTGGCGCGGGCCGTGGTGGATGCTCAAGCGACACCCGCCTGACGCTTGCGATAGCTGTATATTGCCGCCTGCTGCTCCGACTGCTCGATCAGCTTTCTGTGCGCGGCCAAATCGGCATCCGCCGTGTCGAGCGCCCGCTTGAACGTAGGCTCTACCCACTCACGCACCTCGTCACAATCAAGGGTCATATATTCGCGAAATTCCCATGCGTCCGCGATGTCATCCATGATGCGCGCCGACAGCTTCTGCCGAACGATAAAGGCGTCATGGATGCGGGCGACAACCTCGATGCCGTTGCGCTCCAACACCTCGACCGCAAGATCCATGATATCGGTTTCCCACTGCTGGTAGACATAGGCGAGCAGGCCGCCTCGCGTGACCCGACCGTTCGCCTTATTGGCGGATGCGACAATCTGCTGGATCGCTGGCCATTCCTCGCTTGCCTTGATGCTTTCGAGGATGGCGTCTTCGATTACGCGCTGCTCTGCCAGAAACTCTTTCACCCAGCTATCCGCGAGGAAGCGTTCGCGAGCGACCGGCGACTTCATGACCTCGGTAAGCGCCGTGCCTTCCATCTGTCCGTTCTTGCCCATCCATGTCGCGCCTGAGGTCCGAGCGCCAAAGCCGACGGCCGTCAGGGCGTCCTTGACCGACCGCAATGCCGTCTCCTGGGGGACGATGATGCCCTCGAAACACTCGCGGGCAAGGCGCTGCCTGATGTGATTCTTCTCCGCGAGATACTGGCGCGTGTAGGTGCCGAGCATCGTGCCACGGATTTCATTGTCGCCGCCGTTCAGGACGCCATAGAGGAACAGCTTAATCGCGAAGACCGCCGCGTTCATGTCGTATTGGTAGTGGTGCCCCAGAATGGCGCTGCGAACCTGCTTTGACACCGACTGGATATTCAGGCCCTTGTAATAGGTGCGCCCGAAGGGGCTTTTGCTCGGGATAAGCGGCAGGACCGCTTCGCCCACTTCCTCTTGCGTGAACTGTCCGACCTTCGCGATCAGACGCGCTTGGCGAGCATTATGCTCCAGCTTCGCACGGAGCGCGCCAGTCGGCCCCTTGGCCAATTCATATTCCGTGTTGCCGATGAACCGCTCTAGATTTGCCATGTCGATTGGCAGACCCATAGCGTCGGCCATGTCGGCGCGGTCATAAAGTGCGTCGAAAACGTGTTCGGGGGACTTCTCGTTAATCAGCAGGGCCATTTTCTCTTCGTTCACGATTTTCACCTTTGTATTTTTCTCCCACGGGTTGTTGGTCGCCTTCACGTTGCTGCCCTGATCGAGGACGATGAAGAAGGGGTAGAGGTCTTTGAATTCGTTCCAGACGCTGTAACGGACCTTGTTCACGTTGAAGGTGCCGCAGGCATCGAACAGCTTGTGCGTCGAAATGTAGGCGATGCCGTCAGAGGCAAAGCCCAAGGCCGGAAGCAGCGCGGCGGCTACCGCGTCGAGATATCGACGGAAGAGCTTTTCCGCCTTCTCGGTCTTCATGTCGGGGAATTTGGTGCGAAACGCTTGGGGGAGGACAATGCCGTCCGTTTCGCGGTTAGCGCGCTTCTGCGCGAAAATAGCAATGAGCTGATCCATGTAAGCCTCAAATAGAATGACCCGCCTTCGCGGGCTGGAAATTGCGAAAGCGGGCCAAAGTCATCTATTAGAAGTGCCAGGGGCTACCGCTGCGAGCGCAGCAGTATCCAGCCCCTGTGCTCACGTTCTTATTTATATCTCCTCCCCTGAATCAGCGTCATTATGTTCAGCGCAAAAAGTCACGGGACGCTAAATCAAGAGTTACAGCACGCTAAGGGTTGATGATTTGGCTCGAAATAACGCTGATTTCTGCGGGTTTCACGAAGTTGCAGCACGCTAAGGGCCGAAAACGTCAGAAGTTACAGCACTATAATAGAGAAAGGGAAAGGAAGTTGAGCGGTAGAACCCCCCGGATGGGTGGGTTGGGTTAGGCTTCCTGTTCGCCATTGCCTGCCGCCGCACCCGTGTTGAGGGTCAGGTGCGGCGACAAGGCGCGGCTTAGCTGCCGTCCTTCTTCCGAGGTGGAGCGCGGTGACGCCATCCCTTCGGGGTTAGGCTCGGGAACAGCCGCTCGTCCAACTCCATCCCATGATGCTTGTCGAAGGCACGGGGGTGAGTCAGCGGGTTGATCGGGCGCTTCTTCTCGCCATCAGACGGCTTCTTACCGCTCATCGGCCTGCCTCCCTATTGACGATAGACTGAGCGATGTCGAAAGCCTGATGGACACGGGGCATATATTCGTCGCGGTCTTCCTCCGATAATGCGATGCAGAACTGAGGGACCATCGCGCCGCCCGCGAATTTGTCGGCTGCCTCCCAGATCGCAATGAGGAATTCGACACCAAGCCCCGACAGCGTGTTTACGACATGAGCCATCCATTCAGGATCGCCACTATCTACGGTATCGAAGCTGATACCTTCCTCGTGAAAAATGAAGCTGTCGCAGCGCCCCAGGGGCAACATGACGCCTCCCTCGCGCGGCCAGTCCTCGACTTCCGAGTTTATGGGATAGGCTTCGTTCAGACCGAAAGCGATCATGCCTCATCCCCTTCCGCATCCATGAACTCATCAACAGCAGCCAGATAAACCTCTTCAATCCTGTCGAGGGCCTTGCGGCCCCGACTGTTATTAGGAGCGAAGATGACGAGCCAAGTGAACGTCTCCGGATAACCGTCATACATCAGCGACAGCTTGAGCGGCTGCTTCTTCGCCAATTCCGCCACGATAGCACCCTGAACGGGATGGACTATCGCGGACGGCACATCGCCAGAGGTGCGGACAAAAAAGTCCACGCCGTCCCACGATACCCGGCTCGCCGGAAACAGCTTTATGTGGCGGGCTTTCGTGAACCTAGCCTTCCAATTGAAAGCAAGCGACTGCCCTGCGCCATCGAGGATTGATGGCGTGAGTGATGCGACCGCGCTCATGCTGCACCTCCCGGAAATGCGGCAAGGAAGGCAGATTCGTCGCCCTCATGCAGGAAGCGCAGCACGAGCCAATACCAATCGTCGTGCCGACCCTCTTCGAGATCAGCGGTTAGGAACCACGGGCCTTTGGCGTTCGCCAACACCCATGACAGCTTGGCGCAGCCATCCTTCACATAGTGCTGCTCGACTTCCGATTGGAACCAGTCTGCCTGCCCGTTCGCATCGACAGTGATGCCAAGGCCACCAAGCGCGCCGATGACGAAACCGCTATCCGTGCCAGCCTCCTTATCGATCACCCCGTTGCCGGGATGAAGATAGAAGCCCTGCTGGACGTTCAGATCGATATACCGTCCGAAGCGCATGAAGCCGTGGTCGCGCTTGAGCCGTGCCAGAACCGTCCGGTCGGACAGGTCAGCCAGTTCATCCTCACGAAGTTCCGCGACATAGGCTTCCGGCCAATCGCTAATCTGCGGCGGTGCGTTGAGATTGGGGCCGCTCATTGTGCAACCTCCGGGAACTTAGCAACGAAAGCAGCTTCCAGATGCTGGCTCGTGAAGGCCACGCTGTAGACAGTTTGGGGGAGCATGATGCCGTCGCCGGTATCGTGACGGCGAACCCAGATGACATACCCGCCCTTACCCGACAGCCATTCCATGCGGCGTTCGAAGACCTCATCGCGCTCATAGTCACGGTCGTCATGCTCGCTCAGAACCTGAAAATCGCGCGCCGGGGCAAAGCCGACGATGGCGGTGTAAACGATGCCCAGCACATAGGCACGGGCAATACGCCCATCGACAATCGCTTTGCTTTTTTGCCATTCCCGGTGCGCTGCAGTCACGCATTCTGCCGGGGGGAAACCGGCATCGGCCAGCTCTTCGGCATAGTCCCCATCGGACGCGCCCAGCATGTCGTAATCAAACATTTCACGCTGCGCCGCCGGGAACGCGGACAACGGATAATCAGTGCCGTCGATTGGCACGACCGGTTCAGAATTTGACACGAAAAACCTCCATGCGTGTCAGTTCACCGACAGCGACATGCTGGCGGCGCGATCGGCCTCAAGGGCCGGTTCGATCTGACGTTCGCTATGGAGAGTGGGCTACCGAGATACCCATCGCCGGAACGGCACGCTAACCGGGATGGGTGGAACCATCGTCGATTGCGATGGACGCCCTATACGCCTCCACTGATCGGAAGGCAACAAAAAAATGCAGCGATAACAGCACATTGATGGTTAAGGTGTGTGTGTGAATCTACTGAACCACGCGCGCGCGCGCGCGAGGGCGAGTCATGGATAACCCCGACGCCTTCCAGCGCCGGGGCACCGACGATAGGACTGAGCAGCCCCGTTCGAAGCATCCTACCGTCATATCAATTTATCGGTGCGGACCTCACGACGAAGCCATTCTTCTCGGCCCATTCCCGATATGTCGTCTTGCTTCCCTTGCTGATTTTCGTTTCCGGCCGCTGGAAGCAAATCTCGATGCGCCAATCTGGGTTTGCCTTCTTCACCGCCAGCATCTTCGCACGGTCGCTGGCCGGGAAAAATCCCTTGGTTTCGATGATGGTCTTGTTCGCGGCATCCACGAAATCCGGGGTGTATGTGTGGCTGGTCGTATAGGTCAATTTGATCGGTTCATACTGGTATGCAGGGCCGAACGCGGCACCGCATTTTGCTTCGAAGCCGTTCCGGTATCCGGTCATGGCTGGACGAACAGATCGGCTTCGGCCTTCCGCCTCCGTGTAAGCCCTGCAAGGGTCTTTCCAGCAGCCCTATTCCATCGGGCAAACTGTGCCGCTGCGCCGGCATAATCGCCCTGATTGAGCAGTCGTAGGAGTGTGCTGGACTGTAGCGCGCCGACGCCCACATTATAGGCAAAGCTGACCAGTGCGCCGAGTTGGTTCGGTGTTACCGCGACCCTGATAAGGGCATGGACCTTTCGCTCGAAAGCATCATATTCCTGAACCAGCCAAGCATCTGCTTGGGCTTGGGTGCAGGTATCGCCGCGCTTTACGTTGGTGGTTCGTCCCCAGCCGATGGTCCAGACACCAGCGGGACAGAGATAGGCTGATAGCTTACAGCCCTCGAATTGCTTGATTAGGTCAAGACCTTTACGGGATGATTGTGTCATCCCGTATCTATCAGTCTTGCAAAACGGCTCGTTTTGACCCTATATCAGGGCACATCTCCAGATTTCCGATAACTAATGGAGCAGGACAACTGCATCACATTATTGTTCGGAGAGATAAAATGACAAAAATCACCCTAACGCGATTCAACGTAAGCCCACGCTCTTACAGCTATCAGGACTGCTACAGAGCTTGCTTCGATCCTAATGCTGGCGAGAACTGTCCCGGCATCTTAGGCTATATGGACGGCCTCATTCAATTGATGGGCAAGTTCACCGCTGAACCGGCGGCATGGTCATTCGGTGAATGGAAGGGCAGCAAGGCCGCAAACAACCATGCAGAGTTCTGGCTGTCGGCATCGGCAATCGGCTTGGAATATCGCGGCAAAGACCTGTCCGCGAAAGCTGCCGCCCTGCACGAAAAGGCAGAGGCGCTAGGCTACGCGCATATCATTTTCGACTCGATGACGCGCAAGGGCGAGGACACGGTGACGATTGTGTTCCCCCTGACCGAGGCGATTAATGAAGGCCAATATGCAAGGCTGGCCAAGGTGCTGATGAGCGAACTGGACGAGTATCTGGCCGCAGACGGTAACTGCGCCATGACGCACCTATTCCATGTCCACGAACGCACCGCTGTTCAACGCTTCGACGGCGCGGTCATCGCTCCCAAGGCGAAGATCAAGGAGACGGCGAAACTCTACCAGTCGATGGACCCGAACCAGTATTGTGCAGGCGGCAAGCGCGCCGTGCCTCATCTGGTGGAGCCGACATATACGAGCCATGACGGCTTGTTCGAATGGGCACCCAGCGAGGCAGAAAAGGCGCAGCGAACAGCCGACGAATTGCTGGCGAGCATCGGCGTCAAACTGTCCTGATATTCGGCCCAGCAGGTAACTGCTGGGCCTTCCCACGACTTCGCGGATCAGTTCACTTTCACGACCTTGTAGCGAAGGCCCATCCCCGTCACTGCTCCGACCTCAAGCTGGATGTTTTTCACCATAATCATCGCAGGATAGGGTTCGCGCGGGATAGACAATTCTTCCGTGAAAGCGGGTCGCGCGATATCATTTTTGAATTCTCGATAGGAGAAGCGCAGCGTGTCTGCCGTGGCCCCCTGATATAGCAGAACCGTCTTGAATGCGTCCTCGCGGACAATCGAGATTTTGGTTTTCGAGTAAGGCACCGGAGTTTTCATTTTCCGAGCCATCGTCACCTCATCGGCAGCTTGCCGATCGAACGTCCCGTCGCCGTCATCGTCAAGGAAGCATGGACCAGCCGCGACTAAGCTGTCCTTCTCCGGCGCACATGCCTTCAGCTTTGCCTTGGTGGAGACAGGTATGAGTTTCGTGCCAGCCGGATATTTGCTTTCCAGCAGCCAGTCTCCCGCTTTTGCTTCGGCATCGAGTTGAGCGCCTTCGATGCTGTAGACACGCGCATAGCTGTAAATCTCACCACCCGCTGGAACGGTGGTTTCCACACCTAGCTCTGGAAACCTGATGGTTTCGACCTCTTGCGCGGCCAAAGGCGACGCAGCCAAAAGGATAGTTGCCCCAACAACAATCGCTCGCATTTTACCCCCGTTTTCGTCGGACCCCGACCAATCGGCGCGACCCTACCTCTTTAGCGATTGATCGCAAGCCTCTTGCCGTGTTCCCGCTTTGTTCCTTATACCGTTCGCATGACACAGCCTGATTCTCTCTGGCTCGCTCAGAGCCTTCTTCACGCTCCCGGCTGGGCGCGCGTCGCACTCACGGCACCGAATGAGCGTCTTCGCGAAAATGCTGCGCTGGAACTGGCGCAGAGCATTCTAGCGGCTTGGGAGCGCCAGCCAGCAATGCCAGATGCGCGACAGATGACCTTCCCGCTTTGAGGTGGGCGCAAACGTCACGCTTCGCAATCTAGGCGACTATCAGCGCAGGGGCGCAAATCTCTTCATCATCTGCGACTGCGGCCATTCAGGAGTTGTCGATGCGGGAAAGCTCAACAGGTTCTATCTCGTCCACTGCTGGAACACCGCAATGGAAACAGTCGGAGCGCATCTGCGCTGCTCGCGCTGTAGGGGCCATCCTAACCGATTTGCTCCCACGCCTCGCAGACCGGATCGCCCCGACTGGATGAGTTCGGAAGATCAGTGGAAACGCTTGGTCCGGCGTTTGAGGGGCTAAACAAACGCGAAACTGCGGGTTTCTCCTTGTTTGCACTACAATTTGTATGTGAACAGCCGCAACATGCTGATCCGCGACGAGAATATGGGTGACGGATCGATCGACCAGGCGGCCATATATACGCGCGAGGTTATCAAGCGGGCGATGGAACTGGGATCGGCAGCCCTGATCCTGGTGCATAATCACCCGTCGGGCGATCCATCGCCCAGCAAGCAGGATATCGAGATCACCCGCCAGATCGTCGAGGCCGGCAAGCGGCTGGGTATCGGCGTCCACGACCATATCATCATCGGCGCGCAGGGGCATAGCAGCCTGCGTGCGCAAGGACTGCTGTAGAATCAGGCGCCCTCGATCAGCTCGGACGGCCAGCCGATCCGCACCAGCAATCCATCCGGCCCGTTGATCCCGACCTCATACAGCCCCCATTCGCGATGGCGCAAAACGCCGCCTGGCCGGATGACCAGATCATCGACCAGCGCCGCGATCGCCGCCACATCGGGCGTGCGCAGATAGATGCCAAAGGGATTGTGCGCCGGCACATCCCAGGGCGGCGCGCCGGCCTGGGTCAGATGCACCTCGCACCCCCATCCCTCCATGATATGATAATGGTGATCACCGCCGACCCGCGCGAAGCCCAGCCTTTCCCAGAAGGCCAGGGCAATGGCGACGTTATTGCTGGGCACGATCGCAAAAGCGCCAACACTTGGAATTGCGGACATGGCCTTACCCTCCCGTTGCGCCGTTATGGTCACATGACAAAAAGGCCCCCGCCATGCCTGCGCGTGACGGGGGCCTTTTCAATCAAAGTGGCGCCGTTCAGCCGCCAAAACCGAAATTCAGGAATTCGGGCACCGGACCGTTCCAGCCATCGTCCGGACCATCATCGGGTTCCTGACGGCGGCCATGCGGCGCCGGCCGTGCAGCCGGCGCATCGCGGCGGTCGTCACGACGATCATCCCGCTTGTCGCTGCGCCGGTCATCCTTGCGCTCGGGCTTGCGGCGCGCGTCGCGGCCACCGGAACGCTCATTGTCGCGCTCCTCGCGATCGGCCTTGCGCGGCTCTTCCTTCGCGCGCGGCGCAGGCGCAGCCGCGACCGGCGTTTCGACATAGTCGATCTTGGTGCCGATCAGCTTCTGGATATTGTCGATCGCCTCGGCATCCTCGGCCGCGACGAAAGTATAGGCGACACCCTTGGCCCCCGCGCGACCGGTACGGCCGATGCGGTGGACATAGTCATCGGGATGCCAGGGCGCGTCGAAATTGAAGACGTGGCTGACGCCCTTGATATCGAGGCCGCGGGCTGCGACGTCCGACGCCACCAGGATGTTCACGCTGCCATCGCGGAACCGCTCCAGTTCGGCGATACGCGATGCCTGGTCGATGTCGCCATGGATCTCGCCCGACTTGAAGCCGTGACGCTGCAGGCTCTTGTTCAGTTCGCGAACCGTGGTCTTGCGATTGCAGAAGATCACCGCGCTCTGCACATCCTCTGCTTCCAGCATCGCGCGCAGCGCTTCACGCTTCTTGCGCGAATCAACCTTCACCAATCGCTGGGTGATGTTGGTCGACGCCGTTGCCGGGCGCGCCACCTCGATCGACTTGGGATTGTCCAGGAAACGATCGGCCAGCTTCTTGATGACCGGCGGCATGGTGGCAGAGAAGAGAAGTGTCTGGCGCTGCGCCGGCAGCTTGGTGCAGATTTCCTCGATATCCGGGATGAAGCCCATGTCGAGCATACGGTCGGCTTCGTCGATGACCAGCATGTTGCAGCCATTGAGCAGGATCTTGCCGCGCTGGAACAGGTCCATCAGGCGGCCCGGCGTCGCGATCAGCACGTCGACGCCCTTTTCCAGCGCCTTGATCTGGTCGCCCATCTGCACGCCGCCGATCAGCAGCGCCATGGAGAGCTTGTGATATTTGCCGTATTTCTCGAAATTCTCGGCCACCTGGGCAGCGAGTTCGCGGGTCGGCTCCAGGATCAGGCTGCGCGGCATCAACGCACGGGCACGGCCATGCGCCAGGATGTCGATCATCGGCAGCACGAAGCTGGCGGTCTTGCCTGTGCCCGTCTGCGCGATGCCGATGATGTCCTTCATCATCAGCACCGGCGGGATCGCCTGCGCCTGGATCGGCGTGGGCGTGTCGTAACCCGCCTCGGTTACGGCCTTGAGCAATTCGTCGGAGAGGCCGAGATCGGCAAAAGTCATTCAAATGTCCGGGACAGGAGGTTGGCCGTCCTGCGCGTCCGCACGACGGAAATCGCGCGCGACTTGCGAAAATATCGCCATCTTGTCAAGGAAATCGCGCAACATGCTGGGCAAACCAGCCGTTTTTCTGCCGATCAATCCTCGGCGTCCGCTTCCACCAGCCGCCTGAAGCTGTCGATCCCGCAACTCGCGCCACTGCGCGCCTGCAACTCGTCCCGCCCCGAACAGAGCGAACCATCCTCGTCCGGCTCGACATAGAAGCCCGAATAGAAGCTGGCGGAATCGCATCCCCGCTCCAGTCGCGCGCGATAGCGATGCTTGTCCGCCAGGATCAGGTCGACCCCGTTGGACACCACGATGCTGGCGCCGCGAATCGATCGCAGCGCCACACAGCGCGGCCCCTTCTTCTCTTCCCAGCGCTCGTCACTCTTGGGCACGACTCGCGTCGGCGCCCGCCCCTTGGCCATCGGAACACGAATGATCACGCGCTGCTCGATCGTCAGTTGCGCCCATTGCACCGGGTCGGCAGCAGGCGCTGCAAGCAGCATCAGGATGGTATGAACCAAGCGGAACCCCTTTTGGGAGTGGCAAGCTATCGGCCAACGGTTGAACCGTCGATGAATTCCGGGGCATAGCATGTCCCATGACAGAACAAGCCATAATCGCGCAGGATGCCATCGATCGCTTCGTCGCCCTGCTCGGCCCCAAGGGCGTCATCACCGACGCCGATGATATCGCCCCCTGGGTCAGCGACTGGCGCGGCCGCTATCATGGTGCCGCGCGCGCGATCCTGTCGCCGGCCACGACGCGTGAAGTGGCCGACTGCGTGGCGCTGGCAGCGGAACTGGGCATTGCGCTGGTGCCCCAGGGCGGCAACACGTCGATGGTCGGCGGCGCGACACCGCCAGCCGATGGATCGGCCCTGATCCTCTCGCTGCGCCGCATGAACCAGATCCGCAGCCTGTCGGCCGACGACAATCTGGCAGTGTGCGAGGCCGGGGTCATCCTTTCCAACCTGCACGACGCCGCCGAAGCGGCCGGCCGTCGCTTTCCGCTCAGCCTGGGTGCCAAGGGATCGGCCACGATCGGCGGCCTCGTCTCGACCAATGCCGGCGGCACCCAGGTGCTGCGCCACGGCACGATGCGCGCGCTGGTCGAGGGGATCGAGGCTGTGCTGCCTGATGGCAGCATCTTCGACGGGCTGGACGCGCTCAAGAAGGATAATCGCGGCTATGACATCAAACAGTTGCTGATCGGTGCGGAGGGTACGCTGGGCGTCATCACCGCGGCCGCCCTGCGGCTGGTGCCCGCCATCGCCGCCCGCGCGGTCGGCTGGGTCGGTGTGCAGACGCCCGCCGATGCCCTCGCCCTGCTGCGTCTGGTCGAAGGCGAACTGGGTGACAGCGTCGAGGGGTTCGAGGTGATTGCCGACGATGGCCTTGGCCATGTCCTGTCCCATATTCCCGGCACGCGCTGCCCGATCGAGACCCGCACGCCCTGGCATGTGCTGATCGAGGTCGACCATGGCGACATGCGCGAGCCCGGCCCGACCGAGCGGCTGGAAGGCGCGCTCGGCCTGGCGCTGGAACGCGGCATCGCGATCGACGCCGTCATTGCCACCAGCGAAGCGCAGGCGGAGGCCTTCTGGCGCATCCGCGAATCCCTGTCGGAATCCGAAAAGGCACAGGGGCCCGCGCTGCAATATGATATCAGCGTGCCGGTGCCACGCATGCCCGCCTTCATGGTCGAGGCCGCCGCCGCCGCCGAAGCAGCCTTCCCCGGTACGACCGCCTCCTCCTTCGGTCATCTCGGCGATGGCAATGTCCATTTCCATGTCCGCGCGCCCAGGGGCACCAGCGACGGTCCGGCGTGGATCGCCGCACAGGGCCAAGCGATCAACGCCTTTGTCCATGACGCGGTGGTCGCCGCGGGCGGCTCGATCTCGGCCGAACATGGCATCGGCCAGATGAAGCGCGCCGAACTCGGACGCCTCGCCAGCCCGGCCCGCATCCATGCCCTGCGCGCGATAAAGACAGCCTTCGATCCGGGCGGCATCATGAACCCCGACAAGCTCATCCCTCGCCCCGACGAGGGTTGAGCGCAGCATATCCACAAAGCGATTGCCTAGCGGGATAGCTCCGATTATCCCGTCACACCCATATTCGGATCAGCGACGCAAGCCTTGCGCGCTTTCTAACAGGACGGAACAACATCATGGCCAGCGCGCCCGCGAACAGCCTTCCCATCTTCTACAACGACCTGATCCCGCTCAGCACCGTCGATCATGCCGATTATCGCACCCAGCCGGTCGATGCCGCTCCGTTCCTGGTAACCCAGCACGCCGTGCCGCTGACCATCGACGAATTCGTCTCGGCCCAGCGTTTCGTGCCCATCATCTTCTCGGCGGGCCAGGATTCGGTGCCGCTCGCGCTGATGGGCCTCAACGAAGGCGTGAACGTCTTCGTCGATGACGAAGGCAAGCTGCGCGGCCCGGCCTATATCCCGGCCTATGTCCGCCGTTACCCCTGGATGCTGGCCAAGCTGCGTCCCGACAGCGACGAACTCTCGCTCTGCTTCGACCCGACCAGCAAGGCGATCGGCACCGAAGGCGACGGCCCGGTCCTGTTCGAAAATGGCCAGCCGACCGACGTGACCAAGGGCATCCTGAAGTTCTGCGAGGATTTCGAGCAGGCAGCGGCCCGCACCGGCCAGTTCATGAAGGACCTGGCCGAGATGGACCTGCTGATGGACGGCGAAGTCGCGATCCAGACCCCGAACAACGAACAGCCCTTCGTCTATCGCGGCTTCCGCATGGTGAACGAGGAAAAGCTGCGCGACCTGCGCGGCGACCAGCTGCGCAAGATCAACCAGAACGGTTTGCTGCCGCTGATCCACGCCCATCTCTTCTCGCTGCAGCTGATGCGCGAGATCTTTGAAGGCCAGGTCAGCCAGGGCAAGGGCCCGATCGCTGTACCGGCCGCACCGGTGCCAGCAGACGCCTAAACTCCGATTAACTCCGTTAATCGCAAATATATCGGGACAGGGCGGGGCTTGCTCTTGAAAGCAGCCGCGCCCTGTCCTATTTCTGTTGCATGCGATGCATCTGCCCCCCTTTCGGGTGTGTCGTATAGGGCGCCTCCCCCTTGGAGGCGTCTCCTCCCTGAACCTGGCCACCCCGTGCATCGCATGGGGTGGTTTTTTATGGGCTGCAGTCAGCGTAGGTCGCCGGAAATTTTCGCCGCTTTCGCTTGACGCCATCGCCAGCCCTGCCTAAAGGCACGCCCCTGCCTGTCGCCCATGCGACATACGGCCCCTTCGTCTAGCGGTTAGGACGCGGCCCTCTCACGGCTGAAACACGGGTTCGATTCCCGTAGGGGTCACCAATCTTTTCAATGACTTAGCTCTTGAGGTTGGCCCCAAAATACCATTTTGCCTATTTCTTGTCCTTTTGACCGTCTGGGATTGTGTAGGACGCGCTTGGAAAAATTTTTCTTGATGAACTGCGGCGTAGTGCCTCGCCGCTGGCTCAGTTGACCAGCGTTGTGCAGCGCGAGGCTACACCTGCCTGAGCCCCACTCCGCATTCTTGTCTGGGCTTTAGCGTGATCGCCGTCGCTCGATCGCCTCACGCAAACTTGCAACCATGATCAAAGTCGAACTTCGATCTTTCACGATCTCCAACTCACCGGATTTGATCAGCTCATAGAGGCGGGACCGGCTTAACCCCGTCATTGTCACCGCTACCGCGATCCTTACGCTGATGGGATCAATGAGTGTAGGTGGCTTTGACTTCTCGACAGGAAGTGGCGCGTTAATTCTTGGCAGGCTCTTACGCACGGCAGAAGGTCTCCTTGTTGGAGTCTGCCAAATGGGATGAAGCCTTCTCAATCTATCGGAACTATGCGGAATTGGAAGTCCAAAGCTGACAGGTATGGGGCGGCGAAATGCGCGCGCGGCGAGGCCTCACCGTTTACGAGGAACATAAACCTACTGAAAGAGCCGCAGGTCCTGACCCTGACGCCTCACGGTGTCGCCAGCGCGGCACGCCGGCAAGGTGCCCGGAAAAGGGCTGGTTGAATGAACTCCGAATCGAAAATGTGCACTGCACAGCGTCACATTCGCTTTTCCTGAATACCGTTGCGGCAGGCTCAGATGACCGGGGGCGCCGATCATTTTGTTCGCTCAACGAACTCTTCCTCCAATGCCCCCCGCGCCGAAAGATGAGAAAATCGTTACACCAAACCGGCGCTTCAAATGTTCCGCTACGCTGCGGGCATATCGCCTCTGCCGATCAGACCTCGGACTGTGATAGACGCCCACCGCCTTCCAATAGCTGCCCGTCGATGCCAGAGCAGCGACGAAAATCCAACGGGCTGCGTGGGCATTGAAGCATGGATCGTAACGCAGCCAATGGCGAACTTCCTCCGGTGAACGATCAAGCGTTGCTGCGATTTTTGGCACCCACCAGCTATTGATCTGGAGAGGTCCGAGGTCGTGGCTCCCATTGCGGTTCGGAACCGCTGCGCCGATCCAACCGCCTTCCTGATCGCGCAGCCCCCACAGGGTCACTTCGAGCCATTTCTGTCCGCCCGCTGCTTGCCTGATGCAATGGGCGACCCTCCGTTCATCGGCTGCATTATGACCCGACGGTGCTGCAAGACAATCCGATTGCCAGATGATCAGTATCATCAGGGCGGCTGTCCGCTTACCGATCGTGATCATGCGATCGCTCCCCAATGTTCCGCTCTGTGGCAAGGTCCTCCGCCTTGGGCGCATGGGCTTGCCGATTCTCGGCCAGCGTCTGCAAATGACGGTCGAGCGTCTCGAACAGTGAGCGGGCATCGCCTGCAAGACGTCCGACAATTCCGCGGTCCGGCTCTCGCTGATCAAGTTTGCGCGCGAGCGCCCTTCCCTCTGCCTTCCGCCGCTCCTCAACCTGTTCGAGCTTCATTCCCTTCAACCGCGCCTCGTTCCGTGCGGCAAAGCGCCTGTTGTGATCGCGCTCCAGACGGCCCAAACCTTCGAGCGCCGATGTCTTCTCGCCCGACCTCTCTTCGAGTTTCGCGATGAGCTTCTTAGGGTCTTCTGTCCAGAGTTTGACGCCGTAACGGGCTCGCGTGATGGCGGTGTAGAAGTTTTGTCCATTGACAAGCGGGGACGCCACAGGGGCCAGCACATAGACGCGGTCATAGGTCTTTGACTGAGCGGAATAGACGGTCTCGGCATAGCCATGGTCCCAAGTGGAGTGGCGTCCAAGGTCAATCTGCTGGACCCGATCCCCGCGGTCCCAGCGAACCGTCGCCACCATGCCATCGAGCCGCTCCACCGTTCCGCGTTCGGCGTTTTTGAGACCAAGCTCCTTGGTCGCGAGCCGCCACTGGATGCGATCACCAGCGGCGAGGTTGCGATGCTCGGAGAGGAATATATTCACGTGCGCCGCCTTGCTGGTTCGCGGATTCCAATTGTGGATGCGCCCCTGCTCATCCGCCAGTCGCACAAGCTGCCGGCCCTTCGCATCGCGCACCACGGAAACCACCCGATACTCGCCATCGCGCGCCAGGCCAGCGCCGACCTGATCGCGGTTGAATTTCAGAACCTGGCCGCCGGAATAGAAGCGGGCCATCTGCTTCTCTTGGTCGCTGAGCCCGGCGGGGGTTAGGACCGCGAGCCGGGTGTCCTCGGCCGCAACGACGCCTTCCCGCTGCAATGTCTCGCGGATCTGACTGTTGACGATGAGGCGCGTCGCATTCTCCAGAACGAGGATATTCGTGGTTGCTCGGCTTTCAGGCTTGAGGCGCGTCCATTCCCTCACCAGCCCCTTGGCCAGTTCCTCCGCGTCTCCGCCGCTGACCACCTTATCGAGATGGTCCAGCGAACCGGCATAATCACCGGCGCGAGCCTGGGTGACAGCAAGCTTCATCGCCCTGGTTTCCTGCCGCCGTGATTCAACCAGCTCGGCGGTCGCGAGCCCAAGCTTCTGCATCAGCCAGAATGCCTTTCCCTGTTCGATCGCGCCGGTCTGCCGGTTGTCACCAAGCAGGATAAGTCTCGCACCGGTCGCACGGCTGATCTCCAGCACCCGCAGCGCCTGGCGGTTTCCGAGCTGGCCCGCCTCATCGAGGACCAGGACATCGTTGCTGCTCAGGCCATGCCCGCCACTCGCCAACAGGCTGGCGACGGTGCGAGATGCAATCCCCGCGCGATCACCCAGTTCAGCGGCGGCAGATGATGTCGGCGCAAGCGCCGTCAGTACCATCCCCGGATGCGCGGCGTTCTTGAGTGAGCGAACCAGCATGGATTTCCCGGCCCCGGCCACGCCATGCACGGCCGTTATCCGGTCTCCTGACAATGCCATGTGCACGAGAGCCTGCTCCTGCGCCGGGGATAGACCAGCGCTTTCCAGAACGGGCAGCAGCCGGTCTGCGCTGGCTACCTGTCTGCCGTCTCCCAGCGAGAGCGCGAGATGCTGGGTCAGCGCCTGTTCCAGCCTTACCGTCCTGCGGCTGGTTCGCCCACGCGTGAGGATTGCGTCGCCGGTCTGCCCCCGAGTAGCGAGCAGTTTGCGGCGGCTCTCATGGTCAATCAGGAGCGGTCTCAGGTCTTCGAACCGAACCTCTCCCACATGGGAGGCAAGGCCTACGGCAATGACGCGACCAAGTGGATTGACCGCCTCGCGCCCTTCCGATTGCCTGATCCCAAACAGGGCCGCCCGCGCTGCGTCGGCGGGCTCAACCGGGACGGGGCGCTCACCAGCCTCCATGGCCTGGGCGAGGACAGCTGCAAGTTTGGGCTCATAAGGGATGAGCCGCGCATCCCAGCGATCATGCAGCTCGTTCAGCCCGACTTTCACCTTTGCGCCACGCGTCTGATAGAAGCTCTGCCTACGCGCCGCCTGCCCGGAAAGGCCATGCTCAGCGGCATGAGCGTTGATCTGCTCGGCACGCTGCGACATCTCTTTGATCAATGCCTTTGGGACGCCCCTGATTTCGAACAATCCTTGGCGCGGATCGAAGTCGATCTCAAATCCATATTCCCGCAAATGGTGGGCAAGGGCGTTACGGTAGATTTGGCCGCTGGCCATCTGCTCGGCATACATGGCCCGCGTTTCGAGACTGGCCATCGGATTGCCCGGATCGCGGTTCGTCATGTTGAGGATCACGATATGGGTATGCAGATGGGGGTCGAGTTCGCGGCTGGCATGCTCAGTAAAGCGTGCCCACAGGAGCCGCCCCGTCGTCTCATGAACGATTTTCCCTTCTTCCCGGCGGCGCAGCTGGGCATGTTCTTCAAGATAGGAAAGCGCTGCGTCGACAGCCTTCTCATGCGCCGCGACCATCCTCTCATCGCGAAGGGCAAGCGCCATGATCGATACGGATTTGGGGGCGCTGATCGCAAAATCCCATCCGGGATGGTGGTCGATCCCGTCTGCACGCCGACGCCCTAACTGCTGGTCCTCGACAGCGCCGCTGAGCAGCGCATTAAGCTGCGCGGAATCCACCTCTCCGTGCAAACCAAGCTCGCCAGCGAGCGCTCCGCCCCAGGAAGATGTCTCCGCATCTCCCTTCGTGTAATAGTCCCCGACGGTGTAATAGCGGGCGATGTTGCCCGGGGAGCCCTTGAGGCGGCGCGGATGCATCATGCCGGCCTCGCATCGTCACGCTCACCGTTGGAACGGCTATGCTTGTGGAGGTTGAAACCACTCCTTGGCCCAAGGAGCTTGGGCGGTTCGGCGTTCGAGCTGTCCCCATCCTGCTTCGGAATTTGGTTGCCCTTATGCGCAGGCGGTTCACCCGCAGTTGCTTCTTCGGGTGAGCTGCCGTCCAAGGGCAGCTGCGGCGCGGGCGGCGCTTCCTTCCCGGCGCGACGGCGCTTTTTCTGCGACACCTTTTCGGGGTGGGGTAGAGCGTTGCCCTCCTCGAACCTCCTCGCAGGTTCCGTTCGCTCGACGAACGCCGGCTCAATCGTTGGCAGCCCATTGTACCGATCCCGGAAATGGACGACGGGCAGATTTCTTCCGAACCGGAGAAATCCCGACAGGTTGGGGAGGTTCGTGACCTCGGTATGCATGACCAGCGGGCGGGTGACTTGCATACGGGAGAGATTGACGCCGTCCCGCATGTCGTTGACCCCATAGGACATGCCCTCATTGGCCTCGACCTGTTCGACCTGCCCCAAATTCTCGGACACATGCTTGGCCGTGGGGGTATCGTTCGCTCGTAGCGCCACCCAGGTGGAACAGTATCCGGTGATCGCGGCCGCATCCTGGATGCCATAGGTTGCCTCCAGCTGCGGATAAGACTGGAACCCCAATATGCCGCATCCGCCATATTTGCGGGCGCGCGCCAGGAAGTCGCTCAGCGAGGGCAGGCGCTGAAGCGTAGGCAGCTCATCGATGACGCAATAGAGGCGGCGCTTCTGGTCGGGCGGAAGGCTCATGATCGCGCTGATCGCGATGTCGAGCCAGACGGTGACGAGCGGCCGCAGAGAAGGAAGCTGGTCGGCTTTCACCGTGATGAAAAGCCAGCTGTCATCCTCTTCATTCGCCACCCAGTCGCGCACCGAGAAGCCGTCCAGTGTGTCGTCAAGATAGGAGAAGCTGCGCATGACAGAGGCCAGTTCGGCGCGAATGCCCGCGGACGTACGGTCTCCCTCCAGCGAAATAAAGGCGGCGGCGTCCGTCCCTTCCGCAAAGGCCGCCAGCGTCTTCAGAGGGCTCCGCAGTAGCGTGTCGAGCAAGACCGAAACGAGCATCTGCTTGTTCTTCGCAAGCTTGCGGAAGACGGCGACCAGCGTTCCCCTCGCCGCCTTCGCCCAAAAGGGATCGCCGCCCTTATCTGGTATCGTGGACTCCGCGATCTGATCATAATGATAGTCGCGCGGCACATCGACCCAAGGGGACCAGCTGTCGGCTCGAGCGTCGAGCGGGTTGAGCAATATGTCATGCCCGGGCCGGTAGAATTTTTCGACGAAGGTGCCGGCCGTATCGAACACGATCGCCCGGCGGCCCTTCCCACGCATTCCCGCCAGCATCTTGACGATGATGTTGGTCTTGCCCGTCCCCGGCGCACCGCAGATTAATATATGCTCAGGCTCAAACTCTTCAGGAACCGGCACACCGCCGATAGCGAAGCTTCCCCGCTTCGACCGCCACAACAGCCGGCGCAATTGCCGTGCCGTCCCGAACCGGGCGCCGCGAATGAACTGATTGGACCCAAGCCCTTTCCCCGTTCGCGTGAAATAGAACCAGGCCCACAGAAGCATAAGCGCGGCAAAGGCACCTGACAGCCCCGCGCCATAGATCAGATGCTGCTCCATCGCCTGCATGGTCTTCTTCGCGATGGGGGAGGCCAGCAGCGCGTCCGAGTTCGTCCAATATTGGCGCCCAGCCGGGGTCCTGAACAGGATCGGCGCCCCACCCGGCACGTCGCTTTTCAGCGTAGCTTCGGCGATCTTCATCGCGACGAAGCGCTGATAGTCGCTGGATTTTTCGAGGACATACCAGATGATGCCGCCAACCCAGATCGCGAGACCCGCAAGCGAGGTCTGGAAAAAGACCTGGGTGGTCATCCTGACATTGTGGACAATGGCCTGACCACCCCGGGTCCAGGAGCCCAGCGTGTCGTTGCGGAAGATGCTCATAGTGCACCATCCTCGGGCGCGAGCAGCCCCCTTTCGAGGAGCAGGGCGCGGGCATCGTCCATGCCCTTCTGGAGAATGTCGGGGCGCCGCGTTCCGACCGAGGCGGCCAATATAGCGAAGACCTGAATGAGCGTCGCCTGCACCTCATCGAAGCGACCATGATAGCCGCCGGCATCGATGCCTTCGAAGCGATCGAGGATGTCGCGGACATATTCGGGGAGGCTGAGCCGCGCCGATCGGGCGCCAGCGACAAGGCGCTCGTAAAGAGCATCCTTCAATCTGATATTGATCCTGGGCAAACGCCGAACTCCTGTTCGATGCCTGTCCAGATGGGGTGAAGCCCGGTCGTTATACGCCTATTTACAGGGGATCTCAACGCCTTACGATGAGGAAGTGCGGCACCGACATGGTGCCAAAGCTTATCAGGCACTTAGCCCTGAATTGCCTTCATATGGTGACCATTTGGTACCAGCTACCGATGAAGAAAGCGACATCGGCACCGGCTGGCACCTTGCCGAAACCCGCGGAAAACCTCGCGATTCGCGCCCGCAGCACCCGTGCGTACGGTGCATTACAAAACGCCCTGTGCGTGCGTCCGCCCTTCCGCAGCGCGCTTGCCCGCTGCGCCAGCCTCGTGCCGGAAGGCGCGGGCCCACGGGGACGGTTCGCGGCGCCCCTTCTCGCCAACTCGGCCACCGGGGTTCGATGCCCCGATGGGCGAGGCCCAATCAACAAAAATAGGAGGGCCCCATGGCCCCTCCCCCGTTTCACATTTCGTCGATGAGACCGCCCGTTACCGTGTGGACGATCCGTTCGATAAGGCACTGAGGCAGCGCGCCATAGTCCCCCTCGTCGACCACGATAAAGCCGTTCTCGCCATCCTCCAGCACATGCTGGTCGAAATAGCTGCACACCGCGCGGCGCTGAGCGGATTGAAGTGCAGCACGGAATGCGCTGGGGTTGTAAGCGACGTTCATCTGCATGAGAGCCTCCTTCAGATCGAAAAGACGGGAGGCTCCGCGTCGGGCCGACAAGCCCGGGTCAAGGAGCGCCGGCGCAGCCGGCGACCGCGCAGCGGGCGGTGGGGGAACCGATTTTCTCAGGGTCGGAACGGAGCAAAGCGCAGTGGAGACCCTGTGAAAATTGGGGGGACCACCGATCCTTGAGGCGGGCGCACGCGGCCTGGCACAATCGGACTATTGTGAGAGAGTTTCTTTCCCTGACCGGCGATGCGTAGCGCCGCACGGACCGGCGGGTTCGTGCGATACGCGAGCGAGCCGGGCAGTTCCCCTAAGCCATCAGGGGTGCCGTCCGCAGGGGCAGCAGTTCATGTCGAGGCCAGTCAGCGAACAGGCACCCGGCTCCAGATCGCATTCTTCCTCGTGATCGCCATAACCATATTCATGCGCAAGCTTGGTCGCGGCGTCCATAAGGTCGGATGAAATGGTTGCGAGGAGGTCGCTCACTTCTGCTGAAAGGCGTTCGACATAGAGTTCATATATGAGGCCGCCCCCCCGATTTGCACGAGCAGCGGCGCGCTCCAGCTGTTCCCGAAAGATCGAAAGCGGATCGCCGTCTCCGGTTGCGACGTCGTCGGCTGAAACGGTCATGATCGTCTCCATTGCGAAAAAATGCATGACCGGGATCGGGGAGCGATCCCGGTCGCGTGATGCAGTTCAGGAGTTTGGCCTTTCCGCGTCCGGCTGGTCGGACTGTCGGCGAGTGAGGTGCCGGAGCAGCGCTTGGGCATGAATGATTGATCCTGCGCCACGCGACGCCTCGGCCCATTCGGACAGCGGCACCAATGCGTCAAAGCCGATATCGCGCTCGATCCGCAGCCCAAACGGCAACCGGATTTGGCTGATCTCATTCAGACTGAAATATCCCATTTCCGGGCAGCCAAAGCCAAGATCGGCCAACCCGAACAGGGTGTCGCCATCCTCCAGAAGTTCGGTCACAAGCCACGTCGCCGCGCCCATTGGATTGAAGAGTTTGACGACCGGGACATGGTCGGGATCGCGCTCGCCTCGTTCCTGTGCGGCCCGGCTGGCTGCGCAATTCGCGGTCAGCGCGGCGATGTGCTGGGGTTCGAGGAGGATCATGCTGCCAGCCTCCCTTTGCTTGCCAATTGTTCTTCCCCGGCCTGCGCGGGAGGAAGGAAATTCAGCAGATAGTCGGCGGCCTTGCTGGCCTGACTGGCGGCGCGGAAAATCGCCTTGCTGTCTTCCCGAAGAACGGAGAGCCAGGAGCCGATATAGTCGGCATGACGCACGGTCGGGACGATGCCAAGCTGCGCGCAAAGGAAGGCACTCGCCATCTCGGCGACCAGTTCCTCGCGGGCATATTCCGGGCTTCCAAAGCGCGCCTTGGGGAGACGATCGAGCCGCGAGGGGTGGCCACTCCAATGCCCTAGCTCATGAAGGGCCGTCCGATACCAATTGATCGGCTCATAATAGATGTGCGGCGGCGGTACGACGATATGATCGAATGCCGGGGCATAATAGGCCTCTTCGCCGCCGATCCTGATGTCTGCCCCGGTCGCCTCGATCAGCGCTTCGGCGCGGGGGATCAGCACCGCCTCATTATGGGTGACGGGACCGATTGCGCTATCGTCGTCCAGCCCCTCGCACTGGTCGAGATTGAAGACCGTGAAGCGCTTGAGGAACGCAATCTGACGCGGCTCTTCCCCGCTATTTGCCTGCGCGCCATCGTCCCGCTTGGGCGTGAATTTGTCGGCATAGCAGACGGTCGTCCCCTGCTCGCCCCTGCGGACATTGCCGCCCATGGCAAGGGCTTGCCGGAAGGTGACCCAGCGCTGCGAATGGAAGCGCCGGTGAAACAGGGTATGCCAAAGAATGAGGACGTTGATCCCCGAATAGCAGCGCCCCGTCTGCCCATTGCGCGGCAACCCCAAGGGTGCGCGGCCATCATCCCATGGCTTCACCCAAGGCAAAACGCCTTCCTCCAGCTGCGCGATAATCCGGTCGGTCACCTCACTATAGAGGGTAGTGCCGGTGCGCTGACCTTTGTGCTGATAACCCATTTCCTTTCTCCCTTCGCATCGCACCGGCCGCCGGAGCGGCGGGGGTGGGCGACAGGAGCGAACCGGCAGTCCCACCGCATGAGGCGGGCTGCACCCGAAGGGCCGCAACGATAGTGGAGGAGATGGGGCGCAGCCCCGTCTTGCGGCTCGCCGCGGGGGGACTAAAGGGCAGCGACGCCCACCCCCGACGTACCGAAGGTCGGCATCGCCGCCGCCATCGGGCCGCAGGCACGATGACCGCAGCAGACGGTGTCAACCAGTCTTCCCGCGCAAGGAGCGGGACAGGATGACGTCCCGCCGCAGCCTGCTCTCGGATCGACGAGCCCCGCTTGCCCCCGCCATGTCTCTGACCCAGCATCATGGCTGGTGTCACGAAGGGAACGGTAGCCATACCCCCCGGCTTATACCGTCTTGCAACGCCAAGGCCGGGCGGCAGAGCCGCCCGGCCGAATTTTCCAGCCCTGCACCTACCCCTCCCGGTTCACCGCCTTGTCCAGATGGGCCAGCGCGGCGGCGAAATGGTCCTCTACGTTGAGGACGGAGCAACCGAGACGATAGGCGATTTCGGGGAAGGTGAAGTCGTCTCGGCTATGGAGATAGAAGACGATCCGGGGGATCGGAGCAAGCGTGGCAAGGCCGATCTGGAAGCGCTCGGCCAGCGCGCCTTCGGGTCTGCGTCCGGGCATGGCGATGTCCTTCTTCGTGAGAAAGAGCGGGAGACATCGCGTCCCCCGCTCCGCTTCGGTCAGGCAGCAAGCTGACCGGGTTCCTCTTCCTCGCCCTCGCTCTCATCGGCAGCGGGGTCAGGATCGTCCTGCCCGACCGGCTCAAGCAACGATGCATCGGTCTGTGGTGCATCTTCTTCCCGCTCGGCTTCCGGCTCCGGCTCCAGCAACGCCTGCGCTGCGTCCCACTGCTCGACCGTTGCGACGCCCCCGCGCCCGGTGTAAGAACTCGGCGGGAAGGTCATCCAGCGCGGTGCCCAGCCGACCCGCTTTTCACGCCCGCGCTTGCCTTCGATGCAATCCTCAATGATCGAGCGCTGGACCTTGCCCGTAGCCTTGGCGTTGGCCTGCGCCACATCTTCACCCGCGACTTCGGCAAGGATGGCGTTCACCACCTCCTTGTCGCCGAGCAGATCGACCAGCGCCATGTCGGGTTCCCAGCAGAGCGTCATGTCGACCTCGAGATACTGGCCGAGCAGTTCGATCATCGGCGTCCCCGCCTGCAACGTCTCGGCCATGACGACGGATAAGATCGTCATCACCCCCTTGTCGTCGAGCGTCAGCAGCTTGAGGAAGAGACGACCCAGATCACGCGAGAAGCTGCTATATTTGCCGCCGGATACCGAGGCATCATCTTCTCCGAGGTCGAGCAGGGACAGAGCCTCGCGCCGATAAATGTCGATGGAGGCCTCCCCCAGCGAATTCTCGATACTCTCGCTGATTGCGTCCGACTTGCCCCGCCGCGTCTGGATTTCGACGTCCCACAAGTCTGATCCGGCGATGGCGTGGGCCACCATCAATCGCAGCGCGATGGCAGGCGCTTCGGCGAGTCGCGCCGACACAGCGGCATAGCGATGGAGGGTCACATAGTTGGCGAGCGGGGCGGAAAGTTCGGGCCGAGCCTTGCGCTCGATGGCTCCCCCCTTTTCGACCTTGCGGGCCTCCTTCGTGGTGACATAGCCCTCATGGAAGGTGACGCCGCCCCGGCTGTCGATGGCGATATAGACGCGCCCGCCCTTCTTCTTGGGCAAACGCTCATGCTCCCATGTGTGGAAATATTCGCCCGGTTCGAGGATCACCACATCCTGCCAGCCCTCGTCGCGATAGGCGTCCGCCTTCATCTCCACGGTTGCGCGCTGGGCCTGCCAGAATTGTTCGGAACTGGCGAAATAGCTGTCCTCGCCGAACAGGTCAGAGACGATCCCGCCGGTATAGGCATCGAGCGGGAACAGGGCGACGCTGGTGGGGATGGACGCCCCGCCAAAGAGCCATTCCTTGAGCCTGTGGCCGACCGGCGCATAGGCGTCTTCATCATCGAGCAGCTTGAGCCAGTCGCGCTGCTGCGCCTTTGACGCAAGGGTCAGATGGCGCACTGTGGTGACGTCGATATGGCCGCCCTTGTAGAGGGTACGAATGCGGGGCATCAGATTGCCGAGCGCAAGCGTCCGCTTCACCTGCAAGGCGGTGAGGCCAAAGGTGTTGGAGATATCCTCCGGCGTCCGCCCTTCCTTGACCAGCCGGGTGAAATTCTCCCACCGCGTCACCTCGTCCATCGCTTAGGTCATGTGTCAACTGTCCTTCGAAGCATTTTTTGGCAGATATCCGTCAGTTTCTGGTCTTGTTGTCGGGTGACACTGTCCTTCGAGCTTTGGTGGTCGCTGGCACGGCGCGGAGCGCCGTGTCACGCTCGGCGATCAGCCGAGCGTTGTGACGTTGGTGGCGGTGCGCTTCCGCTTCGGCTGTGAGGGCGCGCTGCAACAGCAGCGCGTTCTCGCTAACCAGGCGACGCTGCTCTTGCTTCATGGTGCGGATGAGGCCGTGCAGTTCGTCGAGCTTGTCCTGCCAGGTCGTCACCGGCTTGATGGGATCGCCGAGGATGGCGTGAAGGTCGTCGATGATATCACGATGGTTGGTGTAGATCGTGTTGCGCGCGACCCCGGATTCGCGCGCGAGGGTCGCGACGGTGAGCGTATAGCCGCGCTGATGCAGCGGGTGGACCGGGCATCCTTTGCGCAGCCGTTCGAACGCAGCGTTGAGCCGGACCTGGGTCTGCTGGCGACGCTGTTCATGACGATCGGGTTTCCTGGGCATTGGATCATCCCTCATCGAGCTGGGTGAGGATACGGTCGCATTCGGCGACCCTGGCCTCAGCAAGCGCACGACTGCCGGCATCGAGCACCGGCTGTTCGAGCAGTTTCAGATTGCGGGCACGGCGCATTTCCCACACGGACCGATGTCGGGGCGTGACCGCGAAGTTGGCGCAGGTCGAGCAAGTGGTCTCGGTCCTGAGCACCGGATTGGGGCCGGCCTCGCCGCCGAAGCACGCCGAGGTTTCGGGGCGATAGACGCAGTAACCCCAGTCGCACACGCCGAGCCGCAGGTCGGTTTCCGCCATGAGGAAGTCCACATATGCCTGCACGTCGCCATTCCGGGTGCAGCCGCGGAACCGGGATCGTGCCGCAATGACGCGCCCGGCCTTGCCGCCGAGCGCGGTTGCGGTCAGCATCTCCTCCAGCGCCGCTCGCGTTTCCTCTTGGGCATGACGGTCGATCAACTCGTCGAGCTGGAAGTCGGTGCCGACGTAGCCGCTGTCGGTCATCGCGCGCGTCACATGGCCAAGATGTGCCTGGAGCGCGGCGAGCCCGGTGCGGTCGCGCTTGCCGACGAACCGCGCGAACGTCTTGCGGCCCTGATGGGTGTTGAGGTGCCAGGGCTTGCCCTCGTGGAGCGGCAGGCCGATGAACGGTGCGAACAGCAGATTGAGACGACGGATGATCGTATAAGTGGCCGGCAGGTCGATCTCGACGGCAGGACCGATGAGGCCGGTGCTCGATGTGATCAGGAACAACTCCTCGCGTCGCGACCGGCGCCGCAGCCCATCGGTCAGCTTCTCCATCACTGCGACCGCACGCACGACCGGCTCGGGCGCGATCCAGCGGTGGACGTCACCATGATAGCCGCGTGAGGTCTTGAAGATGCGGCCCGTAAGATAGGCGAACCGCTCGTCACCCGTAGCGGAAGGGTGACGTTCGATGCATCCGGCTTCCAGCCCAAGGATCTCCGAGAGACGGGCGCCGACCAGCCAGGCGATCGTCACGAAGCAGGCATCGTAGAGCCGGTCGGCAAGGTAGCGCACGGTCTTGGTGCTCGTCACCGGCGCCCGATGCCAGGGGGCCTCCTCGCCAGGCAGCACCTGGAACCGGAACGGCGCGATCGCGTCGATGACGCGGAAGCCGGCCTTGGTGGGAGAGAGCCCGGATGCGAGCGCCGCATCATAGGCCGCCTGCGCCTCGCCTTGCAGGGCGAGGATATCATCGGCCGCCGGTCCGATCAGCCGCAGCGCCGACGACAGTAACGGCACCGCGATCGCGTCGGGGGTATAAGGCAGCCAACCTCGATCACTCCTTTTGAACATGCCTGTCGTGCCCGGGAACGGATCACCGATGGCGACCGTCGAGTAGCGCGCGCCTTGGAGATAGATCAGGATGAGCAGGCTGCGATAATGATGGAGTGTGCCCGTCTTGAGCAGTTCGCCCTTCGGGTTTCGGCGCTCGGCCATCGCCGCCATGAACCGCTCGCTTGCGCCGCGATCAAGGTCGGCGAACCGGCGATAGCCCTGATCTGCCATCCAGCGGATGAGGAGGCGAAGCCCCTTGAACAGTCTCATGAGCGTGCCATCATGAACGTGCCTTCGCCCCGGCGGGGGATCGACCTTCGCGCTCCACAACAGGGTCTTTGCCGCCGCCAGCCAGAGCAGTAGCTCAGGATCGGTGAACCGCCCTGTTGCGACCGTAAAACCCCAGTCGAGCGAGTAGTCGCCCCGACTACAACCGGGCCGGATGCCGTCCAGGTGCCATATGTCGTCGCTGAAGCGCGAGCGCGACGATATCGCGATGTCGGGCGCGAACGCCGCCGCCTGGGCGAGCAACAGGGTCATTCCAGCACCGGCAAGGCAGGCAGCCCCGCCATGATCGCCCGCGCGGCATCGTGCAACTCGCCGGGGAAGTCGGGGAGGATATCGCCCGTGAGGATGCGATGGCTCTCGGCGTAGATCAGTGCCCAGCGCGTCGGATCGATCCGTGTCCGTGCTTCCTCCAGTACTGCGATCGCCTGGAGGATGCGCGCCAGATGCTCGGCATCCAGCGGGATCACCAGGCCCGGACAGCGCAGACACGCCCCGAGCCGAGAACAGGGCCTGCCCTGCCTGTCGCCACCGAGCAGATTGAGGCAGTCATGCCCGAACGGCACGCTCGCGGGCATTGCCGCCGGCGGCGCTT
Source organism: Sphingobium sp. PAMC28499 (assembly GCF_004795815.1). Taxonomy (NCBI): domain Bacteria; kingdom Pseudomonadati; phylum Pseudomonadota; class Alphaproteobacteria; order Sphingomonadales; family Sphingobiaceae; genus Sphingobium; species Sphingobium sp. PAMC28499. The sequence continues at coordinate 3,397,794 of NZ_CP039248.1, forward strand.
GAGAGACGGTATTTTCCCCCATCACCCATCCGATCATCAGCGCCTGCGCGCGGGCGATCGTCTCAGCCTGGATGCGCGCCGCCTCCGGCCCACGCACATAGCGTTCGGTCGTGTCGATGCGCGCATGGTTGAGTAGCGCCTGCGCCGCGATCAGATCGCCTTGGCTCGCGGTATAGACCTGGGTCGCCGCGCTGCCGCGCAGGAACGCCGCCGCAAAGTCGGGAAGCGGTTCGCGCCATCGTTCGGGTGCGGCCCGGTTCCAGATCGCGATCCGGTCATTGGCGCGGTCGATAAACTTCTTGATGCCTTTGCCCAGCGTGCTCATCGATACGAGGCGCACCGTGCCGAGCTTCTCGCTCTTCATCAGGAACAACAAGTCACGCTCCTGCACGCGGGCCTGGCTTGCAAGCGTCGCGGTCATGGCGATCAGCCGATCGATCAGATTGGGCGCCGCATAGGGTCGCCGACGGTCGAACGAACGGCGCTGCGCCCGCTTCACCTTCGCACCAGCACGCGGCTTGCCCCAGTCGATCATCACCCGATGCTCGTCGAGCGGATGCGAGCTCTGGCAGTCGCGTCGCAGACGCCGCAATGGGTCGGGATTACCGGCGGTCTGAACCGCGAGCCCGAGGAAGAAGGCCGGAAGATACTCCAGTGTCAGATGGAGATAACCGGACAGATGCCGCAGCCCGCCACGCGTGCTCAGCGTGGAGACGCCATAGGGGACCTTGCTCGCTGCCGTCACCACGCCATTGCCGACGCGCGCTATTGTGCGCACGAACCGGCACGTTCGCGCATCAACACCGGGCACCGCGCCGCGCGTGGCGAGGATGCGTTGCCCGGTCTCGAACCGGTCCCAGGCTTCGTCGATCTCCTCATAAGCTGCCTGAAGGATGCTTTTGAGCACCGCCTCGCTGAGCTTGGGTCGCGGCGTCGGCGACCGATTGGGCCAGGGATTGTAAGGGAAGTCGATCCGGCTCGGCAGACGATCAGGCGCGTGCCGCTTGGTCCAGTCGACCAGATAGCGCAGCACCGCCAGCGCATTGGCTTTCGAAGGTGCGGTCCAGCCCTTGCCATCCGGGCCTGGCTGTCGGTTGAGCCAGTCCATATAGCGCCCGACCAGTGTGGAGGTGAGGTCGGCCGCGCCAGCCACCGCATCCTCCTCTCGCGCGAACGTCGCGAACAGGCGCAGCGCACGATAGCAGCCGCGCTGCGTATCCGGGCTCGATCCAGCGTGATGCCCCCGGAACGCTTCGGCCAGCAGCACCGTCACATCACCCGGAAGCCCGAGCCTTCCCAGATCGAACCGCTTGTCCACCTCGCCCCAGGCGTCGCGGAACAGGACGATGGTATCACTCGCCTCCCGCGTCACCATGCGCCGGTTGATCGGTGCCCGCCTAGCCATCGTCGATCAGCGCGCCGTAAAGCCAGGCGATGCTCTCCTCCAGTTCGGCACCATGCATTTCCACGCAGCGCAGATAGATGGCAGTGCTGGCGATCGACCTGTGTCCGAGCAGCACCTGGACCACCTTGAGCGGGTTGATTTCCGGTGTCATGCGCGCCTGCCGCTGGAGCTGCGCCAGCATCGTCATCGCATAGCAGTGCCGCAGCCAATGGCCGGTCCCGACCACGCCGGCCGCCTTGAACGCCGCGCTCATCGCAGCCGTGAACCGGACTGGACTGACCGGCTTGCCCCGGCTCGTCAGGAAAAGCGCCGAAGGTGCATGCCATGATGGATCAGCGCGGCGCAGCCGCCGGATCAGCGGGCCGCGCACCTCATCGATGTAGCGATGCGTGGCGTCGAGCAACCGGATCGGCGGATAGACCGTGCGCGGATAGCCGCCCTTGGTGATGCTGAGCCCGATCCCGACCAGCGGATGCTCATCGGCATCCAGGTGGGCGATCTCCGGCACCTGGAACAGCTCCAGCGCGCAAAGCTCCTTGCGGCGCATTCCCGTCACCAGCGCCCAGCTTGCCATCAGATCGTAAGGCGACGCCAGCGCACTGAACAGCCGGCGAAGCTGATCGGCGCGCAGGGCGCGCGGCAGCCGCTCGGCCTCCGGGACGGTCAGCACATTGGCCGCGACGATGCCGGGACGCGCATCGAGATGCGCGAGCATCGACTGCCGCCGATGCGACACACGCACGTCGATGTAATGGAACGGCAGCTCCACGATCCAGCTCCGCTGATGCGCCCAGCCATAAAAGCGGCAGACTGTGCGGACCCGATCGTTGATCGTCGAGCGCCCATAGGGCCGCTTCGTGTGCGGGCTCGGGCGTTCCAGCATCCGGTTGCGCCACGCCGCTATCTCGCGTTCGCCAACCGCGTCCCAGGCGATCCGGGATTGCTCCAGGCTATCGAGCCAGTCGTGTAGATGTTCGCTATAGGTGCGGATCGTCTCGGCCGCGTGGCTGCGGCCCGGGATGGTCGCCAGTTCGTGCAGATACGCGAACGCAGGCTCGATAATCGCCATCCCATCATCGACGATGACCGGGAAGTGCGCCGGGATGTCGCCATAGCCCGGCAACGCTCTGATGATACGCGCCATCTGTCCTCCGTGGCGCGTCGTGCGCGCCCGATAGCAGGACAGCCTATTGCCGTTCAGAGCCCATGATTACGCTCAAAAGGACAGTTTCTGCCCCATGCTTAAATGTGCGGCGCGCTCAGGCGCGCCGATAAACCCAAGGGCGTCCGTGTGACGGACTCGTCGCCCCCGATCGCAAGCGGGACAATACCACAACCGCCGCGCAAGTGCTTGTTCCAGGCCGCCCTCCGCCAGCTCTTCGGGTAAGCGCTGCGGGCGGCCTGGAACAAGCACACCATTCTCTTATTCTTTCTATCGAAGGACAATCTGGACACATGACCTAAGGGATCGAGCCGAGCGATATTCTCGATGATCGAGGCTTCGAGCGCTGCGGCGTCATCCCCTGCGGCCATGACCGCACAGGGCAGCGGATCGCTGATCCCGCCATTTTCTTCCGCGACGATGAGCGCGGCATGATAGCGCCGCTTGCCCGCGATGATCTCATAGGTTTCGGGCGAGCCCCCTTCGGCAGGCTCAGGACAGGATTCTCGCCGGACGATAAGCGGGACCAGCACCCCACGCGCCCGGACGGACGGCAGGATATTGGTGAGGTCGGGCGCCTTCTTCACGCCTCGCATATTGGTGGCGGAGACGGCGAGGTTGGCGATGTCGATATGCTTGAGTTCCATGTCTTCATTCCTTCTCTCTAACGCCACCGGCCCCGGCGAAAGCGGGGTGGGCGGCAAGAGCGAACCGGCAGGCCCGGCACCTGAGGCGGGCCGCATCCGAAGGACCGCAATGCCAATGGAGGAGCCGGCTTGCCGGCTTGCAGCCCGCCGCGACGGGCCTAAAGGGTAGCGACGCCCACACCGCTTTGGCCGCGGCCGCTTCAAACTGACGCCATCGCGCGCGAGCGCGATGCCCGATGCCGCATCAGGGATCGTCGCCCGAAGGGGCGAGACGGCCCTGAGGCCGGCTCGACGGAGCGGCACGCGAAGCAGAGCCCGGCCCCGCAAGGGGGACGCCCTGCCCGCGCTCACACCTTGGCTAAGCATGTGGAATTGCCCAGGATCGGGACATCGCTTTCTTACGACCCTTGTTGCGCGCAGGCTCTTCGACTTCTAGCCTCTCCCTTCCGATCGACCGACCTGGATATGGCTTTCGACATGACCGACGCGCCGCTGATATTCCTGAGCTATACGACCGCCGACCGTCCGCGCGTCGCGCCCTGGTATGAATTTCTCAAGCGGCAAGGGCATAATGCCTGGATCGACAAGGAGCATCTGATTGGCGGTCAGCAGTGGGACTATGAGATACGAAAGGCACTCAATGCCGCAGCCCTGATCGTCATCTTCGTCTCGAACAATTCGGTCAACCGGCGCGGCTATGTGCAGCGCGAAATCCGGCTTGCTTTGACCAAACTCGAAGAAAAGCTGGCGAGCGACATCTATATCGTTCCGGTCCTTCTCGACGCCGATGCGGCGCGACCCGACCTGCTTTCGGGCCTCCAGTTTCTTGACGCGACCGACGACGCATTCGGCGAACAGCTCATTCGATCCATTCAGCATCAGCTGACCGCCACGGAGCATCAAAGCGATCTCATCCTCGATGAATCCGGCATCGGCTGGAGCAAATCCGTCATCACAGAGGAGCATATCGGGACGCCGGGCTATGCGTTCACAGCGCAAATTCCGCATCTCACCTCTACCGACTACCGAAATCTGGGAGACTGCACGGACATCATCAAGGGGTGGGTAAAGTCGCGCCTATGCGACTATCGCTCGGGCCTTCTTTCGCAGGACAGCTGGTTCAGCTTCGGCCAGAGCCGGTCCCAACGGACCAATATCTGGGACGCATCCTGCGCGGATCCGATGGTCCATGGGCAGACAGTGAGCATTCGTTACAGCCTATACTGGTATGGCGCTGGCGCTGCCCACGGCAATGTGGGCTTCCAGACGTTCGCCTTCTTTCTCGAGCCTTTCTTCCAGATCGAAACGCTCCAGTCGATTTTCGAGAATGAAACGGATGCGCTGGCTGCAATGCAGGCGTGCATTCTCGAAGAACTTTCCGCCATTAAATGGCCGAAGAACGAGGATGACGAAGAGGAGCAACCTCTCCTGGACCCTGACGCCATTCGTGAGGGTACGAAGGATTGGGACGCGCTTGCGAACTTCGTCTTCACTGGCGCTGGCATAGAAATCGCCTTCGGCAGCTACCAGGTCGGCCCCTATGTGGTCGGCGCGCATGTCGCGACCGTTCCGTACCGCCGCATCGCAGCTTTCCTCAAACCAGTCTATCGTCAGGCACTGCGGGCTGACTTCGTCGACTTTGAGGTTCCCCACTTTGGCGAGGACGCGTTGACATCGGCCTCCGGGCATGAAGCCGCAAACGACCAGGCCATCACACCAGCAGCTTGAAAGGCTCTGTCGTCAGGAGCCGTTGTAGCTGGCCCAGCCAGCATCTGGAGGTGACGGCAGCAGGGAGCGTGAAGCGTCCTGCGCCCCCTCGACATTTTCCTACCGCGCAAATTCATTCGCCCTTTCAGGCGAAGCATTTTTCGAGCAGGACAAAAAGTGGCCGGATCGTCCGGAATTAAGCGGGAAGACAGGGGCTATGAGATCGATGTTCGCGCGCGCCGGAAGCCTGCTCGGCACGCCGATTGAAAGCGCATCCCGCCTGTCGGGCGGTGATTTGAGTTCCGTGACAAGGCTCGTCCTCCAGGGCGGCCAGACCATTATCGCAAAGCGCGGTCCCCTGGTTGAAGAGGAAGCGGCCATGCTGGCCGCCATCCGGGAAACCGGCACGCCCGCCCCGCACATATTGGCAGTGGAAAAAGGCCTTCTTCTGCTGGAAGATCTCCCTGCAACCGGCAGGATCACAAGATCCTGGGGCCATCTCGCCGAGATCCTCGATCATCTTCATGCACCGACGAAGCAAAGCTATGGTTGGGATCGGGACTATGGCTTTGGCCCGATCCCAATCGCCAATGCCCGATCCGACGACTGGGCCAGTTTCTGGGCGAATAATCGGCTGCGATGCCACCTCTCCCAGATCGAGCCGCATTTGGCGCATCGCGTCGAAAGGCTGGCCGACCACATTTCCGACCTCCTCCCCACCAGCCCCTCATCTACGCTGCTCCATGGCGATCTGTGGGGTGGCAATATCCTCATCGAGAAGGATCATGTGTCAGGGCTTATCGATCCGGCCTGCTATTATGGCGACCGCGAAGTCGATCTTGCGATGCTGAGCCTGTTCGACCAGCCGCCTGATGCTTTCTATGATGCCTGTGGCCTTGCCCAGGGCTGGCAGGAGAGGCAGCCGGTTTACCGGCTATGGCCCCTTCTTGTTCATGTCCGGCTTTTCGGCGGCGCCTATTTCCAGCAGGCGGGCGCCTGCCTGGATATGCTCGGCTATTAGCGCGACCGCCGTTCAGCATAAGCAAAGAGGCATCCCATCTGTCGCGACGCGGCGGGCACCGACCCGATAACCAACGGCGCACCAGTCTCTACCACTGGTACAAACACTGGTGGTTGCACCGATGGCATGTCCAAATATCCGGCGGCAAAGAACCGGGCCGTAGATGGCAGATGCGCCTATCCAAGGCTGCACTCTCCCACGCGGTGGGCTGAACAGGCTCACGATCAGTTCGCCCAAGACCCGCAACGGCGTCGAGAAAACTCCTTGTTCCGACGGCCAAATTGAGGAGGATCAGGGCGTGAAGGCCGGAAGATCGTCCACCATATGTTGTTCGCAGCCTGGCGATGGTATCGCGGTTCGTTCCGGCGCTGCGCAAAGGCCGGTGCAGCGCATAGGGAGGTGAAGATAGTCGATCGTCCGGAACCCCAGGCCGTAATGGCAAGTACGCCTGTCACCCCTCGGGCAAACGGCAACAGCACCCCGCCGCCGTCCGAGTTTCTGATCGAGCGCCTCGAAAATCTGCTGGCCGATGTCGAAACGCCCGACATCGCGCCCCTCATCGAGGCGCTGATGCGCCGCCGTGCCGCCATAGACGAGCAAAGGTCGAAGCCGCCCCTGGCGGATCCCTCCCTTTATCTCTTGCATCAATGGGGCATACTCTCCCTGCGCTGCTTCAACAGCCTGCGCCACATCTGCGGCCATGACCCGGAGGCCGATCTTCTCGATTACCCGAAGCTCAGCGACGCCGCACGGGTTCCGATCAGGAAACTCCTCGACTCCCCCAATTTCCACCGAGCCTCCCTGATGGAGCTTGCTTTGGCTGCCGATGATTATGGGCATGTCCTGCGGGAGCGCGGCGGCTTGTTCGAACCTTCCGCCAAAGACATGGAGGCAGCGCGCGACGCGCGGGCCGCCAGACTTCACAAAGATCAGCAACGCTGGCACATGCTTTCCCTCCTGCTACATGAGCGCGATGGCGAAAGACTGAGTTGGACAGAGCTGGCGCTGAGGCATGGCAGGTCGGCACGACCGCTACGAATCGCCCTCCAGGAACATCAGAAGCTGATGCTATTTCAAGCCAGTAACGCGCTACCTCCCGGCAGGTCGCGCGGATAGCCGCACAGACCGCGACGCAGCAGCATCAGGTCGCGGACACCGGCTTAAACCGCCGGCGGACCGCCGTTCAAGATGATCAGCGCCGATCGCAGATAGTGGGCGAGTTCCTCGTCATTCTCCATCAGCCGTTCGGCAAAATCCTTCATGTCGGCCAGATCAGAACCGGATCGAAACGGCCCTTCGGGTTGCCGCTCGATCACATGGATGCTCAGACATAGCGCCTTCTTCATCAGATGGAGATCGCGCAAGTCGAGTGTCGGCATGAGTCTGCTCCGCTACGAGAACGGCGCATTATGCGGCAGGTCCCCGACGCACGCTACCGCCTGGTAGAAGGCACAACGGCATGAAAGCATCCAACTCGGAGCCGTAACAACTCGCGGCAATCCTGCGCAGAGGTTACACCGAATCGAATGCGCTCGTCAGCGGGAGGATCAGATGCCCTATTATGCAGGTCTCAGAGGCAAGGATGAGGCAACGCGCGTCCGCATCGCGCAGGGGCTGACCCGTCTTCGGGCCGCGATCGCCGCGCAGAATATTCCGACCAAGACGATCGATGGCGATGTCCTGATCGCGAGCTGGAACATCCGCGAGTTCGAGAGCGCGAAGCTGGGCGGGCGCCTGGACGACGCCTATTATTATATCGCCGAGATCCTGAGCCACTTCGACATCATCGCCATCCAGGAAGTGCGTGACGACCTGAGCGCGCTCAAACGCGTGCAGGGACTGCTTGGTGGGTGGTGGAAATATATCGTGACCGACGTGACCGAAGGCCGGCCCGGAAATTATGAGCGGATGGCGTTCCTCTACGACAGCCGCAAGGTCACCTTCGGCGGCCTCGCCGGCGAAATCGTGCTACCTCGGCAGGTAGACAAAGAGGTTCTCCAGTTCGCCCGGACGCCCTTCGTATGCGGTTTCAAGGCTGGCTGGGCCAAGATCGATCTTTGCACGGTCCATATCTATTATGGGAAGCAGAAGGCGCTGGACGAGAAGCGCCTCGCCGAGATCAGGAACCTCGCGGATTTCCTGGCCAAACGGGCGAAGAAGGCCGCCCAGCCCCTCCCGGCAACGCCGGGCGAAGCGAAGGCCCGCCAGCCCGAACCGGACACGCTGGTGTTGCTTGGTGACTTCAACATCTTCGACCCCAAGGATGCGACGCTCACGGCAATCACGGATGCCGGGTTCAAAATTCCCGACGTCCTCACCAGGCGCGCCAGCGACGCCAAGGGCGGCTCCAATGTCGCGAAGGACAAATTTTACGATCAGATAGCCATCTGGCGCGGCAAGCGCTTCGACGAGACGCCCAGAGGCGGCGTTCTCGATTTCTTCGAGGCCGTCTACCGCATGGAGGACGAAGCGCTTTACGCGCCCGAGATAAAGCCCGGCAAGAAAGGTAATCTTCCCACCTACAAGGAATGGCGGACCTATCAGATGTCCGACCATCTGCTTCTCTGGTCCGCCTTCAAGGTCGACTTTGCGTCCGACTATCTGGAGGATCTGGCAAAGCCGCCATCCTGACCTTGAAGGCGCACGCAGGGCTAGGGCCATATCAGCACGTTCACCTGCCCTGCATCGGTCAAGCAAACAGGCGGTGAAGGCCCCAGCCAGATCCACTGTCGCATGTGGTTGCTCAAATCCCATTCTAACAGTGCCATCTTGCTATCCAGCGCCGATCTGGCAATCTCCTCTCCGGCGGGCAGACCCATGAAGGACCATGGATCATGCCAAAACTGACCGAACGTGAGCGCCTGGCCGAGCTTGAAGTGCGGCAGCGCAAACTGCTCGACGAAATCGATGCTGCACGTCTTTCCCTCCGATCACGCTACGCCGCCGCCATCCAGGAGCTACCGGTCGAAACACTGACGGAGCGGGAACTGCGCGACGTCGTGCAGCTCTCGATCCAGCTCGGCGGCGCGACCGCCATCGCCGCGCTCAAACCCTTGCTTCCGGCACATGCACCCGGGAGAAAGACGGCAACGTCGCGATAGCCGGCGTGCCCCCTCTCGACGGATCATCGCCAACTTGGCATCTGACCCGCCCGAATCATCAAATGGAAGAATTCCTATGACGCTGACCGATATCATCGCCTCGATCGCCGCTGACGAGGGCCTCGCAAAGACCGACGTCAAGAAGGTGGTGGACGCCCTGTTCGCGCAGGTTGCAGCAGCAGCCGAGAAGGATGAGGAAGTTTCCATCCCCGGCTTCGGTGAGTTCAAGGTGAAGCACATCGCCGCACGCGACGGCCGTAATCCTTCGACGGGTGAGGCGATCAGCATCGCCGCGTCCAAGAAACTCGGCTTCACGCCTGCCAAAGCGCTGAAGGACAAGCTGAACGGCTGATAATAACTCTGGTCCTCGGCTCACCGGTGGAGGACCATCAAAGTTCTCAAGGTCGCCACTAACCTGCCTCGGCCAAACCCTCCGCACGCGCAAGACATTCGTCCGCACGGTAAGAGGCTGTTGCGCGTCCGGCCATCCGCTCTGATCATGACAATTGCAGTCAGAGACATGGTCAACGCCCATTAACCAGGAAATGGGCTGGGCAGATGGATGTGAGCCGTTAAGTTGTCTGCGACGGGATTACGCCCCCCGAGCCCGTCGCCCTGCGGCCTCGCCATCTCTGGCGGGGCCGTTTCATTTCAGAACAAGCTCCAATCCGATGCTGTTGCATCAGTGCCACAGCCTTCATGACAAATTTGTGTAAACTCATTTCGGTTGCAAACCGACTTGGCGAGGCACGCGTGGCTGCTACGCTTTCGACATCCCGCTGAGCAACATGACCCCGACCCTCCTCATTGGACCGGGACAAGGCGACGGCCAGGCAGTGAGCGGGCCTAAGCGCGGCGTCCGAAATCCGGCGCCGACGGCACGCGACCTGGTCGCGGCGTCACTTTGGAGAGGTCGCCCAAAGGCCGGCCCTTATGAGGAGAACGGACATGTATATCTCACCGCGACTCGGCAAATTCGTGAACAGCTGCGGAGAAGTGCAGGACGAATTCGCACTCAAGGAATTGCTGGCCGAGGTCACGCCCTCGCTCGGCTTCGATCAGTTCGCGCTTGTCAGCCATGTGGATCTTGTCGGGCCGCCTCGCGATGCGATGGTGATCACCAGCTATCATGAAGGCTGGATCGAACGGTCGCTCCTTCGAAACTATTATGCGGATGACCCGGTCCATGCCGCCAGCACGAAGACGGTCACGGCTTTCCTGTGGAGCGTGATCCCGGCCATGATCCGGATGACGAAGAGGCAGCAGCAAATTCTGGAAGAGGCAAAGCCCTTTGGCCTGCGAGAAGGCCTCACCATCCCGGTGCAAGCGCCCGGTGAATATAGGGGCACATGTTCGTTCGGCGGGAAGAATTCCGTGACCCTCGACGCCGATCTACGTGGCGCCGCCCAACTCGTCGGCATGTTCGCCTTTGAAGCGGCGCGGAGGCTTCAGCGCGCACGTTGGGCGCCGGGCACACAGGTCCCGGAAATTCCGACGCTCAGCCAGCGGGAGCTGGACTGCATAGCGCTTGTCGCCTGTGGGAAGGGCAATTCCGAGATTGGCGGCATCCTCAAAATCTCGCCCAACACCGTGCGGCAATATATCGACGAAGCCATGCGGAAATATGATGTCTACAAGCGCACCGAACTGGTCGTCCGCGCGCTGTTTGACGGCCAGATTTGCTATCGGGCGCTGAACATCGACTGATGACCCCGCTCACGCCGCACGCCTCGGCGTGCGGCAGCATCGCGGCTGATCCTTCGCTCTGCCATCCCTCTTTTTAGAGGAATTGTTCGTCCCTCCCTGCTGCGCGACCCTCAAGGCGCAACAACACAGGGAGCCGACATGACGCAGGTCGTTCGAGGCGGAAGCCTTCAAGAAGACATTGTTCTTCGATCGATGTACGAGGCGCGAAAGCGCGTCTTCGTCGACCTTCTTGGCTGGGACGTCCCGGTCCTCGCCGGGCGGTACGAGATGGACCAGTTCGATGGCCCCTCGACCATCTATCTGATTGCCGCCGAACCGGATGGCACCCACCTCGGTTCAATGCGGCTGCTGCCGACGAGCGGCCCCTATCTTCTCGGCAACGTCTTCCCCGAACTTTGCGATCAGCCCATGCCCGCTACCGACAGCGTCTGGGAAATCTCGCGCTTCTGCCTGTCCCGCGATCTGCGAGCGGCCGAGCGCCGGCAGGTGCGCGACTATCTCGTCACCATGGCCGCCAGCTACGCGCTTACAAATGGCATCGAAGCCTATTGCTGCGTCGCCGACATGCCCTGGTTCAGCCAGATCCTATCCTTCGGCTGGGAATGCCGCCCGCTTGGCCTGCCCCGGACGCTCGCCTGCGGGATGTTGGGCGCGATGCAGATCATCATCACGGAAGACACGCCCGCGTTGATGCAGGCCGCCGGCGTCTGGCGCCCCTCCCCCGTCCAATTCGCCGCGGCTGCCGCCGCATAGGAGAAACGACCATGGCACATTTACCCGACGTTCCATGTGCAGATTTTTACGCCGATCAGCTGCTCGCTCAAGGCTATTACATCATTCCTAAAGCCATCGCGTCTGACGAGGTCGAGGCGCTAACCAGCGATCTGGCAGAGGATTTCGACGCCACCCACCTCTCGTCAGGGCCATTTTATGGCAACGACACCAGGAGGTTTGGCAGCCTGCTCAGCCGGTCCGATCGGACCAAGGCGTTCGTCCAGCATCCGACGATCCTCGCCATCATGCAGAAGATACTTGGCCCCTGGTGCGATCATTTCTCGCTGAACCTCACGCAGGCCATCGAGCTGATGCCCGGATCGATAGAACAGGTGCCGCATCGCGATCAGGATATGTGGCCATGCAGCCGGTTCGTGGATTCAGCGCTTCAGGTCGAATTTCTCGTCAATGTGATGTGGCCATTCACGCCCTATACGAAGGAAAATGGCGCGACCCAGGTATGGCCGGGCAGCCATCGGCGGCTGGACGAGATGCTGATAGACCCAACGCAAGCGATCGTCGCCGAAATCGAGCCCGGCTCGGCGCTCCTGTTCCTTGGATCGACCCTCCATGCCGGCGGCGCCAACCGTTCGGCCCTGCCACGGCGCGGCATGATCATCAGCTACACGCTGGGTTGGCTCAAACCCTATGAGCTTCAGTGGCTGGCTTATCCGCCCGAGGTCGCCCGTACCTTCGACGCGGATCTGACCGATCTGCTGGGATACCGCATCCATCGTCCGAACCTCGGAAATTATGAAGGGCGATGCCCGTCTCATCTGCTTCGCGAAACGGAGAGAAAGTCCGGCGCGATCGACATGCTGGCGCCTGAGCACCACGCGCTGATCGAAACCTTTCGGGCGGGCGGATTGCCCGAACCCGTGACCGGCTGATCGGACGAACACCATCATTCGCATGGATCGACAGGGGATGAAATGCGAGACGACAAAAACCAGGAAGACGCCGCTACCGAGCGGCGTCGCCACCGCCTCGGCACATGTCGGGCACTGATCGAGGAGCGAAGGCTCGTCGAGAAAAATCTGGGCGTCCAGCTATGCGCCAATCCCAACTGGGACATGCTCCTCCACCTTTACCAGGCCGAACTGAAAGGCTTCGCTGTCTACCAGTCCGCGCTTTGCACCGTCGCCAACATTCCTTCTTCCAGCGCCCATCGCTGGACCGCCAAGCTTGCCGTGCGGAAGATATTGACGCGCCGTCTCGACCCGCGCGACAAGCGCAGGATAACGGTCAGGCTTGCACCGCCTATCAGGGAGGCGCTGGATCACATCATGGACGGTGCATCCATCGCAGCGACCGAATTTGTCCGTCGTTGCGCCAGCGATCCAGATGGCATATGATGCGTGATGCTCAATGCTTGAGGATGATGCGATGCGGACGACCCTGGTGATCGATGATGATGTGATGGCGGCGGCGCGCGCGATCGCCGATCATCAGCACAGCTCGATTGGCCGTGTCCTCTCGGATCTGGCCCGCAAGGCGCTGCATGCGCCGGAAGCGGCTCGCACGCGCAACGGCATCAGCTTACTTCCGACCAAGCCGGGTGTGGTAGTGACGCAGGACATCGTCAATGCCCTTCGCGATGAGGCGCCATGACCTATCTTCTTGACGTCAATGTCCTGGTCGCGCTGATCGACCCCAATCATGTCGGGCATGAGGCGGCGCATCACTGGTTCGAGACCGAAGGCGGCAAGGCCTGGGCGACCTGCCCCATCACCGAGAATGGCGTGATCCGGATCGTCGGCAATGTCCGCTACCCTTCGACACCCGGCTCGCCGGCTGAGGTCGCGTCGATCATGGCGCAAATGTGCAAGCTTCCGGGTCACCGCTTCTGGGCCGAGGATATCAGCCTGCTGTCTGCCGAGCATGTCGACGCCAGCCATATCCTCACTTCCGCGCAGGTGACCGACACCTATCTCCTCGCCCTGGCCGTCGCTAATAAGGGCAAGCTTGCGACTTTCGACCGGCGGCTCACCCCAAAGGGGGTGACCGGCGGCAAGGACGCGATCCACCTCATCGGAAATCATTGATGCGTACCGATCTCGACCACCTTCCTGCGGCCAAGCAGCGCGAGCTTGAAGAGGTCGTCCGCATTCTGTTCGCCGAATTCCGTGAAGCGACCGAGAATGCGGCCGGCCGCAAGAAATCGGCTCGCATCCTCAAGATCATCCTGTTCGGATCATACGCCAGGGGCGACTGGGTCGACGCGCCCTTCGACGCCAACCAGTATAAGTCCGACATGGATATCCTCGTCATCGTCAACCAGAAGGAACTGGCTGACGTGGCGGCCTACTGGTCAGTGGCCGAGCAGCGGCTGATCGACGCCTATCTCATCGAGAAGCGCATTAACACGCCGGTGCATTTTATCGTCCATTCGCTCCAGCAGGTGAACCAGGGCCTAAGCCACGGCCGGGTCTTCTTCATGGAGATCGCTGAACAGGGCATCGCCCTCTATGAGGCAGACGATCGCGAACTCGCGAAGCCCAAACCCAAGACGCCGTCAGAGGCAGCGGCTGCTGCACAAGACTATTTCGACGAGTATTTCCCCGATGCCATGCGGCGCTTTGAAGGGGCGAAGTTTCACATTGAAAAGGGCCACACCAAGCAAGCGGCGTTCGACCTGCACCAGACAGCCGAGGGGCTATATCAAGCGATTCTGCTGACGCTCACATTTTATACCCCTTACGATCACAACATCGCCTTTCTGCGGCTTCAGGCTGAAGGCCGCGACGCGACGTTGTTTGATATATGGCCCCGTGGATCGCGCAAGGAGCGCGCGATGTTCCAAAAGCTCAAGGATGCCTACGTGAAGGCTCGCTATTCCAAGCATTATCACATCGACCTGGAAGAGCTCAATTGGCTGGCAGAACGGGTCGAAGCGCTGGGACGGGCGACACATACCATATGCACTGCCCACATAGCGAAGCTTGCAGAAAAGGCTCGCCACTGACTGCCTGAGCCGTCAATTCAAACGGCAGCCGCATGTCTTACAGTGGGACATTGTACTCGGTCCGCTTCGGAGCGATGACACCAGGATAGCGGACATCGCAGGCTTTGGGAGCCGACGTCGTTGCCGCCGACATTCCGGACGTTCAAGCTTCAGATCAACGTGACCGATTCCTGCCGTTCATTCATCAGGATATTGGAATAGCAGGAAGACTTGGTCTGGGACAAAACCGTCATTCCTAATTGCCAGAATGAACGGCGCTTTCGGGGAGGTCGGCCGCCCAAAGAGGCTTGTGCGGCCCTAAAATGATCATCAAATGATTTGCCGTGGACGAAAGGCGAAGAGATTTTGAACCGCAGGGCTGAAGAATTACTCAAGAGCGTGGTCTATTCGATTGCGCTTGAAAAGACGTGGCTCAAACCAGCCGAAAAGATTTACGCGCTGCAAAGTGCGGGATTGTGGGAAGCGGCACGAAGTCGGGACCAGGTTGACCTGATGATGGCAGCGGGCTGCTATGAAGAGGCAATTCCACTCTATGCAGCGTTTTCCCATTGGCGGAAGGTTGGCGATGCGCTCTTTGCTTTGGGACGCCTCGACGAGGCCAAATGCGAATATGAGAAAGGTCCCAACGAGACCGGCGGAGACTACAAGGCATTCCGCAATGGTCCCGATCGAGATCGCCTGATCGCGCTCGCCGCTGCACGAGGCGATTGGACTGAAGCGCTGAACCAAGTCAGGGCGGGTTCGCCAGAACCCGTCTTTGGCAAAGACGTCGTCTTCGGTGGATCGAGCAGGGCCAAAGCCCCCCTCATGAAACTCTTTGCACATGCTGCGGCCAAAGCCGGCGCTCAATCCGCAAGAAAAGAAATGCAGAAATTCTTTGGCCTTGCTCCGGACGAGGCGGACTTGTTTCTCGATCACGCCCGTGCAGATGCCTACGCCAAAGACGCTGCAAAGCTGGCCAAGCCTCCGCTGACGCGCATTCCAGTTCGATCATTGAACACGATGCTTGAGGACGGAAATACGGAGCGGTCGCGCGAAGCCGTCCTGCTTCTTTCAGATTTGGATGCCGAGTTAGCATCAGCAATTGTCGACATGAGCCGTTGGAAGTCAACGCGCTCGTCAGAAGCCCTTGATCGCATCGTGTACTGGCTGACGCGATCAGGGTCATACGAGATTTTCAAGAGCTGCCTGTTCGCGTTGCAATGCGAACATCCGACCCACGGCAGAGCAGAGGAATGGGAGGTTGAGTTTTACACCGCGCATCCGTGGCTGACTCGGGGTGGCATGCGCGAGTTGCTGAAGGCGCTAGTGGACTCCGATTCGTCGCCCAGCCCGCATGTCCTATTGTGTTGTGCTTTTCAGCATTCACATTCTCCGTTTGATTTCAGTAATATCGATGTGGAGTACACCGATCCACTTACCCAAATCCGCGCTCAGCCTGCCTGGGCGGAAGCGGTGATCGGCAAATGGCAGCTTGGTACGGACTTCTGGCAACAGTGGTCTGACTTCAGGGACGCGGGTCTCTCAGTCGGATACGGCGACTTGCGGCAAACCGCTCCATTCAAGACGATGGCATTATCGATGTCGGCTGCGCTACAGGCCGCTTGGAAACAGGATTTCGAGCAAATTCGGTGGAAGACTGAGCACGGCGCATTCCTCGCGCTCAATGCGTTGTTGCCTGATGTCAAGATTGTTCAGCACGCCAGCCCCATTTGGCTCGCACCACAGCACCTGGACATCTACCTGCCGAATCACAAGCTGGCGATCGAGTATCAAGGGGAACAGCATTACCGCCCGATCGAAATTTTCGGCGGCCCTGAGGCATTCGAAGCGACCGTCCGGAGAGATGAAACAAAGCGGCGACTGTGCGCTCTTGCCGGCGTGCGGCTCGAGTATATCCATTTCGAGGAAGATTTGGATGCTCGATTGCGGCAGATCGCCGAGGCCGTTGCGGCAAATGGCGGCTGACAGATGCGCGCTGTAGGGAACAAGGCCGCATGACTGGCAAGGTCTACATCGCTAATTTCGGCGAAGGCAACGCGCTGTGGCCGATAGCGAAGGCCAATCAAACGGTCATCACCATCGACAACGTGGCCGTGCATGGATTCTGGCAGGCGGGGGACCGCGATGGCTTCATTGAGGCTGCGCTGGAACACACTTTGACAGCGCTGGGGAACCGCCCAAGCAGACCGACTGCGGGGCGCTGGTACAATCTCGTCACCGAGATGCAGGAAACGGAAGGCGATATCTGGATCAGCCGACAGGGCGATGCGATCTGGTGGACGATATCGGAAGCGGGCGAACTGCGTCAGCAAATTCGGCCATCCACCAATCCCAACCGCGATGGCCCGGAAATCTGGCATATCGAGAAGCCTTGCCAGCCCTGGTCGGATCGAGATCGGCAAGGGCGTCCACTCCGGTGGGAGGGATTGCACGCCAAGGCGCGGGATTTCCTATCCACGGAGGCCACCTTCCAAACCATCGCTAATGATCGCGGCTATGCCGACTATGCCCGCGCGCTGGTGAATGGCGAACAGCTCGATCCGTGGCACTCCACCAACCCGTTCCGCGACAAGGCAGCGGTCTCCAGCAAGTCGCCAGTCAGAACCTTCTCACCACGCGAAATCGCGGCGGTGGACATGGCAAATGGAATTCTCAGCACGGTTTCCCAAGCCAACGGCCAGATGGCCGAACGCCGGGTGAAGAAAAAGAATACCGATCTGTCGCGTGTGGAACTGGAAGCCCTGTTGTTGCGCTTGATGGGTGAACAGGAAGATCGCTGCGCGCTTACCGGTTTGCCGCTCGGCTATGCTGGCGACTGTGACGACCCGCAAATGCGCGCCTCGCCCGACCGGATTGATAGCAGGGGCCATTACACGGCGGATAACATTCAACTCGTCTGCTGGTTCATCAATCGCTGGAAGGGAGCGGACGATAACCAATTGGTGCTGCGACTGATTGGAGCTCTGCGTCAGACGGGGTGATTGCATTGAAATGGCGCGACCAGAGATTCGAACGGCTGCTGTTGAATGGCATAAATCGCCGACATAGCGGTCTTTCTGTAAGATAGTGTTGAACCCCCAAAGCTGTCGGCTATTCATATGGCCAAAGTTTCAACTTAAATTGCCATCTAGCGTTGCCAGCTAGCTATCAAGCGGGGAACACGTGTGACGTACTTGGACGGACTGACCATCGCCGCGAACTGGGCGACATTCTCACTGCTGTGATTGCAACAATGGCGTTTGGGCGCTTTCTACGCGGGCAAAATGATAGACGGAAAGCGCTTGAGACGTATCTGCGGGAAGAGAAGCTGAGAGATCGCGATGAGGGCAGGCGAAGCGTCATCCACCTCATGGCGAACTTGGCGATGACTGAAGCTGAGATCCTTGCGGCAGCATTTCAGAGCAAACTCATCACGGCCATCCCTGGAATTGATGGAAACGGAAAGGCTAGTAGATTGCTCTTCGAATATGAGGGCGATGACATTCCGGCACCTCGAAAATTCTAGCCACCTGAGTGCGGGTTCGCCAACATAGCGGCCGTTCGGCGGTCGATTGCTACACCCTGCTAGCGGTCATCGGTTTATCGAAGCGCTGGGCCAATATCCGCCGTAAACTGTAGGAAGCATAGGCGGCGATCGCGTTGAGGCGGATGAGCGAGATCGGAGTCATCGCAGGTCAATCGGCCCAGGGCAGCACGGTCGTCTTCAGAAAGTCCTGGCGCTGCTCGATTAGGTCGGCGGACAAGGCCGCGAGGGGATCGACCACATCGGCGAGGAAGCTTTCTAAGGCCTGCTGCCGCACGAACGTCACCATGAATGATCCTGACAGTTTGCCGGATTTGAGCTCGCGCTGGAACGAGACGTGGTCGACACCGACCGGGGAGGGCTGATCGGCCGTGGCATCGATGAGGAACAGATCGCCCGAGGTCACGACTAGCGGGAAAAATAGCCAAGTGTAGCGCCACTCGTCCGGGCGCGAAGCCTTCGGCACCTCCTTGCGCCGCGCATTTAGCGCCTTTGCCATCGGATAGAAGATTGCATCGTAGAGGCCGCCATGATTGGCGTGCCAGCCACTGCCCTTGCGGTCGATCCGGCAGAACTGCACCGCCTTCCAGGGGCGAACGTGCGCTTTGAACACTTGATCGAAGCCGAGATGGTGGAAGGCTTTGACCTGCCGGGTCATGCCTTTGCCGGGCCCGAGATCTTTCTTCATCTCGTAGCGGTAGGGAAATAGGAACTCCTCGGGGGAATGGTGGCGGTCCGATGGGTTCTTGGGCCGGGCGATGAACACGAAGGGGTTCGCGCTGTTCTTGCACTCGACCAGGAGCTCGACATAGGCGGAAAGCTTGGCCGCCTCGTCGAAGGAGGTGCGCTTCACTGCGACGACGTCGATTTCGCGCGACTTGCTCTCGTCAGGGTCCTCGAAGGCGACATTGGTGCGCACGTGGAATCCGCGCTGCTCGAGCCGGGTCGCCACCTCCTGCTCCATGAGATAGCCGGACTCGTTGATCGCAGCCATGATTTCGTCGTTGCTTGGTCCCGCGGCCATGCCATCCCTTTGCCCTAATCGCCCGCGCTCGGCGGCAAGGCATCGTTCTGCCATGAGATCGCGCCCGCGTCATTCATCGATCGCACCGCTAATCACCATTGTCATAGCCGGCTCCAGCCGCCAACCGATCGGACATAATAGTGCGCAATTCGGCTTGTCGGAAGCGCTCGACCGTTCAGCATGCAATTCGGGCCAAAACTCAGGTTAGCCTGGGCCGCCTCCTCGCAGTCTGGTTCCAGGCGCAGCGCGCGCCCTCCTTGATCCCACAAGTAGCCTAAAAACTAATTTGCGATTGCGTCAGGATCGGGCGTCATGATCGGCCACGGCTTACCTGACGCAAGATCGGGGTGACGCGGTTCTGACATCGGAACGCCGCGTTCATCTCGGATGAGGTCAATAGCGGTCAGGCATCGCGCGGCGGCATCCGCAGAGCCGCCATCGACCGTCCGCGCGAGCAGCGCTTGCCGCAATTCGGCGGCGGGAACAGGCACGACGTTGTATGTATTGCTCCAGTTCTCGACGGGGACGTGTTTGGTGACAACGGCTTCAATCGTGCGCCAATTCAGCATGGGCCGCTTCTGTTTGCTCTCGATATCAACCAAGAGCAGTATCCCCTCGTCATCGGGATTCTCGGAGACGGCCCTTGCAAGTAGCATGAGGGCGGGGGAAGACGCGCCATCTTTCAGCAAGTCATAAACCTGTCTGCGCACTTCCGGGAACTTCTCGATCAGTGCGCCGATTTCGCGTGACGACCGCCAGTCATCGCCCGATTTGGGGTTAAACACGCCATTCGCTGTCAGTTCAATGAGACGGTGTGCGGATGACATTGTACCCCGTTTGAGTACCGCCGCTCGCCATTGATGATTCTTGTAAAATCGCGAGTCTTGTTCGGCAAGATCGAACATGGTTTCTTCCGCGCCCGACGAGGGCGTTACGGCGAATGCGTCAATCATTCCCTCCAGAAAGCGCGGCTCCCGTTGCGCATCCGGCATGCTGCGCACAACGTCGAGCGTCGCAGCGGGTTGATTAGTGAAAGGCAACAATCTCAGCCAGTCGCGCAGCTCATAGGCGTTGCTATCCATGAGTATCCATGGTTCTTTTTTTGCCGCCTCAAAAGTTTCGGCGATGCCCTCGGTAACGAGCTTGCTGTCGATTTCCGCGCCGGAGAGAGCCAAATTGAACAGCAATTTGGAACGCGCGCGCCGGGGTGTCAGAGAGATTAACTTCTCAATGGTGGCTTCGCGCTGGCCGTGTGGCAAACGTACAGCAACGATACCAAGTTCGGCCGCGAGCCGCATCTGGTCGACTGTTGCGCCATCCGTGACAAGCGTTTCGATCACAGAGAAAATGGCTTCCGCCGCGTCCGAGGTCGCGGCGGGATCGGCGGCGCGCGCCGCGCGCTTTTCCGCCACGCCGCTGAAATCCGGCCCGCCAAAGAAGCGATTATCTGGCGGCGGCTCGTTTGCGGCTCTCCAATGCTCCGCGAGCACACAGGCTGCGAGTTCGCCAAAGTTCGGATCGGCGAGATATTCACACATTAGCGCAGCCGTTTCCGACGATTTTATTGCCATGAACGCACGCATATATTCGTGCGTCATGGGCCAACTCGCTTCGTCCCGCGCCTTGCCTTGCCGCCAGCCTTCGGCAGCGGCTTCTTCCCGGACCGCACGATAGCGGCGCAGATTTTCATCCAGCATCCGTTTCAAGAGGGGAAGCAAGCCTACATCGGGCGCGCGGCGCGCAAGCGTAGCGATGCTCGCAATATTTCGCCGCTCCGCGTCGCCGGACGCCAAAAGGCGGTTGCCCCAGTCTTCAATGAGCGCACGGATAGCAGCAAGGCTTTCCGCATTGAAAGGACGTCCCCGGTCAATCTCATCGGGATGACGTGACAGCAATTCGGCTAATCGCTCTATCTGCGCATTGTCGGCCTCTCCAGAACGTGCCTGCGCGGCTGCGACCAGGCTAGCGCCCGGCACGTGCGCAATACGCGATTGGATGCAATGATACCGGTCGGCGGCCTTCTTGTCATATTTGCCATCCGCATCGCGCAGCCGCGTCGCCGCATCGAACAGCGCATCGATCATGCTCCCCACAGATTCAGGACCGAGA
Organism: Sphingobium sp. PAMC28499; assembly: GCF_004795815.1. Lineage (NCBI taxonomy): Bacteria > Pseudomonadati > Pseudomonadota > Alphaproteobacteria > Sphingomonadales > Sphingobiaceae > Sphingobium > Sphingobium sp. PAMC28499. The sequence continues at coordinate 3,418,942 of NZ_CP039248.1, forward strand.
ACTGAGGCAGCGGCTTCCGCCTGGTCATCCAGCCGTGCGGTTTCCGCCAGCGCGCGCCGCAGCAGATCATCGTTTTCAAGCCCGAAACCAGCGCCGGCGAGAATATCATCCGCCCCATGGAATAGATTGCGGCCCGCGCGCACCCGCACCAACAAGCCCTCGGCCACGGCCTGCGGATACCGGTTCCACGCCTCAAAAATGAGCCGCACCGCTGCATCCTGCCTGTCCCTAATCTCCATATCGCTGATAATGGTGGCGAGTTCGGCGCTCCGGTCCTGGGTATCATTGGTGAAAATGATCGGGTGCAGCCGGTCATAAGTTGACATGCCGCTTTCTTTGTACCGCTTGCGCGCAGCGATAATTCCCTGCTGGACAGCCTCATCGTTCACTTCGTCAACAAGGCTTTTTTGCGCTATCAAGTCGAAGGTTGCGCCTTTTGCGCCTTGCAGCAGTTCGGCGATGTGGCGGTCGGCGCGGCGGAATGAGAGCGCGTCAACGACGGAAGCCTGCACCTCCGGATCGGGATCGTCCTTCGCAACCGCTGTTGCGAGGTCGAGACCGTCCATGCCGCTGTGAAACGCCATTTCATGCAGGAGAACCGCGCGCGCCTGCGGCGGCAAAGCCTTGATGCGCTTTGCCGCATCTGGCCCCAGCAAGGACGGCCGAAAGCGCCTGCAATTGCGGAGCGCCCTGAGGCTTACCTGATCTTTTTCATTCGTAATGAGCGGCCAGATCCTATCAAGGAATTCCGGACGCCCCGAATTCATCATGAAGCGAAAGGCGCGGTCGCATTTGCCGGGTGTGTGCCAATGGCCGATACGTTCCTGGATTGTCACCGCGATGGAGGCCCAGACTTCATCCGTCGCGCGGTATATCATTTCGGCGCTGAGGATCGGATCGACCTCGAAGGCGGCGAGGATCGCCTTTCCACAGGCAGCCTTCTCGGATTCTGTTCCCCGCGCCATGCGTTCGACCGCAAAGAGGATAGATTCCTCCCATGCCGGAAGATTGAAGATTTCCGCTTTCAGCGCTTCGCGACCCTTGGGATCATCCACTTCGCTGATGATCCGGCGCCCGACCGTGTGCGACGCATACCATTCCTGCAACTGCTGGTGCTGGAATGAAACGCCGGGTGTATCACCGGCCCGCATAAGCACATGGCTGTTGACCAGCACGTCCAGCACGTCACCGGGGTCAGGTTGAGAATTCAACGTCAACTGCCCGTTCTGGATTAGCAGTGTTCCCGTTTCCGAGATCGACCATCGCGCATTGTTGTCCGCAATGGCGGTATTCGCGTTTCGCGAGGCGAAGACGGCAAGGCCATTGAGAAAATCTTCCTGAAAGCCTTTCGCCACGGCATGCAGCGCCTCGGCGTGGCTCGCCTCCTTTTCGTGTACGGCCACGAAGTGCCTCAATATTTCCTCTTTCGTGGTCGGAAACGGCACGTTCTCGGGAAGCGAAAGCAAGGCCGACAGGTAAAGCGGTATCGTGACAAGCTCGCGCACGCCCGATGTGCGCCAAGCCTGATCCACGATCTTAGCCCCCGCATCGCCGCGCAGGGCGACGGCGATCTGCATTTGCTGTTCCTCGCTGAGCGGCAAGAGATCGACGCGCGTTCCAGCGAACGGCACGTCAAGCGCTTGCCTGCGCGTCGAGACGATGAGCCCGAGTTCCGGCAACTCGGCTTTGAGAGTCTCGACCTGCACGCGCGCGCGCTTACGTGCTTCCGCGTCCAGTTCGTTCCAGCCATCCAGCAACACTACGATGCCGGGCTGGCTTGCCGCGACGCGGAAATCATCTTCCGAAATGCCCATGAAAGCCGGACGTTTAAGGATTGAGCCGAGAACCGTTGCGTCTTCCGTCGCCCAATCACCGAGCGGCACGATGAGTGGCGTGCCGCCGCCGTCCGTGAGCATGGCTTCGGCGATCTGGAAAAGCGTCGTCGTTTTCCCCATGCCGGGCGGTGCGACGAGAATTAAATCATCCAATGACACAATAGCGCGTGCAACTGCATTTGTCGTTGCAGGTTCGCCAAGCCCGTCCACTTCGAGCCTGAGCGGAACCGGCGCGGAGGGCCATTTCGCTGTGTTCCTGAACACCGCAAGAGCGGCTTCGGCGGCATTGCGAAGCCGCACATGCAAATCGTCATTGGGTTGCGGCGCGGATGGAGGCGCTTCATTTCGCAGGACGCGCCGCCAGGATTCCTTTTGTGCCAGTTCTTTCCACTCGCGCAGACGCTCGACGGTAAATTCCTTCACGTCTGAGTCAATGGCCTTGCCGTGATCGCGGCACATCCAAATCCCGTTTTCCGCAGAGGAGCGCTCTGCGGGCGTCATTCTCTCGTCATAGCGTGGGCCGCCGGGCGATGCCGCGCAGATATGGGCTGCCGTGCCGATATTGATTTCACCGTCGCCGTTCGCCGTCGCGCCGACCGTCAGCGTGCGGCACGACGGAAACGAACAAAGCCAGCCCGCGCGTTTCGCGATCTGGGTCACTGTCTTCTGTGAGAAATCGTCTCTATTTCTTGCCAATGCCGATACTCAAATATCTTCACTTATAAATAGTGTGTGGACCGGATATAGCACTCCGGGGCGCATGATAAACAACCTGACTATTGTGGTTTTTCACATATTGTTACGGCTTATCCTTTGGCGATCCGCGCCCTAGTCAGGCCATGCACGAGGGTGATCAGTTCTTGCATGTGTTGGTCGCCTTCCGCCGTAGACCATGGCGCAGCCATTTCGCCGTGCATGACCGAGTTGCGGAGCTTTTGCCATGTGCCGACATGCGCCGCATCGATTTTTCCGGCCTTGGCCATATCGCGCAGGAACGCCAGAACGCTGCGCTGCTTCACAAGGCCGAGGTTGGACAGCATCCGCCCGCGAAGCGCGTCATCACTGTCCCAGGCGCGGAGGTGCTTTTCCATTGCCGCCAAGGCATCATCGGAAAACTCCGACCGCTTGTCGCGCTCGCTCATGAGCGACTTTGCCAATGCCTCGACCGTACTAGCCAGCGTAAGTAGGATGCTCCAGCGGGAGCCGCGCTGCGCTTGCCAGAGTTCTTCATAAAGTCGCGTCACTTCGTGACTTTGCATGTCCATATCGTCTCCCGCCGCCACCATCGACAGGATGTCAGCGTAGAGCTGCCAGAACCGCTCGTCATGCGCGCGGTCGAGCCCCACAGGCTGCATCAGGCCGAAGGGCGACGGCGACACCTGCCGTGGCGCGGGCAGCAGGGTCACGAAAGCCGAACCGTCACCAAAGTTTCGGGCGGTGAGCCGGGGATAAATGACCGCGCCCATCAGGATGCGCAGCGGTTCCGACAGCCAGCGCTCCACATCGGGGTGACGGAGTTGATCGCTTGTATCGGCGGTCAGCCATAGCCCATCCCCTGACAGATCATTGGCAAACACCACCTGTGTGCCGAGCACGTCAATCACCTGTCGTCCCGGTCCCCGGCTTCCGCCAATCTCTTCCTCGCCCAGCTTTGTAGTGGTCGCCATCCATTCGTTCATCGGGAGGTAAAATGGCGGCAGGAACAGCAGTTCCACGCTACTGTTCTGCGCCACCCAGGGGCCGGTGACTTTCGTGCTCAGCCCCTGCAGTTCTCCGGCGAGCGGCCAGCCGTGCTTGTGATCTGTAAAGAAATTGACGGCAGTAAAGCCACCCGCCCATTCATTGCCTTCATAGTCGGTTGCAAAGAGGCGGAACTGCTCCAGGGCGTCATAGGGGTTGTCACGCGCCGAGATCATCTTGCGCCAGGCGGCACCGCCATCCGTGGCGCTGCCGTACATCGAGAAGCGGATGCTCGAGGAACCGTCGGTTTCAATTCGGCCAGGGCCGGAGAAAACGGTTCCCTCAAAATCCCTGCCGACCAGTCGCATGTCACTGCAATCCAGCGTGCAGGCATTACAAAAGAGTCGTTTCCAATGTGAAAGCGTTTGCATCATCACTGCCCCCAACGAATTCGCTACGCACCCGACTAAGATGGATTTTCGGCCACCTGAATGAAGGTCCGCTTACCTCAATCGTCGACCTAAACCAGACTTTCCGGATCGTCCAACAAAGCGGACATGCTGACCGGCCGGAGCGCGGCAATTGGACGTCCGCTGCTTGGGAGCGAAATTTAGCCGTTGAGCGGCAAGGAAGGGTCGACTTTGTTGGGCGGCTGCTGGGCTTTATTTGGCTTCATCCGGCCAAGCGCTGAACTTCTAGCTCGTGCCGAGACCGATCTCTCCTATGTAAAACAGACGCATCCTCAATGAAAATCGTGGCTTCGAATTTGGACCAGCTCGTCATCGCGTGTGCCTGAAGTTCCGTATGCTGGTGCCCCCAGCGTTCGCCCGCGCGGGAAATCAGGATCACGCGGATCAGGCCCACCGCCATGACTGGTCCCATCACCCCGCCCCGGAGCCACTGCGAAATTAACTCGCCCGATCGATCGCAGCATTTCGTCATGATCGGTGATCCGGTCGCAAATAATATGGATAACCTCGCCTTCCTTCTGCAGTCGCCCACGCATCGTGATCATAGACGCCGACATGACCTGTCGCCGATATATCTCGAACCGATCGGGCCAGAGAATGCCATTGGCTACGCCCGTTTCGTCCTCGATCGTGACGAACAGCACCCCCTTGGCTGAGCCGGGACGCTGGCGAACAAGAATGACCCCCGCCACCTCGATATTGCGCCCATCGCGGATTGACCGAAGGTCCCCGCAGCGTACGACTCTCATCGCGTCAAGCTGCGGCCGAAGAAAGCTGACCGGATGACCGCGCAGGGAAAGCTGAAGAGAGCGATAATCCTCCACCACCTCGCGCCCGTCGGTCATCGGCGCAAGCGCCACCTGCGGCTCCAGGCCTTCCGAAGAGAATTTCCCCTCGCGGGCGTCAACTGCTGCGAACAGCGGTAGCGGCGCCTCCCCCAGCCCTTTCACCTTCCAAAGTCCCTGCCGGCGATCTTGCGCAATACAGGCAAAGGCATCGGCTTCGGCCAGCCGCTCGATCGCCGCGCGCGGTACACCCGCGCGCCGCCAGACTTCCTCAATGCACTCAAAGGGCGCCGGCCCGCGCGCACCGGCAATCGCAGCGCCATGGACGTTCGCCAGTCCCCTCACCTGCCGGAAGCCAAGACGGACGGCTCGATATCGCCCTTTCGCAGGTTCGAGCGTGCAATCCCAGTGACTGTGATTGATGGAAACCGGCCGCACCTCAACGCCATGATTTCTAGCGTCGCGCACGATCTGGGCGGGCGCATAGAAGCCCATAGGTTGGGCATTCAACAACGCCGTGCAAAACACATCGGGATGATGATGCTTCATCCAACAGCTGGCATAGGCGATCTTCGCAAAGCTCGCCGCATGGCTCTCCGGAAAGCCGTAGGAGCCGAACCCCTCAATCTGCTTGAACGTCCGTTCGGCAAAATCCTTCGGATAACCGCGAGAGATCATTCCATTCACCAGCTTGTCGTAAAAATGGCTGACCCCGCCGGTCAGCTTGAACGTCGCCATGGCGCGGCGTAGCTGATCCGCCTCAGCCGGCGAGAAACCAGCACCGACGATAGCGACCTTCATCGCCTGCTCCTGGAACAACGGCACACCGAGCGTCTTCTCCAGCACGGCGCGCAGTTCGGGTTTGGGATATTCCGGCTTCTCCTTGCCCTCGCGGCGCCGGAGATAGGGATGCACCATATCGCCTTGGATCGGCCCAGGCCGCACGATCGCGACCTCAATCACGAGATCATAGAATTTGGCAGGCTTGATCCGCGGCAACATCGACATCTGCGCGCGGCTCTCGATCTGAAAGACGCCCAGCGTGTCGGCCTTCTGGATCATGGCGTAGACGCCCGGATCATCGTCCTGAAGATCGGCCATGCCGACCCTGATACCCTTATGTTCCGCCAGCAAGTTGAACGCCCGGTTCATGCAACCCAGCATGCCGAGGCCCAGCACGTCGACCTTCATGAACTTCAGGGCATCAATGTCATCTTTATCCCATTCGATAATCTGGCGGTCTTCCATCCGCGCCGGCTCGATCGGCACCAGATCGTCGAGCCTGTCCTGGGTCAGCACGAAACCGCCGGGATGTTGGGAGAGGTGGCGCGGGGTGCCGATCAGCTGCCGTGACAATTCCAGGGTGAGCTTGAGACGGTGATCGTCGGCATTGAGGTTGACACTCGCAATCTGCTCATCGGTGATCCCGTCCATGGACCAGCCCCAGACCAAGCCGGTGAGCATCTTGGTGAGATCGCGCGGTAGCCCCAAAGCCTTGCCCACCTCCGCCACCGCGCCGCGCGTGCGATAGCGGGTCACCACCGCGGTCAGCGCCGACCGGGTGCGGCCGTAAGTTTCGTAAATCCACTGGATGATTTCCTCGCGCCGCTCATGCTCGAAGTCGACGTCGATATCAGGCGGCTCCTTGCGTTCACCCGACACGAACCGCTCGAAAAGCAGCTCATGCTGGATCGGGTCTATCGAGGTGATGCCGAGCATATAGCAAACGCAGCTGTTCGCGGCCGACCCCCGTCCCTGGCACAGGATGCCACGGCGCCGACTTTCCTGAACGATCGAGTGAACCGTCAAAAAATAGGGCGCGTAATTGAGCTGGTCGATCAATCGCAGCTCATGAGCGATCTGCTGCCGGTAAGCTTTTGGCAGGCCGTCAGGGAACATCCGGCGCGCCGCTTCCAGCGTCAGCGCGGCCAGTGCTTCCTGCGCCGTGCGCCCCTCCATGACCTGCTCATAGGGATATTGATATTGGATTTCGCCAAGATCGAACCGGCACTGCTCGGCGATATCTGCACTCGCGTCGATCGCGTCGGGAAAGGCCGAAAACCGCCGCTCCATCTCCTCGGGCGATTTCAGGTTCCGATCCATGTAGCGCTCGCGCTTAAAGCCAAGGCCATCGATCGACGTCCGCTCGCGGATTGCGGTCATGATGTCCTGAAGAGGCCTTGATTCCGGCGAATGATAAAGAATGTCGCCTGTCGCCACCGCGCGCACTCCGACCTTCCGCGCCATCGCGTCCAGCTCATACAGGCGCGTCGCATCGTCCGGCCGCCTTCGTAGCGACAGCGCGAGATATCCCCGCGGGCCGAACAAGTCGCGCAGCTCCATGAGATTGGTCAGCGTTTCATTGTCAGCCAGGTCCGGCACCAGGATCGCGATCAGTCCCTCAGCATGATGGGCCAAGTCGGCCCAATCAAGGAGGCAGCGCCCCTTCCCTCCTCGCGCCTTTCCAACCGAAAGGAGCCGGGTCAGTCGAGACCAGGCGGGTCGATCGGTCGGATAGAGCAGCAGTGCCTTGCCATCGGAAAGATCGACGCGCGCGCCGGCGATCATCCGCACGCTCGTCGCCTTCTGTGCGTCCCAGCCTCGCACGACGCCAGCGACGCTTCCCCAGTCAACAAGCCCGAGCGCCTTATGACCAAGCAGCGCCGCCGCCGAGAAAAGCTGCTCAGGCGAGGAGGCTCCTCGCAGGAAGGAAAAGTGGCTCGTCACCTGCAGTTCGACATAACGAGCCATCAGCCGAACATGCCGTGCATATACCAACTCAGATCACCGGTCGGCGCGTCCACGCCATCGCCGCGGCGAAAGATCCAGAAGCGCTCGCCGCCGGCCGCTTCAACCCGGAAATAGTCTCGCACCGCCCACATCTCGCGGGCGCTGCGCCACCACTCACCATGGATGCGCTCCGGGCCGTCGCCTGTAACGACCCTGTAATCGGTGCCGCGCCATGTGAAGCGTCGCGGTGGATGATCGGGAAGCAGAGCGACGACATGCGAGAGGAGTTCGGGCCGTTTCAACATCCGCACCGGCCTCTTCCAGCGCGGCCAGCTTGTTGGCGTAGCCAGTGGCCCGATACGCCGGACGGCGCGCTCGGGCACGTCACTCTCATGGGCCGTCAGACGGAATGGCGCATCGGGTTCGATCCGTCCGGCAAGCTGGTCAACGAGAGGAGCAATGTCGAGGGGCCGTCCGCCTGCCTCCAAAACGGCTTCCAGGGTCTGGGCTTTGAGTTCCTCAAGCCGTGGTGCCGTGAGCGACATAACCTCGATCCCAAGGCCCGGATCGATCTTCTCGATCCGCATGGCCAGCATCCGCTTCAAATGGCTGCCATCGCGCGTGGCCCGCGCCGTACCAATCGCGACCCGCTGCTCGGTGCCATCGACGACAAGGCAGGTAAGAACCGCTGCGCGCAATCCCGCACCCCGCTCCTGCAACAGGATCACCAGGTCCTCCACCAGATCGCCGATCACCTGATTGATCGCCTCTGCTGTGCCAATGGGTTCCAGCAAGCGTCGCTCAACATGCGGCGCCTCAAACGCCACGACCGGCACGATCGGCTCAGCGACCATGCCGCGCGCCTGGTCGAGCCGCCTCACCGTTGCGAGCCCCAGCCGACGCGCGAGTGGCCCGCGCGGCATGGGATAGAGATCGGATATGCGCTCCAGGCCAAACCGCGCCGCCGATAGCAGCGCATTGGGTTCCAGACGAAGAGCGCTTAGCGGCAGGTCCGCGATGGCCTGTGTTTCCGTGCCCGACGGCAGAAGCGTGACGGCATCGCCGCTGTATCGCGCCATCGCATGCGCAGCGCCTGGCGTGCCGGCAATGGCAATGCTGCCCGTGAAGCCGAGGCGTTCGAGAAAGCGCAGCAGACGGCGACAGAAGCGTTCTTCGCCGCCGAAAAGATGGGTGGTGCCGGTAAGATCGAGCCATAGGCCATCTTCCCCCGAAATGCTGGCAGTCGGGGTCCAATGACCAAGAGCATGCAGCGCCAACCGATCGAGCCAGGCGCGATCAGCTTCCGGCTCGGCATCCCGCACCTCAAGATCACTCACCAAGGCACGAGCGTGCGCTGCGGCCATGCCGGGCCGCAAGCCCAGTTCAAGCGCTGAGGGACAGGCAGCCATGAGCACTTCACGCTGCCCAACGCGCTCGATCAGGACGGTCGGCTGTCCCCAAAGCCCGGCCCATGTGAGCTTGACACCGTTGGCGGTACCCGCATTTCCAGATCTCTGCCCCGCCTCGTCAACAGACAAGGCCCTGAACGGATGCTCGGCCGACTCGCTGCGTCGCCCCATCTCCCGCATGGTAGGTCGCTGGTGGATCGGTAACGCAGCAATGTCGGCGTCGCGGGGACGTACCCCAAGCGCTCCGTCACGCGCCCAGCGTGCGCCCGGCCGCCAGCCACTACCACGCGGGACCGAACAGGCGCCCGGATTGTCGTCGATCGGCGGGGCGAAGCGCGGGGCGATCAACGGTGCAGCAGGCTCAGGCCGCCTGATTGACCGCTCCAACTGCCGGAGCCGCTCGATTGGCAGCTGCGGCAGGTAGAGCGAGGCGACCCGTATCATCGCACGCATCCAGTTCGATCGAAAAAGGGTTGCCGTTCCGTTGGCGAACCAACTCCACAGACCAGCGCGAGCGCCCGACCCCGGCATGCGGCAGACGCCCGGATGGAACAGAGCCGATCCGCCAGCGCGTCATCGCCGATGACAAGCCACTAAGCGGGCAGCGCTCACGGGCGCGATGGTGACGATAGAGCAGCATCGGCGTCTGGCCATCGGATGCAGCCAGCTGAAGACGCCGGGTGGCAGTCTGGTCGGCTTGTCTGACCTCCGCGATAACGCATGCGAGCGAACCATCGCGCAAGGCATCCTCCGCCATAGCAAGCACGGCGCTATCCTTCTGACCTTGAGCATAGAAGACCTGATCAGGGCGAAGCCCTACCTGCTCCAGTCCCGGCGCATAGAGGTCGAAGCGCGTGAGTGCCCAGAACACGGAAAAACCGGGCTGGTCAGCGAAACGAGCTGCTATGCCCGCCGCAAAAAGTGTCGCCGCAGCGTCGTCACTCAATGTGGCGGACGCCGCCGCGATCTCATGAAGACCGCCCCCGGCCAGCCCATGATCGGCAAGGCGTTCGTCCAGCGTACGGATGCCAAATGCAAGCGATGGTCCACGCGCCGCGCGGGCATACGCCAGCTCTGCGCGAATAGCAGCAAGGTGATCGGCACGCGACCGATCAGGGAGGGAAGACAGGTTAGACGTGGGAACATGACGACTCAAATGTTCCCTTTATGTTCCTACCGCTCTGCAGATTCGTCAAGCGCGATGATCAACGCTCTGGCGCAAAGACCCCTAGCCACCGCTAACCCCTTAAGATTTGGAGCGTCATGGCATCCCGAATGCCAGCAAACCAGCGATCGAGCGCGGCGCTGAAAAGCGGCGAAGGAGCGGCTGCCTCAAAAAGCGTGAGTGACGACCGCAGTTTCATCGCATCGATGCTTCCCATGACCGCAACGGGATCATGCTGTGCAAGTGCCTGGAGTGCCTCCACGCATTCGATATAGCGATGGCCGAGCACATCATGTTTCAGATAGGCTCGCGCCTCTTCAATCGAGACGATGCCGTAATGATGCGCTGTCGGGCTCAACCCCAAGCCCCGCAGCTGTGGAAATATGAACCACATCCAATGCGATCGCTTCGCTCCGGCACGCAGCTCTGACAATGCCGTCTCATAGCAATTCGCTTGCGCCTCAACGAAGCGCTCCAGAGTGGCGTCGCTTGTCATCAGAGCAACGCCCCCTGAGCGGGCGGCCCACCATAGACCTGCGTGACCGGCAGGCTTCCCTTGGGCGACCAACGCAGCACCTCCTTGGCTGGAACGTTCGGATCCAGCCAGTCAGCCCATTGGTCACGGGCAAGCGGAATGATCTGTCGATGATGATAAGGAGCGACGTCCGGGCCGGCATCCATGGTGAGCATGGTAAAGGCCTCCCCCAAGGGACTTTCCCGCCAAATGCCCGCAATGCAGAACCAGTCATGATCCGCCATGGTGAAGAGCCATTTGTCGAGCCGCTTTTGCTTGGGATCGGTCGGGTCGGTAAATTCGTAGAATCCGTCGGCCAGGATGAGGCAGCGGTTCGAGATAAACTCGCGGCCCTCTGTCCGGAAATTATAGACCGGCCTGCCATTATGAGCGGGCCAGCTCCAGCGTCGGTTCACCAACTCACCGACACCGCGCTCTCCCTCGACGCTTCGGACGATCGGCGCCATGTCGGTCATCTTGATATCTTCGCGCGCCGGCACGTTCGGCGTTCCCTCCGGCATCTTGATCTTGATCTTCAACCCATCGAAATCCTCCGCGATCGATGCGATGTCGATCAGCAGGCGATAGTCATTACACATCCGGCCTCCTCGCGCGGGACCATAGCTTGCCCTCGCCCATCGTTCTCTGTATGTTCCTCTCATGGACTCGAAAGCAACACCCTTCGACTCCGAGGCGCTCGGAAGTCGCCGTGCCATCATCCGGCGCAACCCGGATGACGCGCAAGAGATTGAGATGATCGAAGCAGCCTGGGGTTCCAACCCGCGCTTCAGCGGCGGACTTTCGTTCGAGTTCATCCGCGCCGAGAGCCGCAATTTTCCGAGCGGCCGTTGCCTGGTGGCAGCGTCTGAATTCCATATCCGCAATGGCGAGAAAAAATTCCGGGCCTTTCGCGAGGACGGCAATTTCTTCTATTTGGCAGCCATCTGGGAGCCAGCCATGGCCGACTGGCCGGTTAGCTATCGAATCATTACGGTTGACGCGAACCCGGAGGTCATTCGTTATCAGGCGCGCCACGGCGCTCTGATCGAGCGGCGCGATGCGCAGAAATGGCTGGATTTCACCGTTCCCGAGGAAGACCTACTGCTGACCCCACCAGCAGGCATTTTCACGATTGAGGAAATCCTGACCAAGCCGGTGCAGACCAGCTTGGCCTTCTGAGCCCCTGTCTCGCCCCCTTGTCCTTCATTCCCGCCACGGACCTGTTTGACGAGCCTAAAGCGAGACACACGCCTCGACAAACGTTGGGACAAAACGGTCGTTCGCGAGCCGGGCCGGGAATGGCAGGTCCCCATCTAACACCTGCCATTCCTGAAGCCCTGATGATCGTTCCCGGGATGCGCGGGACTGGCCGAGAAGAGACTGGCAGGTTTGTGGCGGGCAGCCCAAGATGGTTGCCATCAGATGCGGCTGCTGGAAATCACCTCAGTCTGTCCGCAATTTGCATCGCTGCAACCGTGATTTTCTGGATCAATCAATGAAATCTGAGCCTAAATGTTGTGACGACGGACAAACATCCACATAGATCGGATTGCCAACAAGGAGCAGACGACCATCACTTGTGCGAACGTTTGCGCTGATCCAGTGTTGTGCGCCGTCGGACACCCAGTCAAACACATTTTCGCGACGATCCTGATTGACTCGAAGCTGATGTTTCTGACCATCGATAAGCAGATCGATGATGCCGGCCGATACGCCCTTAACAGAGATTACCAGCCTCACCGACGCTCCCCTGCAGGCAAACAATGTGCCGCCCATGGCGATCTTGTTGCTTTCGCTCTCCGCCCAAATATCGATCATCCGGTTGCGCGTCCCGTCAATGTCGACAAATGCCCTGCCGGATCGAATGCCGTCGATAAATCCCTGTGTCGACAGGTTGCGCATATAGATGACGGTGGTCGGCGTTCCGATGGCTCCAGGCTTATCGGCAGGAATGTCGGCATTGTGATTGTCGCTGCCACCGATCGCCGTGACGTGCTGGCCGCTGTCGAGCAGCTTGCGCCACAGGCCGAGCCCCTGCAGCGGACTTTCTGCCGATCCGGTTTCCGCCATCGTGCCGCCGTTCACCACCTCGACCGCCTGCACCGTGCCGGGGGGCAGGTCGGCGATGCGCCAGCCACAGCCCATGCAGATCTCGCCCGAGGGCGCGCCGGCATGGTTGAGCGAGACGATGCCGCCCTGCGCCTTCACCGCGTCCATCCATTTGGCCGCTTCGGCATAGGTGGATGCGAGCGTGCGGAAATCGAGAAAGTCGGTCGGGCCGAACACATTGCTATGGCCGAAGAAGGTCGTGACCTCCCGCCCCGGCAGCAGCAGCATCCTGTCGAACGCGCCCTGCAACCCGCGCAGGGCATCGAAATGCGCGGTTGTATTATGGTCGGTGAGCGCGATGAAATCGAGGCCGCGCGCTGCCGCTGCCTCGACCGTGCGATAGACCGGGCATGGTACCTTCTCGCCCTTTTGCGACAGGCATTTGCCGTCGCTGTTGCCGCTGTGCATGTGCAGATCGCCGCGATACCAGCCCGGCGCAGGGTTGAGCGGGGCGTCCTCGAACGCCGTCACCGCCGGAGCGCGATCGATGAAGATGCGGGCCTCGAACGGCGCCTGCGCGCCTTCACGGATATTTGGGACGCCAAGGATCAGGCTCCAGCGCCCGGCCGGCAACGGCCCCGGAAGATAGCCCGGCGTGGCATCCTCGGTACTCAAGGTCATATGGTCGCGCGACCCGCCGCTCCATCCGCGAAACCGCTCAGGGTCGGCAAGGCCCAGGTCGATGACCGATTTCTTGTCCTTGCCGCCATAGCTGAAACGGATGGTGACGCGCGTGACGCCCGCCGGCAGATCGAAGGGAACCTGCCGATACTGCTCATAGTCCGATCGGGTGATCGTGCCGGTGAGCGTCTGATAGGGGACCGCTTCCTTTGCCGCCTCGGCCGTGGCCGGTTCCGGCGCTCCGGCCCATGCAGGCACGGACAGCGACAGAGCAAGAGCGAAGGCGGCGAGCGATGCGATCCCCTTCCTCATGATCAGAACTTGTACATGAGGGCGGCGCGGAAGTTCCGGCCGATCAGCGGACGCGCGATGAAGGTGTTCGCGCCGGCATCGGCATTCTGCACTTCGCCCGCGCGCGGATTGCCTTCGGTCAGGCCCAGCGAGTTGGTGAGATTGTCGACATAGCCATAGAGCGACAGGCTTTCGGTCAGCTGCGCGCGGGCGCTGAGATTGATCGCGGAATAGCCCGGCAGGCGCACCGAGTTGGCCGTGTCGACGAAGCGCGGCCCCTGATATTCATAGGCGGCCTGGATGCGCAGCCGATCGTCGAGCAGGTTGACTGCGGGCACGACGCGCACGCTGACGGTCGGCACGCGGATCAGGCGGTTGCCGTCATAGTCGTTCACGCGCTGTGCCGAGTCCGTATAGACCAGCCCCTTATACTTCGGGTCCTGCAGGGTCAGCGTGGCCGACATGTCGAAGAAGCGCGCCGGACGCACCGTGCCTTCCAGTTCGACGCCGAAGGTCTGCGTATTGGCGAACAGTGCCTCGGTCCGCGACGCGCCGGTGTTGATGTCGAACCGGTAATTGGTGAAGCCGACATTGTTGTACTTGGTCCAGAAGCCGGTGGCATATACGTCGAAGAACCGGCTGTTATACTTCAGGCCAGCCTCGCCCAGGTGCATGGTCTGGGTGATCGGCGTCGCGGTCGGGCTGGTGATATAATTGCCGAGACCAGGCATGCGGTTGGCATAAGTGTAGCGCGCGAACATGCCGGCGCGATCGGTGAACTGATAGTTCGCGCCCGCCGTCGCCGTCGCATGCTTAAAGGTCCGGTCATAATTGGCGGTGAGGCCGCTGCCGGTGATGATCGACGAGGTCGAGGGCGTGCCCAGATTGACCGTCTGCTTGAGCGCCACGGATCCGCGTGCGTTCATGCTTTCCCAGCGGACGCCGCCGTCCAGCCGGAATTTCGGCGTGATCTGCCATTCGTCGGTGAGATAGAGGGCGTGCGTCGTCTGCTCGCCATGCGCGTCCTCCCACTCATAGCCATATTTGTAGATGCCGTTGGTGTCGGAGAAGCTGCGCACCACAGAGCCCGCCGCGTTGACCGCAACGAGGCTGAGCAGTCGGGCATTGTCCTGAACGTCGAGCAGCGCGGTGGAGGAATAGCGGCTGAAATACTGGTCGATCGTCGCGAAATAATAGCCGAAGGTGACGTCGTGCGTAGTCGATCCCATTTCGAAGCGATGGGCAATGCGCGTGTCGCTCATGAACTCCTTCACCGGCATTGTGATACCGCGCAGGCCGCCGTTGATGATCAGGCCGTTGCCGTTCTGGTTGGCAGTGTCGAAGACTTGGCCTCCATTGGTGTAGCGCAGCTGCAGCGCGGTCGCGCCGGGCGCCTGGGCCAGCAGGCCGGCATTGGCGGTCAGCAGGCTCGCGGCGCTCTGCAGGCTGTTGGGATACACGCCGTTGCGGCGCGTCGTCGTGTCGTTGTAGCGCGAGGTGTTGGTGATCTTCCAGCCGTCCATCGGCTCGATCTCGAAATTGGTGGTGATCTGCGTGCGCTTGATCTGCGTGCCGACGGTGTTGTCGAAATCATAGATGCTGCCATCGCCCTGACGCATCTTGATATGCGCCGTCTCCGGCCCGGCGACCGTGCCCTTGTGCCCGTCGAAACCGGGAACCGCGCGGATATCGCCATCAGGATAGGTCCGCATCGGAATGCCGGTGTAGAAGGCGACGATATCGTCCACGCGCTTCACGTCGACGCTGAACTTCGCATTCTCCCACTCGCGCGAGACGGTGGCGCGGATCTGGCCGCCCTTGTTCGCGGTGAAGCCGGGATCGCGCACACCGCCCTCCGAGCGGTAGAAGCCGCCGACCGCGACCTTCCAGTCGCCCACCGGCGCACCGATCCAGAAGTCGGCGCGATAGAGGCTGTCCGCGCCGAGCGTCACCTTGACAAGACCCTCGGCCCAGTCGCCGACCTTGCGCGGAATGAAGTTGATCGCGCCTGCGGGTGCGTTGGAATAGAAGAGCGAGGACGGGCCGCCGCGCACCACTTCGATGCGTTCGATCGTCTCGTCGATGCGGAATGCCTGGTCCGCGTTGAGATAGCCGAGCGCGGGATCATGCTGGACCGGGATGCCGTCTTCCAGAAGCTGGACCGAGCCGAAGCCGTCGACCGGTACGCCACGAGCGCGGACGTTGCCCGACGCTTCGCCGCCCGACGCCTCAACCCAGAAGCCGGGCACGGATTTCAGCGCTTCAGTAACGCTGGTCGGGGCTTGGAGGCGCAGATTTTCCTCGTTGATGTTGGTGACCGAATAGCTGGTTTCCGCCTTGGTCCGCACATCGGTGCCCGCGCGGCCGGTAACGATGATGTCGTCGATATTGCCGCCCTGCGTATCGACGGCATTGTCGGCGGGGGCCGGCTCCTGCGCCAATGCGGGCGTTGCGCCAGCGCACAATAAAGCGATGAGCGATGTGGTGATGCGCAAAGATTTCATGGTCGATGTCCCCTTCATGTCCGTTCCTGAAAGTCCCGGCGCAGGCGCAGCGGTCCCCGTTGCCGGAAGCGTGTCGCGCTGCCGGCATGGGCGAATGGCCATGCGTTGAACTGTCGGGGCGCAGACGGTGGAGGGGAGCACCGCCGCTACTCCACCCGAAAATATTTTTCCCGATGGCGGCGAATCGTCCTGCCCGGTCCAGTGTCAACCGAATGTAACAACCGCGCCCTAGGTGACGCGCTCCACCCGCCGATTCCGATGGAGCGCATCGAGAAATGTCCATGCTTCGCGACATCGACATCTGGTTTGCCGACCATGTCTTCGTCTTCCACCAGGAGCATCGCCGCTATGCGCTGAGCCTCGTGCGCCAGCAGGAGGAAGCGGAGGAACTGGTCCAGGAAGCCTATGCCCGGCTGTTCGCACTGGAAAAATGGGCGGCCATCGCCAGCCCGCACGCCTTCACCATACGCATCATCCGCAACCTGGCCATCGAGCGGTTCCGGCGCGCCGACGTGGTGCGGATCGACCAGGGCGCCGTGCTGCTGTCGCTGGAGATCGCGGATCAGGAGCCGACACCCGACGTGGTTGCGATGGATCGATCGGAACTGAACCATATCGCCCGGGTCATGCAGGACATGCCGCCCCGGATGCGTGAGGCGCTGTATCTGCGGAGAATTGAAGGACTTTCTCCGGCGCTTGTAGCGGAGAAGATGAATATTTCCGTCTCCACCGTGGAAACCCATCTGGTCAGAGCCCTCCGCCTGTTGGTAGAGCGGCGGAATCAGGCGGACAGACCGGCGAAGGCGGAGCAGGCATCTCAATGCGAGAGCAGGAACAGGTTGGAACAGGTCTGAGCGACGAGGCCATTCAATGGCTGATCGCGCTCGACTGTGGTTCCGCCGACACCGAAGCATTTGAAGCCTGGCGCAGCGCGGACCCGCGCCATGCAGCTGCCTTCGCGCAAGTTGCGGCGACGTGGCGGCGGACGACCGATCCGCGCCTGCCCGCGATGCTGGACCCAATCTCGCTGGAAGAGACAGAAGCGGAGGAAGAGATCGTGCCCGCACCCCCCGCGATGCTGTCGCGCCGCGCGGTCGCGGGCGGCGTCGCCGGGCTGCTGGCCGTGGGCGGAGCCGGAACCTTCCTCGCCTGGCCGCGCCGGGCCTATGCCGAAACGGCGGTGGGCGAGCGGCGCATCCTGCGCCTGCAGAATGGCAGTCAGGCGATGCTCAACACCGATACGCGCGTGGCGTGGCGGTTCGACGATGACAGGCGCGATTTCTGGATCGAGCGCGGGGAAGCGACCCTTCTGGTGAAGGACGCCGAAAAGCCCTTTCGCCTCTACAGCGATCCGATCGACGGGCGGCTGAGCGGCGGCAAGTTCAGCCTGCGGATCGATCCGGCGCTCGCGCGGCTGCTGGTGCTCTCGGGACAGGCGGCGACGATCACGCGCGGCACATCGGCTCAGACTGTGAATGCCGGCAGCATGCTCGCCGTCAGCAATGCCGACGTGCATGTCGAAGCGCTGTCGCCCGAAGCACTGTCGCGCGCGACGGCCTGGGAGCGGGGCGAGATCATGTTCCAGGGCATGGCGCTCGACCAGGCGATCAGCGAGTTCAACCGCTATCTCAAGGTCAAGCTGGTCGTGCAGGATCAGGGGCTGGGCGCGACACGCCTCGGCGGCACCTTCCGCACCGCCGATCCGCAATCCTTCCTCACAGCGCTGCAGGACGGCTTCGGCATCGGTCACCGCAGGGAAGGAGACAGGATGATGCTGTTCCGGACAGGCGGAAACCGGGGCGCTTTCCGCGCCTGACACGAAGCTGTCGCGTAGGAACGCCACTGGAGCGTGATGCGTCGGAGTCGCGGCCTTTTCTTTGTCATGGCGATGGTCATGGTCGCGCCCGCGCAGGCAGCGCCGCCGCCGGGTAGCCGATCCGCCACCCCGCAGCCCCGTTTCGACATTCCCGCGCAAAGCCTTGCCGATGCGCTCGACCGGTTTGCGCGTCAGGCAGGCGTGCAGATCCTCTATCCCTATGCGCGCGCCGCCGCGCTGCGCAGCCCGCTGGTGAAGGGCAGAATGCCGTCGCGGCGCGCGCTCGACCGGCTGCTGCGCGGCAGCGGCCTTGCGGTCGCGCGCTTCGGCGAAGGGATTGTCACGCTGCGGGCGGCGCAACCGGCTCCACCCGCCCGCGCCCGGCGCAGTCCGCAGCCTGCCCCCATCCCGTCGCCTGCCCCGCCGCCGGTTGCTGTTCCTGCCGAGATCGTCGTCACCGGCCGCGCGCTGCAGACGCCCGTCACCGCGACCCAGCTCAGCTATGCGCTGACCCGGATCGACCCCGAGACGCTGGCTCGCGCCGGACCGCTATCGACCGCCGACCTGTTCAAGCAGATCCCCGGTTTCTGGGTGGAAAGCACCGGCGGCGAAGCGAGCAACAATATCCGGTCGCGCGGCATCCCGACCGACGGCTATTCCTCCGTCGCGTTGCTGGAGGACGGGCTGCCGGTGCAATATGACGGCGGTCTCGGCTATCTCAACACCGACCAGATTTTCCGCAGCGACGCGACCATCGACCATATCGAAGCGGTGCGCGGCGGGCCTTCCGCCATCTTCGCCGGCAATGCGCCGGGCGGCAGCATCGATTTCCTGACCCGCAATCCGCTGCAGAAGCCGGGCGTGACGCTGGCGGCGACGGGCGGGAATTTCGGCTATGCGCGGATCGACGGCTATGCGGGGATGCGCCTGACGCCCGAACTCGGCATTGCGATCGGCGGCTTCTACCGCCGCGACGACGGCCTGCGCGATCCGGGCTATCCCGCCGACCGGGGCGGGCAGATTCGGGCCGGGGTCCAGTATGACGATGGGACGACGCGCCTGTCCTTCAACGTCAAGCATCTCGACGACCGCGTCATCCTTTACCTGCCGGTACCTTTGCAGGTGGACGGCGCCGGGCGGGTCAACGCCGTTCCCGGCTTCGATCCCCTGTACGACACGCTGGCAGGCCCCGATAATGCCAGCGTCGCGTTCAAGACGCCCTCAGGTTCTCGCCTTTTCGACCTGTCGAAGGGAACGCGCAGCCGCATCGATTTCTACACGCTGTTCGGGCGGCGGGCGCTTGGTGGAGGTGCCGCGCTGGAGGTGAAGGTGCGCCTGCGCACGGGCGACACCTCCCGCGACGGCCTGTTCCCGATCGGCCGCCCGCAATCGGGCGACAGCTATGTCTCGACCATTTGGCCCCAACTTGCGGCCGCCTTTCCCATGGCAACCAAAGTCGAGATACGCGACGCCGGGACCGGCCGCGCCTTCCTGCCCGACAGCAATGGCAACGGGCTGGTCGTGGGCGCGAACCTGCTGTCCGTCGCCTTGCCGATGCGCGAATTCATCGGCGACGCGCGCCTGACCGGGCAGGTCAGCCAGTGGGGACAGCATGATCTGGCGCTGGGCCTGACTTATGCCGACAGCCGCCTCGACTATGATCGCACGATGGGGACGGTGCTGCTCGACGTGCGGGGACAGGCGCGGCGGCTGGATGTCGTGGCGGTCGATGCGGATGGGCGGCGGGTCGGATCGCTGACTGACAACGGCTTCGTCCGCTATGGCTCGCTGTTCGACGACGTGACCCTGAAGACCGCCAATCTGGCCGTGTATGCGGCCGACGAATGGAAGCTGGGCGAGCATTGGCGCATCGACCTTGGCGGACGGTGGGAACGGACGCGGATCGGCGGCAGGATGGAACTGTCCTCGGCGGTCGATCTGGGCGATCCGACGACCCTGGCGGACGATAGCGTGCTGGCCGGCACGGGTCTTTTCCAACCTATCGATCGGCACTTCTCAGGCTTCAGCATGACGGCGGGCATCAATTTCAATCCCGATCCGGGGACCGGCCTGTTCCTGCGCGCCACCCGCATTTCCCGCCTGCCGAGCGCGTCGGAATTCTATGCCGACCCCGATCGCACGGACGAGGCCATCGTCCCGATCGTCATGGCGGAGGCCGGCCTGATCGTGCAGCGGCGCAACTGGAACTTCTCCGCCGTCCTTTTCCGGACCCATTTCAAGCGGCTGCCCTTCACCGACTATCGCTTCGATCCTGCCACCAGCATCTATGTCAGCCAGACCTCAATTGCCGACACAACCGCAACTGGCATGGAAGTTTCAGCCCATGCTCGGCTGATCGGCCCGCTCAGCATCGACATGCAGGCGACGGTGCAAGACTTACGCTATGGAGATTTTCGCTACAGCGAACTGTCGGGCGGCACGGTCGCGGTCCATGACGTGACGGGCAATCAGCTTATACGGGTGCCGCGCATCGCCCTGCGCGCAAGCCCTAGCGTCGATCTCATCTCGGGCCGCCTGCATCTCAGCGCTGATTTCACGCGTTATTCCGCGCGTTTCGCTGACATCGCGAACTCGCAGCGCCTGCCTCCCTTTTCGATGATCAATGTCGAGGTAAGCACACAGATCAGCGATCATGCGACGCTGACTTTGAATGGCACCAACCTGACCAACAGCCTTGGGCTGACCGAAGGCAATCCACGCATGGGTTCCTTTGATGCCGGGGGCATGAACGCGCGCTATTTCCTGGCTCGGCCAGAATTCGGGCGTACGGTTCGAGCGACATATCGTCTTTCTTATTGAAACATGCGCAAACTCTAGGGGGGCTCGCTGAGCGCGAGATCACGATTACGCACATGCTCCTCTCGCATATTCAGCGGGTTCCCGCGGTTAATCGAATCATCGAACGCGAGACCGGCTTTCGTCAGACTCTCACGGCAACGCCGGCCGACAGCCCGTTGCGCATGATCTGAATGTCCGCTCCTAGGCGTGGTGAAATCTCGGTTCTACGACTTGGACCGGGCGCGTAGCAGACCAGCCGTTGTCTCGCTTGAGAAAGACCGGTTTCGGTGTCAGCGGACACTCCAGCGACCTCATCTGAATGGCACGATTTGGTCGGCACAAGCCCCAAGCCATTCTCACCCCCGTCCTCGCCGGCAAGCGTTCTACAGATGGCCAATGTGGCCATAGGAGAATGATCATGGAGATGCCTGAAACTGAATTCGTCCCCACCAAACGCCCGGTCTGGAATGCCGGAAGGGCCGTGGGCGCAAAACGGGCTCTGAAACCTAAGCAGATCTGGGAAATCCGGTTCTACCTCAATCAACGCCGCCGCCTGCGGGATCGGGCGCTGTTCGATCTGGCGATCGACAGCAAGCTTCGGGGCTGCGACCTGGTGCAGATGAAGATAGGCGACCTTGTCAGCGGCGGGCAAATCCGAACGCGGGCAATCGTCATGCAGCAGAAAACGAGCCGACCTGTTCAGTTTGAACTGCTGCCAGATGCTCGAGCGAGCTTGCTGGCGTGGCTCGAACGCAGAGGTGGTACGGTGGACGATTATGTGTTCCCAAGCCGGGTCGATCATAATGGGCACCTGAGCACCCGCCAGTATGCTCGGCTTGTCGACGAATGGGTGACAGGGGTCGGTTTGATACGAAGCGAGTATGGCACCCATTCGCTTCGGCGGACGAAGGCATCGATAATCTATAGGGCGACCGGCAACCTGCGTGCCGTCCAAATCCTTCTCGGTCACAGCAAGATCGAGAATACGGTGCGGTATCTCGGGATCGACGTGGAGGACGCGCTTGCCCTTGCCGAAAACACCGAGATTTGAACCCTTGGCGCCCGTTTCCCGTGTGGAGCTGGACACGGGCGCTTGGGACTTTCCCGCCATTCGCGTATGTAGGGAGAACGTCGGCATTCGCTGACAGCGGCCATTCCCGACCTTGCAAATTACCGAACGGCATTCACACCCGTTAATGCCATTTGGCAACGCCGTCGTTACCTCCGTTGGAGATACGGTGTCCGACGCATTCGGCCATCGGCAAGCTCCTTTACGTGCACCCGCTATAACCCTCCGTAAGCAAATGTTGCTGTGCAGCATGCAAACCTTGTCGAAGTCTGGGGTTGTTTGATAATAGGCCGAACGTAAAAATCGGGGTGTAAGAAATTGGCTAGCGGGCAGTTTGGTTTGCGGCAAGCCGCCGCATGGGTGGGCGAGATCGTTGGCCCGGACAGGGGCTATGTCAATGTCGGCATCGTCTACACGCTCGCCATCACGCTTCTTTCCTTGGCGACGCCGATTTCTGTCCAGCTACTCATCAATTCGGTGGCACGTACGGCGCTGGTCGCACCGCTGTGGATACTGTCAGGCGTTGTGCTGGTGCTCCTGCTGCTGGTGGCGTGCCTCAGCGCGCTACGCCTCTACCTGCTGACCATGTTCGAACGCCGCCTGTTTGCGCGGGTGGTCGCTGAAGTCACGGTGCGGTCAGTCCATGCGCAGAACCCGTTCTTCGCCGATGAAAGCCGGGGCAGCCTGTTCAACCGCTACTTCGACATGGTTGTCGTCCAGAAATCGGTGCCAAGCCTTGTCATCGGCGCGTTCACCATCGTCCTCCAGGGTGCGGTGGGGCTGGTGGTTACGAGTTTTTACCACCCCTTCTTCCTTGCCTTCAACATCATTCTGGTGGTGACCTGCCTTTTGATCTGGATGCTGTGGCGCCACGGGGCAATCACGGGCGCCGTCGGGGTATCCCATGCCAAACATGAAGCCGCTCAATGGCTGGAGAGCGTCGGCGCATCCAACGGCTTCTACAAATCGGCCCGGCATCTGAACTTCGCGATGGATCGCTCGGAAGCGGTGACGGCGAACTATATCCGCGCCCATCGCCGTTATTTCCGCTATAGTTTTGCGCAGGCTCTGGCCTATTTCCTGGTCTATGCCTTTGCCGCTTCAGCCCTGCTGGCGCTCGGCGGGAACCTCATCCTCGCAGGACAGCTGTCAATCGGGCAACTTGTCGCGGCAGAGCTCATCCTGTCCGGGGTCTTCTATGGCATTGCCCAGCTTGGCTGGTATCTCGATACATTCTACGATCTGGTAGCCAGCTCGGAAGAACTGTCGCAAATCTTCGCGATCCCGCAGGAGCCTGTGGGTCTGAGCGGTCAAGCGCCACCCGACGGATCGGTCCGCTTCCGCAACGTTGAACTGGCCGGGTCGCGCTTCGACTTCGCGATCGACAGCGGAGAGCAGGCCGTCGTTGCGGCTGAACCGGGCGTCGAAAATCAGATTGCGCTACTGCTCAAGCGCCACGTCAATCCCGATCGCGGACTGCTAACGATCGGCGGCAGCGATCTTGGCAGCTTCGATATGTATCTGTTGCGGTCGGAGGTCGTGGTGCTCAACCGGCCCACCATCGTGGATGTCACTATTCGCGAATATCTGACCATGGCGGCTGGAGGCAATGCGGACAGCGCCATAACCATGAAGGTGCTGGATGTCGTGGGCCTGGCGACGCGCATTTCCAGTCTCTCTAGCGGCCTTGATACACGATTGGCAAGTTCAGGATCACCGCTCTCCATCGTCGAAGTCATGCAGCTTAAGGTCGCAGCCGCGCTGATCAGCCGTCCCAAGGTACTGCTGTTGTCCCAACTGTACGACATGATGCCCGCCGGCGCGCTCCACGCGACACTGCGGATGCTGCGTGAACGGGGGACGACGGTCCTGCTGTTCACCGGACGACCCGAGGCGACGGATCTCGACAGCTCATTATGGCTGGGCACGCAAACGCAGCGTCAGTTCGAGGACAAGGCGGCGCTGTCGCAGTTCCTTGCCGAGAGGGAGATTCAGCCGTGACGATCAACGCTACGCAACTGACGCACTTCCGCTCGCTTGCCGGGCTGAACCCGCCACGCGTCGTCATCGTGGTGGCCTGGCTCATTATAGTGGGGATTTTCCTAGCCGTCGCGATCCTTTTTGTACCCTGGCGGCAGACGGCGCAGGGCGGCGGCCAGGTCACGTCGCTTGATCCGAGCGACCGGCTGCAACAGGTGTCGTCGATGGTGGAGGGCCGTGTGGACCGTTTCTTCGTTCAGGACGGCCAGTTGGTGAAAGCGGGTGATCCGATCGTGAAGGTGGTCGATGTCGATCCGAATTTCCTAGAGCGTTTGGCCGCGGAAAAGGCGGAGGTGGAGGCGCAGATCGCGGCAATTGAACAGGCTCGCGCTGTTGCCTCGATCGACGTGGGTCGCACCTCGCAGCTCTTTGCGGAGGGGTTGGCCGCGCGGCGTGATTATGAGCAGACACAGATCAAGGTCGCCGATGCCAACGCCAAGCTGGCCGAAGCGCGCGCCAAGTTGAAGCAGATCGAGGTCAAACAGATGCGGCAGTCGGCGCAAGTGGTCACAGCGCCGCGTGACGGGCGTATCCAGGATCTCAATGCTGCTGCAGGTGGAGCCTTGATTTCCGCCGGCACTGTCCTCGCGACCGTCGCGCCCGAACGGATCGAGCGGGCGGTGGAACTGTTCGTTGACGGGCGGGATATCCCGCTGGTTGACAAGGGGCGTCCGGTGCGGCTGGAGTTTGAAGGCTTCCCAGCATTCCAGTTCAGCGGGTGGCCAGCTTTTGCCGTCGGCATCTATGATGGCCAGGTTCGTTCCGTGGACCCCACGCCGCGCGCCGACGGGCTGTTCCGCGTGCTGGTCGAACCGATGCCGGGCAAGCCCGCATGGCCCGCACGTCGCTTCGTGCGCCAAGGCGGCAAGGTATTGGGCTGGATCCAGGGCGACAATGTCACCGTCGGATATGAACTATGGCGCCAGCTCAACGATTTCCCATTGAACTTCGGGCAGGATCAGGTCGCTCATAAAGCACAGGATAAATCGGACAAAAGCTCGATCGAAAAGAAAAAGAAGTGACGATGCGGACCGTGATCAGCGTCGTTTTGCTGGCGAGCGCTCCCCCGGCCTTTACGGCTGAGGCGCAGGACGCTGTGTCGAACGCTTCTGCTCCAGCGATCAGCGGCACGCTGACGTTGCAGGAGGTGCTGCAATCTTCGGCCCGTGCCGCACCCGACATCATCGCGGCGCTGGCGCGCAACCGGCAAGCGGAGGCTCGAGCGCTGACCGCGCAGGGCGCGTTCGACACGGTCTTCGCCGTCGAAGGACGCAGCCGCGTACAGGGCTATTATGACGGCACCGAAATCGCGAGCAAGGCCGAGCAGCCGCTGAGCGACAATGGCGGCTATCTCTACGGCCAGTACCGGGCGTCGCGCGGCGATTTTCCCGTCTATGAAGACAAATCCTACACGAATCGCCTAGGCGAATTGAAGGTCGGGGCGCTCTATTCGCTGCTCCGCGACCGGTTGGTCGATGCGCGACGTTCGGAATTTCGGCTGGCGAGCAACGATATCGACATCGCCCGGTTCGAGGCCAAGGCGACGGGCATCGGCGTCCAGGCGCGCGCGGTGGAAGCTTATCAGAAGTGGGTCGGCGCCGGACTGAAGCTCAAAGCCTATGAGGCACTACTTGCGCTGGCAGATGGGCGCACCAACGGCATCGAGCGTCAGGTGCAGCTTGGGGCCAAACCCGATATCCTGCTTACCGAGAACGACGTGAATCTCGTCAGGCGACAGGCTTATGTCCTAGAAGCGCGGCAGGATTTTCGCGCCGCCGCCGTCAAACTGTCGCTCTATTATCGCAACGCGGAGGGCGCGCCGATCATCGTTGATGAAACGCGGCTGCCATCCGACATTACCGCGCTGGATGGGATTAGGACGGGGGCCGCCTTCAACTTGGAGGGCCGTCCCGACTTCGCCATCATGCTGGAGGAAATCGACAAGGCGACCGTTAAGCTTGCTCTTGCCCGCAACGACATGCTGCCGCGGCTCGACGTTGGGGGGGAGATCGCCAAGGACGTCGGCCCAACGGGTCTGGGCGGGCGGAGTCGCACGCCGCTTGAGATGATCGTCGGCGTGACCTTCAAGATACCGCTGCAAAACCGCAAGGCGAAGGGCAAGCTGGCCGAAACCCAGGCGAAGATCGACGAATTGACGGTTAAGCAGCGGTTTCTAGCTGAAAAGATCCGGGCTGAAGTCACCGCGATCGGTCTCGAGGTCGAAGCAGCAAACCAGTTGGTCGTAACCTCGGGGAAAGAATGGGCGCTGGCGCAGCGCTTGGCCGCAGCCGAACGTCGCCGTTTCGAGCTGGGATCGAGTGACTTCTTCCTCGTCAATCAGCGCGAGGAAAGCGCAACTAATGCCGAGATTAAGCTCATCGAGGCGCAGGCCCGCATTGCCGCTGCGAAAGCCGAGCTCGCCGCCGCAACGGCCGATGAAGACGCGCTCGGCCTCACCCCATCGTAATACCAGATTGATCTGGCCCCCTACTCAAGGCGTCAATTCTAATGTTCAAAAGGCAGCTTTTGTCGAGAGCGGCCGTCGGGACTCATTTAACGAACAGCGTTAGTTGGTCGCCTTCTGCCGGAAGCTCTTCGGACAATTCTCGAGATTCTGATCTCGCTACCGGCAATGGAATTCGGTTGAAACGGCCATTGGCGATCGCGGAAGTCCATAGCCAAGAAACGAATTATCTCGATATTGAAAACATCGCGTATCGCCCAGCTAAAGTTGGCTTCCGTTTACGCCGCCTCTCGATCGGTTGTCGCCGCCCCTTGAAATGGCGAGTCGATAGAGGCATCATGACCTGGCAGGGGGAAATTGCTGACAGTCTCGCTGTAGGATTATCCTGTCAGGCATAACTGACGCCCCTCTTCCTTTTGGGGCGGTCGAAGCGGCGGCACGCCATCGCTTGAGACACACCTAGCTCAATCACCCCGAGTTTCTCGGGGCGGATTCTGTCGGCCTGTTGGCCAGGTTTCTTGTGTCTCGCCCTCTCCCATTCGATGCGTCCCAAGCGGATGTCCGCCTGTCATTACCGGCGTCAGACGAGCTTCAGGGAATCGCGCTGTCCATTTCCAGCGAGGGGGCTTACTCGGCGCTCCTTCGCGACACTTATCGTGCCGAAGCCCCGGGCCTCGTCCGTTATTTTAAGCGACGCATGCGAGATGACGAAGATGCGAATGACCTCATGCAGGAAGCCTTCACACGGCTTGCAGCCCATATGCGCAATTCCCTACTCGTCCATCCGGCCTCCTACCTGCAAAGGATCGCCCGCAATCTCCTAGTGGACAGGATACGCAGCGCCAGGCGGATAGAAACGACCAACGCCTCAGCACTGGACGAAATGCCCGATATCGGCACTCCGGCGGAACAGGATCTCGTCATTCAAAGGCAGGATGCGATGCGGCTCTATCAAGCGGCTGTCGACGCTCTCCCCGAACAGACCCGTCAGGTCTTTATCATGCATCGCGTCGAAGAACTGACCTACAGGGAAATCGGCGAGCGGCTTGGAATAGCCGTGCCTACGGTCCAATATCATCTAGGCCGCGCACTTTCTCGTATCGCACAGGCTCTGGACGACTGACATGACCGATGAACAAGAGAAGCGCTCGGCTCTTCGCGAAGAGGCCGCGTCCTGGTTTGCCGCGATGCAAGGGCCAGATGCCAAACGACGCGAAGGCGAGTTCAAGACATGGCTTGCTGCAGATCCATCTCATCGGACGGCCTATGCGCGGATTGCCGAAATCTACAGCATGGGCAAATCACTGCTTTCAGCGCCTGCTGGCCAACCGAACAGACCAGCACCCCGCCGCAATACGGCCGCTCTGGCAGCTGTAGTCGCAGTGATCATCTGCGCCGCCTCCGTCTTCCTGTGGATGCCCGGTAACCATGAGGAACGCAGGTCTGCCACCCCGCAGCAGGCCCAGGTCGAAGATGAGGCGATCGTTTACAAAAGCCGTATCGGTGAAATTCGAAAGGTCCGGCTCGCGGATGGATCGGATATCATCCTCGACACAGACAGTATCGTATCCGCCCACTTCACCAGCGCCACAAGATTCTTGCGGCTCGAGCGCGGGAAAGCACGATTTGAGGTCGTCGTGAAAAGCGGCCCTTCATCGTCTCTGTGGGCGATGCACAGGTCACCGCCCACGGAACGATATTCGACGTCGGCTTCAGATCGGACCGAACCTACTTCGTCCGCCTCCTTCGCGGATCGGTGGATGTCGCTCAAAAGCTGCGCGGGCCGACAAATCGTCCAAGCCGCACGCCTCGGCTTCTCACCCCAGGACAAGTGGTCGAAGCCGGCTTATTCGGGGTGCGCGACCTACCCCCGTCCTTCGCGCCCGCCTCTGGCGAGAGCTGGACCTCCAAAATGCGGCAGTTCGACAATGTGCGGGTTGCGGACCTGATCGACGAGGCCAATCGTTATTCCAGAGTTCAGATCCGGCAGCCCATCGCGGAAGTCGCCAATTTACGCGCATCGGGAACATTCGCTATCGATGATCCAAGGCGGCTTGCGACCAATCTCAGCTTGCTCTTTGGCCTGAAAGTGACGGAAATGCCAGGCGAAGCCATAGCGCTCAGCCCCTCTGAAATAAAAATTTCACATAGCGAGGAGCAAACACCATAAATTCCGATCCGGGAACGTGGGGCCAGTCAGAGCATCGAAAAACGATGCAAAGACAAGGGGGCCCTCGTGCGGAACATCTCTCACAATCTTGCCAACATCATTGCACTCGCCACGGCAGTCGGCATTTCTGCCGCATCGCCGATCCTGCTGGCAGAAACGCAGACCGAGCAGACATTTCACATCGAGGCCCAGGATCTCGGTGATGCCTTGCGGGCCATCGGCGCCCAGCTTGGCCGCGAGGTCATGTTTCAGCCGGCCATGGTGGAAGGGCGTCTGTCGCCCAAGCTGGATGGCCGCTACGCCCCCGCGAAGGCGCTGCGCCTGCTTCTCAAGGGCACAGGCCTGCGTGCCATTGAGAATGGCGGAAGCTTCGTAATCGTCAGCAATTCGACCTCGCAGCGATCGGATGGAAGCGAAGACGCATCGGACACCATCCTTGTCACCGGCTCCCGGATCAGGGGTGCCAACATCGCGGCGCCGGTGATCGAAGTATCACAGAAGGAGATGCGTCAATCGGGCCAGAATGATCTCGGCGAAGTCATCCGCTCGCTGCCGCAAAGCTTCAGCGGCGGCCAGAACCCCTCAGTCGCGCCGGGCAATGTCGGGATCGCAAACCAGAATCTTTCAGGCGGGTCCACCGCGAACCTGCGTGGCCTGGGCGGCGACGCCACTCTCACCTTGCTCAACGGCCACCGCTTGTCCTACGGATCGGCAGTCCAGGCCGTGGACATCAGCGCGATCCCTGTTTCGGTCGTCAGCCGCATGGAGGTGATCCCCGACGGCGCCTCGGCGATCTATGGTTCGGACGCTGTGGGCGGCGTCGTCAACATCATCCTGAAGCGCGACTATGAGGGCTATTCCACGTCCGCCAGGCTGGGTGCCGCGACCGACGGCGGAGATGTAGAGCAGCAATATAACGCGACTGCCGGCTTTCGCTGGGGTTCCGGTGGATTGATTGTCGCCTATGATTTTCTCAAGGGCAGCGACATCACGGCGCGCGACCGCAGCTACACCAGCTATATGCCGGACACGGCCACATTGCTCCCCTCACGAAAAAATCACAGCCTCATCCTGAGCGGGCATCAGGCGATCGGCCCTGACCTCGAATTTGCCATCGACGCTCTTTTCAATCGCCGCGACATTTCGTCGATGCTCGCGCTGACCGAGAATAGCGGCTATCTCAATACGCCGGTGAACAAGAGCTTCGCGCTGGCGCCATCATTGGCGTGGAGGATCAATGCCGACTGGACGCTCAGCCTGAGCGGGCTCTATGGTCGTGATCGCACCGATTATGATCAGCGCTTTCTGTCGAACGGGACGGTCGCTAGCAGTGCCTATGGCTGCTACTGCAATGTCGCGCGATCGGTCGAACTGAGCGCAGAAGGCAAGCTCCTCGAGCTGCCAGCGGGCGACCTTCGTCTCGCGATCGGCGGTGGCTATCGATATAACAGCTTCGAGGACACGAACGCCTCTGGCAGCCAATCAAATGGCGGCGGCAGCATCGACAGCAGCTATGCCTTCGGCGAGCTCAATGTTCCCGTCATATCCCCCGAGCAGGATTTCAACTGGGCCTATCGGATCTCGATCAACGGGGCGCTACGCTATGAGCGTTACCCCGGCATTGATGAAGTGGCTACGCCCAAGCTGGGCCTCATATATTCCCCGACGCGAGATTTCGATCTCAAAGCGTCCTGGGGGAAGTCGTTCAAGGCCCCCACCCTCCTGCAACAATATCAGATGCGCTATGTGACCCTGCGCGCAGCGACCGCTTATGGGGGAACCGAATTTCCCGCCGGATCAGTCGCCATGATGAGCCAGGGCGGCAATCCGGACCTGAAGCCTGAAAGAGCCGAGGCCTGGACCTTCACCCTCGGCGCGCATCCGTCGGCAATCCCGGGGCTGCGACTCGACGCCTCCTATTTCAACATCCGCTATAAGAACCGGATCATTCAGCCGATCTCCGGGGTCAATCAATATTCCGCACTGAGTAATCCGATCTTCGCGGACTATGTGATTTACGCGCCTGACGCTGCCACGCAGGCCGCCCTCATCGCATCGACCAATGGTCAGCTGAACAATTACAGCGGCTCGGCCTATGATCCATCGACGGTCGTCGCCATCGCCTTCAACAATTTCATCAACGGGACAGAGCAGAAGATCGAGGGCTTCGATCTGAGCGGGCAGTATAGCTTCCCCATCGGCGCCTATGGCGAACTGAACATCGGCGGCAACGCTTCGTGGCTGAAATCGACCGAACAGATCAATGAGAATGCGCCGGTCAACGATCTCGCCGGCATCATCTACAATCCGCCGAAATTTCGCGGTCGGTTCAACATGAGCTGGACGAAGGGCGGCTTCACGCTGGCGGGCTATGCCAACTATTCAGGGCGGCTGCGGGATACGCGCTCCACGAGCCAGAGCGACGTCAAATCCCAAACCACCTTCGATCTGAACGCGCTGCTCAATCTCCCGGCGGACAGCCTGCTTGGAGCGTGGGACATCGCGCTCAGCGCGCGCAACCTGTTCAATGCGCGGCCACCCTATGCGGCGCCGAGCGGCGGCAACAGTTTTTATGTGAACTATGATTCGACCAACTACTCACCAATCGGCCGCTTCGTCAGCCTGAGCATCACGAAGCACTGGTGACATGATGACCAGTCGGTTCGCGAAAACGAAAAGGCCATATCCGTTCGATGTTGCTCGGGCTCTGATATTCGCCGCCATACCCTTGTCCATGGCGACGCATGTTCTGGCCCAACCCCGCAGCGGCATCGCGACGGAGGGAGAGAGCACCCCATGCTCTCTCCCAAACCCAGCGATCAGAAACAAGGAACTCAAAGATATCAGTGCAGAAGCGCTGATTGGCCTGCGGGATTTTGGAAGCCTTTCACTCGATGCCGCCCCGATGCAGCTTTCCCCGGACGGTCGCATAGTCGCGCTCCAGCTTCGACGCGCCGATCCGGTGACGAACCGCTATTGCTCTGCTCTCGTGCTGATCCCGACCGCCGGGCACAGCGACCCAAGGGTCGTCGATGATGCCGGGGAAATTGAACGAGCCAGCTTCGACAAATATGGTGTTGTCGGCATTCCACTCGGCATTCCCAAGCCCCCCCTCATTCGATGGGATCCGACTGGTCGATCCCTCGCCTATGTCAAACAGGTCGGCGGCAAGGCTGAAATCTGGATCGTTCATTCCGACGGTTCAAACCCTCACATGCTCTTCCGTTCCGATGTTGATGTGGAAGCGATGGAATGGTCCAGAACCAGCGACGCCCTCATTTTTCGCAATCGACCTGGCCTTGTAGCAGCCAGGCAAGAAATCGCCCGCGAGGGCTTGAACGGCTATCGGTATGACGAGCGCTTCTGGCCCCTTGGCAGCAACCGGCCCCTTCCCTCCGATCAGGTTCCAGCGTTTCTCCAGACAGTCGACATTGGAAGTGCCGCTGTTCGAATGGCAACACCGCAGGAGCAGGAACGGCTAGCCCCTACCGGTAGCGCGCGCCCGGTAGGGACGCGGGCCTATGCAAAGATCGATGGCAATCACGCAGCATGGTCGATTGCCGACGACCCCACAAAATTTCGCCAGCCTGCCCGGCTGCACGCCCGCATCGGCTCTGTGACATATGATTGTGCGAGCGCTGAATGCCAGAATGTCACGGACGTCTGGTGGTTCGGCGAGACGCTGCTCATCTTTGCGACGCGCGAAGGGGCGACGGATGAGAGGACCGGACTTTATGCCTGGAGTCCGGGGCGTGGTTCGCCCCGCAGGATCATGCTCACCAATGACGCGTTATTCGGGTGCGGGCCGGCAGGCAAACGGCTCATCTGCGCCCGCGAAACATCCCTGCGTCCACGTCATATCATTTCGATCAAAGTGGACACTGGCGCCGCCGACACCATTTTCGAACCCAATCCGGAATTTGCGCAGTACCGGCTTGGCACCGTCCAGCGCCTGATCTGGAAAAACAGCTTCGGGATCGAAAGCTTCGGTGATCTCGTCCTTCCAGCCGGCCGTCAGGCCAAGGGTCCACTTCCGCTGGTCATCGTCCAATATGAATCGCGGGGCTTCCTGCGCGGCGGCACGGCGGACGAATATCCGATCCAGCTGCTGGCCGCGCGCGGCTTCGCAGTGCTCAGCTTCAACAAACCGAAAGCTTTTGCGCTTCACGGCCCCGCTGTCACCTATGATGAATATCTGCAGGCAAACCAGAAAGGCTGGATCGATCGACGGAGTATATTGTCGGCGCTGGAGACCATAATAGACCGCCTCGCCCATGACGGTATCGTCGATCCTCGTCGAGTGGCGATCACCGGCCAAAGCGATGGCGCCACCACCGCGACATTCGCACTGATCCACTCGGAAAAATTCGCCGCCGCCGCGCTAAGCACCTGCTGCGAAGACCCGAGCATGATGATCGGCAACGGTGAGGGATATCAAAAATGGTATGAGAGCTTCGGCTACCCCTCACCCGGCGATCCAGCGAAGGATTTCTGGTCACAATCGTCCCTCGCGATGCATGCAATGAAGCGCCCTGTCCCTATCCTGATCCAGGCGTCAGAGGAGGAGTATCGAATGGCGCTCAACACATATGAAGTTCTCCGAGCCAGCAAATGGCCTATAGAGATGTACATATTTCCGTCAGAGGGGCATGTAAAATTCCAGCCCGCGCACCGTTTGGCGGTTTACCGCAGGGTGGTCGATTGGCTTCGGCGCATCTTTATCGAGCCGATGATCAATGGCAGCTTCGTGCCGCCAGCCACGCCTCCGCGTCCACGAAAATTGCTAGACGGCTGATAATCTCGGGACGCAGCTTTTCCGGGACGCTGAGGGCGTCGAGGCAAGCAGCACGATCGATCAGGCCATGCTCGGCGAGTTGGCCCTCAAAGAGCATGGTCCTGATCACGTCGACATTACGCATGAAACCTGCCTCGAACAGCTGCCCGAACGATCCTTTCGACCGGCGGTCAATGATCTGCTGCGGCAGCAATTTGCGAAAGGCTTCGCGAACAAGCGATCTGTCGACCCCGCCTTGCGACCAGCGCCAGACTGGAATGGACAGGCAAAATTCCATCAGTGGCTGCGAGAGCAACGGATAGATCGTCGGCAGCCCGCCAATATTCAGAAATTCGGTAAAATGAATGGCCTCAAGGGTCGCCGCGATATGCTGCCGCTTGCCTGGTCGCCGCTTGCCGCCGCCTTCGATCCATGGATGTACGGGCAGGGCTTCAGGGTTCTTTGCTAACAGAAATCGCTCATCGACCCTCTGCACAAACGGCCGTCTGGCTAACATTCCATGGCGGAGCGATCGCGACAATATCTGCCAAACATCACAACCGGTCATCCGCGCCAGATTGGATAAGGTCAATCGGTACGTCGCACCGATGCCAGTATCCAGAAGGCAGTCGGTCGCGGGATAGGAAGAATGGATGAATGCGAAGATGTTGTCCCCGCCTCCCCCGCTAAAATGGGCTTCGGCTCCGCAGGCTTCAGCCACCCTCGCCGATCCCTTATCGATTGCCTGCGTAAAGGCGCTGGATGACGGCCGCGGCTTTGGTGCCGCAAGCGACTTAGCATAATCGATATCGGCAACGTCCAGCACGGCCTCATGCAGCGGGAAGCTGTACATATCAGCGACCGCTGCCGCGTAGCTTCTCTCGTCGCCCCTCCCGGTTCCAGAGATGGCGTTGAGGCAGTTCACATCATCCTTGCGCGACCTGAGCGAGGCCGCAATGACGGAGGAATCCAGGCCGCCCGACAGTCCAAGCAATGGCCGGGGAAAACGCCGTGCCCAGGCCGACACTGCATTCTCAATCTCTCGCTTCAGTCGATCGGCTATCTGGTCGACCGGCTTTTCAATCATGGCTTCTTCGATCCGTGGCAGCCATCGCGCCAGAGTTTGAAAACCGTCAGCGCACGATCTGAGGCTCAAACCTGGCAAAAGCTCGCACACGCCTTGAACGCAGCTGTCCTGCGTTCGAACCATGGGATTGCGCAGGTGCATGGCCATCGCCGCCCAATCGGGTTCGGGCATGGCCGGGCCAGCGAACAGTTGGTTCGCGTCACTCGCAACCAGCAGCCGGTCTCCGTCACGTCGATAGTAGCAAAGTACCTGGCCAGATGGGTCGCGAACCATTTCGATCTGGCCGGTGCGATTATCGTGGAGGAGAGCCACATAACGCCCCCAATATTCTGACAGCAATGTGCCGATCGGATCATTCTCTCGCAGGAGAGCTGGGAAATCAGGGGGCGGTACAATGCGGTTCGCAACGCGGTCGAAGAGATTGCCCACTAACAGCAAATGCCGGCCGCGATCATCGCTCGCCTCATAATGATCAAGGTCGCTGGAAACAGCGTTCAAGGAGATTGACGTTCCACCGCTCTCCTCCCCTACGGCTGAACGGAAACGCTCTCCGAACAACCCACCATCCATGACGAAAGAGTAGGAGCTGCTCATGCGATACCTCGGATCACCGTGTAGGGCGCAATGCCCTCGAGCGTGTCGTTCAGCACCATGTCGCCGACCTGCAGCCAGCAATGCGCAGAAAATGGATGGAGCCTCACGCCCACGATCATGTCGCTGTCGATGCCCTGGCCCTTCAGGAAATGCTTGAGCGCCCGCGTTCGGCTGACGCAATTCAGCTTCACCGGCAGCAATCGCTCTGCTCGTGCCATCGCTTCGATCAGATCATGAATATCCGCGCCGCACGCATGGCCAGATTTCGCTTTCGACCAGCGCGAATCCAATCCATCAGCGAACAAGGTCGCCGGTCTGAATTTCTGTTTTAATCGCGATGCGAGCAGAACGGCCATGGCTCGTGCGACCGATCCAGGGCGGATCGATCTAGGTCGCCATGGCGGGGCATCGCGGGCCGGCAACATGATATCGGGTAGGTCCGCTTCAGCGCGCTCCGCCGACTGGGGGACCAATATCCCTTCGTCGAGGAAGTAGCGCATGGCCGGATCCAGATCCTGGCTGCGATCCTCATTGAGGCAAGCTGATAAAGCGGCAGTTTTCTGAGGGCTTAAGGCGAAGTAGCGATCAGCGGCGAGATCGAGAAAGACCGCCTGTCCTCCGGTCAGGCAATAGGCAAGCCCCGGACGCAAAATAGCCAGCATGATGCAAGCCCTCTGATAGATAGGAAGATGCCCCGGCGCGCGAAATCGCGCGCCGGGTCGGCCGATTATTCGTCGAGAATGCCGGTCTGCTGCTGACCGGCGGGGTTGTCCCGATCGACCAGGCCGATGCCCTGCGTTTCGGCGCTCGCGTGGCCGAGATCGATCATGTCACTTTCGAGATTTTCCAGACGTTCCATAACAACCTCCATCTTCAAGAAAACTGCCAAGTGGCAGCGATCAGAAGTTTAGGAGAGGGGCCGACTTATCTGCGACCTTATACGCTCCCAATATGCCACCTAATCTGACCGACGCAGGAGGTTGGGCTTCCAGCGCGCTTTAAGTTTCAGGAATTCTATGTCTTTTCGGTGAGTTAAGGCTGGACACATTCGAGAGAATCCGATGCCCTACCGTCGACGCACGCCTTATCCGACGTCGGTGATAGGCCCAAATCGCCTCTCTGATGGCCCCATCGCTACCGCTCCTTGTCAGGTTCCAGATCGCGAGCAGCTCATCCTGCACATTGTCGAAGACAAGAGGCTCATGGAGTCGGGCAATGGCCAAACGGTCACCGGCCATCATGATCGCGCGCGAATGAACCGCATTTTTGGGCCGGCTACCGATGAAGCTAAAAAGGCTATTAGCGGCATCGCGCAACTCGCGAGGATGAAGCGGGCCGTGCCGCTGCAGCACCTCGACCGCTTCAAGGTCGCCCTGCGACGGCTCCCTCGCTTTGAGGGCATGGCGCACCAGATATCCGTGCCAAGTGTAAAGGTCGCGCAACGTATCAGCTGTGACGAGCGGCACGACGAAGCCGCCACCCAGGTTCGATGCCAGAAGTTGCTCACCGACGAGCTGGTGTGCGCTGTCGCGCACTGGCGATATGCTGACGCCATAATGGTCCGCCAAGGCCTGCACCACGAGCGGCGCGCCGGGCCTCAATATTCCGTCCAGAATATCCTGTTTCAGGCGCCGATAGATACGATCCGCAGTGATCGGTTCAGGAGACATCGCGCGACAAGCCCTTATTCGTGATCGTCAGCATCCTCAAAAAAGGAGGCTCTGCGCCTGCTGAGTGTGCTGGACGAATGTTCAAAAATGAGAGCGATGCAGCGATCCTCCAATTCGGACAGATCCTCGTCGAGAAGCAATTCCTGGGGGATTGACATTTTTCGCTCCATGAGAAGTAGCGGGATCATGATGTGAGCCGTCGATAGCCCCAGCCGATGCGCACATGCCAAATGCTCATCCAGCTTGGATTTAGGATTGCCCGCCTCAATCTCCCGCAACCATCGAACACTCACCCCAGCGGCACGTGCCAGCTGCGGCTGAGTGATCCGGTCACGTCGGCGGCGCTCTTCGATACGTCTGCCGGAAATCTCCTTGATGGTGGAGAGAACCAGCCCGTCATCCTTGGTCTGAAGTCTTCGAGTCTGCATGTACAGGCACCCCCGGACATTGTCTCGAAACTCCCAATGGCACTTACCCGATCAGCCTACGCTATGCATTTTGCTCATGCGGTCAAAGGCTATCGTTCTCATTTTGAGACGATTTTTCAGATAGTCCCACTCCCTTCGGGTGAACAGCCGGCAGGATTCAGGCTGATTGGGTTCGGCGCAATATCGCGCAGATGCGGGCCATATCCTTCTCGCTGGTGGCGCTCATATGGTTCAGCGCCGCGACATATATGGTGCCGAGCGAAGGCGCGTGAATTGCGCCATATTCCGAAACTCTGTCCCTGATTTCGCGGGCCATGCTGCCCAGATCGAGGGGGGCACCCACATAATGCTGCATGCTGCCCAAGAGCTGCGAGGTCTCAGGCTCGGCAAGGTCTGCCACCAATTCGTCCAGCTCGCGAGCGGCAAGCAGGGTCACCGCAGCATGCAATGTGTTGCCATAGGACAGCAGATCGCTGGCGACGGAGCAGAAACGGAAATGACATTGCAGGAATAGGCTCAGGCCCCGGTCGGACATGGTCAGCCTGTAACTTCGCGTTGCCGGTCCAGCCATGGATGCTCCTTCTGTCCTTCGCGCACCAGAACGAATCGGCCGCACAAATCTGTTGAAAATGGGCTGTGCGGAACCATCGGATCAGTTTGTGGTCACAGGTTGGTAAACGCCCGATCGGCACTGCCGTGCCCATTCGGCACGACGTTGCCTGATCCCGGCATCTCACTGCCTTCCAGCGGCACGTCAGTACCCTGCACCGGCACAACATTGCCCTGGCCATTGCAGGGCGGGGGTCGACCGGACATCGATCCAAAACAACGGACCGGTGATGGCAAGTCTACCCGAACGAACGAAGCTCCCGGTCACACCGTTCATCACCCAGGCAGTCGAGAGGCGCCCGGACAAAAGGAGGTATGAACCATGGTCAGGGTTATTCCTTTCGGACCACCGACCTTCGTCATTCTCATGACCGTGACTATGCCCTCCCTTGCGGCTCCAAAACAAGATGCCTTCGCAAAATCGGTGTCGATCGTGGAGAGCCCGACACTCGTCATTCGCCCTGTCGATGGTGCGTTTGCGATCACGTCGGTGCCCCCACCCCGCCCTGAGGCGGAGCCGGCAACCGTTTTGATCGGTCGATCCGTCGCGATCGACGCCGCGCTTTTCTCTCCCAAATCCCGGAAATCGGAGCAGCCGCAATGACAACTGCATCCCGCATTCTCTCAATCGCCGCGCTCCTTGCTGGCGCAGCGATGGCATCGGCCGCCACGACAGCGGGCGCGGATCCGATCGATGATCCCGCGCTCCTGACGGCAGCAGCAACCGAAGCCGAGGCGAAGCTGCATCAGAGTTTCACGAACCTCCAGTTCGAGGATTTTGCGCCATCGCCCGTCCATGGCCCCCTCTTCCAGGCCAGCGCCGGCGGCCGGATCCTCTATTACGCGCCGGAAAGCAATCATCTCCTGTTCGCGACCATCTACGACAAGAATGGCGTCAACCTGACGGCCCTGTCCCAGGATGCCGCGGCTCGAGCCAATCTCAAAAACCTTGATCAAAGCCAAGCGCTCCTGATCGGTCCGCCCGGTGCCCCACTGGTGATCGAGTTCACCGACCCCGACTGCCCCTATTGCCGCGCGCTCGATCGCTTCTGGGCTGCCAAGGCGGCCGAAGGCAAACCGGTGCGCCGCCAGATCTACTTCGTGTCCGGCATCCATCCAGAGGCGGCGTCGAAGGCCGAGCACATATTATGTGCGAAGGACCGCGAAGCCGCGTTCCGCGCCACCTATGCCGGTGAGCCGCCAAAGCCCCTCAACCGGTGCGCGGATGGCGCGGCCCAGGTTCAGGCTCATGCGCAGGCGGTCAAATCCATGGGCATATCGGGTACTCCGACGCTCATTCTCGATGGGCAGCTCATATCCGGTTTCCGCCAAGCCGAGATCGAAGCCTGGCTCGCCAAAAAGCGGCCGTCGGCCAAGCCCACGACCTGATCCCAATTCTGGCGGGCCTTAAGGCTGCATGGCGGCCGGGGCCTCAAGATGCCGACGACGGCGCCCGATCCCGAGGAGCCACCCAGCCTGTCGTCGGCCGACAGCGAACACCCAGTCGGTGCCGGCAGGCATGTCTTGGGGCGGCTCCTCTTATGTCCGGAGACTTAAGCAAATGATCAAGCTTGCACATCTGCCGCGGCTGCGTCGCCCGTCTTTTGCGTCGGCCGATGCCGTGGGAACGTTCGTCGCCGCCCTCGCCCTCGCATCGGCCGCCCACGCCTTTCAGGCGCCGACCGCGGGCGACCTTGGCTACGATATTTACGATATCGTGGTGAACCAGGGCGTGAAGGGACCGCTGGGCTTTGTGGGCGGTGTCGCCGCCTTCCTGTTCGGCGTCTCGCGGCTCTTCTCGAACATCATGATCGGCATTCCCACGATCGTGGCCGCCGTCTGCCTCATCCGGGCGGACTCCATCCTCCAGACCTTCGGCATGATCGTCTGAAGACAGGCTCAACAGACCAGCGCGGGGCCTCAACCGCCCCGCGCCGGACGGAGAGCGAACCGCGCTCTTCGTAACCCTCACATCTGTTCAGATGTGGGTGAAGCAAGGGAGAAGGGCGTGGACGAGAGACTTCCACAATTTCTGCACAAGCCGGTCCAGATCCTCTGGTTCGACGCGCAGGAGTTCATCCTCGTGGTCTCCACCATCTTCGTCGCCGTCATCGTCGGCGGGCTGGT
Source organism: Sphingobium sp. PAMC28499 (assembly GCF_004795815.1). Taxonomy (NCBI): domain Bacteria; kingdom Pseudomonadati; phylum Pseudomonadota; class Alphaproteobacteria; order Sphingomonadales; family Sphingobiaceae; genus Sphingobium; species Sphingobium sp. PAMC28499. The sequence goes on from NZ_CP039248.1 coordinate 3,458,702, forward strand.
GGGCTGGTCGCTCCTCGGCGTCCTTCTCCTTTTCATTCCCTGGAAGCGGACCAAGCCTCGCGGCTTCGTGCCCCACCTGGCCTGGCGCTGGGGGCTGCTCCGCCTCCCCCACTATCCCGGGCCGACCCAGACCCGCTTTTGCGAGTGAGATCCCCATGTTTCGTCAGAAATTGCCCCAGGAGGCTGCCGACCCGCTGCTCGGCAAACCGGCAAGCTTCGGCATTCACCGCTATCTCCAGGGATCGTCCAACCTGTTCGAGGAGAACAGGCTGCTCAAATTCTCGATTGTCGGCCTGTTCGGCATAACCGCCGTGCTGGTCATGGCGCTCTACTCAACGTCCCAGAACCAGCGCACGATCGTCATTCCCTTTGGCGCCAGCGGCGATCTCTATGTAACCGGCGGCAAGCCCTCTTCGGCCTATCTGCGCGCCATGACGCGCAACATCGTCGCGCTGTCTGGCACCTATTCCGCCCTCTCTGCCGACCGGCAGTTCCAGGAGTTGCTCAGCATCGTCCACCCGACTGCCTATAATGGCCTGCGGGACAGCCTGAATGCCGTGCTCGATGAGCTCGCCAACAATCCGACGCTCTCGATCGCCACCTATATCCGGCCCGATCAGCCTGTCACCTGGACCGATCGCCAGATCCTCGTACCCGTCGAGAAGATCCGCGTCATCGGCGGCGTCATCCGCAAATTCCGGGGCAATCTGCGCATCCGATACACGATCGATGCCGGCCGCTTCTGGATCCTGTCCCTCACCGAGGAGAAATTTGATGCCGAACTTCGGTAACCGAGTGCGCGCGTCTCGCGCTGCCCTGACCCTTCTGCCTCTCATCGCCATGGCGTCGCCGGGACACGCGCAATCGATCCAGGCACTGCCCGACCAGACCAGCACGATCCGGCTCTCGAACCGGGACGTCAATCATCTCATCTGCCAGGCCGGCGAGATAGAGGATGTCAAATTCTCCGCCGAGAAGGGCCTAGCAGTCGAGAAAGGCGGCGGCGACGCCTGGGTCAAATTCCTTGTCCGCGAAAGCGACGATGGCGGCCAAATCACCCGCAGCTATGTGACGACGCCGTCCGAATTCTTCGTCACGTGCAACGGCGCGATCTACCCGCTTTACGCCGAACCCTCCGAAATCCCGGCGCAGACGATTACGCTGGTGCCCGGCGCCCGGCAGCGCGCCCGTGCCAATGAGGATTTGTTGGCTCCGCTCGCCGAGGAAGATCGCGCCGTTTCGATCACCCTGTCCCTATTGCAGGATCGTGTACCGGCCAGCTTCACCGAGGTGGCAACCGCCAGCCGGCAAATCACTCTGCCCGCCGCGCCCGCGCTGCACATCACCGAACACCGCCGCGTCACCATCGAGGGCGCCGGCCTCAACGCATCGGAATATCGGGTCGAAGCCACAAGCGACATCGGCGTCGACGAGCGCCTCTTCCTCGATGCAGCGCTCGGCGCCCGCATCTTCAGCGCGACGCTCGATCGGCTCTCACTTCGTGCCGGAGAAACCGCCCGCCTCATCATCCTGCGCCGAGGAGACGGGCTATGAGCGATGAACGACAGGATATGCCCCAAAGCCCAGACGCGCCCGGTTCGCCCGCGCAGGGCAGCGGCGCGAGGGGCCATTCGCGGCCGACCCGTCCGTCCTCTGCAACGACCAACAAGGACAACAGCGTTCTTCACCTGCGCGGCCCGGCCCTTCTCGATTTGAAGGCGCGCTGGGCGACGCTCAGCCCCCATCAACAATTGCGCGCACGCCAGGCCGCTATCGGCGTGCTGGTCGCCCTGTTCGGCTATGGTCTTTATTCCGCCTCGCACAGCGCGGAGGACACCACGCCCCAGGCGCCGGCGGCATCGAAGCTCGACATGGGGGCGGGCCTTCGCGGCGACAGCCTTGAAACGAAGGTACGCGGCGATCTCAAGAAGATCCTCGATGGGCAGAACCTGCTCGGCGACCGGGTCACAGCGATCGAGGAGGGCCGGATCGGAACCGCCGGTCCAGCATCGAGCGACGCAGCAGACGGCGACCTCCCCAATGCCATGCCGGGCGACATCCCGGCCTTTCCGCCCAGCCCGACACCAAGCGAACTCGAACGTGCCGACGGCAGCCTGCCGGCGCCACCGATACCAAGCGCGCCGGCCGCTCCGCCAGCGCCGCCGGTCGAGCGCCAGGTCGGCGCGATCGGCGCCGCGACGAGCGCAGTCGTCGCCGAAGGATCGGCTGCTCCAAATGGCGCTAAAAAAAAGACCAGGACGATCTATTTGCCGCCTGGTTTCATGAAGGCGCGGCTGCTGACCGGGATCGACGCGCTCGCCAGCCGGGACGCGACGAGCAATCCGGAACCGCTGATCGCCCGCGTCGAGGCGCCCGCCGTGCTGCCCAATGATGTGAAGGCCAACCTTTCTGGTTGCTTTGTCATCGGCAATGCTACCGGGAGTCTTGCCAAGGAACGGGTCGAGGTCCAGCTCATCTCGCTGTCCTGCGTCGATTTTGATGAGCGATCGGTTATCGATCAGCCGATCAAGGGCTTCTTCGTCGATACCGACGGCAAGAAGGGACTGTCGGGCAAGGTCGTCACTCGTGCCGGCGCAGCGCTCGCCCGTAGCTTCATTGCTGGCACGATCGCAGGGGTCAGCCAGAGCGTCGAGAATACGTTTGGCAACACCTCGACCTCAGCGCTCGGTACCGTCCGGTCCCTGGACGCAGGCGATGCGCTCAAGACAGGCGTAGCAGGAGGCCTTTCCAAATCCTCCGACAAGCTCACTGACTTCTATCTCGATCTCGCGCGCCAGGCCGGCCCCATCGTCGAGGTCGGCGCCGCCAAGGATGTGGTGGTCGTGATCCAGGAGGGTCTGGCTCTGGAAATCAAACCCACCACGGCCACCAAATTCTGATGTGCACTTGCCACCTTCAGGGAGATCATCCCATGCCCAACCAGCACCCGCGCGGGAGCGCTCGGCTTTCCACCCCCGCTCTGCTCCTCCTTCTTGGCATCTTGCCCGGCTGCACCACGCTTGGCTCGGCCATGTCGCCCTATCCTGAGAAGTTCAGCTGCAAGAACAGCGATCATGGCCAGTGCATCCATCCCGAGAAGGCCTATGCCGACGCGGTGGCTGGCCGGGCATCGAAATCCGATCCCAAGGTCACGAACGGCAGCAAAACCGGCGAAAGTGCCCGGAACACCGACACACAGAGAACCGGCCGCAGATCCGCGGCGGATGGCTATGTGGGATACCGAAGCAGCGTCTATCGGGAACTTCAGGGCCTCGTCGAGGCGCCGGTCACGCCGATGCTCAGACCCGGACGAACGATCCGCACGCTGATCCTGCCCTATGCCGATCGCGACCGGCCCGAACGGCTCTACATGCCGCGCTACGTCTATTCTATCCTCGACAAGCCGCAGTGGGTGGTCGGCGATTATCTCGTCAATCCGACCGAGGCGGCCGCACGCGCACCGATCCTTGAACAGACCAAGGCCAAGCCTACGCACCCCGATAGCGATATCCCGGCGCCGCCACAGGATCAGGCCCGGGAGCAGGATCAATGAGGGGGCTTGGAACGCGCCATGGCGGCGGCATGACCTATGAGCGCCTGCGGCAAAGCGTCTCGCGCGACACCTACTCCGACTTCCTCCCCATGGTGAGCTGGGTCGAGGAAGAGGAAGCCTTCCTCACGATCGACGACGGCTGGGGACAAGCCTGGGAACTGGTGCCGTCGGCCTATCTCTTCGCCCATGTCCATCAGGCGCTGCTTGGGCTTCTCAACATCCAGTTCGGCACGGGCACCGTGGTCCAGCTCCACTGCTTTGCCGATCCGCTCATCGACCAGGCGCTCGACGCCTATCTCGACCTAAAATCCCGGCCCGATCCGCTCGTCCAGGCATCGGCCCGGCGCACGGCGCAATATCTGCGCGACGGCACCGAAGGACTTTCCGCCCTTCACGGCATCCCCATTCGTAATTTCCGGGTCCTGCTCGCGATCAAGTCGCGCAAACCGCTGGGCGCAGACCTCCGCCGCCAGATCGAGGAGCAACTCTCCAAACTCGGCATTGTGCGCATGGCGCCCGAAGCGCTGGTGAGCTTCTATCGCCGGATCTTCAACGGTGCCTTCGATCCCGCGCCCGGCGTCTTCGCCAGTGGGACCGCAGACAATCCCGCGCGTCCGGTGCGCAAGCAGATTATCGATGCAGGCCCGGACCTGCTCTTCGATGGCCCGGAGCTTTATTTCGGAAACCAGGTCGCCCGCTGCCTGACGCCCAAATCGCCCGCGCGCCGGGTGACGGCGGAGCGCTGCAATCGCCTCTTGGGCGGCATGCGCGGCGCGGCCGAAGATAGCGACCAGATTGGTGGCCCCTTCCTCTACACGCTCAACATCCTCTTCGATCATTCGGCTTTCGAAATCCACAAGCGCGCGCAGATCCTCTCCGCGCAAAAGGCCGCCGGTAGCTTCGCCGTCGAGGTGGGAAAGCAGATCGAGGAAATTGGCTGGGTGCTGGATGAAGCGGGCAACAGCCGCTTCGTCTCGGTCATCCCCACCGTCTGGGTCTTCGGCCGCGACAGGGCGCAGGCCCGCGAAATGGCCGCCCGCGCCAAGCGCCTTTGGGAAAGCGAACCCCTCCCCTGGATGATGCAGGAGGAGAGCTATCTCAATCCCATCCTGCTGCCGATGAGCCTTCCCTTCGGCTTCTACCCCGAGCGCCGGACGCTGCGGATGCTGGAGCGCGATCTTCCGATGCCGGCCAAGGCGGCCGCATTGCTGGCGCCTGTCCAGACCGACTTTCGTGGCGGCGGTCGCCCTGCCCTTCTCTATGTCGGGCGCAAGGGCCAGCTCATCACGCTCGATCTCTTCGACCCGCGCATCAACAATTATAATTTCATCGTCTCGGCCGAGAGCGGGGCGGGCAAGAGCTTCCTCCTCAACAATCTTTGCCTGCAATATTATGCCCAGGGCGCGCTCATCCGCATCATCGATATCGGCGGGAGCTACCGGAAGCTCTGCACCCTCTGCTCGGGCCGCTATATCGACATTGGCGAGGAAGCGCTGGTCCTCAACCCCTTCGATATGGGCTTTGCGCTCGATGGCGACGACCGCCAGTCCGCCATCTCCATGGCGGTCGCGATCGTCGCGGAAATGGCCAATGCCGCGACCCGCAAGGGCGTCACGACGTCCGAATGGAACCTGCTCAAATCCGCCGTCCAATGGACGATCGACACAGGGCGCGCGGAATCCGGCATCGACGCGGTCCGGGATTGGCTCGGCGCCTATCCCGCCGGTGCCAGCCATGACCTCGACAAGGTCGACCATCTCGTGCCGGTGGCGCGCGAGCTCGCCTTCAACCTGCGCGATTTCGGCAGTTCGGGCGCCTATGGCCATTTCTTCAACGGTCCCTCCACTTTCGACATCTCCGCCGACGAATTTGTCGTGCTGGAGCTCGAACGCCTCAAGGCCATGCCGGACCTCTTCAACGTCATCGTGATGGTGGTCGTGAATGCGGTGAGCCAGGAACTGTACCTCTCCGCCCGGGATCGACCGCGATTTGTCCTGTGCGATGAAGCCGCCCAGTTCATGACCCGGACCGACGGCCAGGATCTTTCCCGCCTCGCCGAAGTGTTCGGCCAGGGCTACCGGCGCGCGCGCAAGTATCAGGGGAGTTTCGGGGTCGTTCTCCAGTCGATGAACGACCTGCTGCTCTTCGGCGGCACGGGCCAGGTGATCCTCGAAAATGCCGCCACCCGCTTCCTGCTCCAGGGCTCGACCTACGAACGCGCGGTCCAGAACAAGATCCTCGATTATTCGGGCTTCGTTCTCGATCTCCTGAAGTCGGTCCGGAACAACAAGCCGCATTATTCCGAGGTCTTCATCGACTCCCCGCTCGGCCTCGGCATCGCCCGCCTCGTCGTCGATCCTTTCTCCTACTGGATCAACACAAGCGCTCCCCAAGAGGTAGCAGCCTTCGAAGCGCGCCTGCGCGCCGGCCTCTCGCCGCTCGAAGCGATCTGCGATCTGGCCGGCATCGATCCCGCGCAGCTCCTGAGCTCGTCCAGATTCACTTCCTCGCAGGAGATGTCATGATGCGAAATCCTCCTCCCCAGCCCGCGCACGCCCGACCATCAAGCCCGCAGCTAGATCTCGAACTTGACCCGACGATCGAAGCGCTGATCGAAGCACGGGCCGCAAGCCTCGCCCAGCATCAGGCGCTGTTCTGGCGCTTCCGGCTCGTGACGATCGAGACCCTGATGATGGGCGCACTCATTCTCTGCGCCGGCCTTGCGCTCCACCAACCTGCTGCCATGGTTTTGCGTGCGGCCATCATGGTGTCAGCCGGCTGCTTTGCGAGCGGTATGCTGCTCATCGGCCTCACCGGTGCCTTCGATCGCGGCCTCGATCATTTCACGAGATGGCGGCGCGGCCAATGACCGGCATCCTCTCCTCTTCCCCCGCCCATGGTCCGGTCCGCCTGCTTCTCGGCACGCACCTCCTGCTGCTGATCCAGACGGTGCTGGTGCTCCAGGCAGCGGATCCGATGCCGACATCCCTTCGCATATTCCTCTGCGTGACGGGCGTGCTCGGCCTCGCGGCGCTGATCGTCGCCGTACGCGGCGAGCGGCAGGACGAGGGCAGACCATGGTGGGCGAAGCACCATGACGACTGAAGCCCGCTTCCCCGACCGCGCGCGCCATGCGCTTCTCGGTGCGCTGATGCTTGGTCTCGCCTGCCAGCAGGCGCAGGGCGCGACCTCCACGATCGGCCGCACCTGGCCGATCGCAGAGCCGGACGCGATGAGCGAAATTGAGGCGCGGGTGGCCAATGCGCCTGACATGGCTGCGAAGTTCGGCCCTCGCGCCAACTGGACGGCGCTCAAGGCTACGTCGCTGGAGACAGCACCTGTCGATCGGACGCGAAGCATCATTCCCTTCTACACGGTCGATGACGAGATCCGTCTGCCTGACGGCCGCGTCCTTTATCCCAAGGGCTTCACCTTCAATCCGCTGGACTATGTGTCGCTCCCCCAGCGCCTCGTCATTGTTCATCCGCGCGATCTTACCTGGGCGCTGAAGGCCGCGCGCTTCACCGATTTCATCCTGCTGACCGCTGGCGATGCGCTCGAACTCTCCGAGCGCACCGGCCGCCCGCTCTTCATCCTGGAGGAGCGCGTGAAGGAAAGGCTCGGCCTTACTGTCGCGCCTGTCATCGTCGCGCAGGAGGGGAAGAAGCTGGTCCTTCGCGAGTATGCGCCGAAGCGTCCCGCGCATCAGAGCGCCCGGCCATGAACCGCAAGAAGCTCCTCCGCGCCGCCGCCCTATCTCTTGCGCTTGCGCTCGGCTCTGCCAGCGCGCCGGCGCACGCCTCCAAATGCGAGGCCGGCACCATCTTCAATCCGCTCACCAAGGTGCGCTGGAACTGCATCTTCCCGATCACCATTGGCGGCGTCCGTGTCGGAAGTTTCGACAAGCTCGACAAGGAGCTCGACGCCCAGTCTGCGTCCAAGCCGTTATGCGCCTGCCGCAAGGGCGCCACCTTCTGGTTCGGTGTGAAGGTGAGCTTCTGGTCACCCAACCGCATGATCGATGTGGTGACCGAGCCCGGCTGCATGATGGCGCTCGGCGCCGATCTCCTGCCGACCGGCGGCAAGCTCCAGGGCAGCCAGAGTGGAATCGCCGATGGCACCAACAGCCAGAAGATGTTCGCGCAGATGCATTATTATATCTCGCCGGTCTGGAAGATGCTCGACATGTTCGCTGACCTGCCGTGCATCGAGGATGACGGGTTCGACGTCGCCATGATCACCGAGGTGCTGCCGACCTGGCAGTCGGGGACACTGGGCGCGATCATCCAGCCCGAGGGCATTCTCTTCGGCAATCCCGCAGCGGGCCTTGCCTGCATGGCTGACAGCGCCGCGGCAGCCGCCGGCAAGGTGCTCGATCCGCTCTTCTGGTGCATGGGCAGCTGGGGCGCCACATACCCGATCGCGGGCGATATCCATTTTGGCGACAGCGTCGAGGCGTGGGCCGGGCTTGCGGCGCGCGGCACCTTCATGATGGGGCGCCTTGGCGCGCTCACCATCAGCTCGGCTGACGGCTGCTCTTTCAAGGCGCAGCCGATCTGGACCAAGAGCCGCTACAAGCTCCAGATCATGGAGCCGGTCAAGGGCGGCAAATGCGTCAATATCGGGCGTCCCGGCGCACTCTGGTCGAGCGGCAAACATGCGCCCGGCAAGGACAACGCCCAGTTCATGTCTTTTGAAAAAGTGATCTGCTGTGCGGGAGTATCCACCCCGTGAGCCAGATGCCTTCCCCATCCCCCGTAGCAATCGACGAGCACTCCAGATGGTCTGCCCGCCTAGGCCATATCGGCACGTACGATCGCTGCGAGGGCGGAGCGACGCCGTCCCCCCACAGCGTCGCTCCACCCCCCATTCCCCTCGCGCACCCGATGACCGCCAGATCGGGCCCAAGAGAGGGGAAGGTCAGCACGGTCGGTGAACCCCCTGCTCGGATCGGGTGTCCCCTCTCCCTAATGCCCGATCCGATATCGGCCGTGCTGACCACCTTTAAAGGCCGTGCCTGCTTCCGTCTGAAAGCCAGCGGCCAGGCCTTTCGTCTGACCCCTGCGGAAAATTCCCGTTCGGCCGGAGGCTTCCGATGAAGAGGGCGATCCTCATCATCATGGGCAGCGTGGCGCTCGCGCCGCAATGCGGCCAAGCGCAGGATATGGAGGCCCGCGCGCGCGCTGCGGCGGCGGCATCGCGGACGAAGTCGAGCGACAGCGACTCGATCACCAGCAATTACGTCAATCCAGGTCTGGCCGGTGAAGCGATCAGCACTATCGACAGCAGCCGAAACTTCACCACCAACCTCGCCTGCCAGAAGAGCGCCACGATGCTGGATCTGCTGGTCCAGCCCGGCACGACTGGCGACATCACGCATGTGAGCATAGCGCGCGACAGCGATCTCGACGGCAGCTTCGATCAAAATCTGACCCTGCCTGTCCCGGTCTCGGGCATCTGCGCCAACGGCATCGTCTCCTGCGATCCTGGCAGCTGGAACAACTGCACCCCCTTCCAATGGGATGTAGCCTCGTCCGGCAGCCTCAAGCTCAGCCAAGTGCCGCTGACCGACCTCTCTGCCTGCTATTGCGTCAATGCGAGCTGCGGCAGCAACCTGGTGCTGGGCAACCTCAATTCTGTCCTCAAGGATCTGGGCGGCGGCATCATCGGCGCGCTCACCACGGCAGACTCCCGGATCGGGGTGGCGCAGGCAAGCATCGAAGGGCCTGTCATCCGCTATGTCGGCGCCCAGACGACGGCCTGTACCGCGTCGCCTTCGCTATCTTCGACCAGCTATCGCGCCGATCCAACCGCAATTAGCGCGGACGCCAGTGCGAGCGCGCAGGCAAGCAGTGTCTTTCAGGCACTGGCCGGCTCGGCGTCGGCGACCGGCAAAGCCGAGGTCACCCGCAGCTGCTCGATCGATCGGGAGATCAGCGTCAAATCCTGGGATTTCGACGACATAGTGGGCGTTGCCGGAACGGTGACCTCCGTCACCGCCTGCGGCACCGGCTGCCGCCGCTATCAGATCCGAGGTTCTGGCACCTGCGGCAGCGTCCCGCCCATTCATACAGCCAGCTTCGATCCGATCGCGCCGACACGCATCGTCTCCGCCCGGATCGTGGAAATGGGCGCGGACGACTGGGTCCAGGCACGGGTCAACGGCCAGATCGTCGGCTATGCCGGAAAGCGCCCCTGGACTGGCGAGGCCCTGCCATCTGGTGACTGCCGGATTAGCGGCGATCCCTATTATAATCGCACCGCCATCGACATCACGCCCCAGCTGCGCGCCGGTGCCATGACGGTAGGTGCCCGCGTTCGCGCCGGGGGCGATGGCAATTGGGGCTATGTCACGGTCGAGGTCCAGGTCGATATGGCCTGCGAGGTTTCCGAACGGCTGGTGGATCTCTGCACGGGATATGCGCAGGTCACGGCGTGCAGGCTGGACAGCGAGAGCGTCGACGGCGTCACGACCTTTTCCAACGGGGTGAACACGGGCCTTAAACCCCTCGCCCAAACCCGATCGTTCGGCACGAGCAATTGCACATTCCAGTATAGCCGCGACTTTTTCGAGCGGGACCGCCGCTATAAATGCCTGATCGATAATGGCGAAGTGAGCGCGCCCGATCTGTCGCGCAGCGCCTATATCATCGACCATTCGACCGAGACCCTGCTCGCTGATCGCACCCTGTCGAGCGACGGGACGATCTCGACCTCCACCCGCGCCTTTACCCTGCCCGATCGCGGGACGGTTCCGGCCTGCGAGCCGATCTGCAAGACCCGCGCGCCCAGGGCGAACAGCGACGTCGCGATCTCGGGCGTGGTCGGGGCTAGCCAAAATGATCCGGCCGGCTGGAACAGCTTCTATCATAGCTGCGGCACAGACAATGTCTGTCCTCTGGGCGAAGAGGAGGAGCTGGTCACCGCCTGCGGCTGCCTCGACGATTTTCCAGAAGCCGCCGTCATGATGCAGACCGTGCGCCTCGCTGGCTCCGATCTTGCCTGCACAGCGGGGACGCCATGAAAAAGCGAAATTTCCTTGGCCTGCTGGGCGCCGCGCTCATGGCTATCAGCATCCCTGCTTCGGCGTGGGCGGCCCAGCTCTGCGCCGCTGATTTGAACGGCAATGGCGATGCGGCTGACGAAGGCGAGATGGCGAGCTGCGTCACCATGGCCGGCGGCGCGACGCAGTGCCCGATCCAGCAAATACCCTGCGTGGTCGACGTCGTAGGCGTCTATAGTTGCCCGTTCGGGGGCGATCATCAATGTCTTGTGCCAGCGGCAGGCGGAACGCCGACCTGCTCGCCCCTCGCCTGCATCGACACCGCGCTCAATCCGGTCGAGGATGAGCTTCCGGTCGACGATACAGGCCCGGACAATGATGGCCCGGTCGACGCCGATGGAAACTGCCTCGGCACGATAGAAATATTCGGCGGCCGGGCACTGCGCTGCCGTCCGCCAGGCGCCAGCGTCACCTTCCAGAATTGCTGCAAAGACCGGGACAAGATCGTCAAGGACGGCATGGGCGGTTCGATCAGCTCGATCACCACCAAGATAGCGATCGCCAAGGGCGTGTTCACCGGCGCCAAGGCCGCCTATCTCGCCTTCAAGGCAGGTGCGACCGCGGGCCAGGCGGCGAGTGCCGGCGCCAACGCCATCATCGTTGGCCTTGATCCAACCTCGATCGCGATCAGCCTGGCCATCAATTTCATGATGGAGGTGCTGCTCCAGGGCTGTGACCAACAGGATATGGAAACCGGCATGCTCCGCGGTTCAGGCATGTGCCACGAGGTGGGCATTTATTGCTCCTCCTCGATCCTTGGCATCTGCATCCAGAAGGCGCGAGGCCATTGCTGCTTCAACACCAAGCTTGGCCGCATCATCCAGGAGCAGGGCCGACCGCAGCTCAGCGCATTCAACGCCATGGGCTGGGGAACACCCAAGCAGCCCTATTGCCGGGGCTTTACCGCTGAAGAATTCCAGGCGCTCGATTTCAGCCAAATGGATCTCTCCGAATATTATGAGGAGATCGAGGCGCGCGCCCAGTCCGACATCCAAATCGACATGGAGGAGAAGGTCGATGCCTATCTGCGCACCGTCAATCCCTGACAGCCCAATGGCCCCGCTCGTGCTTGCGCTCGCGCTTATTGGGGCCGCGCCAGGGCTGGCCCGGGAGGCTCAATCGGCAAACGAAGGGACGTCCGCCATGGAGCGGCTTCACAAAGCCAAGGCCAGCGTTACCCCAATGGCGCACGGTGGGCCGAACGCGATCCCCGCCCCCTCTCCGACACTCAGGCGACGTGCCTTCGATGCCATGCGGAAACGGCGGCTCGATCCGCAGATGGAGGCGCAGGCGCGCGCGGCGCAAATCCAGGCAGCCAATGCACTCACCGCGGAGCAGCAGGCCATGAGTGCCCGGCTTCATCAGGCGTTGGGCCTGGCACCGCCCGATAGCGCTCAGGCGCCGGCACCCGCCGCTTCGAACACACCGGCCAAGGCCTGGGTGCCGCTGCTGTTCGCTTCCTCGTCCATGCCGATCGAGACTTTGCGCACTTACGCCGGACAGCTCGAACGGGTCCGCGGGGTGATCGCCTTTCGCGGAGTCCCCGGTGGTCTCACCAAGATCGGCCCCATGGCCGAGCTCACGGCGCGGATGCTCCGGGTCGACCCCGGATGCGAGGGTCCGGGCTGCACGATGCGCAACGTCCAGGTGGTGATCGATCCGATCCTCTTCCGCCAGCATGGCATAGTCCGGGTACCGGCCCTCGCCATGGTGCCGGGCGATCCGACCCAGCCCTATTGCGAACGGGAGGACGAGACGGCCCCCCGTGCCGCCCATCTCGTGCTCGGCGATGCAGCGCTTTCTGGCTTGCTGGATGAATATGCCCGCCTCGGCGGCAAGGAAGAGGTGCGCGATGCTTCGGCTCGTCTGGCTGGCCGCTAAAAGGCTTTTCCACGGATTGAAAGCGCTCCCGCGCGAGGCAGTGCTGGCGCTGGGCGGCGCGGTCGGCGATCAGCCGGCGCGTCCCAAGCGCTTCTGGCTGGCGCTTGGTATCACCGTGCCGCTGGCGACGCTTACCTGGCAGGCAATCCCTTCGGTCACCATCGTCATGAGCCCGTCGATCGACGCCTGGGCCGTGCGCGCGGCGCCTGGGACAATCCACAAGGGCGATCTCGTCATGTTCGCACTGTCCCATCCGATCGCCGGTCCCCGCCCCGTCAGCGTCACCAAACGGGCGATGTGCATGCCAGGCGAGCGCCTGCGCGAGGTCGAGCGCCATTCAGTCTTCGATGGCAGGGTCACAAACAGCAGCTATTATTGCGGAGATCTCCTGCTGGGTATCAGCCGTCCTGTGGGCCGTGATGGCCAGCGCCTCGATCATCTGCACTGGGGCGATCATGCGATACCCGCAGGCTTCGTCTATGTTGGTTCCGACCATCGCGAGGGCTTTGACAGCCGGTACTTTGGCCCAGTGCGGATCGAACGTCTCACCCGCATGGAGCGCGTGCTGTGAAGCGGAGCATCGCCGCTGCCGCGATCGCGCTGGCGGTCGCCATGCCATCGGCTGCCGCGCAGCCCAACGGCGAACCCAAGCTCGGCTACTGGTGGTACGCCCCCAAACCCGCGGAACCCGGCGAAGCGGACGAGGATCAATTGCCTCCGGCGCCCGTCATCCCACCGATGACCGAGCTCGCCAGATGGAGCCCGCCCCGGATCGCCAAGCTCATTACCGAGCAGCGCGACTACGCTGCCACGGTGCTGACGGTCGATGCCGTCGCTGATTTCTGGCGGCTCCAGGACTTCGCCAGGCGCAAGGCCCGCGCCTTTGCCGGCGTCACCCAACTCGCCATGCTCACCCACCCGGAATTAAGCGCCCGCTCTGCCTATCCAGTCGTGGGCGACGCGCGCGACGCCATGGGCGCGCAGAAGGACGCCACCCGCCGCGCCTATCTCCGGTCCAAAGGCGGCGAATTCGCGCTTATCATGTTCTCACGGGCCAGCTGCGGCTATTGCCGCGTCCAATGGCCGATCCTCCAGCGCTTCCAAGAGGAGATGGGCTGGCAGGTCAGCAGCCAGAATCTCGATCGCAAGCCTGAGCTGTCCAGTCGATTTGGGGTCGATGTGACCCCCACGACCATGGTTATCCGCCGCGGTTCATCCCAGCGCATGGTAATCGCCAATGGGGTCGAGGCCTATCCCAATCTCATCCAGACCGCCTATCAGGCCGTAAAACTGCTCTCCGGCGACATTCGTCCCGAGCAATTCCTGACCGGCGCCGGCGAGGAGAATGGCTTCTTCGACGCGCTGGCCAATGGTCCGGTTGCAGCCAATGACCCAGCCGTCAGCCAGAGCGCGCAGCCGTGAGATCCGCCGTCATGACATTGGCGGCTGCGACGGCTTTGAGCGCCAGTCCAGCGATCGCCGCAGAACCGCCGACCCGAGCCGAAGCTGCGCGCGCTGCAGTCCATCCGGTCAGTACCGAGCAGGCGATGAAAAGCTGGCTCGATCGCGTTCCGCGCACCAGCGCCTTTCCGCCCGACCTCGACGCGACCCTACGAGGCCAGGGCGCCGCCTATGTGGTCGAAATGAGCACGGCGCCCGGCTGCCTCCCCTGCGGCGATCTCTGGACCAAGCTTGGCGTGATGAAGGCCCGCTATGGCTGGACCGTCAGAACCATCTCGACCCAGGAAGCGATGATCCGGTCCGGCCGCCTCGGCCTCCCCTGGGTCGGGCACCCTGTTGCCTGGGTTCGGCCGCTGGCCGATCCCAATCGCATCATTCCGGTCGCGATCGGCACCGATCATTCGGTCAACATGAGTCGCAATCTCTATCTGGCGGCCAAGATGCAGTCAGGCGTGCGCGTGGCCGTAGGGGTCCGCGCCATGTCCAAGTTCACCGGGATCGTCGGCGTGTCCGCGTCCTCCCCATCCACCCATCGTCGGAAAGGCTGAGCAATGGCGTGCCCAGTCAATTCCACCCCCTCACCCCATTGGAGCCCGCCATGCGCCACGCCCCCACCCCCTGCCGCTCGCGCCTGAAGAACAGAGCGCTCCCTCGCCGGTTCGCCGCCGTCCTCACCCTCTGCGCTGCCAGCTGCGGCATGACGCCCGCCCCCGCGCTAGCGCAGAGCTGGGCGGAGCATTGGTTCGACAATGTCACCTACACCAGCCCCGGCAGCTTCGAGGATCAGACGCGGGGCTATGTCACTGCCGGCGGCATGTCAGGCCGCATCGACGTCCATAACGACTATCTGATGAGCCTGACGCTGCCCAAGGTAAAAGCGGGTTGCGGCGGCATCGACATGTTCCTTGGCGGCATGTCCTTCCTCGATCCCGACTATCTTGTCGAGAAGCTCGAGAGCATTCTTCAGGCGGCCCCGGCCGTGGCCTTTCAATATCTCCTCGAAACGCTCGATGAGAAAATGGGAAACATCATTTCGAAAATGGAGGCAGCCACCAATTACCTGAATTCCATCCAGGTGAACGACTGCCGCCTCGCCAACCGCATGGTCCAGATCGCCAGGGGCGACGACAATGTGTCCGGCATTATCGAGGAGATGACCGGCTACAAGTCGGTCAAGGAGGGTTACGCCAAAAGCTATCAGCAAAGCCGCGAGAAGATCCAGTCGAACGGCAATAATCCGACCGAGGATCTGCGCGATGCGCTGGCCAACTGCCCGGCCGAGGTGACGGAGATATTCAGGACCGGATCGCTCCTCTCCCACGCCGCTGGCCGGGTGGGTGCGGCGGACTGGTCTGCCGTCATGCGGGCGCGGGTGGGCGACGTCTATATGCGCTGGGACGCGACCGACAAGGTACCGCTCTTCTCTGCCATCCCAGCTTGCGCCGGCCAGGATAGCGAATCTTCCGACGACTTCCTGAGCGGCCGCGTCATGCGGCGCGCGCTCAACGTCCCCGCCACCAGCGCCGACTGCACGCGCGATGGTGCCAAAGGCGCCCTCACCCTCACCCGCGAACGCATGACAACGATCGCCGAGAAGATCCGCACACGCGCTGCGCTGACGGCCGAAGAACGCCAGTTTGTCGCCAATGTCCGGACCCTCCCTGTCTATCGCATGTTGGAATGGGGCGTTCGCCAAGATGTGGTGGACTCGGTCATCGCGGACACCGACGAACTGGTGGCGCTGACCCTCGCCTATCAGATGCTGAATGACCTCACACGCAGCATCGACTTTGCGCTGACCAACGCCGAGCGCGGCACCAATGCGGCAGGGGCTGCGGACAGCAGCAACGCCAATATCTGCCAGACCCGGATCCTGACCAAGGGGATAGAGCAGCTTCGCGATCTGCGCGAAGAAGTGCTGCGGCAGCGCTCGCAGATGCGTCAATCATATATGGCGGCGCTTGAGGCAGCCAACCTCTCGACCAACTATGCCGGCCTCGTCCGCCAGCGCGACCGGGATGCCCGCGACGCCGCCGGCGCCGCCACCAACCGCAATCGCTAAAAGGGATCCTTTCCCATGCGCCTTGTCGTTCGTCTGATTGCGATCCTGACCAGCCTTGCCCTCGCTGAGCCGGCCCTTGCTCTGGAAGCCAGTTTCCACAGCTATGACGGCTTTGCAGAGACGGTCGACGCCTTTCGCCTCGTCTCGATGATCTTTGCCGATCCGCGCTACGAGACGCTGGTGCTGATCGTGGCAGTGGTCGGCATGGCGCTGGGCGCAGTCCTCGCCATGGTGCGCGGCACGGGCATGGGGCTTGTCGCCTTCGGATTCCAGATGCTGGTCGGGATCGGCATGTTCGTCGGCCTGGTCGCAACTACCGGCACGGTCCATGTCTATGACCGCGTCCGCAATGCCTATCAGCCGGTGGGCGATGTCCCCAACCTCATCGTGCTGGTGGCAGGCGTCACCAACATGATGGAACGGGCGCTGGCCGAGACGATCGACGACAATACGCTCGATCCCCATGCCAAGCTGGAGTTCGGCGCGGGCGGCCATGCCTTCGATCTGTTCCTGAACGCCGTCTCGCCGCGCGGGCCCATGACCGACAGCTTCCTCGATGCGACGGTCAAGGATTATGTCCGCCAATGCTATCCGGTTGCGCGCGTGTCGCCTGCCTATGGCGTCGATGACGACCAGCTCTTCCGCGCCAGCACCGACCTTCAAACCGCCTTTGCCGCCATGGCCGGACCATCGACATTCAGCACCGTCTTCACAGCGTCGGACAAGGGCGGCACGACGGTCAGCTGTCAGGAAGCCTGGGAGCATAGCGCCGATCGCCTATCCGATCCCGCCATCTTCGAAAGCTATTCGGCACAGGTCTGCGCCCGCACCGGCTACGATATTGCAAAGGCGGAACAACTCGCGCGCTGCCGCAGCAATCTGGGCGAAATGGGCGACATGATGATGGGCACCCCGCTCACCGCCCAAGCCTTCCTCACCAACATCCTGCTCGGCAATAGCGTGGGTGATGTCCTCTTCGAGGATAGTCCCGCCACAACCTCTCGCGTGATGGCAAATCGGGCCGTCGTGTCGAGCGGTCTTGCGACCATGTCGACCGCCAATGAATGGTTCCCCACGATCCGCGCTGTCGTCTTCGGCATCATGCTCTTCATGGTCCCAGTCGCGCTCCTCTTCATCCTGACACCGATCAACCTGCGGGTCGCGAGCTTTGCGCTGGGGCTTTTCATCTTCGTGGCGCTGTGGGGCGTGATCGACGCCGGCATCTACCAGTTGACCCTTGGACGGGCCACGGCGACGCTGGCCGAGATGCGGGCCAATCATCTGGCCGTCAATGCCTGGATGCTCGCGCCCTCCTCGGCCATGAAAGCGCTCGCCATATTCGGCAGCTTCCGCACGGCAGGCGCTGGTCTTGCTGGCGCCTTCGTGTTCACCGTGTTCCGCTTCTCGGGCAATGTCTTCTCGTCCTTCACCGGCGGATCGCTGGGCGTAACGGCGCAGGCATCCACCGCAGCGGCGACGGTCTCCACATCGGAAGGCTACGCATCGGCACTCGAGGCCCAGGCGTCTGCCGCCGGCACGGGCACCCGCCGCAGCGCCTCATCCTCATTCGGGGATTTCGGCGCGCGGTCCAGCTTTGGCGCCACGCGCAGCTTCGGCGCCGCCGGCGCCGTCGAAGGCGCGCATGGGGGCGTTCCAGGTCAGGCCGCGCTAGGGCTCGGCGGGATCGACGCCGGCCGAGAACTTGGCGGGCTCGCACCAGCGCTCGCCGGCCGCGACCTCGCCGATCTATCGGTCAAAGGCGCGGTCCAGGCGGCAGCCGCCACGGGCGCCATCCACAATTTCGCGGAAAAGGACGCGCTGAGGAAGCTGGGCACAGGCTATTTCGGATCGGGTCAGGGCGGCGAGAAGGCCTTTGCCGCCTTCACCCAGAACCTCGTCCAGTGGCGCGCCTTCGGCGACACCCGCGCCTACGACATGATGATGCAGGGCGCGAGCCGGCATTTCGAGCGCGCAGGCTATTCCCCTGAAGATGCGGCGCTCAAGGCCAGCGGACTGATCTCACAGGCCCATGCCGATCCGACCTTTGCCAAGCTCATCGCCAACAGTTTCTCCCAAGAGGAGATGCTCCGGAATGAGCTTACCGGCGCGCAAACGCAGGTCGGCGCGATGGAAGGCCGCCGCGACTATGCGGGCGATCAGGTTTCCGCCGTCGAGCGGGGCAATGTCGCGACCGAACAGGCTCGGCGGACTGGCGGGAACGAGGGACAGCGGTTCGCAGCAAGGATGCTTGGCGTGCCGGTGGATGAAATGAACCGCCGCATCTCCTTCATCAACGCCCTCTCCGGCGAGGCGCGCTCAACCGCCATTTCCCAACTCTCCCGCGCAACTAGACGCAGCGAAGCGCAGGTCATGCATGCCCTTGAAACCTACCGGGCGGCGAGCGAGGTCGGCACCGCCGACGGGGCGACGGCTGAAGCGGCCCGCGAAGGCACGAGCGTCTACGGGCGCACGCGCGAGGCCGCCGGTTATGATTTTGCCGAACGCTCAGGCAAGCTCGATGCGCAACGCGAGGTCGGCCATGATGGCACACGTGGCGCAGCCCGGATCGGCGAGCAACGACGCCAATCTGAGAATTTCGGCTTTGCGGAAGGTGCTGGCGCCGCCGGCATGTCGACGCGTGAGGCAGCCCGCCTCGACAGCTTCATCCGAGCTCTGTCAGACGGTGCCGGAAACCAGGTCGACATGGCTGAGGGCGGCGCCGAAGGCGTGGCTGATCGCGCGCGCAATGCCAGAATGACCAGCATTGTCGACAAGGAACGCCTGTCACGCGTGCAATCGATGCTCAAGGACAACGGCATTGAGATGACCAAGCGGCAGATAGCGATGGATCAAAATGGTGATTTCAGCCTCAACCTGACACCGGCGACGGCGGCCCAGATGTGGAAGGCTGGACTTCTCAACGAGAGTCAGCTTGGCGCTGTCGCCAATGGCGGCCATGCACGCTTCAGTCTCGCGCATAATGATCTTCTCGTCTCCAGCAGCGCAGGGTTCGAGAAATCGGCACGGAACGACAGCAGCACGAGGTTCGAGGCCGGCAAACAGGCCGGCCCCGACACGATCGAACATTTCATGGGCGGCGGCGACGAGGGCAAGGCGGCGATGGCCAACTGGCTGCGCGGCGGGTTCGAGATGGACCGCAAGGGCAACTGGCGCCTGAAACCCCAGGTGGCGGACACACTTCAGCGAGATGTGCAAGCTGTTATGGCTCAGACTGGGTGGGAACGTGCAATCGCAAGGACAGCGCAGGATCAGAACGCATTTCAAATATCTGTGAACGGAGAAGTGTCAGGAGGGACAAGTGCAAAAGCAGGCCGGACCAACAGGTCGAGACAAGGTGGAGCAGCGTTCGGTCAAGCTGGCGGGTCGCTGGGTATTTCGAGTCAGGAGGCAGGATCGACTAGCGAAATCGCAAGTGCCCAGCTCAACGTTGTGAACTTTGACGTACGACAAGCTCTGGCGAATGCCGAGCGATCAGCCGCCAGATCAGCTAATCCAGCTGAAGCATTCTCCCACCGCCTGGCGACAGAAATCCTTGGGCCGAATGGGCTGCGGAACAGGTATCTCGGCGACGCGGACAGCGCTCGGGGAACAGCCGATTTAATGGCTCCTGTAACGTCTATTGAGCAAAGCTCACTTCTCAACAGCGGCAGGTTCTCGACCGATCTGATGAATGGCCCCTTCGACGGAAATCCGTCATTCAAGAAGAATGACGGGGCCGAATAACATAAAATGGGTGCGACGGATTCAACGGACTCCCAATCCAGTTAGAGCCTGAGGCGGGGTCTAGCGGATCGAACTCACGCAGCATGCCAGAAGGGCTATTGCGCATTGGACTACGTTCCCAATACTCTTCTGTTTCATCATCCATTTCAAAATGTGCTGCCGCCAGCCATGCTTTAAAAAAGCCGTACGACAGAACTATAGCTACGATCGGCGGGAAGAAAAAAACATTAATGAATCCCGCGAGAGCCGAACCGTAAAAATCAGCAAGGAATTCTACGCGCGAGGACGCAAATAAACCGCCCCAGTACAGCGGGACCGCACTCCACCAAAAGCGCGCATACATCGGGCGCCACAGCCATTCACGAATTTTCAGTTGGCGGGCCATCACGCTTGTTCATCTCGATTTCGATGCTATTCAATTTCATTGGCAATAGTACCATCTTCTGCAGACACGGAAAAACATATAAACGCAGTCCACTCTCACTTTCTCGCCTTTCAGATATCCCCCCTTCCTCGTTCAAGACTTTAGTTCCTCGCTGGTTAAATATCGGCTCTGAAACGAACCCCGCGTAACGTCTTACATACAGCGTTACCCAATGGGTCACCGCTAGAGCCGAAATCCCGGCAACGCCCCCCCCCGCGACAACCTTCTCTTCATAGCACCTTCAATCGTTGCACTGCCTTCCGACAGGGGGGAGGCAGCTTCGACGTCAAGGCACAGAGGAAAGTCAAAGTATCACCTCGCCACCCGAAAGGCATCGACGCTCCCGCCTGCTCAATCACTCCCCCAAACTTAGAAACATCACTTTATCAAGTTGATCGACAGCATGCGCGCATTCGCCATATGCTCCTCCTTCGCGCACCACGGTGGTGCCACTCCGCATCATTAAATGCCAAGCGAAGTGAGGCATCTACCACAACAGTTCAACGTTCGACGGCAGGGTCAAATTAACCAAGACCTACTAAACTATCCGAAATCCTTCTTGTAGGTCGCCGAATAGCGTTCGCGCATATGCCCTTCCACCGTGATCGGGGCATATTGGGGCGCTCCGCCGGCGGGCAGGCAGGATGGGATGCACGCGATCCGATGTTCGGGGTTGCCGGAAAAGAAGAAGGGCACCGAATAGCGTTCCCGGCCGGACCGGTTGATGACGCGGTGGATGGTGGAGCGATAGCGGCCGTTGGTCCAGCGCGCCATCATGTCGCCCAGGTTGATGATGAAGGATCCGTCCAGCGGCCGGGCCGCCAGCCAGCGCGCGCCGTCATGGTCCCACACTTCCAGCCCGCCGACCCCGTCCTGCATCAGCACCGTGATGGCGCCGAAATCGGTATGCGCGCCGCAGCCCTTTTCATCGGGATGCGGATTGGCTTCCTGCGCGGGATAATGGAGCAGCCGCAGCGTCGCGATGGGTGAGGTCTGGAAATCCGCGAAATAGTCCGCATCCAGCCCCAGCGACAGCGCCAGCCCTTCCAGCAGCACCGCTATCAGGCTGCGCATCGCCGCATAATATTCCTCCATCGTGGCGCGGAAGTCGGGCAGGTCTTCGGGCCAGACATTGGGGCCGGTGTTGAAGAATTTCTGCGCCCGTTCATCGTCCGCCGCCACTTCCGCGCCGATATAATAGCCTTCCTTGAGGTCGGGCGGCGAATCCGGTTCCAGCGTCTGGCCGCGCAGCGGCTCATAGCCGCGATTGGCCTTCGAAAGCGCCATCGCCCGTTCCATCTTGCGGTCCATCGGCTGGGCAAAGAAGGCCGCGCTCTGCGCGAAGACCCGCGCCAGCAGCGCCGGGTCGATGCCATGGCCGACGCAATAGAAGAAGCCCTTGTCCAAACAGGCGGTGCGGATCGCCTGTACCACGGCGGCGCGGGCGCCTTCGTCCGAACCGGGCAGGCTGGAAATATCGACCGTCGGCAGGGTCAGCGCATCGCCCCGTTCAATCGTATCCCCTGTTGCTGTCAGCGTCATTTCATATCCTCGCTCGGCCTCTATATCGGCGCCCATTCTTCCTGTCTGCCCGCTCGAAAAAAAGCATCGATTATAGCCCACCCCGATGCCGAAAAGAGGACGTTGACCGAATCGGGATTATGGCCCAGGAGCGGCTATGTCCAACCGCGCCCACCGTTTCCATGCCCCCATGATCGTCTATTTCGACGCCATCCGCCGGGCGGGTTCGGTGCGGGAGGCGGCACGGCGGCTGAACGTCGCATCCTCCGCCGTGAACCGGCAATTGCTGAAGCTGGAGGAGGAACTGGGCACGCCGCTGTTCGACCGGTTGCCCGGCGGGCTGAAGCTGACCCATGCCGGGGCGACATTCGCCCGCCATGCGATAGAGGTGTTGCAGGACGCCGAACGGGTGCGGTCGGAGCTGGAGGCGATGCAGGGCCTGCGGTCGGGCCATGTCGAGATCGCGGCGGTGGAGGCGCTGACGTCGGGCCTGCTGCCCGATGTGCTGGCGCAACTGCGCGAACGCCACCCCCGCATCACCGTGGGCGTCAGCGTGCTGGGATCGGCCGCCATTTCCGCCGCGGTCATCGGCGGCGACGCGGACATGGGCATCGCCTTCGGTGTCGAGCGGACGTCCGACCTGCGCCAGCTGTCCCACAGCCGCCATCCGCTGGGCGCGACGATGCGGCCCGACCATCCGCTGGCGCGCAGCAGCAGCCTGACGCTGGCGACCTGCCTGTCCCATTCGCTGATCCTGCCCAAGGCGGATCTGTCCATCCGCCAGCAATTGCAGCGCGCGCTTGGCAAGCTGCCCCAGGGCGCGGTAGAGACCAGCTCGGTCGAACTGGCCAAGCAGCTGACGATGCGCGGGCTGGGCATTTCCTTTCAGACGCGGATCGGCATAGAGGATGAGATCGAGCGGGGCGAACTGGTCCATATTCCCATCGCCGGGCCCACCTATCTTCAGGCCGACCTGGGCATCTATGTCCGGTCCGCGCGCAATCCCGCCATTGCGGTCCATGCGCTGGTAGAGTTGCTGAACGCAGCGCTCGCCCGTTGCGCGAACGCCGCGAGCGAGGCCGAACCGGCCGCACCCCCATCATCCACCTGAAGGCCCATCATGACGCAGACGCAAGATATCCAGTTTTCCGAAATGTCCTATGACCAGTTTCTGGCCGATGTCGAAACCATCGCCAGCGCGGTCGAACAGGATCCGTGGGTGCCCGACTATATCGTCGGCATCGGCCGGGGCGGGCTGGTCCCCGCGACATTCCTGTCGCACCGCATGGGCATTGCCATGCTGTCCATCGACCATAGTTCGAAGGTGCATGCCTTTTCGGATTCGCTGCTGGTGCATCTGGCCGCCTGCACCCAGCTGGGCGAAAAATATCTGTTCGTCGACGATATCAACGACAGCGGCAAGACCATTGCCAGATTCCGGTCGCTGCTGATCGACAATGGCGGGTTGGCCGCCAATGTGCGTTTTGCCGTGCTGATCAACAATGTCAGTTCGCGCGAGACGGTGGACCATGCGTCGCGCAATATCGACCGGCAGGTCGACAAGCGATGGTTCATCTTCCCCTGGGGGTCGGTGGCGACCCGCGCCATGCAGGAACAGGATGCGCGCGAGGATCCAGAGCGGCTGAGCCTGTAGGGCGGGCCGTGCGCGATTGGGCGGCTATGCGCCGGCCAGTGTCCCCTGCGCGGTGTCGGATGCGGCATAGCGGCGGGCCAGCACGGCGCAGACCATCAGCTGGATCTGGTGGAAGAACATCAGCGGCAGGATGATCGCGCCCACCTGCGACGCGGAAAACAGCACGCCAGCCATCGGCACGCCCGACGCCAGGCTCTTTTTCGAGCCGCAAAACTGCAGCACGATACTGTCTTCCCGATTGAAGCCCAGCCATTTGCCCAGCGCATGGCTGAGCAGCAGCACGACCGACAGCAACAGCACGGAAAGCCCCGCAATCCGGGCAAGATCGTCCGGCGTGACGCGGTTCCACAGCCCCTCCACCACCGCCGCGCTGAAGGCGGTATAGACCACCAGCAGGATCGATCCGCGATCCACCATGGTCAGCAGCTTCTTTTGCCGGGCGATCCAGGCGCCGATCCACGGCCGCAGGAAATGGCCCGCCAGAAAGGGCAGCAGCAACTGGACCGCGATGGTCACGACCGCGTCGCCGGAAAAGCCGCCCTGCCGCCCGGTGATGAGGAAGGCGACCAGCAGCGGGGTGATGAAAATGCCCGCCAGGTTGGAAAAGGAGGCGCTGCACACCGCCGCCGCGACATTGCCCCGCGCCATGGCGGTGAAGGCGATGGACGATTGCACGGTGGAGGGCAGCAGGGTGAGGAACAGCATACCCGTGCCCAGCGCGGGATCGATGCCGGGGATCGCCCGGACGGCCAGGCCCAGCAGCGGGAACACCGCAAAGGTCATCAGCGCCACCGTCAGGTGCAGCCGCCAGTGGCGCGCGCCGTCGATCACCGCCTGCCGCGACAGGCGCGCGCCATGCATGAAGAAGAGGATGACGATGCCGATGTCGGCGCAGCCCCCCGCGACCGTCGCCGCCATCCCGCGCACCGGCAGGAAGGACGCCAGCAGCACCATGCCGACCAGCAGCAGGATATAGCTGTCGATGTTCAGCCGTGCCAGCAGCGCCTTCACGAGGCGCTGCCTTCGATGGAGACATGGGCGGACACGATCTTCCACCCGTCGGGGAAGCGGATCCAGGTCTGGCTCTGGCGGCCGCGCCGGTCGGACCCTTCGCGGAAAAATTCGATATTGGCGGTGGCGGCGTCGGGGCCGAAGGCAGCGACCGCGATCCGGCCGACGCGGCGCTGGGGGGAACCGCCGCGCCCTTTGCGAAAGTCGCGAATTTCTTCCATGCCGTACAGCACCTCGCCCACGCCATAGCGCACGGTGGTCGGCGCGTCGTGGAACAGCGCGTCCATCTCTGCCAGATCGTCCGCCATCAGCGCGCGTTCATAGCGTTCCAGCTGCGCCGTCACTTCGGCCACAACCCCTGCATCGTTCACGGTCATCGTCCTTCCCCTTTTGCCGCTATCAGGCCCCTGCCCTCCAGCATGGTCGCATAATCGATCAGGGCGCTGTCGCGACCCTTCGCCGCGATCAGCTGCACCCCCATGGGCAGCCCCGCCACCGGCAGGGGTGCGGCCACCACGGGCAGGCCCAGAAAGCTGATCGGCTGGGTGTAGAGGCCCAGATTGGCGCGGGCCGGTTGCGGCGCGCCATCGATGGGGATGGTGGGATCGTCGATGCGCGGCGCCGGGCCGAAGGTGGCCGGCGCGATCAGCACGTCATGGTCGGCCAGCGCGCGCTCCACATGGGCGGCAAAGACGCTGCGAAAGGCCATGGCCTGCGCATATATGGCATCCGGCAGCGCCGCTCCCGCGATCAGCCGGTCGCGGGTCGCTGGATCGTAGGACAGCGGATCGGCCGCCAGCGCGTCGCGATGCAGCCGCCCGCCCTCATAGGCGGTGAGCAGAAAGGCGGCCGATCGCGCCCTCGCCACATCGGGCAGGTCGACCACCGGCAGCCCGCCCAGCCCGGCGGAAAGGCGGTCCAGCGCCGCCGCCATGTCCGGCGCCAGATTGGCCGCGAACCAGCCGCCCAGCAAAGCGGGCCGGCCGAGCGGCGCGGCTTCGCCCGCGCCGCCGCGCAGCACCGCGTCGACCAGCGCCAGATCGCCGGCGCTGCGCGTGAAGGCGCCGATATCGTCCAGCGTGTGGACAAAGGGATAGGTCCCCGCCAGCGGCAGCGAGCCATGGGTCGGCTTCGTCCCGTAAATGCCGCAAAGGCTGGCCGGAATGCGGATCGATCCATTGGTGTCGGACCCAAGGGCAAAGGGCAGCATGCCCGCCGCCACCGCCGCCGCCGACCCTCCCGACGATCCACCCGCGAACCGCGCCGGATCGTGCGGGTTGCGGGTGATGCCCCAATGCGCATTGTCGGTGACGAAGCCATAGGCGAACTCGTCCATGTTGAGCGTCGCCACCAGCACCGCGCCCGCCGCGCGCAGTCGCGCGATCGCTTCGGCGTCGGCGGTCGCGGGCGGCGCATCCTTCAGCCGTGCGGCGCCCGCCGTGGTCGGCAGGCCGGCGACGTCGAACAGGTCCTTGACGCCATAGGGCACGCCGGCGAGCGGGCCGGGATCCTGCCCGGCGGCCAGTTGCGCATCGACCGCTGCCGCCTGCGCCAGCGCCCGGTCGCGCAGGGTGCGCGTCACCGCGACGATCGCCGGGTTGCGGGCGGCGATGCGGTCCAGCGCCGCCGTCGCCAGCGCCACCGCCGACAGCCGCCCGGACCGGACCGCATCGGCGCAAGCGACGACGCCCCATGTCGACAGGTCGGTCATGCCTGTCCCCCGCGCAGCAGGTCGGCATGGCGTTGCAACAGGCGGGCATTGGCCGCCACGCCCGCCACGCAGGCATCAGGCAGGTCCATGCCGATCCGCGCTGCGATTTCGGCGGCCAGATCCGCGTCGGCCGTTTGCGTGAAGAGGGGGACGAAGAGGGGGGTGTCAGCTTCCATGGGCCTTCAGCTTCCGCGATAGGTGGAATAGGAAAAGGGCGAGGCGAGCAGCGGGACATGATAATGGCCCCCTTCGCCCATGCCGAAATCGATGGGCACGATGTCAAGGAAGGGCGGCTGCGGCAGGTCGACGCCCAGCCAGCGGAAATAATCCGCCACCGCAAAGGTCAGCCGGTAGTTTCCGGCCGCCAGTTCCAGATCGCGCAGCGCCGGGCAGCGGCCGTCCGCATCGGTCAGCCCTGCGAACAGCAGCCGGTCGCCCGACAGCAGGCGGATCGCCATGCCAGCGGCGGGGCGGCCGTGCATGGTGTCGAGGACATGGGTGGACAGGCTCATGCCGCGGCCTCCGTCGGCGTGGCGCGGGGCGTGGGCAGCTGCGCGGAAAATTCAGGTTCGGCATAGGCGAAATAATCGGCCAGTATCGCCCCCTGATCGTCCAGAAACAGCTGGTCCGCGACCCCCTGCACCAGCCGGGGCAGCGCATGTTTCAGTCCCGAAATCGCCGATGCCGACAGACCGAAATTGATGAGGCCCGAATAGTTGAAGGCGAACAGCCCGTGCAGCGCGTCTTCATCCTGCGGCGTGCGCGGCAGCAGCTGGAACCCCGTGCCCAGATAGGGGTGCGCATCCAGCACCGCGTCGCGATCCTGCGGTGCGAAGCGGTCCGACCAGCGGGCGATGCCCGCCGCGACCGGGCGCAGTTCGGGGCGCAGCGCGGGATCGGTGGCAAGGCCGGTGGACAGGATCAGGAAATCGAAGCGCTGCCGCCCCTGCGGCGTGATGACATCCACCCCGTCGCCTGCTTCCGCCACATCCAGCCAGGGCGATCCCAGATGCAGATGGAAGCCCGGATGGCTGGCCGCACGCGCGAATGTGTCGTTGGTGGGCGGCTGGTTGCGTTCGAAAAAATTCTTCATCATCCGATATTTGGCCTCATCCGCCAAAGCGGGGAAGCGCGGGATGACGCCGTTCGCCTCCAGAAAACGGATCGGGTTAACGGTGGGCAATTGCTGGCGGCGGACAAAGACATGCACCTCCCCCGCGCCCAGCGACAGCGCATGTTGCGCATTGTCGAAGGCCGACGCGCCGCCGCCCAATATCGCGATCCGCCTGCCCGCCAGCGCATCGAAATCGATGGCCTGAGAGGTGTGGGCATAAAGATGGCCGGGCAGCTTCGTCACCATGGCGGGCATCTGCCACTGGCCGCCGCCCTGTATGCCGGTGGCCATGACGACCTTGCGCGCCAGCAGCGTTTCGCCATCGGCCAGCGACAGGCGGAACAGGCCGCGCCGCACCGGTTCCACCAGCGTGACCCGGCTGTCGTTGCGCACCGGCAGGCGCAGCACGCGGCGATACCAGCGCAGATAGTCCATCCAGTCGCGCCGGGGGATCTTGTCAATGGCGGCCCAGCCCTGCGGCCCGTGCATCGCCTCCCAATAAGCGCGGAAGGTGAGCGCGGGGATGCCATAGTCGATGGCGGTCAGATGCTTGGGCGTGCGCAGCGTCATCATCCGCGCATAGCTGTCCCACGGCCCTTCCTGCCCCGCCGGATTTTCGTCGAGCACAAGGATGTTGGAAATCCGTTCGCGCAGCAGGCCGAAGGCCGCGCCCAGCCCGCTCTGCCCGCCGCCGACGATCACCACGTCGTGGATGTGCTGGTCATCTGGCGCATCGGTGCGGGTCCAGTCCGCCCCGCCAAAGCCGAGACAGTCCAGATCATGCGCCAGCCGGGCCTCATGCTGTGCCAATGTCATGCCAGATCCTCCAGACGCAGGGCCACGATCCTGCCGATTTCGGCAAGGGCGGTGGCGATTTCGCTTTGTTCGTCATGGGCCAGCCGCTGTCCCATGGCCGCCAATATGCCCGCCTTGTTCGTCAGCCGGACGCAGATGATGAAGGGAAAACCGAAACGCGCGCCATAGCGGGCGTTCAGGTCGTGAAAGGCGCGATATTCCTCGGGCGACAGCCGGTCCAGCCCGGCCGATGCCTGTTCGGCGGCAGATGCATCGGTCAGCGACCCGTCGATGGCGGCCTTCCCCGCCAGTTCGGGATGGGCGCGAATCAGCGCCAGTTGTTCGTCCCGGGTGGCGTCGTGCACCGTCTGCATCAGCCCGGCATGCAGATCGTCGAAGGGCAGGCGTTCGGCGGCGCGCTCCACCACCCAAGGGGAATGTTCGAACAATGCGCCATAGCGGGCGATGAAATCGGCTTTTTCTTCAGTCATGGGGGTGCAGCTCCAGCCAGTGGCGGGCAATGTCGATGCGGCGGGCGACCCAGGCATCGTCATGGGCCAGGACATGATCCAGGAAACGGGCAAGCGCATGGGCGCGGGCGGGCCGTCCGGCGATGCGGCCATGCAGACCAACCGACATCATCCGCCCGCCTTCCGCCCGCAGCTGGTCGAACGTGTCGCGCAGATAGCGGAAGAACTGGTCCCCCTCCGTAAAGCCGTTCAGCGCCACCATCTTCATATCGTTGGCGTCCAGCGCATAGGGCACGATCAGCTGCGCCCGGCCGAAACGCCGGTCATAATAGGGCAGGTCGTCGGCGTAGGAATCCGCGTCGTAAAGAAACCCTCCCTCCTGCGCGACCAGCCGGGCGGTGTTGGGCGAGGTGCGGCCCTGATACCAGCCGAGCGGCCTTTGCCCGGTCAGGCGGGTGTGGACCTCTATGGCGCGGGCGATATGTTCCGCCTCCCGATCCGCCAGCATATGCTGATAATCGATCCAGCGATAGCCGTGGCTGGCCACTTCCCAGTCCGCCTTCAGCATCGCGTCGACGGCGGCGGGGTTGGCGGCCATCGCGGCGGCCACGCCAAAAACGGTGACGGGCAGGCCGCGATCCGTGAACAGCCGGTGCAGGCGCCAGAAACCGGCGCGGCTGCCATATTCATACAGGCTTTCCATCGCCATCGCCCGGTCGGCATGGCTGACCGCGCCGACCATGTCGGACAGAAAGGCTTCGGATCCCCGGTCGCCGTTCAGGACGCTGTTTTCCGCGCCTTCCTCATAATTGATGACGAACTGCACCGCGATCCGCGCGCCGCCGGGCCAGTGCGCGGCGGGCGGGGTCTGGCCATAGCCGATCAGGTCGCGCGCGCTCATCGTGCGTTCCATGCGCTGAGCGCGGCGTCGACCGCCTCGCCCGGGGGACAGCCATGCCCCTCCGCCCGCAGCACCGCCTCCAGCGCGCCCAATGTTATCAGTATCTTGTGCTTGCGCGCATTATATCCCATCGCGCCGAACCGCCACACCTTGCCCGCCAGCGGGCCGAAGGCGGTGCCGATCTCTATTTCGAAATCCTCGCGCATGCGGCGGCGCACCCGCTCTCCATCCACGCCTTCGGGAATATAGGCCGCGGTCACATTGGTCATGCGATAGCGGTCGTCGCCGAACAGCGTCAGCCCCAGCGCGCGCAGCCCGGTCGCCATGGCGCGGCCTGCCGCCGCATGGCGGGCATAGCGCTGCTCCAGCCCCTCTTCCAGCATGATACGGGCGCATTCGCGCGCGCCATAAAGCATGGTGGTCGCCTCTGTATGGTGGTTCAGGCGCTTTTCGGACCAATAGTCCATCACCATGCCCAGATCGAAATAGTTGGACCCGATGACGATGCCCCCGCCCTCATCCTCGCCCTCTTCCATGTCCCCGCTGCGCAGGCCCAGTTCGACGCGGCGGCGGCCGTAAATATGCGTCGCCGCGCGATCGGAAATGGTGATGGGGGCCGAACCGGACGATCCGCCCAGGCATTTCTGCAACCCGCCGGTGACGATATCCGCGCCCCAGCGGTCCGCCGCCAGTTCCATGCCGCCGATGGTCGCGGTGGCGTCAACATAGAGCAGCGCGCCCGCATCGCGGCACAGCGCGCCCAGCCCGTCCAGCGGCTGCGCCATGGTGGTGGATGTGTCGCCATGGATGGTCGCGACGACTTTGGGCCCGGTCCGGGCGATGGCGTCGCCGATCGCGTCCAGCGGCACGACTTCGCCCCAGGGCGCGTCCACCCGCTCCACCCGGGCGCCGACCCGCTTCAATATCTCCGTCAGCAGCAGGCCGAAACGGCCGAAGTTGACCACCAGCACCGTGTCGCCGGGGCTGACCATGCTGACCAGCGCCGCCTCTATGCCCGCGCGAGCCGTGCCGTTGACCAGAAAGGTCTGGCGGTTCTGCGTGCCGAAGATCGGGCGGTACAGCGCCATCACCTCATTCATATAGGCGGTCATTTCCGGGTCGAACTGGCCCAGCAGGTCGGCCGACATGGCGCGCAGCACGCGGGGATGGGCGTTGATCGGGCCGGGGCCCATCAGCAGGCGCTGGGGCGGGTCGATCTCTGCAAAGACATTAGGCACGGTGGATATCCTCCAGGGATTTGATGAAGCGCAGCATCGTGCGGGCGGCCAGATCGGCGTCTTCGGGCAGGACGCTTTCGGCCGGATTGTGGCTGATCCCCTCGCGGCAGCGGATGAACAGCATCGCCGTGGGGCAAAGCGCGGACAGGATCATCGCGTCATGCCCCGCCCCCGACACCAGCCGTCGCACCGGCAGCCCCTCCGCCGCCAGCGCGCCGTCCATCAGCGTCATCAGTTGCGGGTCGCAGGGGCTGGCGGGCAGGCTGTGCAGCGCGTCGACCGACAGGGTGACGCCGCGCACCGCCGCGATGTGCCCGAAACGCGCGACAATGACATCGGCCAGCGCGGCGCAATCGGCATCCCGCGCGGCGCGCACGTCCAGCGTGAACATGGCACTGCCCGGCACCACATTGGCCGCGCCCGGCCCGGCGGTGACGGTGCCCACCGTCGCCACCCGGTCGCCCCCGGCGGCCAGCGCCTCCTGCTCCGCCGTCAGGATCATCGCCGCCGCCGCCGCCAGCGCGTCGCGGCGCAGCGTCATGGCGGTGGTCCCGGCATGGCCCGCCCGGCCGCCGACCTTTATGCCAAAGCGCCGTTGCGCGGCGATGCCGGTGACGGTGCCCAGCGCCAGCCCGTCGGCCTCCAGCACCGGGCCCTGTTCGATATGCGCCTCCAGATAGGCGAAGGCGCCGGGGTGGCGCGCCTGCCGATAGGCGTCGAAATCGCGGGGCACCGCGGCGCCCACTGCCTCGCCATAGGCGGCCATCGCCTGAAACAGGGTGACGCCATCGGCATCTGCAGGTTCGGTCAGCTGCGCGTCCAGCGTGCCCGCCACCGCCCGGCTGGTCAGCATCGCCAGCGGAAAGCGCGACCCTTCCTCATCCCCGAAGGCGTAGATCTCGATGGGGAAGCGCAGCCTTTCGCCCGCATCGTGCAGCGCCGCCACGCATTCGATGCCCAGCATGATGCCCAGCGGCCCGTCATAGCGGCCCGCGTCGCGCACGCTGTCCAGATGGCTGCCCACGATCAGCGGCGGGCCGTCGCCTGTCCCCTCATAGCGGCCGATCAGATTGCCCGCCGCGTCGATCCGCACCGCCATGCCTGCCTGCGCCATCCAGCGCGCGACCAGTTGCTGCGACGCGGCATAGGCGGGCGTCAGATAGGCGCGATACAGCCCGTCAGCGCTGTCGCTATAGGGCGGCAGGCCCAGCCGGTCGCACCGTTCGACCGCGCGCGCGCCGCTTACCATGTCGCCACCGCGCCGTCGGACCGGGGGTCGGTCGCGCCCTCGATCAGGCCGTCGGCATGGCGCACGACCGCGCCGGCATGGCCCATGGTGGCGGTAAAGGGGGCCAGCATCTCCACATCATGGCCCGCCGCCGCCAGCGCTGCGACGGTGGCAGGGTCGAAGCGGCTTTCCAGCTTCAGCGTGGTGCTGCTTTCGCCCCAGGTCCGGCCCAGCAGCCAGCGCGGCATCGTCACCGCCTGCTGCAAGGGCACGTCGAACCAGGCATAGCGGCTGAAGATCGCGGCCTGCGTCTGCGGCTGCCCCTCCCCGCCCATGGTGCCATAGGCCATGACCCGCCCGTCATGGAAACGCGCCAGCGCCGGGTTCAGCGTATGGAAGGGCTTGCGTCCCGGCGCCAGCGCGTTCCAGCCTTGCTGCGCCAGACGGAAACTGGCGCCCCGGTTCTGCCAGGTGATGCCGGTCTGCGGCAGGACCAGCCCGGACCCGAATTCGAAATAGGTGGACTGGATGCAGCTGACCACCTGCCCACGCGCATCGGCCGCGCCGAACCAGCAGGTGTCGCCCAGCGCGCTGTCCTGCGGCCAGGGTAGCGCGCGCGCCGGGTCGATGCGCCCGGCCATCGCCGCCAGCGCATCCCGGTCGTCCAGGATCGACTGGGCGGGAACGGGCATATGGGCCGGGTCGCCGACATGGCTGTCGCGCACCAGAAAGGCCTGTTTCGTCGCCTCTATCAGGCCGTGGAGATGGGCGAACCCCTCCCCCTCCGTCACGCCCAGCCGGTCGAACAGGGCCAGAATCAGCAGCGACGCCAGCCCCTGCGTCGGCGGCGCCGTGTTGTACAGGTGCGCGCCCTTGACCGTCAGGGTCAGCGGCCGGGGTTCGATGGCGCGGTGCGCCTCCAGATCGGCAGCCGTGACCGGGCTGCCCAGCGCGACCAGATCCGCCGCGATCGACCGGGCCAGCTTGCCGGTATAGAAATCCTGCAGGCCATTGTCGGCCAGCATCTGCAGCGTGGCGGCCAGCGCGGGCTGGCACAGCCGTTCGCCCTGCTTCAGCGGGCGGCCGCCCGGCGCGAAAATATCGCCATAGGCGCCGCGCTGCGCAATCAGTTCGGCATGTTTGGCGGCCGCGATCTGCGCCCCGCCCTCTGTCACGGCGACGCCCTGCCGCGCCAGATCGATGGCGTCGCGCAGCAGCCGGTCCAGACTGAGCGTGCCGGCATCGCCCGCCAGCGCCTGTTTCCAGCCCGACACCGTGCCCGCAACTGTGTTCGCCGCCAGCGGGCCGCGCCACGGAATGTCCTTCAGCCCGGCATAGAGCGACAGGTCGGCGCGCGCGGCGGCGGCGCCGCAGGCGTCGATGGCATGGACATGGCCGTCGGGATCGTGGATCAGCCAGAAACCGTCGCCGCCGATACCGGTCATATGGGGATAGACCACCGCCAGCGTCGCGGCCATCGCCACGCATGCCTCGACCGCGGTGCCGCCATCCTTGAGCACGCTCAGGCCCGCCTGACTCGCCAGATGATGCGGCGCAGTGGCAAGGCCATTATAGCTGGATGGTGCGTGCATCATGTCATGGGCGTCCCTGTCAGGCTGATGGGAAAAAGTGTGACGGCGGCGGCCGATCTAAAAAAGAACTTATTTTAGGTCATGGCGATGCCAAAATGGGGACAGCAGATAATCCGGCCCCACAGGGAGAGAGGGCGCAAAAAAAGGGCGGGCGGCGATGCCTCGCCGTCCGCCCCCGCAGGTGCCATGGAACGTCTGTTTCAGCAGGTCAGGCCCAGCGCCCGCAACGCCTTGCGATAGGAAACGGAAGATCGGTCGGCCGCGAAATGGGCTTCCTCCTCCAGTTCCAGCGGCAGGTCCTCCGGGCATTGCGCCTCCACAATGGCCTGATCCTCCGCAAAGATCTGCGCGTTGAAGGCGTAGACATCCTCGACCGATCCGGTGCGGTCGAAATTGCGGACCAGCGGCACATAAAGCGTGGTTTCCCGCGCTGACACCGGGGTGGCGATGTTCATGATGCGCAGCACGCCGTCATGGGGGAAATCGACCGTCAGGAAGGCGATATAGGGCGGATAGACGTCGAAGGTCCGGCGCCAGATGAAGCCTTCGGGTTCCAGATGCTGCAACGGTTTGGGGAAGTTGCTGACATCGCTGATATAGATGCTGCGGAACCCATAGTCGGTCTGCCGGGTCTGGTAGAGCGGCACCACGCTGTTCTCGCGGTCGGCAAAGGCCTCATGATGGATCCAGGCGAAATGGGCGACGTCGATAAACCCTTCCACCTGCCGTCCGGGGGCGGCCTGTATCGACACTGGCGGGCAGACGATGGCCTGAAAATCGGACGCGCCGAATTCGGGGAAGTCGGGAATGTCGGCCAGCGCATTGTCCGGATCCAGACAGGTCCACACCAGCCCATAGCGTTCGACCATGGGCAAGGTGGTGGCGCGGAACCGGTCCGACGGCACGACATTGGGCTGGGCCGGGATCTTGACGCAGCGCCCGTCCGCAGCAAAGCGCAGGCCGTGATAGGGGCAGACCAGATTGTCGTCCTCCACCCAGCCCATGCTGAGCGGCACGCCGCGATGGGGGCACAGGTCGCGCGCGACGCTGATGCCCGATGTGGTGCGATAGACGACCAGCTTCACGTCCAGCAGCTTTGACTGGACCGGCGCGGTGCCGACATCGTCGACGCGGGCGACGGGAAACCAGTAGCGGGACAATATTTCCCAGTCCCCGTCGGCATAGGTGCAGTTGCGCGGCCGGGTGACGCGGGGGGGCCGGGTCGCGGCCGGCGGCGGCACATCGTCCCGTTCCTGCAGCAGCGATGGCGCCTGCGTCATGCGGGAACTCCCAGATAGTTGATGCGGAAGGCATTGCCGTCAGGATCGCGCAGCACCGACTGATACCAGCCATAATAGGTTTCGAACGGTTCCTTCACCACCTGTGCGCCCAGCACGGCGGCCTGCCGCGTCAGCCGCTGCACCTCTTCGGGCGAATCCACGTTGAAGGTCTGGAACACGCGGTC
The DNA here is from genome assembly GCF_004795815.1 of Sphingobium sp. PAMC28499. Classification (NCBI taxonomy): domain Bacteria; kingdom Pseudomonadati; phylum Pseudomonadota; class Alphaproteobacteria; order Sphingomonadales; family Sphingobiaceae; genus Sphingobium; species Sphingobium sp. PAMC28499. The sequence goes on from NZ_CP039248.1 coordinate 3,493,590, forward strand.
GCCCGGTTCCGTCTGGGGCGCCATGCCCAGCAGTTCATAAGCGCCCGTGCCGCTGAAGCCCAGCGACGTGCCGCCGGCGGCAAAGCCCCGGAAGATCGGCGAGCGGCTTTCGCGATATTCCTCCAACCCGAACAGGCTGCTGTAGAAATCGGCCAGCCGGTCGATGTCGGCGGTGAAGATGTTGGTATAAGCAAGAACAGCCATTGTTCGATCCTTCACGCCGCGAGGCCATAGGTCTTGCGGTACATTTCGGCGATATGATCCCCCACCGTGGTGTCGGGATAGGTGGGCGGCCCGTCTTCGGGCAGGCAGGTCGGCGCGCAGCTGACCTTGTAGAAATAATTGGGGTCGAAAAAGGTCGGCACCGAAAAGCGATCCCGGCCGCTATGGTTGTTGAGCACCCGGTGCATGTTGGCATGGTACAGGCCGTTGGTCAGCACGCGGACCATTTCGCCCAGGTTGATGACGAAGGTGCCCGGGATCGGCGGCGCAGCGATCCATTCGCCCGCCGCATTTTCCACCTCCAGCCCGCCGACATCGTCCTGCAGCAAAATGGTAATCATGCCCCAGTCGATATGCGCGCCCGCGCCGATCTGGTTATAGGCGGCGTCGGTCGGCTGCGGGCCGTATTTCAGCAGCCGGCTGTTGAACAGCGGCTCCTGCAGCCCGTCGACGAAATAATCCTCCGGCAGGTCGATGGACAGGGCGATCAGGCTCATCAGATGGCGGCCGACGCGGAACATCTCTGCCACATAGGCTTCATAGCGGGCGCGAAAGCCATCGGGCTTTTCCGGCCACAGATTGGCGCCGCAATTGGGCACGCCATCACGCACATAGGGATGGTCGTCGTCCAGATCGACGCCGATCAGAAAGCCTTCCTTGAGGTCCGGCGGTGATCCGTCGTCCAGCGTCTGAAGGCCCGGCGCCTCGTAACCGCGGGTGCAGGTCGAATATCTGGTGTCGACCTTTGCCTTTTCCTCCAGCGGCAGGGCAAAGAAGCGGCGCGCCAGGTCGAGCTGGCCGTCCATCATCGCCTGCGGCACGCCATGGTTGGCGATGTAGAAGAAGCCGGTGTCCCGCGCGGTCTTGTGGATTTCCCACGCAACCGCCTTCTTGGCCTCCAGGTCGCCGGACAGGCTGGGCCCCAGGTCGATCAGGGGGATCGCCTCTGCAGGCTTGGGGGGCGTGTAGACGATCATGTCAGGCGGCCTCCGCTTCCTTGAACTTGGGCGTGTTGTTCATCTGGTCCATCTTCATTTCCAGATGCTCCAGCGACGTGGTGCGCGCATATTTCGGCGCCTTGTCGATGGCGCAGGTCGGGATGCATTCGATGACCGCGTCGTAATTGGGCTGGTGGAAGAAGACGAGCGACTGGCGGCGGCTGCCCACCCCCTTGTCGCGCGGCGGATTGACGACGCGGTGCATGGTCGACACCCATTCGTCATTGGTCCATTGCGCCATCAGGTCGCCCAGGTTGATGATGAACGCGCCCGGCACGATGGGCACCGCTTCCCAGCGGCCGTCGGCGGTCAGCACTTCCAGTCCGCCGGGCTTGTCCTCCGTCTTCAGGATGGTCAGGCCGCCATAATCGGTGTGCGCACCGGCGCGCAGCTGGCCATCCTCCAGCGCTTCGGGCTGGTCGGGATAGTTGCTGATGACCATGTTGGTGATGTGCCGGTCGATCTTGTCCGCGAACCAGTCGGGCGACAGGTTCAGCGCGCGGGCGCACAGTTCCATCAGCAGCGCGGCCAGCTTTTCCATCTCATGATAATAAGTGACGATGGCAGGCTGGAAGGCGGGCACGTCGGCATCGGGCCAGATATTGGGATGGAAGATCCGGCGCGCGGTCGGCGTGGTGAAATAGGGGTCGCTTTCGTCCAGGTCGAAACGGCCGATATTATAATATTCGCGATGGTCGGGCTTGGCATCTTCCTCGCCGATGGTGCTGGCAAGGTTGCCGGTCTCTATCCCGAAATAGCCGCGATAGACGGCCGGGTCGGGCGAGCGATATTTGCCCTTTTCCGGGCCCGACAGGTCGAACAGCGCCCGGCTGGCGGTGGCGGCGGCCTCGATCGCTTCGGCCGGGACACCATGGCCCGACACCACCAGAAAACCGATGCTGCGCGCAGCGGCGCCAACCTGTTCGGCCACGGCCTGTCGGTCCGCTTCGCTGCCCGTGCGCGCGGGGGTCAGGTCGATGATGGGAACCACGCTACCGTCAAACTTCATTTCAGCCTCCTGCGTGGCCGGCATGGGGCGCCGGCATGCGATTGTTGTGGATGTCGGATTCCCCGGCGATGGCGCTGTTCGTTGCGCGCCCGGTGCCAAGGAAGATGTTGAGCAGGATCGCCGTGACAATGCCCAGCAGCACGCCGCTATGGGTGAAGGGCGCCAGCGCAGCCGGGGCCGCGGCAAAGAAACGGTCGGAAAAAGTGGGGATCAGGCCCATGCCCAGGCTGATCGCGACGACCAGCAGATCCTCCCGCGATCGGTCCAGCCCCGCCGCCGCGAGCGAACGGATGCCCGACGCCGCGACCATGCCGAACAGCACCAGCGCGGCCCCGCCCAGCACGCTGGGCGGCACGGCGGCGACCAGCGCGGACAGCCGGGGGAACAGCGCCAGCACCAGCATCATCGCGCCCGCGCCGATGCAGACGAAGCGGCTGCGCACCCCTGTCATGTTCACCAGCGCGATATTCTGGGCATAGGATGTATAGGGAAAGCTGTTGAAAACGCCGCCGATGACCGCGCCCAGGCAATCGGCGCGCAGCCCGCGCGACAGGTCGCGCGTCGTCACCGGACGGTCGACCATGTCGCCCATCATCGTCAGCATGCCGCTGGATTCCACCAGCGTGATCAGCAGCACCACCACCATCGATGCGATGGCCGCCGGGTCGAACAGGGGCAGGCCGAAATGGAAGGGCGTGACCAGTTGCAGCGGGGGTGCGGCGACGGCGCCGGAAAAATCCACCAGCCCCATGGCTGCCGCGACGGCATAGCCCGCCGCCATGCCCATCAGGATCGCGCAATTGGCCAGAAAGCCGGTGCCCAGCCGCGTCACCAGCAGGATCACCGCAATGGTGCCGCCCGCCAGCAGCAGATGGACAGGCGCGCCATAGTCGGCGGCGCCCTGTCCGCCGGCGGCCCAGTCCACCGCCACGCCCATCAGCGACAGGCCGATCAGCAGCATGGCGGTGCCGGTGACGGTGGGGGTCAGCACCCGCCGCAGCCGTCCGACCAGCGGCACCAGCGGCAGGACGATCAGCCCGGCGGCGATGGCCGCGCCATAGACGCCCGGCAGGCCCAGTCCCGGCTGGCTGGCAATGGCGATGGCGGGCATCACGCCGACAAAGGTCACGCCCATGATGATGGGCAGGCGAATGCCCACGCCGCCCCGGCCCAGTCCAAGACATTGCAGCAGCGTGACCAGCCCGCAGGCGAACAGGTCGGCGCTGACCAGATAGGCGGTGTCCTGCGCCGACAGGTGCAGCGCGGAAGCGACCAGCAGGGGCACGGTGATCGCCCCTGCATACATGGTCAGCACATGCTGGAAGGCCAGGGCCCCCAGCGCCCCCGCCGGCGGGACATGGTCCACCGGATGGGGCATGACGCGATCAGAAGTCATATTTCACCGATGCGATGACCTGACGCGGCGGGATGTACATGTCGCTGGTCGTGAAGCTGCCAAAGGGGTTGGAATAGCGCGAGGCGATCCCGTTCTTGTCGAAGATGTTCGACACGGTGACGCCCAGCGTCCAGCCGCTGTCCTGCGGGGTGAAGGCGAAATTGGCGTTCACCTGCGTATAGCCGGGCACCACGTCGCGGGCGCCGTCATTGAAGATGCGATACTGGAACTTGCCGCGATAGATGAGTTCCGCATGCGATTTGAGCGTGCCCAGCGAACCGATGTCCAGCGTGTGGGTCGCGCCGACCGCGCCCTGCCATTTGGGCAGTTTGGGCGGCACATTGCCGTTGGTGTTGCGGGTCTGCTGGGCCCGCAGCGCGATGGTATAGGCATCGAAGGGGCCATAACCCAGCGCGGCGGCGGCCAGCGTGGCGGCATGGGCGCGGGACGGGTCCAGCGTGATATAATCGCCCACCAGTTCGCCATCGAGATAGGTGACATTGCCGTCCAGCTTGAGCTTCCCGGTCAGTTCGACCGTGGCCTCCGCCTCTGCACCCCAGATCCGCGTCTTGGGCACGTTCGACACGCCGCCCTGATAGGGGATCGGATCCTCCATCTGATATTGCAGATTTTTATAGTCATAGAAGAAGGCTGCGGTGTTCAGCGTCACCCGGCCGTCGGCAAAGCGGTTCTTCGCGCCGATCTCATAGGACCAGACATATTCCGGCTGATAGGTCAGCGGCACCAGCAACGGCGTGCTGTTGTTGCTGACGCCGCCGGGCTTATACCCGCGCGAAATGCTGGCATAGACCATGTTGCGCGGGGTCAGTTCGAAATCGACCTCGCCCTTGCCGGTCAGCGCATTTTCACTGGTTTTCGCATGCACGGTCGGCGCGAAAATATCGAACAGCGTGCTGTTGCTGCTGTTGAAATCGTCATGGGCGTAGCGCAGGCCCAGCGTCGCGCTGACCGTGTCGGCCAGCTTGTACTTGGCCTGGGCGAAACCGGCATAGCTATAACGTTTCTGCCGGCTGTTGAGCGCATAATCGAGATTATAGGGATAGTTGGCGAAGGTCAGCGGCAGGGTCAGATTATAGACCGGGTTCGCGTCCGTGCCGCGATATTCCAATATGTCCTGGCCCAGTTTCTGATAGAGGAAATAGGCGCCGACAATGTAGCTGAGCGGCCCTTCCCCGTTCGAGGTCAGGTTGAATTCCTGGCTGAAGGCGTCGACGCTGTTGTTCCAATAGGGCTGGGCGTCATAGGTGCCGGTCTGGGCATAGGTGGACCGGTCGACGTCGATCTGGTTGTGGTTGCGCGTCGTCTGGTAGGAACTGAGCGACTTGAGCGTCGCAAAGCCCATGTCATATTGCAGGTCGGCATAGGTCAGGAAGAAGTCGAGCTTGTATTTGTTCGCATAATCCTGGGAAATGCGGCGCGGATCGGTGTCGATATCGTCGACATTCTTCTGCGCGGCGCCATGTTCGTCGGCATTGAAATATTGCGCCGTCAACTGGGCGGAAAATGTGTCGGTCGGCGTCCACAGCAGCGATATCTTGGCGGAAATACGGTCGGCATCGTCCAGCCCGTAGCGGCCATAGGCCGGGCTGAGCCCGGTCTGGCGCGCGAAGCCCTTGTGATAATAGCGCTGCACGGTGCCGCGCACGGCCAGCGTGTCGCTGATCGGGACGTTCAGCGTCGCGGTGCCGCGCACCAGATCGTAATTGCCCAGTTCCAGCTGGGTCGATCCGCTGAGCGCCTGGGTGTCCGGCCTGGCGGTGATGGCGTTGATGATGCCGCCGGTCGCGCTCTGGCCGAAGACGGTGCCCTGCGGGCCGCGCAACACCTCTACCCGCTGAAGGTCCAGGAAATCCTGTTGCAGCGCATAGGGGCTGACGACATAGACGCCATCGATGTGGAAGGAGGTGCCGGGCTGCGCGCTCAGATTGTCGGACGCTTCATAGCCCACGCCACGGATCGACACGACCCGCACGAAGCTGCCGCTGTTGGCGATGGTCAGTCCCGGCACAAAGCCGTTCATGTCGATCAACTGGGTGATGTTGGACTGGGCCAGCGTATCGGCCGAAATCGCCGTGATCGCCAGCGGCGCGCGCTGAAGCGTGGTCTGCTGCTTTTCGCCGGTGACGATGATCTCACCCTCGGCATAGGCGCTATCCTCTGCCGCGCCCCCGGCGACGGGTGCCTCTGCTGCATGGGCGGAGACCCCTGCGCCCAACAGGGCGGATATCATGGTGCTGGCCAGAAACGTCGATTTCGACCGCAGATTCAACATTCACATACCCCCTTTTCGACAGGACGACCGGCTGATCGCTCTTTGATTCGCCCTCTCGATTTTGCTGTTGCACAAAATCTGCCATTGAAACCTGTGCTGATCCATCGCAGAATATCGCAAGCACTGTTCGCATAATGAGAACAGTTCAGACGGAGACTTCCTCATGCTTCTCAGCCGGGCCGCCCTGTATTTCGACGAAGTCGCCCGGCGGGGCGGGCTGCGCCGCGCGGCCGACGTGCTGCACATCGCCCCGTCGGCGGTCGACCGCCAGATCATCCAGTTGGAGGAGGAAATGGGCACCCAGCTGTTCGAACGCACCCCCACCGGCATGCGCATGACGGCGGCGGGGGAATTGCTGATCGACGGGGTGCGCCGCTGGCGCCGCGATCTGCAACGCATCCGGTCGGAAATCGACAATCTGGTCGGGCTGCGCAGGGGCAGCGTCGTCATCGGGCTGGTCGAGGGCGCGACGGAATTCATCGCCGGGGCGGTCGCGTCCTTCCAGCAACGCTATCCCGCCATCCAGTTCCGCATGGAGGTGTTTGGCGCGCAGGGGGTGATCGATCAGGTGATGGCAGGCGACATCGATGTCGGCGTGACCTTCAACCCGCCCAATAATCCGGTGATCCGGCTTGACCGGACGATGATCTATCGACTGGGGCTGGTGGTGCATCCCGACCATCCGCTGGCCGGGCGCAAGGAAATATCGCTGGCCGAATGCGCCAGCCATCCGCTGATCGTGCCCAGCGAGACATTGTCGCTGCGCCGCGTGTTCGACATCGCCTGGGGGCGCCATGTCGGCGGCCCGCCCCGCGCCGTGGCGGAAGTCAGCAGCATCGGGCTGATCAAGTCGCTGGCAATCCGCGGCGCGGGGGTGGGGTTGCTGACCGCCTTCGACGCGATCAGCGAGATTCAGGCGGGCAGCCTGATCTTCGTCCCGTTGTCCGACGAACGGATCGACCTGTCCACGCTTTCTATCGTCAGCGCGTCGGGACGGACGCTATCAGTTCCTGCTTCCCTGCTGATTCAGCATCTGGCACAGATAATGGACCAGCAAGGTGTCCCTGTAATCTAGGGTCAGAACCCATTGCTGGAATTAGATTTAGTTGATTCAGGCTCCGTGAGGAGACTGGATCTGAGCGATTGAACGCTCTTGGGAAAATACGGCTCAAGCCGCGCCATCTGCTCGTCCGTCAGCCAATACAGGTCCCTCAAATCCAATCTCCTCGCGGAGCATGAATCAGATCGAGCCGGTTATATCAATGGGTCCTGACCCTAGATCCGCCGATCTGGACCGCAACCTGGGACATGGTGGTTGCAGCATAGCCATTTTCCAGAAAAATCTTCCTCGCATTTTGCAAGATCGCCCGCCGTCGTGCGATTTTCTTCTCTTCGCGGCTGCCCACTAATTTCCTCTTCCTCACCAGAGCCGGTGCTTAGCCCAATAGTATCTCGCTTTCCTGATTGGATTAGCCTGAGCAAATCGCAAACTCCACGATCGAGGCACCGCCATCTGCTTTCAGGTGACATCCTTAAGCATCGTGGACGCGTCAGCTAGTTGCGTCGGATTCAGCACCGCTCCGGACAGCACATGCGCGCGGCCCTGAACATAATCCTTGACCGCATTGACGCAATCGAGCGCGATCAGCTTGCCGTCCTTGAGGTAAAGTACAGAGAAGCTGCGGGTCGCCGGATCGCCGCGCAAAATCGTCTGGTCATGCCCGGTCGACAGTCCGACGGTCTGGAGCTTCAGATCATATTGGTTCGACCAGAACCAGGGCACAGCGTTATAGGCCTCTTCCATGCCCATAATATGGCCTACCGCAGTCTTCGCCTGATCGTTGGCGTTCTGGACCGATTCCAGCCGGATCTGCGCACCACGGGCGAAGCTGTTGGCATGCGCCGCGCAATCGCCCACCGCATAGATGTCGGGCAGGCTGGTGCGGCAATATTCGTCGACATCCACGCCATTGCCGCCGATGGCCCCCGCCGCGATCAGCGGGCCGGTTTCGGGGATGATGCCGATGCCGACGATCACCATGTCGGTTTCGATCCGCTCGCCATCGGCCATCTGCACGGCGGTCGCCTCGCCATCCGTCACCTCGATGCAGTCCATCCGTGCGCCGGTGCGCAGGTCGACGCCATGGGCGCGATGTTCCGCCTCATAAAAGCGCGATAGATCTTCACCCGCCACGCGCGCCAGCACGCGATCAAGCGCTTCGAGCAGCACGACCTTCTTTCCGAATTTGGACAGCACGGCCGCCGCTTCAAGCCCGATATAGCCGCCGCCGATCACAGTCACATGGTTGATCTGGTCGATCTTCGCCATCATCGCGTCGACATTGTCGCGGCGGCGCACGGCATGGACATTGGGCGCTTCGGCGCCATTGCAGGTCAACATGCGGGGAGAGCCGCCCGTGGCCCAGATCAGCTTGCCATAGCCTATTTCCGTGTCGCCTGCGGTCACAAATTTACCGACAGGATCAACGGCCTTCACGCGGCGGCCGAGCAGCATGTCGATCCCGCGCTCTTCCCAGAAGCTCGCCGGGCGGATCAGGATGCGATCAAAGCTCTTGTCGCCCGCGAAATATTCCTTGGACAGCGGAGGACGTTCATAGGGGGGATCCTTTTCGTCGCCGATCATGGCGACCGAGCCTTCGAAACCCAGTTGCCGCAGCGATATGGCCGCTTGCGCACCGGCATGGCCCGCACCCACGATCAGGACGTCATAACTACTCATTCGAAAATCCCATCAAAAATCGGTTCTGGATAGCTGCTGTCCGCGCATTGCTGGCGGACTGCCGACATTGCCATGGCCCACTCAGCCGTTCGATCGGCGATCAGCAGCGGCACCTGCTGTTCGGGCCAGTGACGGAAGGGAAGAACCGTGCCATCCCGGCGCCACAACTCGACCTGATCGAGCCGGACATCGGCTATCAGCCATTGCGGCCGGTTCAGGTCGCCAAATGCGAACACGCCATTGTCCGGCGTGATGCCGTCAGGCGGCCCGTAAATGCCCGCCGAGCCGTGATTCTCGTCCAGCGAGGGCAACCAAGGCGCCTCACCGACCGTCGGCGCCTGAACCACATAGCATTGATTTTCCAACGCCCGGGCCTGCGCACCGATACGCACGCGCCAAAAGCCCTGCATGCTGTCGGTCGCGGAAGGAACAAGGATGATTTGCGCACCCGCCTCTGCCTGCGCACGCGCGATCAGCGGAAATTCGGCATCATAGCAGATGGTTATCCCCACCCGTCCGACCGGTGTATCGATCACATGGATGGCCTCGCCACCCCCTATGCCCCAGGTTTCCCGCTCGAATCGGGTCATGACGATCTTGTCCTGATGACCGGAACTGCCGTCCGGGCAAAAAAGGCGGGCACGGTTGACGATCAATCCCCGATTATCCCGGCATGGGCGGCTGCCGCCCAGGATCGTCACCTCATAGTGAATGGCAAAATGGCGATGTAGTTCGTCGATCCGCTCCCCGACCGCCATGACATGATGCAGCCAGGCCTGCAAATCCGCCGCAGCGTCAGGATCGCCGCCCGCCAATTCCATCGCAGCATATTCTGGGAAAAGCAGGAGTTGCGCACCCTGTTCCGCCGCTTCCCACACCCAGCGGCTGATCTTAATTTCCCAAGCGCCGTAGGTGGGTAGAAGCTCGATCGGATATTGCGCGGCGGCAATACGGAAATCTGTCATTTGGACGCCTATAGCTGCTTCAACCAGAAGCGCATCAGATGTTCGCTCTCTTTAGCTTGCCCGGCTTCCTTCCAGCGCATGTTCATGGTGAAGCGCGGCGCAAGGCGATAGCCGCGCCTGTGCCAGAAGGGGGTGAGGTCGCGTGCGCTTTCCGGTCGCAAGGGATGGTCCGCATCCCTCGACACCGCGCAAAAGACAGCGCTACTCGCACCGGCCTTGCGCGCCGCCGCCTCGCGCTCGTCGAAGAAGCGATGACCCAGGCCGAGCCCGCGAAACTGGGGCAGCAGCACGGACTCGCCGAAATAGAAGAAGCTATCGACATCGACGCCGGCGGCCAGAAAGGGAGATTTGACGGCATCAGACTGAGTCGCCATGGGCGATGCGGTAGCCATGCCCACGGGAATTTCCCCCAGCCGTGCGACCACCAACACGGCCGCCTCGTCGCTCAGAAACTCGGCCAGATAGCCGGCTTCATAATCGACGCTACCATCATAAAGATAGGGCCAGCTGCGAAACACAGTCATGCGCAAGGTTGCGAGCGCGTGCAGCGACATGTCGTCCTTGCAAATGCACTCGACCCGGATCTGCTCGACGAGGTCCGCCTGCATCAACCCGCCTTCACCTGATCCAGCCAATCGGCCAGATTATAATGATTGCTGACCCGCGCGATCAGGCCATCGCGCAGTTCGAAAAAGGCGCCGACGCGCAGAAGGTAACGCTGGCCCGATGCCGGGGGCAGATCGGTATCGGTTTCCAGATATTCCCCTTTCAGCATGAATTCCCCCGCCGCCCGTTGCCCGTCAGCCGAGGTCAGGAACACCGGATCAATGACCTGTTCCCTGTAGCAGCGGTTCATATGGTCGAGAAACTCGGCAAAGGCTGCCTTCCCCCTCCGCACCGCACCCTGCGAGGGTTCATGCACGACATCATGCGTCAATAAATCGAGCATCGCCGCACTGTCGCCGCGATTGAAGGCCGCATAATAACGGACAAGCAGATCATCGTTCATCGTCTTCAATCTTCCGGCGCTATGGTGACCCGAAGACCGTCCATCTCGGCCGTCAGGGGAATCTGGCAGGAGAGACGCGACCGGTCACTGCGATGATCGCTACTGTCGAGCAGGTCGTTTTCATCCTCGCTCATCGCGGGCATCGCCGCGTCCGGCTCGATAAAGACATGGCAGGTCGCGCAGGAACAACATCCGCCGCACAGCGCCAGCAATTCATCCAGGCCGCTGTCGCGGATCGCTTCCATGAGCGACAGGCCGGCTTCTGCTTCGATCGGCCGTTCCGATCCATTCCGGTCGGCAATGATGATCTGGACCATTAGTTCGTCCCTTTCATTAGCCGTTCCGCATGCCAGCGCAAATGATCGGCCATGAAGGAGGAAATGAAATAATAGCTGTGATCGTAGCCGGACTGCATCCGCAGCGTCAGCGGCTGGCCCGCGCTTTTGCAGGCCGCCTCCAGCAATTCGGGACGAAGCTGTTCGGCCAGAAACTGGTCGGCATCGCCTTGATCGACCAGCAGATCAGGCAACCGGGCGCCATCCTCGATCAGCGCGACGGCATCATGTCTGCGCCAAACGGCGCTGTCCTCTCCCAGATAGCCCATCAGCGCCTTCTTTCCCCAGGGCACCTGCGAAGGGGCAACGATCGGAGAGAAAGCCGACACCGCCTTGTACCGATCGGGATGGTTGAGGCCGATGGTCAGAGCGCCGTGGCCACCCATGCTGTGGCCCATGATCGACTGGCGTTCCATATCGGCGGGGAAGTTCGCCGCGATCAATGCGGGCAACTCCTCCGTCACATAGGACCACATGCGATAATGGAGCGCAAAGGGCGCCTCGGTTGCGTCGACATAGAAGCCCGCGCCAAGGCCGAAATCATAGGCTCCGGCCGGATCGTAGGCGACGCCCTCTCCGCGCGGGCTGGTGTCCGGCGCGACGAGGATCAGCCCCAGCTCCGCGCAGGCTGAACGGAACTCGCCCTTTTCCGTCACATTGGCATGGGTGCAGGTAAGTCCGGACAGATACCAGACCACTGGCAGCTTCACGCCTTCCGCATGGGGCGGCACGAAGACGGAGAAGGTCATCTCCGTCCCCGTCACGCTGGAAGCATGTTTATGGACGCCCTGGACCCCGCCATGGCTTTTGTTGGTTGAAACGGTTTCCAGGGCCATCATTCACTCGCTGAAGAAATAGGCGCAGACCTTGTTCCCGGCCGGATCGCGCAGATAGGCGGCATAGGCGCCGGGCAAGTGACCGCGAGGGCCAGCTGCGCCTTCACACGCACCACCCGCCGAAACGCCAGCGGCGTGGAATGCATCGACGTCAGCTTGACTGGAGGTCGCAAAGCCGATGGTCACACCGTTGCCGGATGGCGCTTCACCGTTGCCCGGACGCAGGACCGGAAAGGCCGGCTTGTCCTTGCCATACAGAATGGCGCTGTCACCAAAGGGCCCCAAATTCTTCACGCCCAAAGGCGCCAGTGCGGCGTCGTAAAACGCCGTGGAAACTGGCAGATCGCTTGCGCCGACGCAGGCGTGCGAAAACACGCCATCACCCGAAATCACTGCCATATTTATTCTCCGACTCTATCAAAAATGAATGTCAGAACACAACCACGCTGCGAATGCTCTTGCCGGCGTGCATCAGGTCGAAGGCGGTGTTGATCTCCTCCAGACCCATGACATGGGTGATCATCGGGTCGATCTCGATCTTGCCGGCCATGTACATGTCGACAATCTTGGGCACGTCGGTTCGGCCCTTGGCGCCGCCGAAGGCCGTGCCGCGCCAGTTGCGGCCTGTGACGAGCTGGAAGGGACGCGTCCCGATTTCTTTACCCGCTTCGGCTACGCCGATGATGATCGATGTGCCCCAGCCGCGATGGCAGGCTTCCAGCGCGGTACGCATAACTTCGGTATTGCCGGTCGCATCGAACGTATAGTCGGCGCCGCCGTCGGTCAGTTCCACGACCTTCGCCACCGTCTCTTCCCGGCTCAGCCCCTTTGAATTGAGGAAGTCGGTCATGCCGAACTTGCGGCCCCATTCCTCACGGTCGGGATTGATGTCGACGCCGATGATCTTGTTCGCACCGACAAGGCGCGCGCCCTGGATCACGTTGAGACCGATGCCGCCCAGGCCGAAGATAACGACATTGTCGCCCACCTGCACCTTGGCCGTGTTGATGACCGCGCCCACGCCGGTCGTCACGCCGCAACCGATATAGCAGCTCGACTGGAAGGGCGCGTCCTCGCGGATCTTCGCCACCGCGATCTCCGGCAACACGGTGAAGTTCGAAAAAGTCGAGCAGCCCATATAGTGGAAGATCGGCTGGCCCTTGTAGGAAAAGCGCGTCGTGCCGTCGGGCATCAGACCCTTGCCTTGCGTCGCGCGGATCGCGGTGCACAGGTTGGTCTTGCCGCTGAGGCAGCTTTTGCACTGGCGGCATTCCGGCGTGTAGAGCGGAATCACGTGATCACCCGGCTTGACCGAAGTGACGCCCGCGCCGACCTCACGCACGATGCCCGCGCCTTCATGACCCAGGATCGAGGGGAAGATACCCTCGCTGTCGAAGCCGTCGAGCGTATAGGCATCGGTATGGCAGATGCCGGTCGCCATGATCTCGACCAGCACTTCACCAGCTCGGGGCCCTTCCAGGTCTACCTCGACGATTTCCAGGGGCTTCTTCGCTTCAAAGGCGACGGCGGCGCGGGTCTTCATGTCTCACTCCTGCTCGTGATCAAGGTCGGAAATGAGCTGATGTGGCTCGGCGCAACCGGCAAAATTCTCGCACCACCATGCGAAGATGCTCGTTAGCCAAACCACAGGCCCCTCCGATATTCTTTTCGTGCTCAGGTTCTAGCAATTCGCTCGCGCTGTGATAATATAGTCATTCAGCAAATAATTATTTCCTATTAGGGATAATAAATGTCGAGTTGGGACGGGATCGACGAATTTGTTAGCGTTGCGACGACAGGCTCTTTCACGCGCGGGGCGCAATCGTTAGGCGTCTCGACAACCCATGTCAGCCGATCGATCATGGCGCTGGAGCAACGAGTACAGGCGCAACTGTTCCACCGCACCACACGCACCGTCCGCCTAACCGACACCGGGCGCGTTTTTTTCGAGCGCTGTGAACGGATAGCCCAGGAACGAGACGAAGCCATTGCGCTGATCGGAGACCGAAGCGAGCCCCAAGGCGAGTTACGGGTCACCTGCTCCACAGCCATGGGGGAGCGTTTTATCTCGCCAATCATTCGTCGCTTTGCCATGCGACATTCCAGACTTAATGTGTCCATCGAACTCACCAATCGGGTGACCGATCTGATTGCCGAGGGCTTCGATTTGGCTGTGCGAACAGGCACAATCACTGACTCGCGCCTGATCGCGACGAGAGTTGCCTCACGCACACTTTATACCTGTGCTGCGCCCAGTTACCTTGCCACGACTGGACGACCGACAATGGTGGAGGCGCTGGATCAGCATGAATGTATCGCGGGCTCTGCGGCCACGTGGCATTTCAAGGTGGACGGCCAGGAAGTCATTCACAGGCCCCAGGGGCGGTTCCGCTGCAATAGCGGCCAGGCAGTGATGGAAGCGTGCGTTGCCGGCCTGGGCATCTGCCAGCTACCCGATTTCTACATCCTGCCGTACCTGAAGCATGGCATGGTCGAACTGCTGCTGGAAGACATGCAACCCGACGATGAACCGATCTGGGCGGTCTATCCCCAGCGGCGCCATTTGCTCCCAAAGGTGCAGCAGGTCGTCGATTGCCTGCTGCATGAGTTAGGGCCGGCGATGAACAGGCCACGAAACGAAAGAACCTCAGGATAAGTCTCGACTTCCATTTATCCCACCAGCTACAGCAGTACGATCGGCTGGCGCCCTTCATCCATCTCAGGCAGCAAGATCCACAAGGGGCACGACCGCTCGAGCCACCAAATCATCCAGACCATCGACGATCCACCGGGAATAATGCCGCTCGATCATCACGACGGAGGTGTCGTGCAGCGCGGCCACGAGGCGAATCGGCAGTCCCATGCGGAGGCCCCGAACGATCGAGCTGTGCCGTAATGCATAAGGGATGGTTGCGGCTGGGAGCCCTGCCTCTTTCACAACCTGATTCCAGCTTCGGGTCATTTCCGAGGGCGATTTCCATGGCCCTCGTTCGTAACGCTCCCACTTGACCGCCGAGACCTGCCGGACACGCCAACGTTCCAACAACGGCGCACTCGACGACCGATCCTCCACGATCGGCTTCAGCAGTTCGACGATATCGTCGCCGATCGCCACGCGGATATGCTCGTTGTTCTTCTTATTCCCCTTGTAGGATTGCGGGATCATGAGCCGGTTCCGCTCCAGCAACGCATCCGCGACCTGCATCCGCCGCAACTGGGCGAATCGGGCACCGGTCGCCGCCATGACCGCGACCAGACGCCCCAGATCCTCGTCCATGGCGCAGGCGGCCGCGACGATCCGGCGCACCTCGGCATCGGCCAAAATCTGGTTCTCACGGGCCTTCGACTCGGTCACCGCCGGGGCTTCGAGGGACAAGCCATATTTGATGGTCAGCGGCAGATCGACCGGAAGAACCTTGCGATGCTCTGCCCAGGCCGCATTGAGGGCCGCCTTGAAATCGTTGAGCAGCCGCTGCGTGCTGGTGAACTTCTGTCGGGCCAGTCGCTTCTGCCAGGCGCGCAGATCCGCCTCCGACAAATCCTTGAGTGCCAACCCTGCCATCCGCTTGTCGCCGAGGACATGCTTGTTGAGCTTGTAATGGGCATCCGACCGGACATCCCTTCCCGCCTGTGCCGCGCGCCGCGCGTCGCGTCGCACGACATAGGCCGAGATCGCCGTCCCGACGGTGATGTTGGGGTCAAGCGCTGCCGGCGCACCGCTCGTCTGCCGCTCGACCCATTCGAGCGCTTTTGCCAGCGCCTGCTTCCAGCTGAGGATCGTATCATCGTCAGCGTCACGGACGTCGTCTGGCTCGCCCAACGTGGCGTTCAAATAGGCATTGGGCACATCGGTGCGCCGGAAACGGACCACCCAGCTGACCTTCCGCGCGCCCTTGTAATAGCCGATATGGAAGCCCTCGGAGACGAGCCGCCAATAGGCCTTGGTCTTGACCGGCAGGCGCAGGCGCACGGCCCGATCCTGGATACGAATGTCGGCAACTATGCGAGCCATAAGCGAAAGGGACCATCCGATTTCTTGTCCTTTTGCTATAGCAGGACTGCCTTGGATTCGCAAGGATGCCACAATGCTAAGTATATGAAATTAAATGCATCCCAGAGTGTCCCCAGACGTCTTGGCGGCTCTCTCTCACGGCTGAAACACGGGTTCGATTCCCGTAGGGGTCACCATTTCGGGGATTTTCAGCAGATTTGCGAGAAACTCCGGCAGGTGCGCCCATATCTCGAGGTCAGGCGGTCCATTTAGGTGGTCCATATGAGCACTCGATTGCTCTTCCCCTTAAAGCGCAAAAACTCCTCGCAATATCGGTTCCGCATGGTCGTACCGCCCCATTATCGGGGGCAGGTCGGCAATGCAGAAATCAAGCAGCCACTCTGCACGGACGATCTCGGCGAAGCCCGACGACTGGGCACTGCTCACCAATATGACTGGCTGAAAAAGTTCGAACTGATCAAGCTTGGACTCAAGGCACGGGACACGCTTGCCGGCACGGATGCGATCGATGGCTATCTAGCAGACTGTCCGTCGAGTTGGGCAGTATGGACAAAGCCATTTCTCACGAACGCGATGGGATCGCTCTGGCCGAAACAGACCATCTGAAATGCCCTATGGCGGAGGAATTGGGTCTTCAGTCCGGTGATAGCCATCCTCTGGCGGGCAATCCCTACCCTGCCTATCGCGACCCATCAATGCAGGCGCTCATCCATTCACGGCACAATGTGACGACCGCGATGCGGAAAGGCGCCGTTTCCGGCAAGGGTGTACGAGGATTGGGCCACCAAGCAGCCCGCTTCGGCGCGGAAGCTTTGCGATGAATGGCGCGTTTCGATCCGTCGTTTCGCCAAACTATTCGGCGACATCGATGTCACCGATGTCGACCGGAACATGGTCATCGATTTTCGCGAAGCGATGGCACGGCTGCCAACGCAGTCGAAGAAGCATGTGGCATGCTTGCCGCTGCTGGATCAGATCCGGCCGGGCCCACATGACGCTGGTTGGTTCGGCGCATAAATTTCTGGTCCATCGGATGCTGCAAAAGCTTAAGCGGCATCTCGATGATGCGGACGCGATCTGAGAACCCGAATCGGACTCCCTACTCGCCACGACCGAGATGGGCTGCTGAACCGCCTGTCACGGAACGCATGGCCGACTTTTGCGCCGCGCGAGGTGGGACGTTATTCGGCCTCCTCGACTGTCGACGCATGCTGGAGGGTGAGAGGCGGCAGTTGAATACCCAACGCGTTGAGAGTGCCAGCGCAGTGAACCACGGTGAGCGTAAGCATGGCGTCGCGATGGAATGATTTCGTATAGCTCAGTACCCGCTGCGCCTGCGCCAGCCAGGCCAGCAGCGAAAGCTCGTCACGGCCGAGCCAGCTAGTACCGGGCACATTGACCCGCATGCCAGCGCGGTGCGCCAGATCACGGAGCCGACCAAATTGCGCCTCATAAAGGAACAGGGCTCGATCGTCAGTCTGGTCTCCTCGCAGCATGCGGATGACGCGCTGTTCGATAAACGAACGGCGCTTGAGCGCCATCGCCGTTCGACGCGGCGATCCTCGGGCGATTATTGTCAATGCGACACTCTCCCAATGAGGGTTTTCAGGCCCAATGAGGGTTTTCAGGACATGAAAAACTCTACGGGGACCACCAGTTCGATGCTGTCGCCCTTCACCTCTTCAGGCGGTCTGGGCAGCGGCGAGGCCCGCTTGGGCAGGCTGAGAGCCTCGTCGTCGAGGGAGCGGACGCCCGAGGACCGCTCCAGTCGCACGGAAAGCACCTTGCCCTCGCGGTTCATGACGAAGCGGATATACGGCACGCCCTGCTGGCGCCGGAACGCCGCCTCCCGCGGATAGCGCTTCACCTTGTTGAGCGCGCCCAGCACCAGGCCTTCCCAACTGGGTTTGGCATCGCTGGCCTTCTGCGCGGGCGGTGCCGGCTTGGTTTCCGGCGCCGTGGTCTTCTCGATCGGCGGGCCGGGATCGATGACAGGCTTGGCCGCAACCAGCGTGACTGGGTTCTGGCTTGGGATCTCTATTTCGGGCACCTCGATCCTGGGGCGATCGGGCTGCAGTTGCGCCTTTTCCTTCTGGACCTGTTCGGGGCCGGGGGACACCTGCCGCTGCGGTTCGGGCGGTGCGGCGGGAGCAGCAATGTCGAACACGCTGAGCGCTGGCGTTGGCTTTATTGCAGTGTAGACCTGCCAGGACAAAAACAGGCCAGCGGCTATGACCATGGCGACGCAGCAAACCCCGCCCATTCCGAACAGCCGCGTCTGAAGGCTCATGGGCTGGTCCGCATAGCGACCCGATGCCCCCCATTCTGACGCTGCTGATATCGCCCCCATATCGACGAGGCCCGTCTGGCGGGCAGGATCGTCCGACGCATCATAGGCCAGAGGAGCAACCCGCGCGCTGCTGCGATTGACCGTCATGCTCTCATTTCCTCACCCAACGGGCTCGGTCGCTCGCCCTCGGCAGGCTGATCTCATCATGTTCGACGACCGCCTGATGGCCGGGCCCTACGTCGAACAGGACATAATAGGGGCCTTTGGGCCGCGCGAAGGTCAGCGTGCCATCCTTGCCCAGTTTGCCGGCCAGCAGCCTCCTGTCGGCATGATCAATCACCTCAAGGCGCTCGCCCTGTGCTGTCTCCCCTTCGGCGTAGCCTCCCCGGCACCGGACAGTCGCCGGGTCCAGCAACACGCATTTGAGGATCGGTTCATGCGCCAGTACGGGCGTCGACAAGACGCCGATGATGACGGCCACCCCACAGGCTAGAGATTTTCTCACGGCTGTCATTTCGTGCGCTCCTGATGGGCGAACCAGGTGACGGTCGCAGGCGAGACAGCGGCCATCGGCCACGATGTCTGATGGACCGCGCCGTCCTTGCCCACAACCGTCATCCATAATTCACTCCTGGCGGTGAGATTGGAGGGCAACTGGATCTGTGTCGAACGCTCCCAGCGCGCACCCTCGAACGCGACGCCCGAAGCGCGCATGGCGCGTGGGCGATTGACCTTGAGGGTGACGCGCAGGATCTGGCTGTCGCAGCTTTCGCAAAAGCGCAGGCGATAGGCTTTCATCGGCACATCCATGTCGACCAGTTCCGGGCCATCACGGTCAGTCTCGGCAAAAGTGAAAGTCCAGGGGCCGACCTGACCATGTATCGCATCCTCGCGTTCCAATGGCTTGGTCTCCACCTGTGCGAAGGCAATGGCAAAGGCTGCAGCGGTCGAAGCCAGCAGAAGCCAGCCGATCCAGCGCCGGGATTGGCGGATCGGTTCGTCGTCGATCAGCGCGGTCTTCCTGCGCGGGCTACGGTCCGCGCTGGCCTTGACCGGCGGCTGCCACGGCCATTTCGGCAGGGCGAAGACGAGTGCGACCGCAGCGAGGCCAATCCATCCGGTCCATATGGCAATGCCGACTCCGGCCGTCACAAGCCCGGCGATGCCAAGCGCCAGTGCGCCTGCCAGGAGCGCCCAGCCACCAATTCGCGCGCCCAGGCGCCAATGCGGCGCGGGCACGATGCGCAGCAGATGTTTGGCATGGCGCTCCATGCCCACGGCCAGCGCCACGAAGCCAAGGAAGCTCAGCGCCAGCATGGCGAGATGCACGCCGCTCACGCTGCACTTCCCGCACCGAACAGCCATGCCGCCGCGCTCAGCAATGCCGTGCCGCCCAGCACGACGCCCCAGATCCACCGCAGGCGACGGACATGGAAGGCCCAGATGACGAACCCCGCATAGAGCGCAAAGCTCAACATGGATGCGCTCAGCACCGCTTGCGCCTTGGGAAGCGGCCAGACGAGCGCGAGCAGCACGGTTGCGGCGGAGATCAGCGCGTAACCGCCCAGAAATGCGCCTGCGACCCGCGATGCGACCGCCAGGCGATAGCCAACGGAAACGGACTTGCCCCGGCTCATGCCTGCACCGCCCGCAGCACGGGTTGCCGCGCCGGAACCGTCACTGGGCGCAAGCGCCGCTGCACCTTGCGGGCTGTGAAGGCGAAGGCACCGGCGAGGCCCAGCATGGTGAGATCGAACCCGGCGAATACCCAGTCTCCCTTGCTCAGCGAGACCGGCAGCCCCCGCCCGGTCGTCAGCGCATTCAGCAGCGGCACGCAGGCGAAAGCGGCGCAACTCGCCCACAGCAGTTCGATCCATGCCCGACGCAGTGGACGGCCCAGCGCGTAGAACAGCGTGCCCAGCCATAGCGCGAACAGACTGTGATATTCCCAGGCCGCACGGTCCATCATGTCGACCGGAAGCAGTCGGTTGGCCCAGAAGAAGCCCGCTACAGCCAGCGGCAGGCCCGCAATCGTGGCGACGTTAAGGCTCTCGACCAGACGCACGCCGAACGGCTCCTGATGCCCGCGGTCTTCGTTCAGATGAAAGCGGCGCCGCTTGACCGACCACAGCACCAGTCCCGTACCGACCATCGCGCAGCCAAGCAGGCCAGACGCAAAATAGGCCCAGCGCCCCCAGAG
The DNA here is from genome assembly GCF_004795815.1 of Sphingobium sp. PAMC28499. Classification (NCBI taxonomy): domain Bacteria; kingdom Pseudomonadati; phylum Pseudomonadota; class Alphaproteobacteria; order Sphingomonadales; family Sphingobiaceae; genus Sphingobium; species Sphingobium sp. PAMC28499. The sequence goes on from NZ_CP039248.1 coordinate 3,513,895, forward strand.
ATCGGCGTAGAGGCCTTCATGCAGGTTGAATAGCACGCTCTGTGTCACGCCCGGCGCGCCGCTGGAGGCCGGCTCATCGGGCAGGCGCTGGCCGGTGTCGGCGTTGAACCGCATGGTTGCCGCATCATTGCGCCCAAGGCCCATCGGGACGTGGGTGATTTCCACTGCCGACACCTCGCCTTCCATCCGCTCGACGGTGATCCAGGCGATCTGGTCCATGCCCCACGCCTTGCCGGCCTGTGCGATCATGGGCGCGAGCGGTGCTGCCGGGCGGCCTATCGGCGCATGCTTATGCTCGCCGCCTTCGTACAGTTCATCATAATAGGCCCCGCTCGTTTCCGGGTCGGTGCCGTAGATCACGTCCTTGCCGGCGGGCATGTAGGCGAAGAGAAAGAAGACCAGCCCGCTATAGGTGATCATCAGGAAGAAGGGCAGCGCCATCACGCTGACCACATTATGCGCGTCCAGCCAGGAACGCTGGCCCTTGCCGGGGCGGAAGGTGAAGAAGTCCTTGAAGATCTTCTTGTGGGTGATGACCCCGCTGACGATCGCCAGCAGCATCAGCATCGTGGCTATGCCAACGATCCGGATCGCCCAGTCATAGGGCAGGTAATGCAGTGCATAGTGCATGCGGTAGAGGCCAACGCCGCCCGCCGTCTCTCGCGGTTCGGGATCGGGCGGCAGGACGGCGCCGCTGGCCGGGTCAAGGCGCTCATTGCTGCTAGCGCCATAGTCATGCGTCCCGCTCGGCATTTCCTCCCAGCGGATGGAGAAATTCTGCCAGTCGCGGTCCCCCTGTTGCCGGTAGGGGAAGATGATCTGCCAACTCGCGGCGACCGGTGCGACTGTGGTCAATCGTTCGATGGCCCGGTCGGCCAGGATCGTGCGATCGACCTCGGCGGGCGCCACCGTGACCACCCGCTCGGGCTGCATCCAGCGGCTAATCTCCTGCTGGAAATAGCCCGCCGTGCCGGTCACGAAGACGAAGAACAGCAGCCAGCCTGCCACCAATCCAACCCAGGTGTGCAGCCAGGCCATCGACTGGCGGAATGCGTCTTTCATGCGATTGCTTTTCAATACCGTTTGGAGAGCGTCTGTCAGTTAGACGTTTGACCGCTGTGGATTTTCACATTTTCTCTCGCAACATGACCCGGCCCATGCCCGCGCGTGGCTTGCCTGACCGAGCAAAGCGGCCTTTGGAGCGGGGCGTTCGCCGCCATATCCCGCGCGAAACCTTCGACTGGGAATGTCGGAGGTTTCGCGCGGGTCATCGGCTCAGTAGGTTCCGCGCAGCGTCACCATGAAGTTGCGGGGATTGCCATAAGTCGCCGCGCTGCTGGTGGAGACGCGGTACGTCTTGTTTGCCAGATTATCGAGGTAGACACCCAGCGTCAGATGCCGGTTGATCTCGTAATCGGCACTGGCGCCGATCACGGCATAGCCCTTGCGCAAGTCCGAGTTGCCGAACACGCGGACGCCGGCACCAAGGCGCAGCCCCTCCAGCGCATCAGGAAGCTGATAGGTGCTCCACACCCGCGCCGAATGCTTGGGTGCCCAGAGCAGGATCGGGCCGCCTTCGTCGTCTTCCTTGTTCTTGGTCACGTTGAACGTGTATCCGGCGGAAACCTGCCAGCTCTGCGTCAGCGCGCCTTTCAGTTCGGCGTCGAACCCCTTGCTGGTCTGAAGCTTCGCCACGCGCTGCATATAGGTGGTGCCATAGCCGGGGATGACGACCTGCCCCTGCGTTTCATCATTCACGTAGACGTTGTTCTTCTCGATGTAGAACACCGAAAAGGCCGCCTGCAATGCACCTCCGTTGAGGTCACCCTTGACGCCGCCCTCGAAGTTGCGGCCGGTGGTCGGCTTGTCCGAAAAGCTGATCTGGGTGGCATCCTCGTGCCACTGGCCGATCGGCACGATGTTCTGCATCGGCTCGAAGATTTCGGAGTAGCTGGCATAGGTCGTCCAGTCGGGCGAGACCTCATAGGTGACGGCCGCGTAAGGCACGAACTTGCCGATCGTCTGGCCCCGGAAATTCTCGTTGCGGCTGTAGCGCCCACCGATAATCACCTTGACCGGATCGGCGATATGCATGCCCAGCGTGCCCCAGAAGCCGTAACGGCTCGTGACCCAGCCGTCTTCGCCATAGACGCTGCCCCATTCACCATAGCCGCTCCAGGTCGATATTTCGGCCGCAGTCGGCTTGGTGTAGCGATAATAGGTCAGGTAATCGTCAACCGTCACGCCGGCGATACTGCCAATCGGGTTGGTCGAATTGGCGTCGCTGCGCGACCAGTTCGCGCCGACGGCAACGTCGTGCTGCCGGCCGAACAGGGTAAACTTGCCCTTCAAATTGGCGTCCGCCATCGTCTGGTTGGAATAGCCGTGCGACATCCAGCGCATGAAGAAGCCGCTGGGGACTGCCGCATCGGAATTGATGCCGATGCCATAATAGCCATAAAGCTCGTCGGAATCGACTTCGCTGCGGGTGAGGTTGACGGTCAGGTTCCAGTCGGGGCTGAAATCGTGGCTGGCCTTGGCGAAATATTGCAGGGTCTGCGCCTTGTCATAGGACCATTCGGGCATCCAGGAATCCCGCTTCGACAGGATCGGCAGATTCTCCGGCGTGCCGAGACTGCCCGAACGCCATGCCAATGTGCGTTCATATTTCTGCGTATTCAGATCGTCATAGCTCAGGCCCGCCGACAGCGTTGTATGCGCGCCTGCGTCCCATTCAATGATGCCATAGCCGAACTTGTCCTTGGTATAGGCGCCGGTGAAATAGGAATCCGCGTCCTGCCAGCCCGCCACCACGCGCGCCCGCAATGTGCCCGAAGCATTGAGCGGCCCGCCCACGTCAAGCTCTGCGCGGTAATTGTCCCAGCTTCCCGCATAGGCTGCGAACTTGATCTGGCGCTTGGTCGTCGGGCGCTTGCGCACAAGGTTGACCGTGCCGCTGGCATCCCCGTTTCCCGAATAGAGCCCATCCGCACCGCGCATCACCTCGACATGGTCATAGGCGAGCAGATTGGGCAGGCCGACGCCGTTGATGATCGATTGCAGGCCGTCATGCATGCGCATGGGGCTGCCGCCGTCTATCGTCAGGTTCTGCATCAGAAAGCCGCGCGAATAGAATACGGGGGTACGGGCATTATAGGAGGCCACGTAGATGCCCGTCACCTGATCGAGCGCGGCGGTCACGGTGGTGATATCCTTGTCCTCGATCTCCTGCGCGGTCAGCACCGTGACGCTGCGGGGGATGTCGCGCAGCCGCTGCGCCGACTTGCCGCCGACCTGTGCATATTGCCCGGCAAGGGACTTCGTCCCCTCGGTCATCGTCAGGGCAAGGTCCGCGCCATCGGTGCCGTTGGCCGTCATGGTTGCAGTTGCGCCCTCGACCCTCACCGGTCCCAGCTGGACCGCCCCCTCAGCAGACCTGGGCGCTCTTTCGAGCGTATAGGAGCGCGCGCCACTCTGCCGGAAGGTGAGGCCTGTTCCGACCAGCAGGCGCGATAGCGCCTCGGCCGGGCCATAGCTGCCCTGAAGGCCCGGACTGGCGATGCCGTTCGTCAGGTCTGCATCATAGATGATTTCGATATCGGCCGCCTCGCCAAGGCGGTTGAGTGCAACGGCCAGCGGCCCGGCGGGCACATTATAGCTGCGCTCCTGGGCATAGGCGCTCGTTGGCATGACGATCCCGGCGCCCAGCGCGGTCGTCGCGAGCAACGTCGCCGGAATGACAGTGCGAAATCCCGCCACAGCAGCCTTGCCGGCCTCTACAATCTTCACGTGTTAACCCCCAAAATTCAGGCATCTTATATGAATGGCAATTCGCTAATGCGAAGCGCCTTCAAGAACATGACGTCTCAAATCTCGAAGTGAGAACCGGGGAGCCGAATTTTTTTGTGGGTTCAGCCGTGAATGAAAATCACCCGGTCGGTGAGACGGATGGAGGCCAACTTCAAGGATGCCTGGAGTGTGTCGAGCGCGGCGACGGGATTGTCGGTGCGGAAAATCCCGCTGACGCGCCGGTTGCCCAGATCGGTGCCGATGATGCCGATATATCCCGGATGATAGCGATTGAGCTCCGCCACCACGGCTCGCAGCGGCTGGTCCACGAAGACAAGCCGTTTGCGGGTCCAGGCGGAGACCGCATTTGCATCGACAGTGCGAACGGAACCAACGCCGTTCCTGTCATATCTGACGGACTGGCCTTCCTTCAAGATCGCGATGGAGCCCCCGGCGCCCGGCGCTGCCACGCGAACGCTGTGCAGGGTAACGGTAACCCGCGTCCTGTCGGCATGACGATCGACGATGAACCGCGTGCCCAGCGCCGTGGCCGATCCGCCTTTCGCTTCGACCGAGAATGGGCGCCGGGGATCGCGCGCCACCGAAAAGGCGGCTTCGCCTTTCAGCACATGCACGATCCGGCGATCCGGCTGGTAATCGATGGATATGGCGCTGTCGGTATTGAGCTGGACCTGCGATCCATCGGCAAGGGTCATGGTGCGCTGTTCGCCCGTCGCCGTCATCGCATCGGACCGCAGCGCCGTCGGCCAGTCCCCGATCGCGCCCGCGACAAGAAGGGCGACGCTGGCCGCGACGGCGGGCGCAATCCATTTTCTTTTGCCTTCCGGTCGGCCGACCGGCGGATAGCCTGGCATTGGCGGCTCGCTAAGCCTGCGCTGCGTCACTTCCGAACGAATGGCCGGATGCCCCATGAAGCGCCACGCCGCACGGGCCATTTCAAAGGCCGGTGGGTGACGCGGATCGCTGCCCAGCCATTGTTCCAGGGCCGCAATGCCATCATCGCTCAGGCCGGCATCCTGTTCGATCGCCCAGCGCGTCGCGGCATCCTCGATCGGATCCGGGGCATCCTCGTCAGCGCCCATAATGCATTCCGATCGCTTCTCCCGTCTCAACCATGGAAATTTCACACTCTCCATAATCATTGACGTTCGAAAGCGGCATCCGGACACTCCGCAAGCCAACAAATCGCCTCATTCGCTTTCCCCTAATCGGGTCATGCAATGTCGCAAGGCCTGCTGGAGATGTCGGACGACCATGCTGCGGGAAATCCCGATCCGATGCGCAATGTCGTCCAGAGTAAGTTCGTCAAATTTGCGCAGGATGAAGATTTCTCTGGTTCGCGCGGGGAGTTCGTCGATCGCGGCCATCGTCACGGCCAGACGCTGGCGATCGGACAGTTCGGTATCGGCTCCAACCATGTCGGCCGGGACTTCCTCGGGGAGCGTATCGGCGGCGTGGAACAGGGCAGCATATCTGCCGTCCGCCCTGATGCGATCCTTCGCCAGATTGGCTGCCAGCCTGAACAGATAGGCCCGCTTGTTCAGGATTGGCGGATCATCCTCAATACGCTGCACCTTGAACCAGAGGCTTTGCGTGACGTCTTCCGCTGCCGGCCGATCGCGCAATATGCTTTCGACAAGTCGCAGGAGCGACGTGCGCTCTTGCAGGAGCAGGCGCGTAAGGGCGGCGGCGTTGTTGAGCATCGCTATCTGCCGACGCATTACGTGCATTGATAATCGTTCGCAACAACTCATGTGCCGCTTGTTCATGACTGCTAACGGGGCGGTGTGTTCAGCACCTGAGCGTCAGGGACAGCCGCATACCGGCCGTCCAGGCATGACCAAATTCCACGTTCTACGAATTTCTTGCTATCCTGTTCGATAGCCCATAGTTCCCAGCCCGTCCCCTACCGGGGGACAAGATCGCGTTGGTGCTTCGAAAGAGGCTTAAAAGGGAACGCGGTGGAGAGGTACTGCCCCTGAAGCCGAGGCTGTCCCTGCAACTGTAAGCGGATAGCGCGATGCATATCTCGGCAGGCCAAGGATGCCTGTCGCAGCCACTGGGCCGGACGCTAACTCCTGCGAGGCCTGGGAAGGCCGTGCATCGTGCGATGACCCGTGAGCCAGGAGACCTGCCAGCGTCCGGTCGCTCTTGCCTTGGTCCAGGGGATGGCCGCGGCACGGTGTACTCCGTCTGAGCGACGAACTTGCGGCCAGGCCGCAACGGTGGGTTCCGCCGGTCGCTCGTTTGCGCCCGGTCTCCACCGCTGCGCCCGTGCGAGGGGACGTCCTCCTGCGCGGGAACCTGTCTGTTCGACTGGAAAACGCAACGGGGGTTACACATGAATACACGATCGCTTCTTTCCGGCCTAATCCGTTCCGGCGCATCATGTTGCGCACTGGCGGCGAGTGTCACCGCAACGCATGCTCAGGAGACCGCCGAGCCCGCGCCCGATGGCACGGAAAATATCGTCGTCACGGCGCGCAAGGCCGGCGTCCTGCAACTTGGCCAGCAGGCCGATGCCTCCAGCCGCCTTGGCCTGACGCCGATGCAGACGCCCGCGAGCGTCGATGTCATCACCAAGGAGATGATCCGCAGTCTTGGTGACCGCACGGTCGTTGCGGCGGCGGCGCGCGCGCCGGGCCTGATCAACAACTCCTCGGCATTCGGCTATTCCCTGAGTTCACGCGGGTTCACCGGCTACACCTCGGTGATGCAGCTCTATGACGGCATGCGGGTCTATACGACGACCACGCAGACCTTCCCCGCTGATCCCTGGATGGCCGAGCGCATCGAGGTGCTGCGCGGCGCTGCTTCCGTACTGTACGGCGAAGGCGGCATCGGCGGCGCGATCAACGTTGTGCGCAAGAAGCCCAACACCGAAGAGTTCGAAGGTGAACTACGCCTCAGCGGCGGCTCTTTCGATACATATGCAGCGGCCGGCGGGATCGGCGGGCCGATCGGGGACAAGCTCTCCTACCGCGTGGATCTCAGCTACAACCGGTCGGACGGCTGGATGGAGCGCGGACGCTCCCGTAGTCTCGCCCTGTCGGCCGCGCTGCGCTACCAGGCCAGTGACGATCTGGTGCTGACCCTGACGCATGATCGCGCCGATCTAGATCCGACGATCTGGTACGGCACGCCGCTGCGTGATGGCAAGCTGGTCCGCGATATCCGCAAGAAGAACTACAATATCGCCGACCGCTCGTTGCGCTTCGACGACGCCTGGACCCAAGCCAAGGCGGAATGGACGCCGGCGGACGGCGTGGCGATCACCAACGTCGCCTACTATCTCACCGGTTTCAAGCACTGGCGCAATGCGGAGGGCTATGCCTGGTCCGGCGATCAGATCCGCCGGTCGAGCTATCTGGAAATCTTCTACAAGACCAAGCAGTGGGGCGACCGCTTCAACGCTGTGTTCGACCACACATTGCTGGGCATGAACCACCGCCTAAGCCTGGGCGGAGAGTATAACAGCGGATCGCTGCTGCGTACCGACAGTTCGCCCAATTCCCGCTCCGATCTGGTGGATCCCTACGACTACGCGCCCGGCACGTTTCTGGATGGCGCCTTCGGCACCCGGTACAAGTATAAGACAGATGTGCAGCAATGGGCGCTGTTTGGCGAAAGCCGCCTCTCGCTGACGGATCGACTGTCGCTGGTGACGGGCCTGCGCTACGATCGCCCGAAGACCGAGCGCCACGATGCGCTCGATCCGACCGCCGACTACACCGCGCGCTATCCCAGCACCAGTTGGCGCGCGGGACTGGTCTATAATCCCACGGACACGATCTCGCTTTACGCGCAATATTCGGCGGCAGCGGACCCGGTGACGGCGTTCCTCACCGCTACGCTGGCACAGACCAGCTTCGATGTATCGACCGGGCGGCAATGGGAAGCGGGCGCCAAGGCGACCTTCCTGGACGGCCGCGGCGAGTTCACCCTGTCGGGCTATCGCATCGTCAAGACGAAGATCCTGACGCGCTCCGCCAATGATCCCACGGTGTCTGTGCAGGTCGGCCAGCAATCGTCCTACGGCGTCGAGGCATCGTTCGGACTGGCCGTGACCAAGTCCTTCAGCATCCTGGCCAACGGCACGATCCTGAACGCGCAATATGACGACTTCGACGAACTTGTCGGCACGGAGCTTGTCAGCCGCAGCGGCAACATGCCGATCGGCGTTGCCGAAAAGGCAGCCAATCTGTGGCTTTCTTGGCGGCCGGTGCAACCGCTGCACCTCGACACCGGCCTGCGCCATGTCGGCAAGCGCTATTCGGATGCCGCCAATACCCGTCGCATTCCGGCCTATACGCTCGTCGACGCCTCGGCGCGCTACGACCTTGGAGAGAAGACGAGCGTGACGCTCAACCTGCGCAATGTCTTCGACCGGATCTACGTCCAGAACAGCTATTCCACCTCGCAGTGGGTGCTGGGTGAGCCGCGCAGCGTCGCGGTGACGTTCGAACAGCGGTTCTGATCGTGCCGGCGAGGCAGGAGCCGGGCTGGCGCGCCATCGCGCCGCGCGTGCTGGCATCGACCATCGGTGCCTATGGTCTGTGCTATGCATGGATCTGCGCGGCGGTACGCCTGCTGCCGATGGATGCGGTTGACGCCAACATCCTTGCTACCTGCCTCGCCTTCATGCTGTTCGTGACGGTGATTCTTCGCGCCTTTGCGGTGCGCAGCGTCACGCGGATCTGGGGCGAACTGCTGGTGGGCACGGCCCTCCCCTTCGCTCTGATACTGGGGGTCGCCAGATGAAGGATAGCCTGCGCCAGTCCATGGGCTGGTTCCATACATGGTGTGGGCTGCTGTTCGGCTGGGTTCTGTTCGGCGTCCTGCTGACCGGATCGCTGGCGGTATTCTATACGGAGATCAACCTCTGGACGACGCCCGAACTGCGCTCTCCGGTGGCTATCGACCGGGGACGAGCCGTAGCGATGGGACGGGATTATCTCACCCGCATCGCTCCGGATGCCCGGCAATGGCGTATCGTCATCCCCACTGCACGCGAACCGGTGCTGCGGCTGGTGTGGACCGACGGCGCGGGCAAGGCCACCACCCATCGCCTGAACCCGCAGACCGGCGCCCGCATCCCGCGCGACATGGACGCCGGGTTCTTCTTCATGCGCTATCACTACACGCTGGGGATCGATCGCAAGTCCAGTCCCATCGGCTTCCTGATCGTGGGCGCGGCGGGCCTTGCGATGCTGGCCGCATCGATCAGCGGCGTCATCATTCACAAGCGCATATTCCGCGATTTCTTCACCTTCCGCCCCTGGGCCTCGCGCCAGCGGGCGTGGATGGATGCGCACAACCTTCTCTCGGTGCTGCCGCTGCAGTTCCACATGATGATGGCCTATACCGGCCTCGTCCTGATCTATTACGCCTATATTCCCGCCGGCGTCGCGACGCTGAACGGCGGCGACGTCAAAGCCTATCAGGCCGCGGCTGCGCAATCGCGCTACATCGACGTGGATACACCCGCCGGATCGCCGCGGGCCACGGTTGCGCTGATGCCGATGGTCGCACGCGCCGAGCGCGCATGGGGTGGCGGAGCGGCCGTCAACATCTATGTGAGCCATCCCGATCGTGCCAATGCCACGGTCGAGATCTGGCGACAGCGCGACGATCGTATCGCCAGTTTCCCTGATCGCGTGGACTTCGCGGGCGCCGACGGCCGGTTGCTGCGCGTTCTGGTGAAGCGCTCCCCGGCTCGCGAAACCCAGGCCTTCCTTGCCGGACTGCACTTCATAGAATGGGGCGAAATCGCTGCCCGCTGGCTCTATTTCCTGACCGGCCTCGCCAGCACCGCGATGGTTGGGGCTGGCCTTGTCCTCTTTACCGAAAAGCGGGCGCGCCGGGGCGGATCGGCATTTCACGCCATGGCAGGCCGGATCACCATCGCCGCTGTGGCTGGAAACATCATCGCCTGTGCGGCGTACCTGCACGGTGAGCAGTTGCTGCCTCCCGGCATCGAAGGTCGCCGCACTCTGGCCGCCAGCATCTACTTTTCAGCCTGGCGGCTGAGCCTCATCCATGCCGGTGTACGGCCCTGGGCCAGCGCGTGGGCAGAGCAGTTGCGTGCGGCGGCGTTGCTCTGCCTGACTATTCCCGTGAGCACGGCTCTGGCGGGAATGCCGCTGACGTCAACGCTGGCTCATGGCGATGGGATACGCTCAGGCGCAGACCTGACGGCGCTGGCGATGGGCATCATCTTGTGGATCGCAGCAGGCAGCATCGCTCGCAGGTCGTCCGGCGGCGCTGCGCAGTGATCATGAGCATGGCCCTATCCCTGATCCTTGCGGTGGCCGGCTTCGATGCCATCCGGCGCGGCACATCCCGAAGGCACATCGTCTATCGAGCCGCCTGGCGCGCGGGCGGAGCCGCATTGCTGGTTCTGGCGATCCTTCCCGTCGCGCAACTGGCCACGACCAACCTGATCGCTTCGCTGCTCTGGTTCTTCTGTATCCTGCCGTTGGCCGGGCTCATTGTCGTTTTTGGAAAACCCATTCGCCAGTCATCTGGGCGTCCCGATTTTGACTGAACGCGATTGCCCTCTCGATGTCATGACCTGCATATCGATCCTGAAGCAAAGGCTGACTATCACTGCCTCGGTCGTGACGCACAATTGGTTCAACCGTCTCTAGATGATACGGGTCGGTCCGGCGCATAAATTGATTGTCCATCGGATGCGGCAAACCGTTTCCTGCGCCATTGCAGGCGTCGAGATTATTGCTGGCCCACTCACCACACTCGCCGTGGCGAGCGACACGGAGATCGACCGCACGGAAACCTTGCCTTGTTCGAGGCCCTTTGAATTCAGCACTTCTAACTCCCTCCATTCGACATTCGGGATGGAGGCACACCTGCTATTGAGAATACCTTGCAATTCATACGTTCGCATGCGGTCAAACGAGAGGTCGAATTTCAGAAAAATAATTTCAGGCGAAAATCACGATCAGACTACGGGACAATTGCACGGATCGCAGGCCGAGAGATTTCTGAAGCCGGGATATGGCTGCAACCGGATCGTCGATGCGAAATACGCCACAGACGTGCAGGGATGATGCGTCGCCCACTATAGTCATGTAGCCGGGATGATAGCGGCCGATCTCGGCCACGCCCTGACATAGCGGCGCATCCTTGAATACGAGCACGCCGTCCGTCCAGGCGGTGGCCGCTTCCGTATTGATGGAACGAGGAGCATCGATACGGCCATCGGCGCCATAGCGGATGGACTGGCCTTCCCGCAGAATGAGGCTGGCCCCCTTGTCCTCTCCGCTGACGAGCATCACGCTGTGCTCTGTCACGGTAACCTCAGTGTCGGCGCCCGTCTGGCGGACCGAGAATTGCGTGCCCAGCGCCATCGTTTCACCGATTGCTGCCTGGACGGTGAAGGGGCGGGAACGATCGGGCGCAACCGTGAACAGCGCCTCGCCTTTCAACAACCGGATTCGGCGATCCGTCGAGCGGATCTCGATCGTGACCGCACTAGGGCGGATCGACATTCGGGATTCCCAAAGCGGATGATCGCTGATTCATAGGACGCCGTGTTGATGCGCGGAGTGGATGATGGCGGCGAAGCGGTACGAGTTGAACGAGGTGCAATGGGAGAGGATTGCGCCGTTGCTACTGGGCAAAGCGACCGATCCGGGGCGGTCGGGAACGGATAACCGCCTGTTCGTGAACGGATGTTTGTGGGTGCTGCGGTCAGGAGCGCATTGGTGCGATCTGCCGGAGCGCTATGGCAAGCGGAAGACGCTGCATCGCCGCTTCAGCCGTTGGTGCCATGCGGGTGCCTGGTAACGGGTGTTCGACGCACTGACGGCCGACCGGGACAACCAGTATTTGATGATCGACAGCGCCATCGTTCGCACGCACCAGCAGGCGGCGACCGGAAAAGGGGGGCGTGCGATCAGGCGCTGGGGCGTTCCCGAGGCGGACTGACCACCAAGATACACATGCTTGCGGACCCGCTCGGCCGGCCGCTGCGCTTCATCATCACGCCCGGCCAGACTGGCGACGTTACTCAGGCGCCGGCCCTGCTGCACGGACAGGAAGCCGTCGTCGTGCTCGCCGACAAAGCTTATGACAGTAATGCTTTACGGACAATCATCGCGAAAATGGGCGCCGAAGCGCTCATACCTTCAAACCGCTGCCGTAAGGTCGCCATCCCGCATGACGCGCTGATCTACAAACACCGCAATCGTATCGAACGATGTCTCGGCAGGCTCAAACACTTCCGCCGCTTCGCAACACGCTACGATCGCCGCACCATCCACTTCGCCAGCTTCACAAACCTCGCCGCCGCCATGATCTGGTTACGCTGAATGTCGATCCGCGCTAGCCGAAAAACAAACTGCGGTCCGGGACCGGATTGCACATCGATCGAAAAACTGATGGTCCATGACCATCCAAAATCGCCCATCAGGAATCAATTATACTGTTATCAAATTTCAACTATCCTAAACTTTCAGCGTCCACGGGGTCACCAGAAAATCTCTCGACATCCCTATTTATAACGCCGCTCATCGGGTGCTTCCCCTATGGCGTGCCATCTTGATCCTAGATAGGCTTAATCCCGGACAATCGGGGGGATCGGATCATGGGCGCCTTGCGCGATTACGCTGTTCGCTTTGCCACCATTCTGCCATTGACGCTGCTGCTCCCCCACCCCGCCCTTGCCCAGGGCGATCGCGCCACATCGCCGCCCGAATTTGCCCGCCGCGCCGACAATCTGAAGCCGGGCCAATGGGTCTGGGCGCCACAGGTATCGCCGACCGGGCCGCTGCTCGTCTATGTCGATCTCTCGCGCCAGATCGCGACCGTCTATCGCAATGGCGTGCGCATCGCCGTGTCCACCATCTCCTCGGGCAAGGAAGGCCATGCAACGCCCACCGGCGTCTTCACCATCCTGCAAAAGGACAAGGACCATCGGTCCAGCACCTATAATAACGCGCCCATGCCCTATCAGCAGCGCCTGACCTGGGACGGCGTCGCGCTCCATGCCGGCGGCCTGCCGGGCTATCCCGAAAGCCATGGCTGCATCCACCTGCCCTATAAATTCTCGCAGGAACTCTTCGCCATCACCAGCCTGGGTGCGACCGTGGTGGTTCAGGGCAATGCCGCCACCCATATGCGCACCAGCCAGGCAAGCCTGTTGTCGCCGATCAACGACAAGGGCGAGCAGGTCGAATATCGCCCGCTCAAGGATGAGGAATATCGCTGGCAGCCTGAACTGGCGACCAGCGGCCCCCTGACCATCATCGTCTCGAAGAAGGAGCAGCGGATCGTCGTGCTGCGCAACGGCACGGAAATCGGCCGCAGCGTCGCCGAGATTAAGGAGGGCGATCCCGGCTCCCATGTCATCACCCTCACCATGGGGAAGGATGGGAAGACCCACTGGCTCTATGTCGGCCTGCCGGGCCATGAAAATGATGTCGAGAATGTCGTGGACGAAGCGGTGCTGAACCGGGTGCGCCTGCCGCGCGGATTCTACGACAAGATCCGTAGCCAGTTGAAGCCGGGCACCACCATCCTCGTCACCGACTCCAGCGTCGGCGCCTCGACCGGCGAGAAACTCACGATCATGGACGCGGTCGCGCCCCAGCCCTAACCGTTCGATCACCAAGCATCGCCACGGCGGAGCCCTCTATGCTTGCGGGCGCCCATCCCCATGCGCACAAGCTGTCGGAAAGAGCAGCATGCCATAGGAAAGGATGAGGATAATGCCCCGCTTCACCGCCGAAACCGCCATTGCCGCGCTGGAGATCGAGCAACTGGTGATCGACTGGGGCTATGATCTGGACCTCAACGGCGGCATGAACGTGGCGCCGCTCTGCACCGACGATTGCCATTATCTGGTCGGCGGCACGCTCCATCAGGGCCATGGCCCCATCACCGCCTTCTACACCGCCCGCAACGAACGGGTCGCCACCCAGCAAAAGGATGGCGTCCGCACCCAGCGGCACACCATCACCAATATGCGCATTCAATTCCCGGCCGCCGACCATGGCAGCGCGCAGTTCATGCTGGTCAATTATTCGGGTGAGGGCAAGGCGCCGATCCTGAACCTGGTCGGCCCGACCATCGTCGCCGATTGCCGCATGGAATTCCGCCGGGATGCGGACGGCGAATGGCGCATCTCGCTGTTCGACAGCACGCCGATGTTCATCGGCAATGATCCGTTCCTCAACGCCGCCGTCGTCCGGAAATAGGGAACTTCGCTGCCCGGCAAGGGTGACATGAAAATGCCGAACCCGGCGCACAATGTTACAGACATCGCCGCAATCTGAAATCGCCGGGCAAAATCACACGCAGACACTCCGCCTGACCAGCGTCAGACGCGGAGTGCAGCGTGATACAACAGCCGATCAATTTCCCGGCCCGGACCGACCAGATAGACAGGAAGAGGCAGTCGATCTGCTTCTTCTTCAACGCGCAGATCCATCATCTTCTGCACGCCATGCCGCTGGCACTGGAATTGTCGCATGATCCGCGCTTTCGCGTCGATATCATCGCGGCCGGCGCCGATCATATTGCCCTGGCCCGCGACCTGGCAGCCCGTCATGGCGGCGGCCGGCTGAACTTCATCCATCTCGACAATATCTGGCTGCGCACCCTGTCCCATCTGTCGGGCCATGCCAGCCCGCCCAAGCTCGCCACCCTGCTCGCTGCGCGCCGCCGCCTCGCCCGCTATGACGCGATCGTCGTGCCCGAACGCACCTCTCTGCTGCTGCGCCGGCTCGGGCTGGCGGACAGCCGCTTCATCCATACCTGTCATGGCGCGGGCGACCGGGCGGTCGGCTATGATCCGCGCATCGCGCTGTTCGACTTCGTCCTGCTGGCGGGCGAGAAGCAGCGCCGCCGGATGCTGGCACAGGGCCTGATCCGCGAGGATCATTACGCCATTGCCGGCTATGGCAAGTTCGACCTGACCCAGGGCCAGCGTCCGGCCAGCCCTTTCACCGACAGTCGCCCGATCATCCTCTACAACCCGCATTTCTCGCCGCGCCTCTCTTCCTGGCAGGCGATGGGCATGGATGTACTGCGCCAGTTCGCGGCCGATGATCGCTTTAATCTGATCGTCGCGCCCCATGTCCGCCTGTTCGACAATCGCCGCAAGCGCGCCGCGGCCGAGCGCATGCTGGCCGAGTTTGCCGGCCTGCCGCATATTCATGTCGACCTGGGCAGCCGGGCGAGCGTCGACATGAGCTATGTCCAGATCGCCGCCGCCTATATCGGCGACGTGTCGAGCCAGATCTACGAATTCATCGCCACGCCGCGCCCCTGTCTCTTCCTCAACGGCCATGGCGCGCAATGGCGCGACGATCCCAACTATGCCCATTGGCATTATGGCCCGGTCCATGAATCCGCCGATCGCATCCCGGACAAGGTCGCCGCCGCCATGGCCGCCCATGGCATGTATGACGCCGCCCAGCGACGCGGCCTGTCCGATACCTTCACCAGCGGTGGCGCGCCTGCCTCAGCGCGCGCGGCCAGGGCGGTCGCGGATTATCTGACACGCGGCGCGCCAGCAGCGCGGCCCGTTCCGACACCCTATAAGCTGCGGGAGGCGCTGCGCCATGGCTGATGCCGATCGCCGCCTCTGGCTGGTCGCCCGCGTCCATGCGCCCGATGAAGGCGGGGTCCAGACCTATGTGACCGAAACCGCCCGCGCCTATGCTGCGCTGGGCTGGCGCGTCACCCTGTTCGCCAAATCCTCGGCCGGTCCGCGCCGGGTCAGCAGCGACGGCGTCGAACTGATCGATGTCGGCCCGGCCTCGCGCCTGCGGGTCTATGGCCGGCTGTTCCGCGCCATGGCCGGCGCCTGGCTACGCGGTGAGCGCCCCCAGGCGATCCATGCCTGCACCTGGCGCGCAGCCCTGCCTGCCCTTGCCTTTCCCCGCCCCCTCATCGTGACGATCCATGGCCGGGAAGTCGGTCGCCCGGCCGGCGGCGCCTTCGCCCTGTTGCGGGTGCTGCTGCGCCGCGCCCGGCGCATCGTCGCGGTCAGCGCCGTCACCCGCGACCTGCTGGTGCAGCGCCTGCCCGATCTTGCCGCGCGCACCATCGTCGCCTGGAACGGGGTGCGCATGCCAGCCGACCGTCCCGCCACCGCCTTCCAGAATGGCGCCGCGCCGGCCCAAGTGCTGACTGTCTGTCGCCTGGTCGCGCGCAAGAATATTCCGGCCGCGATCGACGCCGCAGCCGCCTGCCTGCGCGAGGAAGCCTCACTCCACTACACCATCGTCGGCCGCGGCGTGGACGGCATCCGCATCCAACAGACCGTGCGCCGCCACCAGTTGGAGGATCATGTCCGCCTGGCCGGCTATGTCTCCGACGCGGAACTGGCCGCGCAATATCGCGACGCCGACATTTTCCTCCACCCTCAGATCGCGCTGGAAGATGGCGCCGAGGTGGAAGGCTTCGGCCTCAGCGTCGCCGATGCCATGGCACAGGGGCTGGCCTGCATCGTCGGCGCGGATGGCGGCCCGGCCGAACTGGTCCGCGACGGCGTCACCGGGCTGGTCGTCGATGGCAACTCCCCCAGCGCATTGCGCGCGGCGCTCGCGCTGCTGGCGCGCGATCCCGCGCTCTGCCGCCGACTGGGCGATCAGGCGCGGATCTGGGCCGCGAACAACCTGTCATGGGAACGGCATTGCCGCCTGATCCTGCATGAACTGCCGCCCCGTCGGCCCGCCCCGTCTCGCAGCACGCCCGCACTGACCGAAGGAGGATAGGATGCGCAACTACAGGGGCCCCATCATCCATATCGGCTATCACAAGACCGGAACCACCTGGTTCCAGGATATTTTCTACCCCGCCGTCCGCAATCGTCGCTACCTGCCCCGTGCCGTCGCGCGGGCCGCCTTTCTGGAGGCCGGCGCGCTGCATTTCGAGCCTGACCAGGCCCGCCACAGACTGGGCCAGGACCGCGACGACATCATCCTGTGCGAGGAAAATCTGAGCGGCGGGCTGCATAATGGCGGGCTGGCCGGCAATCTTTCCAAGGATGTCGCCGGCCGCATCCGCGATACGCTGCCCGGTGCGCAGATCGTCATCTTCGTGCGCGATCCCTGCTCGGCCATCGCGTCCGCCTATCTCCAATATGTGAAGGGCGGCGGCACATTCGGCATCCACCGCTACTTGTTCGGCCGAGACCGGCTCGGCCCGGTAGCGCCGGAGCGGGACGAGGCGCCCGGCTTCCGCCGCGAGCATTTCGACTATGCCCGGCTGATCGCTCATTATGATCGGCTGTTCGGCGCGGACAATGTCCATGTCTTCCGCTATGAGGATTTTCGCGCCGATCCGCGCGGCTTCGCCGCCGCTTATGCTAGCCGTTTCGGGCTGGATGTCGCGCTCGATCAGCTGGACTGGGGCACACGCAACCCCTCCCCCGATCGGCTGCTACTCTGGGCCTTTCGCACGGCCAATCTCTTCACCCGGCGCGCCGTCGCGGACAAGGACTGCCTGCTCCATCTGCCCGGCTGGTATGGGCTCAGCCGCAAGCTGCTGCGCCGCGCCAATGCCTCGGGCCGCTTCGGCCGCCCGCTGCGCATGCGCGACATATTGGACGAGGGCGCGATCGCCCATTTCAACGACTATTATCGGCATGGCGAGGCCGCCATTGCCGACCGACTGGAACAACAGACATGCCGCGACGCAAAATCACGCGACGGGATGGCCGGACCGGCGCCGTCCTATGCTCGATCATGCAGAACAGCCACATCCTCCTTGCCGACGATGACGCAGCACTGCTGACGTCGCTGTCGGACTATTTCGGCCGCTATGGCTTCGACGTCGACACCGCCGCCAATCTCGCCGACATGCGCCGCCTTTCGGAAGAGGGTCATTATGACCTGTTGATCGCCGAACCGATGATGCCGGGTCAGCATACAGCCGGCCTGCTGCGCGAATTCGCGTTCGAACGGCGCATTCCGGTCATCATCCACAGCCGCGCCAGCAGCGACATTGATCGCATCCTGGGCCTGGAAATGGGCGCGGAAGATTATCTGACCAAGCCCTGCAACGCCCGCGAACTGCTCGCCCGCGCCAATGCGGCGCTGCGCGCCCGTCGCCGCCAGGCCGATGCCGGCACCATGGCTACGGCCCCGCGCGACAATAGCTGGGTCGCCTTCCAGGGCTGGCGCTTCGACCTTACCACCCGCCAGTTGTTCGATCCGAGCGGCGGCACCATCTCGCTGTCCGAGGGCGAATATCAGTTGCTGCGCGTCTTCGTGGCCAATGCGCGCCAGGTGCTCAACCGCCACCAGTTGCTCGACCAGGTCTATGGCGCATCGAGCGACCATTATGACCGCGCCATCGATGTCCAACTGTGCCGTCTGCGTCGCAAATTGTCGGCTGGCGGCCTCAAGGGACAGACGATCCGCACCGTGCGCAACGAAGGCTATATCTTCGTCCACCCCGTCACGGCTGGCAACGCCGCCAACTGATCACAATAAAAATCAAATCCATTACCCCGCATATGAAAATATGCGGGGATTTTTTCGTCACAAATCAAATATAATTACGAAATTTCATAAATCATGAAATTCCGTGAAACATACGCAACATTTCACAACATAATAAAAACTATCGTCATATCTGTTTTTTATTGGCAACAGCTTTGTTAAACCTTTGTGAAACACGGCAAATCGCGTTGACGCACTTCGTCGCACGCATACAAATCTCTCCATCGGCTCGCGTCACCCCAAGGACAAAACCAACAGGGCGCGGACCGGGATAAAATATCCCAAGGGAGATTATTTTCATGCCGTCTCACATCATGCGGCGCCTTTCGGCGTCGACCATCCTGCTCGGCCTGGCGACCCCGGCCTTCGCGCAGACCAGCGCGGCGGATGATGGCGCGACCAGCGACACCATCGTCGTCACCGGTTCGCGCATCGCCCGCCCCGACCTGCAGCAGGCATCGCCGATCGCGATCGTCAGCGCGCAGGAATTGAAGCTCAGCGGCAAGGTCAACGTCGAATCGATCATCAACGACCTGCCCCAGCTCATCCCCAGCACGACGGCGGCATCCAATAATCCGGGCGGCGGCGTGTCGACGGCCGACCTGCGCGGCCTGGGTGCCAACCGCACCCTGGTGCTGGTCGATGGGCGTCGCTACGTCTCCTATGACTCCAACCAGATCGTCGATCTCAACACCGTTCCGGCGGGCTTGATCGACCATGTCGAGGTCGTGTCGGGCGGCCGTTCGGCCGTCTATGGTTCGGACGCGATCGCCGGCGTCATCAACTTCGTGACCAAGCGCGACTTTTCCGGCGTGGAAGCAAATGCCAATTATCGCATCAACCAGGCTGGCGACGGCGGCACTTTCAACACCAACCTGCTGATGGGTGGCAATTTCGCCGACGGTCGCGGCAACGCCACCTTCTACATCGATTACACCAAGCGCGACGCCGTCCAGCAGTCGGCCCGCAGCTACACCAAGCAGGCCTATACCGATGACGGCGATGGCGGCCTGGCCGCCGGCGGCTCGGGCTCGATCCCCGGCACCCGCTTCGCCCTGGCCGGCACCCAGTATAAGTTCAATCAGGACGGCAGCTATTCGGCCTATGACGCGACGACCGACGCCTACAACTATGCGCCGGACAATTATCTGCAGGTGCCCCAGAAGCGCATCCTGCTGAGCGCCCAGACCCATTATGACGTCAACGATCACCTGACCGTCTATGCCGAGGGTCAGTTCATCAACAACCGGGTGAAGAACCGCCTCGCGTCCACGCCGTTCACCGGCTCGGTCTCGCTCGACGTCGACTCCTCCTTCCTCTCGCCGGAATCCCAGGCGCTGCTGTCGGCAGCGGACACCGACGGCGACGGCTATGCCACCGCCGCCATCTATCGCCGCCTCAACGAGGTCGGCGCCCGCATCTCCAATGTCGACAACACCGCCTATCGCACCCTGATCGGTGCGAAGGGCCAGATTGCCGGCGACTGGAACTATGACGGCTATTACAGCTATTCGCGCACCAAGCAGGTCGAGACCCAGACCGGCAACGTATCGCGCAGCCGCGTGGAGCAGGCGCTCAAGACCACCTATGACAGCGACGGCAATCTGGTCTGTTCCGACACCAGCAATGGCTGCGTCCCGCTGAACATCTTCGGCGAAGGCAATATCAGCAGCGAAGCCGCCGCCTTCATCTCGATCCCGGTCAAGAATGTCAGCACCGTGACCGAACAGGTCGCCAGCTTCGCCGTCACCAACGGCAATCTGTTCGACCTGGGCGCCGGCCCGGCCGGTATCGCCTTTGGTGCGGAATATCGCTCCGAACATGGCAGCTATGATCCGGACTATGCCCTGTCCTCGGGCGACGTCGTCGGCTTCAACGCCGGTGAAGGCCTGTCGGGCGGCTATAATGTGAAGGAGCTGTTCGCCGAAATCGACGTGCCGCTGCTCGCCGACCTGCCGCTGGTCCACAAGCTCGACTTCAACGGCGCCTATCGCTTCTCGCATTACTCGACCGCAGCCAAGAATGTCGGCACCTTCTCGGCCGGCCTCATCTATGCGCCGATCAAGGACGTCACCTTCCGCGGCCAATATAGCCGGGCGGTGCGTGCGCCGACCGTCGCGGATCTCTATTCGGGCCAGTCGCAGGACTTCCCGACCGCGAACGATCCCTGCTCGACCGAGGACGCGACCACCAATGCCAGCCTGGCGGCCAGTTGCGTCGCAACCGGCGTTCCGTCGAGCGCGCTCGGCACCGACATCAACGGTGGCAGCTCGCAGATCGACTCGATCACCGGCGGCAACCCGAACCTGCGTGAGGAAAAGTCGGACACCTGGACCGCGGGCGTCGTGCTCCAGCCCAGCTTCCTGCCGCGCTTCAGCCTGACGGTCGATTATTACCATATCAAGATCGACAATTATATTTCGACGCCGGGCACCGCGAACATCATCAAGGCCTGCTATGGCGATCAGTCCAATGGCTGGACGCCCTATGACAGCAGCTATTGCTCGCTGCTGCCGCGCAACGAGAACAGCTATGCGATCGAGGGCGCGGAAAATCTCCTGTCCAACACCGGCGGTCTCAAGACCGAGGGCGTGGACTTCGAGATGAACTACAGCCTGCCGCTCAACTTCGGCGTGTTCGGCGCCAAGACCGGCAAGCTCAGCTTCCGCGTCGCGGGCACCCGTCTGATCCGTTACGACCTGAACCCGGTCGCGGCGATCCCGGAACTGAACCAGAGCTGTGCCGGTCGCTTCGGCGTCTATTGCGGCGATCCCTATTCCAAGCTGCGGCTCAACAACCGCATCACCTGGAGCAGCGGTCCGATCACCCTGGGCCTGACCCATCGCTATCTGTCGAGCGTCCGCGACGACGACGATACCACCACCTATACCGTCGAGAAGATCAAGGCCTACAACCTGTTCGACCTCGGCCTCCAGGTGCAGGCCACGGAAACCTTCGGCTGGTCGCTGGGCATGAACAACATGTTCAACAAGAAGCCGCCGATCATGGGCGACAACCAGCAGCAGTCGAACACCTATCCGTCGACCTACGACGTCTATGGCCGCGCCTTCTTCGTGAACGCCTCGGTCAAGTTCTGATCATACCGCTGGACGGGCACTCCTCGCCCGTCCGGCACCTGCCCCACAAAAAAGCGGCCGCCCTTTCGGACGGCCGCTTTTTCCTTTGATCGACCGGCGCCTCAGCGCGGCGGATTGACCACCACATATTGCACCGACGATCCGACATATTGCGGCTGATACCAGTTATTGCCGCACTGCGAATAGCTGATGCCATTGACCACCACGGTCGAACAATCTGGCGGCACGCTGCGCACGATCGACCCGATCGCCGCCGCCGTCAGCGTCACCGCGGCCGCGGTCGCCACCGGATGCCAGTGATCGTCCCAATCATCATCCCACCGGTCATGGCGATGATGATCATAATGGTCGTAGCGGCCCGGACCGCCCCCATGATGCCCACCGCCATGATTTACATTCACATGGACATTATTGACCGTGTTGTGATGCCGGTTGTGATTGACATTGTTGACCGATCCGCCGCGCACGCCCGGCCGCCCACCGGGATGGGACTTGCCCGGCCGCGCCGCATGGCCGCCACCCGACGGTCGCGCCGGTCGTGCGCGTCCGCCGCCGCGATTGCCACGCTTCCGGGGCGGCGCCGCCTCCGCCGTCGATGCGGCCATGCCCAGCACCAGCGCCGCGGATGACAGCATGACCCGACCGATGACGACCGGTTCGGCCATCAGGGCAAGCGATGCGATAATGGCCAGGCCGCGTTTTGCCTCCATGCTCATTTCGCCTCTCCCTTGCTCAGGTCAACCATGCGGATCGGATTGGCGCCGGCCGGCGCGGTGAAGGCGAGGTCAGCCGCCGACGGTCGCGCGCTGCCGTCCCAGCGCATCAGCGCGCTATATTGCGGCATCGACGGATCATTCGTGTCGGTGATCACCATCTTGCAGGGCAACTGGCTGCTGTCCTCGATCCATATCTGCCAGTCGACCTTTTCCTGGCGGAAGGCATAATGGGTACAGGTACGGCCGTCGATCGTCTCTGGGCGGATAACATAGCCCGACTTTATGCGGCTGCGCAGCGTCTGGTCCGTGCCCCAGGTGAACAGGTCGGCCAGCGGCAGTTCGACACCATAGGTGGTGCGCAGGCTGTCGAGCGACTGGCCGATCGAACCGGTCACCGGCACGCTGGCATAATAGTTCAGGCGCGGCGCCAGCACCGTGAACTTGCCGCCGCCGAAATAATATTCCCGATTCTGAATGTCGGATGTGGCGACGATCTTGAACGCGTCGGGCTTGTGGACCTGAATGTCCAGCGCACCGGTGAATTGCAGCTTCTGCCCGGTATCCAGCACCACTTCGGTCGTGACATCGGCCTTCAGCGCGAAGCCGGGCAGCGAGATCAGCTTGGCGCTCATCTTGTCCATCGCGTCCATTGCCGCCGGCTCGACCACGCCCGCCGCCGGCGCAGCAGTCTGCGCGTGGGCAGTGGATGCGGCCAGCAAAGCCAGCGGCACACAGAGACATTTTATCCTAGACCTCATCACAAGCTCCTTCTGCCCGGATCGGACGCGCGGCGAGATGCGCGATGCGGCCATTGGACGCCATCTCCCTTGCTGCGGCCGACTATCGCCGTTCCCACGACGCGGCCCATCGGGATAATTGCCGATTTGGCCGCATTTCTTTCCGAGCACCCCCTGAGCCTGACGGAGCATCAGGCGGAAAGTGCAGTCCTTCTTCCCGCCTGATGCATGACCACACCCAGGGGGATGGGTGGCAGTCATTTCATGGGCCGGTAGTCCCGGCCGATCCCTGCTGCCGGGTGGTCATTTCCGCACCATCCCGGCCTTGTCCTGTCGCTATCAAGCTAGAGCGCCGCCGGGGCCGGCCAAGTCGGGATTTGCCCTGATCGGCCTTTTGCGCCGGTGCCCGTCATTCGGCGCGATCGTAACATGCTGCTATCCAACGCTCCGCGCCCCTTTGCGCCCGCGCACCGGCAACAGATCGTTACCGTGCCGTCCCAGGGTTTATCATGATCGCCAATCCCCGACGGCACGCCTAGGATCACCGCAAGATTTCTCGCTGACGGAGCGGCGATCATGACGGAAGACATTCCCAAACTCCCGACCGACATGGGTGCAAAACGCACCGTCATGGCCGCCGATCGCACCTTGATGGCCTGGATCCGCACCTCGCTCTCGATGCTCAGCTTCGGCTTCACCATCTACAAATTTCTCGACGCCGCGACGGAGAAGACGGGCCACGGCGATTCCCAGAGCCCGCAGCATATCGGCCTGTTCCTCGCCGGCATGGGCACGCTGGCCATCCTGCTTGGCACATGGGGCTACTGGATGACGCTGTCCGACCTCAAGCAGACCAACCAGTTTCATCTGGGCCGCCCGGTGCTGGTCATGGCGCTGATCATGTGCGTGGCCGGCATTGCTCTGTTCGCGGCCATTGCGACGCGCGCCGTATAGGCGCATCAACAGGATCGACAGACAAGGAGTATCGGTTGACCGTGCCATCCCCCCTCGCCCCTGCGGCCACTGCGCCGGACAATATGATCCATATTCCCGGCGGCCGCTTCATCATGGGGTCGGATCATCATTATCCCGAGGAAGCGCCGGCCCATCCAGTCGAGGTCGACGCCTTCTGGATCGATGCCACCCCCGTCACCAATCGCGACTTCCGCCGCTTCGTCGAGGCGACCGGCCATCGCACCACGGCGGAGATCGCCCCCAATCCGGACGATTATCCCGGCGCCCAGCCGGACATGCTGCGCCCCGCCTCTTTGGTCTTCACGCCCACCGAACGCCCGGTGCCGCTGCATGACTGGAGCCAGTGGTGGCGCTATGTCTTCGACGCCGACTGGCGCCATCCGCTCGGCCCGGACTCCTCGATCGATGACCTCGACGACCATCCGGTGGTCCATGTCACCTATGACGACGCCGCTGCCTATGCCGCCTGGGCGGGCAAGGCGCTGCCCACGGAAGCGGAATGGGAATTTGCCGCGCGCGGCGGCGTCGATGGCCAGGAATTTGCCTGGGGCGACGAACTGTTGCCCGATGGCAAGGCGATGGCGAATTTCTGGCAGGGCAATTTCCCGTCCGAAAATCTGCTGATCGACGGCTATGAACGCACCTCGCCGGTCGGCAGCTTCCCCGCCAATGGCTATGGCCTGTCCGACATGATCGGCAATGTCTGGGAATGGACCGAGGATTTCTACGCCGCCCGACACCAGGCCGATCCCTCGCGCCCCTGCTGCGCGCCGCGCAACCCGCTCAACCAGGCGCGCGAAGCCAGCTATGACCCGCAGCAGCCACACATCCTCATCCCGCGCCGTGTCCTTAAAGGGGGTTCGCACCTCTGCGCGCCCAGCTATTGCCGGCGCTATCGCCCAGCCGCGCGCCATGCCCAGGCGATCGACTCCTCGACCAGCCATATCGGCTTTCGCTGCGTGATCCGCGCGGCCTGACAGGCAGAAGGGGCGTCGCGCCGAACCGCACGACGCCCTTTCCTGTCAGAACCCGACCTGCATGAAGACCGCCGGGCCGCTGAACCGATATTTCATCCGCCCGGCCCAGTTATCCTTGTCGACATCGACCCGATAATTGACGTAGCGCCACATCGCGCCGATCCCGACATTCTTGGCAAAGCGCCAGGTCATGGCCGCTTCGGCATTGAGCAGCCGCCCCTTATAATCGTCGATCTTGAGCGACAGATAATCCGCCCGCGCGCCCAGGGTCAGGTCGGTGGCGATCCGCTGCGTCGCAAACAGCCCCACCGTCGGCAGCGGCGCCAGCGCCTTGCGGCGGCGCTGCGTCCCGCTCACCTGCGTTTCACCCAATCTCGCGTCGCCCTTGAGCGTCAGGGTAAAATCGGTCGCATGCAGCCCCAGCGCCGCGCCGACGCGGGTATCGGGCGTGCTCACGAACGCATAGCCGAAGGTCAGTCGGTAGACGTCGCTATCGAAGCCGCTTTCCACCCGGACACCGGCCGGATAGGTGACATCGTCAAATGTGATATCGCGCGCCACCGTCTTGGACCCGTTGCGGCTCAGCGAATAATATTCGCCCATCACCGACCAGTTGCCGCCCAATCTTATCCCCGCCGCGACCTGTGGCAACGCCTTGTGCTTGTCGAGATCGAGGTCGGATTCCAGGTCGATATTCGTGCCACCATCCGGGTTGGAGGCTGGCGCGACCCGAACATGGGAACTGACCGATGGCCAATAGGCCCCCACTTCGACCCAATATTTGTCGTCGAGCGATTGCGCATGCGCGGGCGCTGCAACCGTGCCCATCATCACGACACAAATGCCGCCAAGCCCGATGCTGTGACGCGCCATTTCGTCCTCCCTTCGGCTGGCGGCCGCTCATTAGATACGGTGACCATGCCGCCTGCCCCCTTGTGCGCCCTTGCGTAGAGCTTGGGCATCGGGGTCATTGCCTAGGAGCGCGGAGAATGTTGCCGGGGTAAACCCGATGCCGTCATCACCATCGACCTGTAAAGCGGCCGGAAAATGCCGTGCGGGTCGCTCCCCCCATCTCGGGGTAAATACCCGGTCGTCAAATCGGGCCGCTAACCATCCATCCGGCATGCGCGACTCAGGAGCGGCGAGCAGGCCGCCGACCGACTTCGGCGCGCTACGCTAGGTATATTTCCTTAGACCTAAAATTATACATA
This sequence comes from Sphingobium sp. PAMC28499, assembly GCF_004795815.1. Taxonomy (NCBI): domain Bacteria; kingdom Pseudomonadati; phylum Pseudomonadota; class Alphaproteobacteria; order Sphingomonadales; family Sphingobiaceae; genus Sphingobium; species Sphingobium sp. PAMC28499. The sequence continues at coordinate 3,539,896 of NZ_CP039248.1, forward strand.
AAACCCACATTTCTTCAAAGTATACAATGTCATACTTTAGTCCATTAACCCTCTTAAACGCCCATTTCACATAGGTTTCGTGGCAACAACCCGCCAAACATCCATCAATGCAGAAAGCGTCGAAAGGCCAGGAAAAACTCTGCTTTTTACACAGGCTTGACCATTGCTACATAGAATCACCACCGGTATACTTACCGATAACAGGGTCGCTCGTTAGTTAGTCCATTTTCACGCGGCATTTCCCGCGGAGATGATCTTTACGCGCCGGGACTTTCGCCCCGGTCGAATGATACAGGGCATTTTAGCTGGTGAGGGAGACGTCATGCTCGAACTACATCAAGCGGGGGCACCCTATTATCCGGAGTTTTTCGGTGACGAACGTGGCAGTGCCACAGTTCCCGTGCCGATCTATCTGGTTCCGCCGGGTCCGTCCCATACAACATCCCGTGCAGAGCTGCAGCGCCTGATCAACAGCATTCCGGTCAAGATCGTGGTGGTGGATCGCGATGCCTGCATCGTGGCCATCAATGGCGCCTGCCAGCCCTATCTCCGCGCCGTTGGCCTCGACCTGCATCTCGTGGCAGGCCAGAGCTATTACGCCGTCAAGGCACGTTTCGCCGCACCACCGCCAGATGCCCGCAGCGTGAGCGAGCATGTCGCCGCCCTCTGCCAGCACAGCACGCCCTTCAGCCAGACCCTCAGCTTCCCGCTCGCCGGGCAGGACATCCGCATGGTCGTCCATGGCGAACGCCTGCCGGGCACCGAGGATCTGTTCATCCTCAGCCATCTCGACGATGAAGATCCGGAAAGCGAAACCGCCAATCCCCGTCGCTACCACCTCTCGATGCTGCAGGCGGAGGAAGAGGAGCGCAAGCGGATCGCCCGTGAACTGCATGACGAAACGGCCCAGCAACTGGCCCTGATGCAGTTCAACCTCATGACGCTGCGCAACAGCGACATGAGCCCCCAGGCCAACGACGCCTATCAGGCCATGGAAATCTCGCTCAAGGCGATCCAGGATCAGGTGCGGACGCTCAGCTATCTGCTCCATCCGCCCGAACTGGCGGAGGATGGTATCGAGGCGGTCCTCGCCCATTTCACCCGCGGCTTCGCCCGCCGGTCCGGGCTCCAGATCGAATTTCGCTGCCTTTCGGGACCGATCAAGCGCGACCCGGACATGGAGATCGCCTTCTATCGCGTCGCGCAGGAAGCACTGGCCAATGTCTACAAACATGCCGATGCCCGCCACGCCGTCGTCCGCCTGCGACGGACCCAGACCAGCTTCACCCTGGAAATAGAGGATGATGGCCGGGGCGTGCCCGAACATATCCTCAACGGCCAGGGCCGCGACATCGTCGGCGTCGGCCTGTCGGGAATGCGGGAGCGGGTCGCGGCCCTCGCCGGCCAGTTGGAAGTCCGTCGCACCGGCACCGGCACGCTCGTCACCGCGACCATACCGCGCCGCCGCCAGACCGACTGACCTCGGCTGATCGGCGACGCAGGATCAGGCCCGCCCGCCGATCGCCCGCCGATCAGGGTTCGACGATATTGTTGCGCACCGCATAGCGCACCAGTTCCGCCGTCGTTCCCAGCTTCAGCTTGTGCATCGCCGCCGCGCGGTGGGTCTCGACCGTCTTCACGCTGATATCGAGCAGATGGGCGATCTGCTTGTTGATCTTCCCCTCCGCGATCAACTGGACGATCTCGCGCTCGCGCGGGGTCAGCGTGGCGACATTGCTGCCGGCCACGCTGCTTTTCACATAATGGTCGAGCAGGGTTTCCGAGATCGCTGCCGAAAAATAGGGCTTGCGCAGCGACAGCGCCTCGACCGCCGACTGGAGATGCTGTCCGCTGTCGGACTTGAGCACATAGCCGCGCGCGCCCGCACGCAGCACCTCGACCAGCAGATCCTCCCGATCATGCATGGTGTAGATCAAGATCTCGATCCGCGGGAATTCCTGCTTGAGCGCGCGGGTCAGTTCCAACCCGTTCATCAGCGGCAGCGAATAATCCAGGATCGCGATGTCCGGCTGGGTATCGCGCGCCGCCTTCAGCGCGTCATGCCCGTCCGATGCCTCGGCGACGATCTGCCAGCGATCTTGGGTTTCGAGGAACGTCCGAACCCCCTGGCGCAAGGCCTGATGATCGTCGGCAATCAATATCCGCGTCAATGGCTTGCTCATCCCTTACCCCTGTCCACTCCCGATGGCGCCCATGATGAGCCTGCCTATCTTTGCGGCCCGCCCGCCTGAAACAATGGGGGTTTTCCCCCGCATCGGCCGATATTGCCCCGACAGCGCGCAAAGCCGCCAATATCGGCCTTTCCGTCGTGGCAAGCACAGGGCCTGGCAGCGGAAAATCTGCCATGTCCCGCTTTGCTTGGCGAGAGGAAAGCATGGTTATCGTGCATTTTCCTGATCTTAGCATCGATCACAGGGTTTTCTGCGATGCGAGCGTCCCCCAACCGGGTCGGGGATTATCCCGATGGCCCCACCCGCCGCGCCGATGGATGATGGCACCGGGCTTCATGGCCTTCAGGGAAAATGGGGACAGATGATGCGCAATGTGAAGACCTGCCTGCTGGGCGCTATCCTGCCGCTGGCCGGTGCGATCAGCACCCCGGCGAAGGCCGTCGAGGGCGCCGCCAGCCTCTATGTTCCCGGCACCGGCGGCCCCGCGACCGCCGTGATGCCGCCGCTGGAGGGTGTCTATTTCGACGACACCATCTACATCTACAATGGCAGCGCGAGCGCCAGCAAGGAATTCGTCGTCGGTGGCAATGTCGTCGCCGGCCTCGATGCAACGATCGTCGCCGATTTCCTGACGACGCTGGTCGTACCCTCCACCAATTTCCTGGGCGGCACCCTGTCGATGGGCGTGACCGTGCCGGTCGGCGCGCCGATGATCGATGCCAATGCCGTCGTCACCGGCCCGTTCGGCAATCTGCGCAGCCTCAACGTCCATGATTCCGCGCTCGTCGTCGGCGATCCTGTGTTCAACACCATGCTCGGCTGGAAGGCGGGCAAGCTCCACATCCAGGCCAGTTCCATGGTCAACATCCCGGTCGGCCATTATCGCGAGGACCAGCTGGCCAATCTGGCGCTGCATCGCTGGGCGGTCGACACCTCGCTCGCGCTCAGCCTGCATGATGATGAGAGCGGCTGGGATTTGACCGGCAAGGCCGGCGTCACCTTCAACGGCAAGAATGACTATACGGAATATGACAGCGGCAACGAGTTCCACCTCGAAGGATCGGTGGAAAAGGCGCTGTCGAAGAAATTCTCCATCGGTGCCCAGGGCTATTGGCTGAAGCAGATCAGCGATGACAAGAGCAGTGGCGCCCTGCTCGGCGCCTTCCGGGGCGAGGTGGTCGGCGTCGGCGGCACGGCCGCGCTCAATGTCACCATGGGCCGCTCGCCCGCGACCTTCCGCCTGCGCGCCTTCAAGGAACTCGACGCCACCAACCGGCTGAAGGGCGAGGCCTTCTTCCTGAGCCTCAGTCTGCCGCTCTACATGAAGATGCCCAAGCAATAGCCTGGGCATCCCCTCTATAGTTGCCGCAGCGCGCGCGCGGGCCGCACCGACATCAGCGGGATCGATCCGGCAAGGCCAATCCCCAGGGTCAGCACCGCCCCGCCCGCCAGCGTCGCCAGCACCACGCCCCAGTCCGGCGCCCAGCCAAAGCTGAAGAGCTGCACCACAACATACCAGGCGGCCGCCCCGCCCAGCAGCAGCGCGACCAGCGCCAGCAACCCGGCCAGCACGCCATATTCCAGCGCCTGCGCGCCCAATATCTGGCCACGCGTCGCCCCCAGCAGTTTCAGCACGACACTGTCATAGCTGCGGCTCTGCCGCCCGGCCGCGATCGCCCCGATCAGCACCGCGACCCCCGCCAGCACCGTCACCGATGCCGCCGCCAGGATCGCACTCGACATCTGGTCCAGCAAGCCAGACACCTGGCCGATCACCTGCCCCACCTCGATCACCGACGCGCCGGGGAAGGTCGCCAGCAGCGCGCTCGTCACCGCCTGCTCCTGGCGCTTGTCGGGCAGGCTGATCGTCGCGGTCAGGCTGTGCGGCGCCGACGCCAGCGTGCTGGGCGAAAAGACCATCACATAGTTGAAGCCCATCGTGTCCCAGTTGATCTTGCGCAGCGACGCGACCCGCGCCTCGATCTCGCGGCCCAGGATCGACACGGTGATGCGATCGCCGACCCAGATGTCCAGCGCCCTGGCTTGGTCGGCATCGAGCGACACCAATGGCGGCCCGACATAATCGCGCGACCACCAGCGTCCCTCCACGATCTCGCTCCCCTCCGGCAGGGTCGCGCTATAGGTGACGCCGCGCTCGCCGCGCAGGATCCACGCCCCTTCCGGTTTCTCCTTCAGGTCAGCGACGCGCTTGCCCGAATAGCCGGTCACCGTGCCACGCAGGATCGGCACGACGTTCAGCTTCGCCGCCGGCACGCGCTTGGCCATCAAAGCGCGAAACTGCGCCTCCGCCCCGGCCGGCATGTCGAGTATGAACAGGTTGGGCGCCTGTTTCGGCACGGTCCGGCCGATCTCCGCCTGGATGCTGGTCTGGATCGCCGCCAGCGTGACGAACAGGGTCAGCGCCAGCCCCAGTGCCACCGTCAACGCCGCCGTCTGCGCGCCGGGCCGATGGAGGTTGGCGAGCGCCAGCCGCAGCAGCGGCCGCCGCGCATGCGGCATGCGCCGCGCCAGCCACTTTATCCCCTGCCCCATCGCCAGCAGCAGCAACAGGGTCGCCGTAATGGCGCCCAGTATGGCCGCAGCGAACATCGGCGTGCGCGCCGTCAGCAGCACGACCGCCACCAGCAGCGCGATCGCCCCGCCGACAAGCGCCAGCGTGTGCCGGTCGATCCGTCGCCGCCCGTCGACCAGGGTACGCAGGATCGCCGCCACCGGCTCGGTCCGAGCACGGGCGAGCGGCGGCAGGGTGAAGATTAGCGCGATCAGCAGGCCATAGGCCGCGCTCGTCACCAGCGGCAGCGGATAGAGATGGAAGCCCGGCGCCACCGGCAGCATGTCGCCCGCAGCCCAGACCAGCAAGGGCGGCGACAGCGCACCCGCCACCAGCCCGGCCAATATGGCCAGCCCCGCAACCACCCCGATCTGCAACAGATAGATGCGCTGGATATCGGCCGATGTCGCCCCCAGCACCTTGAAGGTCGCGAGCGCGCCACGCTTGATCGCCAGATAGGACGCGACGCCATTGCTGACGCCGATCCCGGCAATCACCAGCGCGGCGAGGCCGATCAGCGACAGGAACTGGCCCATATTCTCGATGAAGCGGTTGGTGCCCGGCGCCGCCCGTTCACGGTCCTTAAATTCCCAGCCCTGCTCGACATAGCGCTTCTCCAGCCGCTCGCGCAGCGCCTGCGCATCCGCCCCGGCGGGCAGGCGCAGCCGATATTTGGCGCGGTAGAGACTGCCCGGCTGGATCAGTCCGGTGCGGTCCAGCCCGTCCATCGACACGATCGCCACCGGCCCCAGGGTAAAGCCCTCGCCCACCCGGTCCGGTTCGTCGGCGATGATCGCAGCGACAGTGAAATCAGCCGTGCCATAGCGCAGCGCGTCACCGACGCCGATCGCCATCCGCTCCGCCAGGGCCAGGCTGATCAGGATGTGGTCGGCGGCCAGCGGCGCATAGCGGCCATGCTGCAACGCCAGCCTGCCATAGAGCGGATAGGCATCGTCCACGCCTTTCAACTCGGTCAGCAGCGGCGGCGCCGCGCGCGCGCCGCCCTTGTGGACCATGGCGCGCAGCCGCACCGTTTCGCTCATCCGGCCCAGCCGCGCGATCGCCTGCTGGTCGCGCGCGTCCATCACCCGCTGGGTCATGGCGATCTCGACATCGCCGCCCAGGATCATCTGCCCCCGCGCCGAAATCTCGGCGGTGATCGCGCTGGTCAGGCTGCCGATCGCCGCCAGCGTCATCACGCCCAGGAACAGGCAGACGAACAGCAGCCGCAAGCCGCGGAACCCGGCATGCAGGTCGCGCCGCGCGATCCGCCAGCTTGCCCCCCACCCCAATGTCGTCACGCGGTGACCTCGCCGCTCAACTGGCCGTCGCGCATCTCGACGGTCCGGTCGCACCGCGCCGCCAGCGCCGGATCATGGGTGATGATCAGCAGTGTTGCGCCGCTCGCCTGTTGCCGGGCGAACAGCAGGTCGATGATCGCCGTGCCGGTCGCCTGGTCCAGATTGCCGGTGGGTTCGTCGGCGAACAATATCGCCGGATCGGGCGCCATGGCCCGTGCAATCGCCACGCGTTGCTGCTCGCCGCCCGACAGCTGGGCGGGATAATGGGATAGGCGATGGCCCAGACCCACCGCCTTCAATTCCTGCGCCGCCCGCTCGAACGGATCGGCCAGCCCCGCCAGTTCCAGCGGCACGGCGACATTTTCCAGTGCCGTCATCGTCGGCAACAGATGGAAGGATTGCAGGATGATGCCGATCCGACCGCGCCGCGCCCGCGCTAGCCCATCCTCGTCGAGCGAGCGATAATTGACGCCGGCCACGCTGACCGTGCCGCCGCTCGCCTGCTCCAGCCCCGACAGGATCGCCATCAGTGACGATTTGCCCGATCCCGACGCGCCCAATATCGCCAGACTCTCGCCGCGACGAATATCCAGGTCGATCCCCTTCAATATCTGCGTGTTGCCGAGCGAGAGGGTGACATTGCGCGCCTGGATCGCGATATGGGGGGCATCGATGGTCGCATGCATGAAGAAGGAAGGCTCCTTGGCGAACGGTTTCCGGCTATATGGGTTCTCGCTGCTGCTTGTCCAACTGCTCGCCGCCTGTTCCCCAACGAAGGAAGAAGCGCTTCCCGCCGCTGACAATGGCGCCGCGAACATGACAGCGAAGGCGACACAGCCAATCGCCGATGGCAAGTTGGTCGTCGTGTTCGGCGACAGCCTCTATGCCGGCTATAATCTTCAGCAGGATCAGGGCTTTGCACCCATACTTGAACAAGCCCTGTCAAAACAGGGGATCAAGGCCCATGTCGTCAATGCCGGCGTGTCGGGCGACACCAGCGCCGACGGCCTCGCCCGCCTCGCCTTCGGTCTCGACGGCCTGCCGCGCAAGCCCGACCTGGTCCTCGTGGGCCTGGGCGGCAACGACATGCTGCGCGGCCTCAGCCCGCAGGCGACCCGGACCAATATCGACGCCATCCTGACCGAACTTGCCAAGCGCGGCATTCCCGCGATGCTGACCGGCATGATGGCTTCGCCCAATATGGGACCGGACTATGCCGCCGCCTTCAACCCGATCTACCCGGACCTGGCGAAGAAGCATGGCGTGCCGCTCTACCCCTTCTTCCTCGACGGCGTGATCGGCCAGCGCAGCCTGCTGCTGCCCGACGGCATCCACCCCAATCCCCAAGGCGTCCAGCGCATCACCGCCAAGGTCGCACCGTTGGTGGCCAGGCAGTTGGGGGAGTAGACCCCAGGGGAAAATCGGGTGTCCGTCAAAATGGCTAAAATGGGTGGGAGCAAGACATTCCTCCCCGGCACGGGGAGGGGGACCGCTCGCGTAGCGAGTGGTGGAGGGGCACAGGCCAGATAGCGCAGCGCCAAGAGGCACCTGCCCCTCCGTCAGCGCTTCGCGCTGCCACCTCCCCGTTCCGGGGAGGAATGTCCACTTCTGGTCGCTTCCTGCCCACCCAAATTTGCCCTCACGGCCCCGCTAGATCAGCCCTCGCACGATCCAGCCTGGCAGCGTCGCGATCGCCAGCAAAGTCCCCAATGGCACCCGGCTCTGCCCCTGTACGGCCTGGCCCAGCGCCAGCGCGACCAGCGCCCCCGCCAGACCCAGCGAGGCGGCGATCAGCAGGATGAAGGGCAGCGCCTGCCAGCCCAGCCAGGCGCCGATCGCGCCGAGCAGCTTGGCGTCGCCCAGCCCCAGCCCCTCGCGCCCGCGCAGCGCGCGATAGCCGAGCGCGATCGCCAGCAGCCCCAGATAGCCCGCCGCCGCGCCGATCACCCGATCGATCAACGCAACATCGGTGGTCCACAGCCCCAGCGTGAAGCCGAAGAAGGCCAGGGGCAGGGTCAGCGCATCGGGCAGCCAGAAATGGCGCCAGTCCAGTAGCGCCAGGGTCAGCAGCAGCCAGCCGAGCAGCGCCCAGCCGATCCCGCCCAGATCCGGCACGAAACCCAGCGCCAGCGCGCCGATGATGGCGCAGCCCGCCTCCACCCGACCATGGAGCGGATCGATCGCCGCGCCGCAGGTCCGGCATCGGCCGCGCTGCACCAGCGCGCTCAGCATCGGCACCAGATCGATCGGCCCCAGTAGCCGGCCACAGCCGTCGCAGGCCGACCGGCCGCGCATCACGCCCCGCCCCTGCGGCCAGCGCAGGATCAGGGTGGCAAGGAAGCTGCCCGCGATCGCACCCGCGACCGCGCCGACCAGGGCCGCCCAGGGATGGATCACAACGTCCCTTCGACCTTCAGCACATAGGCGTTGCCGACCGTGGCGAAGCCCGTCTGGCCCAGTGTCCCGGCCAGCGCCGGGTCAGCGGTTTCCACCCGCATTTCGGCGGTATAGCGGCCCGACCGCCAGATGCGCAGGTTGATCTTTTCCATCCCCGACTGGCTGACGAGCGGCAGCAGCAATGCGTCACCATCGCAGGCGACCGTGCCCGACAGCCCCTGCGACAGGTTCAGCCCGGCAATCTGCGTCGCCATCCGCGCCCGCACCCGACCTTCGGCATGGCCGCAGACATCGCCGCGATAATAGCCGCTGACATCCTCCATCACCAGCCCGCTGACCGGCAGCGGCGCGAATGTGCGGCCCAGCGGCACCGAGCCGGTCACGTCATCGATGCCGATCCGGTCGAGCCCGACGGTCAGCGCCCCCTGGATGTCGTCGGGCTGGCCGCGATGGCGGGCGATGTCGAACCGCGCCCGGCCGACCAGCAGCGATAGCGGCGACAGGCCGGCGCGCACCGACCCCATCGGCATTTCACCCAGCATCAGTTGGTCGATCCGCCCGCTCCACACGCTGCCGCGTATCTCGCGCGCGGCCAGGCCCAGCCGGTCGAGCTGCGCCAGCCCCAGCGCCACGCGCATCGGAATGAAGAGGATGAGGCCCAAGACGAACAGTGCGATCAGGATGATGCGCATCCGGCGCGACAGGATCAGCCCCTTCATTGGCCACCTCCGCGCACCAGCACCGCCTGCACCGACACGCTGCCCGCCGTCGGCGAGGGCCGCGCGCTCATCGTCTCGACCCGAAGCCCCTGCGCCTCCAGCCCCGCGATCCAGCTCATCATCGCCACCGGACGGACCGAGGCGATGGCGATCTCCATCCGGTCATTGCCCTGCGGCTGCGCCCGTTCCAGCGTCAGCCCGGCCTCGCCCGCGCTTTGGCCGACAAACTGCTCGATCGGGATAGCCGGGCCACTCGGCATCGGCGCCCGCGGCAGATGCTTGAGCAGCTTCACCTTGGCGCGGATCGCCGCGTTGCGATCGGTCGCTTCGCGCAAAGCATCGCGGGCGGAAACCTGCGCATGGGTCAGCGGCCGGGCCACGCCCAGCCACAATATCACCACCGCCAGCAGCGCGAACATCACGCCCAGCATCCATTGCTCGCGCGGCGACCGCTCGATCCAATAGGCTTTCATCCTGTCCATCATGACCGCACCGTAATATCTGCCAGCGTGCGCCCGCCCGGATCCTGGGACGGGGTCGCCGTGATCGTGTAACCGGCCGCCTGCAACGCCAGCAGCACGATGTTGATGTCATCCGCCTTGGCGGCGGCCAGGGTCGCGCGCACCATGCCGTCGGGATCGCGCGACAGCGCCGTCAGCGACACGCCCGGCGCATCCTGCATCGCGCTCATCAGGCCGGCGACCGGCGCGGTGAAGGCATAGGCGCCGGCTCCGCGCGCGGCGAGTTGCCGGTCCATCTCCGCCTCGACCTGCATCACGTCGTTCGCCTCGGGCAGCACCTGCCGCGCCAGCACCAGGCTTTCGCCATCGACCTGGCTGGCGGCGACATTCTGCCGCACCAGGGTCACAAGGCTGATGAGCAGGCTGGCCAGCAGGATCAGGCCGCACCAGATCGCGACCCGGCCCAGCGCCCGCGTGTCGATCTGGCGCCGCACCCGCTTGGCGAAATCGCCCTGGCGCAGGTCGATCGGCGGCGCATCGAGTGCGGCAACGAGCCGCGCTTCGATCTCGTCCGCCCCAACCTCCCGCACCGGCGCGTCGCCAATCAGTTCGGGCAGCGCCATGTCGCCGGTCAGCGCCATGTCCGCGCCGCGCAACACCAGCGCCCCGCCAATCATTCCCGATACGAAACCAACTTCATTTTCCGGCAGCAGCAGCGCCGCCGGCACGATGATGTCGGGGTCCAGCCCATGATGCTGCGCCCAGAGCAGCCAATGCTGCATGTCACTGCGCGCCGCGACCGCCACGATGTGCGGGCGGGCGGGATCGTCATTCTCGTCCGCGGCGGCAAACAGCTGGTCGGACGGCAGGATGGCGCCGGCCAGCGCGCCCAGCCGCGCCGCCGCCCGCCCCTGCCGCGCTGGCAGGTCGGGATGCGACACCCAGTGCAGCGCCACCAGCGCGGCCGGCGGCACCAGCATCACCCGCGCCTTGTCGGGCAGCGTGGCAAGGCCACAGCCGGCCAGCCAGTTGGCACCGGCGCCGGTCTGGACGATCGCACCATCCACCACCCGCATCCATGTCGGCGCGTCCTCCGCCCCCTCGGGCAGGGCAATGATCAAGGCATCGGCCGAACTCATGCGCCCGTCCCCCAATCGCGCCGCACCAGCCGGATCGGCGGTTGCCGGGCATCGATCAGCCCGCGCTCCACCACTTGCGTTCCCCCTACATTCACCGACACGTCCACTCTGAAAAATCCCGTCGTCAACTTGACCTGCTCGGCCACCTCGGTGAGCGGACTGAGCCCGACCAGAGAGGGTGCCTGCCAGAATTGCGGTATGCTGCCGTAGCCTTCCGCCGGCCGTTGCGCCAGCAATTGCCGTGCCTGCGCCACGCTCAGCTGCCCCGGCAGCAGCATCGCGAACAGCGGCGCCTGATCGGGCAGCAAGGTGTTGATATTTATCGGCGACATGTCCGACACCGGCAGCGCGCAGACCCAGGGCCGGACCAGATCATAGACCGCCGGTGTGATGCCGTTCACCGCCCGCAGCTCGCTGGCGTCGACCATGAAGCGGTTGGCGGTGCGATAGGGCCGCGCCGCGCGGGCATAGGTCTCGTCCTCGGCGCCGCCCGGCTGGGGCACGCTGTCGGTATCGATCCAGTCGGCGAGCGAGGCGGCGGCGACCTGCGCCTGGCGCACATCGACGCCCAGCGCCTGCAACAGCGCCTGAAACTGCGAAACCGCCACCGGCCGCACCTTCAGGCTGTTCTCATTATTGCCGGCGACCACGCTGTTGAGGTTGAAGCAGTTGCTGCCGTCGGTCACCCGCGCCGTCGCCATGCCGCCGGGCACCGGGATCGCCTGCGGCGTCCCCATCCAGTTGCCCGCCAAGGTCGTCTTGCCGGGGCTGGCCGCGACCAGATCGCCGATCTTGAGGCGCACGATCACCATGCCGGCATCGGCGAAGGCCCGCCCCTGATCGACCGCGCCGCCATTGCCCGTCATCCGCGTCGCCAGCGCCACCCGCTCCAGCGCCGTGGCCGCCACCACCGCCATCACCGCGACCAGCAGCAAGACGGTCAGCAGCGCGGCGCCGCGCTCCTCAGGACGGTTGGGATCAGGCCGCCGCATTGGCCGCCTCCTGATCGTCAAGCGGGGCTTCCTTGGGACCGGGCGCCACCAGGAAACGCAACATGACCGGTGGCTCGCCAGTGCGCTTGACCACCATCTCCACCGCGCGCGGCATCAGGTCGGGCTGGCCCGGCGTCCAGTCCTCGCGCCACTTGCCCTCTACGTCGCGGAAGCGCAGCGTCACCTCCTCGACATGGTCGAGCAGCGCCGCCGGCTCGTCGCCCGCCGCCCCGTCGATCTGGGCATAGCCGCGCCGTTCCAGCCGGCCCTGCCGCACCCAATATTCCACCTTCTGCAACGATGGCCGGGGCAGGTCGCCCAGATTATCCCATCCGCCGCGCACGAACTGCATCACCGGCTGTTCCTCGCCATCGCGATGCGCCCAGAAGGCCGGGGCCAGCGTCCCCGCCTCGGTGCGGCTGATGCGCGGCACCGCCTGACCAAGATCGGCCGACAACGCCCCCGCGGCCCGCTGGATCGCCGCCATGTCGTCCAGACGCGCCTTGACCTGCGCCTGCGCCGACACGCTGTTGCCGAGCAGCAGCACGCCCGCCGCCGCCAGCATCGCAAAGATCATCAGCGCGACGAGCAGCTCAATCAGCGTGAAGCCCTGTTCGGCGGAACGCCTCAAAGACGTGAAGCCTTGTTCACCCCGTCCGCCTTCCGGCTTCTCCGGCCTCATCACTCCACCTCCCGCAGGAAGCTGAGCACCACCGGCGATGCGCCCGGCTGGCCATCGACCACCAGATCGACCTGCAACAGGCGCTTGTCCTCGGTCGCCTTGACGGTGCGGGTCCAGTGCCAGCGGCGGCCGCCATTCTCGACCTCGCCATCCTCCTCGCCCACCGAGGGCGGGGCGACATCGCTCTGCACCTCGACCATCAGGTTGCGGGCGACGATCTGGCCCAGCGCCTTGCTGTCGAGGTCCGCGGCGGTGCGCAGCGTCACCCCCTGCAACCGCACCAGCGCCAAAGCCGCCAGGCTGAACACCGCCAGCGCGACCAGCATTTCAAGCAGCGTGAAGCCCTGTTGGGCGGAACGCATAGAAGACGTGAAGCCGTGTTCGGCGGAACGCGACAAAGGCGCGACGCCCTTTTCATTGCGCCGATCAGCCACCGACCACGACCTTTCCGGCCATGTCGACGCTCACCTGCACCCGCTCCGCCTCGCGCGCCAGGGTGATGGTCAGCGGATCGGTGGGCAGGCCGGTGCCGTCGAAGGCGATCTGCTGGCGGCCGTCCTGGCCAACCAGCGCCCGCGTGCCGGTCTTCCAGTTGGCGCTGACGAAGGGTTTTTCGTCCATCGGCACCCATTGGCCGCCCTCACGGCGCTGAAACCCATAGCCCGAGGCGGAGACCCACACGCCCATCGGGCGCGCGGTAACGACCGCTTCGTCGCGCGCGGCGGCAACGCGCGCGGCAAAGCGGTCGGCATCGTCAACGATCCGGCCGCGCGGATCGGGAATGGCGATCACCACGGCAGCCGAAATGAAGCCGATGATCGTCAGCACGACCATCAGTTCTATGAGGGTGAAGCCGTTGCGTGGCGGGACCGATGCCCCACCACCGTTCGGGCTGAGCCTGTCGAAGCCCCCTGCCGAGCGGAGCGAGGCACCTCGCCCCACGCCGCGTGCGGCATCACATTTCGCTGGAATAGATGTCCGCATTCTCATTCTCGCCGCCCGGCTGGCCATCGGCGCCCAGCGAGCTGATGTCGAACGCGCCCTTCTTGCCCGGCACGGTGTAGATATAGGCGCGGCCCCACGGATCCTGCGGCAGCTTCTTGATATAGCCGCCCCGGCGGTAGCGCTGCGGCTGTGCCAGCGACGCGGGCGGATTGAGCAGCGCCTGCAGCCCGTCCGACGCGGCGGGATAGGTCAGGTTGTCGAGGCGATATTGCTCCAGCGCCTGTTCGATGGTCGAAATGTCGGCTTTGGCCTTTTCGACACGGGCGGTATCGGTCGCGGGGATCACGTTGATCGCCACGATCGTCGCCAGCAGGCCGATGATGACGATCACGACCATCAGCTCGACCAGCGTGAAGCCGTGTTCGGCGGAACGCCTCGAAGACGTGAAGCCGTGTTCGGCGGAACGCCCCACTTGCTTGTCGTAACGCGCATGAGAGTGGGAGAGGATCTTTCGCATATTCTACTCCTTCAAGCCCCGGTCAGGCTTTGCAGCTGCAGGATCGGCAGCAGGATGGACAGGATGATGACGGCGACGATGCCGCCCATCAATATGATGATGATCGGCTCCAGCATGGCGAGCGCGGCCGAGGTGAAGGCGTCGAACTCGCGCTCCAGATAATCGGCCGCGCGCTCCAGCATCGTGTCGAGCCGCCCAGCACTCTCGCCGCTCGCCGCCAGATAGACCAGCAGCGGGGGAAACACCCCTGCCCGCTTCAACGCCGCCGACAGGCTGCCACCGCCCCGGATCGCCTCGACAATCTCGTCCGACGCCTTGCGCAGCACCCGATTATGCACCGTGTTGGCGGTCAGCGACAGCCCCTCCATCAGCGGCAGCCGGCTCGCCACCATCGTCGAGAGCGTGCGCGCCATCCGCGCGGCGTGCAGGTCGCGGATCAACCGGCCCAGCACCGGCAGCCCCAGCAGCATCGCATCGAAGCGATAACGGAAACTGTCGATCTTGAGCGCGCGCCAGAAGCCGAAGGCGCCAAGCCCGATCAGGATCAGCAACAACCACCAATAGCCCGCCAGAAAGGCGGAAATGCCCATCACCATCCGCGTGAGCAGCGGCAATTGCTGGCCCACCGTGTCGAACTGCTCGACCACCTTGGGCACGACGAAGATCATCAACGCCGCGACCACGAACACGGCGAAGGTCGCCAGCACCGAAGGATAGGCGATCGCGGTCAGCACCTTGGAGCGCATCACCGCCTGCCGCTCCATCAGTTCGGACAGCCGCTCCATGATGGTGGGCAGACTGCCCGAGCTTTCGCCGGCCGACACCATCGCGCGATAGAGGGCGGGAAAGCTTTTCGGCTCCGCGCCCAGCGCATCGGCCAGCCGCCGTCCCTCCAGCACACCCGAATGGACCTTGCCCACGATCGCGCGGACATGATCCTGCTCGCTCTGCCGGCTGATCGTGCGCAGCGATTCCTCCAGCGGGCTCACCTGGATCAGGGTCGACAATTGCCGGGTAAAGAGCGTCAGGTCCTTGGCCGACAGCTTGGGCGCGCGCAGCGACAGGCCGGCCCGCTTGCGCGCGACCGACACCGCGCCCGGCTCCAGCCGGACGACGAACAGCTTGCGCGCATCCAGCTTGACCCGCGCCTCGTCCAGGCTGTCCGCCTTGACGCTGCCCTTGCGCTCCTTGCCCGCCGGGTCGATCGCGACATAGTCGAAATCAGCCATCGGCAATGGTTTCCACCTCGGTCGCGTCGCGGCGCGACACGCGGATCGCTTCCTCGGCCGTGGTCTGGCCGTCGCGCACCAGCGCACGCGCGGCCGATCCCAGGTTCGGCGCATTGAGGAAGGCATGGCGGGCGATCAGCGATTCGTCGCCGCCATCGTTGATCAGGCGGCGGATCGTGTCGTCGACGCGGATCGCCTCGAACACGCCGATCCGGCCCTTGTAACCGGTGCCGTTGCATTCGTCGCAGCCACGCGCCCGGTAGATGATCGTGCCGGGGTCAAAGCCCAGCAGGGCGCTCGCCGACTTGTCGGCCTGTACCGGCTCGCGGCAATGCTGGCACAGCCGCCGCACCAGACGCTGGGCGACGACGGCGCGCAGCGTGGAGGCAAGCAGGAAGGGTTCGACGCGCATGTCGCGCATACGGGTGATCGCGCCGACCGCGTCATTGGTATGGACGGTCGACAGCACGAGATGGCCGGTCAGCGACGCCTGCACCGCAATCTCGGCCGTCTCGCGGTCGCGGATTTCGCCGACCATGACGACATCGGGGTCCTGGCGCAGGATCGCGCGCAGCCCGGCGGCGAAGGTCAGGCCGACCTTGGCATTGACCTGGGTCTGGCCGACGCCCTCCATCGCATATTCGACCGGGTCTTCGACCGTCAGAATGTTGCGGCTGCCATCGTTCAGGTTGCGCAGGCCGGCATAGAGCGTCGTCGTCTTGCCCGAACCGGTCGGGCCGGTGACCAGGATGATGCCGTTGGGCTCGCTCAGCCCCTCGCGGAAGATGCGGTCGGGTGCCCCGGTCATGCCGAGCAGGTCGAGCGTGATGCCGGCATTTTCCTTGTCCAGGATACGCAGCACCACCCGTTCGCCCGCCCGGCTCGGCAGGGTCGATACGCGCACGTCGAGCAGCTTGCCGCCCAGGGTCAGGCCGATGCGGCCATCCTGCGGCACGCGCCGTTCGGCAATGTCGAGCCGCGCCATCACCTTGATGCGGCTGACCACCACCGGCGCGACATGCGGCGGCATGCGCAGCGTCTCGCGCAGTACGCCATCCACGCGCATCCGCACGATCAGCCCCGTCTCATAGGGTTCGATATGAATGTCCGACACGCCCTGGCGTGCGGCCTCGGCAATGATGCCATTGATCAGGCGGATCGCCGGCGCGTCGTCTGCGCTGTCGAGCAGATCGTCGGCGGTCGGAATGTCGGCGGCCAATATGTCCAGCTCATCCGCGCCGACGTCGATCGACCCGGCCATGGCGGCGGCGCTGCCCTCCATCGCATAATGATCGGACAGATGCCGGTCGAACTGCGGCGCCTCGACAAAGCGCACGTCGAAGCTGCGGGCGAGATGACGGCGCACCTCCAACAGCACGCGTGGATCGCTGCCCTCGCGCACCGCGATCGACAGTCGTTCGCCATCCTGCGGCAACATCACCACGCCATGCTTGCGGGCAAAGCCATAGGGGATGTCGACCGGTCGTGGCGGAAGAACTGACGGCATTACCGTCACATGCTCCTGTTCGCTCACTTCTGCTCTCCGCTTGGCGGCAGATCGACCGGGCGGACGACGCCGCTCGACTGCCGCACCGTGGGTTCGATGACCTGGACCTGTCCCGGTGCCGGCGATGTCGCCGGCGCGGCGGCACCGGCCTGCGGCTCGACCAGCATGTCGCCGGGCTGTGGCGCGATCGGCGGCTGCGCGCCCATATAGTCGCGCACCAGCTCGTCGATGGTCGGCTCGCTGTCGGGGCTGCGCTGCAACTGCATGCCGCGCACATAGCCATAGCGCTGCTGGGTCAGGCGCTGCGCATCTTCCTTGGTGCGCAGGATGGTCGGGCGGATGAAGACCATGAGGTTGGTCTTGGTCCGGCTCTTGCTGCGCGACTTGAACAGCTCGCCAATGCCCGGAATGTCGGACAGCAGCGGGATGCGCTCGATCGTCTTGCGCTCATTATCGTCCAGCAGGCCGCCCAGCGCCAGGATTTCGCCGTCATCGACCGTGACCGTGGTCTCGATCTCGCGCTTGTTGATGATCAGGTCGCTGCTCGAATTGCTGACTGGCCCCGCCACGCTCGACACTTCCTGCTTCAGGAACAGCTTGATCGCGCCGCCGGTGTTGATCTGCGGCTTCACCTCCAGCTTGATGCCGACATCCTGGCGCTGGACGGTGCGGAACTGGTTGTCGAAATTCTGGCTCAGCGCCTCGCCGGTGGTCACCGGCACCTGCTGGCCGACCAGGATCGACGCCTTCTGATTGTCCAGCGTCATCACCGACGGCGTCGACAGCAGGTTGCTCTCGGTATCCGACTTCACTGCATTGATGATCGCGCCGAAAATGCCGTTCTTGCCGATCTGCGTGCCCAGGCCGCCGACGATGCCGGTCGCGCTGGCCAGGCTGTCGACCGCCGCCTGGGTCAGGCTGCTGGCCAGATCGCTGTTGGTCTGCGTCTCGGTCGTCGTGGTCGTCCCGTCGGCCGCCACCACCGTCGTCTTGGTGGTGCCCAGCTTGGTCGCGCCATAGGCACCGGCAATGGTGATCAGGCTGGGCGACGCATTGCTGTAATTGGTCGCGGCAAAGCCGGTCGATGTGCTGCCCAGCAGGAACTGCACGCCCAGCTTCTTGGCCGCCGCATCGCTGATCTCGACGATGATCGCCTCCACCAGCACCTGCTCGCGGCGGGTATCGATCTGGCGGATGGTCTCGCCCAGCATGCGCTGCACGTCGCTGTTGGCGGCAACGATGATCGCATTGGCGCCTTCATAGCGGGTAACGATCGCCGGGCCGCGGGTCGAAATGCCGCTGCCGCTCGATCCGCTGGAGGCCGCCGCGACCGGTGCCGCCGCTGCGCTGGCCGGAGCCGCGCCGCCGCCAGCGCCGCCGCTGGCACCGGCCGCCGGGACCGAGGAGGTGACGGGCGAGCTGCTCGACTGGCCGATCAACTGCTGCAACACCGGCAACAGCTTCTCCGCATCGGCATGTTCCAGCCAGTAGACGCGGATTTCCGTGCCGCTCGCCGCCTGCCGGTCCAGCTCGCGCGCCATATTGGCGAGGCGCGTGACGGTGTTCACATCGCCGCGAATGGCGATCGCATTGCTGCTGTCGATCGGCACCACGCTGGCGGCCGCCGGCGCGCCATTCTCGCCGCCGCCACTCTGCACCAGCGCCTGCAGCGATGTCGCGATCTCGCGCGCGCCGGCATTTTTCAGCATTACCATCTGGGTCGAGCTGGTGTCGCGATCGACCCGCGCAATCACCTGGCGGATGCGCGCGACATTGTCGGCATAGTCGGCGACGACGATGCTGTTGCCGGCGCGATTGGCGGTGACCGTGCCTTCCTTGCTGATCAGCGGGCGCAGCGTTTCCAGCACGCTTGCCGCGTCGACCGACCGCAGGCGGAAGACTTCGGTGACGAAGCTGTTGCGGGTCGCCGCCCGGCCCACCGCGCTCGGCTGGCCGGCCGCGCCGTCCGCCGGCTGGATGCGATAGGCGCCACCGGGCGCCGGCACCGCGACCAGGCCATTGGCGCGCAGCGTCGACAGCACGATCTCGAAATATTCCGACTTGGACAGCGGCCGGTCGGTCACGACCGACACCTTTCCCTGCACCCGGTTGTCGATGATGAAGGTGCGGCCGGTGACGCGCGCGGCATCCTGGATGAAGGCGCGGATATCGGCATCGCGCACATTCAGCGTCTGCTGCGCATGGCCGGGGACCGGGGCAGCCAGGACCAGCGCGAGGGCGGCGGAATATTTGAGGATATGTCTAGTCATTGGCCTTGCAATATCAGGTTGATCGGCACGGTGACGGCGCCGCGCTCCACGGTCAGGGACAGGCGTGCGCCGGGCACGATCTGGTTCTGCAATGATGCCAGGTCACCGGCCGATCCGATCGGCTGGCCGTTGATCTGGGTCACGATGTCGCCGGCCTGGAAACCGGCATTTTGAAAGCCCGGCCCCTTGGGGCTCAGCACCAGCCCGGTCACCCGGCCATTCTGGGTGCGCGGGGAAAAGCCGATGTCGCGCTTCACCGCATCGGCGCTCGGCGCATCGCGGCCCGGCACCGGCGAGGGCGCGCCCTCGCCCGGCGCCATATCCCCCTCGGGCGCGCCGCCCGGCCCACCAGCCGGTCCGCCGGCCGCCGACGCCGGCTGGGACTGGTCGAGGAACACCTGCTCCTCCGCCCCACCGCGATCGATGGTCACATGGTCGAACAATACCGCCTTCAGCACCACGCCGGGCATGATCTCGTCGCCCACGGCATAGCTGTTCTGGATGCCATCGGGCGTCGCCAGGATCGCCGATCCCTGCCCCGTCCCCTCGTTCAGCCGCACGCCATAGAGCGTCAGCGCCAGCGAGGTGACGACGCCATTGCCCGCCTGCGGCGCGCCGGTGCGGAAAAAGGGATCGAAACTGGCGAACAGCGCCTGCCGCGCACTGGCCGAAAGCACCTGCGCCTGCCGCCCTTCCCAGGGGCCGAAGGCGCCGACCGGCGTCAGCAATACCCATACCAGCCGGGCCAGCTGCAATGCCAGCACGGCCAGCAACAGCTTCTCGACCAGCCCCAGCCAGTCGACCGGCCGCGCATAGCGCCGCCACCCTTGCAACTTGTCGCCGAACGGCACACGCATGAGCCGGAATGTCCCCCTTGGTTCGCCCGCCTGCTAGGCAACTCTTCTTACTGCCAGATGACGTTTATGTTACCATAATATGACAGGTAGCAATGGGGCCGCGACGATGCTTGCATTTCGCAGGGTCAACGATAGCTAGGGCCACGGAAACCGGCCTGTAGCGCCGTCATTCGCGGAAATGACCATGACCTTGTCCGACCCGATCCTGTCACCGCCCGCCGCACCCGACGCCGATCCGGCCTGGATCGCCAGCCATGCACGAGTCCAGCGGGTGCCCAGCAAGGATCTCACCCTCTTCATCCAGCGTGATTTCCTGAGCCTTGAGGAATGCGCGCAGGTTATCGCGCGGATCGATGCGGACCGTCGCCCCTCGACCATCGCCGACGCCAATGGTGACGGCTATTTCCGCACCAGCGAGACCTGCGACCTCGACCATGGCGACCCGTTCGTCGCCGCCATCAACGCCCGGCTCGACAGCTTCGCCGGCATCGCCACCCAATATGGCGAACCGATCCAGGGCCAGCGCTACGGCATCGGCCAGGAATTCAAGGCGCACACCGATTATTTCGAACCCAAGGGCGCGGACTATGACAGATTCTGCGCGGTCGCGGGTAACCGCACCTGGACCTTGATGGTCTATCTCAACGAACCGGCCGCCGGTGGCGCCACCCGCTTCACGAAGATCGGCAAGACGGTGCAACCCGAAACCGGCAAGCTGCTCGCCTGGAACAACCGCATCACCCCGGATCGCTTCAACCCCGCCAGCATCCACCACGGCATGAAGGTCCGCAGCGGCGTCAAGCATGTCATCACCAAATGGTATCGCGAACGCCCCTGGGGCTGAAGGCGATGCCCCAGGCGGCGCACATATTTCAGCCGCGCTGGGTGATTTTCCGCCAGCGGGGTGTGCGTTCGCAACGTCCGCCCTGCAAGGCAACTATGACACCGCCCCGCGCCTGGCGCGCAGGGCGGGGCCCTGCTCCCGTCAGAAGTCGACCGTGGCCGAGAGCCAGAGGCGGCGCCCTTCCTGGTTGATCGAATAGGCCGGGGTCCAGGCGGTCACATTGGCCGCAGTCTGATAGGGCACATAGACCGCATAGTCGGTGTCGAGGATATTATAGAGCGTCGCCGACAGGCGGAAGGCGGGTGCGACCTGGTAGGAACCACCCAGGTGGAAGACTTCATAGCTGCGGAAGTCGCCCACGGACGTCTGCTGCGCATTGGCGCCGCGATAGCGGCTCGACCGCACTTCCGCCCGTGCCCAGACGCTGGCCTTGTCGCCCAGCTTCCAGCGCAGATTGCCGTTCAGCATATGCTTGGGCATGCCGATCAGCGGCAGCCCCTCTTCCGATCCGCTGAGCTGCTCAGTCTCGGTATAGGTATAGTTGGCCGTCAGCGACAGGGCGGAGGTCAGCGCGAAACGGGTTGCCACCTCGACGCCGCGGGTGCGGGCCTTGTCGATGTTGATCGACTGGCTGAACAGGTCGACGGTCGGGAACGGGCCGACATCCAGACAGCCGGGGCGATTGGGATTGCCTGAAAACTGGCAATTGGGGATGCCCGGACCGCTGGCGATCTTGTCGGTGAAGTCATTGTTGAACAGGGTGACATTGCCGCTGAAGAAGCCGTCGCCATCATAATAGAGGCCCGCTTCATAGCTGGTGCTGGTTTCCGGCTTCAGCCCCGGCGTGCCAAGCAGCGGGATGCGCCCCTGCCCGCCAAAGCCGATGATGCCTTCGGCAATCTGTTCGACGCGCGGCGTCTTGAAACCGCGGCTGACGCCGCCCTTCAGGGTCAGCACATCATTGATGTTCCACACCGCATAGGCGCGCGGCGACCATTTGTCGCCGAAGGTCGAGTGATTGTCGTAGCGGGCGCCACCAGTGATGTTGAAGCCGTCGACGACGGTCAGCGTCGCTTCGGCAAAGCCCGCCCACTGGGTGAACTTGAACGGCTCGGGGGCGACGCCCTCGACCATCCGCGCCTTCCAATATTGGCCGCCGACGGTGAAGGCCAGCGCGCCCGCCTTGCCGGCAAAGCGGGAATCGATGATGTCGTTGCGCGCCTCCAGCGTGCGGGGGCCGCCCGGCACCGCGCCCGGCGTGCCATTGGGGATCAGGCGGCCGATCGTCTCGGTCTCGTTGCGGGTCAGGGTGGTGTCGAGCTGGCCGAACCCCATGCGCCAGCTATGCGCGATCACATAATTGCTGCGGTTGAACCGCTGTTCGGGGGCGTAGCCGCCCGATCCCAGCGTGCCGAGCTGGCCCCGGCTATTGTCATAGCTTTGTTCGTTGCGATCATATTCGAACCACAGGTCATGATCGGCATGGGGCGTCAGCGTCAGACGGCCGCCATAATTATAGATGTCCGATTCCACCGGATTGCGGCCCAAGGTCAGCGCCGGATCGCCGGGGATCTCGATATCGGAGCCGGCGCGGTGGAAGACACTGCCGCGCAGGGTCAGGCCGGCCAGCCCCTTGATGATCGGCCCCTGGGCAAAGCCGTTGACCGACTGGATATTGCCGAAGCGGTCATCGCCCTGGATCGTGCTTTCGGCGGTGGCGGTGCCGACCCAGCGATCGCCGACCTTGCGCGTGATGATGTTGACCACGCCGCCCATCGCGTCCGAGCCATAGAGCGTGGACATCGGGCCACGCACCACCTCGATCCGGTCGATCGCGGAGAAGGGCGGCAGGAAGCTGGTGGAGGTTTCGCCAAAGCCGTTGGGCGTGACGCCGCCGGGCGCATTCTGGCGTCGGCCGTCGATCAGCACCAGCGTATAGTCGCTGGGCATGCCGCGGATCGAGATGTTGAGGCCGCCGGTCTTGCCCGCTTCGCCGCCAACATCGACGCCCTGCACGTCCTGCAGTGCTTCGGCCAGGCTGCCGAACCGCTTTTCCTGCAATTCCTCGCGGCCCAGCACGGTGATGCTGGCCGGCGCCTCGATGATATTCTGTTCATAGCCGGCCGCGGTGACGACGATCGCACTCGACTGCGCATCGGCATCGGCATCGGGCGCCTGCGCCTGGGCGGCGACGGGCAGTGCGAGCGCACCGATCAGGGCAGCGCCCCCCAGCAGATGGGCACGCGTCGACAAGATTGCAGGAAATGGCATTTCAGACCCCCATTGAAATAATAGTGCGACTTAGTCGCATTAGAATTTCACGGGCTGATGTGGAGGAAGAAGGTAGCGGTCAATCAATGATGATATGCCCAGCCGCCTGCGCAACAATTTCTCACAATCGCGACACCGGCGGAGCGCAGGCCTCTTCTTTGCGGGACATGTTGGAGCCGCCTGGGCAACATAAGAAGGGTTGCAGACATCATGGTGGCACCCAATATCCGCTTCGACACTCGTCCGCCGCTACGGATCGCCGCCGCTCCCCGCGCAGCGAGCGCCGGGGCGATCCGGATCGGTGCATCTGGGCCTATCGGGCAGCTTGCAAGCCGGGCGATCTTGGCCTACGCGCGACCCGTCACCGCCCCAGGTCGGTCCATAAAGCCGTCCGGTGGTGCCACGCCCGGATTCATACACTTTATGGCATTGGATTTATAATGAGCATCTACCTGGATTATCTGGCCGAAATCGACAGCAGGAAAGTCCAGGGGCTCGCACCCAAGCCGATCGACGATGGCGCCCTCGTCGCCGAACTCATCACCCTGATCCAGGATGCCGGCAGCGAACATCGCGCCGAAGCGCTCAAATTCTTCATCTACAACACCCTGCCCGGCACCACCAGCGCTGCGGGCGTGAAGGCCGACTTCCTCAAGAAGATCGTGCTGGGCGACGTCACCGTCGCGGAAATCACCCCGGCCTTCGCACTGGAACTGCTCAGTCATATGAAGGGCGGCCCCTCGATCGCCGTGCTGCTCGACATCGCGCTCGGCGATGACGCCGCGCTGGCCGCCCAGGCCGGTGACGTCCTGAAAACCCAGGTCTTCCTCTACGACGCCGACATGTTCCGCCTGCGCGATGCCTTCGCGGCCGGCAATGCCGTCGCCAAGGACGTGCTGGAAAGCTATGCCAAGGCCGAATTCTTCACCAAGCTTCCCGAGGTCGAGGACGAGATCAAGGTCGTGACCTTCATCGCCGGCGAAGGCGATATATCGACCGACCTTCTCTCGCCGGGCAACCAGGCCCACTCGCGTTCGGACCGCGAACTGCACGGCCTGTGCATGATCTCGCCCGAAGCGCAGCAGGAAATCGTTGCCTTGAAGGCCCAGCATCCCGATGCGCGCGTGATGCTGATCGCCGAAAAGGGCACGATGGGCGTCGGCTCGTCGCGCATGTCGGGCGTCAACAATGTGGCGCTGTGGGCCGGCAAGCAGCAGAGCCCCTATGTCCCCTTCGTCAACTATGCGCCGGTCGTCGCCGGCACCAACGGCATCTCGCCGATCTTCGCGACCACCGTGGACGTGACCGGCGGCATCGGCCTCAACCTCAAGAACTGGGTCAAGAAGACCGATGGCGAGGGCAAGGCGATCATCAACAATGACGGTAATCCGGTGCTGGAAGAGGCCTTCTCGGTCGCGACCGGCACGGTGCTGAAGATCGACGTCAAGAACAAGAAGCTGACCGACGAGGCCGGCAAGGAACTGGTCGACGTCGCCGCCGCCTTCACCCCCCAGAAGATGGAGTTCATGAAGGCGGGCAGCAGCTACGCCATCGTCTTCGGCAAGAAGCTGCAGACCTTCGCTGCCGAAACGCTGGGCATCGAAGCGCCCAAGGTGTTCGCGCCGAACAAGGAAATCACGGTCGACGACCAGGGCCTGACCGCCGTAGAGAAGATCTTCAACCGCAACGCCGTGGGCGTGACGCCGGGCAAGGTGCTGCATGCCGGTTCGGACGTGCGCGTGAAGGTCAACATCGTCGGGTCGCAGGACACCACCGGCCTAATGACCGCGCAGGAACTGGAGGCGATGGCCGCCACCGTCATCTCGCCGCTGGTCGATGGCGCCTATCAGTCGGGCTGCCACACCGCGTCGGTGTGGGACAAGAAGGCCCAGGCCAACATTCCCAAGCTCATGAGCTTCATGAACAATTTCGGCCTGATCACCGCGCGCGACCCCAAGGGCGTCTATCATGCGATGACCGACGTCATCCACAAGGTGCTGAACGACATCACCGTGGACGACTGGGCGATCATCATCGGCGGCGACAGCCACACCCGCATGTCGAAGGGCGTGGCCTTCGGCGCGGACTCGGGCACGGTTGCGCTGGCGCTGGCCACCGGTGAAGCCACCATGCCGATCCCGCAGTCGGTCAAGGTCACCTTCAAGGGCCAGATGGCGCCCTATATGGACTTCCGCGACGTCGTCCACGCCACCCAGGCGCAGATGCTCCACCAGTTCGCTGGCGAGAATGTGTTCCAGGGCCGCATCATCGAAGTCCATATCGGCACGCTGCTGGCCGACCAGGCCTTCACCTTCACCGACTGGACCGCCGAAATGAAGGCGAAGGCGTCGATCTGCATCTCGCAGGACGAAACGCTGATCGAATCGCTGGAAATCGCCAAGTCGCGCATCCAGATCATGATCGACAAGGGCATGGAAAATGCCGCCGGCACGCTCCGTGGCCTGATCGCTCTGGCCGACAAGCGCATCGCCGAGATCCGCTCGGGCGAGAAGCCCGCTTTGTCGCCCGACGCCAACGCCAAATATTATGCCGAAGTCGTCGTCGACCTCGATCAGATCGACGAACCGATGATCGCCGACCCGGACGTCAACAATGCCGACGTGTCGAAGCGCTACACCCATGACACCATCCGCCCGGTTTCCTATTATGGCGGCACCAAGAAGGTGGATCTGGGCTTCATCGGATCCTGCATGGTGCACAAGGGCGACATGAAGATCCTGGCCCAGATGCTCAAGAACATCGAAGCTGCCGAAGGCAAGGTCGAATTCAAGGCGCCGCTGGTCGTCGCCCCGCCGACCTACAACATCGTCGACGAGCTGAAGGCCGAAGGCGACTGGGACGTGCTCAAGAAGTATGCCGGCTTCGAGTTCGACGACAGCCACCCCAAGAACGCCGCCCGCACCGAATATGAGAATACCCTCTATCTGGAGCGTCCGGGCTGCAACCTGTGCATGGGCAACCAGGAAAAGGCCGCGAAGGGCGACACCGTCCTCGCCACCTCGACCCGCCTGTTCCAGGGCCGCGTGGTGGAAGACACGGCCGAGAAGAAGGGCGAATCCCTCCTCGCCTCGACTCCGCTGGTCGTGCTCTCGACGATCCTGGGCCGTACGCCCAATATGGACGAATATAAGAAGGCCGTGGTCGGCATCGACCTCACCAAGTTCGCCCCGCCCAAGGCGGCCTGATCAAGACCGCCGCCCGATCGCAGGATCGGGCGGCGGCATCAGGACAGCGATGATCAGAAGCGGCGCGGGACAGTATCCCGCGCCGCTTTTTTCATGGTTCAGCTCGCGCCGCCCGCCGCATCGCCCATCGCGTTGATGGCGTCGTCGATGGTGAAGGTGTTGGGCTTCTGGATCGGCGGGAATTCCTTGAAGGTGTCGGCAAATTGGGCCGCCCCCGCCTGCGCGCCATAGAGCAGGAAGGTGTTCTTCAACACCCAGTCATAATAGGTGTTGGATGTGATGTCGGCGAACTCATAGGGATCGATCCGCAGGTTGAAGAGCTTGGGAATGCGCAGCCGGGTGAACGGCTCGCCCCAGACCTTCATCGTGCCGGCGCAGCGCTGTTCCAGGAACACGCATTTCCAATTGTCGTAGCGCATGGCCAGGATGTCGCCATCGTCGCTGATGTAGAAGAAGGCGTTGCGCGGGCTCTTCTCTTCCTTGCCGGTGATGTGGCCGACCAGGCTGACGCCGTCGATATGGTTCTTGTAGGTCCGGCCGATCGCCTTGTAGCCCTTCTTCACCTTCTCGACGATGTCGGGCTCGCCCGCCATTTCCAGGAAGGTCGGCAGCCAGTCATGATGCTGGACGATGCCGTTGGAGACCGATCCGGCCGGCACCTTGCCCGGCCAGCGCACCATCATCGGAATGCGGAAGGCGCCTTCCCAATTGGTGTTCTTTTCGCTGCGGAACGGCGTGGTGCCGCAATCGGGCCAGCTGTTGCGATGCGGGCCATTGTCGGTCGAATATTGGACCAGCGTGTCCTCGGCGATGCCCAGTTCGTCCAGCAGGTCGAGCAGCTGGCCGACATTCTTGTCATGGTCGATCATGGTGTCGTGATAGTCGGACTGCCAGCGGCCGGCCTGGCCCTTGCTGCCCGGCTTGGGGTGCGTGAACATGTGCATATGCGTGGTGTTCACCCATACGAACCACGGCTTTCCATCGGCCTCCGCCTGCTTGATGAACTTTGACGCGCGTTCGACGAATTCATCGTCGCAGGTTTCCATGCGCTTGGCCGTCAGCGGGCCGGTATCCTCGATCTTCTGCTTGCCGACCTTGCCCCAGCGCGGCATTTCGGTGGCGTCGTCGACATCGGTGGCGAAGGAATGGATCACCCCGCGCGGGCCGAAGCGTTCCTTGAAATGCGGCATGTCCGGTTCGTTGAGCGGATAATTTTCCATCTCCGGCTCTTCTTCGGCGTTCAGGTGATAGAGATTGCCGAAAAATTCGTCGAAGCCGTGATTGGTCGGCAGCATATGGTTGAGGTCGCCCAGATGGTTCTTGCCGAACTGGCCGGTGGCATAGCCCTGTTCCTTCAGCAGCGCGGCGATGGTGATGATCTTGTCGCTCATGCCCACCGGCGCGCCGGGAATGCCGACCTTGGACAGGCCGGTGCGCAGCACGCTCTGTCCGGTGATGAAGGAAGAACGGCCGGCGGTGCAGCTCTGCTCGCCATAGCTGTCGGTGAACTTCATCCCCTCCCTGGCGATCCGGTCGATATTGGGCGTGCGATAGCCCATCACCCCGTCGGTGTAGCAACTGAGGTTCGATATCCCGATATCGTCGCCCCAGATGACGAGGATATTGGGTTTCTTGTCGGCCATGGTGCTTTCCCTTCGCATGAACAGGAATTGGGTCGCCTTTGTCTGCATCCTGCCTGACCAGCCGGCTATCGGGGAAAACCCTGTGAAGCGTCCGCGATGATGCACGGACAACATGCTTGCCCGCGTCCAGCCCCTCCCCGAACGCGCGTCCATGCCCCCGTCCGGCCACGCGCACCGCCAGCCTCTTTCCTTTCGCACCCGTCATGGCATGATGGAAGAAATGCGCTGGGGGGGGGGCTCGCGTGATTACAGCCTATGACAGGAGCATGGCGCCGTTCGACTGGGCCGCGATCCTCTATCTGATCTTCTTTGCCCTCTTGTTCCTGGGCGCCCGCTGGTGGAAGCGATCCGGGCGACGGATGCCGCGCCATATGCCGGCCGCGATCCTGCTGGCCGGTCTGTGGTTCGGCGGCCTGCCGCTGTTCGACCAGTTGCGGGTCGGCGCCATGGACATGGACCAGATGAGCGTGACCAAGGGGCGGATCAGCAAATTATGGGACATCCGCACGCGCAGCCGGAATACCGACCCCCTCTCCTTCCAGAAGCATCAGGCCAATATAACCCATGGCTTCGACATCGGCGGGGAGAGTTTTTCCTGGCACGAGGGCAGCCGCTGTCCGGTGGCGACCTTCTGCGGCTTTGCCGGCGGCCCGCCCTATCTGCGCGAGGGGCAGAAAGTGGAGGTAACCTGGTTCGCCGACCCGCTGCGCTTCGGCAAGCGCCGGATCGTGAAGCTGCTGATCGAGAAATGAGCCCGCACCGCCGATCCCCCAACGCAAAAGGGCGCCCGATCGGGCGCCCTTTCCGTTTCGGCTGTGCCTGACGTCAGAAGGTCGTCGAAAGCGAGAAGTTGAAGGTCGTGCCATAATTATAGGCATTGTAGATGACCTTGTTGGTGCCGTTCGACTGGCTTTCCTCATAGTCGTTGCCCAGGATGTTGCGCACCTCGAACTTGGCGTCGAACTGGCGCCCTGCGACATAGACGCCCTGGCGCGCCACGAAGTCCAGGTTGATGCCGGGATGTTCATAGACGTCCGGCTGGTCCTGGTTGGCCAGGCCACGGCTGGTCACGCGCTTGCTGGCATAGGACAGGATCAGCGTCTGCTGCGACAGCTTGTCCTGATCTTCCAGGCCGAACTGGAAGTTGACCAGATGGTCCGACTGGCC
The DNA here is from genome assembly GCF_004795815.1 of Sphingobium sp. PAMC28499. Taxonomy (NCBI): domain Bacteria; kingdom Pseudomonadati; phylum Pseudomonadota; class Alphaproteobacteria; order Sphingomonadales; family Sphingobiaceae; genus Sphingobium; species Sphingobium sp. PAMC28499. Next base: position 3,568,807 of record NZ_CP039248.1, read on the forward strand.
CGTCAGCGGCGAACCGTTGCGGAAATAGTCGGTCGCCAGCGTCGACGACGCGCCGAACACGGCGGTCGTATCGCCTTCCTTCACCTTCAGCTTCGACTTGGTGTAGGTATAGTTGGCGATCGTCACCAGACGGCGGGTCGAGAAGAACGCGCTGTCAGACATGGACGACAGGTCGAAATATTTCTGCAGTTCGACTTCGCCGCCATAGAGGTCGGCCTTGGGCGCATTGGCGAAGCTGGTGATGAACGCGTCGCTGTTAAGCGAGATGAAGGTTTCGATCGGATTGTCGATCGTCTTGTAGAAGCCCGACAGCGTAAAGCGCTGATCCCGCGCGAAATACCATTCATAGCGCGCTTCCGCGTTGAACAGCTTGCTGTCCTGCAGATAGGGGTTGCCCTGATAGCGACGGTTGGTGTCCGGGTCGAAATAGAACTGATAGATCAACTCGCGGAACTGCGGCCGGGCAATGGTCTTCGACGCGTTCAGGCGCACCTGCATGTCGTCGCGCATCTGCCAGGTCAGCGTGCCGCTGGGCAGCCAGTAATTATTGTCGAGCTGGGTCGAGGCCGTGCCAGCGCCCGGCGTGCTGAACACCTGCAGTGGCGACACATTGAGCTTGGCCGTTTCATAACGCACGCCCGCGTCGAGTGACAGGTCGTCCAGTATCTGCCAGTTCAGCTTGCCATAGCCGGCATGGTTCTTGAGCGTCGCGCGGAAGGCGGGATTGCCTTCGTTGGTCTCGATCAGGGCAATGTCATAAGCGTTGACGATGCCCGGTGCCAGCAGCAGGTCGGGGCGCAGCACGCCCACGCCTTCGGGCATGTCGCTCGACGCGCGGAACTGGAAGTCGCGGCGCGAGCTGGTGCGGTTGGTGTCGACATAGGCATAGCCGGCGGTCAGCGCCATGTCGGCCGACGGCTTCCAGGTCAGGTCCGCGCCGCCCGACCACAGATCCTCGTTGAGGTCGGAGAAGCTGACCGTCGCGGTCTGGCCGGTATTGCCGTTCAGACGGTTGACGAACAGATTGCCATAGGGGTCGGCCGCCGCATTGGTGCGGATATATTCGAACGACAATTCATAGGGGGCTTCGCGCTGCGAATTGGCGAAGCCGCCGCGCACGTCCAGGCTGAACGCCGGGCTCAGCTTGAACTCGCCCACCACCTGCGTGTCGATCAGTTGGCGCTCATACCAAGCGGTATCCTGCTCCATGATGTCCGACGTCGGCTGGGTCTGGGTGTTGCCCAGGCCCATGCGGGTGTGCTTGAGCGTGTCGCGGATATAGAGGTTGGTCCAGCGGATCTTGTTGTCGCCAAACTCCAGGCCCAGGCCCAGCAGGCCGTTGACGACGATGCGATTGTCGGTGGTGACGCGCTGGAAATCCGAATTGAGCGCCGACAGGTCGGGCGTGATCGAATTTTGCTGACGCTGGTCGCGCGTGGTCCACTTGTTGCTGTAGCCCGCGGTGGCGATCAGCCCCAGGGTCGAACCGCCCAGGTCGAACGAGGTGCCGCCCGAAATGGTCGCCGAATAATTGGGGTCGATATCCTTGATGCGCTGGACGGTGCCCTTGCTGAAGCGCACCATTTCCGCCGCGATCGCGGTGGTATCGACATTGCCCGAGCTGATCCGTTCGCCGCTGGCGAAGAAGGCGGCGAGCGCCGGCGGAATGTCGCGGCTGCCATTGTCGAAGCCGGTCCAGTCGCTCTTGCTGCCATAATAGCTATAGCCCATCTGATAGGTGGTTTCGGTGTTGGCACCGATACCGCCGCTGACCGTCAGGAAGCTTTCCGCCGGCACCGCATTGGTCGTCAGGTTGATGACGCCGCCGCCGAACTCGCCGGGATAATTGGCCGAATAGCTCTTCTGCACCATCGAGGACGAGACGATGTTCGTCGGGAACAGGTCCAGCGGCACGACGCGCTTGAGCGGCTCGGGGCTGGGCAGCGGCGAACCGTTCAGCAGCGCGAGCGAATAGCGATCGCCCAGGCCTCGGACATAGACATAGCCGTTGCCGACCACCGACAGGCCGGTGACGCGGCCCAGCGCGCCGGCAATGTTGCCGTCGCCCGTCCGGGCGATATCGGCGGAAGACAGGACCGAAACCACCGCCGGAATATTCTTCTGGACGTTGGCACTGCGGCGGCCGGTGACGATGATGTCGGAACCGGGGACCGAAATGTCGGGCGCCGCCTCCGGATCCTCGGCGGTCGAACGACCGGCAGCGGCAGCAGGATCGGCCGCCTGCGGGTCGGACGTGGTGGCATCGGCGGGCGCGGGCACTTCCTGGGCCAGCGCGGCCGGCGCGACCAGCGCAGTGGAAAGCAGCAGCAGGCCCGCGAACTTGAGCGGCGTCGCCATCGAATATCCCCTAGATAAGGTCATTGCACGTTTCGGGGCGGGATGCGGCCGATCATGGCCGCGTCCCGCCCCGCATCAGGTCCGTCCCGTCTTAGAGCGGGATCGAGGTGCAGGCGCGGCGCGCGGTGCTGGTGCTGTCAAACGGCGCGTAGGCCGAGTTGCAGGTCCAGCCGGCGAACCAGGTGTCGTTGGCGTCCTTGACCGCGCCGACATAGGTCGTCGTGTCGAAGAAGCTGTCCAGCGTCTTGGCGTCGATCGCGGTGGCGGCGGTTTCGGCCGCACCGTTGATGAACACCGCGCTCAGCGAGGCCGTGTAGGCATCATTGTTGTTGTTGCCGCTGAAGATCGCGGCGACATCGGCGGCGGTGTAGGCGGTCGCGCCGCTGCCCGAACCGATATACTTGGTCGCGTTGCACTGCATCAGCACCGAACGAGCGGTCAGCGTGGCGCGGGTCGCGGCAGTGCCGGTGCCATGCAGGCGGACGCACTCGTTGTTCGGCGACACGACGATGCCGTTCACCAGCGACAGGTCGCTGTTGCCGCGGTTCAGGATCGATGCCTGGTCATTGGCTTCGTTGTTGCTGCTGACCTGCGACTGGATCGCGGTGAAGTTGGCGACGATGGTGTTCTGGCGCGGGGTATCGCTTTCCAGACCATTGCTGTCGACTTCCATCAGCGCGTCGCCCTGGCCCGGACGCTGCACGATCAGCACATATTGGAAGCGGCCCTGGATGCCGGTGTCGGCGTCGAGGCTGTCGTCATCCGCGCCGGTGGCGATATAATGCTTCATGTGGACCGTGCCGCCGAAGAATTCCGCGCCGTCGTCCGAGCTGTTGAAGCTCTGGATATAGTCCAGCGTGGTGGCGCTGCCGGTGCCTTCGGTCGTCAGCGCCTGCAGCTCCGAGTTGGAACCCAGAACATAGCCCGAATAGCGGATCTGCACATATTTCATCGTGCCCGCATTATAGGTGTCGTCACGACCACCATAGACGGCCGGATCGGCCGAACCTTCGGTCTGGCGCTCGCAAGTGTCTGCGCCAACGGAACCGCCGCTGTTGCAGTCGGTGACGCGCGCACGGCCCATCAGCACGACGCCGCCCCACTGGCCCATCGAGTTTTCAGTCGAGTTGCCGTTGATATTGTCGCGGCTGGTGAAGATGATCGGCGCGCTGGCGGTGCCGACGGCGTTGATCTTGTTGCCGCGGTTGACGGCCAGCCAGCTCGTGCCGGTGCCGCCATAGACGATGACGCCCGGCTCGATGGTCAGAGTGACGTTGGTGTCGGCGGTCAGTTGGCCACCGACCAGCGTGAAGCCGTTGGCGGTGGTGCAGCCCACGGTCGAGCTGGTGACGGGTGCCGAGGCGGTGGGCGCAGCGAAGCCGCTGTCGCAGCCGACGTCGACGCGGCCCTTCATCTGATAGACCAGGCCTGCGATCTTGGGCAGGGTGATGCTCTTGGCGATGATCGAAGGCAGCGTGCAGACGCGCCAGGCATCACCGTTCGCGCTGGAAATGGTGCCCTCGTCGGTCAGACCCTTGGGGTCGGCGATCGTCGGGCAGCCCGCAGCCGGGGTAACGGCGGCCGGGGTCGGCGTGGGCGTCGGCGTCGGCGTGGGGGTCGGCGTCGGATTGATGATGACGTCGCCGCCGGTGCCGGGCGAAGCGATATCGTCCGCGCCGCAGGCAGCCAGCGCCGCGCAGGCGCAGCCCGCCATCAGGATATTATGGATACGGTTGATCTTGGCCATGTCGTCTCCGCTCCGGCTTCTGCCGGGTTTGTTGCGATGCGGAGCGCAAGGGGGAAAAGCGAATCGGACAACGCCCCCTGTCGCCCTCGGAAGCGGCAGGTAGGCGCGGTAAATGACAGCCTCATTTTCCTTTTATGACATATCGGGGTCTGTAAAATTACAGTTCAAAGACAGTGGCCCAACCGCCACAGCCAACAGAAAGGGGCGCCGTCCACCGGACGACGCCCCTGCGCGAGCCACTGAAACAGGGCGTTCAGCGCATCGCATAGCTCGTATTCAGGCGGGCCGAAGCGCGCTGCGCGATCGAGCGCGAGGATTCCTCGCTGCCGTCGGCCAGCACCAGCGTCATGTCGGGCACGCGCGCAACCGCAGCATAGGCCTCGCGCGCATCGCTGGTGCGGCCCATGCCCGCATAGGCATTGCCCAGGTTGATCAGGCGCGCCGGATCGTTGATGGTGTCGGGCCAGACCGCCTGCAGCTTGCGCGCGGCCTTGTCGAAATCATGGGCGAGCAGCGCCGACGCGGCCAGACCCGCATCCGGCACGACGCTGACGATCACGTCATCCGCCGCCGATGCCATGGCCGGCACTGCCGAAGCCAGAAGAAAGCCCGCAACTGCCGCTGCCTTGAACATCGATTTTCTCCGAAAAAAACTTTCCAACATAGCCGGAATTATTTCATCTTGATGACATCGACACAAGATCAGGCATGGGCGCCGATTCCATTTTATATCGGCGTAATTTCAGCGCCTTATGCGTTTTTCACATCAATGTCATAAAAGTGAAATCGAATGCGACATGCAAATTTCACCCGATTCGAATCGCATCATGGACGCGCAAAAAGGCCATGCGCCGCAAGCGGCGTGGCCTGAAAAAACATCGTCGATGGATTGGGTCCGGAGGCTTCTGTTGCCCGGCGCCTCCGGGGGCCGCTGAATTCCCTTCTGTTGCCCGGTGGGTTCAACCGCGCTATTTTAGAGTAATGTCAGGCCGTGAGGCCCTCAATTACGCTGCAATGGCGAGTGCTTCGTTATCGTTGGCACTTGTGAGTTTTGCACAGTTTAACGGCTTACACGGGCCGGGTAAAAGCATCGCCTTTGAACACACGTCGATCCTAGTTCGGCCCCATCAGACGCCCCGCCAGACCAAAGGTCTTCCGGGACATGTGGTGGAACCGCCGGGTACTGCCCCCGGGTCCGCTGCGTCTATTATACGACACGATTTATCACCATAGCCGGGCGAGCCCGGCACCCCCTATATGGCGGCGGCCGCGCCATTTATCAAGCCGGTGTTGCAGGATGGAGGCGGCATTATGTGTATCGTGGCACTGGCCTGGCGGGCGCACCCGCGCTGGCAGCTCGTCCTGATCGGCAATCGCGACGAATATCATGCCCGTCCCGCCGCCGCGATGGCGCGCTGGGACGACCGGCCGGGCCTGATCGCCGGGCGCGACCTGCAATCGGGCGGCACCTGGCTCGGCGCGGACGAGGATGGCCGGGCCGCCGTCATCACCAATTTGCGCGGCTATGGCGATCCCCTGCCCGACCGCGCCTCACGCGGCGCGCTGGTGACCGACCTGCTGACCGGCAGCGGCACCTATGCCGATCCCCATGCGGCGGCGCTCGACGATTTCAACCCGTTCAACCTGCTGCTCGCCGACCGCGACCGGCTCGTCTTCCTCACCAATCGCCCCGAACCCCAGCGCAGCCTGCTCGCGCCCGGCCTCTATGGCCTCTCCAACGGCCCGCTCGACCAGCCCTGGCCCAAGACACTCGCGCTCAAGGAGGCGATGCTGCAATGGCTGGTCGCCGGCGCAATCGATCCCGAAGACCTGTTCGGCGCCCTGCGCCGCGAGACCCTGCCGGACACCGGTATCGCCCCGGCCACACCGTCCGACGCCCCGCTGGAGCCGCCCCTCTCCCCCATCTTCATCCGCAACCCCATCTATGGCACACGCTGCAGCAGCATCCTCGCCATCGCGCCCGACGGCACCGGCCTAGCGCTGGAACGCCGATTCGACGCGGAAGGCCAGATCACGGGCGACAGCCGCATCCCGTTCCATTGGCCGAAATCTTGATTTGGTCCATGTAATGGTCCATATTCAGACCCATTCATCAGGAGCTTTTCGATGCGCATTTCGGTCTCAGAAGCAAAGGGCCAGTTGACCGATCTCGTCCGCCGCGCAGAAGCCGGAGACGAGGTCATCCTGACCCGCCATGGCCAGGCCGCCGTCCGCCTTGTCCCGATCCGCCAACCTGTTGACGGTGCCAGCCGACGCGCGCTGATGGAAAAATTGCGCGCGGCCGCGCGCCCCGCGGCCGGGCCGGACGCCGCCCGCAGCCAGAACTTTCTCTATGGTGAGACGGGCCTGCCCGAATGATCGTCATCGACACGTCGGCGATCATGGCGATCCTGCTCGACGAGCCCGAAGCGGACCGCTGCATCTCCGCGATCGCGGGAAGCGAGATTTTGCTGATGTCAGCGGGCACGCTGGCGGAAACGCTGATCGTCGCCGATCGCCGCGCCGTCGGAACGGAAGCCGCCACGTTGATCAACGGCCTCGGTGTGGAGGTTGTCCCGGTCACCCCCGAAGACGCCCGCCGGGTTGCCGCTGCCTACACGCAATGGGGCAAGGGCCTTCATCCCGCCGCGCTCAATTTCGGCGACTGCTTCGGCTATGCGCTGGCGCGGGAGCGCGATTGCCCCCTGCTCTTCATCGGCGAAGATTTCGCGCGCACCGACATCGTCAGCGCCACCTGATCATGCCCCCTTGTCCCCATAGACAAAGGCCCGCCGCCCCGACCGCAGCAGCACTTCGCGCCGGACATAATCGACCTCATAGGCGTCGGCGCTGGCGACATCCGCTTCCGTCAGGCGGAACAGCGTCCCTTCCACCGCATCCTCGGGATCGTCGCTCGGCTCGACCATCGGGTGCCAGCGCGTGCCGCTCTTGGCTATCACGTCCGGGTCGCTGATCTCGATCATGCGCTGGCGATAGCCTAGCATCGCATCCGGCTCGCCCTGCACCAGCCGGCCGAACAGCGCCCTCTGCACCTCTGCCAGCCGCAGCGTGCCATAGGAAAAGAGCAATATCTCGGTCATCTGCGCGCTCCTCCGTTCAGCCCAGGGCCGCGTTGACGATGCGGATCTGGGTGAATTCCTCCACCCCGGCCAGCCCCTGGTGCCGGCCAATGCCCGATTGCTTGGCACCGCCGATGGGCACGTCGAAGGGCAGGTCGAACAGCCGGTTGACCCAGACCAGCCCGCTGTCGATCCGCGCCGCCATCGCCTGCCCGCGCGCCGCATCGGCCGTCCATACCGACGCGCCCAGCCCATAGGGGCCATCATTCACCCGGCGGACCAGTTCCGCCTCGTCATCATAGGCGAGCAGCGGGATGATCGGCCCAAACTGCTCCTCGCGCACCAGCCGCGTCGCGTCGGGCAGGTCGGTGACGATGGTCGGCGCAATATAATAGCCTTCCCCCTCGATCGCCTCACCGCCATGCAGCACCCGCCCCTGCGCCCGCGTCTCCGCCAACAGATCGACCAGCCGCGCATATTGCGCCCTATTCTGCACCGGGCCGATCGTTGTGCCGGCCGCCCGCCCGTCGCCGACCACCGCCCGCTCCGCGCATTCGACCAGCGCCGCGCCCAGCGCCGGCATCAGCGCGCGCGGCGCATAGATGCGCTTGACGCCCAGGCAGACCTGCCCGGCATTGCCCATCGCCCCGTCGAACAGGATCGGCGCCACCGCCGCGACATCGGCATCGTCCAGCAGGATCGCCGGATCATTGCCGCCCAGTTCCAGCGTGAAGCGCTTCACCGTGTCGGCCGCCGCCGCCATCACCCGTCGCCCGGTCGCGGTCGATCCGGTGAAGCTGACATGAGCGATCCCCGGATGCGCGGTCAGCATCGGCCCGACATCGCCGGCATCGCCCAGCATCTGCACCACCCCGGCGGGGAAGATGTCGGCCGCCAGCGCGCCCAGCATCAATGTCGTCAGCGGCGTCGTCGGCGCGGGCTTGGCGATCACGCAATTGCCCGCGATCAGCGCCGGCGCGAGTTTGAGCGCCAGCAGCAGCAGCGGATAATTCCACGGCACGATCGCCGCGACCACGCCCAGCGGATGGCGCTGCTCGACCACGCGCTCGGTCGCGCTATCCTTGAGCACCACCGGCTCCAGCCGCAGCCCGGCATGATAGCGCAGCGCCGCCACCGCCCCCTCTATCTCGCCCCGCGCCTCAGCCAGCGGCTTGCCCTGCTCCTGCGTCAGCCGCGCGGCGAAATCCTCGGCCCGGCCCTCCAGCGCATCGGCCAGCGCCGCAATCCGCGCACCACGTTCGGCAAAGTCCAGCGCGCGCCAGCCGGCAAAGGCCCGCTGCCCGGCCGCCACCGCCCGCTCCACCTGCGCCGTATCGGCACAGGGCGCGGCGGCAAAGACCTGCCCGTCCGCCGGATTGACAAGGTCGATCGCGCGCGCGCCATCGACCAGTTCACCATCGATAAGAAGCTGCATCCCGCCCCTCTACCGCCAAGCCTGTCCTACAGCCAGCCCGACAGGCTAGAATGTCGCCATGCCATGCACTCGCTTCCCGGACAGCCCCCTCCCCGATCCCGCAACAAGATTTCCAACAATTGTTCCAAAATATCAGAATGTGCAGGAAATATGCGAAGTTAAGCGGGGGATTTCCTATTTTTCCGCCAGCGCGTCGACCCGGTCGCCATGGCTTTTGGGCGTCGAATTGACCAGGAAATCGACCGGCGCACCGCTCCTGTTCTGCGCCCGGTGCGGCACGCCCGGCGGCACTTCCAGCCCCTGACCCGCTTTGAGCACATGGGTCACCCCGCCCGCCTCCAGCGTCAGTTCGCCCGACAGGACATAGAAGAATTGCCGGGCCCGCCGATGATAATGGCGCACTTCCGCCCCACCCGGCACGATCCGTTCCTGGATCACCGACATCTCGTCGCGCTCCACCAGATGCCAGCCGTCATTGCTGCCGCCCCAGACATAATGTTCGGCATTGGCCTTATCCATCGGCGTGATCGGGGCATCAGGCGCGGCAGCGAGCAACAGGGGGAGAAGCAATATCGTCATGCCCGTCCCAACGATCCGCCACCCCCATCCCGCCATGCCACTGGCGCCCATGCCCCCTGCCCCCTATAGCGGAGCCATGGCATCGACCCAGAAGCAGAAGAAGGCGGCCCCGGCCCGCGCGAAAGTCCGTCCCGCCGGGTTCCCCACCCGGCAGCAGGTGATGGACTTCATCACCGAGTCCGACACCCCGGCCGGCAAGCGCGAAATCGCCAAGGCGTTCGGCCTCAAGGGGCAGGAAAAGATCGCCTTGAAGGCGCTGCTCAAGGACATGGCGGACGAAGGCCTGCTCGACATCGGACCGGCCCGCGCCTTCCACAAGATGGGCGGCGTGCCCAAGGTGACGGTGCTGCGCATCGTCGATGTCGACGACACCACCCTGATCGCCACCCCCGAACGCTGGGAGGCCGAAGGCCAGCCCGCGCCGCGCATCCGCGTGGTCGAACGCGGCAAGCCCAAGTCTCGTTCAAGCGCGCTGACGATCGGCGACCGCATCCTCGCCCGCACCGAGGAAGCGGGCAAGGGCTGGCTCGCCCATCCGATGAAGAAGCTCGCCAAATCGACCGAGATGCTGCTCGGCGTGGTCGAGGAAATGGCCGACGGCAAGCTGTGGCTGCGCCCGGTCGACAAGCGCATCCGCAAGGATACGCCGATCAGCGACATCGGCACCGCGAAGAAGGGCGACCTGGTCCTGGCCGAGCCGACCGGCCGCCCGCCACGGATCAGCGCACGCGTCACCGACATTCTCGGCGATCCCTTCGCCCCGCGCAGCTTCAGCCTGATCGCGATCCACAAGCATGGCATCCCCCATGTCTTCCCCGAAGCGGTGGAGGAGGAAGCGGTCGCCGCGTCGAAGCTGCCGTTGCATGAGGACAAGCGCGAGGATCTGCGCCATTTGCCGATCGTCGCGATCGACCCGGTCGATGCCCGCGACCATGACGATGCCGTCTGGGCCGCGCCGGACGAAGACCCGGCCAATGAAGGCGGCTTCAAGGCGATCGTCGCGATCGCCGATGTCAGCTATTATGTCCGCCCCGGCAGCGCGCTTGACCGTGAGGCGCGCAAGCGCGGCAACAGCGTCTATTTCCCCGATCTGGTCGTGCCGATGCTGCCGCACCAGCTCTCGTCCGACATGTGTTCGCTGCGCGCCGGGCAGGACCGCGCCGCCATGGCCTGCCATCTGGTGATCGACGCGCAGGGCAAGGTGAAGAGCTTCCGCTTCTCCCGCGCCATCATCCGCGTCGCCGCCGTCCTCGCCTATGAAAATGCGCAGGCCGCGATCGATGGCGAGCAGGATAATGAGTTGCTCGAACCGGCCCTTAAGCCCCTCTGGGCCTGCTGGGCGCTGCTGCGCAAGGCCCGCGAAAAGCGCGATCCGCTCGCGCTCGACCTGCCCGAACGGCGGGTGGTCCTCGACGAATGGGGCAAGATCGTCAGCGTCGCGGTGCGCGAACGGCTCGACGCCCATATGCTGATCGAGGATTATATGATCGCCGCCAACGTCGCCGCCGCCAAGGCGCTGGAGGCGAAGAAGGCGCCGGTCATGTATCGCGTCCATGAAACGCCGGGCCGCGACAAGCTGGTCGCGCTCAAGGAATATCTCGCCACCTTCGACATCGACTTCGCGCTCGGCCAGGTGATCCGCCCGTCCACCTTCAACCAGCTGATCAAGAAGGTCGGCGAGTCGGAGGAGAAGGAGCAGATCATGACCCAGATCCTGCGCTCCCAGACCCAGGCCTATTATGCGCCGCAGAATATGGGCCATTTCGGCCTGGCGCTGGGCAGCTACGCCCATTTCACCTCGCCCATCCGCCGCTATGCCGACCTGCTGGTCCATCGCGCGTTGGTCGGCGCCTATGATCTCGAACTGCCCGCGCCCAAGGACAGGGCGATCCCCGATCGCTCCTCCCTTAGCCAGGAGGATTATGAGAATATGGGCCGGGTCGGCGAGATGATCTCGGGCCATGAACGCCGCGCGATGGAGGCGGAGCGCGAGACGATCGACCGCTATGTCGCCGCCTTCCTGTCGGCCCATGTCGGCGAAGTGGTGAAGGCGCGGATCACCGGGGTCCAGAATTTCGGCTTCTTCGCCACGGTCGAGGGACTGGGCGGCGACGGCCTCGTGCCCGTATCGACGCTGGGCGCCGAGCATTTCTTCTTCGACGAAGCGGGCAAGGCGCTGCAGGGCGTCGAAAGCGGCGACCGCTATACGGTGGGCCAGCGGCTTGAACTGCGCCTCGCCGAAGCCGATCCGATCAACGGCGCGCTGCGCTTCGAGCTGCCCGACAATCCGGCCCCGCGCGGCAGCCCGCTCAAACGCGACCGCACCCGCCCGAAAATCCACCGCGGCCGCCCCACCAACATCCGCCACATCGGCAGCAGCCGGGGCAAGCACAAGAAACGATAGGGGATAGCGGTGGAGCGCTGCCGCCCCCTTTTACTCGGTCATGCCAGCCTTTTTTTTACCGTCATCCCCGCGAAGGCGGGGATCCATCTCCCACCATAACCCCAGCCGCGAGGTCCGGTGATGGTTTCCCGCTTTCGCGGGAATGACGAAAGTCAAATGATAGCGGTCTGCTTTTCCGTGCCATCAATTATGTGTAGTCAGACTGCATGAAGCCAAACGAATATGCGCAAGCTCAGGCTTGGGATTCCATGATACGTATCATGGTCGTCGGCTGTCTGTTTCTCAGCGCCTTCATGGCTGCCTGTTCAGCCATCGTCCTCAGCATCCTGGCGGACTCTGGCGATGCCATTCTTCTGCGAAGCGCCCTTTTGGTGTTTGGCACATTGGCGTTCGCGGCGGGCTTGGCTTTCAGAAAAATCGATCGCCTGACCTGGAAGCACTGGTCAGTCATATGCTTGCTCGCCGCGCCAGGGGCAATTTACATGTTAGTCCACTAAGATCAGGCGTTGTTCGCCCCCTTCCCCCCATCGTCATCCGCGCCTATAGGCTGTGTCCCATGATCCTCGTCATCGACAATTATGACAGCTTCACCTGGAACCTGGTCCATTATCTGATGGAACTGGGGGCCAAGGTAGAGGTCGTGCGCAACGACGCCATCTCGGCGGGCCAGGCCCTGTCGAGCGGGGCCAAGGCCTTCCTGCTGTCGCCCGGTCCCTGCACCCCCAATGAGGCGGGTGTCAGCCTGGATCTGGTCGCGGCCTGCGCCGATGCCGGCGCACCGCTGCTCGGCGTGTGCCTGGGCCATCAGGCGATCGGCCAGCATTTTGGCGGCAAGGTGGTGCGCGGCGGGCTGATGCACGGCAAGACATCGCCGGTGCGCCATGACGGCACCGGCCTGTTCGCCGGCCTCCCCTCGCCCTTCACCGCGACCCGCTATCACTCGCTGATCGTCGAGGATATTCCGGCCGACCTGGTGGTCAACGCGACCAGCGAGGACGGATCGGTCATGGGCTTCCGCCACGCGACCCTGCCGATCCACTCGGTCCAGTTCCACCCGGAAAGCATCGCGACCGAACATGGCCATGACATGCTGGCCAATTTCATGAAGATCGCCGGCATCCCGGTCCGCGAGCGCGAAGCGGCGTAAAGCACCTCCGCCGCTTCACTCTTCTACGCCATCCCGACTTCCGTCAGGATGACGGCGGGGCAGGCCGCATGTCAGTGCGGCACCGCCCCCGTCTCCACCCCAATCTTGTCGTGCAGGGCGAAGCGGTCGACGATGTCGGCGCTCGCTCGGTTATAGCCGACCACTTCGACCATGCGCCCTTCGCGCCGCAGCCGGGCGATGATCTTGTCGAGCGCGCCGACGCCCGAAATATCCCAGAAATGCGCGCCCGACACGTCGATCAGCACATGGGTCGCGCTTTCCTCGCCCGTGAAGGCGCGGGTGAAGCGATCGACCGAGGCGAAGAAGATCTGGCCGGTGACGCGGTAGGTCGCCCGACCATCGGCCTCGCTGCGCTCCACCGCGAACATGCGCTGCACCTTGGCAGCGAAGAATATGCCCGACAGCAGCACGCCGGTCAGCACGCCCAGCGACAGGTCGCGGGTCGCCACCACGACCACCACCGTCGCCAGCATGACGGCCGAGGAGGTCGGCGGATGGCGCCGCAGATTGGCGATCGAGGCCCAGCTGAAGGTGCCGATCGACACCATCACCATCACCGCGACCAGCGCCGGCATCGGGATGCGCCCGACCCACGGCCCCAGCACCGCCAGCAGGAACAGCAGGAAGGCGCCAGCGACGAAGGTCGACAGCCGCCCGCGTCCGCCCGAGGTGACGTTGATCACCGACTGGCCGATCATCGCGCAGCCGCCCATGCCGCCAAACAGGGACGCGACGATATTCGCCCCGCCCTGCCCCATGCATTCGCGCTGCTTGTCGCTGTCGCTATCGGTCATGTCGTCGACGATCTGCGCAGTCAGCAGCGATTCGAGCAGGCCGACTGCCGCCATCGTCACCGAATAGGGCAGGATGATGCGCAGCGTCTCCCAGGTCAGCGGCACCTGCGGCAGGGCAAGGCTCGGCAGCCCCTCAGGCAGCCGCCCCATGTCGCCAACGGTATGGACCGGCAGGCCAAGGCCGATCGACAGCGCGCTCAGCAGCGCGATCGCCACCAGCGGCGCCGGCACCGCCTTGGTGATCCGGGGGAAGAGATAGATGATGGCGAGGCCCCCCAGCACCATCGCATAGGTCTGCCAGCCGACATTGGTGAGCTGCGGCAGTTGCGCCATGAAGATCAGGATCGCCAGCGCATTGACGAAGCCGGTGATGACCGATCGCGACACGAACTGCATCAGCAGGTCGAGCCGCAGCAACCCGGCGATGATCTGCACCACGCCCATCAGGATCGTCGCGGCAAACAGATATTCGACGCCATGCTCGCGCACCAGCGGCCCGACCAGCACAGCGACGGCGGCGGTCGCGGCAGAAATCATCCCCGGTCGCCCGCCGATCAGCGCGATGGTGATGGCAATCGCCACCGAGGCATAGAGGCCGACGCGCGGATCAACCCCGGCGATGATGGAGAAGCCGATCGCTTCGGGGATCAGGGCGAGCGCGACGACGATGCCGGCCATGATGTCATGGCGCGCCGTCCGGGCGTCGCTGAACCATTGGCGGCGATAGCGGCTGAAAAATTGGGTCATGTCGAAAATCCACATCAATGCACATGGCGCCGGCTCCGGGCGCGCGTTCGATAATCATGTGTGATGTTGTCCGGCGGATCGGCGGCCGGAATAGCCACCCGGAATTTCACCGGGTCCATGCGAATGGCCGCCTTCTACAGCCCTGCCCCGCCAATGCAAGCCCGCGCCGGCCCGCGCGCCCCTCCTCTACCCTTCCCCGAACAGCGCCCGCTGCGAACTCTCGATCTCCTCGAAATAGCGCCGCCGCGCATGTTTCTCGGTCAGCACGCCCAGCACCAGCCCGCTTTCGTCCACCACCGCCAGCTCGTCCGCCGCCGCCTTGTCGAACAGCGGCAGGATCGCGCGGATATCCGCGTCGGCGCGCAGCGCAATATCGGCCATCGTTGCCAGCGGCGCGATCGGTGCATCCTCCGCCAGTTCGGGGCGATAGGCGGCTGCCGTCGGCACGATGCCGCGATAGCCGCCCGCGCCGTCGATCATGATCGCCTTGCTCGCCGACCCCAGCGGCACCAGCGCACGAAACTGGCCAATGTTCATCGTATCGGGCACCGACACCCAGTCGCGCCGCATCATCCGCCCGGCGGTCAGGTTCATCACCCAGCCAATGTCCCGCGGGCTGCGGATGGTCGATCCGCGCAGATGCAGCCGCCAGGTGGAGAAGGAGTAACCGAACATTTCCCGCGTCACCGCGCTCGACAGCAGCGACGCGGTCAGCACCACGCCCATCAGCTGGAAATCATGGGTCGTCTCCAGCATCAGCAAGCCTAGCGTCATCGGCCCGCCGACGATCGCGACGCTCAGCGCTGCCATCCCGACCAGCGCCGCATCATTGGGGTCGAGCGACCAGCCGATCCCGACAAGGTCGACGATCTGCGCGAAAATCTGCCCCACCAGCGACCCCAGGAACAAGGACGCGAAGAACAGCCCGCCGCGAAAGCCGAAGCTCAGGGAAATCACCGACGCCGCGATCTTGAGGCACAGGATCATCAGCAGCACGGTCCAGTCGGGCAGCAGGATGAGGTTGAGGTGCAGTGCGCCATGCCCGGCCGACAAGGTCTGCGGCGTCAACCAGGCGAGCGGCATCAGCAGCACGCCGCCGATCACCGGCCGCCACCGCCCCGGCCAGGTCCAGCCCTGCACCCGCAGCTCGGCAAAGGTCACCATCCGCATGATGAGGATGCCCAGCCCCGCGCAGAGCAGGCCCAGCAGCGCGTAGAGAAGATAGTCCGCCGTCCCCAATATCCGGTCCGCCGTGGTCGCGATCAGCCAGGGTTCGACGCCCAGCGCGCGGGTCACGAAGGCCGCGCTCAAGGCCGCTGCCACAACCGGCGCGATCGCGGCCGGCGTATAATGGCCGATCACGATCTCGAACGCATAGAAGGCGCCGGCCAGCGGCGCGCCGAAGGCCGCGCCCACGCCTGCCCCCGCGCCCGCGCCGACCAGGGTGCGCAGATCATTGCGCCGCAGCTTTAGCCATTGGCCCAGCAGCGACGCAACGCCGCCGCCCATCTGCGCATAGGCCGCCTCCAGCCCAACCGAGGCGCCTGCCCCGTTTGACAAGACCGTCTGCCCGGCGATGACCAGATTGTCGGCCATCGGGATGCGCCCGCCATGCAGCGCATTGGCCTCCACCACGTCGATCAGCGGCCGTTGCCGCCGGCGCAGCAGCCGCGCCAGCAACACCAGCGCCAGCCCGCCCAGCGGCAGGCCCAGCAGCCGCCAGGGATGGCGGATCTCGCCCAACGCGCTCAGCCGGTTGATGCTGACGCCATAAAGCAGTTCCTGAACGCCGTGCGCCATCAGCTGCAACAGGTTGGTGATCACCCCCGCCGCCACGCCCGCCAGCACGGCGAGCAGGATGAAGGCCGCCTCGCTCTCGCGCAGCCGGCGGCGCTGGCGGATGGCAAGGCTCCAGAACAGGGTCGACCAGGAACGGCGCATGGCTTTCCCGACAACGCCCCTTTGGCGCCCGCGTCAAGCCAATTGCCGGACCACGCAACAAAATTCCAATTGGCGGGCAAATAGCATGTCGCCCTCGACTTTCGCGCGCGGCCGGGACTAAAGGCTTGGCCCATGACCCTGTTGCCCGATCCCAGCGCGCCCCTGGCCGCCGACGAAGCCGCCCGCGCCTTCGACCTGCTGTTCGACGCCGATCTGTCGGACGAGGCGATCGCCGGCTTCCTCGTCACCATGGCGCGGCGCGGCGAGAGTGCGACGGAAATCGCCGCCGCCGCCCGTGCGATGCGCGCCCGGATGATCCCGGTCGATGCCCCCGAAGGCACGATCGACGTCTGCGGCACCGGCGGCGACGGCCATCATACGCTCAACGTCTCCACCGCCGTCAGCCTGGTGGTCGCAGCCGCCGGCGTGCCGGTCGCCAAGCATGGCAATCGCGCCGCCTCGTCCAAGGCGGGGGCCGCCGATACGCTGGAAGCGCTCGGCCTCGACCTGGATCGCGCCGCCGCCACGGCGGAAGCGACGCTCAAGGATCTGGGCATCTGCTTCCTGTTCGCGCAAAATTATCATCCTGCGCTCAAGCGTCTCGGTCCGATCCGCCGGTCGATCGGCGAACGCACCATCTTCAACCTGATGGGGCCGCTCGCCAATCCCGCCAATGTCCGCCGCCAGCTCGTCGGCATCGCTCGCCCCGCTTATGTCCCCATCTATGCCGATGCGCTGGGCCAGCTGGGCGCGACCCATGCGATGATCGTGTCGGGCGACGAAGGGCTCGACGAACTCTCGCTCGCCGGTGGCAACGACATTGCCGAGGTGACGGCCGACGGCGTGGTCGCGATGCGTCGCCTGACGGCGGCGGACCTCGGCCTCTCGACCCATCCCGTCACTGCCATTCGCGGCGGCGACCCGGCCCATAATGCCGCGGCGCTCCGTGCCCTGCTCCAGGGTGAGGCCGGCGCCTATCGCGACGCCGTGCTGCTCAACGCCGCCGCCGCTTTGGTGGTGGCTGACGCTGCCCATGATTTCCAGGAAGGCGTCGAACAGGCCGCCGAGGCGATCGACAACGGCCTTGCCAACGCGCTCCTCAATTGCTGGATTGCCTATCAATGACCAACAAGCTCATCGAAATCTGCGATTTCAAGCGCGAGGACGTCGCCCGCCGCAAGGCCGCGACAACGATCGCGTCGCTCCACGCCCGCGCCAGCGAGCAGACCCCGCCGCGCGGTTTCCGCAAGGCGCTGGACGACGCCGCCCGTTCGGGCTTCGGCCTGATTGCCGAGGTGAAGAAGGCCAGCCCGTCCAAGGGGCTGATCCGCGCCGATTTCGATCCGCCCGCCCATGCGGTGGCCTATGCCGCCGGTGGCGCTGCCTGCCTTTCGGTGCTGACCGACGAGCCCTATTTCCAGGGTCATGACGATTATCTGATGGCCGCCCGCTCTGCCTGCGCCCTGCCCGTGCTGCGCAAGGATTTCATCGTCGATCCCTGGCAGATCCTCGAAAGCCGCGCGCTCGGCGCCGACGCGATCCTGATCATCGTCGCCGCGCTGGACGACGGCCAGATGCAGGAGATCGAGGATGCCGCGCTTGGCCTTGGCATGGATGCCCTGATCGAGGTGCATGACGAGGCCGAACTTGAACGCGCGCTCAAGCTCCGCTCACGCCTGATCGGCGTCAACAACCGCGACCTGCGCGATTTCAGCGTCGATTTCGCCCGCACCTATGAACTGGTGGGCAAGGCGCCCGACGGCTGCACCTTTGTCGCCGAAAGCGGCCTTGGTTCGCATGCCGACCTCACCGCCATGGCCGATCATGGCGTGCGCTGCTTCCTGGTCGGCGAAACCCTGATGCGCCAGGCCGATGTCGAGGCCGCGACACGCAACCTGCTGACGGGCGCATGACCGGCCTCACCCATCTTGATGAAGACGGCGCCGCCCGCATGGTCGATGTCTCGGCCAAGGCCGTGACTGCGCGCGAGGCGGTGGCCGCCGGCCGCATCACCATGGCCGCCGACGCCGCACAGGCGATCGCCGCCGGCCTCGTCAAGAAGGGCGATGTGCTGGCCGTCGCCCGCGTCGCTGGCATCATGGCGGCCAAGCGCACCGCCGAACTGATCCCGCTCTGCCATCCGATCCCGCTGAGCGCCGTCACCATCGACTTTACCCTCCACGACGACGGCGTCACCGTCACCGCAACCGCGCGCACCGCCGGCCAGACCGGGGTGGAGATGGAGGCGCTGACGGCCGCGACCGCCGCACTCCTGACCGTCTATGACATGGCCAAGGCGCTCGATAAGGGCATGATAATCGGCGATGTCCGCCTGCTCGCCAAGCGCGGCGGCAAGTCGGGCGACTGGACCGCGCCGGAGCATGCCAGCCGATGAGCCTGATGCCGGTCGCGGACGCGCAGGCGCGGCTCCTTGCCCTTGCCGATCCGCTGCCGGCCGAACATGTGCCCGTCGCCGCCTGTGCCGGTCGCTGGCTCGCCACCGACATCACCGCACTCCGCGACCAGCCCTGGGCCGATCTTTCCGCGATGGACGGCTATGCCGTGCGGGCGTCCGAAGGCGCCGGGCCGTGGCAGCTGGTCGCCACCAGCAGCGCGGGCGACGCCGATATCCCGGCCCTGCAACCGGGCCAGGCTTGCCGCATCTTCACCGGCGCGCCCTTGCCGGCCGGCGCCGATGCGATCCTGATCCAGGAAAATGCCACGCGCGACGGCGACAAACTGACCGCGCATGACGGCATATTGACGCCCGGCAGGCATGTCCGCCCGCTCGGCTCCGATTTCCGCGCCGGCACGCTGCTGGTCAGCGCCGGCAGCCGCCTCACGCCGGGTCAGATCGCGCTTGCCGTCCTTGGCGGCCATGGCAGCCTGCCCGTCGGCGCCCGGCCCCGCATCGCCCTGCTCTCGACCGGCAATGAACTTGTTCCCCCCGGCGCGCCGACGCCGCCGGGCTATCTCCCCTCGTCCAACGCGCCGATGCTCGCCGCCCTGCTCGCCGCCCTGCCCTGCGACGTGATCGACCTTGGCATCGTGCCCGACGATCTTGACGCCATGACGCAGGCGCTGGAACAGGCGGCACAGGCCGACATCATCGTCTCGACCGGCGGCGCCTCGGTCGGCGATCATGACTATGTCCGCCCCGCCTTTGCGGCCGCCGGCGGCACGCTCGATTTCTACAAGATCGCGATGCGGCCGGGCAAACCGCTCATGGCCGGGCGCCTCGGCAACGCGACCTTTCTCGGCCTGCCGGGCAATCCGGTCTCCGCCTTCGTCACCGGCACCCTCTTCCTCTGCCCGATGGTCCGCCATCTCGCCGGATCGCGCGCGCCGCTGCCGCCGATCGTGCAGGCCCGCCTTGCCGCGCCGCTCGGTGCGACCGCCGAACGCGACGATTATCTGCGCGCCTATCGCGCCACCGACGGTATTGTTTCCGTCACCGCGCAGGACAGCGCCGCCACCGCCGCCATGGCGCTGGCCGACTGCCTGATCCGCCGTCCGGCCGGTTCAGCCCCCGCCATTGCCGGCGACATGGTCGACATCATCCCGCTCACTGCCTGACCGGCAAAAGCGGGGCATGGCTTAACGCGCTTGACTTGCCCCCTTCCGTTTCCTATGCGTTCTTCATTCGTTCCATGGAGGACCGCCGATGTTGACGCCCAAGCAGCAGGAATTGCTGAGCTTCATTCAGACCCGGCTGGAAGAAGGCGGCGTGTCCCCTTCGTTCGAGGAGATGAAGGACGCGCTCGACCTGCGCTCCAAGTCCGGCATCCACCGGCTGATCAATGCGCTGGAGGAACGCGGCTTCATCCGCCGCCTGCCCAACCGCGCCCGCGCGCTCGAAGTGTTGAAGCTGCCCGACGCGATGCATCGCGCACCCGCGCCGGCCATTCCGACGCCCAAGATATCGGCTCCGGCCGTGCTGCTGCCGACCGCCGCCAATGACGTGATCGAAATCCCGCTGCACGGCCGCATCGCCGCCGGCGTCCCGATCGAGGCGATGGAAAGCCACACCATGCTCTCCGTCCCCGCCGCCTTGCTCGGCTCGGGCGATCATTATGCGCTCGAAGTCTCGGGGGACTCGATGATGGAGGCCGGCATTCTCGACGGTGACTTCGCGCTGATCCAGCGCACCGATGTCGCGCGCGAAGGCCAGATCGTCGTCGCCCTGATCGACGACGCCGAAGCGACGCTCAAATATTTCCGCCGCGAAGGCAGCCGGGTCAGGCTCGATCCCGCCAATGCCGCCTATGAACCGCAGATCTACGATCCGCGCCAGGTCCGCATCCAGGGCAAGCTCGCCGGCCTGTTGCGCCGCTACAACTGACCGGCTGTTCGGGGCCGGCGGCGCACGATCCACGGATGCGCGTCTCCGGGCCGATGGACGGTGTGAACTTTGCCGCTTTCAAGGCCAATCGATAGGCCGCTGGTGCGGGATAGCAGCCGGCGGTCGATCTTCATCCAGCGCGGCCGGCACCACCAGGGCAGGCCCCGGTCGCTGATGACGATATCCGCCGCCGCGCAATCCCGCTCCAATATCGGCCGATCGACCAGCATCGCATTGCGCGTCACCAGCAAGCGCCAGTCGCGCCCGCCCCGCGGCAACGTCACGGCGCACAGATCGGTCGAACAGCGCGCTTGCGGCATCTTCGCGATCGCCTCCAGCGTCCCGTCATAGCCCGCGCTCTCGCTCAGCACGTCGCGCACATAATCACCCGCCCCCTCGCGTAGCAGCGCCATCGCCCCCGCCGGCGTCCGCACCGCGACATGCCGCCCATCGCCCGTCACCACGATATCGGGCGGCGCCAGCAGCGCGATGCCGGCCAGGCCGATTGCGATTGGCCCCAACCCCAGCCAGCGCCAGCGACTGCGCCACAGCAGGCACCACAGACCACCAACGACAATGATCCCGAAAATCCAGCCCGGCACCGCCGGCGCCAGCATCACCGCCATCGGGCTGGCCGCCACGCCGTGCGCCACGGCCAGCAACAGCGCGATCGCCTTGGCCGTGAGCCACCAGAAGGGCGCGCCCAGCCCGACGAGGTCGAAGCCCAGTGCCAGCGCCTCCAGCGGCATGATGACGAAGGTGGTGAGCGGGATCGCGACCAGATTGGCCACCGCGCCGAGCAAACCTGCCTTGTGAAAATGGAAAAGGGCAATCGGCGCCAGCACCAGTTCGATGGCAAGGCCGGTCATCAGCATCGCCGCCACCGTCCGTCCGGCCTTGCGCGGCCAAGGCTCGTCCCGCGCCATCGCGAACGCCTTGAACCGCCGATGCTCGCCCAGCGCCACCAGCGCGACCACGGCGGCGAAGCTCATCTGGAAGCTCGGCCCGATCAGCGCCTCGGGCCAGAAGACCAGCACCACCAGCGCCCCGGTCGCCACCAGCCGAAGGGTGATCGCCTCGCGCCCCAGCGCCAGCCCGCCCAGCACCAGCAGCGCCGCGATGCAGGATCGCACCGTCGGCACCTCCGCGCCCGTCAGCAGCGTATAGCCGATCCCCGCCAGCGCGCCGCCGGCCGCCGCGATCAGCATCAGCGGCCAGTCCAGCGCCGCACGCGGGATCAGCGCCAGCAGGCGCAACAGCAGAAATATCACCGCCCCGATCAGCGCCGTCACATGCAGGCCGCTGATCGAGAGAAGATGGGCAAGGCCGCTACGCCGCATCGCCTCTGCATCCGCCTCGGCAATCGCGCCCTGGTCGCCGGTCGCCAACGCCACCGCAATCCCCGCCGATGCGCCTGCCACCTGTCCGCTGATATGATCGAACAGCCGCGCCCGCAGCATCGGCGCCTCGCGCGCCTGCTCCACCATCTCGACCGGCGCCAGCGCCCGCCCGGTCGCCCCGATCCCCTGGAAATAGGCGCGTCGCGCGAAGTCGAACGCCCCCGGCACGCTCGGCGGCGCGGGCGGCATCAGCCGCACGCGAAAGCGCAGCACCGCCCCCTTGCCCAGTCCTTCGGGCACCTCCGCCTCCGCGATATTCACCCGGATCGCCGCGGGCAGCGCCGGCGCCGCGATCGGGCGCAAGCCCACCCGCACCATCTGCTGCGCCGGCAGCTTGGCAACCGCCGTCACCGTGCCGGTCACCTGTGCGAATATGGGACGGGCCAGCGGCGGCTGACCCAGCCATGTCGCCTTGCCCCAGACCAGCAGGCAACCAACACAAGCCAACAAGCCGCCCGCCACCAGCATATGCCGCAATCGCGCGCCCACCGGCAGCAACAGCGCCAGACAGGCCAGCCCCAGCGCCCCGCAGCAGCAGGCCAGCCAGTGTGCCGGCCCCGGCAGCACGAACCAGCCGGCAATGCCCGCGCCCAGCGCCACCGGCACCCACAAGGCAAGCTGTTCGCGCTCCACCTCCAGCCATTGTTCGATCCGCGCAAATCCATTGTGCGCAATACGCACCGTCCTGCGCCCAACGGACGTTTGTCGTGGCTCAAAAGCCATGCTAGGGGGCGTCGCATCCATGGATCAGGCAGGAAGAATGTCAGCGAATATGACGGCAAGTGCAACGGGATTGAACAAGCAGGTGGTGACCCGTTTCGCCCCGTCGCCAACGGGCTTCCTGCATATTGGCGGCGCCCGCACCGCGCTGTTCAACTGGCTGTTCGCGCGCCATCATGGCGGCAAGTTCCTGCTCCGCATCGAGGATACGGATCGCGCCCGCTCCACCGAGGAAGCCGTGGCAGCCATCTTCGACGGTCTGGAATGGCTGAACCTGGGCGGCGATGAGCCCGCCGTGTTCCAGTTCGAGCGCACCCCGCGCCATGCCGAGGTCGCCAATCAGTTGCTCGCCAATGGCCATGCCTATCGCTGCTATGCGACGCAGGAAGAGCTGGCCGAGCTGCGCGAACAGCAGCGCGCCGCCAAGCAGCCGATGCGCTATGACGGTCGCTGGCGCGACCGCTCGCCCGAGGAAGCGCCCGAAGGCGCGCCCTTCGTCATCCGCATCAAGGCCCCTCGGACCGGCGAAACGGTCATCGAGGATGCGGTCCAGGGCCGCGTCGTGGTGCAGAATGCCGAACTGGACGACATGATCCTGCTCCGGTCGGACGGCACCCCCACTTATATGCTGGCCGTCGTGGTCGACGACCATGACATGGGTGTCACCCATGTCATCCGCGGCGACGACCATCTCAACAACGCCTTCCGCCAGCTCGCCATCATCAAGGCAATGGGCTGGGAAGAGCCGGTCTATGGCCATATCCCGCTGATCCACGGGTCGGACGGCGCGAAGCTGTCGAAGCGCCACGGTGCGCTCGGCGTCGACGCCTATCGCGACGAGATGGGGATGCTGCCCGAAGCGGTGCTGAACTATCTGCTGCGCCTGGGTTGGGGCCATGGCGATGAAGAGATCATCTCGATCGAACGCGCCATCGAACTGTTCGATATCGACGGCGTCGGCCGCTCGCCCTCGCGTTTCGATATCAAGAAGCTGGAAAATCTGAACGGCCATTATCTGCGCGAGGCCGACGAGGCGCGCCTGGCCGCCCTGGTCGCCCCGCGCGTTGAGTCGCGTCTTGATACGCAACTGAATGACGCCCAGCGCGATATTTTGACCCAAGCGATGGTTTCGCTCAAGCCGCGGGCCAAGACGCTTAACGAAATTGCAGAAGGCGCGGAGTTTCTGTTCAAATCTTGCCCGCTCGATTTTGACGAGAAGGCGTCTGCTCTGCTAGATGAACCCGCGCGTGAGCTGCTGAAAAAGACAGCCGACGCTCTCCAGCCCGTCCAGTCCTGGACGGTTGAAGCGATCGATGAAGTGATACGCCGCGTGGCAGAGGATGCGGGGCTTGGCCTGGGCAAGGTGGCACAGCCGCTTCGTGCGGCGCTCACCGGGCGTACGGTCTCGCCGGGTATTTTTGATGTCCTCTTCCTTCTGGGGAAAGAGGAAAGCTTGAAGCGACTGACCGCTGCGGGGCACGTGGTGGCCGGTTGACGGCAGTTAAGGAGAAAAACATGTCGGATAATAATGCCAGTTTGACCGTTGGCGGAGAGGCCAAGGACTATGCCATCATGGATGGCACCGTCGGTCCCCAGGTCATCGACGTTCGCAAGCTCTACGCCAACACCGGCATGTTCACCTACGATCCGGGCTTCACCTCGACCGCCAGCTGCGAGTCGGGCCTGACCTATATCGATGGCGACGCCGGCGTGCTGCTGCATCGTGGCTATCCGATCGGCCAGCTCGCCGAACAGTCCAGCTTCATGGAAGTCTGCTATCTGCTGCTGAACGGCGAACTGCCGTCGGCCAAGGAACTGGCCGAGTTCACCAACACCATCACGCGCCACACCATGGTGCATGAACAGCTGACCGCCTTCTTCCGCGGCTTCCGTCGTGACGCCCACCCGATGGCGATCATGGTCGGCGTCGTCGGCGCCCTGTCGGCCTTCTACCATGACTCGACCGACATCAACGATCCGGAACAGCGCCGCATTGCGAGCCACCGCCTGATCGCCAAGATGCCGACGATCGCTGCGATGGCGTACAAATATTCGGTGGGTCAGCCCTTCGTCTATCCGCGCAACGACCTCAGCTACACCGCCAACTTCCTGAACATGACCTTCTCGGTCCCGGCGGAAGAGTATAAGATCGATCCGATCGTTGTCGACGCGATGGACAAGATCTTCACCCTGCATGCCGACCATGAGCAGAACGCGTCGACCTCGACCGTCCGTCTCGCCGGTTCGTCGGGCGCCAACCCGTTCGCCTGCATCGCGGCCGGCATCGCCTGCCTTTGGGGGCCAGCACATGGCGGCGCGAACGAAGCCGCGCTCAACATGCTGCGCGAAATCGGCACCGTCGATCGCATTCCGGAATATATCGCCCGCGCCAAGAACAAGGACGATCCGTTCCGCCTGATGGGCTTTGGCCATCGCGTCTACAAGAATTACGATCCGCGCGCGACCGTGATGCAGAAGACCGCGAAGGACGTACTGGAGAAGCTGGGCGTCAACGACCCGATCTTCGACGTCGCCAAGGAACTGGAGCAGATCGCCCTCAACGATCCCTACTTCATCGAGAAGAAGCTCTACCCGAATGTCGACTTCTATTCGGGCGTGATCCTCTCGGCGATCGGCTTCCCGACCGAAATGTTCACCGTGCTCTTCGCCCTCGCGCGCACCGTCGGCTGGGTCGCGCAGTGGAACGAAATGATTTCGGACCCAGCGCAGAAGATCGGCCGTCCGCGTCAGCTCTACACCGGCCCGACGCAGCGCGACTATGTCGCCGTCGACAAGCGCTAAGACGCGGTCACAGAGACAAGAGGAACGGCGCCCCATCGGGCGCCGTTTTTCGTTCAGGGCTCAGCCGCCTACCCCTGCATGGACATAGATCCAGGCCGGCACCCGCCCCTGATCGGTAACGACATCGATCGCGACACGGCGATAATCCGCCCCCTCGAACGCATCGAGCCGCGCCCAATGCGCCGGCAGGTCGGGCGAGCGGAACAGTTGGACCGGCACCGCCCCGCCGCCCTCGTCGGGAATGAAGGCGGGAAAGCCCATCGACGCGGCCCAGCCATGCGCGACCAGATGGCCGGTCACATGCCCCGCCTGCCAACTGCCCTGCAGCTGCGCCAGTTGATGATGATTGGCCCGTCCGGGCGCCAGCGTGCCATAGGTGGCCAGGCAATGCGATCTGTCCATGCCACCACCCTATCGGGGCAGCATCGGCCGGACAAACAAGCGCTCTTTATCTCATATAAGCGCGATCGCGCACCCGTCAGTCGAACACCGGCAAAGTCAGGATGAAGCGCGCGCCCTCGCCCGGTGTGCCGCCGACGCTGATGTCGCCGCCCATCGCCCGCGCCAGCTTGCGCGAGATATAGAGGCCCAGCCCGCTACCGCCCGGATCGTCACGTCCCAGCCGCTCGAACTTGTCGAAAATCTTCTCGCGATCCTCCAGCGCCACGCCCGCACCCTGGTCGATCACCAGCACCCGTGCCTGCCGGTGCTCCCGCTCCACGACGATGCGCACGTGCGATCCCTCGGGCGAATAGCGCACCGCATTGCCGACCAGATTGACCAGGATCTGCAGCACGCGGCGGAACTCGCCCCTCGCCATCAATATCTGGTCGACATCCGGGCAATGGATCTTGATGTGCCGATCCAGCGCCTTGACCGTCAGCAGGCCGCCGGCCCGCCGGCCCAGGTCGGCGAGGTCGACATCCTCGATGATCACGCCGAAATCGGGCCGGTCGATCGCCTGCAGATCCGCCAGATCGTCGACCAGCGCCATCAGGTGACGGCCAGCGGTCGCGATATCATTGGCATAATCGGCATAATCGGGCCGCAGCGGCCCTTCCAGTTGCGCGCCGATCGTGTCCGCATTCGCGATGATCCGCCCCAGCGGCTGGCGCAGCGATCGATCAAGCCGCTTGCCGAACTCACCGGGATAGAGCGACAATTGCGTCGTATCCGCCCGCGCCAGCGCCGGCGGCCGCTCGATCGGACAGGCCTTGCCGCGATAGCCGACCAGATGGCCGGCCAGATCGAACAGCGGAAAGCCCGCCAGCCGCACATGCTGTTCGGGATCATGCACCAATGTCGCGACCTGATCACGGAAGGCGCGGCGCTGGGTGAAGCCACGCAGGATCGCCATGTCACCCTCACCATCGCTCTGCAGCTCGAAATAGCTGGAGAAACGACTGCCCGGCAGGGGCGGCTGCGTCGGCAATGCGCCCTGCCGGTCGGTCCCGGCAATTGCCATCTGGAACTGCAACTGGGTGTCGATCTGCCAGGTCCAGCCATCGGCCAGCGCCGCCAGATCGGCCTCGCGCCGGCTATGATCGCCGGTATTGGCGAGCGGCGGCCGCTCGCTCCAGTCGACCACCGCCAGCGACACGATGCGCCCGTCCGGCCCTTCGTCGCTGCGCGCCCGCACCCACATGTCGATATCGCCTCGCTCGGCGGCCGCGACCACCGGCCGCGATACGGTGACACCCAATCGCGCCGCCAGCCGCACCACGGCGGCCAGTTGCGGAATGGCGAGCGGCCCCAGCAGATCGCTCCCCGCCTCCCGCTGCAAGGCGAGCAGCGGCGCATCGGCACTCAGAAGCGTGCCGTCCGCCGATGCCGTTGCCCGGACGATGGAGGGGTGGAGCGTCATGTTCATCCGGTGACGCGCCGCAAATGATCGAGCTTCGCGCGGAAGGCGGCCGGCGCGCGCAGGGCGCCCACCACGGCTTCCGCCTTCACGTCGCTCAGCAATTGATATTGGTCGGCCTCGGCCACGATCACCGCGTCCGACAGACCCGGCCGCACCGGCCGCAGCGCCAGCAGCAGATGGCGATAATCCGCCCCGGTTCCGCCCAGCGCCCGGCACAGTGTCGCCACCTGCATCACCGGCCCCATGATCAATATGTCCGTCACCTGCGCGGTGCCAAGGCGCAGCCGTCGCCCGGCCAGCGCTGCAAACAGCAGGAAACGCCGCTGCCCCAGCGCCGCGCCCAGAAGGTCGGGCGCATCGGCCTGCGGCCCCAGCCGGCGCACCAGCTGGTCGGCGGCCGCGATCGGGCCGTTGCTTTCGTCATGGCTGGCAAGCAGCGCCCAGCCCGCCCGCTCGAACGCGCCGAGCAATTGATTGTCGGGCTCCAGCGCG
Source organism: Sphingobium sp. PAMC28499 (assembly GCF_004795815.1). Classification (NCBI taxonomy): domain Bacteria; kingdom Pseudomonadati; phylum Pseudomonadota; class Alphaproteobacteria; order Sphingomonadales; family Sphingobiaceae; genus Sphingobium; species Sphingobium sp. PAMC28499. The sequence goes on from NZ_CP039248.1 coordinate 3,596,680, forward strand.
GTCCGCTGCACCACCGCCGCCAGACAGGCCGCAGCCGTCCATACCAGTTCGGCGAAATGTTCGGCCGGCAGATCGGGCCGCATCGGCTGATCCTCGCCCCCCATCGCCTGCCACTGCCCCTCGGCCAGCGCCAGCGCGACGATCGCGTCACCAATTTCGGGATCGTCCGACGACAGGATCGACTCGGCCTCGGGCTGTTCCGGCGGCTCGCCATCGGGGCGCCCGATCTGCCGCAGCAACAGGCTGACCCCCGCGCGCATCTGCATATGGGCCAGCAGGGCCGGCCCCAGCAGGGTCGGCTGCGCACAGATGGTCGGCCAGCACAGCCCCTCGGGCCAGCGCCCCAGCGCTGCCGCAATGGCAGGATCGCCCGCCAGGCTCAGCCGCAATGCGGTTTCGATCGCAGTCAGGCATCCGCCCAGATGACGGCGGGTCTCGGCGATCAGCGCATCATGGCGCGCCCGGTCCTCGACCGGAAAGAAAAAGGCGAGATCAATCGCATGGCCGACGGGCACGGCCGACATGCCGGCCATGACATGTGCCATGGGCCAGCTGTCCGCCATGATGGATCCGGCAAGGGACGTGTGGGCGCTCATGCAAGGCAGCATAACCCCACGTCGTTAAAATGCACTAAACCCTGACAGAAAATCAACGATCTCGATGCGACAAAAATCATCCGCCCCGACGCGACAGGATGATCGCCCCGATCGATCCGATCGCCGCCAGCATGGCAACGTCGAAACCAAATGCCTCCGCCCCCGTCAGTAGGGCTGCCAGCAGCACCAGCAACGCGGTGCCGGGCGTGAAGATCATCCAGGGGCGGGCCGCCCCGGTCCGGCGCCAGCGATCGGCAAGCGTGATGATGCCCAGCAGCAACGCCAGATAGTTGGGCACCATCCCGCTGCCCGACAGCATCACGCCGATCAGCGCCAGCCCCGGCGCCAGAAAGGCGATCCAGCCGCTCGGCGGCCGGCGCAGCGCCATTTCATCGAGCCGATCGGCCAGTTCCGCCAGCAGCAGCGCCAGCAGCAACAGGCTGAGCCCGGTGCCCGGCCAGCCCAGTTCCAGCGGCATCAGCGCAATGCCGGCCAGCGCGATCGAACCGATCCGCACCTGCATCGCCGGCACCTGGCTGCGCATCAATGCGGGGCCGAGCAGCCGGGCCAGCGGCCCGAACAGATAATGTTCGATCCCGCCGCGGCTGGACGATCCCGACCGCGTCCCGGTCGACATCACCGCCTGCGCGGCGAGGTCCGCCTGTTCCTGCCCGTCGACCAGCGCGACTCGGCCTTCCAGCAGATCATCCTGCGGCACGGTGATTCGCACCGCACCGCCCTGCACCGCCGATCGCACCAGCGTCAGCGCCAGATCCCAGTCGCCGATCATGTCCAGCGTGCCGAACAGCAGCGCCGGATTGATCCGCGCCAGCCCGGCCCAGCGCTGCCCCGCGTCAATGCGCTCGAACGGCGCACTGGCGCGGCTGTCGTCGGTGACCAGCAGCGCATTGCCCGCCTGCCCCGCCAGCGCGTCATAATGGCCCTGCGCCACCACCGCGCCATCGGCCACCAGCAGCACATCGGCGTCGCGCGGCGCATCGCGCACCATCGACACCATGTCGCGGATCAGGGCGACGGCAATGCCGTCCGCGCTCAGCCGGTCGACCGCCTGCGAAATGGCCGGCGTGATGACGCTGACCAGGATCATGATCCGGTCCGCACCGGCCCGGACCGCCTGTCGCGCCTGATATTCGACCAGCGTCTGGCCGGCGAAATGCAGGGTGGCGCGAAGCGCTGCAGGCGAATCGCTTGAAGCCCGGCTGGCACTGAGAATGGCCGCGAATGTCATATTGTCTGGAAACCGACCCGTTTTGATTGCGACGATCTTCTTGCAAGCCGAACGACGCAGCGCAAGCAGCCGCTTTCAAATCACCGGTTTCAGCCCTGCTGAAGCAGCGCGATCGTGCTGCGCAAACGCTGCAAGGCGCGCGGATCGCCCGGCGCGGCCTCGACCGCCTCGTCCGCCAGCGCCATCAGGCTGGTCAGGCCGAAACTCGCCGCCAGGCCTTTCAAACGCCAGGCCGCCAATTCCCAATTGGCGTCGCAGCGCGCCCGGCTCATCAGGTCGAGATGGCGCTCCGCGCTTTCAAGGAAAGCCACGCGCAGATCGGCGATCAGCACCGCGTCTTCGCCGACGGCGGCGGCCAATGCCGCATTAAGAGCGCCAGGATCATAGGACATGGGGACGGAAGCTATCGAAATTGCGTTAAGTTTTGGTAACAAGGCATTTGCGCAGACGGAAAAGATGATAGGATCACACCCATGAATGGGGGCAGCACAATCGTCGAATTCTGGCGAGACGAGGGAAACGCGACCGGCAACGCGCCGGCCGCGGATGACATCCTGCTATTGAAGCAGGCCGTACTGGACATTGATGATGCCCCTGACGACGCGCAGGGGGAAGGCGAAAAGCTGGTGCGCAACGCCCGGATCGGCCTCGGCCTGCTGGCCGCGTTCTGGCTCGGCTTCGCGCTCTGGGCAACGATCGTGTCGGATCAGTGGCGTGCCGGCCCGGCCGCCTGGCCCGCGCTCGTCGCCACGCTGCTGGTGCCGATCAGCCTGCTCGGCATCGCCTATCTGCTGATCGTGCGTAACAGCCGCGCCGAATCGCGCCGCTATCTCGATACCGCCCATGCGCTGCGGACCGAGGCAGAACTGCTCGAACTGCGCCTCGGCCGGATCGCCGACCGGCTCGAATCCGCGCGCCAGACGATGCAGGACCAGGCCGAACTGCTCGACAGCTATGGCGCCGCCGCCAGCAGCAATATGGAGGCATCGGCCGAACTGATCGCCGGCCGCGCCCAGACCACCGCCGATCGCGCCGAAAGCGCCGAGCGTGCTGGCACCGCCCTGGTCGCGCGCATGGACGCGCTGATCGCCGCCATGCCGCAGCTCGAAGAACGGGCCGTGCGCATGGCCGCGCAGATCATGGACAATGGCCATGCGCTCGCCGAACGGATCGACACGCTCGAAGCGCGCCTCCACGCGCTGGGCGAACTGTCCGACGACACCCGCACCCGCACCCTGTCCGCGACCAAGAGCCTGTCGAGCCAGCTAGGCCAGTTGCAGGAGACGACCCGCAGCGCCACCGACGAGGTGAACGGCCTCGCCGACATCGCCGCCGGGCGGATCGAGACATCGGCGCAGAGCGCGCGCGCCGCCATGGACCAGACCCGGCAGGACATCGATGCCCAGTCGGCCGCACTGGACGTGCTGGTCAATCGCGTTGCCCTGTCGCTCGGCGAAACCAGCGATGGTGCCGTTCGCGCCCTCACCCAGGATCTTGATCTGGTCGAGGCATCGCTGCGCGGTCGCCTCGAAACCTCGATGGATCAGGTGCGCGACACGATGGAGCGCGCGCAGGAAGGGCTTTCGACCCAGCGCGCCACGCTGGAGGCGCTGGTCGCCCGTGCCCAGGCCAGCATCACCGCCACCAGCCAGAATGCGCTCGCCGCGCTGGGCCAGGATCTTGGCTCGATCGAGGATGATCTGCGCCAGCGGCTCGACGCAACCCTGCTCCAGGCCCGCGAAACGCTCGCCCTGACCGATGCCGGGCTGCGCGATCAGGCCGGTGCGCTCGACAGCCTCATCACCCGGTCGCGCGATAGTATCGCCGCGATCGGCACCGACACCGTCGCTGGCCTTGCCGACGATATTGGCGAGGTCGAAAGCCGCCTGCACCAGATCAACGATCTGGTCGAAGGACAGCGCAGCCTGATGGCCGGGCTGCACGGCACGCTCAACCAGACGATCGACCAGGCCGAGGCCCGCTTTGCCGCGCTGGAGGATAATGCCCTCGCCCGCAGCCAGAAGCTGACCGACGCGCTGACCCGCCTGACCGAGGAAACCCGCCGGATCGACACGGCGCTGCATGACGGCGGCACCACCGCCGAAAAGCTGATCGGCAATGCCGAAACGCTGATGGTGGCGCTCGACTCCAGCGTCCGCGAGCTGGACGAAACCTACCCCGGCGCGCTCGCCCGCTTCGACGCCCGACTGGAAACCAGCCGCGCCATGCTGGGCGCCGCGACGCCCGAACTGGAACGGCTGGAAGCCATTTCGGAAGCGCTGGTCGGCCGCACCCAGGAAGCCGAAGAGATGCTGCGCGGCCAGGGCCGCCGTCTCTCCGAATGGCTGGAAAGCACGCAAAGCGGCATCGAATCCAACCGCGAACTGGTGGAAAAGCTGCGCACTGCGCTCGACGCGGCGCATGAGGATACGACCCGCATCACCGAAGGTGCCGGCCCGCTGCTCATCACCGCGCTGCTCCGCGTCAAGGACACCGCCGAACAGGCCGCCGAACGCGCCCGTCAGGCGCTCGGGCGCGCCATCCCCGACGCCGTGCAGAACCTGGCCGAAGCCAGCGAACAGGCGATGCAGCAGGCGGTCGGCGATCAGGTTTCGGCCCAGATCGAGAAGCTGGCCGATGTCGCGGAAGAGGCCGTGCGCGCCGCGCACAATGCCTCGGACCGGCTGACCCGCCAGTTGATGACGATCGCCGATACCAGCGCCGGGCTGGAACAGAGGATCGAGGAAGCCGGCCGCGCGGCCGAGGAACGCGATCGCGACCATTTCTCGCGCCGCTCCGCCCTGCTGATCGAATCGCTCAACAGCACCGCGATCGACGTCGCCAAGATCCTGTCCAACGATGTGACCGACACCAACTGGTCGGCCTATCTCAAGGGCGATCGCGGCGTCTTCACCCGCCGTGCGGTCAAGCTGCTCGATGCCGGCGAATCCCGCGAAATCGCGCTCCATTATGACAATGACGCCGATTTCCGCGAGCATGTGAACCGCTACATCCACGATTTCGAGGCGATGCTGCGGATCATCCTGTCGGCGCGTGACGGCAATGCGCTGGGCGTCGCCATCCTCTCGTCCGACATGGGCAAGCTCTATGTCGCCCTTGCCCAGGCGATCGAGCGCCTGCGCCAATAAGGATCAGGGGCGGCGCCCGGCCGCCCCATCCCCCTTTTTCAGGGCTGGAACAACACGCCACCGGTCATCGGTTCAGGCACGCCGGTGGTGCCGGGAAAGCTGATCGGCAGGCCCTTGAGGTGGCGCACCGCCATATAGGCAAAGCCCTGCGCCTCCAGCGCGTCGCCATCCCAGCCCAGTTCGTCGACCGACCGGACATCGGCGCCGGTCCGCGCCGCCAGCATCGCCATCAGCGTGGCATTATGACGCCCGCCGCCTGCCACATAGATGCGCGCCGGCCGCTCGGGCAGATGGTCGACACCGCGCGCCACCGCCTGCGCGGAAAAGGCGGTCAGCGTCGCCGCCCCATCCGCCAGCGACAATCCCTCGACCGGCGCGATGGTGAAGGCTTCGCGGTCGATGCTCTTGGGCGGCGGCGCGGCGAACCACGGGTCAGCCATCATCGCCGCCAGCCGCGCCTCGTCCACCTGGCCCCGCGCGGCGGTCGCGCCGCCCGCATCATAGGCCGCGTCCCCATACGCCTGCATCCAGTTGTCGATCAGGCCGCTCGCCATCCCGGTGTCGAAGGCGACCAGGCTACCGTCCGATCCGATCGCGGTGATGTTCGCCACCCCGCCCAGGTTGAGGATGCCGACCGGCTTGGCCAACCCGTCGGACAATGCCCGATGATAGACCGGCATCAGCGGCGCCCCCTGCCCGCCCGCCTGCACGTCGGCGCTGCGCAGGTCGGCGACCACGGGAATGCCGAACGCGCCGGCCAGCACCGCGCCATCGCCAATCTGCCAGGTCCAGCGCCGCTCGGGTCGGTGGGCAACGGTATGACCATGAAAGCCGATCACCCCGATATCCTCCGCCACATGGCCGCTGCGGCCCAGCATGTCGGCGATCGCATCGATGTGGAAATTGGTGAGGTCCATCTCCACCGCGCGGATCAGCGGATCCTCGCCCGGCGCGTCCATCGCCATCGCCCGCGCGCAGGCTGCGGCCAGACGTTCGCGAAAATCATCGCTATAGGGCTGGGCGTGGAAAATGATTGCCTCGGCCTGGCCCTCGCCATCCGTCTCGATCAGCGCGGCGTCGATCCCGTCGCGCGAGGTGCCGGACATCAGACCGATTGCCAACATGATCGAAAACTCCGCCTCTTTTCCAGTTGCTGCCCCAATGCTACAGGCGCGCGTCATGAGCAACTATCAGTCCGATCTCCTCCGCCTGCTCGAAGCACGCGGCTACATCCACCAGCTGACCGACGCGGAAGGGCTTGATGCCATGGCCGCCAAACAGGTGGTGCCGGGCTATATCGGCTTCGACCCGACTGCGCCGTCGCTCCATGTCGGCCATCTCGTGTCGATCATGATGCTGCGCCAGTTGCAGAAGGCGGGTCACAAGCCGATCGTCCTGATGGGCGGCGGCACCGGCAAGATCGGTGATCCCAGCTTCAAGGATGAAGCGCGCAAGCTGCTGACCGTCGACCTGATCCAGGAAAATGTCGCCAGCATCAAGCGCGTGTTCGAACGCTTCCTGACCTTTGGCGACGGCCCGACCGACGCGATCATGGTCGACAATGCCGACTGGCTCGACAAGCTCGAATATATCCCCTTCCTGCGCGACATCGGCCAGCATTTCTCGGTCAACCGGATGCTGAGCTTCGACAGCGTGAAGCTGCGCCTCGATCGGGAACAGTCGCTCAGCTTCCTCGAATTCAACTACATGATCCTCCAGGCCTATGACTTCCTGGAACTGTCGCGCCGCAGCAATTGCCGCCTGCAGATGGGTGGATCGGACCAGTGGGGCAATATCGTCAACGGCGTCGAACTGGCCCGTCGCGTCGATGGCACGCAGGTGTTCGGTCTCACCACGCCGCTGCTGACCAATGCCGACGGCACCAAGATGGGCAAGACCGTGGGCGGCGCCGTCTGGCTGAACCAGGACCAGTTGTCCGACTATGATTATTGGCAGTTCTGGCGCAACACCGCCGACGCCGACGTGTTCAACCGGCTGCGCCTGTTCACCGACCTGCCGATGGACGAGGTCAATCGCCTCGCCGCGCTCCAGGGCGCGGAGATCAACGAGGCCAAGAAGATCCTGGCCAACGAGGCGACCGCACTCTGCCGTGGCGTCGAAGCCGCCGCTCTGGCCGCCGAAACCGCGCGCAAGACTTTCGAGGAAGGCGCGTCGGACGCCAACCTGCCCACCGTCGCGCTGGGCACCGAAGGCCTGACCGTGGTCCAGGCGACCACCGGCCTTGGCTTTGCGACGTCCAACAAGGAAGTCCGCCGCAAGCTGGCCGAGGGCGCGATCAAGGTGAATGGCGAGGTCGTCACCGACCCGGCCGTTACGCTCAAGGCCGGCGACAAGCTCAGCTTCGGCGCCAAGAAGCACGGCCTGGTCACCGCCTGAGGACAAACAGGGTTTCAGCCTAGTTAACGCTACCAGGTAGGAAAGCCTCCACTTTCCGCCCGCTAGGCTGAAACCCATGTCCTCCTCGGTTTTCGCCAATCTTGGCCATGTCATGCGGTCGCGCGACCCGTCCGTCGATCAGCGGCGGGTGGCGCGCGACTTGGTCGACATGGTCAGCCATATTACAGCGGACGGCCGCACCCATGGCGTGCGGATCATCAACATCTCGCCACTCGGCCTGATGTGCCGCACGGAAGAGTTGCTCACGCTGAGCGGCCGGGTGCTGATCTGGCTGCCGGTGCTCAAGGATCGTCGCGCCCTCGTCCGCTGGAGCGAGGAAGGCCGTATCGGGCTCGAATTTGTCGAGCCGATCCCGACTGCCGGCTATGACGCCATGATGGCGCTCATCCCGCCACGCCGGACCGCCTGGTAAAGGCCTCATCCCTCTCCAGCGTCTGACGCCCGCGCACCAGCGCCTCGGGCATGTCGGTCCGCAGGAAGGTCAGCATCGCCTCCCGCACCTCGCAGCGCAGATCGAACGCGATCCCGGCATTGCGCGCCGACAGCAGCCCGCGCAGTTCCAGCGCATCGGCGCGATGGTCGGTCACCTGCAGGATCGCCACCCGCCCATCCCAGCGCCCGTTCGCCTTCACCGCCTCGACGAAGCGCGCGCGGATCCGCTCGATATCGGCGGTCGGATCGACATAGAGGAAGACGGTGCCCAGCAGGTCCGACGTCTTCGTGGTCCAGTTCTGGAACGGCTTCTCCAGGAAATAGGATACCGGCACCACCATGCGCCTGTCGTCCCAGATGCGCACGATCACATAGGTCAGCCTGATCTCCTCGATGCGCCCCCATTCCCCTTCGATGATGACGACATCGTCCAGTCGGATCGGCTCGGAAAAGGCCATCTGGATGCCCGCGATCAGATTCTTGAGCGCCGGTTGCGCCGCCGCGCCCACCGCCAGCGCGGCGAGGCCCGCCGACGCCATCAGCGACACGCCGATCGTCCGAACGCCCGGAATGGCGATCAGCATCATCGCGATCACAAAGAAGCCGACGATGCACTGGCAGATGCGATAGAGGATGCTGATCTTGGTGCGCTGCCGCCGCGCCTTCAGATTATCCTCGACGCTGATGTCGGCGCGCGCCTCCAGCATCGCCTTGCCCGCCCGCATCGCGCGAAAGATCAGCCAGCCCACAAGCAGCGCAAACACCATCCGCGCCCCGATCGACCAGATATCCTCGATCCGCGGCCCCATCTCGATCGACTTGAGCCCCGCGCCCAGAGCCAGCAGCACCACCAGCCAGCGCGTCGGCTGGAAGATGGCCGGCAACAGCAGCGGCTCGATCCGCGCGCGCTTCACCAGCCGCACCGCAATCCAGTAAAGCGCGCCATGAACGGCGAAGGCGACGACCACCGACAGCGCGATCGAAAGCGCGGCCATCGGCGTAATATGGGTCAGGCTGATGTCGGTCATGCCAAGGGCAACGCGACCGCCCCGCATTTTGTTTCGCAGGTGCAGCAAATTTACGCAGGAAGGCCGGGCACTTCTAGCCCTCTCCCGTCTTCACGGGAGAGGGTTGGGTGAGGGTCTTTCTTCCTTTATGATGCGATGAATGTTCCCGGTCCGCCGCCAGATCAGTCCCCACGCAGCACGTCTAAGGCGCGACATGACCGATGCCGAGCGCATGCTATGGAGCATCTTGCGCAACCGCCAGTTGGACGGATTCAAATTTCGTCGTCAGGCAACGATCGATCCATTCGTCGTCGATTTTCTGTGCGTGGAAGCCGCATTGGCCGTGGAGCTTGATGGCGGCCAGCATGATGAAGATCGCGATCGCCGTCGCACTGCCTATCTGGAGGCGCGCGGCTTGCACATCCTCCGCTTCTGGAATCATGATGTAGTAGAAAATATCGAGGGCGTTGCAGACGCCATTCGATCAGCGCTTTCGAAAAAGAAGACCCTCACCCAACCCTCTCCCGCGAAAGCGGGAGAGGGCTAAGACGACAAGCCTCTTCACCCGCCGCGCAGCAATCCCACTGCCGCGTCCTTCTCGAACAGATAGAGGCAGGTGCGCGCTGCCTGCCCGCGTTCGCTGTCCAGCCCGCCGTCGCGGTCGATCAGCAGATGAGCGTCGTCGCGCGCCGCGTCCACCAGTGCCGACACATGTTCGGGCGTCGCGATCTTCAGTTCCGCCTCGCCCGACTGGCGCGTGCCCAGCACCTCGCCCGCGCCGCGCAGCTTCAGATCCTCCTCGGCGATGCGGAAACCGTCATTGGTCTCGCGCATCAGCGCCAGCCGCGCCCGCGACGTCTCGCCCAGCGCATTGCCGCGCAGCAGCAGGCAGACCGACGGCTTGTCGCCGCGCCCCACGCGGCCGCGCAACTGGTGCAACTGCGCCAGGCCAAAGCGCTCCGCCCCCTCGATCACGATCAGGCTTGAGTTGGGCACGTCGACGCCGACCTCGATCACCGTGGTCGCCACCAATATCTGGGTGCGGTTGGCGGCAAAGGCCTCCATCGCCGCATCCTTGTCCGGCCCCTTCATCTTGCCATGGACGAGGCCCACCCGGTCGCCGAAGCGCTGGCGCAGCGTCTCGGCCCGCATCTCGGCCGCCGCCTGGTCGCTGGTCTCGCTCTCCTCGACCAGCGGGCACACCCAATAGGCCTGCCCGCCCCCTTCGACATGGCGGGCCAGCCCCTCGACCACCTCGTCCAGCCGGTTGGCGGACATCACCAGCGTCTGGATCGGCTGGCGGCCCGGCGGCATCTCGTCCAGCCGCGACACGTCCATCTCGCCATAATAGGTCAGGGTCAACGTGCGCGGGATCGGCGTGGCCGTCATCACCAGCAGATGCGGCGATCGCTCGGCCTTGCTCGGCAGCATCATCCGCTGCGCCACACCGAACCGATGCTGCTCGTCGATCACGGCCAGGCCCAGCGCCTTATACTGCACCTTCTCCTGGAAAATCGCGTGCGTGCCGACCAGGATGTGGATGCTGCCATCGGCCAGCCCCATCAGCGTCGCCTCGCGCACCTTCCCCTTCTCGCGCCCGGTCAGGATCGCGATCTCGATCGGAAGACCCGACGCCATCTTGCGCAGCGTCTCATAATGTTGCCGCGCCAATATTTCGGTCGGCGCCAGCATCGCGCCCTGCATCCTGGCCTCGACCGCGTTCAGCAGCGCCATCAGCGCCACCAGCGTCTTGCCTGATCCGACATCGCCCTGCAGCAGCCGCAGCATCGGCGTCGCCTGCGCCATGTCGCCCTCGATCTCCCCGATCGCGCGGCGCTGGGCACCGGTCGGGGCGAAAGGCAGCTTCAGCATCGCGCGCAGCCGCCCGTCGCCGCTGATCGGCACGCCGCGCCGCCGCCGCGACGATTGCCGCACCAGCATCAGCGCCAGTTGCCCGGCGAAAATCTCGTCATAGGCCAGCCGCTCGCGCGCCTGTGCGTCGGTTGGGTCGGCGTGGAAGCGCTCCAGCGCCGCGCGCCAGGCCGGCCAGCCCTTGCTCGCCAGCAGGCTCGGCTCGATCCATTCGGGCAGTTCGGGCGCACGGGCCAGCGCCTGCCCCACCAGGTCGCGCATCCGGTTGTTGGTCAGCCCTTCGGAAAGGCCATAGACGCTTTCGCGCGCCGGCACGGTATCCGCCTCCTCGGGCGGCAGCACATAGTCGGGATGGACCATCTGCAGATTGTCGCCATAGGCTTCCAGCTTGCCCGACACGAATTTCGGTTCGTTGAGCGGCAGCAGCTTGCGCGGCCAGGCGCTGTTGCGGCCGAAATAGACGAGGGAGACGGCATTGCCATGGGCGTCCAGCGCCTGCACCCGGAACGGCGCGCGCGCATTGCCGCTGGCGCGATAATCGACCGGGGTCAGCATGATGCCGATCACCTTGCCGGCGTCCGCCATGTCCAGTTCGTCGATCAGTTTCCGGTCGACATAATTGACCGGCAGGTGAAAGGCGACATCGACCGCCCGCGCCAGCCCCAGCCGTTCGAGCGGACGGGCCAGCGCCGGGCCAATGCCCTTGAGCGCGGAGATTTCGGCAAAGAGCGGATTGAGAATATCGGGTCGCATGGCTATCTGAGGCTTCTCTAACGCAGCCGGGACGGTCATTCAAATATCCGATCGGCTGTTTCGGCACGTCCGTTAAAGGAACAAATTGTGAACGACAACCCGCTGATGCGTCGCCTGAAATTCCGCGCTTGGCACCGGGGCACGCGCGAGGCGGATTATACGGTCGGCGGCTTCTTCGAGCGCTATCATGCGAGCTGGAACGAGGAGCAGATCGCCTGGTTCGAGCGCTTCATGGACGAACAGGATGCCGACATCATCGGCTGGGCGCTCGGCACCATTGCCGTGCCCGAAGAATGGAAGGGCCCGATGATGGACCAGTTCCTGAAGCTCGATTTCGTCAAGATCGAGAACTGACAAGTCCCCCCCTCCCGCAAGCGGGAGGGGGTTAGGGGGTGGGCCTGCGCCACCTCTGTTGCATTTGCCCACCCCTAGCCCCTCCCGCTTGCGGGAGGGGAACAGAGAAGACAATGACCGATCTCCAGAAAATCCTGAAGGCGAAGGCGCCGCTCACCTTGTCCGGCGTGCCGGCCGGCTTCCAGCCCTGGCTGCTGGCGGACATTGCCCGCGCCGCCCATGGTTCGGATGCGACCCGCGCCGTCTTCGTCGCCTCCGACGAGCAGCTGATGCGCGCGGTCGCCGACACTGCTCATTATTTTGCGCCAGAGATCGAGCTCATCGAAATCCCTGCCTGGGACTGCCTGCCCTATGACCGGGCCAGCCCCTCGCTGCGCACCGCGTCGGCGCGCCTCGCCGGCCTCCATGCGCTGCAGGCAAAGCCAAAGGGACCGCAACTGGTCCTCACCACCCTCAACGCCCTGACCCAGCGCACCCTCACCCCGTTCCGCGTCCGCCAGCTGGTCGCGCGCCTCGCGCCCAAGGAACGCATCGCGATCACGCGCCTTGCCGACATGCTGCAATCCAACGGCTATGTCCGCACCGACACCGTCCATGATCGCGGCGAATTCGCCATTCGCGGCGGCATCGTCGACCTGTTCCCCGGCGGCGAGGACCAGCCGCTGCGCCTCGACTTCTTCGGCGACGAGATCGAGACGGTGCGCCGCTTCGACCCGACCGACCAGCGCACCACCGGCAGCGTCGACGGCTTCACCCTGCTCCCCGCGTCCGAGGCGCTGCTGGACGAAGACACGATCAAGCGCTTCCGTGGCCGCTATCGCGAAACCTTCGGCGCGACCGCGACCGGCGACCCGCTCTATCAGGCGGTGAGCGAGGGCCGGCGCCTCGCCGGCATGGAACATTGGCTGCCTTTGTTCGAGGAAAAGCTGGTTCCGCTGACCGAGCATCTGGGCGAAAACGCGATCATCGTCCGCGACCATGGCGTGGTCGGCGCAGCCGAGGCCCGGTTCGAGGCGATCCGCGACTATCATGCCAACCGCATCGCCGCGAAATCGGCCGATCCCGGTGCCTATCGCCCGCTGAAGCCCGAAGCCCTCTATCTCGACGCCGCCGAGTGGGATGCCTCCGCCGCTGTCTGGCCGATGCACGCCACCACCCCCTTCCACGAGCCCGAAAGCGCCACCGTCCTCGACTTCGCCGTCGACGGCCCGCGCGATTTCGCGCCCGAACGCGCGCAGAACGTCAATGTCTATGAGGCGGTCGGCAAGCATATCGACGCCCTGCGCCGCACCAAGAAGAAGGTGGTGATCGCCAGCTATTCGGCCGGCGCGCGCGAGCGTCTGTCGGGCCTGCTCGCCGATCATGGCGTCGCCCGCCTCGCCACCGCCGACAGCTGGCAGGAGGCGCTTGGCACCGCGGCGGGCGGCAGCGCCGTCCTCACCGTCCTCGGCCTCGACCATGGCTTCACCGCGCCCGACGTCGCCGTCCTCACCGAACAGGATATGCTGGGCGACCGCCTCGTCCGCCGCGCCAAGCGCAAGAAGAGCGCCGACGCCTTCCTCGCCGAACTCGCCACCCTCTCGCCCGGCGACCTCGTCGTCCATATGGACCATGGCATCGGCCGCTATGAGGGGCTGACCCAGATCCCGGTCAGCAAGACCGCGCATGACTGCGTCGCCCTCTCCTATGCCGGCGGCGACAAGCTCTATGTGCCGGTCGAAAATCTCGAAGTCCTCTCGCGCTACGGCTCCGACAGCGAGGGCGTGAGCCTCGACAAGCTGGGCGGCGAGGCCTGGCAGCGGCGCAAGGCGCGGATGAAGGAGCGGATCCGTGAGATTGCGGGCGAACTGCTCAAGACCGCCGCCGAGCGCGCCCTGCGCCCGGCCGAGATCGCCGAGCCCGACGCCGCCGGCTATCCCGCCTTCGTCGACCGCTTCCCCTATCAGGAAACCGACGATCAGGACCGCGCGATCGGCGATGTCATCGAGGATCTGGGCGCCGGCCGCCCGATGGACCGCCTCGTCTGCGGCGATGTCGGCTTCGGCAAGACCGAGGTCGCGCTGCGCGCCGCCTTCGTCGCCGCCATGGCCGGCATGCAGGTGGTGGTGATCTGCCCCACCACCCTGCTCGCGCGCCAGCACCACATGAATTTTGTCGAGCGCTTCCGCGGCTTCCCGCTGGAAATCGCCCGCCTTTCCCGCCTCGTCCCCGACAAGGAGGCGAAGGCGACCAAGGCGGGCCTGGCCGACGGCACGATCGACATTGTCGTGGGCACTCACGCCCTGCTGGCCAAGGGGCTGGAGTTCAAGCGCCTCGGCCTCGTCATCGTCGACGAGGAACAGCGCTTCGGCGTCACCCACAAGGAACGGCTGAAGTCCCTCAAGACCGACGTTCATGTCCTGACCCTCACCGCCACGCCGATCCCGCGCACGCTCCAGATGGCGATGTCGGGCCTGCGCGAACTCTCGGTCATCCAGACCCCGCCGGTCGATCGGCTGGCGGTGCGCACCTACATCATGCCCTGGGACGGCGTCGTCATCCGCGAGGCGCTGCTGCGCGAACATTATCGCGGCGGCCAGAGCTTCTTCGTCGTGCCGCGCATCTCCGACCTGACCGAGGTCGAGGAATTCCTGCGCACCGAAGTGCCAGAGGTGAAGCCGATCGTCGCCCATGGCCAGATGAGCGCCACCGATGTCGAGGAGCGCATGTCCGCCTTCTACGACAAGCGCTATGACGTGCTGCTCTCCACCACCATCGTCGAATCCGGCCTCGACATTCCCAGCGCCAACACCCTCATCATCCACCGCGCCGACCGCTTCGGCCTTGCCCAGCTCTATCAGCTGCGCGGCCGCGTCGGCCGGTCGAAGACGCGCGCCTATGCCTATTTCACCACGCCCGCCAACCGCATCATCACCGAAACCGCGGAAAAGCGGCTCAAGGTGCTGTCCGATCTCGATACGCTGGGCGCCGGCTTCCAGCTCGCCAGCCATGATCTCGACATTCGCGGCGCCGGCAACCTCGTCGGCGACGAACAGTCGGGCCATATCAAGGAAGTCGGCTTCGAACTCTACCAGTCGATGCTGGAGGACGCGATCATGGACGCCAAGGCCGGCGGTGCCGGCCTCGAAGCGCGCCGCGACAGCTTCTCGCCCCAGATCAGCGTCGACGCGCCGATCATGATCCCCGAAGAATTCGTGCCCGATCTCGACCTGCGCATGGGTCTCTATCGCCGCATCAACGAGCTGGAGGATCGCCAGGGGCTGGAGGCCTTCGCCGCCGAACTGATCGACCGCTTCGGCAAGCTGCCCGCGCCGACCCAGAACCTGCTCAAGATCATCGAGATCAAGCAGAATTGCCTCAAGGCCAATATCGCCAAGATCGATGTCGGGCCAAAGGGCGCGCTGGTCAGCTTCTTCGAGGATCGCTTCCCCAACCCCGCAGGTCTGGTCGCCTATGTCCAGCGCCTCGACGGCGTCGCCCGCCTGCGCCCGGACAGCAAGGTGGTCGTCACCCGCGCCTGGCCCGACCCCGCCGCCCGCCTCAACGGCGCGCTGCAATTGTCGAAGGGGCTGGCCAAGGCAGCTGGGTGAAGCCGCATCCTGCCCCCACCCTGCGGGGAGAAAACGACCAGCAGCGGCTGTAAATTCCTCCCCTGCGAGGGGGGCCACGAAGTGGTGGAGGGGTGTCGCCCTATCGAGAGGGAGATACCCCTCCGTCTGGCCTTGGGCCAGTTCAAGGGAAACACGGGTCTCCCTTGAACTCCCCTTGCAGGGGAGGATGGCCTGAAAACGATCAAAAACAGACATGTTCCCCCTCCCGTAAACGGGAGGGGGTTAGGGGTGGGTTGGACGTTGCGAGAGCCCACCCCGCTGCGACTAATGCGCTTCGCGCCTAAGTCTCGCGCCCCTCCCGTAAACGGGAGGGGAATGGCAGGAAACCACCCCTGATAGACACTCATCGCGCCGATCGGCGCCAGGCACACCCGATAGCGGTCGGTCCGCTCCTGGGTGGAAAAGCTGCCCAGCAAGAAGCGACCATTTTTTGCCGGAAATCGGTGCTGGTCGTTTCGTTAGACGCAGACAATAATCACCGTTCCGTGAAAATGCGAACCGCCGCCCAGCCAATGAGCGTTAGGGACGCACTGACCGCAGCGATTATAGCAAGCACTATTAGGCCTTCGTCGCCGTCTTGAAGGCCCATTGTCACTGCTATCGGATGGATCACCGCACGGGCAACCACGGGGCCAAATCGTGAGCATAGTCCCAGCAACAGCATGACTGTCGACAACGCAAAAATGATAGTGGCAAAGATTGTTGCTCGCCTAACTGCGGCTCGGCCCTGATTGAATGTAGGAAGCACGCTAAATCCTTATCCGGCAGTGGCTGCTTCTTTGCATTTTGCTGCATTGGCGGACTGTCCGCAATCCACCCCTCCCGGCCATTGCCAATTACCCTCTCCCGTTCACGGGAGAGGGAGGGCCCCGCGCCGCAGGCGTGGGAGGGTGAGGGTCTTTCGGATCAGTCTGTCCTCATCCGATTTCACCCGCCCGACTTGGCAGGCCCTGCGTCATGCCCCGACAGCGGCAAAAGAAATGGCGCATCAAGGAAATGATTTACCCGCCTTGTTCAGCCCGCGACCACCCCGATCGCCAGCGCGTCGCCACCTTCCACGATCGCGATCAGCCGATCGACATTGGGGTGCGCGCCCGGCCGGTTGCGAGCATCGGCTGTATGTTCGGCAAACACCGCCAGCCCATGTTCGGCAGCGGCCGCGTCGAGCGTGCCAAACACCTTCTGCAGATAATGATAGACCGCCAGCGAGCCCTGCTTGCCCGGCTGGTTCTCGATGCTGGCGACCACCTTGCCGCTCGCGTCTTTCAGGTCGATGCGGGCAATGCCGTCAATCGGCGGCAGCAGCTGGAGATTGTCTTTGAACGTCACATCCGGTTGAATCATCAATGGTTTCCCGCCTCGAATTTGGAATGAGCGCGCCTAGCAGCTTCCCTCCCGCCCGGCCAGCCAGGCCATCGACCACATCTTTCCTATTTGGATTTTCCCTGCTCTATCCTGTCGGATGAAACAGCACACGCCCATCGCCTTGCCCGCATTACCGACCCGGTCCCGCCACCCCCGCAACACGCCAGATCATCGCCCATGATCGTCGCTTTGCTGTCGCCTCACTGTCGCGTCGCAGCTGCGTTACAGGCGCGCCACTGTCGCTTCGTCGGCGCGTGACTGTCGCCTTCTCGGGCAAAAACGCCCAAATGCGCACGACATCGACACTATGTACTTTCAACTGTCGCGTCGGCTGCCTCCCCATCCGACCTTCATGTCGCCATTCATCATCAACCGGAAAAGAAGCAGCAACAGTAGAAACCTACATGCCTTCGTGACGACCGGGCAACAAAGCGCGGCGTCACAGCAGGAGAATGCAATGAGTTTGATCCTTATGGCGCTTGCCGCCGCCGCGACCCATAATGTCTCGGTCGAGCATCATGGCAACCAGGTCGGTGCCACCTACACCGCCCGTGCCGACATCCGCACAAAGACCATCGGCGCCAAGACGCCCAACCGCATGGACGGCCAGCGCTGCCAGTGGACCGCGACGATCGTCGTCGACCGCAAGCTGGACCATGGCCCTGCGCTCGCCCGCACCGTGTCGAGCGACAAGCGCTTTTCGGGTAGCGAGGCTGGCGCCTGCACGACCGGCCGTCAGTCGGGCGAACGCAACATGGCCCAGTATCAGGACAAGATCGAAGCGCACCTGATCGCCGTGGCAGAAGCCGATCGCGCGCCGCTGCTGGCCGAACTGGACTCGGTGCGCAATCTTGCGTCGAACTGATCGGACCATCGGCCTGGCATGGCTGGGCGGGCTTGGCCTCGCCCTCCATGCCGTACCGGCCGCCGCCCAATATGCCAGCGGCCCCAGCGCCACGATCGAGGTCGCCAGCGACGAGCGTCGCCGGGGCCTGAGCTGGAGCGACGGCGATCCGGTGCTGCGCGGCAGCGTCTCCGTGCCGGTCGCGCAGGGCCTGTCGCTCGATGGCGCCGCGACCAGTCTCTGGGGCAGCGATCGCCATGGCGGCGCCGACGCCGTGATCGACCTTGGCCCTTCCTATGTCCACCAGCTGGGCGGCTGGCGGCTGTCGCTCGACGCGCGCTACCATCTCTTCCCCGGTGCCGATCATCAGGGCTATGGCGAATTTGGCGCCGGCGCCGGCTTCCTGATCGGCCCTGCCAGCATCGACATCGGCGCCCAATTTGCGCCGCGCCAGTCGGCGATCGGCGGCGACAATCTCTATCTATCCTCCGCCGCTTCCTTCGCCATTCCGGGCACGCCGCTCACCGCCTCGGCGCGGGTCGGCCATAGTTCCGGGTCGGATCGCGATCCGATCGCCTCGCAACGGCTGCGGCCGGGCGGGGATTATTGGGATTATGGCGCAGCCATCGCCTGGTATCGCGGTCGCTGGTCGGCGGAGTTGCGCTACAGCGACACGGACATCGACAGCCGCGACGCGCGCCACGCCGGCTCGGCCCTCATCGGAAAGGTTGGCCTAACCCTGTAGCACCAGCGATATGAGTTCGGGCGAGGAGACGCCCGCCGAGCGCAGGAAGCCCTGATAATAATCACAGCCTTCCCGTGCCAGCAGGTCGAGCTGCTGCTCCGTCTCCACCCCTTCGGCGATGACGTTGAGGCCCAGCGACTTCGCCATATGGATCACCCCGCGCACGATGATCCGGTCCCGCGCCGACCCGGCGATATCCTGGGCCAGGCTGGAGTCGATCTTCAGATAATCGAGCGGCAGGCCCTTGAGGTAGGCCAGGCTCGAATAGCCGGTGCCGAAATCGTCGATCGCCACCGCCAACCCTTCGGACCGCAGCGCCGTCAGCAGCGCCGCCGCCGCGTCGACATCCTGGATCAGCCCGCTTTCGGTAATCTCCACCGTCAGCCGCGAGCGGGGAAAGCCGCTGCGGTCCACCTGGCCCAGGAAATCGGCCATGAACCCCGGCTGCGAAATATCCGCCGCCGTGACGTTGATCGACAGGCGCAGATTGGACAGCGCGCTCGGCCAGGCCGCCGCCTGCCGCAATGCCTCGGCCTGGATATGCGCCGACAGCGGCAGCATATAGTCGGACCGCTCCGCCGTGCCGAACAATATGCCGGCCCCCAGCGGGCCATAGATCGGGTGGTTCCACCGCGCCAAAGCCTCGACCCCGCTGATGCGATGGTCATAGACCGGATATTGCGGCTGGAACACGATGCCGATCTCGCCCCGGTGCAGCGCCAGCCGCAGGTCGGTTTCCAGTTGGTCGGCGTCGAGCTGGCGGCTGCGCTTCTCGGCGGAAAAGATGCGAACGCCCTCGCCCCCGCCCTGCCGCGCATCGGCCAGTGCAGCCCCTGCCCGCCGCAGCAACTGTGTTGCGTCATCCTCCGCCCGCGCCTGCGCGATGCCGCAACGGGCAATCAAACGGATCAGATGGTCGCCCGCACTGAACGGCCGGCTGATCGCCTCGATCAACTGCCGCGCCAGATAGGTCGCCCGCTCCGCCGCCGCTGGCTCGCCGGTCAGGCCGACCAGAAATTCCGTGCCGGCGATCCGCGCGACCATCGCATGGCCCGCCACGCTGTCGACAATCTGTTCGATCCGCCGCGCAATCCGCCCCAGCAGTGCGTCACCCACCACCTGGCCATAGGCCGCATTCATGCGATCGAACTGGCTGATCGACAGCAGCACCACCGTCGTCGGCAGCCCCGACCGGCGATCCAGCCAGTCCAGTGCCGCCTGGCGTGAACGCAACCCGGTCAGATTGTCGCGGCTCGCCACATCCTGGTCCTGCGCGTCGGACAGCCACTCCACATCCGCCGCCACCGTGCCATCGACGAAGCGCAGATGATGCACCAGCCGATTGCCCGGCCGCCCCGGCACGGCATGGGCGAACGCCGCCGGACGCCCCGACTGCATCATTCCCTCCAGCGCGTTCAGCACTGCCTTGCGCTCATTACGCGCCAGCCGGTGGATCAAGGTCGATGGCGTCGGCTGCCACGCCTCTATCCCCAGATTGCGGGCCAGACTCTCGCTCAGCCGCAGCCCGGCACCGTCGCGGTCCATCTCCCAGTACAGCGCGTCGCCCCGACGGATGCGCTGCGCCCGCTGGCTCTGCATCGCGCCACCGCCCAGCCGCTCGACCAGCCGCTGCGCCGATGCCAGCGTCGCCTGCAACAGGGGTTGCGTCACCGGCGCCACCAGAAAATGGGTCGCGCCGGCGTCGAACAATTGCGGCAGGATCGCGACCGCCGCCGCATCGACCAGCACCACCAGCGCGCAGCCGCCCGCATCCACCGCCGGCACCAAGGGCGCGATCAGCTTGGCCGCCGTCCCGCCGCGCATGTCGACCAGCGCGATCTGGGCATCGCTGCGCAGGAAACGTTGCGGGGCATCCGTGGCACGCCGCGCACCGATCGCGCGCCAGCCCGCCTCCTGCGCGGCACGGCACAGGGGGTCGCGGTCGCCGGGCGACAGGATGAAGATGCTGCGCTGCCCGTCCGGGGCGGCCTGCCCGCTCACTCTTTTATCGACTCCCTGACAAGGCGCATGCCGCTCTTGTAACAGCAACCGGTTACCGACCTCTTCACCGCCCCGCAACCGGCCAGCTTGCGCCCGCCATGCCCATGGCTTAGCTAGGGGCATGGCCATGGTCGATCCTGCCGCAACTTCCATGACCGACGGCCTTGGCCGCCGGATCGATTATCTGCGGATTTCCGTTACGGATCGATGCGACTTGCGCTGCCGATACTGCATGGCGGAACGGATGCAGTTCCTGCCGAAAAATCAGGTTCTGACGCTGGAGGAAATCGCGCTTCTCGCCGATCTCTTCATCGCGCGCGGTGTGCGCCGCATCCGCCTGACCGGCGGCGAACCGCTGGTGCGCCGCGACATCATCGACCTGATCCGTCGAATCGGTCGCCATCTGGAGGCCGGCCTTCAGGAACTGACGCTGACCACCAACGGCACGCGTTTGGCCGATCATGCAGAGGCGCTGCACGACGCCGGCGTCCGCCGCATCAATGTCAGCCTCGACAGCCTGCAGGCCGATCGCTTCGCCCATATCACCCGCGGCGGCGACCTATCGGCCGTGCGGCGCGGACTGGATGCCGCGCGCGCGGCGGGGCTTGCGGTAAAGATCAACATGGTCGCGCTCAAGGATATCAATGCCGACGAGATCCTGCCGATGCTGCGCTGGTGCGACAGCCAGGGCTTCGACCTGACCCTGATCGAGACCATGCCGCTGGGGGAAACCGGCGAAGATCGCACCGACCATTATCTGCCGCTGTCGCATGTCGCGCAGGAGATTGACGCCCATCATGCCCTCACCCCGATCGCGGCGCGCACGGGTGGCCCGGCGCGCTATCATGATGTTGAGGGGCTGGGCATCCGCCTTGGCCTCATCACCCCGCTCACCCGCAATTTCTGCGCCGACTGCAATCGCATGCGCATGACCTGCGAGGGCAAGATCTACATGTGCCTGGGCCATGACGACCATGTCGATTTCAAGGCCGCCCTGCGCAGCGGCGGCCTCGCCGCAGTCGAGCCGCTGGTCGATCGCGCGCTGCGGCGCAAGCCTGCCGCCCATGATTTCCGGATTGGCGCCGGCGCACCGACTGCCGCGGTCCAGCGACATATGAGCGTCACCGGCGGATGAACAGCGAACCCCGGCGCGCCCTCGTCGCGTCCCCGACCCAGGCTGCACGGGCAGCGGAAGAGCGGTTGCGCGCCGCCTATGATTTCGTGCCACTGGATCAGGCGGACACGGTCATTGCGCTGGGCGGCGACGGCTTCATGCTGCAGACGCTGCACGCCATGCTGGAATCCCGCCGCATATTGCCGGTCTTCGGCATGAACCTCGGCACGGTCGGCTTCCTGATGAACGAATGGCGGCTGGAACGGCTGGAACAGCGGCTGGAAAAGGCCAAGAGCTTCAAGGTCAACCCGCTGCGCATGGTGGTCGATACGGTCGATGGCGAGCGTTTCTCCATTCCGGCGATCAACGAAGTCTCGCTGCTGCGTGAAACCCGCCAGACCGCCAAGCTGGAAGTGCAGGTCAATGATCGCCCCGTGCTGCCCGAACTGGTGTGCGACGGCGTGCTGGTAGCCACCCCCGCCGGGTCCACCGCCTATAATCTGTCCGCCCACGGCCCAATCCTGCCGCTGGGGTCCGCCTTGGTCGCCCTGACCCCGATCAGCCCGTTCCGGCCGCGCCGCTGGCGTGGCGCCATCCTGCCGGAAAATACCGCGATTCGCTTTACCGTGCTCGATCCGGTCAAGCGTCCGGTCAGTGCCGTCGCCGACCAGCGCGAAGTCCGCGACGTCGCCCAGGTCGAGGTCAAGATCGACCGCGCCACCCCGCTGACCCTGTTGTTCGACCCCGAACATACGCTGGACGACCGGATCGCGGCCGAACAATTCATCGCGTAATTTTCTGCAATTTCACGCTTGCCATTTGGGACAAGCCGCTGCATATGCGCGGCCTGCCCGGCGCAAGCGGGGCTGCTCCCCGATAGCTCAGCGGTAGAGCATTCGACTGTTAATCGAATGGCCGTAGGTTCGAATCCTACTCGGGGAGCCACTATTTCAGCCCTTGGCAAGGCCGGGCTGGCTCCAGACAATCCGAAATTCAGCGCATCGCACGATTGCGGCGCTCGCCAACCATGGCTGGCGAGCGCATGCCTTCAGATTCTGCCGCGCAGCGTCACCAGAATATTGCGCGGATCGCCATAGGCATCGGTCGAGCCCCAGCGGATATCATAGCCGATCGCCTTGTAATAATGCTTGTCGAACAGATTGTTGATGTTGGCCTGAAGATCGAACCGGTCGCTGATCTTGTATCCCAGCATCAGGTCGGCAACGGCATAGCCCCCCTGTTCGACGCGGAAGGCGACATTGTTGAAATTGGCGCCGTTATTGTCGTTGTATATGCGACTCTGCCAGTTAAGTCCGGCGCCGACACGCAGCCGGTCGAGCTTCCCCGGCAGAGTGTAGAAGGTCGACAATTTAGCCATGTGGCGGGGCATGTCGGTGTCGAAATTCTTGCCGCCATTTTCGGGGTTGGTGTCCCGCACAAATTGAATGCTGGTATAGGTATAGCTGAGCGAAATGTTCCAGTCGGGCGTAATCGCGCCCTGAAGCTCGGCATCAATGCCCTTGCTGCGCACCAGACCTGCAGCCGTCGAGCAACTGCTGGCCGGGAAGCTGGGACAACCGCTCTGATCGGTCGGCACGAATGCCCTATTTCGTTGGTCGATGCGGAAGAGTGCGATCGCCGCATTCAGCGCGCCGTCGAGATATTCGCCCTTGATACCCACCTCGTAATTCTGGCCGGTGATCGGCTTCAGGATCGTCTGGCTATCGGTGTCGACAGCAAAGCCCCTGGCCGTTTGCGGCTGGAAAATGTCGGTGAAGCTGGCATAGAACGAATGATGACGATAGATGTCCAGGATCGCGCCGGCATAGACGGTCTGGTGGGCATCGACCTTGTAATCGCCGGTCGCAGCCGTGCGGTTATCATAATCGTACCAATCCAGCCGCCCGCCCAGGATGACCTTCAGCCCATCGAACGGATTTAGCCGGGTCGAGGCATAGAGACCGCTCTGGCTGATGACGTTCCGGCTGTAGGTCGTCGGCACGAAATTGGGCCGAGCACCGCTGGCCGGGTCGAAATCGAACATGTCGACATTGCCTGCGAGCAGCCCGCCCCCGCTGTAATTTTGCGTGCCTGTCGAGGTCTCGCGTCGGCTGGCGCCGAATGTCAGATCATGGTCGCGGCCAAACAATGTGACCGGCCCGCTGGCATAGAGGTCGACACTGGCCTGATCCTCGTCATAGGCGGCCTGATAGGCGGAATGGGTGAGCGTCAGGTCGGGCCGGCGATAGACATAGGTGCCGGAGAACATGGCATCCTGCCACACCTTCATGCTCGCCAGCCGGACGCTCCAGTCGTGGCCGAAACGATGGATCAGTTCGCCAAAGACGGTGTTCGACTTCTGGCTTTTGCCTTCCCAGTCATAGCTGGGCCGGGTCGAGCGCGGCAGGTCGAGATGCGTGCCGGTGGCGCTTAGCGGCAAGCCGCCCCAGAAGCTGTTGAAGAAATCATCCTGATGTGTGACGCCCACCATCAACGTCGTATCGGGACCGATATCATATTCGCCGATCGCATGGATCAGACCGCGATGAATGACCTCGCCATCGCGGAAACTGCTGCTGTCCTGATAGGAGCCGATGACCCGCACCCGCAGATTGCCGGCCTGATCGACACCGCCCGACATGTCGATCTGCCCGCGATAATTGTCCCAACTGCCGGCCGATCCTTCGAGATTGAGTTGAAAGTCGCGGGTCGGGCGCTTGCGCACCAGATTGATCGCCGCCGATGGATTGCCGCTGCCGGTTACAAGGCCCGTAGCGCCGCGCACCACCTCCACCCGGTCATAGATGGCCATATTGGCCTGACTGCCCACGACCCATCCCTGATAGCGGGACGGCAGGCCGTCATACATGATGTTGTCGATATCGAAGCCACGCGCGGTAAAGCTCGGGCGGCCAGGTCCGCTGGAATAGTTGAGGAACAGGCCTGGCGTATTTTCCACCACGTCGGTGATGTTGGTCATCACCTGATCGTCCAGTCGCTGGCGGGTGACGACGGTCACCGACTGCGGCGTCTCCCGGATCGACATGGGCAGCTTCGTCGCGGTCTTCATCGACCGGGTCGTGTAAGAGCCGGTCCCCTCGGTAGATGCGGGATCGCCGGTCAGCCCATCATCAACGGCCTCCCCTTCGACCCGGACCGACCCGAGCATGACAGCCTGACTGGCTTGTTCCTGCCCAAACGCAGGCACCGCCGCGGCAACGATACCGCCCCCAGACAGCAACGCCCCCATCCATCTCATATGTCGCATACCAGCCCCTTTATTGCTATTGATTCGCATATGCGAATTAGGGGCTGTGATTTATGCTGTCCAGTACGGGGCACATTACGCCTTCGACAAGGACTATTTGCCGTGCAGCGGCAGGCTTTGCGAACCGCGCAAAAATCAAATGTCTTGTTTTGCAAATAAATCGCATTTGCGTTAATGGCACCATCCCAACGTGGCGATGCGCAAAGCGAACCACTCGCATGGGGTATGCATTTTGTAGGCGACGGGGCGGCTTTCCAATTTTTCTCGACGTTTTTCTTTGGAAATCCAGTCACGCCAAACGTCAACCGAACAGGGCATTGATGGGCATTAGCGAACAGCGGGTTATGCACGAGCACAGGTCAGTAGAGATCGCTGGAGGCAAGGCATCATGAAGGCATCGTTGCGCCAGACCATGTCGACGCTGCACACTTGGACCGGGCTGCTGCCTGGCTGGCTGCTGTTCGTCATCTTCCTGTTCGGCACGGTTGCGTTCTTCCAGCAGGAAATATCGCAATGGATGCGACCTGAACTGACACCCGCCCCGGTCAGTGATAAGGCAATCGACGCCGCCGACACGATCCTGCGCAAGGAAGGCGCGGGTGCAGACGACTGGACGCTCTCCCTTCCCGGTTCGCGCGGCGGCGAAGGCTTCTCCATCGGCTGGACACCGGCGGGCGGCGACCGCTCAAGTCAGCAGGAACGGACGCTCGATGCCACCAGCGGCGCCCTGACCAGCGTGCGCGATACGCGCGGCGGTTTCTTCCTCTATCGCATGCATTTCGACCTTCATTATATGCCGGTCATGTGGGCGCGCCTCCTCGTAAGCCTGGCTGCACTCGCCATGCTGGTCGCGATCCTGAGCGGCGTCGTCACCCACAAGAAGATCTTCACCGACTTCTTCCTGCTGCGCTTCGGCAAGGGCCAGCGCTCCTGGCTCGACGCGCATAATGTGACCGCCGTCCTCGCCCTGCCCTTCTATCTGATGATCACCTATACCGGGCTCGTCACCCTGCTTTTCACCCTGATGCCATGGGCGATCAGCGCAAATTTCCCGTCGACCGACGCCTATTATGAGGCGGCCTTCCCGTCCGGGCCAAAGAGCGAACCGAGCGAGGCGAAGGCCGATCTGCGCCCGATCCCCGAACTGCTACAGCGTGCCCGCATTTTGCGTCCCGGTTTCGAGCCCAGCTATGTCAGCATCAGCCATCCCGGCAATGCAGCCGCTATCGTCCGCATCTGGCCCCGCACCGAAACGCTGGGCGGCCACCAGCCGATGCTCTACCTCAACGGCGCCACCGGCAAGCCGCTGGCTGGCCCGCGCGAAGGCGGCGCAGCGACAGCGACCAAGGGGGTGATGGTCGACCTTCATGCCGGCCGCTATGCCAACCCGGCCTTGCGCTGGCTCTATTTCCTCTCCGGCGTGGGCGGCACGATCATGGTCGGCAGCGGGCTGGTGCTGTGGACGGTCAAGCGTCGCGCCAAGCTGCCCAATCCGGCCCGACCCCATTTCGGTTTCCGTCTGGTCGAACGGCTGAACATCGGCGTCATCGCCGGCGCATCGGCAGGGATCGCGGTCTATTTCCTCGCCAACCGGCTGCTCGATCCGACCATGGCCGAACGCGCCGATTGGGAGGTCAACGCCCTCTTCATCATGTGGGGTGCGATCTTCGTCTGGAGCCTTGGTCGCCCGGCGCGCCGCGCCTGGATTGAAGGACTGGCCGCCTGCGCCCTGCTCTATGCCGCCATTCCGCTGGTCAACGCCGCTACCACGCCCCGTGGCCTGCCCGCCAGCGTGATGGCGGGTGACGCTATCTTCATCCTGTTCGACCTGATGATGATCCTGACCGCCACTGGCTTCGCCTTTGCCGCCCGCAAGGTGGCAACCCACCAGTCCAAGGCCAAGGCGCGCAGCCGCACGCGCCAGCCCAAGCAAGATTTTCAGGAAGTGCCGGCATGACCCATGTCGCAACAGCCCTGCTGTCGCTCAGCGGCTTTGCGCTGCTGTTTCTGGCGATGGCC
Source organism: Sphingobium sp. PAMC28499 (assembly GCF_004795815.1). Classification (NCBI taxonomy): domain Bacteria; kingdom Pseudomonadati; phylum Pseudomonadota; class Alphaproteobacteria; order Sphingomonadales; family Sphingobiaceae; genus Sphingobium; species Sphingobium sp. PAMC28499. Next base: position 3,623,477 of record NZ_CP039248.1, read on the forward strand.
CGCCACCAGCAGGACTGGCTTCGTCGCAAGCTGCCCGACCAGCAATCACGCCGATTGCGCCAGGCGGGCTTTGCGCTGCTGAGCATCGCCTTCCTGATCGCAGGCCTTGGCCTTGGCTGGGGTTATGGCAGCGTCGCCTGGTTCGGCTGGCTGAGCGCCGGCGCCGTCACGATCGTGACGCTCAATTGCAATCGCGAGCGCATCCTCACTTGGGTGCGGCCATGATCGGGTTCAGCTCTGTCGCTCGTGCGCGCTGGGCCAATGCCGGACGGATCACGGCCTGCACGCTGGGTGCCTATGGCCTGACCGCGCTCGTCACTGCGGCCCTTTCCCGCCTGCTCGTTCGGCTTGGCACCGATGCGGTCGAAGCCGTCACCGGCGTTACGCTTGCCAGCTTTGCCTTGTTCGCGGTGATCGCAATGAGCGCCTTTCACGCGCGCAATCCGGCGCGCGCATGGAGCGTCATGATCCTCCTGGCCCTGCCCCCCGCCATGCTGCTGCTCATGCTTTCGGAATAGATATGGCTTCACTTCCTCTCGCCCGTGCGCCACTGACCAATCGCACGCCTTCACGCATCGAACCGGCCTGGAGCTATAGCCGCTACAGCGACCAGGCGATGCCGCTTCGCACGCGCCTGGCGGGCATGGGCGGCGTCGGGGCGATCGGACTGGCCGTCCTGGCGGTGAGCTTTGTCACCTGGCACACCTATGTCGCGCCGAAATCGACGCCGACGCTGAGTATTTTTGCCGTTGCTCCGCCGGCTGCGCCGCTGGAACCGGCACGCGAAGTGCCGCCTAGTCCCGAACAGGTGCAGAAGGAAAAGTCGCAGCCCACGCCCCAGCAACCGATGCTGGAACCGCCCAAGATCATCGTTCCGAGCGCCAATGTACTACCGGCCGTGGCGGCCAAGCCTGTTCCCGATCCCGGACCGCCGATCAAGGAAACCACTGCGCCGGAAAGCAAGCCAGCACCGCCGGCACCACAGATATCGACCGGCAAGCCCACTTGGGAAGGACTGGTGCTGGGCGCACTTAACAAGGTGAAGCATTATCCCCGCGATGCCCATTTCGCGCGGCAGCAGGGTGTTCCCTATATCCGCTTTGTCATGGACCGGGACGGCAAGCTGTTGTCGGCACGGATCGAGCGCTCGTCCGGCGTGCGATCGCTCGATCAGGAAGCGCTGGCCTTGCCCAGGCGCGCGCAACCGCTGCCCAAACCGCCCGAGGATGTGAAGGGCGACAGCATCGAACTAGTCGTGCCGGTCGAGTTTTTCCTGCGATGATGTTGTTTCCTGCGCTGATGGCCGGCCTCGCCATGACGGCGGGCGTGATGGCGAACGAACAGGAAGGGGCGCAGGATAATAGTCCGCCGGCCCATCCACCAATCGTCCCGACCGGTCCTGATCCGGTTTATCCGGCCGATTTCTACGCGCCCTTTCAGCCCCAGACCGCGCTCGACATGCTGGAGCGCACCCCCGGCTTCCTGTTGAGCGAGGGTAACAGCCTGCGTGGTTTTGGCGGCGCGGCCGGCAATGTGCTGATCGATGGTCAGCGACCTACGGTGAAGGCCGGCGGCATTACCGAGGTACTGCGCCGGATCGGTGCCGCACGCGTCGAGCGGGTCGTGCTGTTGCGCGGGACCGACGCGGCCGAGGCACAGGGACAGACATTGGTGGCCAATGTCATCCTGCGCACCGATGGGGGCGGATCGGGCAATGCCTCGCTGAAGCTCAGCCATACCCGCGACGGCCGAATATCGCCCTCTGCCCAGATCAGCCACGCACGCAAGATTGCCGGCTGGCAAAGCAATGTGGAACTGTCGGTCGAGCAGGTCCGCTACCCGATCGACGGCATCTATCATATCAGCAACGGCAATGGCATGCCGACCGAGACCCGGCATGAGCGCATCATCGGCAAGGCGCCGGAGATAGGGCTTGCGGCATCGACATCCGGCGTGCTGGCCGGCGGTACGCTGACGCTCAATCTGCGGCTCAATCGGGATGGCTATGAATCCGATCGGGCGATCATGATCACGCCGGCTGACGGTGCAGCGATGATCGAGCGGACCATCGGCTATGACGAAAAGGGGCGCAGTGGCGAATTGGGGCTCGACTGGACCCGCACCCTTGGCAAGGACTGGTCGGCAAAGCTGGTGGGGCTCGGTCGGGTCGAACGCCTGACCACCGACGAGGACTATGTCGAGCCGGGCTATCGTGGCGTTTCGGCGCTGGCGCAGAAGCCGTTGGAGCTGGTCGGTCGCACGACGCTGACGCGGGGTGGCGACCACGTACTCCGCCCCGAACTGGGGATGGAGATCGCCTATAACCGGCTCAACAGTGCCCTCGACTATGCGGAGGATAATGGCAGCGGCCTGACGCCGATCACCCTGGCAAATGCCAATAGCCGTGTATCCGAACTGCGGGGCGAGGCCTTTGCCAATGTCACACTGCGCCTCGGCAAGCGCTGGATGCTGGAAAGCGGCATGGCGTTCGAACTGTCGCGCATCCGCGTCACGGGGGATGCTGCGAACGAGCAAAGCCTGTCCTATTGGAAACCGTCTGCCGCTCTGGTCTGGTCGCCGCGCGATACCAGCCAGTTGCGACTGGGCATTCGCCGCACGGTCGATCAGCTCGACTTCGGCGACTTCGCTGCGTCGGTAAATCAGGCCGACGGCCGGCCGCTCGGTGGAAATGCGCAATTGCGCCCAGCCCGCGTTACCCGCGCGCTTGCCCGTGCCGACCATCGCTGGGGCAAGGGCGGCGCGCTGGCGGTCGAGGCTTATCATCAATGGCACCAGGGGATGCTCGGCTATCTCCTCCTCCCCACGGGCGACGAAGCGCTGGGGACGATCGGCAATGCCCGCCAATGGGGTATCAGCACGCAAGCAACGCTGCCGCTCGATGCCGCCCTGCGCGGCGCGCGGCTGACGCTCGACGGTACGCTACGGGGATCGCGCATGCGCGACCCTGTAACCGGAGACAACAGAAAGATGGATGATATCGCGCCACGCAGCCTGACCGCCGAGTTCCGCCACGACGTGCCGAAACTGCGTTCATCCTGGGGGATCAGCTATACCGCCGCCGAACAGGGCGATGTCTTCTACACCGGTGAGCGACTGACCTGGCGCGACGATGCCACATTCGATGCCTATGTCGAAACCACGGCGCTGGCCGGGTTCAAGACGACGCTGCGGGCCAGCGCGCTCAACGGTCAGGATTATCATCGGCTGCGCCGTTTCTACAGTCCAAGCCGGGCAGGCAGCTATAGCGGGCAGGAACAGCGCAACCAGTGGGAGGGTGCCGTCGTCTCGCTGACATTGGCGCGTGCGCTGTGAACCGCTCCACCCTGCCCCTCCACCGCCGTACACGGACCGAGCGCCGGGTGCTCGCAATGCTGCGGGGCGAGGAGCAGCGGATCGGTCTCGCGGCCATCGACAGCTTCGCCCGCCTGCGCGGGCTCGCCATCGAATGCGGCCTGCGAATCCAGCCGCCCGGCACCCGCTATGTCAGTGACGACGAACTGGTCCTGCTTGCCTCGCTGGCCGACGCCCAGCGTCTCACCTCTGCCCCCACAATACCCCTGGACGAACGACTGACCGCCGATACCCGCGCATGCGCGGAGCTGCTGATCCGGAATAATCTGCGGCTATCGCCCCTGACCCTATATAGCGGACGCGGAGCACGCCGAAGCTGACCACAGCCGATGATCGGCGCGCCCATCTCTGCCGCGCAAATCTATGAGCCATTCTCCCGCCACATTGCCCGAACTCATTTGCGCAAATTGTCTACAACTTTAGTTGACAGTTAACGCTCGGCCCGAAGCCGCGGCGGATCACGGTTGAGTGGGGAACAATGACAAAAGGGATTTTCCTGGCCGCCAGCGGCAGCGCGATCATGGCTGCGGCAATGGCCGGGTCGGCCTGGGCACAGGCACCCGCGCCGGCAGAGGACGCTGGCGGCGGCATCATCGTCACCGCCGAACGACGCGCGACCGATCTGCAGAAGACGGCGATCGCGATTTCCGCCTTCACGCCCGAGACGCTGGAGCAGCGCAACATCACCAATGTCCGCGACCTGGCCGGCCAGGTGCCCAACCTGTTCGTGGCGCGGACATCGATCAGCCACACCACCCAGACCTTCTCGCTGCGCGGCGTGGGTGAATCCGATCCGATCCAGGAGCCGGTGCTCGCCATCTATGTCGATGACGTCTACATCCCCCGCCAGATCGCCTCGATGAGCGAATTTGTCGATCTGGAACGGATCGAGCTGCTGCGCGGGCCGCAGGGGACACTCTATGGCCGCAACTCGTCGGCCGGTGCGCTGCGCATCATTACCCGCGCGCCCGACGAAACCACCCATGTCACCGCAGAACTGGGCTATGGCAGCTATAATGACGTGCAGGGCCGGGCGCTGGTCAGCGGCAAGATCGCGGGCGACCTGTCGGGTAGCATCGCCTGGATACATCGTACCCGCGACGGTGTCACCTATGATCCAACGCTGGGGCATGACGTCAACCGGATCGACCTCGACGCCTGGCGCGGCAAGCTGCGCTATACCGGCATCGCCAATCTCGACGCGCTGTTGACCGTCAACATCCTGCGCGATCGCAGCGATACGCGGTCCTACATCCCCGTCAACCAGCCCGGCAGCTTCAGTCGTCGTCGATCCTATTCGGAAGTCGAACCGGACCAGCATCTCAATTCGCGCAGCGCCTCGCTACGGCTGGTCTATGACCTGTCGCCCAGCCTGTCGATCAAGTCGATCAGCGCCTATACCGGCTTCAACCTCAATCCCGTCAATTACGAGAATGACGGCGAGGCCGCGCTGATCCAGAAGAACCTGATCCATTATAATGACCGGGCCTTCAGCCAGGAGGTGCAGTTGAACGGCGACTTTGGCGACCTCAGCTTCACCAGCGGCCTCTTCTACCTGCACGAACGTTTCTTCGTGGAGCGCGACGGCTTCAGCCGCACCGGCACGGCCGCGACCGCGCCCATCAACCGGCTGCGCGCCCACAACATCACCTATACCGATGCCTATGCCGTGTTCGGCGAGGGCACCTGGAAGGCGAACGGTATATTCAGCCTGACCGCCGGCCTGCGCGGCACCATCGAGAAGAAGCGCTTCGTCTTCGACAACAAGGTGATCGACGATGATCGCAATGTCGTGGCCCAGTCGATCGCCGGCGAGGCGGAAAAGACCTGGAAGGCGCTGACACCGAAATTGTCGGTGCAGGCGCAATGGACGCCCAATCTGCTCAATTACCTCACCTATTCGCGCGGGTTCAAATCCGGCGGGTTCGACAATCGCGCGACCCGGCTGGACCTGGCTACCCTGCCCTTCGATCCGGAAAAGGTCTCGACCTATGAAGGCGGCCTCAAGGCCACCTTGTTCGGCGGCGCGCTGCGCAGCAATCTCGCCATCTTCTACAATGATTACAAGGATCTCCAGGTATCCTTCTACGACCCTGCCTATGTCGGATCACGCCGCGGCAATGCCGGCAAGGCGCATAGCTGGGGCGTGGAGCTGGAAAATGACCTGCGCCTGTCGGATCGCTTCTCGCTTCAGGGGTCGGCTGGTTATCTCAAGGCCATTTATGACGATTATAAGGGTGCGGGGGGCAATGGCGTGGACGCCGATAGCAATCCGCTGCTGAACGCGCCTAAATGGTCCCTGTCGGGCGGCGCCAATTATGCGCTGCCGCTGGGCGCATCCGGCAGTATATTGCGCCTGTCGGCCAATGCCCAATATCAGAGCAGCTTCTATCAGAACGCCCTCGCCCGGCCGCAGGACGAAGTGCCGGGCCAGACCTTCGTCAATGGCTCGATCACCTGGATATTGCCGGACGATCGTTTCCAGTTCGCCATCCAGGGCAAGAATATCCTGGGCGCGAACAAGCCGGTCAGTTCGACCTACATCCCCTCGACCGGGGTCTATTATAAAAATTATGCCGATCCCGCGACGATCCTGCTGAGCGCCCGCTTCTCCTACTGACGCCCGCCCTATTGGCCCATTTCATATGCGCTTGAAGAGTCCGCGTTGGTCGCGCGAACCTGCCGGGCATAGATGGAATGGGCTCACCCTCCCCTCCAGCAGAAGGACAAGGCCATGGCCCGTTCTCCGCATATCAAGCTCGGCTTCATCCTGCATGGCGTCGGCCGCACCTGGCATGACTGGCGCCATCCCGATCGTGACGTGAATGCCAGCACCAGCCTTGCCCGCTATCAGGAACAGGCGGCGACCGCCGAACGCGGCAAGTTCGACTTCCTGTTCGTCGCCGACAGCCTGTCGATCACCGAACGATCCAGCCCCCATTATCTCAACCGCTTCGAGCCGATCACGATCTTCTCCGCACTGGCCGCGACCACCAGCCGGATCGGCCTGGTCGGCACGCTGACGGTCAGCTATTCCGAACCCTTCAACGTCGCGCGGCAATTCGCCTCGCTCGATCATCTGAGCGGCGGGCGCGCAGGCTGGAACGTCGTGACGTCCTGGCTGGGCGACACCGCCGCCAATTTCAGCAAGAGCGAACATCCCGCCCATGCCGTGCGCTATCGCATCGCCGCCGAATATCTCGATGTGGTCCAGGGGCTGTGGGATAGCTGGGAAGACGGCGCCCATGTCGCCGACAAGGAAAGCGGCCAATTCGTCGATCCCGATCGGCTGCATGCGCTCGATCATAAGGGCGAGTTTTTCCAGGTGCGCGGCCCGCTCAACATCAAACGCACGCCGCAGGGGCAGCCGGTGATCTTCCAGGCCGGCGCGTCGGATGATGGCCGCAACTTCGCCGCCCGCCGGGCCGAAGTGATTTTCACCCATGCCGAGACGATCGAGGCAGGGCAGGCCTATTATGCCGACGTGAAGGCGCGGGCGAAGGGCTTTGGCCGCGATGCCGACCAGTTGTTCATCCTGCCGGGCATCGCCGCGATCGTCGGTGACAGCGACGAGGAGGCCGAGGCGCGCTACCGCGAACTCGCCGCGCTGGAGTCGATCGACACCGGCCTCGGCTTCCTGTCGCGCACCTTCAACGACCATGATTTCCGCCAATATGATCTGGACGCCCCCTTCCCCGATGTCGCGCATCTGGGCCTCAACAGCCAGCAGAGCGGGACGCTGCGCATCCTGGCCGAAGTCGAAGCGGAGGGGCTGACCCTGCGGCAGGTGGCCGAACGGCTGGCGACGCCGCGCGGCGCTTTCGTGGGCTCGGCCGAGACGGTGGCGGATCAGTTGCAGCGCTGGTTCGAAAGTGGCGCGGCCGACGGCTTCGTCCTGTTCGAGCCACTGCCGGGACAACTGGCGCTGTTCGTCGACAAGGTGATCCCGATCCTGCAGCAGCGCGGCCTGTTCCGCATCGACTATGAAGGGACGACCTTCCGCGAGCATCTGGGCCTCACCGTGCCCGACAATCGATATAGCGCAGCACGGGACGCCCGGTCAGCCGCCTGATCCCATCGAACAAAGAAGGGCCCGGCAATTTGATTGCCGGGCCCTTCTTTTTTTGCGTTTAGCGCAGCCAGGCGAGGATATCGTCCGCCTCCGGTCGGTCGAGCCAGTCGGGGCTGACCTGCAAGCGCTGCACCACCCGCCCCGGCCCCAGCAGCAGCGCCGTGGGCTGCGGCAATTCCCAGCTGCCCGTGCCGGTCACTTCGCCGATCCAGCCGGCGGGCGGCGGCGACGGTCGATCATCGGGGACGAAGGCGATGCCGAGCAGGCGGGCGAGCTGATTGTCGCGATCGGTTGCGACGGCGAAGGGCAGATCGTGGCGGCGCTTGATCTCCGCCAGCCGATCGGGCTGCTGCGGGCTGAGCGCAACCAGCGGGATACCGCGCGCGCGCAGCACCGGCCAGAGCGTTTCGGCATAATAGGGCAAGGCGATATTACAGGCCGGGCAGCCGGCGAAGCGGAAGAAGATCAGCAGCGCCGGCCCCTGCGCCGTCAGCGCGTCGAGTGTCAGGCTGCCACCATCGACATCATCGAACCCCAGATTGGGCAGAACATCGCCGGGCTGCGCCACCGTCGCTACATCGAAGCGCGCCACCAGCTGCTGCCGCTGCGCCGCGTTGCGCGCCAGTTGGGCGGGCGGCCAGTCCCGTTCCCGTTCCGCCTGAAGCGCGGCATAGCGCGCCCTCAAATTGTCGCCGACGATCGTCGCCATCTGCCTGTCTCCTTTGCTGGAGATAGGAAAATGGCGCCGCGGGACACGCGACGCCAATGAGACTTGGCGGAAAGCCGCCGATTAATCCTTATAGATCAGGTGTCATAGCCCGGTGCCTGGCGCGATGCCTTGCGCAGCGCCGCTTCCCAGACCAGATCATAATGGGTGCGCCGTCCCTCGACCGGCTGGCGCTCGCGCGACATCTGGCGCTTCACTTCCGCCTGCGCCTCCTCCGGCGCGATCAGCACATTGTCGCGCCCGACGCTGAGCGAACGAACCTGTGCGATGCAGGCGGATTCGAGCTGATAGATGCCGCTCCACGCCTCGCCCGGAGACGATCCCAACGCCAGCGTGCCATGGTTGCGCAGCAGCATGACCTTGGTGTCGCCCAGGTCCGCCACCAGCCGTTCGCGCTCGTCCAGGTTCAGCGCCACGCCCTCATAGTCATGATAGGACAGGCGCGGGATCAGGGCCAGCGCGCGCTGGTTCAAGGGTAGCAGCCCTTCGGCATGGGCCGAAACCGCCATGCCGTCGGCGCTGTGGAAATGGGCGATATAATGGGCGTCGTCGCGCGCGCCGTGGATCGCCGAATGGATGACATAGCCAGCATAGTTGATGCCATAGTCGCTCTCCCCGATGACATTGCCGTCGAGGTCGACCTTGACCAGGCTGGATGCCGTGATCTCATCGAACATCAGGCCGAACGGATTGATCAGGAAATGATGGTCCGGTCCCGGCACGCGGGCCGAGATATGGGTGTAGATGAAATCGTCCCAGCCGTAGAGCGCCGAGAGGCGATAGAAGGCGGCGAGATCGACCCGCACCTTCCATTCGGCTTCGCTGATGCCGGTGCGCGAAAAACGATCATCCTTGAGGATGGTGGCCATGGGGAAAGCTCCTTGCGTCAGGATCCGAAATTGGTGTCGAAGGCCTGCGCCACGTCCCGTTTGGGATCGATCAGGCCGGCGCGGCGGTAGCGGTCGACGATCGCCTGTTCATGGGCGATCACCTTGGCATCGACGGGCTGCGAAATGCGGTTGCTGCGCTCGAAACTGGCGCGGGCGATGTCGATCGGCAGGCCGGTTTCCTTGGCCAGCACGGCGGCGAACTGGTCAGGATGGGCGCGGGCCCAAGCAACCGCCTTCGCCTCGCGCTTCAGGAAGTCGGCCAGCAGCGCACGCTTGGGTGCGATCGAGGCATCATGGGCGATGTCGATATAGAGCGGCAGGCCATAATCCCTGGCATCGACAGCCGCCCGCGCGCCTTCCTTGACCGCGACATTGGTATAGGGGGTCCAGGTCGACCAGGCGTCGATCGATCCGCTGTCGAACGCAGCCTTGGCATCGCCCGGCGGCAGGAAGGTGACCTTGACCTTGTCGGCCGGGATATGCGCCCGCTCCAGCGCCTGGAGCAGCAGATGATGGCCGATCGATCCGCGCGTGGTGGCGATCGTCCTGCCGACCAGATCCTGGGCAGATCGGATGGGCGAGCCATTTTTCACCAGGATCGCCAGCGCCTCGGCCGCCTGGTTGGCGGGTGCCTGCACCGCGATCGCCTTGACCGGGCTGCCGCTCTGATAGGCGAAGATGAAGGGCGCGTCGGCGGCAAGGCCAAGGTCCGCGGCGCCACCACCGACCGCTTCCAGCAGCGGCTGGGCGGCGGGAAATTCCGACCATTCGACCTTGTAGGAGGCGCCGTCTAGCGCGCCAGAGGCAAGCATCATCGCCTTGACCTGCCCCTTCTGGTTGGCGACGCGCAGCACCGGCACCTGTTCAGTGCGATATTGGGTGACAGCGAAGGCGACACCGGCGGAGGCGATCAGCGCGCCGACGATCAGGATCGATTTCTTGCCCGCCATGTCAGCCCGCGAGCGCGACGTCGACCTTCTCCCGCTCGGCCACCTTGCGGCGGACGACCGGCAGCAGTTCGCGGCCATAGAGGATGGAATCGCCCAGCGGATCGAAGCCGCGGATCAGGAAATGATCGATGCCGATATCATAATAATCGAGCATCGCGTCGGCCACCTGATCGGGCGTGCCGACCAGGCCGGTGGAATTGCCGGCCGCGCCGGTGAGCGCAGCGACGCCGGTCCACAGCCGCTTGTCCTGCCGATTGGCCCTGGCCGCCTCCAGCAGGCGCAGCGATCCGACATTGGGCGGGCGATGACCGGTCAGTGGCAGGCCGGCGGCGACGCGATTGTCGCGCACCTGCTCCTCAATCTCCGCCGCGCGCTTCCAGGCTGCTTCCTCGGTATCGGCGATCACCGGGCGCAGCGACAGCGAGAAGCCGGGATTGCGGCCATGGCGGGCGGCGGCGCGACGCACCTGGCGTACCGTGTCCTGCACCGCTTCGAGCGTTTCGCCCCAGAGCGCATAGACATCCGCATGGCGCCCGGCGACCTCGATCGCCTCGGCCGAGGAACCGCCGAAGAAAACCGGCAGATTGTCCGGCTTGATCGCGCTGAAGGCCTGGCGAATGTCGTAAAAGTCGCCCTGATGGTCGAACGGCTGGGCCGCCGTCCATTCCTGGCGCAGGATGGTCAGATATTCGTCGGTGCGCTGATAGCGCTGCGCCTTGACCGTGCCGGTGTCGCCGTCACGCGCCATTTCCTCGTCGGCACCACCGGTGATGATATGCACCGCGACCCGCCCGCCCGACAACTGGTCGAGCGTGGCCAGCTGGCGCGCGGCCACGGTCGGCTGGGTGAAACCGGGGCGATGGGCGACGAGGAAGCCGAGCCTGCTGGTCAGCGCGGCGGCATGGGCCGCGACGATCTGACTTTCCGGACTGTTGGAGCCGAAGGGGACGAGGACGCGGTCGAAGCCGCCATCTTCCTGCGCCTTCGCCGCAGCCTCGACATAGTCCTTGTCGAGCACACGGCTGCGCACCGCCGCTTGGGTTTCCGAGCCATTGTTGAAGCCGATATAGCCGATGAACTTGACGCTCATGGGGTCATTCCTTCCCGCTGATCAGATGACGTAGAAGCCGTGGGTGCCGTCCTTTTCGAGCTGGGCGACAAGGCCATATTCCCAGTCGAGATAGGCCTGCATCTTCTCGGCCTTGTTGTCGGTGCCCTCATAGGGGCGCTTGTAGCGGCCCTCGGGTCCACGCGGGGCCGGCGCGCCGTCACTGCCGCGTTCCAGCACCACCGCCGACCAGTCGACGGACAGGACATAGACTTCCCAGCCAAGCTGGGCGAGCCAGGATGCGCTCATGTCGGCACGCGGGCCAAGATCGTCGGTGACGACGATGCGGGCGCCGCGCACCGGGGCATTATGGTCGGTTTCCTGCACCAGCTGGCCGCCCTGCGCATTACGGAAACCGGGCAGATGCCCCGCCTCATATTCGCGCGGCTGGCGCACATCATAGAGATAGAGGGTGCGGGCGGTATCAGCCTTCAGATGCTCCAGATCGTCCCAGCCGATCCATTTGACCCCGGCGCGATAGGCAACGTCGCGGGCATGGGCACGGGCCGCCTCGATCGCCTTGCCATCGACCTCCGGCGCGGCGCGCACCTGGCCGGTTTCCAGCCCCTGCCCGGCCAGCGTCCAGCCGATCGTGCCGTTGCGCAGCGCATAGACCTTGTTCGGCAGGCCGGCATTGACCAGCGACTGGGTGCCGATGATCGAGCGGGTGCGACCGGCACAGTTGACGATGATGGTGGTGTCGGGATCGGGGGCGATCGTTCCGGCGCGCAGCACCAGTTCGGCGCCCGGCACGCTGGTCCCGGTCGGGATGCTCATCGTGTGATATTCGTCATAACGGCGCGCATCGAGGATCGCGATGTCGGCCTTTTCGTCGATCAGCGCCTGTACATCTTCGGCCGCGAGGCTGGGCGTATGGCGGCGATGCTCGACCAGTTCGCCGAACGCCTTGGAGTAACTGTTCACATCCTCGAACAATTCAAAGCCGGCGTCGCGCCAGGCGCTGAGCCCGCCTTCCAGTTCGCGCACATCGGTGTAGCCGAGGCCCTGCAATCGCACGGCCGCGCGGCGCGCCAGCCCCTCGCCCGCATCATAGACGATGATCGGCGTGTCGAGCCGGGGGATGCGCCAGCGCGCTTCGTCATCGATGCGGCGCAGCGGAATCTGGGCGGCGAACAGTGGATGGCCCTGCGCGAACTCATGCTCCTCGCGCACGTCGATCAGCGCGATCTCGTCGCGAGCGATCAGCGCGGTGCGGATATCGGCCGGGGTGGCGACCTCTATACGGTCCAATATGTCGGTGGTCATGCGTTTCTCGATCTGTCCCAGAGGTTGGGGATGACGCGGTTGGCGTATCCGGAGATGAAGCTTTTGGGCGTGCCGTCCGGCGCGAAGGTCGCGCGCTCGACCGCACCGATATTGGCGCCATAGACATGGATGCTGACCGACGGGGCGTCGGCCCGGCCGTTGGAGACGCGATGAATGTCGCCGATCCGGGGCGACACGGCATCGACCTCGCCCTCGCGCAATATATCCGTGCCCTGCGCGACCAGTCCGCCGCCGGGCAGGCGATGGAACCGCTCCACCTGCTCGCTGCCGCGCAGCACGCCGACCAGCCCCCAGACGCCATGGTCGTGGATCGGCGTCGACTGGCCCGGTCCCCAGACGAAGCTGACGATGCTGAACCGCTCGCGGCTGTCGCAATGGAGCAGATATTGCTGGTAGCGATCGGGATCGGGCCGGGCATATTCGGGCGGCAGCCAGTCATCGCGGGCGATCAGCCGGGCGAGCAGGGTGCGGCCGCTTTCCAGCAGCGCCTGTTCGTCGCGGGTGCAGGCGATCAGGTCGGCCAAGGCCGTGACGAAACCGCGCAGCCGACTGGTATCGACCGGCCGATCGATGGTGGTGACGGCGTTCATTCCGCGGCCTCTGCCTGGCGGGCGAAGGGCAACACGCCCTCGCCATGATGGTCGCCGCCCAGATGGGACAGAAGCTGTTCGCGCAGCCGGCCAGCGAGCCCCGCGCGCTCGCCGCGCGCGGCGTGAATGCGCTCCTCCGCGACGATCCGCCCCTTGTCGAGCACCAGCACCCGATCGGCCAGCGCGATGGCTTCCTCGACATCATGGGTGACGATCAGCACGGCCGGCTTGTGCGTCCGCCAGAGCGAGAGGACGAGGTCGTGCATACGATAGCGAGTCAGCGCGTCGAGCGCGGCAAAGGGCTCATCGAGCAACAGCAATTGGGGTTCGCGCACCAGCGCACGGGCCAGCGCGGCGCGCTGCGCCTCTCCACCGGACAGGGTGAGCGGCCAGGCGTCGAGCCGATGGCCAAGGCCGACTTCCTTCAGCGCGGCTTGCGCCCGGTCGCGGATGGCATCGCCTTTCAGGCCCAGCGCGACATTCTTCCAGACCGGTTTCCACGGCAGCAGTCGGGCATCCTGGAACACGACGGCGCGGCTGTCGGGCACCTCCACATCCTGCGCGCCGGCATCGTCCAGCCCGGCGAGGGTGCGCAGCAAGGTGGTCTTGCCCGATCCCGACCGGCCCAGCAGGGCGATGAACTCGCCCGGCGCGATTTCCAGGTCCAGCCCGTCGATGATGCGGTTGGCGCCAAAGCTGCGGGTGAAGTGCTGCAGGCGAACGACCGGTTCGGGATGCGGCTGGTGCGCCGCGCTGTCGATGGTGGAAAAGCCGAGGCGCGCGTCCATGATCAATTCTCCACTATGCTGGGGCGCCAGACGAGGGCGCGGGCTTCGAGGGACCGGACCAGCCAGTCGGCACCGAGGCCGAGAATGGCGTAGACCATGAGACAGACGACGATGATGTCGGTGCGCATGAAGTCGCGGGCATTGTTGATGAGATAGCCAAGCCCGGCCGAGGCGTTGATCTGTTCCGCCACCACCAGCACCAGGATGGAGATGGACAGGGCATAGCGCAGCCCGACCAGCAGCGAGGGCAAGGCGGCAGGCAGCACGACATGCCAGACCTGTTCCCAGCGGCTGAGGCCGAAGCTCTTGGCGGCATCGAGCAGGCGCGGATCGACGCCGCGAATGCCGGCATAGAGGTTGAGATAGACCGGGAAGATGGTGCCGAAGGCGATCAGCGCGATCTTGGGCGTCTCGCCAATGCCGAACCAGACGATGAAGAGCGGCGTCAGCGCCAGTGCGGGAATGGTCCGCTTGATCTGCATCAGCGGGTCGATCGCCAGTTCCGCGCCGCGCGACAGGCCCGCTGCCAGCCCCAGCGCCAGCCCCAGGCCGACGCCGATCAGCAGGCCGACCGCGACGCGGGCAAAGGAGACGAGCAGGTTGGAGGGCAGTTCGCCGCTCAGCACCATCTGGATCAGCGTGCCGATCACGGCGGAGGGCGCGGCCAGCGTGCGTTCGGGGATAAGGCCGGTGCGCGAGCCCAGTTCCCACAGCAAAAGTAACAGCAAAGGTGACAGCCATCGGCCGCCGAAGCGGGCGAGGGAGAAGCGGCGTCTGGCGCGCTGTAGCGGCGTGTCGCCCCTTATTGCCAATGCGGTCATGTCCATCCGTCATGCTGGTGAAGTCGCCTTCATCCAACATCAATTCTCTACTCATTCAATTGAGTTTTATCGTGCCGGTCTATTAGGGAAAATCATAAGTCGCCATTCGCCCCTGATTCCGGGCGTTTCGGCGCGCGACGAGCGGGATAGCTTTTCCTGACCCCGGACAAACTCTACTATTTTGATTGATATATTTCCATGGATCATAAGCACAGGCCCGTGCCCGGCATCGGATCGGCCCCCTTTCACCATCAGAAGGATATGCCGTGCCGGTCAATCTGCCGACCAATCTCCTGCGCAGCTTTGTCGCGATCGTCGACACCGGGTCGATGCTCAATGCGTCGGAACAGGTGTTCGTGACCCAGTCCGCCCTCAGCCTGCAGATCAAGCGGCTGGAGGAACTGGTGCAGCAGTCGCTGTTCCTGCGCGAAGGCCGCCGCCTGCACCTGACCGCGGCGGGGGAGGTGCTGCTCGACTATGCGCGCCGGGTGCTGAGCCTGCATGACGAGGCGGTGGCGGCGGTCAGTGCCGGCCGCTTTGCCGGCCCGGCGCGGATCGGCATGGTCCAGGATTTCGCCGACAGCTTGCTTTCGGGCCTGCTCTCCCGCTTTGCCGAGCTGCATCCCGACGCGCAAATCTATGCGCGGGTCGCGGGCACGGCGGAGTTGCAGGCGCTGCTCGACCGGCGCGAACTGGACATATTGCTGGGCTTTGCCGCCCCCAACGACGGCAGCGCGGTCACGGTGGCGCCGATGAGTTGGTATGGCACCGTCGAACTGGTTGATCGCGACACCATCCCGCTGGCGGTGCTGGAGGAGCCTTGCCGTTTCCGCGAGGCGGCGATCCGGGCGCTGGAGGATATGGGTCTGCAATGGCGGATCGCGGTCGAGACGCCCAACCTCGCCACGCTGCGCGCGGCGGTGGCTGCAGGGCTGGGCATCACCGCACGGACCCATTTGTTCCAGGATGACATGACGGCGCTGGAGCATGAGCGGCTGCCCACCCTGCCCCGCGTCGCCGCGATCCTGCGCACCAGCGACAAGCTGGACCGCGCCGCGCATCGACTGGCGGAACTGGCGCGCGAGACAGTGACCGGGCTTTAGATCGGAATGATGTAGACTGATCCACTGCGTCATTGCGAGCGCAGCGAAGCAATCCAACATCGCTCGGGTGGATTGCTTCACTTCGTTCGCAATGACGTTTCAAGGGCAAGCCATCGCTCTTTTACGGCCGTCTTCCAGACCTCAGTAGCCGCGCGCCGGATCGACGATGTCGGACGGCGCCTCGCCCCGGACGAAGCGGGTCAGGTCATCCTGGATCTTTTCCAGCAGGCGATGCCGCACAAGCTGGTAATTGCTGGAAATATGCGGGGTCAGCCGCACCCTGGGATGGGTGTAGAGGACATGCCCCTCGGGCAGCGGTTCGGGGTCGGTGACGTCCAGCGTCGCAAAGCCCAGCCGGCCATCATCCAGCGCCCGCACCAGGGCCGCCTGATCGACCACCGATCCGCGCGCGACATTGATGAGGTGCGCGCCCGGCCGCACTCGCGCCAGCAGCGCATCATCGACCAGATGGCGGGTCTGGGCGGTGGCTGGCACGGCGAGCAGGATATGATCCGCCTCCTCCACCAAAGTCCCGACATCGCCGACCAGTTGCACGCCCGGCACGCTGGGCCGCGCGCCGGATCGCCGCACGCCGATCACTTGCGCGCCCAGCGCCAGGCCGCGCCGCGCGACCGCCGTGCCGATCGCCCCCATACCGATGATGCCGATGGTCGTGCCCGACACCCGGCCCAGTTGCGCCGGTCCCCATTGCGCCCGCGAACGGACGGTGACGGCATCCAGATTCTTGGCATGGGCATAAATGGCGGCGATCGCATAATCGGCGATCTCCTCCGACGCGACGCCCCGACCGCAGGTGACGAGCGGCGCGTCGAGCAGCCAGTCGGGATAGAAATCGACCCCGACCGAGGCGCTGTAGACCCATTTCAGGCGCCCCGGCCAGGGTGCGGGCCGGCGCACCTCCGGCGCGCGCCAGGCCGGCGACGGGCGGATCAGCAATATGTCGGCCTCGTCGGCAGCGCTCCAGGGCGCGTCCTCGGCAACGTCGATCAGCACGGGGGCGGACGGGTGACGGGCAAGGCTCCGGTTGAAATCCGGCTCCATCTGGCTGGCGATGATCAGGGACATGGGCTCAATTCCCCAGCGCCGCGCGACCGGCGGCAATCAAGATGGTGTCGGTCTGCGGCGAATGGATGCGGCTGCACAGCACATCGCGATAATGGCGCTCCAGCGGGTTATGGCGGCTGATGCCGGGGTTCCCGGTCAGCTCCAGCCCGATCTCGACCGCGCGGATGGCGTTGGCGGTGGCGACATATTTGATCGCATTGGCCTCGACCGCCGGCGGCAGATCGCCCGCGTCGATCCGCGCGGCGGCGTCGCGGACCAGCGTGCGGTTGACCTGCAACAGCGCCTCGATCTCCCCGAACTTCTCCTGGACGCGCGGCAGAGTGGCGAGCGACGCGCCGAGGTTGCTCGGCACCCGATCGTTGAGATAGGCGCGCAGCCAGTCGCGCGCGGCGCGCGCCACCCCGTCATAGATGGCCGAGATGGAGAGCGCATTCCACAGCGTCTGGACCGGATCGGGCGCGCCCCACTCCTCTGGCCGGCGAATGTCGACCGCATGGTCGGCCGGCGTCGGCGTATCGGTGAAATGGACGGCATGACTAACGGTGGCGCGCATCCCCAGATGATCCCAGGCCGGCTCGATCTCCACCCCCGGACTGCCGGCCCGGACCAGGAAATTGCCGACGCGTGGGCTTTCCTCATCGGTCTTCGCCCAGACCGAATACCAGTCGAGGCCAGTCGATCCGGTCGAGTAGATCTTCGTGCCGCTGATCGCCCAGCCATGGGCCGTGCGCCGCGCGATCGTGGCAGGCAGGCCACCGCGCACGGGCGTGCCCAGTTCCGGCTCGACCCGCAGCCCGCCGATCAGGCCCCGGCCCGCGACCGCATCGCGCGCCAGCGTCTCGTAGATGTCGGCTGGCCAGCCGCGCGTCCGGTTGGGCGTGGCGTGATAATGATAGGTCATGAACAGGATCAGCGCGGTCGAAGGATCGCCCTTCGCCACCGCCGCCAGCACCCGCAGCGCTTCGGAAACCGATGCGCCCCGCCCGCCATGCGCGCGCGGCACGGTCAGCGCGATCAGCCCCTGTTGCGCCAATATGTCGAAATTGGCGCGGGGAAATTCGGCGCTGCGGTCATATTGTTCCGCATTGGCCGCGAGCAACCGGGTCAGCCGGTCGAGCTGGTCGGCCGGCACCGGCCCTTCGGGCGGCTGCGGCTGCACGGAAATTGCCTGGGTCGCCATGCTATCAGCCTCTCTTGGGAATGGCGTCGTTGAAGCGGGCGTCCCACAGCGGGCGGACGTCCACCCGCTTGGGAACCAGCCCGGCCTTGAAGAAGACGTCGGCGACCTGCTGCTGCGATCCGATCGCCTCGGGCGTGACCGGGCGCAGTTCATAGGTCGCGCTCTTGCGACGGAACTGGTCGAGCACATAGTCGCGCGGCACGCCGATATCCTGGGCGACGATGCCGGCCCACTCGTTCTGATGCGCCGCCGCCCAGCCGAAGCCCTGCTGCACCAGCGCCAGATATTCGCGGAGGATCGCCGCCTTGTCGGGATCGGCCAGCGCGTCGACATGGGCGGAGACGAGATAATTACCCGACAGGATGCCATCGGCCGTGCGCAAGATCCGCGCCCCCTCGGTCGCGATCGCGCGCTGGATCGGAAAGCCATAGATCGCCCAGGCATCGAGCGCCCCTTGCGAGAAGGCCGCTGCGCCATCGGACACGCCCATCGCGACCGGGATGATGTCGTCCCAGCTCAGACCGACCTCCTCCAACATGCGGATCAGGAAATATTGGGCGGTGGTGGCGCGGACATAGCCGACGCGCTTGCCCTTGAGGTCGGCGATGGAGCGCGCCTTCGATCCCCTGGGCACCAGCACCACCTGGTTATTGACGTCGCCATGGGCGACCGCGATCTGGCGGAAACTCTGGATGGTCGAAGCGGCAGCGAAGATCGGCGGGATCTCGCTCATCCCGCCATAATCGAGCGATCCGCCATTGAGCGCCTCGACCACGAGATGTCCGGACTGGAACTCGCTATAGACAAGGCCAAAGCCCTTGGGCTGGATGCCCGCCGCCTTGAACAGCAGGCGGGTGTCGCCATCGCCCTTGCCGGTGATCGACACGCGCAGTTTCGGCCGGCCCTTGCCAGCGGTGCCACAGGCGGTGAGCAGCAGGCTGCCCGCCGCCGCACCCAGCAGATTGCGTCTGGAGAACATGTCAGCGACCGCCGGCCACTTCCCGTCCGCGCGCCCCGCTATCGTCGCGTTCGAACAGGATCACCGTGGAATCGCGCAGCAATTCGCGCCGGGCCGCCGCCCTGAACCGGGCCAGCCTATCCGTCCACCGCTGCGTCCACGCCATGATATCCAAGTCCTCGTCTGATATGAGAGGACTTTATCTGCCAATTAAGTAGAGATATGTCTGTCAAGCTTTGCTGGGCCGCTTATTAGAAAGCCTTGACCTTCGCAGGGCGGCGCCGGCCGCCTCAATTGGCGATATAATAGTCCTTCGGGAAATCCTGCCCGGCATAGGCCTTGCGCATGGTCCAGGGCTGGGCCGGCGCGGTCCAGTAGCTATCGGAGGCAGGCAGGCCGAGCGCCAGCAGGCTTTCCGAGGTGATATACATGCTGCCGGCGTTGGAATAGACGTCGCCCAGGCTAGGCTGGTGCCGGGCGAAGCCGATGGTCAGGAAACGATCGGCATCGAAATTGCTGGGGTCAGCAAAAATGCGGCGCTGTGTCGCCATGGTTGCCGCGCGCACCTGGCCCTCGGGCAGCTTGGCATGGAGCAGCTTGCGCCAGGCAAGATAGGCGAGCGGCTGGTGGACGGCGGTGCGGTAGGTGAGCGAACGGCCGACCGGCGGGAAGGCGCCATCCGGGCCGATCATCCGCTCCAGCGCCTCACCGAAGCGCTGCATCCGCTGGATCTGGATGGCAAGCCGCTCCCTGGGATCGAGCGCGTTGAAGCGCGCGTTGCAGCGGACCAGCACGTCCCAAATCTGGGTCAGCATCGGGTGGATGACATAGCTGTTATACATGTCGAAATGGAAATGCTCGCCGTCGGCATACCAGCCGTCGCCGACATACCATTCGCTGAACTTGCGCAGCGCCAGGTCGACCCGGATCGGATCCCATTGCGCCCCGACCGACAGCAGGAACACCTCGTTCATCGCCGCAAACAGCAGCCAGTTGGTATAGGGCGGCGCGACCCGGCGCAGCCCCTGTATCTCCTTGATGATCCGGTCCTTGGTCGCCCGGTCGAGCGGATCCCACAATGTCTGCGGCGCGCGCAGCAGGGCGCTGGTAAAATAGGCGGAATCGACCAGCGGTTGTCCCTCCGCCTGCCAGAGCAGATAGTCGGGGCTCTTGGGATCTACACTATGGACATAGCTCGCCAGCGCCTGCTCACGTAGCCGGGCGCGCAGTCGCCCTTCCGCGCCATCGGTATCGGGCAGCGCAAGCCAGGGCGCGATGCCGTCGATCAGCCGGCCAAAGGCTTCCAGAAAGGCGACCTTGGGATTGCGGCCATCCCAGGTCGTGCTGAGTTCGGGCTTCCATTGCGCCTGCAACTGCCCCCTGGCCATGCGCGACAGCACGGGGCTGGCCATGCGTTCGAGCAGCGACAGGGCATAGCTGCGGTCGTCCGCATCGGCGGCGACGGGCGCGGCCTCCCCGGCATTGGCAAGCGAGGGCATGGCGGCGAAAGCGGCAGTGCCGGTCGCCATGCCGGTCAGGATCGCGCGACGATCGATATGGCTGGTCATGGTCAATCCTTGGGCGGGGTGAAGTCGAGGGTCTGGCCGGCGGCATAGGCATCCCAGGCGGCACGGGTGGTGAAGCCACCCTCCCCCTTGTTCCAGGCGCTGCCGGAATAATAGACGAAGGGCTGGCCCGGCTTGACCGTCAGCAATATGAGTTGATTGTCGGCATCCGCGCGGATATCGGCGATCTGCGCCGGATCGACCCGCAACGCCAGCGCCATGCGGCCATGCGCGCCATCTTCCGGGCCCCACCAGCTCACCAGGCCGCGGGCCCGATCTACGGTCAGGTCGCCCGCCCCCTGTCCCGTGGTGCGCTTGCCGATGCCGACGCCGACCGTCAGCGGCGTCGCCTTGTCCGATCCTATAGTCGAGACCAGCCGGGTAAAATGGGTGCCGAGCGGAAGGGTGAAACGCCGCGTTTCCCATACCTTGCGATCGACATCGACTGGCCAGGGCGCATAATCGACGCTGAAGTCGGCGACCTGTCCGCCCGATTTCAAAATATGGGCACGGACATAGTTGCGCGAGGTCCACAGCTTGTTGTCATGCCAGATGCCAAGGCCGCCCGCGCCGCGCGTGGTGCCGACATTGTAGAAGTCCAGTCCCTCGCCATGATAGCCATGCTGGTCGCCGCTGCGTAGCTGGCGATCGGCGAAGGGCCAGGCGACATTCTTGCCCCAGCTGTCGATCCCCGATCCCGATGGCGGCTCGGCCGCCTCCAGCGCATGGCCATAGATGCGATGGGCGGTCTTGTCATTTTCCCACAGCAGGTCGTCATAGCGATAGGATGCAACCAGTGCGACGGCGGCCGCCGCCTGGCCGGGCGGTGGCGGCAGGCGTTTTTCGACCGGCAGACGATCGCCCGCCCCACCGCCCTGCGCCAGGGCCGCGCCGACGCAAAGACCGATCGCCACCAATCCGATCGACAGATAGGGCGTCCGGATCCGGCGTGACGATGCTGTTGGCTGGGGGCGGTTCACCACAGGCTCCTCTCGATTATTTGTATGATAAGCTGATAAATCATCGAATCAGACTTGCCAAGCCCTTGCTCACATTGCCGCAGGCTGGCAGGCTCGAAAAAGAATATTCACTGGAACGACATCATGGCTAAAGCCGCCTCACTCGCCGACATGCTCTACACCAAACTGGAAGAGGACATATTGTCCGGCCGCATCCCGCCCGGATCGCGCCTGCCCGCGCAAAAGGACATTGCCGAGCAGGAAAATGTCAGCCGCACCGTGGTCCGCGAAGCGGTCGCCCGGCTGGAGGCACAGGGCTTTGCCGTCGCCCGCCAGGGATCGGGCGTGTTCGTGTCGGATGCCGCACGCTACCGCGCCTTTCAGGTCACCAAGGATGAATTGTCCGAGCTATCGGACGTGATCAAATTGCTGGAAATGCGCCTGGCGATCGAGACCGAAATGGCCGGCCTTGCGGCTGCCCGTCGCACGAACGAAGATATTTCGGCGATGCGCGACGCGCTACGCCGCATCCGCGAGGCTGAGGATCCGGCCGTCGCCGCCACAGCCGACAGCCAGTTCCACATGGCGATCGCCCGCGCGACCCGGAATGACTATTACGCCCGCTTCGTCGAATTTCTGGGCGTCCGCCTGGTGCCGCCAAGCAGCCTCTACCTCAAATATCAGCCGGAAAGATCGCACGACGCCTACACCCACAAGGTCAGCGACGAGCATGACGCGGTGCTTGACGCCATCGTCCGCATGGACATCGAAAAGGCGCGCCATGCCGCCCGCCATCACATGCAGGAAAGCCTTTTGCGCCATTCCGAACTCAACGACCTGATCAGCCGGGACGAATGATTGCATGACTAAAGTCTGACAATTGACATCCCCCTCAAAGTTGTATGATAACCCGATCAACACGATCAGAGTCGTGATGAGGGAGGATGGATATGAACAAGGCGTTTCCGTGCGTCGCCATGTCGGTGAGCATGCTGGCCATGATTGCGGCCTCGGCCCCCGCACTGGCCCAGGCAGACCCCCAACCGGCACCCCAGTCCGATGCAGCACAGGGCGAAGCCACCACCGCCGACATCGTCGTCACCGGCTTTCGCGGCAGCCTGCAAAAGGGGATCGAACTGAAGCGCGAAGCCGTGGGCGTGCGCGACTCCATCGTTGCCGAGGACATCGGCAAATTCCCGGAGGCCAATGTCGCGGATTCCCTGCAGCGTATTCCGGGCGTGTTCCTCAGCCGCGACGGCGCATCGAACGAGGGCCAGCGCATCAGCATTCGCGGCCTGGGATCGGAATTCACCGTCACCACCATCAACGGCGCGCCGGTGCGCACGACATCGTCACAGAATGTCGGCAGTTCGACCCGCGACTTCAATTATGACGTCTTCCCATCCGAACTGTTCGGCCGTGTCGATGTCTACAAGACCCCGCTCGCCAATCTGGAAGAAGGCGGCATCGGCGGCAATGTCGACCTGCAGACGCCCCGCCCCTTCGACAGCAAGGACCGGGTCATCCGCTATACCGCGCAGGCCAATTACAATACCCAGTCGAAGAAGTGGCAGCCGCGCGGATCGCTGCTGCTGAGCGACACATGGGGTGATTTCGGTGTGCTGCTGGGCGCGGCCTATGCCAAGAATGTCAATGAACGGTCCGGCTTCCAGTCGACCGGCGGTTATAATAGCTCGGTTATCGGTTCGCGTGCCTATGCCGGCCCGACCACGACCGGCGGCCCGTTCCAGTTCCAGCTCGACCTCGACAATCCGCTGGCCAATTATGGGGCGCTGACCCGTGACCAGGTGGCCAATGCCTATATGCCGCGCTTCTATCGTGTCTTCACTTCGAACAATGAGCGTGAGCGGCTGGGCCTGGTCGGGTCGCTGCAATATAAGTCGGATCGGCTGGAACTGAGCGCCGACGGCATCTTCTCGCAGCTCAAGGATCAGGCGGACGAGTTCACCTTTGGCGTCGCGGTGCGCAACTCCCGCACTGTGCCGGGGTCGACCAGCGCGCCGGGCACCGGCACCAATTCCGGCCTGATCCCGCTCGACGTGAAGATCGACGAATATAATAATCTTTACGGCACGTTCGGGAACAGCAGCTTCATCAACGAGAATTTCTTCCGCAACGCCCGCACCCGGTTCAAATATGGCATCATCCGGGGCGTCTATGACTTCACCGACAATCTGAAATTGTCGGCCCAAGCCAATCTGAGCGAGAGCAACGCCCGCTACACCGCCAACCGGATCGTCAGCAACATCTATGGCGTGACCAGCACCTTCGACCCGACCGGCAATGTCACCTATCCGACCATCAGTTCGCCGGTCGATTTCACCGATCCGTCAAACTACACCACGCCGACGCTGGGCTTCTCGCTCAACCGCGAGATCGACAAGCAGAAGACGGCACGCGCCGTCCTCGACTGGTCGCTGCTGGACGATGGCGAACGCCGGTTCGCACTCAAGATCGGCGGCAGCTATGTGAACACGGGCAAGCGCATCTCGACCCAGGACGGCAGCAGCATCGCGGCCGGCAAGCTGGCCGGCCTCGACGTCTTTTCCTACATGGATCCCTATATCCAATATGGCGCGATCCGCGACGGCGGCAATTCGGGCTATCCGTCCCAATTTGCGAGCTTCCCGCGCTCCTTCGTGATGGACTATCTCGACGCCAACGGCGCGAACGAAGCGGCCAAGGTCAATCTCAACGCTGCCTTCAACGCGAAGGAAATCGTCAAGACGGCCTTCTTCGAGAGCAATTTCGCCCTGCCGCTGTTCGGCAAGGAACTGCGCGGCTATGCCGGCCTGCGCTATTCCGACACCCGCACCATCATCAACAATTATCAGAGCGCGGGCGCCGGCGTCTTCCTGCCGCAGCGGCGCGAGGGCGGCTATGAAAACTGGCTGCCATCGGCCAGCCTGGCCTATGACCTGACGTCCAACTTGCTGCTGCGTGCGTCAGCCGGCAAGACGATCACCCGCGCAGCGCTGACCGCCATTGCCGGCGGCACCATCGTGCCCAATGTCTTCAATCCCGACGTCACGGTCGGCAATCCCAATTTGCGGCCCCAGGTCGCGACCCAATATGACGCCGGCGTCGAATGGTATTTCGCCCCCGGCGCGCTGCTGAGCATCGGTGCCTTCAAGAAGGACATTACCGATCGCGCAACCGCGGTGCAGGACTTCGTCACCTTCGGTTCGCTCGGCCTGCCGTCGAGCGCGTTCAACACGACCTCACTGGGCTTCCCCAGCGGCACCATCCCGGATGATTTCCTGATCCGCCGTACCCAATATATCAATCAGGGCCAGTTGAAGCTGAAGGGGCTGGAATTTGCCTATCAGCAGAATTTCACTTTCCTGCCCAAGCCGTTCGACGGGCTTGGCTTTACCGGCAGCCTGACGCTGATCGACCAGAAGGGCGATGATTTCGTCACCACCGAAGGAACGCGCGTGCCGATCTCCTTCGTGCCGGAATATAGCTACAGCGCGACGCTCTTCTACGAAAAGGGCCCGTTCGCGATCCGCGGTTCCTATAATTACCGCGCCAAGACCGGCATCACCTCGCAAAATACCGGCAACGACCAGATCCCCTATACCGCGCCGCAGGGCTTCCTCGACGGAACGATCAGCTACCGGTTCAGCGACGCGCTGGAGGTGCGCGTCGATGCGCTGAACATCACCAACGAGAATGTGTACATCTATTATCAGGATCCGGACGGACCGAAGGGCAATGGCCAGTCGCGGCGCGACAACAGCTTCTTCAACGGCACCACCATTTCGCTCGGCATTCGCGGCAAATTCTGACCCCTCCCCCCTTGGGCACCGGGGACTGCACGCCCCGGTGCCCATCTTTTCGTGAGACGATCATGACCATGCCGCATCCCGCCCCGGATATCGTCGATGATGCCGTTGCCGGCGCCATCGATCGGGCCAGCCGCTATCGCTGGATGATCTGCGGGCTGCTGTTCGCGGCGACCGCGATCAACTATGTCGACCGACAGATGATCGGCGTGCTCAAGCCCGTGCTGCAGGCCGAACTGGGCTGGCGCGAAAGCGACTATGCCAATATCGTCTTCTGGTTCCAGTGCGCCTATGCACTCGGTTTCCTGGCGATGGGCCGCTTCATGGACCGGGTCGGCGCACGGATCGGCTATGCCGCCGCCTTCACCTTCTGGACGCTCGCCCATGCCGCCCATGGCCTGGTCAGCGGCATCGCCCAGTTCATCGCCGTCCGCTTTGCCCTGGGCGTTGGCGAGGCAGGCAATTTCCCGGCCGGCCTGAAGGTCGTGGCCGAATGGTTTCCCCAGAAAGAACGGGCGTTGGCGATCGGCCTGTTCAACGCCGGCGCCAATGTCGGCGCGATCGCCACGCCGCTGATCGTGCCCGCCATCACCATCGCCTATGGCTGGCGCGCTGCCTTCATCGTCACCGGTGTTGCCAGCCTGGTCTGGGTGGCGGCCTGGCTGCTCCTCTATCGCCGGCCAGAGGATCATGCGCGCGTATCCCCCGGTGAACTCGCCTATATCCGCAGCGATCCGGTGCGCGCCAGCGCGCCCATCCCCTGGTCGCGCCTGTTCACCATCCGCCAGACCTGGGCCTATGCGCTGCCCAAATTCTGCATCGATCCGATCTGGTGGATGTTCCTCTTCTGGCTGCCCGACTTTCTCGGCAAGCGCTATGGCCTTGACCTCAAAAGCTTCGGTCCGCCGCTGGTCGTCATCTATCTGATGTCGGACGCCGGCAGCGTGCTGGGCGGCTGGGCATCGTCGCGGCTGATCGCGCGCGGCTGGAGCGTGAATGCCGCGCGCAAGGCAACGTTGCTGGCGTGCGCGCTGGCGGTGCTGCCGGTGGTGACCGTCCAGTCGATCGACAATCTCTGGGCGGCGGTGCTGCTGATCGGTCTTGCGACCGCCGGGCACCAGGCCTTTTCCGCCAATATCCTGACCTTGCCGTCCGACCTGTTCCCGCGCGCCGCCATCGGATCGGTGGTCGGCATCGGCGGCACGGCCGGCGCGATCGGCGGGATGCTGATCGCCCAGTTCGTCGGTTATGTGCTGGACATGACCGGCAGCTATGCCCTGATCTTCGCCGTCGCCGGCAGCGCCTATCTGGTGGCGCTGGCGCTGCTCCACATCATCAGTCCCCGTCTCTTGCCTACTGGAGAGCTTGCATCATGACCTTCCGCTCCTTCGCGCCGATCATGCTGGCCTGCGCCATCGCCGCGCCGGCCCATGCCGCCCAGCCCGCCCGCACACCGATCGAGGCGGCCGTGAAGCTGGCCGACTGGCAATTGGCGCGGCTCGACGATTTGTCGCACATCCCCAGCGCCACCGACGAGACGCGCAAGACGCGCGGTTGGGAACAGGCGGTGTTCTGGGTTGGCATGACCGCCCTCGCCGACGCCGGCGCGCCGCCCCGGATCAAGGAGGCGATCCTGGCGATGGGCCAGCGCAATGGCTGGAAACCCGGCGATAATCTCTATTTCGCCGACGATCAGGCGATCGCCCAAGCCTATCTATGGGCCGCAGCCCATGGCGCCGGCAAGGATGCGCTGGCGCCGACCCGCGCCGCGTTCGACACGGTGGTCAACAAGCCGGCGGTCACCACCCTTGCCTTCGCCATCCCGCCCCAGGGCTATGGCGCGACCGAATGTCTCAAGCGCTGGTGCTGGTGCGATGCGCTGTTCATGGCGCCGCCGGCCTTTGTCGAACTGTCGCGCCAGACCGGCGATGATCGCTATATGCGCTTTGCGATGAAGGAATTCTGGGCAACCACCGACTTCCTCTTCGACCCTGCCGAGCATCTCTATTATCGCGACAGCCGCTTCTTCGAGCGGCGCGACGACAAGGGCCGCAAGCAGTTCTGGAGCCGGGGCAATGGCTGGGTATTCGGCGGCATCGCCCGTGTCCTCCCGCAGCTGGCACAGGACAGCCCCGACCGCAGCCGTATGGAAGCGCTGTTCAAGGAGATGGCGGCGAAGATCAAGACGCTGCAGAAGCCGGACGGCTATTGGGCACCCTCGCTGCTGGCGCCGGAAAATGCGCCGCCCGAAACCAGCGGCACCGCCTTCTATACCTATGGCCTTGCCTGGGGGATCAAGGCCGGGCTGCTGCCCCGCGCCGAATATGAGCCGGTGGTGCGCAAGGGCTGGTCCGCGCTGCAAAAGGCGATCCAGCCCGACGGCCGACTGGGCTGGGTCCAGCAGGTTGGCGACCGGCCCGACAAGGTAGCCGCCAGCGACACCCAATATTATGGCGTCGGCGCCTTCCTGATGGCGGCGACGGCGGTGGCCGCGCTCGACGTGCAACGCTGACGCGCGGGAGGACGAGCGGCATGTTCGAAAAAACCTATTACGCCACCCATCCCGCGATGATGGACGGCGCCAGCAATGAGGATCTGCGCGACCGGCATCTGGTATCCGGCCTGTTCCGCGGGGGGAAAATCACTCTCACCTACTCCCATGGCGAGCGCTTCATCATTGGCGGCGCGGTGCCGGGCGCGGGGACGCTGGACCTGCCATGCCAGAGCGCACCGGAAAGTGCGGCCGGCCATCCGCTGCTGGAACGACGCGAGATGAGCGTCGTCAATATCGGCAAGGGCGACGGCACGGTCCGCGTCGATGGCATCGACCACAGGCTCGCTCGCTATGAGGCGCTCTATATTCCCATGGGGTCACAGGCGGTCAGCTTCAGCGGTGAAGGCGCGCGTTTCTATCTGCTCAGCGTCCCGGCTCATGCTGCCTTTCCGCTACGCAAATTGTCGCAGGCGGATAGCAACCCGATGCAGCGGGGCAGCCTGGAAACGTCCAACGAGCGGACCATCTATCAGTTAATCCTGCCCCATCTGTGCCAGAGCGCGTCGCTGTGCCTGGGCCTCACCCGGCTGGAACCGGGTAGCGTCTGGAATACGATGCCGCCCCATGTCCATGAGCGGCGATCGGAAATCTATCTCTATTTCGATCTGGAAGAGGAAGATAGAATCTTCCACTATATGGGCCAGCCGGACGCATTGCGGCACATTGTGATGGAGAATGAGGACGTTGTGATCTCGCCGCCCTGGTCAGTGCATATGGGCGCGGGCACCCGCAACTACAGCTTCATCTGGGCCATGGCCGGCGAAAATCTCGATTATGAGGACATGGACGTCCTCGATATCTGCCAGTTGAAATAAGGGGATGGCAATGCACGGACGGATCTGGACCCTGGCGGCGGTCAGCACAGTGGCGCTGGCGGGCGGCGCGCTGGCGCAGGGCAGGCCGCCGCAGGTGCAGCCCGTGCAGGTCGATCCCACCCGACCCGACTGGGAAAATCCCGCCATCTTCGCAATCGGCAAGCTGCCCGCCCGCGCCACCGCCTTTCCGTTCGAGAGCCGGGACCGCGCGCTGGCCGGCCATCGCACCCAATCGGACCGCTTCCTGTCGTTGAACGGAGAATGGAGGTTCGGCTTCTCGCCCGATGCAAACACGTTGCCCACCGGGTTCGAGCGGCCCGATTACGACGTGTCGGGCTGGAAATCGATCAAGGTGCCGGCCGACTGGCAGGCCGAGGGCTATGACCAGGCCCGCTACAATAATATCACCTACCCCTTCCCCGCCAACCGGCCGCTGATCCCCCATGCGACCAATCCGGTCGGTTCCTATCGTCGCGACATCGACCTGCCGACGGGCTGGACCGGGCAGGATATCGTGCTGCATATCGGGGCGGCAGGCTCGGCTTATTATGTCTGGGTCAACGGCCAGAAGGTCGGCTATTCGGAGGACAGCAAGCTGCCGTCGGAATTCGACGTCACCCGCTTCCTCCGTCCCGGCCGCAACAGCATCGCCATCCAAATATTCCGTTGGTCGGACGGCTCCTATCTGGAGGATCAGGATTTCTGGCGTGTGTCGGGCATCGAGCGCGAGGTGTTCCTGATGGCCGCGCCCCGGACGCGCATCCGCGACTTCTTCGCCCATGCCGGCTTCGACAATAAGACGGGCGCCGGCAAGCTGGCGGTCGATGTCGCGGTGACGCCGGGGGCCGCGACCAATGCCCGCTATGTACTGATGGACGGCGATCGCACCGTGATCGAAGGCCGCCAGCCCGTTGCGGCGGGCCAGGCCGAACGCGCCGTGACGCTGACCGGTCTGGTCGACAAGGTGAAGCCCTGGACGGCCGAGACACCCAATCTCTACATGCTGCTGGTCGAACTCTATGATGCGCAGGGGCGGATCATCCAGTCCAGCTATGCGCGGATCGGCTTCCGTACCGTGGCGATGCAGAATGGCGTCGTGACAGTGAACGGCAAGCCGATCACCATTCGCGGCGTTAACCGCCACGAACATGATCCCGAAACCTTCCACGTCATCTCGCTGGAATCGATGGAGCGCGACATCCAGCTGATGAAGCGCAATAATATCAATGCGATCCGTACGTCGCACTACCCCAATGATCCGCGCCTCTACGAGCTTGCCGATCGCTATGGCCTCTATGTCATGGACGAGGCGAATATCGAGAGCCACGCCTATATGGACTATGCCAACAAGCATGGCGAACGGCGCGCCGAATTCCAGATCGGCTTCGACCCGGCCTGGAAGGATGCCCATGTCAGCCGCGTAGCCAACATGGTGGAGCGCGACAAGAACCATCCCTCGATCATATTCTGGTCGCTGGGCAATGAAGCCGGGATCGGCCCCAATTTCGCCGCCGCCGCAGCCGCCGCCAAGGCGCGCGATCCCGATCGGCTGATCAGCTATCTGGGCTGGGGCACATGGGACGGGATCGGCGATCACCGCCCCAATGACTATGCCGATATCTATGCGCCCATGTATGATCCGGTCGCCAAGCTGGTCGATTATGCCACCAACTGGAATTTCCGGCAGCCGATGATCCAGTGCGAATATGCCCATATGATGGGCAATTCGGGCGGCAATCTGAAGGATTATTGGGACGCGATCTACGCCCATCCCGACAAGCTGCAGGGCGGCTTCATCTGGGACTGGGTCGACCAGTCCATGTATCGCTACACCAAGGACGGGCGGCGTTATTGGGGTGATGGCGGCGAATATGGCCCCAATCCGGGCGGCGACATCGAATTTGGCGACGGCCTGCTCCAGTCCGACCGCACCCCCAATCCCGCGCTTTACGAACTGCGCAAGGTCTACGCACCGGTCCAGTTCGACGGCTTCAATCCGGCGAGCGGCCGCCTGACCGTGCGCAACCGGCATGACTTTATCGACCTGTCGGGCTTCAGCTTCGACTGGGCACTGCTGGAGGATGGCG
The DNA here is from genome assembly GCF_004795815.1 of Sphingobium sp. PAMC28499. Lineage (NCBI taxonomy): Bacteria > Pseudomonadati > Pseudomonadota > Alphaproteobacteria > Sphingomonadales > Sphingobiaceae > Sphingobium > Sphingobium sp. PAMC28499. Next base: position 3,654,198 of record NZ_CP039248.1, read on the forward strand.
TGGAGGTTGCGCGTGGGTCGCTCGCCGCGCCACATGTCCCCGCCCATGGCGCGGCTGCAATGACGCTGCCGATCGCAACCATGCCGCGCCGGGCCGGGTCGGAATATTTCGTGACGATCAGCGCCCGCGCAAAAGCTGGGACCATCCCCGCCGTGGAAGCCAATGTGCTGGTCGGGTGGGAACAGTTCGCCCTGCAGCAGGACACACCTACCCTGCCCGCCGCCGCCAGCGGCATCGTCGTGATCAGCGACAAGGGCGGCGCGATCAGCCTGAGTACCGGTGACGCTGCGCTGGTGATCGACCGGGCGAGCGGCCTGGTCCGTTCCTACAGCAAGGGCGGCCGGATGCTGGCACAGGGTGGCGCGCCGCATTTCTGGCGCGCGGTGACCGACAATGACCTTGGCATCGGCACCGACAGGCAGTTCGCGATCTGGAAAGGGATGAGCGAGCAGCGCAAGGTCAGCGCGATCCGCCTGACGCCCCAGACCGACGGCAGCCGCGCCGTCGAGGTCGACTATCAACTGGGCGATGGCGCGGCCAGCTTCACCAGCATCTACCGCATGGCCGGCGACGGTTCGGTGACCGTCTCCGGCAGTTTCACCCCCGTCAAACCCGACCTGCCGCCCCCCTTCCGCATCGGCCTCGCCTTCAGCCTGCCGAGCGATCTCGACACGGTCGAATGGTATGGCCGCGGCCCGCATGAAAGCTATGTCGATCGCAGGACATCGGCGCCGATCGGCCTGTGGCGCGGCGCGCTGGCGGACCAGAATCACGACTATATCCGGCCGCAGGAGACCGGCAACAAGGTCGATGTCCGCTGGATGGAACTGTCAGGAAGCGGTGCAGGCCTGCGCGTACAGGGCGAGCAGCCAATGATGATGAACGCCCTCGCCTTCCCCTATGCCGATCTCGACCGGCACAAGCCGGGCACATGGAAATCGTCGGACATCCGGCCGCACGACCAAGGCACGCTGCTAATCGACGCGGCGCAATGGGGCGTGGGCGGCGACACCCAGTGGAGCGAGTTTGGCAAGCCCATGGCCGCCTATCGCACCACCAGCGCGCCGACGCGCTTCAGCTTCCGCCTGAGTTCCTTCGCGGGCACCGGCACCACGCCCGGCAAGGCGAAGTCAGCGCGGGCGACTGGGGTTGAGTGAGAGAGGCCGCTAAGACGCGGACACAGAAAAGCCGCCTTGGGGAGATCCGAGGCGGCGTGTGTGTGTGATTTGGTTGCGGGAGTAGGATTTGAACCTACGACCTTCAGGTTATGAGCCTGACGAGCTACCGGGCTGCTCCATCCCGCGACACTGGGCTTTTGTGTGGCCCTGACATGCAAAAAGGGCGGCTTTGCGGGCCGCCCTGTTTTGTAACATTGTGATGGGTTTTTGATCCGTTGCTATGCGCGTGCTTCAATGCCTGGCGACGCCCTACTCTTCCAGTGCTTGAGCAATAGTACCATCGGCGCAGACTGGTTTCACGGCCGAGTTCGGGATGGGATCGGGTGGGTCACAGACGCTATGGTCACCAAGCAATGAAGCAGGCGCATAACTGCGGGTTTTTAATCGATACCGTGCACAATTTTGGAGTTTGTATGTTCGTATATCTGGGCTGGCTTAAAACCACGCCATCAGCGTCTTAGCTGTTTCCAGCATTGTCGTTGATGGTGGGACTCTTAAGCGCGAACAGAGCAATTAGGACTGGTTAGCTCCATGCGTTACCGCACTTCCACATCCAGCCTATCAACGTCGTGGTCTACGACGGCTCGATGAAATCTTATCTTGAGGGAGGCTTCCCGCTTAGATGCTTTCAGCGGTTATCCCGTCCATACATAGCTACCCTGCTGCGCCACTGGCGTGACGACAGGTACACCAGAGGTATGTTCAACCCGGTCCTCTCGTACTAGGGTCAACTCCTCTCAAATTTCGACGCCCACGGCAGATAGGGACCAAACTGTCTCGCGACGTTCTGAACCCAGCTCACGTACCACTTTAATTGGCGAACAGCCAAACCCTTGGGACCTGCTCCAGCCCCAGGATGTGATGAGCCGACATCGAGGTGCCAAACGATTCCGTCGATATGAGCTCTTGGGAATCATCAGCCTGTTATCCCCGGCGTACCTTTTATCCGTTGAGCGATGGCCCTTCCACGAGGGACCACCGGATCACTATGACCGACTTTCGTCTCTGCTCGACTTGTCAGTCTCGCAGTCAGGCGGGCTTATGCCATTGCACTCTAACAGACGGTTTCCAACCGTCCTGAGCCCACCATCGCGCGCCTCCGTTACTCTTTAGGAGGCGACCGCCCCAGTCAAACTACCCGCCACAGAGGGTCCCTGCACCGGATAACGGTGCGAGGTTAGACATCAGAAAACAACAGGGTGGTATTTCACCTATGGCTCCACATCAACTGGCGTCAATGCTTCAAAGCCTCCCACCTATGCTACACAGTTCTTTCCTAATGCCACTCTGAAGCTGCAGTAAAGGTGCACGGGGTCTTTCCGTCTAACCGCGGGTACTCCGCATCTTCACGGAGAATTCAATTTCGCTGAGCATATCCTGGAGACAGTGGGGAAGTCGTTACGCCATTCGTGCAGGTCGGAACTTACCCGACAAGGAATTTCGCTACCTTAGGACCGTTATAGTTACGGCCGCCGTTTACCTGGGCTTCAATTCAGAGCTTGCACTCCTCCTCTTAACCTTCAGGCACCGGGCAGGCGTCAGGCCCTATACGTCGTCTTGAAGCCGACTTAGCAGAGCCCTGTGTTTTTGCTAAACAGTCGCTACCCCCTGGCCTGTGCCCCCCATCAAAAGTTGCCTTAAGATGGGGCCTCCTTCTTCCGAAGGTACGGAGGCAATTTGCCGAGTTCCTTCAGGATACTTCTCTCAAACGCCTTGGTATACTCTACCATTCCACCTGTGTCGGTTTAGGGTACGGTCTATACGGTGGGGCTATTTCCTGGGACCCCTTCACTGCCCGGAGCAATCCAATAAGCCCGAACAATTTACGGCATCCGTCACACACCACCAGGCCCACGAATATTAACGTGGTTCCCATCGACTACCCCCTTCGGGCTCGTCTTAGGGGCCGGCTTACCCTGCTCAGATTAGCTTTAAGCAGGAACCCTTGGAATTTCGGCGAGAGGGCATCTCACCCTCTTAATCGCTACTCATGTCTGCATTCGCACTTCCGATACCTCCACGGTCGGTTACCCTTCCGCTTCAACGGCCTACGGAACGCTCCGCTACCGCTCAGTCAAAGACTGAACCCTAAGCTTCGGTGCATCACTTTAGCCCCGTTACATCT
>NZ_CP039248.1:3662500-4880615 GCF_004795815.1 Sphingobium sp. PAMC28499
GCGCGGATCGTGCCGCAGCCCGATCTCGACATATCGGCGCTGCTCACCTGGCAGCATCGCCGCATTGCCGATGCCTCCTCCTGGTTCCTGTCGCTCGGCTCCTATCGCACCGATCGCTATTTCGCCGCGCCCACCACCCATGATTTCCTGATGGGGCGGCTCAAGATCGGCTATGGCGGCGGCCCGGTCCGCCTGACCAGCATCACCGCCGCCTATCGTTGGTCGCTCGACCGGCGTTATGACCGGACCAACGCCACCTTGTTGCAGGGGCAGGATCCCGAAGCCTGCCAACGCTATTTCGGGCTCGACAGTCCGTCCTGCGATCCGGCGCAGACGCAGCAGTTCGCCGATTATGCCGCCGGCCTTGCGCCGTCGCTGCTGCATATTCCGATCGTGTCGACCCGCATCCTGCAGGAACTGCGCCTGGGCCATGACAATGTTCACGGGCTGGGCTGGGTGGCGGGCGTGCTGATCGATCATCGCAGCGAGCGGCTGCGCAGCGAACTTTCCTCCTACAGCGGCGATCCCGATGTCACCGGCGAACTGTTCGGTGCGCGCCGGCTGGCAATCAGCCGCGATCAGGCGGCGCTGTTCGGCACCCTCTCCTATCGGGAGGACGACCTGCTCGTCTCGCTCGGCCTGCGCTATGATGATTATCGCGTCGCATCGCAGAATGACGTGGTCGTGCCTAACCTGCTCAGCGGATCGATCGACTCCTGGCCGCGCACCGTCAGCCGATCGGGCGGGCTCAGCACCCGCGTCCATATCGACCTGCCGATCGCGCCGGGGGCGAGCTGGCATACCCAGCTGACGCGCAGCATCCGGCCGGGCGGGGTCAATACGGCCTCGGTGCTGCTGCCCGATCGCCGCACTTATGATGGCGACAGCCTGTGGGGTGCTGAACTGGGCTTCAACCTGCATCTGGGACGCGACAGCGAGATGACGCTGACCGCCTATATGAACGACTGGCGCGACATGCAGTATCGGGCTCTGTCGGAAAATCGCTCGCACGCCTATCTGGTCAATGTCGGCAATGCGATGATCCTGGGCACCGAGTTCGAACTGGTCGCCCGGCCGCTGCCGGGCCTGACCGCCCGGCTGGAAGCCAGCCTGATCCGCGCCGACCTGACCCGCGTGTCCGACGCCGCGCCGCTGGTCGGCGGCGCCGACAAGGGCGACAGCATCCCCTTCGTGCCGCATCGCCGGTTGCAGACCAGCTTGGCGCGCAGCTGGTCGGTCGGCGGCCATGGCCAACTGACGGTCGAGGGCGACTGGCAATATCAGTCGGGTTCCTGGTCCACCTTCACCCGTGACGATCCCGATTTCGTCGAGACGTCGAGCTTCTCGCTGTTCGGCGCGGGGGTCAGCTGGCGCCGGGAACGGACCAGCCTGTCGCTGCGCGCGCGCAATATTTTCAACCGCGTCGCGAATTTGCGCGCGGTGACTAACGGATATGGGGTCGGTCAAACGTTCAGTTCAGGACCGCGATCGATCCTGCTGAGCTGGGACCGGCATTGGTGATGCGGGTCGCCGGGGCGGCCCGCAAGGGGTTTGAAAGCGCGGACAAGGGGTTTCGGGGTTGAACCGTCTATCAGGATCGTCGTTGCCGCAACCGGGCGGGGCGGAAAACAGGGCGACCGACTATTCCGCCTATATCCCGGCGCTGCGCCGCTATTTCGCCCGCCGCGTCACCAGCGCCCATATCGTCGACGACCTGGTGCAGGACGTGATGCTGCGCATGCATGTGCGCCAGTCGCCCGACGGCATCGACAATCTGGAAGGCTATATCTTCCGCACCGCGTCCAGCGTATTGCGCGATCAGGCGCGACGCGATCAGGTCCGTCATGCCAAGGGGCATGATGAACTGACGGAAAAGGATCATCCTGCTGAGGAACGGACCGCCGACCGCGTCTTACAGGCAAGGGAAGAGATCGCCCAGGTCGTCCGCGCGCTGGAAGAGCTGCCGGAACGGACCCGCGACATCTTCCTGATGCGGCGCTACGAAGGGCTGGCCTATGGCGATATTGCGGAAAGGCTGGGCATTTCGGTGAGCGCGATCGAGAAACATGTCGCCAAGGCCGTCGCGCATATCGCCCGGCACATGGCACGATAGGATAGCGGTCACTTCATGACCCAGGACGGGGACGACCCCTTCGACATCGCCGCCGCCCATTGGGCGCGGTTGCAGTCCGGCACGGCGACATCCGCCGAGCGGGCGGCGATCGCCGCCTGGTGCGACGCGGCCCCGGCGCATCGCGCGGCCATGGACGCGGTCGAGCGCGGCTGGGACGTCGCCGGCGCTGCGGAGCCAGATGATGCGATCGCGGCGATGCTCGCCCAGATGCAGGCGCGCCAGACCGAAGCCTCCGCCCCCTCGGCCGGCCGCCGCCCGTGGCGCGCGGCCTTGCTGGCAGCCTCGCTGACCGCGCTGCTGGCAGTGCCGGCGACGCTCTGGTTCACCAGCCGCCCCGCCGAGCATCCCGTTCCGCCCGCCCTGTCCGGCGAACAGGTGGCGCAGGCTGCGGGCACGCGCCTGTTCAGCCCGGCCGGCCGCCGCCGCAATATCCAGCTGCCCGATGGATCGCGCGTGATCCTGGACGCCGACAGTGCGATCCGCTTTGCCTTCTCCGCCGACAAGCGGGCGGTCGCGCTGGAATCGGGCCGCGCCTATTTCGCCGTCCAAAAGGACAAGGACCGCCCCTTCAGCGTGTCGGCCGGCAAGCTCACGGCCACGGCGGTCGGCACCGCCTTCGACGTGTCGCGCCTTTCGGGCCGGGAACAGGTCACCACGACCGAGGGGCTCGTCCGCGTCGTGACGGCTGCGGCAACCCACAATGGCAGCCGCGCCACCCTGCTGCCCGCCGGCATGCGTCTCACGCAGAAGGATCAGAGCATTTCGGTCGATCCGGTCGACGTGACCCGCGAAAGCGCCTGGCGCGACGGCCGCATCGTCTTCACCGGCCGCTGCCTATCCGACGTCGCGGCGGAAATGAACCGCTATGGCTCGGGCCGGCTGGAGGTGAAGGAGGATGCCGCCCATATCGCCATCAGCGGCGTATTCGACATCGACAATGCCGATGGCCTGGCAGAAGCGCTGGAGCAACAGGGGCTGGTGCATGTGGCGCGTAGCGCCGACCGGATCGTCCTGACCCGCGGCGACCAGATCATCCCCGGCGACTGCGCCGTCCGGGGCTGATCCGGAAGAACGGGGCGCCTGCCGACGCCCCGCAGCTTTCCTTATTTCCGGCCTTATTTCCGATCGGCCGCGCCATAGAGCAGCGCGTTGAACAGGAATTTGAACGTGCCATAGGATTGAGCGCGCTGCGCCACTTCCGGCCCCATCACCAGCAGCTTGCCCTTGCCGACATCGACATCGGCGACGGCGATCGTGCCGGCCAGCTTCTCCTGTCCCACGGCCCAGCCGCTGCGCAGCAGGTCGCGGCCCTCGAACCAGGACACCTGGCCATAGGGGGTGGCATTCGCCGTCACGAAGGTCTGCGAGCGGTTGAAGAACATGTCCACCTGATCGGGCAGGCCATAGGCCAGCGGCTGGCGGTTATCGACGCGCGCGCGCAGGATCGATCCGGGGATGAAGAAGCTCTTGGTGTCGAGCGGCTTCATCGCCCCCTCCACTTCCCGTGCCAGCGCGGGCTTGAGCGGCGTGCCGAGCAGGTCGATGAAGCGGGCCGAATTGCCGATCGCGACCACCGCGCCGCCATTGCGGGCGAAGTCCGCAACCGCCGGCACCGTCTTGGCATCGGTCAGGTCGCCCAGCATCGGCACGAACTCGGCCGGCGTATCCTTGACGTCCGGCTGCTTGCCGGCACGGGCCGTTCCCCAGGCGCCGCTCGGCGGCAACGCCCCATCGGCGAACAACAGCACATCATAATCCTTCGCCAGATTGCCCGCATCCAGACGCTTGGCATAGACCGGCGCGAACGGGAATTCGAACTTCTCCAGCAGGAAACGGGTCCAGCCGGTCGGGATATTGCCGCCATAGCGATCGACCAAGCCGATGCGCAGGGGTTTGAGCGCAATGCGCTCGCCCTGCGGCGCGGCATCGAGCGCATGGGCGGTCAGGCCCAGCTCCGTCACCGCGTCGCCGACGATCTTCTGCGCGCCGGCCGATGCCGGGATCCAGATCGCGCCGGCCTGCATCGCCTCGCCATCGGCGCTCACCGCCTGCTTCAGCCAGGCCGGACGCACGCCCGCCTTCAACAGACGGTTGGTCAGGATGAAGCTGTTGTTGCTTTCATGGCCGACGATCCAGCCCGCCTTGCCCTGGCCGACGATCCGGCCGGGCGGCGGCGCCAGCAGATCGGGCACCGGGGTGAAATGCTGGTCCAGCCCGTCGAGCAGCCGGTCGAAGCCGATCCCCATCTGATAGGCCAAAGTATAGCCGGTAATGTCATAGGGCGCCTTGGGCGGGCCGCCGGGGAAATCCGTATCGTGCGGATGGTCCTGCGGCTCGAACATGTCGATCACATGTGGGCGATAGGCCTGATCGGTGCGCACGATATAGGAACCGGCGGCATAGTTTTTGCCGCCCGCCTGGAACGGCGCGTCGGCGCGCTCCACCTCGACGCCATTCTTGATGAGCGCGTTGAGGAAGGCGATCGCGGTGGGCATGTCGCGCTGGTCGGCGGGGATGATGTAAGCGCGCGGATCGCGCTCGGCCGGGGCCTGCAGCATTGTCTTGTAGAGGCCGGGATCGACCTTCTTGGGGCCACGCCCTTCATCGAGCGCCTTGGCATTGGCCAGCCGGTCGACCTTGGAGGGGGTGATGGTCCAGCTGTCCTTGCTGCCCTTCTCGATGCTGTTGGCGCCCATCTTCCAGATGTTGAACAGCAGCCGCTCGCGATTGCGCGAGGCATAGTCGATGACCGCGCGGTCCAGCGTCCATTGATAGTCGAGCGAATCCTGCAAATGCCAGTCGCGCGGGCCGATCGGCATCATCTCGTCGCCGCGCGGCAACTGGGTCGATGGCACCAGCGGGATCTTCGCCGGGGTCGGCCCGCCGATGATCTCGGTCAGCAGGCCGATGCTGTTATGGAAATAGGCGACCGATCGTTCCATGCCATTGTGCCAGGTCGAATAGGGCGCCGCGCTGCGCGTGCCCGACCCGGCCTTGCCTTCGGAAATCAGGCGCGAATGCATGGCAAAGCCGACTTCGTTGAGCTGCGCCATGACGATCGGGTCATAATTGAAATTGAACGGATCGCGGAACGGCGGCACGAACACCACCATGCCCTCCGGCCCGGTCTGATGCTGGTTATAGACGATCTGCGGATACCATTGGCGGAACAGCACCCGATTGACATTCTCCGTCTCGGGCATCGCCGCCATGAAGCTGTCGCGATTATTATCGTGGCCGATATATTTCTGGTAGAGGCGCGGCAGCGTCGCCATCTCGCGCTTCTTGGGATCGGCCGAGCGCATATACCAGTTGGCGACCAATTCCATGCCGTCGGGATTGTCATGCGCGAACAGGATGATGCAGTCGTCCAGCATGCGCATCGTTTCCGGGTCCGACTGGGTCAGCATCCGGTAGAGCACCTGGATCTGCCCCTGCGACGTCACCGTCTCGGTCGCGTGCATGCCCGCGTCGATCCAGACCACCGCCTTGCCCTGCGCCGCCAGCGCGCGCGCCTGCGTCTCGTCCACGCCATGGGCGCGGGCCAGCTTCTCGGCAATGGCGCGATACGCGTCCAGCTTGGCGAGGTTCGCAGGCGAGGAGACGATCGCCATCCACTGGCTGCGCCCTTCCGCGCTCTTGCCGATGTCGACCAGCTTCATCCGGTCGCTCTGGGTCGCCAGCTTCTGGAGATAGGCCTCATATTCGCTGTAATTGGCGAGATAATAGTCGGTCCCCGGCGGCTGCTTGAAGAAGCGCTCGGGCGGGGTCGGCGTGCTGGTCTGGGCGCCAGTCTGGGCCGCAGCAGGAACCGCCTGCAACAGCAGCGCGCCCGACAGGAAAAGCCAATGGGGTTTCATGCAATCTCTCCAGATATCTGGTCGTAAGCGGTCAGAAAGGAAAAGGGGCACGATGTTTCATCGCGCCCCTTCAAGCAGGCCGTCAGCCCTTAGTAGAAGCGGACATTGTCGATCTGCAACCACATGCGCTTGCCGGGACCGCGCGATCCGCCGAACTCGACCTGGGTGATGCCGTCGCCGGTGAAGGCCGGGCCAGTCTTGCCGCGCCGCTCGACCGGCTTGAACTGGCTGAACGGCACCTCGACAGCAGCCCAGCCGGCGCCGCCCTGCACCTGCGCTTCCCAGACGCCGTCCAGGCCGTTCAGGCGAACGGTATAGGCGCCGTCGCCCTTCAGCTCGAACCGCAGGCCCTTGTAGCCGCTGATCTTCGCCGGGGTGATCGACCCGCGGCTCAGCGGAATGGCAAAGCCGGCATAGGCCGCTTCCTTCACCGCCATGCGCGCCGACAGCGACAGCGCCTTGCCGCCCTCGTCGCGCGGCACCGTCTGGGTGATCTCGACCGACCGGTCGATGCCGCCATCGGGCGTGTCGACGCGCAGCGTGTCGATCGACGAGCGGCGATCGTCGCGCTCGAAATCGTCGATCAGCGCAGGCACGCTGATCGAGGGCAGACGGTCGGTCTTGTTGGCGGCGGGCAGCGCCGGGGCGCCGGTGCCATAGGCCAGCTTGCCGTCGATCAGCACCTGCGAGACCTTGTAGACATCCTTGATGTTGGTCCAGGGGGTGCCGTCGATCAGCACGATGTCGGCGCGCTTGCCGACCGCGATGGTGCCGCGATCGGCATCGATGCGCATGATCTTCGCGCTGGTCTGGGTGCCGGCGACCAACGCCTGGCTCGGCGTCAGCCCGGCCTGCACCAGCAATTCCATCTCGTGCAGGGTGGACGGACCATGCGGCGTGCCCGGCATGCCCGCATCGGTGCCCAGCGCGATCGGCACGCCGGCATCGAACAGCGCCTTCACATTGCCCAGCGCAAAGCCGAACTTGCGGAATGTCTGCTTCAGGCGCGGATCGTCCGCCTTCACGTCGCCGCGCTTATAGGGATCATAGACCGCCAGCGTCGGCGCCATAGCCATGCCGCTCTGCTTGATCGCGGCGACTTCCTCGGCGGTGATCGGCCGGTCCTGCAGGCCATGGGCGAGCGAATCCACGCCCGCCCGCGCCGCGACCAGGCCGCGATCAACGGTGACGGTGTGGGTCAGCACCGGCCAGTTCTGGACATGGGCCGCCTCGACCGTGGCCTTCAGCGTCCATTCGTCCATGCTGGTATTGTCGGGCGACACGCCATAGCGCCAGCCGTCGGAAAAGATCTTCACCAGATCGGGCTGATAGGGCACCAGGCTTTCGATCGCGGCCTTGCCGGCGGCAGGAGTATTGACCCAGATGGTGGTCGCCTGATCGGCCCAGTCGGCGCCATGGCCGCCGGGCGTGCTGATCCGCGCGGCAAAGCGGACATGGGGCGCGTTCATCTGGCCCAGCCAGGCGCGCAGCGGCGCGAACGCCTCGGGCGCTTCGTTGAAATCATTCACCGTCGTCACGCCCGCCGCTACATAGGCATTGGCGATCTGCGGGAAGGTGCTGGGGCTGCCGCCGGCGGTCCAATGGGTATGGACGTCGAAGAAGCCGGGCAGCAGCGCCTTGCCCTTGGCATTGATGACCCTGGCGCCGCGCGGCACCTTCACATCGGCGCCGACGGCGGTGATGCGGCCATCCTGGATCAGCACGGTGCCGGGCGCGGGCGCCGCGCCGGTGCCGTCGAAAATGGTCGCGCCGACGATGGCGAACGTGCCGCCATCGGCCGGGGCCGAGACGGAAGCGGCGGAATGCAGCGCGATCGGCAGGGTGATGGCCGAGGCCAGCAGAGCAGTGACAACAGATTTACGCATGGGACTTCCCCCTCAAAGGCAATGATTATTCTTCGGTCGCCGGCACCGCCAGCATGCAGAACCAGCATTCGGCATCGCTGCCGATCGGCGCACCCGGCGGGATCGGCGGCGGCGGCGCGATCGGCTCGGCCAGCTTGGCGCGCTCCTCGGGCGAGGCCGTCAGCATTGTGGCGAGATAGCGGTTATGCGCGGCATCGGCGGCGGCGCCGCGCTTGCCGAGGCGCCCGGCCAGGCTCTCCATATGCACCCGCACGATCGCGATCGCGGTCGACGACAATTGCTTGTCGTCCGCCAGGCTGATGAGGCGCAGGACATAGCGGGCACGAACCTGCCGCGCGATTTCCGCCTGCCGGCCCGTTGCCCCGGCGGCCATCACCCGATCGTCGATCGCGCCCAGATATTCGTCGAGCGAAAGCTGGCCGGCATCGGCGGCATGCTGCGCCACCAGCCGGTTGAGCCGCTCGGGCGCCAGCATCGCGATGAAGCTGCCGTCGGCCGCCACTTCGGCCGCGCGCGCCCAGTCGAAGGCGGCGGCGGTGCGGCCGGGCAGCAGTTCGATGTCGGTCTGGCGATCGCTCATGCCCGACTGGATCGATGACAGCAAAGGTGACAGGCGATCAGGCAGATCGAGCGCGGCGGGATCGAGCGTCGCAAGCAATGCGCGCAATGCCGCCCGCTGCTGCGCGGCGTCGACCGGCAGCGCCTGCTCATGGCCATCGCCCTTCACCGCATAGCTGTAATCCACCCCGCCGATCAGCTTCGACGCGGCCGTCACCTGGTAACGGTGGAACAGGTAGATCGGCACGATCATCCGGCGCAGGTCGGCGGCGGCCGCCCCGGCCGGCAGATTGTCGAGGCCGAAGCGGTCGAGCGCGATCCGGCGCACATCCATGATATGGGTCAGCTGCGCGGCGGCATCCGTGCCATCATCCCACATATTGCCCCAGGGCTGGGCATCGCCATCGCCGCGTGTGTCACCATCGGCGACAAAGCGATAGCCCTTGGCCTGGACCGCGCGGGTCATGGCGTCCAGCGCGCCCTTCTCGTCGGTGCCGGCCGGGAACTGGCGATAGAGCCAGTCGATTGCGAACTTGTCCCAGGCGCCGACGCCGGTGGCATAGGCGTCGGAAAAGTCGAGCGCACCATCCCGCACGGCGATGCGCGGCGCGGGATAGTCCATCACCGATGCCCGGTTCTCGAAGGTCGAACCGGCGAAATTATGGGACAGGCCCAGCGCATGGCCGACCTCATGCACGGCGAGCTGGCGCAGCCGCGCCTTGACCAGCATGATCGGGTCGTCGCTGGCGCCGGTGCCTTCCCTGGATGCGCCGGCCAGCCCCTCGAAGATCAGCTTGTCCTGCCAGGCGCGCAGCGATCCCAGCTGCACCACGCCACGCACGATCTCGCCGCTGCGCGGATCGACGATGGTGGTGCCGGTCGACCAGCCGCGCGTTTCGCGATGGACCCAGGCGATGACATTGTAGCGCGCGTCCATCGGGTTGGCGCCGACCGGCAGTTCCTCGACCCGGAAGGCGTCCACGAAGCCGGCCGCGTCGAACGCCTGTGCCCACCATTGGGCGCCTTCCTTCAGTGCATCGCGGATCGCCTGCGGCGCGGCGCGGTCGACATAGAAGATGATCGGCTTCTTGACCGCCGAACGCGCGGCATTGGGATCGGTCTTTTCCAGCCGGAACCGGCGCACCAGCCGGGTGACGATCGGCTCGTCCAGCGCGGCGGCATAATTGTTGCGGATGACCTGCACCGACGTGCCGGTGCGCGGATCATGGGCGCGGGTGTGGAAATTGGCGTCGGGCAGGCGGATGAAGCTGTGATGCACCCGCACCGTCAGCCCGCGCGCATCGGGCAGCACGCGCTCGATGCTGCGTCCCGGCTCGTCGCTGGTGAAGGTCAGCGCCGCCTCGAACTCGACATTGTCCGGGAAGGCCAGGCTCTGCGCCGGATCGACATAGGACAGCGCCGGCGCAATCTTGAAATTGCCGGCCTTGGTCGCCTTCAGCCGCCCGGCAACGTCAAAGGCATCGCGCATCAGCAGGCCGGACAGGTCGAGGGTGATGCCCCTGTCATCTTCGCTGACAATATCGCCCGACCAGATCGGCGAATTGGAGAAGGAGCGCGCAACCGCCTGTTCCTCGCCGGCATCGCCGTTGAGCGCGCGGAAGCGATAATTCTCGAACTCGGCCAGCACCTTGTTGCCAACCTTGCGGAACAGCAGCACCTGCGTCTCGCCGAGCCGCGCGCGATCCAGGCCGATCTCGGCTGCGCCCAGGCCGCCCGCGATCGAGGGGGTGTAGAGATAGCGGGCGATGACGCCATTGGCGCCCGCCCTGGGCAGGACGATCTTTTGCCCGCCCGCCAGCGTGAACAGGCTGGCCGGGGCCGGACTTGCCGCCGGCGCAGGCTGGGCCAGCGCGGTGCCGGCCGGCACGCTCAGGATCATCAGGGCGACAAGCGGCAGCGCGCGCAGCGATTTCATCAATAACATGTCCCGAAAGCAAAAAATGGGCACCGGCGCGATGGCCGGTGCCCCAGGAGGCATCAGAATTTGTGGCTGACGTTCAAGTACCAATAGCGACGCAGCGGCGAATAAAGCTGGCCCTGATAGCCACTGGACGACAGCGGCGGAGCCTTGTCGAACAGGTTGCGCACGCCGATGCGCATGCTGGTGCCGCTCAGCGATCCCTCGGTGAAGCGATACTGGCCATAGAGGTTCGCCGTGGTGGTCGCCTTGACCGTCCAGTAATCGCCGTCGGCGTCGATCAGGCCGGTGTCATAGACCTTGCCGGTATATTGGGCGAAGGCGCCGACCGTCACATTGTTCAGCGACCAGGTGAGCGAGGCCGAACCGCGCCACTTGGGCTTGCGATCGAGCTGCAGCAGGCTGCGGCCGCCCGAGATGTTGACGGCGGCGTCGATGTCGCCCGCATCCTGCGCCGCCAGCAGTTCGGCGATGCCCGGCGAGGGTTCCTGATAATATTTCAGGAAGTGCGACGCATTGACCGCGAAGTTGAAGCTGCCGACGCTGGTTTCAGGCGTGCGATAGGTCAGGTTGAAGTCCAGGCCCTTCACCGTCTGCGGCTGCAAATTGGTATATTGGTCGAGGACGTAGAGAACCTCGCCCGCCGGGGTCAGGCCGGTGCCGGCAAAGGCTTCGACATCCGAAGCGGTCGCCGCGGCGCGGATCACGTTCGGATTGCTCGAACCCTGCTTGCGCAGCAGATAGTCGAGGATCAGCGCATTGCCTTCGCCAAAGATGCCGACCAGGCCGGTCTGGCGCACCCGCCACCAGTCGGTGGTGAAGGTCAGATGGCCCATGCCGTCGGGCAGCGGCGGCTCCAGCACGACGCCGAAGGACAGGGTCTTTGCCCGTTCAGGATCGAGATCCGGGTTACCCGAGCGCCGGGCCGAGGTGGTCTGCGCCCGCGAACATTGCGAGAAGTCGGTGATGCGGCCGGCGCGGACGTCCGCCTCGCACATGATATAGTCGGTGCGGCTGTTCGCGCGCGTCACGACCGTCGCGTTGGTCTGCTCCAGGTTCGGGGCGCGGAACGACTTGGCCCAGGAACCACGGAAGCGGATGCCGCGCACCACTTCCCAGGCACCGGCGATCTTGGGCACGGCGACATCGCCGAAATCGCTATAATGTTCGTACCGGCCAGCCAGCTGGAGATCCAGGCTGCGCACCAGCGGGATATCCATTTCCGGCGAAACCAGCGGCACGGCAAATTCCGCATAGGCGCCGAACACTTCGCGATGGCCGCTGGTGTCGTTGTTGAGCGCGGAGTTGACGAAGTCGCCCGAGACCGCGCCGGTCAGCGGATCGGTATAGGTGATGGTGCCGTCGATGCGCGGATCGCGATCGTCGAGCTGGGTCTCGCGCCGCGCCTCGATACCCGCCGCAAAGCCGACATTACCACCCGGCAAGGTGAACAGGTCGCTCTTGGAGAGGCGGAAGTCATAGGTCGCCAGGGTCGACTTGGTATAGCGGACCAGTTCCTCGCGCATCGCGTCGATGGTCGACTGGCTGTTCACCGACGTGCCGAAGATGTTGTAGGCGTCCGGGGTCGACAGCGACAGATATTCCTGCAGCTTGGTGCGGCTGATATTGTCGCTGACGTCGCGGGCCCAGGCTTCGGAATAGCTGACCGCGCTTTCCCAGTTGAAGCCGTTGAACTCGCCGCGCAGGCCGGCCAGCAGGCGATATTGCTGGTTGGTCACGGTGACGTTCATCGGACCGAAGTCCTCGAACAGATAATTGTTGATGGTGAGCGGCAGGCCCGCGGCCGGGGCATTGGTGCCGGCCAGGCGGTTGGGATTGACGGTGCCGTTGGCGAACACGGCCTGACCCAGCGGGTTCCAGTAGTTGCTCGCCGGCACATAGATGGGGATCGAGCTGAGCGTTGCGACCGGGCTCTGCTGTGCCTTGGTCTTGCTGCGATAGAAGCCGGCTTCGGCGAAGAAGGTGACATCGTCGCTGATGTCATAATGGCCGGTCATGAACAGGTTGAGGCGGTTGAGGCGCGGCATGATCGACGTGCCCTGCGCCAGCGAGTCATAACGCAGGTCGCGGTCCGCGCCTGCCGTCGCCATCGCCCCATTCTGGATGCAGCGATCATTGCCGATCGCGGCAACACAGCCCGTGCTGCTGGTCGGCTGCAGGTGGAACTGGCCCGATGCGTTGGTCAGGGACGTGCCGTTGATGGTGACGGGCACATTGCCATAGGTGCGCAGGTTGGCGAAGGGCGTGGTGGTCGACCGGCCGTCGAGCGAGGTCGAGCCTTCGAATGCCGTCCCCTCGAACAGGCCGCGCTTGTCGGAGGATTCGGTATAATATTGCTCGGTCGAATCCAGGCCGGTGCCATGGTCATAGCTGCCGAACAGGGTGATGTTGCCGCGATTTTCAGCAAAGTTGGTGCCGATCACGCCATTGGCGTTGAACTCGCGCAGGCCGGTGCCTTCCGCGCCGCCATATTGCAGCGACAGTTCCGCACCCTGATAGTCGGTCTTGAGCACGGTATTCACCACACCCGCCACCGCGTCCGCGCCGTAAATGGCGGCCGCGCCGTCGCGCAGCACTTCCAGCCGCTCCAGCCCGTTCACCGGGATGGCATTGGTGTTGTAGCTCAGCACCGGCACCAGCTGGTCGTTCGCCTGGCTGGTCGGGTGGGCGACGACACGGCGGCCGTTCAGCAGCACCAGCGTGTTGCCGATGCCCAGGCTGCGCAGGTCGAGCGAACCGACGTCGCCGCGCGCGCCGTTGGAGCTGCCGGGCAGATACTGGCTGTTGAACTGGACGTCGCCAAATTGCGGGATCGAACGGAACAGTTCGTCGCCCGACACGGCGGCCGCGCTCTTGATCTCGTCGGTCGATACCACCGTGACCGGCAGCGCCTCGTTGATCTTGGCGCCCTTGATCTGCGAGCCGACGACGACGATGCCGTCCGCCGCATCCGCCGCCGGGGCGGCGTCCTGCGCCAATGCGCTGCCTGCGGTCATGGCCCATCCCATGGCGATCAGGCTCGCCGCGCAGGCTCCCTTGTTCCGATACACACCCATATGTCTTCCCCTGGCTCCCACCATCCGATCCCTTCGGATGGGCTCTGATCTTTTGAGGTTGTCCCCTCGTCCGGCTCGTGGCCGGAAACCCTCTCATTGTCGGAGACGCAGGCCCGAAAATTTCCCCCATCAAAAATTTCACTTTTGTGATGGTGGTATCCATCGCCCTGATCGATAAGCCGTTTCACCAGTGGGGGATGGTGCTGACCGCCCCGCTTCATGCAGCCAGGGGATCCATCCATGTCACGCTTCGCCCGCTCCTTCCTCGCCTTCCTCGCGCTCGGCGCATCGGCGCCCGCCCTGGCCGGGCCGCTGGCCGATGGCGACAAGATGGCGATCATGGCGGATGTCGATCGCGGCGCGGACACGCTGGCCAAGAACGCGCTGCAAATCTGGAACTATGCCGAAATCGGCTTTCAGGAGACGAAGAGTTCGGCCCTGTTGCAGCAGCAGCTGAAGGCCGCCGGCTTCACGGTGGAAGCCGGGATCGCCGGCATGCCGACCGCCTTCGTCGCCCGCTTCAAGACCGGCGAAGGTCCGGTCATCGGCCTGCTCGCCGAATATGACGCGCTGCCCGGCCTGCCGCAGGCGGCCGAGCCGGTGCGCAAGCCGATCGAGGGCATTGCCGGCCATGGCTGCGGCCATAATCTGTTCGGCGCCGCCTCGGTCGCGGCCGCCATCGCCACCAGGGACTGGATGGTCGCGCACAAGATCAAGGGCGAGCTGCGCCTCTATGGCACCCCGGCGGAGGAAGGCGGATCGGGTAAGGTCTTCATCGTCCGCGCCGGCCTGACCAAGGACGTGTCGGCGATGATCCACTGGCATGCCGCCGACAGCAACAGCGCGTCGCAGAATACCGCGCTCGCCAATATCAGCGGCAAGTTCCGCTTCCACGGCACCGCCGCCCATGCCGCCGCCGCGCCCGAACGTGGCCGCTCCGCGCTCGACGGGGTCGAGGCGATGGACGCGATGGTCAACATGATGCGCGAACATGTGCCACAGGAAACCCGCATCCATTATGTCATCACCGATGGCGGCAAGGCGCCCAATGTCGTGCCCGACACGGCCGAGGTCTATTATTATGTCCGCCACCCCAACCAGCAGGTGGTCGCCGACATCATGGACCGGGTGAAGAAGGCAGCCGAGGGCGCGGCCATGGGCACCGGCACCACGGTCGAGTTCAACCAGGTCGGCGGCACCTTCGACCTGCTGCCCAACGACACGCTGGGCCATGTCATGTATGACAATCTGAAACAGGTGGCCCTGCCCAGCTATAATGCGCAGGAACAGGCCTTCATCACCCAGATCCAGTCGAGCTTCCCCAAGGGCACACGCATGGGCGACGGCAGCGTCGAAGCCTATAGCAGCGGCGGCCTGACCCCCGCCTCCACCGATGTCGGCGATGTCAGCTACACGACGCCGACGGTCGGCATGGTCGCGGCCACCTGGGCGCCGGGCACCCCGCCGCACAGCTGGCAGGCGGTTGCCGCCAGCGGCACCAGCGTCGGCACCAAGGGCGCGGTCGTCGCTGCCAAGGCGATGGCGCTGACCGCCGCGCAACTGTTCCAGAGCCCGGACACGCTGGCAGAGGCGAAGGCCGAACTGGATCGCCGTCGCGGCAAAGATTTCGTCTATCGCTCGCTGCTGGGCGACAAGGGACCGGCGCTGGAATATCGAAACGGGAAGTGACGATCCCGAAGCAGGACGATTACTCGCCCGCCTCCTTATAGGCGGGCAGACCCAGCCCCCGGCGGATCGCGAGCGCGCGCAGGCCAAATCCCAGCAGCGCCGCGATCACGCCGGCGACCGGCACATCCAGCCCGGCCAGCCGCAACAGCACGAACAGGCCGGAGGCGAACGCCGCGGCCGTGACATAGAGTTCCGGGCGCAGCAGGATCGACGGCTCGCCCGCCAGCGTGTCGCGCATGATGCCACCAACACAGCCGGTGACCACCCCCATCATGCCCGCGACAAAGGGCGGCACGCCAAAGCTCATGGCCTTGGCCGCGCCGAACACCGCGAAAGCAGCCAACCCGATCGCATCGAGCCAGTCGAGCGCATGATCGCTCCACCAGCGGCGCGGCGTGATCCAGACGGTGATAGCGGCGACCATGCACACGATCGACGGCGCCGGATCATGAATCCAGAAGACCGGCGCATCGATCAGCAGGTCGCGCACCGTGCCGCCGCCCACCCCCGTCAGCAGGGCGAAGAAGGCAAAGGTCACCAATGTCTGGCGCAGGCGCGCGGCAGCCAATGCCCCGGAAGCCCCGAAGACGAAGGTGCCGATCAGGCTCAACGCCTCCAGTACGGGGCCGATATGGGTGGCGATCGTCGGGGTCGGCGGCAGCATGGCTCTCCGTAGCCGCTATCGGGCGCCAGCGGAAGCGGGCGCCCGAAGGTCGATCATTTCCGGCCTTTCTCGGCCGACAAACGGGTCATCAATATGGCTGCCCGCTTGGCCTGGCGCGGCATGGTGGACAGGTCCGCCTTTTCCGCCGGGCTATGGTCACCCGTCGAGGCGAGGCCAAGACCCACCAGCCCGTCGACATCCTGCGCGACGAAGCTGATATCGCCGGCGCCGCGCTTGAGCGGATCGAGCTCGGGCATTTCAGGCAGGCCCAGATCTTTGTTGATGCCATTCAATTTGCCGAGCAGCGCGCGATTGCCCGCCGTTGGCGCCATGGAGGGATAGCCCAGATCGAAGGCGATGCTGGCGCCGGTGCCGGGCAGATGGCCGCTATCGACGATCGCCTGCATCTTGGCCCGGACCCGCTCGGTCTGGTCCTGGCTGAGGGTGCGGAAATCGCCCTTGGCGACGGCGATCGGCGGGATGATATTGGTCTTGCCGGTAACGGCGATGCGCACGCCATCCTTGTCGACATCGGCGCTCTGGCCGCCACCGATCAGACCGACATTGAAGGTCAGGTTGGGTTCCGGCAATTCCTTGCGGAAAGCGGTGATGATCCGCGCCATTTCATAGACGGCGCCATCACCGGCGGCGGCCGAGAAGATGCCCGAACTATGCGCCGACTTTCCACTGGTGGTCAGCGTCCAGCTGTTGGAGGAGCGACGCGCGATCGAGCCCATATCCTTGCCGTCCTCGCGGCTCAGCCCCTCGAAATCGAGCGCGATGTCGGCGCGCTTACCGGCCGCGACCAAGTCAGCGCGGGAAATCGAGACCGGATCGCCCGAATCCTCCTCGTCACCGGTCAGCACCACCTCGATATTGGCGTTCTTCAGCGTGCCGGCCGCCTGCATCGCCTTCAGGGCCAGCAGCATCGTCACCACCCCGCCCTTGTCGTCGCCGACACCCGGCCCGGCGGCCCAGTCGCCATCCCGCTTAAAGGTCTGGAACGGCGAGTCCGGCTCGAACACCGTGTCGAGATGGCCGATCAGCAGCATCTTCGTCGTGCCCGCCCGCCCCTTGTGGACCGCGATGAAATGGCCGGCGCGCTTGACCTGATCCATCGGCTTCCAGATGACAGTGAAGCCCAACGCCTCAAACTCGGGACGCAGCATGTCGGCCACCGCCTTGACGCCGACGACATTCATCGACCCGCTATTCTGGTTCACGATCTTTTCCAGCAGGGCGATCGCGGGCTCATGACCGGCATCGACGCTGGCACCGATCTTCTGCTCGGCCGGGCTCAGCGCCGCCTGTGCCGTGGTCGCCAGCAGCATCGCGCCGCACAGCGCCGCCTTCACAATAGTCTGTCGCATGGGTTCGTAACTTCACCGAAACAAAGGAAAAATGGGCCGCTCCGGGGCAGCCGTAGAATAGAACGGGTGGCGCGCGCAGACACGCCACCCGTCGGACGCTTATTTCGCCAGTTCGGTTTCGATCGCAGCAACCAGCGCCGGATCGTCGGGCGCCGTTGTCGGTGCGAAGCGGGCCGCGACGCTGCCATCCTTGGCGATTACGAACTTCTCGAAATTCCATAGGATTTCCGGCACCGGATTGGGCGTCATGCCATAGCCCTTGAGGCGCTCGCGGAAGCTGTTGCCATCGCCCTGCGCTTCGGGCAGTGCGCTCGTCAGCGCGGCGTAGAGCGGATGCTTGTCCGGCCCGCTGACCACGATCTTCTCGAACATCGGGAAATCGACGCCGAAATTGGTGGTGCAGAAGGTGGCGATCTCGTCATTGCTGCCAGGCTCCTGGGCACCGAAATCATTGGCCGGGAAGCCCGCGACCACCAGCCCCTTGTCCCGATAATCGGCATAGAGCTTTTCCAGCCCCTCATATTGCGGCGTCAGCCCGCATTTGGAGGCGACATTGACCGCGAGCACCACCTTGCCGGCATAATCGGCCAGGGTCGCGTCGGCGCCCTTGATGGTCTTGAGCGGTATCTGCTGGATTGCGGTCATGCATCGTCTCCCTTGGATATCAGGCGGCGGACCTTGCCATCATATAGCCGCGCCGAAAAGATGGCCCGCTGCTGCCGTGACGACCATCGCCAGCGCGCCCCAGAAGAAGGTACGCAGCATCGACCGCCCCGGCCGCGCCCCGCCCAGTCGCGCCCCGACATAGCCCAGCAGCAGCAAGCAGAGCAGCGATACCGGCACGACGCTGATCCCGGCCAGCGACGGCGCGATGGCCGCGGCGACTACCGGCGGCGCTGCGCCACAAGCGAAGCTCGCCGCCGAGGCCAGCCCTGCCTGCACCGGGCGCGGCGTGCTGAGGTCAGAAATGCCCAGCTCATCGCGGGCATGGGCGCCCAGCGGATCGGTCGCCATCAACTGGGTAGCCACCTGCCCAGCCAAGTCCCGGTCCAGCCCGCGCTCGACATAAATGTCGCGCAGCTCCTCCCATTCCGCATGGGGCTGCGTCGCCAGCGCCTTCTTTTCCTTGGCAAGATCGGCACGCTCGGTATCCGACTGGGCGCTCACCGACACATATTCGCCCGCCGCCATCGACATGGCACCGGCCACCAAGGCGGCAATACCCGACAATAATATGGACTCGCCCGTCGCGCCCGATGCGGCGATGCCTGTCATCAGGCTTGCAGTCGACACGATGCCGTCATTGGCGCCCAGCACGGCAGCGCGCAGCCAGCCGACCCGATTGACATAATGAACGGCATGATGCGGCCGTGGCGGCTCGACGCGCGGCGTGGTCATATGATGGAGCCCCCTGTCAGATCATCCAGCCCGTTGGCTATCAGATGCAGGGGGCAGCGCAAGGGGCTCAGCCCAGCCCCTCGGCCTTCTCCGCCAGTTCCAGCCAGCGTTCCTCGGCCGCGTCCTTCTCTGCCCGCACCTTCTCGATCGCAGCGGTCAGCGCGGCGAATTTCTTGGGATCGCGGGTATAGAGCGCCGGATCGGCCAGCGCCTCCTCGTCGCGGGCAATCGCCGCTTCCAGTTCCTCGATCTTCTTGGGCAGCAGGTCGAGGTCGCGCTGATCCTTGTAGGTCAGCTTGGTCGAGGCCGGCTTGGGCGGCGGCGGGGCCGCAGCCTCCTTCTTCTCCGCCTTGGGCGCACGGCGCGGATCGCGCTTGGCGATCCAGTCGGCATAGCCGCCGACGATCACATCGACCTTGCCCGATCCGTCGAGGCCGAGCGTCACGGTGACGGTGCGGTCGAGGAAGTCGCGGTCATGGCTGACGATCAGCACCGTGCCATCATAGTCCGCGATCACTTCCTGCAGCAGGTCGAGCGTTTCGAGGTCGAGGTCGTTGGTCGGTTCGTCCAGCACCAGCAGGTTGGATTCGCGGGCAAATTCGCGCGCGAACAGCAGACGCGAACGCTCGCCGCCGGACAGGGTGCCGACCTTCGCCTCCGCCAGCGAGGGATCGAACAGGAAGTCCTTGAGATAGCCATGGACATGCTTGCGCACGCCGCGCACATCGATCCAGTCGCCGCCCTCGGCCAGCACGTCGCGCACGCTCTTGTCGCCCTGCATCAGGCTGCGCTGCTGGTCGATGAAGATCATGTCCAGCGTCTTGGCCAGCGTCACCGCGCCGCTGTCGGGCGCCAGTTCGCCGGTCAGCAGCTTGAGCAGGGTCGACTTGCCCGCACCATTGCCGCCGACGATGCCGATCCGGTCGCCACGCTGCACCCGCAGGCTGAAGTCGTTGATGATGGTCCGATCACCAAATGTCTTGGTGACATGCTCGGCCTTGATGACGCTCTTGGTCTTGCTGTCGTCGCTCGCCACCGCGATCTTGGCGGTGCCTTGCGGCCCCTGCATCGCGGCACGCTGGGCGCGCATCTCCCACAGCTTGGCCAGGCGCCCCTGGTTGCGCTTGCGCCGGGCGGTCACGCCGCGCTCCAGCCAGTGCGCCTCGATCTTGAGCTTGGCGTCCAGCTTCTCGGCGGCGCGCGCCTCCTCGGCATAGACCGCTTCCATCCAGTCCTCGAAGCCACCGAAGCCGATCTCGTTGCGGCGCATCTGGCCGCGATCGAGCCACAAGGTCTGGCGGGTCAGGCGGGTCAGGAAGGCACGGTCATGGCTGATGACGATGAAGGCGCCGGTATAACGGGCGAGCCAGCTTTCCAGCCAGTCGATCGCCGCGATATCCAGATGGTTGGTCGGCTCGTCCAGCAGCAGCAGGTCGGGTTCGCTGGCCAAGGCGCGGGCGATCGCGGCGCGGCGGCGCTCACCGCCGCTCGCGGTCGCGGCCTCGCGCGACAGGTCGATGCCCAGCTGGTCGGCGATCGCCTCCACCTCATGGGCGGGCGGCGCGAATGCGCCGGCCAGCGCGAAATCATGCAGCGTCTTGAAGGCGCTGACGTCCGGATCCTGCTCCAGCGTCACCACCCGCGCGCCCGGCTGTACCGAACGAATGCCCTCATCCGCCTCGATCTGCCCTCCGATCAGCTTGAGCAAGGTGGTCTTGCCCGCGCCGTTGCGCCCGATCAGTGCCAGCCGGTCGCGCTGGCCGACATGGATGTCGATATGCCGGAACAGCCAGTGGCTGCCCTGCGAGAGGCCGAGATTTTCGAACGAGAGAATGGGTGCTGCCATGGCGGTGCAGCTAGGGCCTATCGGGCGTCGGGGCAAGAGTGGAACCGGAAAGCTGTCGGACGGCTTTCAACGCAGGACAGCGTCCATTCATCGCACCCCGGCCAAAAACGGGTGCAGGACTTACAGAGGAGACCATGTCCATGAAATCCGCTCTCGCCCTGATGGCGCTCGGCGCCGCCGCACTGCCTGTCGCGGCTGTCGCCCAGACCAGCGTCACCATCGCCGAGACCGCGCCGGTGGTGACGTTGAACGTCACCGAAAGCGTCGAGGCCGCGCCCGATGTCGCGACCATCGGCACCGGCGTCCAGACCAAGGCGCCGACCGCGGCCCAGGCGATGAAGGACAATGCCGCCAAGATGGACGGGCTGATCGCGGCGCTGGCCAAGGCCGGCATCGCCAAGGCCGACATCCAGACCAGCGGCATCAACCTCAACGCCCAATATGACTACAGCAACCGCGACGGCCAGCCGTCCGGTCCGCGCTTCCTGGGCTATGAGGCGTCGAACCAGCTCAGCGTCAAGGTACGCGACGTGAAGAAGGTCGGCGCGCTGCTCGATACGCTGGTGCAGGCCGGCGCGACCAACATCAACGGCCCCAGCTTCTCGGTCGAGGATCCGAGCCCGCTGCAGGCCCAGGCCCGCGCCACCGCGCTCAAGACGGCCAAGGCCCAGGCCGATTTCTATGCCCAGGCGGCGGGCTATCGCTCGGCCCGGCTGGTCTCGATCTCGGAAAGCAGCAGCGGCGGCAATGCGCCGATGCCGCTGATGGCGGCCCGGTTCAAGGCCGACGCCGCGCCGACCCCGGTCGAACCCGGCCAGGTCAGCGCATCGATCAGCCTGACGGTCCAGTACGCGCTGGAACGCTAAGCCGTCATTCCTCGACGCGCCAGTGCGGCACCGCAAGGTCCGCGCTGGCGCCTTTGACCAGCCGTGCGTCGACGCCACGATCGGCAAAGGGCTTGAGCAGCCTCTCATGCCCCTCCCCCTTGATCGACAGGTCGATCGGCAGGCCGGTGCGCTGCGCCGCCCACAGGACAAGCGCCAATCGATCCTTGTCCGTCACGGCTCCTTCTTCATCCAGTGCCAGCGACGGCAGTGGCAGGGGCGGCGGCGTAATCTCTATCGCCCAGCCGGGCGTTGCCGCCGCCGCCCGCCGCTCCAGCGCCCAATAGGCGCCAAGGCCCGCATCCGGCAAAGCCCGCGCCCGCACCACCGCCCGTTTGCGCGCGGTATCCACCGTCACCGCATCGGGATTGACACCGGCGACGAGTGCCAGCCGGTCGGTCAGGCGATCGACCTGGCCCTGCACCTCACGCCGCGCGGTCTGGGCGGCGAGCAGCTGGGCATTGTCGGCATCCGTCCCTTCACCCACCCGGATCTGTTCGATATCCAGCGACACCGGCTTGCCCAGCATGTCGCCCAGAATATGGCCGGCCCGCGCGGACGCGTCGCGCTCATAATGGCTGGTGAGGACGCTGGCGGTCACGGCAAGTGGCTTGGCGGCGAAATCCAGGTCGAGCTGCGCGATCCGGGCGCCATCGGGAAATTCGCGCCGGATGACGTCGCGGGCATCGCGCGCGGCCCGCGCCTCCCAGGCGATCTGGCCGAGCGACAGGCCGAGCGGCACTGCCAGCGCCAGGAAGATGGCACCGATGAAAACCATCTGCAGCCAGCTCTGGCTGGGCGACAGCCGCCGGCCAAAGCCATAGAGGCGCGCCATGATCGCCGCAGCCAGGGCGATCGTCACGAAATTGGTGAAGAAGAGCAGGAAGGCACCGCCCGCGACCGTCGCATTGAGCGTCGCCAGACCAAAGCCCACCGTTGCCAGCGGCGGCATCAGCGCGGTGGCGATCGCGACGCCGACGATCGTGCCGGCCTTGCCGCGAATCATCGCATAGGCGCCCGCCAGCGCGGAAAAGAGCGCGACCATCAGGTCGAACAGATTGGGCCGGGTGCGCGCGGCGATTTCACTGGTCACCGTCTGCAACGGCGACAGCAGGACGATGAAGGCGGTGAACGCGATCGCCACCAGCGCCCCGCCCGCCAGCGCGACGATCGTCCGGCGGATTTCGCGCGCATCGGTCATGGCAAGGCCAAAGCCCAGCCCGACGATCGGCCCCATCAGCGGCGAGATCAGCATCGCGCCGATCACCACGGCCGGCGAGGAGAGCAGCAGGCCGAGCACCGCAATGCCCGCCGACATCAGGATCATGAAGGCGTAGGACGGGGTCCAGCCATCATCGGCTCGCACCCTTTCGAGCACGGCCTGATGATCGATCCCGCGGATCACATGGCTGCGCCACCAGCGCGGAACGGAGCGCCACAAGGGCGCATCGGCTACGGGCCTGTCATCTTCATTCTCCATGGCTGGCAAGCCTAATTCGCCCTGCCGCTCCTTTCCAGCGCGGAATGACCGGTCATTCACCACCTGTTCAATGCGCTTCGCCTATGCCATGCCCATGACAATGATCGCCAAAAGCCTGACTGCCGGACTGGGCGCCCTACTGGCCCTGTCCCTGATGACACCGGTCGCCGAAGCCGGTGGCCGCCGTGACGAGCAGGATGCCGCGCGCCGCGCGATGCTGGACGGCCAGGTCATGCCCTTTTCGATGATCAAGCGCCGGGTCGACGCCCAGGTGGGCGGTGCCACCTATGTCGGCAGCGAGTTCAACCCTTCCACCAATCGCTATCGCCTGAAATATGTGAAGGACGGCAAGGTGATGTGGGTTGATGCCGACGGCCGGACAGGCGATATCATCGGCTGGGCACGCTGACCGCGTGCCGGCCAAACCCATTGCGTCGATAACAAGAAACGGAACCCTATGCGCCTGCTGATCGTCGAGGATGAACCGAGTCTGGGCCAGCAGCTCAGGAACACGCTGGAAGGGGCCGGCTATGCCGTCGATCTCGCCACCGATGGCGAGGATGGCCATTTCCTGGGCTCGACCGAAAATTATGACGCCGTGGTCCTGGACCTTGGCCTGCCGACGATCGACGGCCTGACCGTGCTGGATCGCTGGCGCAAGGAAGGGCGCAGCTTTCCGGTGCTGGTGCTGACCGCACGCGATAGCTGGTCCGACAAGGTCGCGGGCCTGGACGCCGGCGCCGACGATTATCTGGCCAAGCCCTTCCAAAGCGAGGAACTGATCGCCCGCCTGCGCGCGCTCATCCGCCGTGCCAGCGGCAACGCGTCGAGCGAACTGATCGCCGGCGACGTCCGTCTCGACACCCGTTCGGGCAAGGTGACGCTCAAGGGCGATCCGGTGAAGCTGACGGCACAGGAATATAAGCTCCTGTCCTATCTGCTCCACCACAAGGGCAAGGTGGTCAGCCGCACCGAGCTGATCGAGCATATTTACGACCAGGATTTCGACCGCGATTCCAACACGATCGAAGTGTTCGTGACGCGCATCCGCAAGAAACTCGGCGCCGACGTCATCACCACCATCCGCGGCCTGGGCTACAGCCTGGACGAGCCGGGGCGCTGATCCCCGCCCCATCCGCTTCCGTTCGCTGCGGGCGAAGTCGACAGGCAAATAGGTCCGTGCCATCGGCCATGTTTCTCGGCTGCGTATGCAGTGAACGGGTGTAGGATCATTTTGCATGGCCAGCCCGTCGCCCTCCCCCGTCCGGTCCACCGGGTCGATCAGCCGCCGCATGATCGGCATTGCCGCGCTGTGGATCAGCGTGCTGCTGCTGGGCGGCGGCGTCGCGCTCGACCGGGTGTTGTCGGACGCGGTGACGCGCAATTTCGACGACGGCATGAATTATGTGCTGACCGCGATGATCGCGGCGGCCGAGATCGGCCCGGACGGCGAAGTGCTGTTCAACCGCGAACTGGCCGACCAGCGCTTCCTGGAACCCAATAGCGGCCTCTATTACCAGATCAGCGCCAAGGGGCATGAGGATTGGCGGTCGCGATCGCTGTGGGACCGGGCGCTCAAGGTGCCGGGCGACCATGCCGACCGCAATTTCCATGTCTATGACAGCAAGCAGTTTCCCGGCGAGGATCTGCGCGTCATGGAGCGCAGCGTCATCCTGCCCGGTTCCGACGCGCGCTGGATGTTCATGGTCGCACAGGCGCGCCAGGGCCTCGATGGCCAGATCAAGACGCTGCGATCCACCCTGTTCAAGAGCTTCGCGCTGCTGGCGCTGGGCCTGATCGTGCTCGCTACCTTGCAGACCATCTATGGCCTTCGGCCGCTGCGCAAGGTGCGGCTGGAAATCATCAAGATGCGCGATGGCGACAAGAGCCGGGTGACCGAACCCATGCCCGCCGAAGTGCTGCCGATGGTCGAGGAACTAAACGCGCTGCTTGCCCATAATGAGCGGCAGGCGGAGGAAGCGCGCACCCATGCCGGCAACCTCGCCCATGCGCTCAAGACGCCGCTGACCGTCATCATGAACGCCGCGACCGCCAATGCGCCGGACCTGGGCGAAACGGTTGTGCGTGAGGCGACGACGATGCGGCGCCAGGTCGACCATCACCTCGCCCGCGCCCGCGCCGTCGGCCGGCGCGGCGCAGCGCAGAGCCGGGCCGAGGTCTGGGCCAGCCTGGAGGCGGTCGAGCGCGCGGTGCGCCATCTCTGTCAGGATGCGCGGGTCGACATGGACGGCGACAAGCATGCGGCGGTCCGCGTCGAGCGGCAGGATCTGGACGAAATGCTGGGCAATCTGGTCGAGAATGCCGCCAAATATGGCGGCGGCAGCGTGTTCGCGACGGTCAGCCGGGTTGGCGCAATGGTCGAGATCATGGTCGAGGATGACGGCATGGGCATTCCCGAAGCCGACCGGGTGCGCATCTTCGATCGCGGCGTGCGCCTCGATTCGGGCAAGCCCGGCACTGGCCTTGGCCTCGCCATCGTCCGCGACGTCGCCGAAATCTATGGCGGGTCGGTGGCACTGGAGGAGAGCGAGGATCTGGGCGGACTGCTGGTCCGCCTGCGCCTGCCGGCCGCCTGACAAAAGGCGCGCGACGAAAGGCAATTGCGTTCCTGCAAATCAATAGCATAGACAGGACAGACCGGGCCGTATCGGCCCATTCCAGACGGGATCGACGGGTGCGGCGCCATCTCTATCTCATTGCCGGCTTCCTCTCGATCGGATTGGGCACGCTGGGCGCCTTCCTGCCGCTGCTGCCAACCGTCCCTTTCATGATCCTCGCGGCCTATTGCTTTGCCCGCTCCAGCCCGGAACTGGAGGCAAAGCTGCTGGATCACAAGCATTTCGGTCCGCATATCCGCCGCTGGCGCGAATGCGGCGCGATCAGCCGCAAGGGCAAGAAGGCCGCGCTCGGCGCCTTTGCCTTCAGCGCGATCCTGGCGCTGATCTTCTCCCCCTTCCCCTGGTATCTGATCCCGCTGGCCGCGGCGCTGATCGGCGGCAGCTGGATCTGGACACGGCCGGAAAGCTGAGCCGCCTGGGCGGGACAGACATCCCCCCTTAGCCCTGCGCCTTTGCATAATCGCGCAGCGCGCGCAGATCGCGGGTAATCCACTTGGCGTCGCGCGCGAAATCCTCGTCACTCATACCGGGCTGGCGAAAAAGCGTCAGCATCACCTCCGCCCCATCCCCATTCTCGATGACGCGCAGCGGGACATGAACCTCCCGGCCATCACCGGTCTCGACGAAATGGTCCATCACGCCAAATTCATTGTGCGGCGTGAAGCGAACGACGATCGGCCCATCGGGACCGTCGGCAATCCATCCGGTGCCGCCCCTGCGCAGATCGGCCTCGGTCAGGCCCGATGCCCATTTCGGGAATATCTCCGGCTGCCAGATCGCTTCGTAAAGCTCGCGCCAGTTGCGCGCTATCGTGACACTGTAGGTTCGCGCGGTAAGCATACAGAATTCTCTTTTAGAAGTGGAACTGCGCTGTACCGCCGCCAGGCCTTCTTGTCACCGCAACGGATGTTTCTTGGCTAGATGCCGCCGGGCACCGGGGGCCAGCCCCCCTCCGTCAACGCGGCGCTGAGGTCCGTGACGCACGCGTCCAGCACCGCCTGGTCGGTCGAGCGGATGACGAAATTGGCGCCGGTGCGCCCTTCGCGGAAGAAGGGGTAGCTGCCGATCTGGACGCCCTCATGGGCGCGTTCGGTGGCGCCGAGCAGGTCGGCGATCTCGCTTTCCGCGACCCAGCAGCCGATCGTCGCCGACAGGACCGGCAAGCCGCCTTCCAGCGTGCCGGTCAGACTTTCGAGCATGCCGGCGGTGATGTGCGGCACCCCGGCCATGATGAAGATATTGCCGTGGCGGATGCCCGGCGCGCCCGACATCCGGTTTTCGATGAGGTCGGCGCCCGCCGGCACCCGCGCCATGCGCAGCCGCGCGTCGGTGAGGCCCCCACGCGTGACATAATAGCGCTCCAATATCGCCCGCGCCTCGGGATGGATCTCGACGCCGACGCTCAGCGCCGCCGCGATCGCATCGACCGTGATGTCGTCATGGGTCGGGCCGATGCCGCCGGTGGTGAAGAGATAGTCGTTGCGGGCACGCAATATGTTGACCGCCTCGACGATCGCGTCCTGCACATCGGGCACCACCCGCACCTCGCGCAGACGGATGCCCTGGACATTGAGCCAGGTGGCGATCTGCGCGACATTCTTGTCCTGGATGCGGCCGGACAGGATTTCATCGCCGATCACGATCACGGCGGCGGTCCAGATACGGTCGCTCATGCCAGCGGCTCCGCACGGGCGGCAAGCGCCATCAGCCGGGCCAGCCGATCGGGCGGCAATATGTCCGCCGGCTTGTAGCTGGTCTCGAAGACCGGCACATCGGCCGGCAAGGCAGTCCAGTCCGACCGATCGGCCACGAAGATCGCGGCATCGGGCCGGATCGCCGAGCGATCGTCCAGCGTGCCGACCCGGATCGCCGCCCCCGCCCGGCCGAGACGGGGATAGAAGCTCCAGACCGCCGTGCCGCAGTTGGCACAGCGCATGATCACCTGGGTCTTGCCGCTGCCGGTCGGCACGACATGTTCGCTCAATTGCCCAGACAGGAGGTGAAGATGATCGACCTCGACAAAGGCGTTGACTGCGGACGCCGCGCCGCTCTGCCGCTGGCACAGGCTGCAATGGCAGTTGTTGACGAAGATGGGGTCGGCATCGACCCGATAGCGCACCTCACCACAGGCGCATCCGCCTTCCATCACCATGTCCGTTTCTCTTTTCCTGATAGCGACCGCGGGGCTGAGCGAAGACACTCGCAATGCCGGATCGCAGGGTCTATATCAACCACATGACCGAATATATAACGATGACGGCCGACGCGCCGGTTTCCCGCTCGACCGCGATCAAGCTCTATGACGCGGCCGGTTTCGACGGCATGCGCAAGGCCGGCCGGCTGGCCGCCGAGATCCTCGACGCGCTGGTGCCCCATGTGGTGCCGGGCGTGACCACCGGCGAACTGGACGACATCGTCCGCCGCATGACGCTGGACGGCGGCGGCGTGCCGGCGACCCTGGGCTATCGCGGCTATACGCACAGTTGCTGCATCTCGCTCAACAATGTCATCTGCCATGGCATTCCGGGCGACTATAAGCTCAAGGACGGCGATATTCTCAATATCGACGTCACCCCGCTGGTCGATGGCTGGCACGGCGACACCAGCCGCATGTTCATCGCCGGCGATGCGCCGATCAAGGCGAAGCGGCTGGTCGAGATCACCTATGAATGCCTGATGCTGGGCATCGAGCAGGCCAAGCCCGGCAATCATCTGGGCGACATCGGCCATGTCATCCAGCGCCATGCCGAAAAGCATCGTTACGGGGTGGTCCGCGATTTCTGTGGCCATGGCCTGGGCCGCGTCTTCCATGACAGCCCGGAAGTGGTCCATGTCGGCCGTCCCGGCACCGGCCCGGAGCTGAAGCCCGGCATGTTCTTCACGATCGAACCGATGATCAACATCGGCAAGCCGGGCGTGAAGATGCTGGACGATGGCTGGACGGCGGTGACGCGCGACCGCACCCTGTCGGCCCAGTTCGAACATAGCATCGGCATCACCGAAACCGGCTGCGAGATCTTTACCAAGAGCCCGACCGGCCTCGACTGCCCGCCCTACGCGCGCTGATTTCTGCCTGCGCATGGCGGTCCCAAAGGCCCGCTCCGTTCATGCCATCGGGATCAGTCCTGATCGGCATCGACGGGGCGGGCCTTTTGCGTGATGGGCCGTTCAACCACTGCCCAAAAAACAGGCAGAATGACATGATATTGCCCGGAATCCGGGCAATATGGACAAAGATTGCTGCATCGCCGAAAGCAGGCCTAGCGATTCGCCACTTGGCACGGTAATTGATTGTTAAGGGAGACGGCGCTTGCCTCGGGGGGCATGATGATCGTCGCTTGAAGGTTGAAGGATGCGGGGCCAACCCGTGTCCGTTCGTGCGTCATGGGTTGGGATTAAGTGATGAAGAAGATCGAGGCGATCATCAAGCCGTTCAAGCTGGACGAGGTGAAGGAAGCGCTGCACGAAGTGGGCGTGTCCGGCATCACCGTCACCGAGGCGAAGGGCTTCGGCCGCCAGAAGGGCCATACCGAACTGTATCGCGGCGCCGAATATGTCGTCGACTTCCTGCCCAAGGTGAAGTTGGAGGTCGTTGTCGACGACGCCCTGGCCGACCGGGTCGTCGAAGCGATCTGCAGCGCCGCCCAGACCGGCCGCATCGGCGACGGCAAGATCTTCATTTCCGCCATCGAGGGCGCGGTGCGCATCCGCACCGGCGAACGCGACAGCGACGCCATCTGATTTTCGACAGGTTCTAGCCGGCGGACAGGGGTCCGGCGGACACAGGCTTCAACGACCCCTTCGGGGGGGTATCCATAGAGAAGGGCAACTGCACATGGCCAACAAGCCAAAAGACATCCTGAAGATGATCGAAGAAAAGGAAATCGAGTGGGTCGATGTCCGTTTCACCGATCCCAAGGGCAAGTGGCAGCACCTGACCATGGTGTCTTCGGTCCTCGGCGAAGATGAGCTGACCCAGGGCCTGATGTTCGACGGTTCGTCGATCGAAGGCTGGAAGGCGATCAACGAGTCGGACATGATCCTGAAGCCCGACCTGGACGCGGTCTATGTCGATCCGTTCAGCGCCACCCCGATGCTGATCATCTTCTG
Source organism: Sphingobium sp. PAMC28499 (assembly GCF_004795815.1). NCBI lineage: Bacteria > Pseudomonadati > Pseudomonadota > Alphaproteobacteria > Sphingomonadales > Sphingobiaceae > Sphingobium > Sphingobium sp. PAMC28499. The sequence goes on from NZ_CP039248.1 coordinate 3,692,035, forward strand.
CGACATCGTCGAGCCCGACACCGGCGAACTCTATGCCCGCGACCCGCGTTCGTGCGCCAAGCGCGCCGAAGCGTTCGTCAAGTCGGCCGGTTTCGGCGACACCATCTATGTCGGCCCGGAAGCCGAATTCTTCATGTTCGACGATGTGCGCTTCGAGAATGACTACTCGCAGAGCTACTACAAGATCGACGACATCGAACTGCCGACCAACACCGGCAAGGAATATGAAGGCGGCAACCTGGGTCACCGTCCGCGCGCCAAGGGCGGCTATTTCCCCGTCGCGCCGGTCGATCCCTGCACCGACATCCGCGCCGAAATGGTGTCGACCATGCTCGAAATGGGCCTGCCCTGCGACAAGCATCACCATGAAGTCGCCGCCGCGCAGCACGAACTGGGCCTGACCTTCGGTACGCTGGTCCAGACCGCTGACCGCATGCAGATCTACAAATATGTCGTGCAGATGGTCGCCCAGGCCTATGGCAAGACCGCGACCTTCATGCCCAAGCCGATCGCACAGGACAATGGTTCGGGCATGCACACCCACATGTCAATCTGGGAAGGCGGCAAGCCGCTGTTCGCGGGCGAAGGCTATGCCGGCCTGTCCGACACCTGCCTCTACTTCATCGGCGGCGTCATCAAGCACGCCAAGGCCCTCAACGCCTTCACCAACCCGACCACCAACAGCTACAAGCGCTTGGTGCCGGGCTTCGAAGCCCCGGTTCTGCTCGCCTATTCGGCCCGCAACCGTTCGGCTTCCTGCCGTATTCCCTACGGCGCCGGTGCCAAGGCAAAGCGCGTGGAATTCCGCTTCCCCGACGCGATGGCCAACCCCTATCTCTGCTACGCCGCGCTGCTGATGGCCGGCCTCGACGGCATCGAGAACAAGATCCATCCGGGCGCCGCGATGGACAAGAATCTCTATGACCTGCCGCCCGAAGAGCTGAGCCAGGTGCCGACCGTTTGCGGTTCGCTGCGTGAAGCGCTCAACAGCCTCGAAGCCGACTATGAGTTCCTGCTCAAGGGCGACGTGTTCACCAAGGACCAGATCGATGCCTATATCGAACTGAAGTGGCCGGAAGTGTATCGCTGGGAAATGGCCCCGTCGCCGGTCGAATTCGACATGTATTACAGCGCCTGATCCTTTCACAGGTTGCTGGAGGACGGGCCCGGTCGCGCAAGCGGCCGGGCCTTTTCCGTTGCGGCGCGGCAGGCGTGCTGTTCTATTCTGGCGCCACGCATAGACGAAGGGAGACTCGCCTTGCAGATCAGCGGAAAGCTTGCCCGCGCCGCCCGCGCCCTGGTGCAATGGCCGCGTGATCATGTCGCGCGCCTTGCGGGGATCGATATGCCGATGCTGGCCGATTTCGAAGCCGGGCGCGCCGATCCGGGTGACGATGCCAAGGCACGACTGCGCCTGATACTGGAACAGGGTGGCGCCGTCTTCCTGCCGGAGGATGGCGAACAGGGCGCTGGCGTTCGCCTGAAATTCACCGCACGCGACGTGCGCGCAATCAACCGCATGGAAGGCGAAGGCGGCCCGGTGGGCAACGACGACGTCTGATCCCCCTGTTGCAGGATCGATCGCCACCGCCCACATGGACTGCATGAACCCGTTCAACGCGCTAGACCTTTCCTTTCCCCTGATCCAGGCGCCGATGGCGGGCGTATCGACGCCGGCGATGGCCGCCGCCGTCAGCAATGCCGGGGCGCTGGGATCGATCGCCGTGGGCGCAACCGATGCGGCGGGCGCCCGCGCCATGATTGCGGCAACACGCGCACTCACTGACCGGCCGTTCAACGTCAATCTGTTCGTCCATGCGCCGCCCCGCGTTCGTCCGGCTGAGGAACAAGCGTGGCTGGCGGCGCTGGCACCGCTCTTTGCCGCGCAGGATGCGGCACCACCCACCCGCCTGGAGACCATCTATCGCAGCTTTGCCGAAGACCCGGCGATGCTCGACCTGCTGGTCGAAGCGCGGCCGCGCGTGGTCAGCTTTCATTTCGGGCTGCCTAGCGCGGCCCAAATCGCGGCGCTCAAGCAGGCGGGTTGCCTGCTGCTCGCATCCGTCACCAATTTGGACGAGGCAGGCGCCGCGCGTGCCGCCGGGATCGACGCGCTGGTAGCGCAGGGATTTGAAGCCGGCGGCCATCGCGGCATGTTCGATCCCGATGCGCCCGATGCGATGCTCGGCACCTTCGCGCTGACCCGCCTGCTGGTGGCGAAGGCCGGCTTGCCGGTGATCGCGGCCGGCGGCATCATGGACGGACGGGGCGTGCGCGCAGCACTCGATCTGGGCGCGGTAGCGGCGCAACTGGGCACGGCGTTCATCGCCTGCCCGGAAAGCAGCGCCGACGCCGCCTATCGCGCCGCCCTGGCCAGCCTGGCCGCCCAGCATACGGTCATGACCCGCGCCATTTCCGGCCGCCCGGCCCGCTGCCTTGCCAATCGCTTCACCCAATGGGGCACTGAGAATGGTGGAGACGTGCCCGACTATCCGCGCGCCTATGCCGCCGGGAAGGCGCTCAACGCGGCCGCCAAGATCCAAGGCGAAGGCAGCTATGGCGCGCAATGGGCGGGCCAGGGTGCGCCCCTCGCCCGCGCCCTGCCAGCCGCAGAGCTGATCGCGGCGATCGCGGCGGAGATGCGCGAGGCATGAGCCGCGTCGCGCATGACGTCGCGCTGCAACGCAGCGGCGTCCTGACGTTGTTGGCGCCTTATGATCCCCATGTTGCGGGCACGCCACCACTCGGTCTGGACCTGCCGGGCAGCGACATCGATATCGTCTGCGAGGTGCGGGACTTCGATGCCTTTGCCGCTTTGCTGACCGAGCATTTCGGCGATCGCCCCGAATTTGCGGTTCATGCGCGCCACGACCTTGATGCCATGATCGTCCGCTTTCGCGCATGGGACTGGCCATTCGAGATTTTCGGCCAGGCCTTGCCGGTCGTGCAGCAACATGGCTGGCGCCATTTCTGTGTCGAGCAGCGCCTGCTCGATCTGGGCGGTCCTGCTTTGGCGCAGGCGATCATGGCCTTGCGCCATTGCGGCCTGAAGACCGAGCCCGCGTTTGCCGCGCTGCTCGGCCTGACGGGTGATCCCTATGCCGCGTTGCTGGAACTGGAGAAACAGGACGACGCAGCCCTGCGCGCCCTGCTGCCCTGATTTATTCCAGCCCGAATTATTCTGCGCGGTCGGGGATGGCGGCGCCGAACAGCAGCACCGAATCGCCCGGCGGCGACAGCACTATCTCGCCGCCAGCCTCCATCACCAGCGCCCGCACCATCCAGGCGGCCGCCGTGCGCGACGCCAGGCCACCGGCCGGCAAGGTTCCTGCCAGCGCCGCGCGCAGTTCGGGATCGAGAATGACCTTGGGCCCTTCGCCCCGCACCACGATCTCGGTCACGCCAGGGCGCTTCTCCGCACCGATGTCGAGCTGCCCACCGCGCACCAGCGCATCGCCGGCGATCAGCGCGAGATTAAGCAGCACCTTGACCGCGAGCTTGGCCAGCATCTGTTCCTCGACCATCCAGCCAAGCTTCACCCGCCCCGAGGCGAACATGCCCTCGATCGCGACCTTCGCCTCATGCGGCGGCACCGCATCGCCAAAGCCACCCGCCGAACCAAAGGCCAGGCGGAAGAATTTCAGCTTGTTGGCCGAGGTGCGGGCGCTATCGGCCAGCAGGTCCAGGCAGCGCTGGCGCATGTCCGGATCGGTTTCGTCAGCCATAAGTTCCAGGCCATTGTTGAGCGCCCCGACGGGGCTCAGCAGGTCATGGCAGAGGCGCGAGCAGAGAAGGCTGGCAAATTCGATGCTGTCGATCGGATGGGTCATGGAGATGGAGGCCGCCGGATTTACGGGAAAAGACACCTTCCCGGCTAGGCTTCCCCAGCCGATGATGCAAGCCCGGCTCACCCCCTTTGCATCACCTTATATCGAGCAACGCCTCCACGAAGGCCACGCTCCCCTCCCCGTCTGGCCCGGCCACCCATGCGCGCACCGCTCCCCCGCCGACTATCAGCCACAAGGCGCCGTCCGGCGCAGCACAGGCGCGGTCCGTTTCCGACGGAATCGGCACGCCCGATGGGTGGGAATGATAATGGCCAAGCACCGCCGGCCCGCCCCGGCGCGCGGCCCGGTGCGCGGCCAGCAAGGTCGCCGGCGCCAGTTCGAAATGACGGGCCGGGTCAGGCGCGACATTGGCCGCTGGCAGGATCGCGTCGATGCGCGCGCCCTGCCCCAGCAGCAGGCCGCAGACCTCCCCCGGCTCGGCCGCGGCCAGGGCCATGATTTGTTCCAGCAGCACCCTTGAAATTTCGGCCTTCATTCCTACATCCCTAGGCAATGGTTCCGGGGGTTTCCATCATTGAAACGACGATAGGCGAAGCCCAGGCGGGTTTGCGCCTCGATCGCGCACTGGCCGAACTGCTGCCCGACCTGTCGCGCGAGCGGATCAAGGCGTTGATCGTCGAGGGACAGATCGTCTCTGGCGGTCGATCGCTCAACCCGTCGATGAAGGTGGCGGTGGGGCAGGATTACAGCATCACCCTGCCCGCCCCGGTCGCGCTCGACGCCGTGGCGCAGGATATTCCGCTCGACATCGTGCATGAGGATGCCGACCTGATCGTGGTGGACAAGCCTGCGGGCCTGGTGGTCCACCCGGCGGCCGGCAATCTGGACGGCACGCTGGTCAATGCGCTGCTGCACCATTGCGATGGTCAGTTATCCGGCATTGGCGGCGTGGCGCGTCCCGGCATCGTTCATCGCATCGACAAGGATACTTCCGGCCTGTTGGTCGTTGCTAAGTCGGACAAGGCCCATGAGGGCCTGGCCCGACAGTTCAAGGATCACAGTATCGACCGGCTCTATGCCGCGATCGTCTATGGCATTCCAACGCCGGGGTCCGGCACGGTCGATGCCTGGATCGGGCGGTCCGACGCTGATCGAAAGAAGATGGCGGTTCATCGGGAAGGGCGCGGCAAGCATGCCGTCACCCATTACCGCGTGATGGAGCGCCTGCGCGGCGCGGCGATGGTGGAATGCCGGCTGGAAACCGGCCGCACCCATCAGGTTCGCGTGCATATGGCGCATCTGGGTCACCCCTTGATCGGTGACCCGGTTTACGGTAGAGACAGAAAAGGTTTCAAATCAATACTGGAAACGCTGGGTTTCAAAAGGCAGGCATTGCACGCGAAACGGCTGGGGTTCATACATCCTGTGACGGAGGAACCCTTGGCTTTCGACAGTCCCCTGCCTGCAGATATGCAGGAACTGTTAAGCGAGCTTCACGTATAGGTTCTGACAAGTTTGCGCGGCCAGCGGATGCCACTTTCGGGTCTGCCTGGCGCGCATGTAAAGGGAAGGAATTGTGACATGGCCAATCGGAGCAATGTCCCCGCGGTTCCGGCGCTGGGCGGTGAAGCCAGCCTCAACCGCTATCTGTCGGAAATTCGCAAGTTTCCGCTGCTGACCCCCGAGCAGGAATATATGCTCGCGAAGCGCTACGAGGAACATCAGGATCCCGAGGCGGCGGCCCAGCTCGTCACCTCTCACCTGCGTCTCGTGGCGAAGATCGCCATGGGCTATCGCGGCTACGGCCTGCCGGTCAGCGAGCTGATCAGCGAAGGCAATATCGGCCTGATGCAGGGCGTGAAGAAGTTCGAGGCTGAACGCGGCTTCCGCCTGGCGACCTACGCCATGTGGTGGATCCGCGCGTCGATCCAGGAATTCATCCTGCGCAGCTGGAGCCTGGTGAAGATGGGCACCACCGCGTCGCAGAAGAAGCTGTTCTTCAACCTGCGCCGGATGAAGAACAATATCGAGGCGTTCGAGGATGGCGATCTGCGCCCCGAGGACGTGACCAAGATCGCGACCGATCTGGGCGTGTCGGAAGATGACGTGGTGTCGATGAACCGTCGCATGGCGATGGGCGGCGATACCTCGCTCAACGTTCCGATGCGCGAGGATGGCGACGGCCAGTGGCAGGATTGGCTGCAGGACACCGATCCGCTGCAGGACGAACGCGTCGCTGATGAGCAGGAACGCACCCAGCGTCACGAGATGCTGGTCGAGGCGATGACCGACCTCAACGACCGCGAGAAGCATATCCTGGCCGAGCGTCGCCTGGCCGAGGAGCCCAAGACCCTTGAGGAACTGAGCCAGGTCTATGGCGTGTCGCGCGAGCGCGTCCGCCAGATCGAGGTTCGCGCCTTCGAGAAGCTGCAGAAGGCGATGATGCGCATCGCCGGCGGCAAGCTGGAAAAGATGGCGCGCTTCGCTGCCGCCTGATCCGGCCACACATGGAAAAGAAGAAGCCCCGGAGCGATCCGGGGCTTTTTTTCTCTTAGAGCACCCGCACCATCGAGACGCTGTCCGCGCCATAGCTGTCGGCGGCAACCGGCGCGTCGACGAACCCCTGTCGGCGCCAGAAGGCATCCGCGCCGTTGACGGCGGTCAGGGTGATGCGATCGAAGCCAGCGGCGCGCGCCTGCGCGATGGTGAGGTCCACGGCCGCCGCAGCAGCGCCGGTGCCGCGCGCTTCGGGCAGCAGCGCCAGGTCGTGGAGATAATAGCGATCGGGCGCATCCGGCAACACACCAATCAACTGGTCGAGCGCTGGCGGCCGGTCGCTGTGCCAGGGATGGGTGACGAGATAGCCGAGCGCCTCCCCGTCCCGCTCCAGCAGGAAGCAGCCTGCCGGATAGAGGCGCCGCCGTTCGGCATAGATGGCAGGCTTCTCCGTATAGGCGCCATGGACCCGGTCGGAAATGGCCGCCGCTGCGTCTACATCCCCCTGCCCCATCGGTCGCCACTGGGCGCTGCCGCTCATGCCTCGACACCCAGGGCGCGGCGATTGGCTGCCAGCAATTCCTCCGACAGCGCCGGATCGTCCACCGCGCGGGCCAGCACCATCGTGCCGACCAGTTGCGCCATGCGGGCGAGCGCCGCGTCGCGATCGGCAATACCGGCATTTTGCAACGCGGCGGTCAGATCCTCGAACCCTTCGCGAAAGGCGGCGGCGAGCGGTCCGCCCTTGCGCGCAGCGTCCGGACCAAGCGCGATCAGCGCGCAGCCGGTTTCGGGCGCGTCGCGGTTACGGGCGCTCAGATAATCGGCGGTGATGGCATCCGGCCCATCCTCGGCCGACAGGCGACGCCACTTGGCCGCGCCGCGCGCGAGCGACGTGGCGCAGGCTTCGGCGGCCAGCGCCTCCTTCGATTCGAACTGATTGTAGAAACCGCCATGGGTAAGACCACATTCGCGCATCACCTCGCCAATGCCGACGCCCTCGACGCCACGGGCACGAAACAGGCGCGACGCCGCATCCACCACCTTCTCGCGATTGCGTTCGGCCTGTTCACGGCTGACTTTCATGATCCTGCATCTCCAATTGGCCTCTTGACCTTATATATGATACCCATCATTTAACGCCAGTCCGTTTTCCGGCTCAAGAAGCAGTTCAGGGGCCAGTCCAAGGGCCAATCCAAGGGCCAATCCAAGGGCCAATCCAAGGGGAAGTCGATGCTGTCCACCATGTTCGCCCGCCGCCTGGCCGCGCGCAATGTCCATTATGGCTGGGCCGTCGCGGGCACGACCTTCCTCACCATGCTGGTGGTGGCCGGCGCGGTCGGTGCGCCGGGTGTGTTCATCGTCCCCCTGCAAAAGGAATTTGGCTGGAGCGCAGCGGATATTTCCGGCGCGCTGGCTATCCGTTTCCTGCTGTTCGGCGGTATGGGGCCGTTTGCCGCCGCCTTCATGAACCGCTTCGGCGTGCGGCGGATGATGCTGATTTCGCTGTCGATCGTCATTGGCGGCCTGCTGCTGTCGCTTGGCATGACGCAATTGTGGCAGCTCGTCCTTCTCTGGGGCGTGGTGATCGGCGTCGGCACCGGCCTCACCGCCATGGTGCTGGGCGCGACGGTCGCCACCCGCTGGTTCAGCGAGCGGCGCGGGCTGGTGATGGGGCTGCTGTCGGCCAGCACCGCGACCGGCCAGCTCGCTTTCCTGCCGCTGCTGGCCAGCATGACCGGCAACTATGGCTGGCGCGTGGCGATGCTGCTGGTGTGTGGCGCGATCCTGGTCGCGGCCGTCGCGGTCATGCTGCTTATGCGCGACCGGCCGTCGGACCTGAACCTTGCCCCCTATGGCGAGCAGGCGATCCAGCCCGTCCCCGCCCAGCCGGCCAGCCTGGGCGCACTGCTGGCGACGCCGCTGATCGTGCTACGCGACGTGGCAAAGGTTCCGACCTTCTGGATCCTCTTTTTCTCCTTCTATATCTGCGGCGCCAGCACCAATGGCCTGGTCCAGACCCATTTCATCTCGCTGTGCGGCGATTATGGGCTGGCGGCGGTGGGCGCGGCCTCGATGCTGGCGATGATGGGGCTGTTCGACTTTGCCGGCACGCTGGCATCGGGCTGGCTCAGCGATCGCTATGACAATCGCTGGCTGCTCTTCTTCTATTATGGGCTGCGCGGCCTGTCCCTCCTCTACCTGCCGTTCAGCGACTTCTCGATCTACAGCCTGTCGCTGTTCGCCATATTCTATGGCCTCGACTGGGTGGCGACGGTGCCGCCGACGGTGAAGCTGACGGCGCAGCGCTTCGGCCCCGAAAAGGCGAATATCGTGTTCGGCTGGATCTTTGCCGGGCATCAGTTGGGCGCGGCGAGCGCCGCGCTGGCCGGCGGCCTGTCGCGCACCGCCTGGCAAAGCTATATGCCCGCCTTCATCGCGGCGGGCGTGCTGTGCCTGATCGGTGCGGCGCTGGTGCTGCTGATCAATCGGGGCCGCACGCCGAGCCTGGCGACCGCCTGAAGGAATCGATGACGACGGCGCGCAGGGGCGCTAGTTTGCGGCCCATGAAAAAAGCCAAAGCCGCGCCCAAGCCTGCCTCCACCCAGAAACGTCGTTCCCGCTGGATCAGCATCCCCCTCAAGGTCGCCATCGGCTTTGTCGGCCTGTCGGTGGGCACCGTGGTCATCTATCGCTTCGTGCCGCCGCCGGTGACGATCACTATGCTGCTCGACCCCAATGGCATCACCAAGGAATGGAAGCGCCTGGACGCGATCGATCCGGACATGCCGCGCGCGGCGATCGCGGCGGAGGATAGCCGTTTTTGCAGCCATCATGGCTTCGACGCGGTCGCAATTGCCCAGGCGATGCGCCACAATGCCAGCGGCGGGCGCATTCGCGGCGGCTCCACGATCAGTCAGCAGACGGCGAAGAATGTCTTCCTGTGGCAGGGTGGCGGTTTCGTCCGCAAGGGCTTCGAGGCCTGGTTCACCGTGCTGATCGAGGCGATCTGGGGCAAGCGGCGGATCATGGAAGTCTATCTGAACGTCGCGGAGACCGGCATCGGCACCTATGGCGTGCAGGCCGGGTCGATCCGCTATTTCGGCCATGGCGCGGGCAAGCTGAGCCGGGCCGAGGCGGCGCGACTGGCGGCGGTCTTGCCGCTGCCCAAGAAGCGCGAGGCGATCGACCCGCATGGCTTCACCCGCCGCTATGGCAACAGCATCTCGGCTCGCATCCCGGTGGTGCAGCGCGACGGGCTGGACGATTGCCTGAACTGAGGCAGCGGCCGGGCGCCCAAAAATAGGAAATCGGGCGCTTAACTTCCCATATTTCCCGCACATTTCGACATTTTATTGCGCTGCCCTGATCCTATCGAAAAGCGCGCACTAGCCTATCCCCGATCATAATCGAGCGGCGGCGAATAGGACACTAAAAAGGGAGGCGCGGATCGCTCCGCACCTCCCTTCCTTTTTGCCTGTCGGCGCCTGGCTTAGAAGCCGATCACCAGCGAGCCGCTGATCGCGCGCGGAGCACCGAAGTTGACGTTCGTGCTCGACGCGGTGGTCAGGCCGCCGCTGAACGAACCGATGTAGAACTTGTCGAACAGGTTCGACACGTTCAGCTGGAAGAAGGCCTTGTCCAGACCCATGTCCTTCAGGTTGTAACGCAGGTCGAGGTCGACAACGGTGTAACCCGCCACCTTGAAGGTGTTGATGTCGTTCAGCCAACGCGAACCGGTGCGCTTGATCTGGGCGCCCAGATCAACCGGACCCAGCGTACCCTGAATGCGACCGCCCCACAGATAGCCCGGAGCGCTGCGTTCGCGGTTGCCCTTGGTCGCTGCGAAGCTGTTCGCGCCAGTCTGGACGTCGGCACCGATTTCGGATTCGATCCAAGAACCGAATGCGTAAACCAGCAGGCCGTCCATCGGGCGAACCGACACGTTGGCGTCGATGCCATACTTCTTCACGCCACCCAGGTTGGTGTCGATCGAGCAATCGCATTCGAAGCTGTAGGCCGAAGCGATACGGTTCTTGTACTTCGCGTACCAGCCGGTGACAGCTGCCTGAACGATGTTGTTCTGGTAGCGCAGGGCCAGGTCGAAGCTGTCCGACGTTTCGGCAACCGGCTTCGATGCGGCGTTGGTCGCCGGCAGGAAGATCGAGTTGTAGAGCGTGTCGGTGCCCGGAACCGAGATGTTGGCGGCATAGCTACCCGCGACGCTCACTTCCGGCGTGATCTTGAAGATCGCGCCGACGTTCGGCAGCAGCTTGTCATACTTGTAGACGCGCTGCTGCGGCGCGGCGAAGGTCGGATTGGCCAGAGCATAAGCCGCGACGTCGCCACTGGCGACGCAGTTCACATTGCCGTTGGCGGCCGTGGTGAAGCAGTTCTGGTTCAGTTCGCGCTTGAAGAAGGGCGCGCGAACGCCGAGGTTCACGATCAGACGCTCATCGACGAACATGCCGCGATATTCGCCAGCGACCTGGTTCAGGGTCGCGTAGGACTTGCGATCACGCTTCTGCAGGATGTTGCCGACGGAATCGGTCAGCGGATCATTGACCGGGAAGACGTCCAGCGGCTCGCCGTTATGATCGAGCAGCGCAGCTTCGCCGGTCTGGCGGTGACGGGCGCGATCGAAGCTGTACGACAGACGCAGACGGTTGTTTGCGTCAAATTCATAAGCGAGGTTCGCGATGGCGACCCAACGACGGGTGTTCGTCTGGCTGGGATTGACGATCGCGGTGCGATCCGATTCCGTCGGGTCGACGCGGCCATTGCCATTCGCGTCAACGCCGAGTTCGCCGTCACCATTCAGGTCGTTGCCGAAATAGGCCGAGCCGCCGAAATAGCCGGTGTAGGCCTGGCCGTTCTGATAGTAGAAGCTTTCATAAGCTGCCACGCCGCCGCCGCCATTGGCCTTGGTGGTGCTGTAGGCAGCATCGGCCGAGAAGATCAGCTTGTCGGTCAGCGTCAGGCGTGTGCTCATGCGCTGAATGCCGGTGTTCGACGGATTGTAGCGACGCTCCCACTGCGAGCCGCAATAGCCCGAAGGAAGCTGGTCAGCGACACCGGCAACCGGCGTCGGCAGGACGCAGGGTGCGCCCGCACCGCCGACGTCATAGAAACGGGCGCTCTTGTCACCCGAGAAAGCGGCAGCCGAACCGGGCGAACCACCGAAGTTGTTGCGGTTCACGTTATAGTGCGCAGCCAGCGAGATGAAGTCGCCATTGCTGCCGATCTCCTGGTAGATCTTGCCGTTATACTGGGCCTTGTCGACCTTGCCGTAGTTGGCGAACGACGCTTCGTTATAAGCGCGCGAGGCCGAAACCCACGCCTTGGTGCCATGGCCGGTGAAATCGCCGGTCTGGATCATGCCGAACACACGGTGCATCGGACGATCGCCAGCACCCTTGGCCGCGATGTTGCCGTAGCTGACGCTGGCCAGCGCACCGAAATCGTCGCTGGGGGTCAGCGAGTTGATGTTGACGGTGCCGCCAACCGCGGCAGCGGTCGGGCTGTCGACATCGGTCGCGCCGAGGTTGACGTTGATGCTTTCGACCAGTTCGGGGTCGATCTGCTGGTTGGTGTAGATGGCATAGTTACCCGAGTCATTCATCGGAATACCATCGAGGATCTGGGCGATACGATCCGAGCTGAAGCCACGGATGGTGAAGCTGCCGCCCGACGAACCCCAGGGATCGTTGTTGGTGAAGCTGACGCCCGGCACCAGGTTGATGATTTCGTTGACGGTCTGGCCGGGGCGCTGACGCTCGATGATTTCCTGGGTCAGAACGACCTTCGCCTTGGGCGAGTCAGGGATCTTCACGCCGCCGACGCCCTGGTTCACCACTGCACCGGTGACGACGATCGAATCTTCGAAATCCTGCGAACCGGTCGACTGCGCGAAAGCGACAGCCGGGGCAGCGACGGCGAGAATCGCGGCGCTGCACTTGAGAAACTGCTTCATTGACCCTTGTCCCTTTTTCAAGAGTGCGCCCCACGGCGCCATAACCATTTTGCTCTTCGAGCCGGCGCCGCATCTGGCGGCCACTGGCGACGCCCCTGTGATGCTATGATTGCAATTATGTTACAATGCAGGTGCGGGACTGTCACAATTGGACGGATATCTGGACAAGGCACTGAAAAACAGCCGGAAACACCAATCTATCACATTGATTTTATTACATAATATGTCGAAATTTTACACCACGCCAACACTGGTGCAATTATGCAACGGCGCAGGAAATTTTGTGCAGTGCGAAAGACTTGCACGAAAAAGGGGCCGGTGGATGGTCCACCGGCCCCTTTTGTTCCAGCCTGAACGGCGAATGAACTAGGCGGCGTCTTCCGCGCGCTTGTCCTTCTCGCTGAACACGCGAATCGGTTCCTTGGTCCCGGCGACAACATCCTTGTCGACCACCACTTCGCCAACGCCCTCCATCGAGGGCAGGTCGAACATGGTATCGAGCAGGATCGCTTCCAGGATCGAACGCAGACCGCGCGCGCCAGTCTTGCGCTCGATCGCCTTCTTCGCGATCGCGGTCAGCGCGTCGTCGGTGAAGCTCAGTTCGACATTCTCCATGTCGAACAGCTTGCCATATTGCTTGACCAGCGCGTTCTTGGGCTCGACCAGGATCTTGACCAGTGCGGTCACGTCCAGATCCTCCAGCGTCGCGATCACCGGCAGACGGCCGACAAATTCGGGGATCAGGCCGAACTTCAGCAGATCCTCCGGTTCGCTCTGACGCAGCAGCTCGCCGGTCTTGCGCTCCTCAGGCGCGGCCACATGAGCGCCGAAGCCGATCGACTTGGCTTCCAGACGGTCGCCGATGATCTTTTCCAGACCCGCGAACGCGCCGCCGCAGATGAACAGGATGTTGGTCGTGTCGACCTGCAGGAACTCTTGCTGCGGATGCTTGCGCCCACCCTGCGGCGGAACCGAGGCGGTCGTGCCTTCCATCAGCTTGAGCAGCGCCTGCTGCACGCCCTCACCCGACACGTCGCGCGTGATCGACGGGTTTTCGGCCTTGCGGCTGATCTTGTCGATCTCATCGATATAGACGATGCCGCGCTGCGCCTTCTCGACATTATAGTCTGACGCCTGGAGCAGCTTGAGGATGATGTTCTCCACGTCCTCACCGACATAGCCGGCTTCGGTCAGCGTGGTGGCATCGGCCATGGTGAAGGGCACGTCGAACGTCTTGGCCAGCGTCTGCGCCAGCAGCGTCTTGCCGCAGCCGGTCGGGCCGACAAGCAGGATGTTCGACTTGGCCAGTTCCACCTCACCCGGCTTGGAGCCATGGTTGAGACGCTTGTAATGGTTATGGACCGCGACCGACAGGACGCGCTTGGCGCGCTTCTGGCCGATCACATAATCGTCGAGCACATCGCAGATTTCCTGCGGGGTCGGCACGCCGCCATCCTTCTTGCCGACGAGACCGCCCTTGGTCTCCTCGCGAATGATGTCGTTGCACAGTTCCACGCATTCATCACAGATGAAGACGGTCGGCCCCGCGATCAGCTTGCGCACCTCATGCTGCGACTTGCCGCAGAAGGAGCAGTAAAGCGTGCTTTTTGAATCGGAGCCCGTAAGCTTAGTCATTCGCCAATCTTTCCTCCCCGCCGTCGGCACCATGCCGGATCTGGCCGAGGATATTCTGGTCCAAAGGCCATCCTAGACCGGGGCACGACGGTTTCACAAGGGGTGATATACCGCGCCCCGGTAAAGATCGCCTTTAGGCTTCTGCGGTTTCCGCAGCGGCCGGGCGGCGATCGAACACTTCGTCGACCAGACCGAACGCCTTGGCTTCGTCAGCCTCCAGGAAAGTGTCGCGGTCCATCGCCCGCTCCACCGCTTCCAGCGACTGGCCGGTATATTTCACGTAGAGATCGTTGAGGCGGCGGCGAATCCGAAGGATTTCCTTGGCCTGGATCTCGATATCCGACGCCATGCCCTGGGCGCCGCCCGACGGCTGGTGGACCATGATGCGAGCGTTGCTGAGCGCGATGCGCTTGCCCGGCTCGCCAGCGGCCAGCAGGAAGCTGCCCATCGAGGCGGCCTGGCCAATGCAGACGGTGCCGACCTGGGGGCGGATATATTTCATCGTGTCGTGGATCGCCATGCCCGCCGTGACGACGCCGCCCGGCGAGTTGATGTACATCCAGATGTCCTTCTTCGGATTTTCCGATTCGAGGAACAGAAGCTGGGCGACAATCAGCGAGGCCATATGGTCCTCGACCTGGCCGGTCACGAAGATGATCCGCTCGCGCAGAAGACGCGAGTAAATATCGAAGCTGCGCTCGCCACGGTTCGATTGCTCGATGACGATGGGAACCAGCGCGGCCATGGGATCATGCATGATGTTGGTCATTGTGCTCTTTCAGTCAGGTGCTTTTGCCCGACCCCCTACATCGGCACAAAACCCGACTGGTTCAAGGGGGAACCATGTGTCACCCCTCTCGTTCCACAATCGTTTCAAATCGCGACAGGGGGAACAAGCCGATGGTTTCCGACGTGCATTCCGATATTCCGCCCCATGACGGCCGGGCCGGACCGGGGCTGATCGCCGCCTTCTCCTTCGGTTGGAAGGCGCTGGCGCTGCGTGGCGTGGTCTCGATCATCCTGGGCATCATCGCCCTGGCCTACCCGTTCAGCGCGCTGTTCGCGCTGACGCTGATCTTCGCGGTCTATGCGCTGGTCGACGGCATATTCTCGGCGATCAGCGCCTTTCGGCGGATGGGACATGGCCGCCATTGGGGCGCGATGCTGCTGCGCGGGCTGCTGGGCATTGCCGTCGGCATCATCTTCATCGTCACCCCGATCGCGATGACGATCACCTATGCGCTGCTGACCGTGTTCCTGATCGCGGGCTGGGCGATCATCGCCGGCGGACTGGAAATCATCGCCGCGATCCGGCTGCGCAAGGAGATAGAGGGCGAATGGCTGCTGGCGCTGAGCGGGCTACTCTCGCTGCTGCTAGGCCTGTTCGTCCTCTATCTGGCCCTTGCCAACCCGCATGTGTCGGTGGCCATGCTGGGCTGGGGCATCGGCTTCTATGCGCTGGTGACCGGCGTCACCCTGCTGATCCTGGCGATGCGGCTGCGCCGCCGGGTTCAGTCCTTCAAGGCGTAGTCGCTCGGCGCGCGGAAGGCGAGATAGGCGAGCCGCCGCACTTCGCGGCGGCCGCGCACCACCGTGTCGAGGATGAGGCCGCACAT
Organism: Sphingobium sp. PAMC28499; assembly: GCF_004795815.1. Classification (NCBI taxonomy): domain Bacteria; kingdom Pseudomonadati; phylum Pseudomonadota; class Alphaproteobacteria; order Sphingomonadales; family Sphingobiaceae; genus Sphingobium; species Sphingobium sp. PAMC28499. The sequence continues at coordinate 3,707,544 of NZ_CP039248.1, forward strand.
GCCGCTCAGGGTCGCCAGGATCATGAGGCCGGTGACCAGGATTGCGGTAGGAAACCGCGGCACCAGCCCGGTCTGGGCATAGGTGACGATCAGCGGCACGGCCAGACCGAGCGCGAGCGCTGCGAGGAAGGCCGCGATAATGCCGAAGAAGAGGATCGGCCGCTCGATGCGATAGAGGGTGATGATCGTGCGCAGGATGCGCCAGCCGTCGCGATAGGTCGAGAGCTTGCTCACCGACCCTTCGGGCCGCGCACCATAGGCGGTCATCACTTCGGACACCGGCATCGCCAGTTCGAGGGCATGGACGCTGATCTCGGTCTCGATCTCGAAGCCGGCGGACAGCACCGGGAAGCTCTTGACGAAACGGCGCGAGAAGACGCGGTAGCCCGACAGGATATCGGTGAAGCTGCGGCCGAAAAGCTGCTTCAACAGGCTGGTGAGCGCCCAGTTGCCGAAGCGGTGGCCACGCCGATAGGCTGCCTCGACCTGGTCGCGGCGACAGCCCACCACCATGTCGAGATTATCCTGCAGCATGGCAGCGATCATCTGCGGCGCGGCGGCCGCTTCATAGGTCGCGTCGCCATCGGCCATGATGTAGATGTCGGCGTCGACGTCGGCGAACATGCGGCGCACGACATGACCCTTGCCCTGCTGGGCCACGCGGCGAACGATCGCGCCCGCGCCGGCCGCCAGTTCGCGGCTGCCATCGCTGCTGTTATTGTCGAAGACATAGATTTCGGCATGGGGCAGCGCGCGGCGGAAATCCTCCACCGTCTGCACGATCGCCCCAGCCTCATTATAGCAGGGCAGGATAACGGCGACGCGGGGGTGGCCCACGCCAATGTTCGAAAGATTGTCCATATCCATAAATTGCCCCAACCTATGCTGACCAAATATGGCCGCCGCCCGTCAGACCGGCGGCGGCAACATGTATCGCGCAACGACGGTCAGCGCCAATATGGCTGCCGGCACACCCACCGTTGCAACCGCCAATGCCGAATGTCGCCGCATCATGGCCCTTATCGTCGCATCGGACAATGCGAGCGGCAGGGCCAGACAAACCGCCAATGTCGTAAAGAAGAAATAGCGCTGATCGGTCGCCACCCCGACAAGCAGGAAGGTGCCTGTATATATCAAGGCAAGCCATATCAATATCGCGCAGACACGCAGCAGCGCATCGCGCGAGGCGCGCAGCGCGGCAATGATCCAGGGCAGCAGCGCCAGCGCGATCGCGACCATCATCACGGGCGAGGTCAGCGGCGAATAGCGGACCTGGTCCAGCAGCCGGTTCTTGAACGACCCGCCGCGATTGCCGGCGGTGTTCAGCTTGCGCACGACTTCGGTATGATGGACCGGCACCCAGAAATAGAGGGTCGAATTATAATGGGTCAGGCGATGGCGCAGATAGGCCAGCGGATGATGCCGGATCGCCTCAGTCCAGCGTGACGACAGCGATGCGCCCCCGCCATCCCGGATCGCCTGCTCGACATTCTTGAGCACATGGCAATTCCAGTGGGCATAGGCCAGCGTATCCCACATGATCGGGCTGTAGCAGCGATGGACATCCTGCGTCAGCGCCTGCGCGCCCGGCAGATCGGCCAGGATATCATCCCCGCCCCGCACCATGATGCCGGCGATGTCGAATATCTGAAGCGACCGGATTGCCCCGGCGTCCGATGCGCCAAGGATGCGATGATTGACGATATTGCTGGCCGGGACCAGCAGCACTCCGCCGACCGCGGACAGCGCCAGCATCAGCATCGGCCGTGCCATCAGCACCGGCCGGCCGGCAAAGACCAGCATCGGCGCAACCAGGAACACGGCATTGTTGCGGACCAGTGCCGCCATGACCACGATCAGCAGCGCCAGCATCCAGCACAGCGTTCGGGCCGGCCGCGCGGCGACGAGCCCTTCCTGCACCGCCCCGATGATCGCCACGGCCAGCAGCAGCATCACCGCCATCATGATGTCCTTGGCGATGTTGACGCTCATCATCAGCAGCATCGGCTGGGCCGCGAGGAAGATCATGCAATAGGCGCAGAGCCACCGGCCGCGTCGCGCCGGCAGGCTGGCCAGAAGCGCAACGCCGCAGCCGTAGAAGATCGTGTCGAAGGCAAAGATCGGCCCGGTGCCCGCGCCGAACAGGGTCAGCGCTTCCCAGATCCGCGCCATCAGCGGCGGATGCCAGTCGTTGAACCGGCCGGTGACGATCTGATGATATTGGCTGTTGCTGTCGCTGTTCGGCTCACCGGGAAAGCGCAGGAGGAAGAAGGCGAGAAACAGGAACAGGCAGACGCCTACCAGGAGCCACCTGTTCATCAGCAATTGCCCAAGACCCCGACCAGAACCGCCCTTGACGACTTGCATAGGCCCTCCGCGATCAGTTCATCGCCTGATCCCTAGTTTCGGGCCTTCATCAGAATATATTGCAGCGCAAAAATAAAGATCAGGAAAAGCGCGTATGATCCCGGCGTTCGCGCCGAGGGCTCATAGCCAATCACCCGCGCGCCCATGCAAAACGCCCGCCCTTCCCTGTGGGGAAGAGCGGGCGTTCCGATTTGCTGGCTGGAAAGGCTTATTCAGCCTTGGCAGCGGCCTTCTTGGCGGGAGCCTTCTTCGCCTTGGGCTTTTCCTCGGCGGCAGCTTCCTCAGCCGGGGCGTCGTCCTTCTTGGCGGCAGCCTTCTTGGCCGGAGCCTTCTTGGCGGGCGCTTCCTCGGCTACGGCTTCGGCCTCTGCGGGCTCGGCCTTCTTCTTGGCAGCGGCCTTCTTCGCCTTGGGCTTTTCGTCATGATCGTGGTCATGGCCGCAGCCCGGACCGTGGACGTGGGGCTTCAGATCGCCATCTTCGGCTTCGATCGCGGCTTCCAGTTCCTCACGGCTGACAGCGCGGTCGCTGACTTCCGCCTTTTCGAACAGGAAGTCGACGACCTTGTCCTCATAGAGCGGCGCGCGCAGCTGGGCGGCGGCCATCGGATCCTGGCGGACATACTGCACGAAACGCTCACGGTCCTGCGGGCTGTACTGCTGGGCAGCCTGCATGATGAGACGGTTCATTTCATTGTCCGAAACAACGACATTGTTGGCCTGGCCGATTTCCGACAGCAGCAGGCCCAGGCGCACGCGGCGCACGGCGATGCCGCGATAATCTTCCTTCTCGGCTTCCATTTCGACCAGAGCGGCTTCCGGATCGGCTTCATGGCTGGCTTCGTGCTGAAGCTGCTGCCAAATCTGGTTGAATTCGGCTTCCACCATGCTCGGCGGAACGTCGAAGTCGTGCGAAGCGGCCAGCTGGTCGAGCAGCTTGCGCTTCATATAGGTGCGGGTCAGGCCGTTATGCTCCTGCTCGATCTGGCCCTTGAGCAGATCCTTGAGCTGGTCGAGACCTTCCAGGCCCAGCGACTTGGCGAAGTCGTCATCGAGCTTGGGCTTGTCGGCGTTCAGCACCGACTGCACGGTCACGTCGAAGGTCGCGGCCTTGCCGGCGAGGTGCGCGGCGCCATAATCTTCGGGGAAGGTGACTTCGATGGTCTTTTCTTCGCCCTTCTTCACGCCGCCGAGCTGCTCTTCGAAGCCGGGGATGAACTGGCCCGAACCAATCTTCAGCTTCACGCCTTCGGCCGAACCGCCTTCGAACGCTTCACCGTCGACCTTGCCGACGAAGTCGATGACCAGCGTGTCGCCGTCCTTCGCCTTGTGGCTGGCGGCATATTCTTCCAGAGCGCCCTGCTGGGTCGCGATGCGGCCGGCCTGTTCCTCGACCTGCGCGTCGCTGACTTCGGCAGTCAGGCGCTCCAGCTTCAGACCGTCGATGCTCGGGGCTTCGATCACGGGCAGAACTTCCAGTTCCACCTTGACCTGTGCGTCCTTGCCGAACTCGAAGCTTTCGTCCAGCTCGACCGAAGGCTGCATCGCGGGACGCAGCTTCTGATCGGCGATCAGCTTCTGAACGCTTTCCTGGATGGAATTGTTGAGGGCATCACGCTGCAGGCTTTCACCATGCATCTTCTTGACGAGGTTCGCCGGCACCTTGCCGGGGCGGAAGCCGGGCATACGCACCTGCGGCGCGATCGCCAGCACTTCCTTCTCAACGCGGGCGTCGATATCCTTCGACGTGATGGTCACGGTGTAGGCGCGCTTCAGGCCCTCGTTCAACGTCTCGACAGTCTGCATCTCTTCTCTCAAACGCTTTCTTAGCTGAATCTCGTTGGCGCCGGATCAAGCCAAGCCTGACACTGGTGCGGGCGAAGGGACTCGAACCCCCACATCTTGCGATACCAGAACCTAAATCTGGCGCGTCTACCAGTTTCGCCACGCCCGCATCGGTCGCCGGTCGGCGCGGCATAGAGAAAAGCATTGGCGAGAGCAAGGGATATGGATGCATTGGTGGAACCGGCATCCTTGCCCGCGCGTAGCTTCTTCTTTGCAGGAGAGCATAGCATGGCCACCCAGCCCGATCCAGCGCCCGACACCCTGTCCCCGCCCGACCGGATCGAACCCCAGTCGCCGCCCGAAACGCCACCGCCCGCGACTCCGGACGAGACTCCGATCAACGAGCCGCCCGAAATCATCCCTGGCGAACCCGACTATGACCAGCCCGATCGCGCGCCGGACGAGGTTCCGCCTGACATAATTTCGTAACCACGCAACAAAAGAAGGCACCTGAAAACTTTTTTGCAACAGGGTGGAACTTTTTATAGCGGATTACGGAATATGCGTAATCACGTGCTGGACACCCCCCGGAATCCATGATTGAAATGTGACAACAAAAAGAAATTCAGGAGAGGCGCGCTGACATAAAAGGGGGTCGACGTGCATAGGGTTCGCGCCAAGCTAGAGTGGTTCAAGACCGTGATTTTGCCGCAGGAAGCTGCCTTGAGGGGTCGCCTGCGTCGCATTTTGCCCTCCACCCACGAGTTGGAGGACATGGTCGCCGAAGTTCTTGCCCGTGCCTATGCCACGGAGAACTGGGAAAATGTCACCACCGGGCGCGCCTATCTCTTCACCATCGCCCGCAACCTCGTCATCGACACCGCCCGCCGCAACAAAGTGGTGAGCTTCGAGACGATCGCCGATCTGGAATTGCTGGGCGGCGAAAACACCATCGAGGCACAGCTCCACGCCCGCGAGGCGCTGCGTCAGGTCGAGGCGATTGTCGATTCGCTGCCCACCCAGTGCCGCCGGGTCTTCATTCTTCGCCGTATCCACGAAAAATCGATGCTGGAAATAGCGGAGGAAATGTCTCTGTCCGTTTCTACTGTTGAAAAACATCTGGCCAAAGCGATCGGCATAGTTATGCGGGCCTGGGCAGAACGTGAGGAAACGGATTTCGAACGTGCAGGCGTCGGGACCAGGTTCAAACAGCGGGGACAGGGACGCGATCGCGTTGGAAGCCGCGCGCCTGCTGGCCAGGCTTAACAGCGATCCTACTCCCCAGGACGAAGACGAAATATGTGCGTGGATCGAGGCCGATCCGCGCCATGGTGTGGCCTTTGCCCGCGCCGAAGCCGCCTGGGACGCGGCCGAGCGGCTGAAGAGCGCCGCCGCCGAAGTCAATCTCCCCCCGCTCGAAGCGATCGTCAGCGAGGAACAGCAGCGCCGCCTCTCGCGCAACATTATGATCGCCGCCGGCATCGCCATCGCCTTCTTCATCGTCGCCGCGATCGTCACCATCCGCACCTTCAGCGGCGTCGACCGCTATGAGACGGCGGTGGGCCAGATCCGCGACGTCGCACTGGCCGACGGCTCCATCCTGCACCTCAACAGCAATAGCGAGGCGGAAGTCCGCTTCACCGACATCGGCCGCAAGGTGCGCGTACTGAAGGGCGAAGCCTCCTTCGACGTGGCCCATGACAAGGGCCGCCCGTTCGACGTGGAGGTGCGATCGGCCCAGATCCGCGCCGTCGGCACCGCTTTCAACGTCCGCATGCGCCCGTCGGTGGTGGAACTGACCGTCACGCAGGGCACGGTGACGGTCCATTCGGGCAATAGCGGGCTGGAAAAGGTCAGCGCCGGCAGCGGCGCCGTGATCCAGTCGCGCAGCATCGACCTCACCCATCTCAGCCCCAAGCTGATCGACCAGCGCACCGCCTGGCGCGACCAGATGGTCGAGCTGGACGGGGAAACGATCGAACAGGCGGCCAGCGAGTTCAACCGCTATCGCCGCGCGCCGATCCTGATCGGCGATGCGCGCGTCTCCTCGCTGCGGGTCGGCGGGCGCTTCCGCGTCAGCGACAGCAAGGAATTCCTCTCCGCCCTGCAACTGAGCCTGCCGATCCGCGCGGTGAATGGCGAGGATGGATCGGTAATGCTGCTTTATCGCGACGAACCCGATGGCGCCGACATCATGGCGGCACCCGGCGAATAAGCCCGGTCAGCCGAGCAGGTCGCGGACCAGTTCGGGCACAAGTTCGCTTGCCGGGCCAAGCCGGCTTTCCTCGAAATAGCTGCTGCCCGCCGACGGATCGAGATTGAGCTCCAGCGTGCGGGCGCCATAATGGCGCGCCATCTGGACGAAACCGGCGGCCGGATAGACCGCGCCCGACGTGCCAATCGACACGAACAGGTCGGCCTGCGCCAGCGCTTCCTCGATCCGCTCCATATCATAGGGCATTTCGCCAAAGAAGACGATGTCGGGCCGCAGGCTGGGCGCGCCGCAACCGGCGCAGACGCTGCCGGGCGGCAGCGGATCGGCCCAGGCCACTGCCTTGCCGCAGGCGGCACAGAGGGCGGACTTCAATTCCCCGTGCATGTGGAGCAGCCGGCTCGCCCCTGCCCGCTCATGCAGGTCATCGACATTCTGGGTGACGATCAACAGGTCGCCCGGCCAGGCGCGGTCGAGCGCAGCCAAGGCTTCATGCGCGCGATTGGGCGCCACCTCCGCCAGCTTCGCCCGCCGCTCGTCATAGAAGCGATGCACCAGCGCCGGATTACGCGCCAGAGCTTCGGGCGTGCAGACATCCTCCACCCGATGCCCCTCCCACAAGCCATCCGGCCCGCGAAAGGTGGCAAGCCCGCTCTCGGCCGAAATGCCCGCGCCGGTAAGGATGACAATATTGCGAATGTCGGTCATGCAATCACCCTTAAAGAAGTTGCTGCATATCGCAGCACATAAGGCTTCTCCTCAGGCTTGCCTTGGGGAAAGCTGGCACCGAAGAAAGCGACATAGCAATCGAACATCCCGATTTCATCGTCGCGCCAACAATGCACCACGACGCCAAGCTCTGTGGTAACGGCACCTTCGTCGTTGACCAAATTATCGAGGCGCACTCTCGTGCCTGGCGCCAGATAGATATCCCCACCCATAGTCTCGCCAGGAACATTCATCAAAGCCGCCCCAACTCAATCAATGGTGCATAAGGACCGCATGTAGGCGCCAATCCTGCACACTTTGCCCCTTACGCCTTGGTCAGCATCTTCTGGGCACTGGTCTTGATGAAGTCGGAGATCGGCCCGGACATCATCTTGAGGAACATCGGGATCGACACGGTGCCGCGCACCTTGTCCTCCTCGATCAGCAGCTTGACCGGAATGGTCTGGGCCATGGCCGAAATTTCCATGTCCAGCGCATAATCGGACGGCCAGGTCGCGGTCATGGTGCCGCCGCCGGGGATATGCTGTTCCAGCTTGGGCAGGCCCTGCTCCACCCGGCGCTTCGCTTCGTCCCGGCCGAGGTCATGGGGAATGTCGATATCCATCCTGTTTATCCTTGTTCTGATGGTCAGTTCTGAAAGGCGATGTCGAGCGGGGCGAGGCCGGCAATGGTCGCCTGCACCGCCTGGCCGGGCGCGATCGGGCCGACGCCGGCAGGCGTGCCGGTGAAGATCAGGTCGCCGGGCGCCAGTTCCACATAGGTGGAGAGATTGGCGATGATTTCGGGCACCGACCAGATCATGTCGGCCAGGTCGCCCGACTGGCGCGGGTCGCCGTCGATGCTGAGCGCGATGGCGCCGCTGGCCGGCGGCGTGCCGGGATGGATCGGGCCGATCGGCGCGGAGCGATCAAAGCCCTTGGCCATGTCCCATGGGCGCCCCGCCTTCTTCGCGACCGCCTGCATGTCGCGGCGGGTGAGGTCGATGCCGACTGCCCAGCCATAGATCAGCGCCAGCGCATCCTCGACCGAGACATCCGTGCCGCCCGCGCCCAGCGCAACCACCAGTTCGACCTCATGATGCAGATCCTGCGTGCGGGAGGGGAAAGGCAGCAGCGCGCCATTCTCGACCACGGCATCGGCCGGCTTGGTGAAGAAGAAGGGCGGCGCGCGATTGGGATCGCCACCCATTTCGCGCGCATGTTCGGCATAATTCTGCCCGACGCAGAAGATGCGACGGACGGGAAAGCGATCGGCGCTGCCGTCGATCGGCAGGGTCGGAACGGAGAGTCGGGGAAGATCGAGCATGGCCATCTCTTAGCCATGGTCGGTCGCCTTTCCCAAGAAATTCATGGTGCCGGATGACAAAGGGTCGCCGCTCTGGCATCGCGCGCTCACTTATCTTCAAGGAACGGATCAGGGCATGACCAGCATCGGGATTTTCGGCGCCGCCGGGCGCATGGGCCGCGCCATTGCGCAGGCCGCGGCGGAGGCGGGACTGACCGTGGCGGGCGGCACCGATCGCGACGGCAGCGGCGAGTTGGCGCCGGGCGTCGCGATCACCAGCGATCCGCAGGCATTGGCACAGGCGGCCGATGTGCTGATCGACTTTTCCGTGCCAGCCGCGCTTTCCGCCAATCTCGACGCCTGCATCGCCGCGAACAAGCCGGTGCTGATCGGCACGACGGGGCTGGAAGCTGAGCATCATGCGCTGATCGACCAGGCGGCGGTCCGCATCCCGGTGCTGCAGACCGGCAATACGTCGCTGGGCGTCAACCTGCTCGCCGCGCTGGTGGAAAAGGCCGCCGCCAGCCTGGGCGACGATTGGGACATCGAGATCGTCGAGATGCATCACCGCCACAAGGTCGACGCGCCGTCGGGCACCGCGCTGCTGCTGGGCGAAGCAGCGGCGAAGGGGCGCGGCATCGCGCTGGCCGACCATAGCGAGCGCGGCCGCGATGGCATCACCGGCGCGCGGGCGAAGGGCGCGATCGGCTTTGCCGCGCTGCGCGGCGGATCGGTCGCAGGCGACCATCAGGTGATCCTGGCGACCGAGGGCGAGCGGATCGAACTGGGCCATCGCGCCGAAAACCGCAGCATCTTCGCGCGCGGCGCGATCAAGGGCGCAAGCTGGCTCGCCGGCCAACCGGTCGGCCGCTATGACATGAAGGGCGTATTGGGGCTCTGATGCCATGAACAAGGGCCAGATCTTCGACTTTTTCAGCCGCCTGGCAGAGGCCAATCCCGCCCCGGTAACGGAGCTGGAATATGGCAATGCCTATCAGCTGCTGGTCGCGGTCACCCTGTCTGCGCAGGCCACCGATGTCGGCGTCAACAAGGCGACCCGCGCCCTGTTCCGCGAAGTCGAAACGCCCCAGCAGATGGTCGATCTGGGCGAGGATGCGCTCAAGCAGCACATCAAGACGATCGGCCTGTTCAACACCAAGGCGAAGAATGTCATCGCCCTGTCCGAGATATTGGTGCGCGATTTCGGCGGTGAGGTGCCGCAGGATCGCGACGCGCTGACGACCCTGCCCGGCGTCGGCCGCAAGACCGCCAATGTCGTGCTCAACACCGCCTTCGGGCAGGAAACCTTCGCGGTCGACACCCATATCTTCCGCGTCGGCAACCGCACCGGCCTGGCGCCGGGGAAGACGGTGCTGGCGGTCGAGGACAAGCTGGAAAAGCGCGTGCCCCAGCCCTTCCGACGCGACGCCCATCACTGGCTGATCCTGCATGGCCGCTATGTCTGCAAGGCGCGCAAGCCCGAATGCTGGCGCTGCATCGTGTCGGACCTGTGCCGCTTCAAGCCCAAGACGCCGGAACCCGGCAGCGTCGCGAAAGCCGCCTGATCGCGCCGGCCAGCGGTGCTAGGATCGGTACGGAAATCAGCTCCGCGAATCGTCTTGTCAGCACGAAGGAGAGAGACAATGTCCATCCGCCCCATTCTCACCGCCGGCCTGCTGCTGGCCTGTGGCCTGACGCCTGCTTTCGCCAAGACCAAGGACAAGCCGGATCCCTATGTGCCCAGCGGCAATCCGGTCGATTGCATCTCGATCAGCCAGATCCGATCGAGCAGCGTCCGCGACGATCGCACCATCGATTTCGAGGTGAGCGGCAAGAAAATCTACCGCAACACCCTCCCCAACAGCTGCCCCAGCCTGGGCTTCGAGCGACGCTTTTCCTATCGCACCAGCATCTCGCAGCTCTGTTCGGTCGACATCATCACCGTGCTGTTCAACGCCGGGCCGGGCCTGCAACCGGGCGCCAGCTGTGGCCTGGGCAAATTCCAGCCGATGGTGAAGGCCCCGAAATAAGTTTCGGGAACAGGTGATTTTGTGGCTGGCGCGGTTCGAAGCCCTTTGCTAAGCGCCCCTTCTGACCAGCGTCACGCACCCATAGCTCAGCTGGATAGAGCGTTGCCCTCCGAAGGCAAAGGCCAGTGGTTCGAATCCACTTGGGTGCACCAAACCTCGCATAGATCGGCCGGCTGACGCGCAGTTTCCTATTTTAGCGTTACGGAACGCTGGCGCCGATTGGTCGATTTCTGAGCCGTGATGCGATCAACGCATGATGACGAGGCGGCCTAAACCGATCTCGCTCCGGCATCGGCAAGCGGCATTGGCGCGAACGAAAAAAGATTGTCCCCGCCCTGCTCCAGGTCGAGCAGATATTTCTTGGTCTCGACGCCGCCGGCAAAGCCGGTGAGCGCGCCATTGCTGCCCACCACCCGGTGACAGGGCGCGATGATCGAGATCGGGTTGCGGCCATTGGCGGCGCCGACGGCACGGGTCGCGGTCGGGCGACCGATGGTGCGGGCGATGTCGGCATAGCTGCGCGTCTCGCCGAACGGTATGTCGAGCAGCGCGGCCCAGACCTGGCGCTGGAAATCCGTGCCCTGAAAATGCAGCGGGATGAAGAAATGCCGCCGCTGGCCGGCGAAATATTCCGATAGCTGGGAAGCCGCGTCGCGCAGCACCGGGTGGTCGGTCGCTTCGGACCGGGCGCCCAGGCGGACGCGGGCGGGATCATCGTCGGGCCACAGGACCGCCATCAATCCTTCGTCACTCGCGACCAGCGTCAGGTCGCCGACCGGCGAGGGCATCGTCATACAGGCCAGGGTCATCGTCATCCTCCATGCGTCATCGCTGGAGATAGGCGATGATCCCCGCCCCCGCTTCCTGCCGCTTGCGGTCAAAGTCCGCAAGCGGCAGGAAGCATCATTTCAGGCCGCCACCCATGGCGCGATACAGTTCGATCATGTTGGTGAGCCGCGCCAGCCGCGTCGTCACCAGGCTCTGCTCCGCGCTCGACAGGGTCCGCTGCGACACCAGGGTCGGCAGGAAGCCGTCGACACCCGCGCGGAAGCGGGCCTGCGTCAGGTCATAGGCCTTGCGCGCAGCATCGCGCTGCGAGGTCTGCGCCTCGACCTGATCGGTCATCGTGCCGCGCCGGGCAAGCGCATCGGCGACTTCGCGGAAGCCGGTCTGCACGCTCTTTTCATAAGTGGCGAGCATCGCGTCATAGGTCGCCCTGGCGTAACGCAGATTGCCCTTGTTCCGGCCGAAGTCGAAGATCGGCAGGGTCGCACTGGGCGCCACCGACCAGGTATCGCTGCCCGACTTGAACAGGCCGGACAGGCCAAGGCTGACCGTGCCCAGCGCCGCCGTCAGCGACAGCTGCGGGAAGAAGGCCGCCCGCGCCGCACCGATATTGGCGTTGGCCGCGATCAGTTGATGCTCGGCCGACGCGATGTCGGGCCGGCGCAGCAACAGGGTCGAGGGCAGTTCCGCCGGCAGATTGTCGAGCGTGACATGGCCTTCCGGCAGGGCCGAGGGCAGATCCTCGCTGCCCAGCGTCGTGCCCGCCAGCAGGTTCAGTGCATTCTGGTCCTGCGCGACCAGCGTGGTAGCGCTGGCGATGGCGGCCCGCGCCTGATCATAGCTGGTCTGTGCCTCGCGCACTTCCAGTTCGGACGCGATGCCCTTGTCGAAGCGGGCCTTGTTGAGGTCCAGCGTCTCCTTGAACGCGGTCGCCAGCGTGCGCGCGATCGACAGCAATTCCTGATCGGCGGCCATGTTCACCCAGGCCGTCGCCACTTCCGCCACCAATGCGGTCTGGGCCGCATTGCGGTTTTCGACCGAGGCGAAATATTGCTCCTGCGCCGCCTTGGTCAGGTTGCGCACCCGACCGAACAGGTCGATTTCCCAGGACGAGATGCCGACCTGCGCCTGATAGACGTCGGTGTTGAGGCGCTGGCTCTGGCCGAACTGGACCAGCGGCTGTTCCGAATAGGTCGCCGTGCCGGTGGCCCCGACGGTCGGCAACAGATCGGCCCGCTGCACCTTATACTGTGCCCGTGCCTGCTCGACATTGGCCACCGCGATCCGCAAATCGCGATTGTTGGCGAGACTGGTCTCGATCACCCGCACCAGGCGCGGGTCGGTAAAGAAATCGCGCCAGGCGGTATCGGCCGGTACGATCGCCGCGCCGCCGTCCGCCGCGGCCGCATAGGCCGGCCCCTGGGGGCTGGCCTGCGGCACCGGCAGTTCGGGGCGGGCATATTTGGGCGCCATGTCACAGGCGGCCAGCGTCAGCGCCAAAGAGGCGACCGACATTGCTTTGATATTACGCAACATTCTTATGCCTCCTGCGGTGCGTTCGGCGTTTCACCGTCGGCGTTACGCTGTTCTTCCCCTTCATGATGTTCGCGGAACAACCGCTTCACCACGGTGAAGAAGACCGGCACGAAGAAGATGGCGAGGACGGTGGCGGACAGCATGCCGCCGACCACGGCCCAGCCGATGGCGTTCTGGCCACCCGCACCCGCGCCCTTCGACACGGCCAGCGGCAGCACGCCGAAGATGAAGGCGAAGCTGGTCATCAGGATCGGCCGCAGACGCAGCTTGCCCGCTTCCAGCGCCGCCTTGGCGGGCGGCAGCCCTTCGCGCATCTTCTCTTCGGCAAATTCCACGATCAGGATCGCGTTCTTCGCCGACACGCCGATGGTCGTGATCAGGCCGACCTGCAGATAGATGTCGTTGTTGAGGCCCGCCAGCGTCGCCGCGATCACCGCGCCGAGCACGCCCAGCGGCACGACCAGCATGACCGCGATCGGCACCGACCAGCTTTCATACAGCGCAGCCAGGCAGAGGAAGACAATCAGCATCGAGAGCGCATAGACATAGGGCGCCTGTCCACCGGAGGTCTGCTCCTCATAGGAAATGCCGTTCCAGGCATAGCCGATACCGGCCGGCAGCTTGGCCGCGAACTCTTCCATCGCCTGCATCGCGGTGCCGCTCGACACGCCGGGTGCCGGGGCGCCCTGGATGTTCATCGACGGCACGCCGTTGTAGCGCTCCAGACGGGCCGGGCCCTGGACCCATTCCGTGGTGGAGAAGGCGGAGAGCGGCGCCATCACGCCCGTGCTGCCACGCACATGATAGGCGTTGATCGCGTCGGCCGAGGTACGGAACGGCGCATCGGCCTGGACATAGACGCGCTTCACACGGTCGCGGTCGATGAAGTCGTTGACATAGGATCCGCCCAGATTGGTGCTGATCGTGTCATTGACGTCCGACTGGGCGATGCCCAGCGCACCGGCTGCGGCCTGATCCACATTCAGCTTCAGCTGCGGCGTATCTTCCAGGCCATTGGGACGGACCTGCGCCAGGCGCTTGTCGCCCATCGCCATGCCCAGCAACTGGTTGCGGGCTTCCAGCAGCTTCTCATGACCAAGATTGGCCTGATCGAGCAGCTGGAAGTCGAAACCGGACGCATTGCCCAGTTCCTGCACGGCCGGCGGCACGAAGGCGAAGGCCATGCCCGAAGAGATCTTCTGGAACGCCATATTGGCGCGCAGGGCGATCGCGGGCACGCGATTGTCCGCACCCGACCGTTCATGCCAGTCCTTCATACGGGCAAAGACGATGCCGACATTCTGGCCCTGGCCCACGAAGCCGAAGCCGGCGACCGTGAACACGGCCGAGACATTCTTCTTCTCGTCGACCAGATAATGGTCGCGCATCCGTGCCAGCGCACGCTCGGTCTCTTCCAGCGTCGTGCCCGCGGGCAGCGACACCTGGTTGATGATGATGCCCTGGTCCTCGTCCGGCAGGAAGCCGCTGGGCAGGCGCAGGAAGATGAAGGCCATGCCGACCACCACCAGGCCATAGACCAGCATGGTCCGGACCCAGCTGCGCTCGACCTTCTCGACGCCCTTGCCATAGCGCACCACGCCCTTGTCGAAGGTGCGGTTGAACCAGTCGAAGAAGCGGCCGAGGATCGAACCGATCGGCCCGTTCCAGCTATGCCCGTGCGAGGCGGGCTTGAGGATGGTGGCGCACAGCGCCGGGGTCAGGATCAACGCGACCAGCACCGACAGGATCATCGACGACACGATGGTGATCGAGAACTGGCGGAAGATGACGCCGGTCGAGCCGCCGAAGAAGGCCATGGGCAGGAACACCGCCGACAGCACCAGGCCGATGCCGATCAGCGCGCCGCTGATCTCGTCCATCGACTTCTTGGCCGCTTCCTTGGGGCTGAGCCCTTCATCCTGGATCAGACGTTCGACATTCTCGACGACAACGATCGCGTCGTCGACCAGCAGGCCGATCGCCAGCACCATGCCGAACAGGGTCAGGGTGTTGATGGTGAAGCCGGCTGCGCTGAGGATTGCCAGCGCGCCCAGCAGAACCACCGGCACCGCAATCGTCGGGATCAGCGTCGCACGCCAGTTCTGCAGGAACAGGAACATGACGACGAACACCAGCAGCACGGCTTCGAACAGGGTATGGACCACCTGCTCCACCGACAGCTTGACGAAGGTCGAGTTGTCGACCGGGAAGTCATATTTGACCCAGCTGGGGAAATTCTTCGACAACTGGTCGACGCGCGCCTTGACCGCTTCCACCGTGTCGAGCGCGTTGGCGCCAGGTGCCAGCTTGATGCCGAAGCCCGATGCCGGATGGCCGTTGAACTTCACGCCGAAACCATAGGTTTCCGCGCCCAGTTCGACCTTGGCGACATCCTTCATCAGCACGACCGAACCGTCGCTGTTGCTGCGCAGGCGGATATTCTGGAATTCCTCCGGCGTGCGCAGGCGCGACTGGGCGGTGACGGTGGCGTTGAGCGCCTGGCCCTTGGGCGAGGGCGAACCACCGATCTGGCCGGCCGACACCTGGGCATTCTGCGCGGTGATCGCCGACTTCACGTCGCCGGTGGTCACGCCCAGATTGGCCATCTTGTAGGGGTCGAGCCAGATGCGCATCGCATATTGCGAACCGAACAGCTGGGTATCGCCGACGCCGGTGACGCGGCTCAGCGGATCCTGAAGGCTGGACGCGATGAAGTCCGCCGCGTCCTCCTGGTCATGGATACCGTCGTCCGAATAGGCGGCCATGATGAGCAGGAAGCTCGACGTGGACTTGCCCACGCGCAGGCCCTGCTGCTGCACTTCCTGCGGCAACAAGGGGGTCGCCTGCGACAGCTTGTTCTGCACCTGCACCTGCGCAATGTCAGGATCGGTGCCCTGCTCGAAGGTCAGGGTGATGTTGAGATTGCCCGAACCATCGCTGGTGGACGAGAAATAGCGCAGATTGTCGATGCCCTTGAGCTGTTGCTCGATGATCTGCGTCGTCGTGCTTTCCAACGTCTGGGCGTTGGCACCGGGATAGGTGGTCTGGATCGTCACCGCCGGCGGGGCGATTTCCGGGAACTGCGCGACCGGCAGCGACCGGATCGCGAGCAGGCCCGCCAGCATGATGACGATGGCGATGACCCATGCGAAGATGGGCCTGTCGATAAAATAGCGGGCCATGGCTTAGTGCGCCTCGCCCGCGTTCGACGCGCCTTGTGCAGCGGCCGGCTTCGCGCCGCCCTGGGCGGCAGCGCCGCCTTCAGGCGCAGTCACCTGCTGCGGCGCACCGGGCTTCACCACCGTGCCGGGGCGCAGATTGACCAGCCCCTCGACGATCAGCTGATCGCCCGGCTTCAGGCCGCTGGTGACGATCCACTTGTCGCCGATCGCGCGGTCGACGGTGACCTGGCGCATTTCGACCTTGTTGTCCTTGCCAACGACCATCGCCGTAGCCCGGCCGCGCGCGTCGCGCGAAATGCCCTGCTGCGGGGCTAGGATCGCCTGGGTGCGCTCACCCTCGATCAGCTTGGCGCGGACATACATGCCCGGCAGCAACAGGCCGTCGGCGTTGGGGAAGATCGCGCGCAGCGTGACCGCGCCCGAGCTGGAATCCACCGTCACATCGGCGAACTGCAAGCGGCCTTCACCCGGATAGACGCTGCCATTGGGCAGGATCAGCTGGATGCGGGCGCCCTGCGCCTCACTGATGCCGCCTGCCTTCATCGCCTGCTTGAGGTCAATGATCTGCGCGGCCGACTGGGTCACGTCGACATAGACGCGGTCGGTGCGCTGGATGGTGGTCAGCGGATCGGCCTGGCCGGTCTGGACCAGCGCGCCCGGCGTCAGCAGCGAACGGCCGATACGGCCCGAAATCGGCGCGCGGATGCGGGTGAAATTCTGGTTCACCTGCGCTGCCTGCACCGCGCCCTGCTGCGCCGCAACATTGGCGCGGGCCTGCTGGGCCGCGGCCGCCGCGTCATCATATTCCTGCTTCGACACCGCATTGATGCCGACCAGATCCTTGTAGCGCTGCGCCTGCAGCCCGGTCGAGCGGATCGCCGCCTGAGCATTGGCCAACGAGCCCTGGGCCTGGGCGAGCGCCGCGCGATAGGGCGCGTCCTCAATCTCGTAGAGCAGTTGCCCGGCCTGGACATTGCCGCCTTCGGTAAACAGGCGGCGGCGGATCACGCCGCTGATCTGCGGCCGGACTTCAGCCGTTTCAAAGGCCGAAATGCGGCCCGGCAGTTCGTTCAGCAACGGTGCCGACTCGGTCTTGAGCGTCACCACGCCCACGCTCGGCGGCGGCGGTGCGGGCGGCGCTTCCTGACCGCAAGCGCTCAGCGCAAGGGCCGAAACACAGGCCAGCAATCCGAAGAAGTTCCCCTTTTGCATCAATTTTCCCAATCCGATAAATATCGCAGGACCGGAATGAACGTTCATTCCGCTTGCCGCGCACCTAAGAAGCTGTCAGAGGGAATTCAAGAGAAAAACAATTTTCCGAGGGTAAAATGGTTGCAGCGCAGCATGAAAAAAGCAGTCGCGACCGTGTACTTGCAGCGGCGCGAGACCTGTTCAACAGCCATGGTTTCCACCAGACGTCCATGGCCGAACTCGCTTCCGCCGCACAGGTATCAGTGGGGCAAATATATCGGCTTTTCAAAGGAAAGGAAGATATCATCGAGGCTATCGTCCATGCCGACGCCGACCAGTGGGCGGAGGACGTTGATATCCTGCGCAAACGACTCGACAGTGGCGAGTTGAGCATCGACGATACGTTCGAGCAACTGATGCTGCACGTCATTGACGAAAAGGATGAGGCGCTGTCGTTCGACATCCTGGCCGAAAGCTTCCGCAATCCGACGGTCGGCGAGATGATCGGCACCATGTGCGGCCGCTTCCGCGACGATATTCGTGACTTTGCCTGCGCCGCCAACCCGGAGCTTTCGGGCGAGGCGCTGGACGGCGCGGAGGAGATGATCCTGGCCTGCATGTTCGGCCTCGGCCATCGCAGCCTGTCGCGCCCCAATCTCAGCCCGGAGGCGTCGGCCCGGCGCGCCGCCCAGATGATCGTGGCAGGCCTGAAGGCCGTGCGCTGATCGCAGCGAAAGCCGGTTCACGCCGATCGTGAACCGGCAGCGGCGGATCACTCCACCAGTTCGCCGCCCTTCACCACATCGCTGACATGCTGCAGCAAGGTGACGTCCTTGAGCGGATCACCCTCCACCGCGACGATGTCGCCATAGCGGCCGACGGCAATCGCGCCGACATCGGCTTCCCAGCCCAGCGCCCTGGCGCCGCTGACGGTCGCCGCCTGGATCGCCTGCATCGGCGTCATGCCCCATTCAACCATCTTGGCGAACTGCTTGCCATTGTCGCCATGGGGATAGACGCCCGCATCGGTGCCGAACAGCATCGGCACGCCCGCCTTCACCGCCTTGCGAAAGGTTTCCCGCTGGAGACGCCCGATCAGCTTTTCCTTGTCCAGGCTTTCCTGTTCGGTGCCATTGGCCGTGCCGGTCGCCAGGATATAATCGTCATTATAGATATCCATGTCGAACCAGGTCTTCTTGCTGGCCGCCAGCTTGATCGTCTCGTCATCGGCCAGGCTGCAATGTTCGATCGTGTCGATCCCGGCCTCGATCGCGGTGCGGATACCGTCATTGCCATGGGCGTGCGCCGCCACCTTGAGGCCCAGCATATGCGCCTCGTCGGCAATCGCCTTCATCTCGTCAAAGCTCAGTTGCTGGGCACCAACCGCGTCGCCCAGCGAGAAGACGCCGCCGGTCGCACAGATTTTGATCACGCGGGCGCCATATTTGTGCAGCCAGCGCACCTTGGCGCGGCCCTCTTGCGGGCTGTCGACCACCGAGGGTTCCTTGCGGTCCATCGAGGGCGGCAGGCCGCCGCCATCGCAATGGCCGCCAGTTGCACCGATTGCATAGCCGGCCGGAATGATCCGCGGCCCGACAATCTGCCCCTCCTCGATCGCCTGCTTGAGGCCCACATCGGCGAAATCGGCCGACCCGACATTGCGCACCGTGGTAAAACCGGCCTTCAGCGTGATCCGCGCATTCTTGACGCCCACAGCGGTCCAGAAACTGTCGGTGTAGCGGAGCCCCTGATAGCCGCCCACTTCCGCCAGGCTGGTCAAATGGACATGCATGTCGATCAGGCCCGGCAGGATGGTCTTGCCCGACAGGTCGATATGGCGGACGTCGCTGCCCCAGCGCACGGTGCGCGCGTCGGCAATGCCGGTAATGCGACCATCGGTGATGAAGATGGCCGGATGATCGACCGTCTTGCCGGCCAGCACATCGACCATATGGTCCGCAGTGACGACCACCTGCTCGGCAAGCGCCGGCGCGGCAGCCAGCGGCAACAGGATGGTGGTGGCCATGGCCGATGCCCGGACAGTCTTCAACATGCGATGTAAATCCCCCTGGGCGATCGATGTCCAGACCGTGCATGGCCGGATCATCATTGCCCCAAGCCCCTGACCTAGCGACCAAGGCCAGCCGGCATCAAGGGCAAAGATGGATGGCGGCATCGCGCCGCCCACCCCCGTTTCACCCCCGTCCACCGCAAGCCCCTGCCCTGCCCGCAACCTGTTGGCGCCCCGCCCATTGGAGGATCAATCGAGGGAGGTATTTCATGGATCTGGAAGCGAATTTCGGCCGCGCCTATTTCGAGCAGCGACGCGACCGCAATCGCCAGTTGGCGGCGCGATCGGCCACACCGGCGCTCCGCAACATGCATCTGGAATATGCGCGGCTCTACGAGCAATTGCTGCAGGCGGAGGACGCGCAAACCGCCTCCGCCTGATCCAGCCGTCTATTTGGCAGCGACGCCCTGAGGCAGCACCACGGCCGACCAGCTCTTGCCCGGCACCAGATATTTGGTCGCCAGCGCCTGGATATCGGCCGGCGTGACGTTGAGCAGATCCTGGCTCATGGTCTGCATCGCCTGCACATAGCGGGGATCATGGGTCGATCCCTCCATCTGCCCCATCCAGAAGGCATTGCCGGTGCTGGCGCGCATCAGCAACTGCCGCATCGGCGCCACCGCCCGTTGCAGTTCGTCGGCGCTGATCGGCGTCTTCGCCAGATCGGCAGCCGTTTCCTTCACGACGCTGTAGAAATAATTGACCCGGTCGGGCCGCACCTGGCTGGTCACCAAGATATAGCCGCCGCTATCATAGGAGAAGGGCCAGCTATTCTGCACGCTGGGCGAATAGGCAGCGCCCTCGGTCGAGCGCAGCTTGTCGAACAACCGGTCATTGAAGATCTGGGTCAGGATTTCGAGCTGGCGCGCCTCCTTCGTCAGCGCAAAGCCGCCCGAAGTCGGCCAGGCCATGACGGCGGCCGCCTGCTCCTTGTCGCCATCATGGCGCAGGATGACCGGCTGTTCGACATGGGCGGGGAAACGCTGCACCTTGTTCGCGGCCGGCACCGGCACGTCCGGGCGAGCCGGCATCGCGCCAAAGGTCGCCGCCACGGCCTGGATCGCTTCTTCGGCCTTCACCTGGCCGAAAATCTGGATCTCGATCGGCCCCGAAGCCAGGATCGGCTCCCAGGTCTGGCGGAAGCTTTCGGGCGTCAGCGCGTTGATTTCCGCCTTGGACGGGGTACGGAACCGCACATCCTTGTCATGCAGCAGCCAGTTGAGGTCACGCCCCAATACGCCATCGGGCGCGCGCGACATCGCGTCGTAGGCGACCGAGGCTCCGGTCTTCACCCGCGCGATCGGCGCGGGATCCCAGCCGGGCTGGTACAGCTTGGCGGCGAACAGGCGCAACTGGTCCTTGTAATCGGCCGGACGGGTCACCGCCTGCAATTCGAACGCGTCATCGTCGGTCGAAAACTGCATGCCCATGCGCCGGCCATTTGTCAGGTCGTCCAGCTCCCGCTGGCCCAGCTTGCCGATGCCGCTCGCTACCAGCGCATAATCGCCGGCCCAGCTTGCCATCGGCTTGGTGGGTGAAAAGGCCTGCTGCCCATGACCGAAGCGGACATTGATGCGCACCTTCTCGGTCTCCGCATCATTGGCAAACAAGGTCAGCTTGACGCCATTGGAGAAGGTGATGCTCTCCATGCCCTGCAACCCAACCGGCGTGCGCGACACGACGGTCGCGGGCGCACCGAATTTGGGCAGGTCGTCCATCGTCACCGCCTTGTCGGCCAGCCGAGCATTGGTCGCCGCCTTGACCGGCGCGGCGAGCGCAGCAGCCAGCTTCTGGTCCTGCCCCGCCTCGACCTTGCCGGTGATCAGCATCGCCCGGAACACCCCGGCGGAAAAGAGGCGGCGGGTGCAATCCAGTATCTTCTGCGGCGTCATCGCCGGCTTGCCAGAACGGAAGATGTCGAGCGCCGCCTGCGGGCTGACCGTGGTTTCGCGAATGTCCACCGCGCTCACCAGATCGCTCGCCTGCTTCGCCCCGGCTTCCGTGTCGGCATTTTCGACCTGGATCGCCAGCGCCGTGTCAAGCTGTGCATATTCGCGGTCGATTTCCTGCTGGGTCGGCGGCGCGGCCTTGGCATCCTCGATGATCGCGCGCACATCGGCCAGCGCCTTCTCCCAATTCTCGCCGGTGGGCGTGATGGTGATGAAGGTGCCGTCGGCCGACCGGCTGATATCCTGCTGATCGACACCCGCCGCCAGGAAGCTGCCCCCTGCCCGTGCTGCCTGCTCCAGCCGCCGGCTGACGATCTGCAGCGCCAGCATATCGGTCAGCTTGTCCTGATTATAGACGATCGTGTCGGCATGGGGCTTCCAAGGACGCAGCCAGGCCATGGTGAGGCCCGTCGGCGAGCCCGGTTCCACCACGACGCGGGTAGCCGGCGCCTTGGCGTCCGGTTCTCCGAAATCGGGCTGCTCGGCCCCCTTGCCGCTATCCTGCCAGCTGGCAAAATTATCCTTGAGCAACTGTTCGGCCAACGCCGGGTCGATATCGCCGGCAATCGCAATCACCGTGTTTTCCGGGCGATACCAGCGCTGGTGGAAGGCTTCGGCCTTGGCCGCGGTCACCGCGTTGAGCGTCGCGACCGTGCCGATCGGCGCATGGTCCGCCAAGGGCTGGCCGGCGAAGAAATGCTGGCGGCTGGCGTCAGAAATCCGCATCTGCGGCCCGTCGCTCTCGCGCCGTTCAGCCAGCACCACCGCCCGCTCGGCATCGACCGCGCTGTCGACGATATTGGGGTCGGTCATCATGCCGGCCAGAATTTTCAGGCTTTCGCCAAGGCTCGCCTGATTGGCTTGGGGCAGGTCCAGCGCATAGGTGGTGCCGGTCGGCGTGGTCGCGGCATTGCTGTCGCTGCCGAAGGTTACGCCCAGCCGCTGCCAGATGCGCTTCGACTCGCCATCGGGCACATGGCGCGACCCGCGCATCGACAGATGCTCCATGAAATGGGCATAGCCCTGCTCATCGGGACGCTCCATCAGCGATCCGGCGTCGATGCGCAGGCGGATCGACACCTGCCCCGGCGGCACGCCGTTGCGGCGGATGGCATAGCGCAGCCCGTTGGACAGCGTGCCAAACCGCCACGCCGTGTCGATCGGCACATCACTATTTTCGTAGAGCCAGGGGCGGATATCCGCCTGGCTGCCGCCTGGCGCAGCCTTTGCCCCGGCGACCGAAGGATCGGTCCTGGCCGCCAGCGGCAGGGGAGAGCCCGACAGAAGCAGGGCAAGAATGGTGAGCGAAGCGGCCGAACGGCGAGAGGTCAAACGCATAGGCAGGGGAGCCTAACGGCATTTTCCTGAATGACCACTGACAAAGATGGTCACGCCGCGGCATCGGAGCATTGCACATAGAAGGGGGAACCGCTCTTGCGCCCCAAGCGATGCGACAATGAAAATATGGCGCGCACGCAAAATTGCGCGCGCCAGACCGGTTGGTCCCGGACGCTCCATGGGGGGAGCGCCCGGAACGCCTCAGCTATTAGCCGCGCGGTGCGCCGGTGCGCTGGACCGCGCCCTTGTGCGTGCCGACGGCGCCACCGCCGCCACCGCGACGACGACGGAAATTCTTCTTGGCGCCGGCACCATCGCCTTCGCCACGATGCGCGCCCTCGCCACGATGGCCCCCTTCACCACGGCGAGCCTTGTCGGGCGCGCCGCGCTGGGCCTTCTGCCCTTCCTGATAACGACGCTGGCCTTCGGCACGCTTGGCCTGCTGGGCCGGGCTCTGGCTGGGCCCCTTGCGCTGCGGCGCGGGCTTGGGAAGGTTGCGCACGGCCTCCAGGAAATTCTCCGGCAGGGGCACGATCTCGGGCTTCACCTTGGTCGCCCGCTCGATTGCCTTGAGGTAAGGCCGTTCATCATCCGCCACGAAGCTGATGGCGATACCGTCCGCGCCGGCGCGCGCCGTCCGGCCGATGCGGTGGACATATTGTTCCGGCACATTCGGGATTTCAAAGTTGATGACGTGGGACACGCCCGACACGTCGATGCCGCGCGCGGCGATGTCGGTCGCGACCAGCAGCTTGCAATGGCCATGACGGAACGCCTGCAGCGCGGTGGTGCGCTGCGCCTGGCTCTTGTTGCCATGGATCGCGAAGGCCTGGATGCCCGCGCCCTCCAGGAAGCGCACGACGCGGTCGGCGCCATGCTTGGTGCGGGTGAAGATCAGCGCGCGGTCGATCTCCTCGGTCTTCAGCACGATATGCAGCAGTGCCTGCTTTTCTGCCTGGTTGACGAAGGTCAGCTGCTGGCGGACGCGCTCGGCCGTGGTCGACTGCGGCGCGACGCTGACCTTGACCGGATCATTGAGGAACTGGCCGGCCAGCGCCTCGATCTCCTTGGGCATGGTGGCCGAAAAGAACAGGTTCTGGCGATCGCGCGGCAGCAGCTTGGCGATGCGCTTCAGCGGATGGATGAAGCCCATGTCCATCATCTGGTCGGCTTCGTCGAGGACGAAGATTTCCGTGTCCTTGATGGTGAAGGCGCGCTGGTCGATCAGGTCGAGCAGGCGGCCGGGGGTGGCGACGACGATGTCGACGCCGGCCGACAGGGCACGGATCTGCTTGTTGACCGGCACGCCGCCGAACACGGTTTCCACCGACAGGCGCAGGAAGCGGCCATAGTCGCGGAAGCTCTGGGCGATCTGGGCAGCCAGCTCGCGGGTCGGCGACAGCACCAGCATGCGACAGCCCTTGATCGGCGTCGGCTTGGGATTGCGCGCGAAATAGTCGAGGCTGGGCAGCGCGAAGGCTGCGGTCTTGCCGGTGCCGGTCTGGGCGATGCCGCACAGGTCGCGGCCTTCCAGCAGGACCGGAATGGCCTTTTGCTGGATCGGCGTCGGCTCGGCATATTTCTTGGCGGTCAGCGCCTTGATGATCGGCTCGGAAAGACCAAGTTCATTGAAATGCATGAGAAACTCACAAGTCGGCCGGGCGCCAACCTGTCTGCGGACGCAGCAAGGGCGCAAGGCGGGTTAGGAAACGACCCGCGTGAATAGGGAAGCCTCAAGCTTGGCGCAGACTGTCATTGGCCGGTTCCCAGGGCCTGTCAGAGCCGGGAACGATCACGCTGCCAATCGCTATCGGGCCCCAAGGGCCATGCTGCGCTGCCGCACATATGGGGCAAATGCCGCCGAAAAGCAAGCGGCCACGGGATTTCGCCCGCGGCCGCCCAACATCATGCCAATCCTTTAAAGACTGACCTCGGCATGCTTGTCGCGCAACTCCGCACGGACATCGCCGCCGAACATCATCTTGAACACGCCGCCGATCGACAGATCGGCGCGCCAGATCTCCGCCGTGCCAAGGTCAAAGCGCAGCATCAGCAGGTTGGGATCCTGCCGTCCGCCCGGATACCAGGCCTCGACCTGCTTCGACCAGTAACGGTCGATCACCGCCTCGTCGGTCTCCGGCACCAGCGTGCCGTTGATGCAGGCGAACAGATAATGGTCCTTCGCCGCGAACTGCGCCATGGCCGGGCCGCCGGGCGCCAGCCGATTGTCGCGACTGGTGTAGAACCAGAAGCAATGATCGGCATCCTTGTCCAATTGCGCGGTCATCGGCACGCTGTGCGCATGGGCACCCTGCAACCCCACCATCAGGAACGGGCTGCTCGACAGATCCGTCCAGAAACGTTCGCGAATATCCTTGTCGTCGCTCATCTTTCCATCTCCTTATCTGGGGCTTCACCAAAGGAAATGGCTCGACGCCGCCGAAGTTCCGTTTGACCGCTTGATCTCGCGCGCGCACGTCGCCACATAGCGGCCATGCTGATCGAGACCGAACTCACGCCCAATCCGGCGACCGTCAAATTCCTCCCCGGCCAGGCCGTCATGGGCGCTGCGGGCACCCGCGACTTCGCCACCCCCGAAGAGGCGGAAGCCTCGCCGCTGGCTGATGCGCTGTTCGGTCTGGGTGACGTGACCGGCGTCTTCTTCGGCGCCGACTTCATTTCGGTGACGATCGCGCCGGGCGCCGAGTGGAGCGACGTGAAGCCGGAAATTCTCTCGATCCTGCTCGACCATTTCTCGGCCAACATGCCGCTGTTCGCCGCCGGCACCGCCGCAGGCTTCAGCGTCCCGGCTGAAGAAGAGGCTTTCACCGACGATCCGGAAGATGCCGAGATCGTCGACCAGATCAAGGATTTGATCGAAACCCGCGTGCGTCCGGCCGTCGCCAATGACGGCGGCGACATCATCTATCGCGGCTTCGACAAGGGCACCGTTTATCTGCGCATGCAGGGCGCCTGCGCCGGCTGCCCCTCCTCCTCCGCCACGCTCAAGAACGGCATCGAGCAGCTGCTCAAACATTATGTGCCGGAAGTGACGGAAGTCCGCGCGGTCTGACGCTGCGATGACCGGATTTGGCAAATCGCCCCGGATCGATTAACCGCAGCCATATCCATATCGGCACCGCGGCTTCGGGGGAGTGAATTTGCGCATATTGGTCATCGACACGGCCACACAGGCGCTGTCCGTTGCGCTGCTGGAAGACGGCCAGCCAATCGGCCATTTTCATGAAATCGTCGGCCGCGGCCATGCCGAGGCGCTGCTGCCCGCTATCGCCGCGCTGCCCGATGGCGGGCGCGCCGATGCGATCGCGGTCGATGTCGGGCCGGGCAGCTTCACCGGCGTGCGCATCGGCATCGCCGCCGCCCGCGCTTTGGCACTCGCCTGGTCGGTGCCGCTCCATGGCTATAGCGCCTTTTCGCTGATCGCCGCGATGGCGGCGCTCGACCATCGGGACGGCCCGGTCGCCGTCACCATCACCGGCGGCCATGGCGAACTCTTCTGGCAATTGTTCGAGGCCGATGGCCGCACCGCCACGACCCAGCCCGCCTCCACGCCGATCGCCACGCTCGCGACCCAGCTCGACATGGCGCAATTTTACGGCACCGGGGCCGAGGCGCTGGTCACCGCGCGCGGCGACGGCACCGCGATTACCCTCTATCCCGAAGCCGCGCGCTACAGCCTGATCGCAGAGCTGCCGCCACTTGCCCCCTCCCCGCTCTATGGCCGCGAGGCCGACGCCAAGACGATCGCGGAGCGCGCCGCTTCATGATCCCCGCCGGCCTGACGCTCGACACCTATGATGAGGGCGAGCGCAATGCGCTCGCCGACGCCATGGAAGTGATGACCCGCGCCTTCGACCCGCTGTTCGGCGAGGCCTGGACCCTGCCCCAATTGTCGGGGGTCATGACCATGCCGGGCACCTGGCTGACCATCGCCCATGTCGATGCGGCCCCGCTCGGCTTCGCCCTGGTCCGCTCGGTACTGGATGAATGCGAACTGCTACTGCTGGCGGTCGATCCGCTGTGGCGTGGCCGTGGCATCGGCCGGTCCCTGCTGGGACACAGCCTGACGCTGGCGCGTCGCCGCGGCATCACGTCGATGAACCTGGAAGTCCGCGCATCGAACATGGCGGTCAAACTTTATGAGACTATTGGTTTCGAATATGTACATCGTCGCCCCGGTTACTATCGGGGCAATGATGGAAAGCTTCATGACGCTTTGAGTTTTCGCATCGACATGCTTGTTTAAGGCAATCTTCTCTTGCGAAGGCAGGCCACAGGGTCTAGCCAAGATATACCGCTCTGAATCCATTTCCTCAGGCGGGTCGCACAATAGAAGCCTTTGCAGGAACCAAGAAAAATGGAAAACGAATCGGCACAGAGCGAACTGCTCGTCACTCTGACCTCCGACATTGTCGCTGCGCATGTCTCGAACAACAGTGTTGCTGTTTCCGACGTCGCAACCCTGATCCAGAATGTTCATGCCGCGCTGACCGGTCTTTCGACCCCGGCGCCCGCCCCCGAAGTCAAGCCGGAACCGGCTGTTTCGGTGCGCGCATCGATCAAGCCGGATTACATCATCTGTCTGGAAGATGGTAAGAAGCTGAAGATGCTCAAGCGTCACCTGATGACCCATTATCAGATGACCCCCGAAGATTATCGCGCCAAGTGGGGCCTGCCCGCCGATTACCCGATGGTCGCCCCCAATTATGCCGAACAGCGCCGCTCGCTGGCCAAGAAGATCGGCCTGGGCACCAAGCGCCGCCGGACCCGTGGCGGCAAATAAGCCCCACAACTTCGGCATTTACCTATTGCGAAAGGGGCGCATCGACGATGCGCCCCTTTTCCGTTGGAACAAAAGCGGCTAGGCAATGTCCGACTTTTCCATTTTTGAAGCGAGCCAGCCCCCCGCATGAACCGCAAGATCGACGTCGAAGCCCTTTGCCACGAAAAGGGCCTGCGCATCACCGAACAGCGCCGGGTCATCGCCCAGGTGCTGAGCGACGCGACCGATCACCCCGATGTCGAGGAACTGCACAAGCGCGCGTCCACCATCGATCCGGGCATCTCGATCGCCACCGTCTACCGCACCGTGCGCCTGTTCGAGGAAGCCGGCATTCTGGAGCGCCACGATTTTGGCGACGGCCGCGCCCGCTACGAAGCCGCCCCGGAATCGCATCATGACCATCTGATCGACGTCGAAACCGGCAACGTCATCGAATTCGTCGACCCCGAACTGGAACTGCTGCAGAAGCAGATCGCCGAAAAGCTCGGCTTCCGCCTGGTCGACCACCGCATGGAACTGTACGGCGTCGCCCTCGACCGCAAGGACTGACGCCTTGGCGCCATTGCGCCGGGCAGGCCGCATCGCCGCCCTGCTGGGCAGCCTGCTGCTCTGCCTGCCCCCGCACCTCTTGTGGCGCCTGCTTCGCCGTCCATCCCCCTGGCCGCGCCGCTTCCTGGGGATGGCGGCCCGCTCGGTCGGCGCCCGCGTCCGGATGGAGGGGCGCCCGGTCGACAGCGACATGTTCCTGGTCGCCAATCATGTCAGCTGGATCGACATTCTCGCCCTGGCTGACGCCACCGGCGCCGCTTTCGTCGCCCATGACGGCATTGCCAGCTGGCCGGTGATCGGCTGGCTCGCGGCCCAGAACAACACTTTGTTCGTCTCGCGTGAGAAGCGCGGCAGCCTGTCGGGCCAGCTCGATGCGCTGCGCGCCGCGCTCGCCGGTCATCAGCCCATTGCCCTCTTCCCTGAAGGCACGACCAGCGATGGCAGTGGCCTGCTGCCCTTCAAGCCCTCGCTGCTCGCCGTGCTGATGCCGCCGCCGCGCGCGGTGATGATCCAGCCGGTCCATATCGATTATGGCGCGGCCACGGCGGAAATCGCCTGGCATGGCGACGAGCCCGCCGGCGCCAATGCGAAGCGGCTGCTTGAGCGCAAGGGCCGCCTGCCCGTCACCATCCGGTTCCTGGAGCCGTTCGACCCGGCCAGTTGCGCCGATCGCAAGGTATTGGCCGCCACCGCGCACCAGCGGATCGCCGCGAGCATTGCCGCGCACCTGCCACCTTCCTCTTCGGGCCAAGCGCCTGTATAGCTGGACGGCATGAATCGTAACGACGCCCCCGAACATAAAGCCGGCAAGGGCCCGGCCACCTTCCAGGTCAAATCCTTCGGCTGCCAGATGAACGTCTATGATGGCGAACGCATGGCCGAAATGCTGGGCGAGCGCGGCATGACCGCTGCTGCCGATGGCGCAGAGGCCGACCTCGTCATTCTCAACACCTGCCACATCCGCGAAAAGGCGGTGGACAAGGTCTATTCCGACATTGGCCGCCTGACCCGCGAGGATGGCACGCGCCCGATGATCGCCGTTGCCGGCTGCGTCGCCCAGGCCGAAGGCGGCGAGATCCAGCGCCGCGCCCGTAATGTCGACATCGTCGTCGGCCCGCAGGCCTATCACCGCCTGCCCGACCTGATTGGCAAGGCGCAGCGCGGCGAGGATGCGGTCGACACCGACATGCCGGCCAATTCCAAGTTCGCCGCCCTGCCCGGCCGCACCAAGCAGCCCCGGCCGACCGCCTTCCTGACGATCATGGAAGGCTGCGACAAATTCTGCACCTATTGCGTCGTGCCCTATACCCGCGGCGCGGAAATCAGCCGCAGCTGGACCGCGATCCTGGACGAGGCCAAGGCGCTGGTCGATGGCGGCGTGCGCGAGATCACCCTGCTGGGTCAGAACGTCAATGCCTGGACCGGCGAGGATGACAAGGGCCGGATGCAGGGCATGGATGGCCTGGCCCGCGAACTGGCGAAGCTCGGCGGGCTGGAGCGCATCCGCTACACCACCAGCCACCCCAACGACATGAGTGACGGCCTGATCGCCGCCCATGGCGACGAGCCCAAGCTGATGCCCTTCCTCCACCTGCCGGTGCAATCGGGCAATGACCGTATCCTCAAGGCCATGAACCGCAGCCACACGGTCGACAGCTATCTGCGCATCATCGAGCGCGTGCGCGAGGCCCGGCCGGACATCGCCTTGTCGGGCGATTTCATCGTCGGCTTCCCCGGCGAGACCGACGCAGAGTTCGAAGATACTCTGAAGATCGTCGATCAAGTGCGCTATGCACAATGCTATTCCTTCAAATATAGCCCCCGCCCCGGCACCCCGGCGGCGGACATGGATCACCAGATCCCGGCGGCGGTGATGGACGAACGGCTGGCCCGGCTGCAGGCCGCGATCAACCGCCATCAGGTCGATTTCAACAGCGCCACGGTGGGCCGCACCACCAGCATCCTGCTCGAACGCAAGGGCCGCTATCCCGGCCAGCTGATCGGCAAGACGCCCTGGCTGCAATCCGTCCATGTCACCGCGCCCGAATATGGCATTGGCGACATGGTCGATGTCGATATCATCAGCGCCGGCCCGAACAGCCTGGCCGGCGAAATCAGCAGGAGGAAAGCCGCTTGAACCAAAGCCTCGTCATTCCCGCACAGCCGGGAAGCCATCTCCCCGACCCACGGCGCCTGCCGGTCCTTACGAGATGCATGACGAGCCAGGGAGGCTTTTGAATGGGCAAGAAACCGCACCATCCCCGCACCGACATTGCCGAGCGCGCGCGCCTGGAAGTGACGTTCGAGAAGCCGCATCTTCTGGGTGCGCTGTTCGGCCAATATGACCAGAATCTGGTTGCGATCGAGAACCGCCTGGGCGTCTATATCGCCGCGCGCGGCAACAAGCTGCAGATCGAGGGCGAGGCCGAAGCCGCTGCCCGCGCCCGTGACGTGATGACCGGCCTCTACAACCGCATCGTCGCCGGGCAGGAAATCGACAATGGCGCAGTGGAAGCCGTGATCGCCATGTCGGCCGAACCGACGCTGGACGGCATCATCCGCCATGACGTCGCCGAACCGCCCAAGGTGATGATCCGCACCCGCAAGAAGACGATCGTCCCCCGTTCCGCCACCCAGGTCGCCTATATGGAGGCGCTGACCCGGAACGACATCATCTTCGCGCTTGGCCCGGCAGGCACCGGCAAGACCTATCTGGCAGTTGCCCAGGCGGTCAGCCAGCTCATCACCGGCAGCGTCGACCGCCTGATCCTCTCCCGTCCCGCTGTCGAGGCGGGCGAGAAGCTCGGCTTCCTGCCCGGCGACATGAAGGAAAAGGTCGATCCCTATCTGCGGCCGATCTACGATGCGCTGCACGACACGCTGCCGGCCGAACAGGTCGAACGGCGCATCGCCAGCGGCGAGATCGAGATCGCCCCGCTCGCCTTCATGCGCGGCCGGACGCTGGCCAATGCCTTCATCGTGCTGGACGAGGCGCAGAACACCACCATCGCCCAGATGAAGATGTTCCTGACCCGCTTTGGCGAAGGCAGCCGCATGGTCATCTGCGGCGATCCCAAGCAGGTCGACCTGCCGCAGCCGGGCATTTCGGGCCTGGCCGACGCGGTCGCGCGGCTGGACGGGGTCGAGGGCATCGCCATGGTCCCCTTCGGCATTGGCGACGTCGTGCGCCATCCGGTGGTCGGCCGCATCGTCCAGGCCTATGAGGGGCCGGATGCCTAAATCTTCACAACGGATCTTAACAATATGATCGAAGTCGCTGTCCTTCATGAAGAAGGCTGGCCCGGCACGGACTGGGAATTTCTCGCGCAACAGGCGGTTTCGGCCGCCATTGCGCACAGTCCCTATGCCGCCTTCGCGACCGACTCCACCCTCTATGAAGTTGCGGTCAAGCTGACCGACGATGATGAGGTGCATCAGCTCAACCGCGCCTATCGCGAGAAGGACAAGCCGACCAACGTCCTGTCCTTCCCGATGGTGCAGGAAGACCTGCTGGAAGTGACGGCGAACACCGACGATGGTGAGGTTCTGCTGGGCGATATCGTGCTGGCCGAGGGGGTCTGCGCCGCCGAAGCCGCGGAAAAGGGCATATCGGTCGCCGACCATGCCACGCATCTGATCGTCCACGGGACTTTTCATTTGCTTGGATATGACCATATGGACGACAATGAAGCCGAGGCGATGGAAGCGCTGGAAATCCGCGCGCTCCTCAGCCTTGGCCTGGCCGATCCCTATGGGGATCGGGACAATGGTTGATCATGCTTATTCGGATCCGGTCTATCACCGGCTTCGACAATGTTCTGAAACAGGGGAATAGGAAGTAAGATGGCTGAAGGCAGCCCGAAGGATAGCGCCGGTTCCAAGGAAGCGGACAGTAGTAACGAGGGCGGTTTATGGAGCGGCCTGAAGTCGCTCCTGTTCGGCGAGAATGAAGCCCCCAGCCTCCGCAAGGAACTGGAAGAGGCGCTCGACGAATATGATGAGGAAGAGCAGGAAGAGGGCGCGGCCCCGCCTGCCAAGGGCGATCTGTCCGCGATCGAGCGGCAGATGGTCCGCAACCTGCTGCATTTTTCCGAACATACGGTCGACGACGTCGCCCTGCCCCGCGCCGACATCGTCGCGATCGAGGAAAAGGCGAGCTTCGCCGAACTGGCGGAACTGTTCGCCGAGGCCGGTCATAGCCGCATCCCGGTCTATCGCGAGACGCTCGATACGATCGTCGGCATGGTCCATATCCGCGATGCCTTCGCCATCCTCGCCGGCAAGGCGCCGGTGCCCGACACGCTGGCGCCGCTGATCCGCCAGCCGCTCTATGTGCCCGAAAGCATGGGCGCGCTCGACCTGCTCGCCGAAATGCGCGCCAAGCGCACCCATCTGGCCATCGTGCTCGACGAATATTCGGGCACCGAAGGGCTGCTGACCTTCGAGGATCTGGTCGAGGAAATCGTCGGCGAGGTCGAGGACGAGCATGACGACGCGCCCGAAGCGATGCTGGTGCCGCTGGAAGGCGGCATGTGGGATGCCGACGCCCGCGCCGAACTGGACGACGTCGCCGAGGAAATCGACCCGCGTCTGGGCGAGATCGAGGAAGATGTCGACACGCTGGGCGGCCTCGCCTTCGTGCTCGCCGGCCGCGTCCCCGAACCGGGCGAGATCATCCCGCACGAACAGAGCGGCTGGAAACTGGAAGTCCTGGCCAGCGACGGCCGCCGCGTCACCCGCCTGCGGCTCCACCCGCCGGTCGAGCAGGAACTGGAAGCAGAAGAGGCCTGAGGGTAAAGCCTTCGCTATAGTAGTGATATTCAGTAGCGAGCGGATGTTACGCAATTCCTCTCCCGTTAACGGGAGAGGAAGGGGCCCGCACCGAAGGCGTGGGAGAGTGAGGGTCTTCTGGAGTAAGCAGCCCTCATCCAACTTCGCCTAGCCGGCTTTGCCGGCAAGGCTTCATATCCTTCTCCCGCTGGCGGGAGAAGGAAAGTTCGAAATGGTTGTTGCTTTCCCTGCCCTTCCCCCTTGCGAGTGTAGCGAGGCACTCCAGATCGCAACCATTCAACTTTCGTCTTTCGCATCGCAAAATGTTAACGGGGCATATCTAGGGCGTATCAATATTCAACCGAACGGCGGGCATGCGCAGCGAGCGATCTTCTTTCAGGAACCATCCTTATGCCGACATGGCGATCGCCGCGCCATGGTCGCGTCTCGAACGGATAGTATTTCTTGCGATCTGCCTCGCGACGTTGTTCTTCGCGATCCTGACGCCTCCCTTTCAGGCCCCGGATGAGAACCAGCATTATATGAAGGCGCTGGCCCTGTCGCAGGGCCATGTGGTGACGGAAGTCCATGGCGACCGGATCGGTGCGGAACTGCCGCGCGCGGCGGTCGATCTTCATGCCGTCGATTTCCCGACCGAACCGGACGGCAAACGCCACCGCTATGACAAGGCGATGATCGACCGGGCCTGGTCCGCCGACGCCGCCCGCCCCGGCACGCGCTTTGCCGAATTTCCCAATGTTGCCAGCTATGCGCCGACGCTCTATGCCCCCGGCGCCGTCGGCCTCGCGATCGGCGACGCGCTGGGCCTGCCGCGCATCGGCGCCTTCTATGCCGGCCGTATCGCCAATGCGCTGACCGCATTGCTCCTGCTCGCCGCCGCGCTGCGCCTTATCCCCTTCGGCCGGATGGCGCTGCTCGGTACCGCGCTGCTGCCGACCTTCTGCTATCAGATCGGCTCGCTCTCGCCCGATGCCGTCATCAACGGCGTCGGCTTTCTCGGCCTCGCTCTGGCGCTGCGGATCGGCTTCATGGCGCCGGACCGCGCCAGCACCGCCGCCACGCTGGTCACCACGCCGCTGCTGGCGCTGGCCAAGGGCGTCTACCTGCCGCTGATGGCCGCCGGACTGCGCTGGCCCAGCCGCGCCAGCCTACTTCGCAACGCGCTGATCCTGAGCGCGATGCTGCTGGGGGCTGTCATCTTCGCTGTCTGGATGAAAGCCAATGGCGGCAGCCAGGCGCTCTATCACATCACCTCGCGCAAGACCGGGGAGAGCGTGCTGACCGCGCCGCTGGCGCAGCAACTCGCCGTCATCCTGGCCGATCCAACCGGCTATGCCCGCATCCTCGCGTCCAGCATCATCGAACGCGCCCCGGTCTATGCGCTGCAAATCGTCGGCCGCTTCGGCTGGAACGCGATCCTGCTGCCGCTGCTCGCTTACCCCCTTGCCCTGCTGATGCTTGGCAGCGCCGTGCTGAGCGGATCGGGCGTGCGCTTCGGCCTCGGCCAGCGGCTCTGGTGGCTGGCGATCGCGCTCGGCACCGCGCTGCTGATTGAAACCGCCATGTATCTCACCGGCACGCCGCTTGGCGCCGATTATGTGCAGGGGACGCAGGGCCGCTATTTCCTGCCATTGCTGCCACTTGTGCTCCTGGCGCTGATGCCGGCCGATCCGCTGCGCGGCGCCCGCCTACTCTGCGCCGGCGCAGGCCTGACGCTGCTCATCATAGCGATGCTCAGCGCCTGGGACAGTTTCTGGGTCCATGGCTTCGTCACCGCCGACGGCATGCCGCCGCACAGCAGCATCGGCCGGGCCTTACTGCTGCCCTCGCCGCGCTGGTAGCCAGACCGCGCACAGCACAAGCCAGCCCAGCCCTTCGATCCATCCGGCCATCACGTCGCTTGGCCAATGTACGCCCAGCCATACCCGGCTGGCGCCGATCAGCGCGATCATCGCCCCGCCTGCACCATAAGCCCAGCGTCGGCCGGCCAGCATCGCCAGCGCACCGAAGAACATCATGTTCCCCGCCGCATGGCCGCTGGGGAAGCTGTAGCTATGCACGATGTCGAGATGCGGCAGCAGGTCGGGCCGGGGCGCGGCGAAAATCTGTTTGAGGATCAGGTTGAGCAGCGTGCCGCCAATCTCCACCCCGGCAAACCACAAGGCCGCTGCCCGCCGTCCGGTGAAGACCAGCGCCCCCAGCACGACCAGCGACAGGATGATGCGGATCGCCGTACCGCCGATCGCCGAAGCGAGCCGCATGACCATGGTGACAGGCCCGCCCAGCGCCGTCTCGCGCCCTTGGCCAGCCAAGCCCATCAGGCCGATATTCAGATCGTCAAGCAGACCATGGCGCTGCAACAGCGCGATTCCCAGCACGCAAAAAAGCGCGAGGATGAACATCCCCGCGCCTTTTTTCAGCATCTGCTGCCGATCAGATATGGAGCGCACGCCCATAAGCGGCGAGCACGCTTTCATGCATCGATTCCGAGATGGTCGGGTGCGGGAACACCGTCTGCATCAGTTCGGCCTCGGTCGTCTCCAGCGTCTTGCCGATGGTATAGCCCTGGATCATCTCGGTCACTTCCGCGCCGATCATATGGGCGCCCAGCAGTTCGCCGGTCTTGGCGTCGAACACGGTCTTGGTGAAGCCCTCGGCCTCGCCCAGCGCGATCGCCTTGCCATTGCCGATGAAGGGGAACATGCCTACCTTGACGTCGTAGCCCGCTTCCTTGGCCTTGGCTTCGGTCAGGCCGACCGACGCGATCTGCGGGTGGCAATAGGTGCAACCCGGAATGTTGCGCACGTCCATCGCATGCGGGTGGACATCCTTGTTGCCCAGCGCCTGCGCGATCGCCTCGACCGTGGTGACGGCTTCATGGCTTGCCTTGTGGGCCAGCCATGGCGGCGCGGTGACGTCGCCGATCGCCCAGATGCCGTCGACATTGGTGCGGCCATAGGCATCGGTCTTGATGTGGAAGCGCTGATCGGGCTCGACGCCAACCTCTTCCAGACCGATATTCTCGACATTGGGGACGATGCCGATCGCCACGATGACATGGCTATATTCGGCGGTGATGTCCTTGCCGGCCTTGTCCTTGATGGTCGCGGTCACGGCCTTGTCGGTCGCGGCGATCTTCTCGATCTTGGCGCCGGTCAGGATGGTCATGCCCTGCTTCTTGACCGCCTTTTCAAGGAACGCCGACACATCGGCATCCTCGACCGGCACGATCCTGTCCATCATCTCGACCACGGTCACATCAGCGCCCATGTCGTTGTAGAAGCTGGCGAATTCGATGCCGATCGCACCCGATCCGATGACCAGCAGCTTGGTCGGCATTTCCGCCGGGGTCATGGCGTGGCGATAGGTCCACACGCGCTTGCCGTCGGCTTTCAGCTGCGGCAGGTCGCGGGCGCGAGCACCGGTCGCGACGATGATATGCTTGGCGGTCAGCTCTTCGCTCTTGCCGTCCTTGGTGACGGTCAGCTTGCCCTTTCCGGTCAGCTTGCCATCGCCCATGTGAACGGTGATCTTGTTCTTCTTCATCAGGTGCGTGACGCCCTGATTGAGCTGCTTGGCGACGCCGCGCGAACGCTTCACCACCGCCTCGATGTCGGCGCTGATCTTCTCGGCAACCAGGCCATAATCCTTGGCATGCTGCATATAATGGAAGATTTCGGCCGAACGCAGCAGCGCCTTGGTCGGAATACAGCCCCAGTTGAGGCAGATGCCGCCCAGATTTTCGCGCTCCACGATCGCGGTCTTGAGGCCCAGTTGCGCCGCCCGGATGGCGGCAACATAGCCGCCCGGGCCGGAGCCGAGGACGATCAGGTCATAGGTATCAGCCATGGTCTCTCTCGCTATTCGATATCTTGGTCAGGCCGCGCCCTTATTGAGCAGGCAGCGGCGGCACGGAACGGGGTTGGCGATCCTCACCGATCGCCACGAAGGTGAAAGTCGCCTGGGTCACGCGATAGGATCGGTCGTCATGGCGGGCACGGCGCCACGCCTCGACATCGATCTTCATCGATGTGCGGCCGACCGACTTCAGCGTCGCGAACACCGACACCTCATCGCCGACGATGACCGGACGGTGGAAGGTCATGCCCTCCACCGCGATCGTCACCGCACGACCATGGCTGTAGCGTGCCGCGACCGAACCCGCAGCCGAATCCATCAGGCTCATCAGCCAGCCGCCGAAAATATCCCCGTGGGGATTGGTATCGGCCGGCATGGCGATGACGCGCACCGCCGGGCTATGCTCCGGCGGCTGCTCGTCGATCTTCGCCATCAGGCCAGCATGCCCAGCGGATTTTCGATGAGTTCGCGGAACGCCTTCATCAGGCGAGCGCCATCGGCGCCGTCGATCGCGCGATGGTCGAAGCTGCCGGTCGCCGACATGACGGTCGCGATCTGCAGGCTGTCATCGACCACGAAGGGACGCTTCTCGCCCGCGCCGATCGCCATGATCATGCCCTGCGGCGGGTTGATGACGGCTTCGAACTGCTTGATCCCGAACATGCCCATGTTCGACAGCGACGCGGTGCCGCCCTGATATTCGCTCGGCTGCAGCTTGCCGGCCTTGGCGCGATCGGCCAGATCCTTCATCTCGTTCGAGATGGCGGCCACGCCCTTGATGTCGGCGCCGGTCACGATCGGGGTGATCAGGCCACCGGGGATCGACACCGCCACCGAAATATCGGCGCGCTTGAACTGCAGCATCTGGTCACCGGCGAACTGCACGTTGCACTCGGGCACCTGCATCAGGGCCACGCCCAGCGCCTTGATCAGCAGGTCGTTGACCGACAGCTTGACGCCACGGCCCGACAGGCCGGCGTTCAGCTCGCCGCGCAGCTTCAGCAGCTTGTCGAGCTGAATGTCCACGGTCAGGTAGATGTGCGGCACCTGCTGCTTGGACTCGGTCAGGCGGCGCGCGATCGTCTTGCGCATGCCGTTGAGCTTGATGACTTCGTGCGGAATGCCGAAATCCTGCGCGGCGGCGGCCACCGGTGCCGGGGCAGCGGCAGGCGCGGCAGCGGCCGGGGCGGCAGCCGGCGCAGCGGCCTTGGCCGGGGCAGCAGCGGCGCCATCCAGGTCGGCCTTGACGATGCGGCCATTGGGACCAGAACCAGCGACAGCAGCCAGATCGACGCCCTTGGTTTCGGCCAGGCGACGGGCCAGCGGGCTCGCCTTCACGCGGCCTTCCGCCGGAGCGGCGGCAGGCGCAGCCGCCTTCGCCGGCACCGGATCAGCCTTGGCGGCGGGGGCGGCGGCTTCGGCCTTGGCGGGGACCGCATCGGCCTTGGGCGCGGGAGCGGCGCCACCGCTGGCGGCGGCTTCGGCGACATCCTCGCCCTCTTCGGCGATGATCGCGATGACGGTGCCGACCTTCACGCCTTCGGCGCCTTCCGACACCAGGATCTTGGCAACGGTGCCTTCATCGACCGCTTCGAATTCCATGGTCGCCTTGTCGGTCTCAATCTCGGCGAGAAGGTCGCCGGACGATACCTTGTCCCCTTCCTTGACCAGCCACTTGGCCAGCGTGCCCTCCTCCATGGTGGGGGACAGGGCAGGCATCTGGATCGTCTTGCTCATGCGTTCGGGGCCTCTTCTTGATTATCTGGCACGCGCCGTTTCGGAGCCCGTTTTCACCCTTTGGCCGGAACGGTCAAGGCCACGCCTTGCGCAAGGGCCCATAATGCCCCACATTTCACCTCGTTGGTTCGTCGGGGCAGTTTTGACGGGCCGGCAAGGCCGATTTTTGTTTCTCGGGGATATCGAACAATGCGGACATATCTGGTGGTCGTGGACGAATCGCCCGAAGCGGAAACCGCGCTGCGCTTCGCCGCACGCCGCGCCGCCAAGACGGCCGGGACGATCCGCATCCTGGCCCTCATCCCGCCGTCCGAATTCGTTCAGTGGGGCGGCGTCCAGGCGACGATGGAGGATGAGGCGCTGCAACGGGCCGAAGCGCTGGTGACCAGCGCCGCCGGCACGCTGACCGACGAATCCGGCATCCGCCCCAGCATCACCGTGCGCCAGGGCGATCCCGTCGCGGTCGTGCGCAAGACGCTGGAGGAAATGGACGATGTCGCCGCCCTGGTCCTGGGCGCCGCCGCCAGTGGCCCACCCGGTGCCCTGGTATCCCACTTCACCGGATCGGACGCGGGCAAGATGCCCTGCCCGATCATGATCATCCCCGGCGGTCTTGACAGCGACGCGATCGACCGGCTGAGTTGAACCAGAGCCTCAAGGTTTCTCCCCAGCAAAATGCGTCGTGTCGGCGCGTGCGTCCCATCAAGCGCAGACCTCTCCCCGCTGCCGACAATCTCATCATGCTGCACGGTTGCGTACCAGCGCGGCATCCGACAATCGCACAAGGAGAGAATGGCGCGCATCGAAGACCAGGCACGATCGAAACACCGCATTGCGATCTTCTTCATCGCATCAATGCGGAAACAGACCAGAAATCATTGCCGCAACCATTTTTCATCCAAATCGATATTTCCGCATCACCGTCTCAACTCAGCCCAGACAGAAAATAAACCTCTTATGGCCTGAAAATATACGGGAAGACGCGCATCTTGTTTAACGCGATCTTCAACCTTGCACGACAAGTTTGCGGCAATTCATCTCGTCATTGCGGAAGAACTTCCTCCATGAGCTTTGTTGCGCCGTCCAGTCTCGATCCTTTCGCCAGCGCCTATCCGCTGTCGCCGACCATGCTGCAGCATAGCCTGACGGACCATCCGCTGCTCTCGTTCGAAGCCCTGGCAAAAGCCAGCATCGACCTGCCGCCGCAATTTGTCGAACGCCGGATCGGCAACGCCCCCAATGGCGGCGAATTCGCGATGGACCGCTCCGACGACGCCGATGTCGCCACCGTCATTCGCTCTATCCAGACCAGCGGCAACTGGATCATGCTCCGCTTCGTCGAGCAACTGCCTGCCTATCGCGAGTTGCTGGCCAGGCTGATGGACCAGATCGGCCCCGCAATTTCTCCAGCGACCGGTCCGGGGCTGACGGTGCGAGGCTTCATCTTCGTTTCCGCGCCGGGAACGCTCACCCCGTTCCACTTCGATTGCGAATATAATATCCTCTTCCAGATCGCGGGCGACAAACAGTTCGCGACCTATCGCCCGATGGCACCATGGCTGCCGATCGACCGGCACGAAGCCTATTATGGTGGTGGCGACAATATGCTGCCCTGGAACGACGCCTATGAAGCGGATGCCGACATCCACCCCATGCAACCGGGCGACGGCCTGTTCATCCCCTACGCCTCGCCCCATTGGGTCAGGGCGGGTGCGGAGCCATCCATTTCGCTGTCGATCACCTGGCAGAGCCAGTGGAGCCAGGCGCTGGGCGACGCCATGCAGATCAATCCGCTGCTGCGGCGATGGGGCCTGCCCACCGGCGACGTGCCGATATGGCCCAAGGCCGCCAAATGGCGCTCGATCGGTTGCCGCGTGGCGCGCAAGGCCGGTCTGTTATGAGCCACCTTCCCGCCTCCGGCAATTTCCAATCGGACTCAAGCCTTGCCTGGCCGATGTCGGATGCCGACCAACCCGCCGTCCGCATCCTGCGCCATGCCGATCTGACGGCCGATGATCGCGCGCAGTGGGCAGCCCTGTCGGCACTGGCCGGGGCCGCCAATGTCTTCGCGCAGGACTGGTTCATGGACGCCGCCCTGAGCCACGCGCCTGATGGCGCTGACGTGCTTCTGGCCGTCGTGGCGCCCATCGATGGACCATGGCTGGGCGTCATGCCGCTGCTCGCCGTACCACGCTTCGGCCGGTGGCCCGTTCGCATCTGGCGCAACTGGTCGGCGACCAACCAGTTCCTAGGTACGCCGCTGGTCATCGCGCAGTCCGCCGATCTGTTCTGGAAGAGCCTGTTCGCCTTCCTGGACCAGCGCACAGGCGGGGAGATCATGCTGCATGTCTCCGGACTGGATGCCGACGATCCGGTCAGTATCGCCCTGTTCGACCGCTGCGAACGGGAAAGGCGAGCATTCCACACCATTCATTGCCATGATCGTCCAGCCTATCGCGCCGGCAAGGAAGGGGAAGGCCGCGGCGACGCGAAAATGCGGAGCCGACTGCGCAGCCTGTCGAAGCGGCTGGAACAGGAACATGGCCCGGTCACGATCGACATTCTGGCGCCGGACGCGCCATGCATAGCCTGGATCGACGCGTTTCTGGACCTTGAGGCATCGGGCTGGAAAGGCCGTAGCGGCAGCGCATTGGCAAGCGACAGCGCGACCCAGGCCCTGTTTTGCGAAGTGATTGAGCGCGGTCATGCGAACGGCAGCGCCCGCCTTGCCACCCTGTCGGTCGGGGGCCGCGCGATCGCCATGTCGAGCTGGTTTGAAGCCGCCATCTGGGGCCATGGCTTCAAGATGGCGTTCGACGAGGATTATCGGGCTTATGCGCCGGGCCAGCTTCTGATGCGCGACATCAGGGATCGCATCGGGGTCCGCCCCGGCATGTCCTTCGACAGCTGCGTCCCACGCTGCGCCGGGCACTGCCATCGACTTTGGGGCAGCAACCGGAAGATTGTCGATGGTGCCGTCGCGATCGGCTCGCCCTGGCACCATGTCCAGTTCGACGCCCTGATGAAGGCGAGAGCCGCCTATGCGGCGATCAAGGCCCTTTTTCCCGACCGACCGGGGCCCTGACGCCAGGTCGCAGCGACATGCCGCCTAGCTGCGATCCAGTCCCAGCGCCCGGTCATCGGCGGTTGCCGCCGCCATTTCGGCCTGGGCCGCGGCGATGCGCGCCTGCGCCTCGATCAGCTTGACCGCGGCATCGGTGGCCGCTTCCTCGCGACTATTGACCAGGAAGAAGTCGCTCGACCCCAGATCGAAGCGCCGCCGCTCGGCCTGGGCCAGTCGTTCGGCCAGGTCGCGCTGCCGCCGGGTCGTATCGACCAGCACGCGCGCGGCGTCGACCTCGATGCCGATGCCGGCCACTTCGGTGCGGATCTTTTCCGCCAGATAGCGCTGCTTGACGGTGAGTTCGTCGATCTTTGCCTGGCTCTCGGCAACCTTGCCCCTCGCTTTGCGGTTCTGCAGCGGCACCTTGAAGGTCACGCCGACGATCACCTCCAGCGGCGTACGGCTATAGCCTCCCAGCCCCTGGGCACCGACATCCTTGGCGACCTGCCCCTCGAAATCCAGCTTGGGGCGGGTGTCGTTCTCGGCCAGCGCCAGCTTGACCGAGGCGTTGTCGATTTCCTCCAGCAGGATGCCGAAGTCGGGGCGATCCTCTATTGCGAACAATGGGTTGATCCGCAGGCCGTCGAACGCGGCGGCGGACGCGGGCAGGCGCGCGGCATCGACGAGGATCGGCAAGCCGTCCGCATCGCGATAATAGAGTGAGAAGCTGTTGGCCGCCGCCATGAACTCCTGTCGCGCCTGCACCACCAGCGCTTCGCGCTTGACCATGTTGGCTTCATTCTCGGTCAGCAATATCGCGGACTTGGCGCCCAGTTGCACCTGACGCGCAATGCCCTGGCTACGGCTTTCGGCCAGATCGTAGAGCGCCTCATAGGCCTTGAGCTTGAGGCCGCTCGCGACCCATTTCTGATAGGCGGCAATGGCGCGCGCCTGCACGCCGATGGCGGTCGCCCGCGTTTCGAAGCGCGCGATGTCGATATCGTTGCCGGCGATTTGCGACGCGGATCGCCGCGCGTCGATTAGGCGATCGCGCATCAGGGCATAGAGCGCTCCGATCTTCAACTCGCCCGCCCGATTGGTATAGGCCTTGTCCTCATAGACCGGGAAATCCCCGCGCGAATTGCGATATTGGCCATAGACATAGCCGCCGTTGCCGGTCAGCGGGCGTTCGACCTTGCTGTCGATCAGCGTGCCGTCATAATAGCCCTCGACCCGGCTGCGGGCATCCACGGAAAACACCGTGTCGAAGGCGCCCTGTGCGCTGATCGCGCGCCCTTCGGCCTGACGCGCGCGCGCCAGAGCGGCAATGATATCGGGCGCCGAGCGGGCCGATGATTGCAGCACCTCGTCCAGCGTCAGCGGCGTCGAGGGCTGCCCTGCGGTCGGCGCGGGCGTCGCATCGACCGACAGGGCCTCACCAGCCGCGCACGGCAGGGTGCCCGCGCCCATGGCCGCGACCAGCATGGGCAGCGCCATCGCACGCCACATCGTCACTTCTTCTTCTCGATCGAACTCTTGTCGTCCTTGGGCGCTTTCGCCTCGCCCTTGCCGGCCACCTGATCCTGGCCAAAGTTGACCGGGAAATCGTTGAGCTGGCGCCACAATTCATACCAGACCGGCACCGTGTCGCCCTGCACCCAGCCCAGCACCTTGCTACCCTGACGGACAAAGCGTCGCTCCGGCCAGGCGGTCTTGCCCGGCGCCTGTTCCACCAAGATGCGGAACAACCCGTCGGTGCGCGGCGTGGGATCTACCGACCGCACCTGGCCGTCATAGATGCCAACAGCAAAAGCCGGCCAGCCGCTGAACTGGAAGGCCGGGAAGCCCTCAAATTCGAGCCGCACGGAGCGCCCCGGCTCGACCAGGGGCACGTCGCGCCCATCGACATACAGCTCGACCGCGCGGGTGATATTCTCGGGCGCGATCGTCGCCAGCACCGTTCCGGACGAGATCAGCGCGCCACCCGCTGCGGCGTTCAGATCCTGCACCCGGCCTTCGCGCGGCGCCGAGACGATCTGCGCCGAACTTTGCGCAAGCTTGATCTCGATCTGCTTGAGCTTCGCGCGCGCTTCGGCCAGCTTCGCATCGACATCGGCGACCTTGATCTGGGTCTGCTCATAATCGCGCCGGGCGGCCAGCCCTTCGGCATAGAGCTGGCTGGTGCGATTGACGTCGATCATCGCGGTCGCCCGCGCCTGCTGGACCGCCGCGATCTGCGCCTCGACCTGCGCCTTCTCGCCCGCCAGCCGGGCGAGGAAATCCGGATCGACATCGACCACCCGGACGATCGGATCGCCGGCCCGGACATGATCGCCATCCCTGACGTAGAACTCGGCGACGCGGCCGCTCACCAGCGAGGATACGTCGCGGGCGCGGTCCTGCGCACTCAGCGTCGTGACCTGGCCACCGCCCTGCGCCGTCTGCTGCCAGGG
The DNA here is from genome assembly GCF_004795815.1 of Sphingobium sp. PAMC28499. Lineage (NCBI taxonomy): Bacteria > Pseudomonadati > Pseudomonadota > Alphaproteobacteria > Sphingomonadales > Sphingobiaceae > Sphingobium > Sphingobium sp. PAMC28499. The sequence continues at coordinate 3,751,258 of NZ_CP039248.1, forward strand.
CACGAACAGGATCGCCAACACGAGCAGGACGCCCAGCAGGATGAGCCAGGCGACGGTCGTCACCAGTCGGGGCGGCCGCAACTGGGCGAGCGACGGGAAATGTTCGGCCTGGGCGCGGTCGAGCGTCATGCCTGCGCCTCCCGTGCCGCAACGAAGCGGGCAAATTCATCCTTGTCGGTGAACCGTTGCTGCGTGCGCGCGCCAACCCAATACCAGGCGTCGGGGTCGAGCGCTTCGGGGCGCCCGCTGCTGAGCAGCACGGTCGTGCCCGCTGCCCGCAACTCGGCCAATGTCGCCTTGAGGCTGGCAATCGGCATCATGTCGTAAAGTTGCGACAACAGCAGAACGCGCGGACGGCTGAGCAGGGCATTGGCGAGCTTGAGCTGCATCACTTCGACGATCGACAGCGGCGAGCCGGAGCTGGCGAGCTGGGTATCCAGCCCATGCGGCAGCCTGGCGAGCCGCGCGCCCAGGCCCACCCGTTCCAGCGCATTCATGATCCGCGCCCCATCCATGTCGCGACCTTCGGCGAACGAGAGATATTCGCGCAGGGTGACATCGATGATGGTCGGGCGATTGAGCACCATCACCGCCGATCGCAGCAGATACATGTCGAAACTGCCCAGTTCGCTGCCGCCGATCAGGACGATGCCGCTGTCGGGCGCGGCGTGGCGCTTGAGCAGCAGCGCCAGGGCGCTCTCCATGCCCGGTTCGGCCAGGATAACCGCCTGTTCGCCGCTCGCAATTTCGAAATTGATCTGGGCCTTGTCGATCTCGACATCGCGGAAGCGGACCGATCCGTCGCGTGGCGCCTCCCCGCGCTGGCCAAGGCGCTCCTGCGGGATGGCCAAAATCTGCGATAATTCCTCGCTGCTTGCGACCAGATCATAAAAGGTGTCGAGATAGGAACCGAGCTGGTAGATGCCGTAGAAGACGCCGGACAGGATCAGTTCCGCCGCAACCAGCTGCCCGATCGAAAGCTGGCCGGCCAGGATCAGATTACCGCCGAGCGCGAGCAAGGCAGCCGCCGCGAAGGCATAGACCAGAAAATAACCCAGCGTCTGCGCGAAACTGTAGCGGAAATAACGGCGATGCGCGGCGATATAGTCGGCAATGACCGTCTCGGACCGGTCCATCGCGAAATTCAGGTGCCGGGCCGATTTGTAGAAACCGTTCGAACCGCCGACGCTTTCCAGCCAGTGCGCGGCATTATGCTTGGCATGGCTGACGCCCACCGCACCGGTGATCGCGCCATGCCGCCAGGCCAGCCAGATCATCAGACACACCGTTACCAGCACCAGGTTGAAGGCCAGGAAGAAGGGATGGTAGAAGCTGGTCACCACCAGTCCCACCGCCCCCTGCAGCACGATGGTGAAGGCGCCGATCACCAGGCTGGGCACCGATTTCTGGACGATCACCATGTCGAAATAGCGGTTGAACAGGCTGCCCCGGCTTTCATCCACGAAGAAGGGGTTTTGCGCATGCACCGCGCGCACGGTGATTTCCGCGACCACCCGCGCAAAAATGCGGCGTTCGAAGATCGCCAACAGATAGACGCGCAGCGCGCTCAGCCCCGCCACGACCAGCAGCAGCGCCAGCAGCACGCCGGACAGGATCCACAAGGGCGCGACCAGCGCGGTACGCGCCACCGAGTTGATCAGCAGTTGCACGGAGATGGGGGTAGCCAGCGACAACAGGCTGATCGCCACCGTATAGACGATCCCGACATTCACATAGCTGCGGTCAGGCCCGACAACCTCCGACAGCCACGCGGCCGCCTGCCGCAAGCCGAAACGCTCACTCGCCAACTCGACACCTGTTCCCTGCCAGCCTCATCGAAAGCGCCCCTAACCGCGGCGATTACGGCCCACAATGGCTTATGCTGCACAGCAACATAAACTTATGAAGCGTTTGCAGAATGGTGCAGGCATCGGGGCAAATGCTGCCCTCCCGACCAGAAGTTCCCCGCTCTGGAGGGGACAGATCGGTCCTTCAGCCAAATTGCGCGAGGAAATCCCGCCCGGTCATTGGCAGCGAGAACATCGGAAAATCCTTGGTGATGGCCACGCGCTGTTCCTCCTCGCCGATGGTGGCGCAGCAGTCGATCAGCGTCGCGACATGATAGCCGCGTTCATAGGCGGAGCGCATGGTGGATTCGACGCAGCAATTGGTGAGAAAGCCGGCAATGGCCAGGTGCGTGATGCCGTGCTGACGCAGGATGAAGTCGATATTGGTGCTAGCGAAACAGTCCAGGCCGCGCTTGCCTTCCACCACGATCTCGCCATCGGTCGGCGCCATCGCATCGGCAATCTGCGCGCCCCAACTGCCACGGCGAAAGGCCCTGGCGGCGATCACGCCGGCAAGGATGCCATAGGGCCGGGTCGACAATTCGGGGTAGCCCTCCGCAAAGCTGATCGGCACATGAAGGATGGTGAGCCCCGCCTGGCGCGCGCCCTCCAGCAGGGCGATACTGTTCGCCAGCATGCTGTTGGCGCGCATCACGTCACGGACCGCCTCATGCTGGGCACCGCCCTCGCTGACGAAATCATTCTGATATTCGATCAGGACGATAGCGGTCTTGTCCGGCTTCATGGTCTTGCTCCGGTTGAGGGTCAGGCGATGTCGGGCATCTGGTCGAGATATTTGTCCAGCGTCAGGGGATAGTCACGCACACGGATGCCGGTGGCATTGTAGATGGCGTTGGCGATCGCCGATCCGGGACCGCATATGCCCAATTCCCCCACCCCCTTCGCCTTCAACGGCGAGACCACCGGGTCGAGCGTGTCGAGGAAGATGCATTCCTGATGCGGGATGTCGGCGTGGACCGGCACTTCATAGCCGGCAAGATCGTGATTGACGAAGAAGCCGAAGCGGGTGTCGACCGCCAGTTCCTCCATCAGGGCGGAGCCGGCCGACATGACCATGGCACCGATCACCTGGCTGCGCGCCGACAGCGGATTGAGGATGCGGCCGGCATCGCACACCGCCAGCATGCGGCGTATGCGGGTTTCGCCGGTATAGGCGTTGACCGCCACCTCGGCGAAATGGCCGGCATAGGTGCCGACATCATAGCCCTTCTTGAAATCGCCGAAGCTGATTTCATCCTCCGCCGTAAGGGCACCAGCATCGGTCAGCGCCATGCGGCGACCGCCCGCATCGATCCGGCCGTCGGCGAAGGTCGCGCTATCGGCGTCGAACCCCAGCTTCTGGCCGATCGCCCGGCGCAGCGCCACGCAGGCGGCATAGACGCCGGCGGTCGAACTGGCCGCGCCCCATTGGCCGCCCGAACCCGACGACGCGGGAAAATCGGAATCGCCCAGCACCACCTGGACCCGGTCGAGCGGCACGCCCATGGTTTCCGCCGCGGTCTGGGCGATGATCGTGTAGCTGCCGGTCCCGATGTCGGTCATGTCGGTTTCGATGGTGATACGGCCATCCGTGCCGAGCCGTGCGCGCGCACCGGACGTCGCCGTCGGCCCGCCGCGATAGCCCGCTGCGACGCCCATGCCGATCAGCCAGGCGCCCTCGCGGCGCTGCCCCGGCCTGACGCTGCGCTGCGCCCAGCCGAACCGCTCCGCCCCTTCACGCAGGCAGCGGACGAGGTTGCGGTCGGAAATGCGCTGGGTCGCGTTGGCAGGCACCGTCCCTTCGGGCTCATTGCGGATGCGCAGTTCGATCGGGTCCATGCCGAGCTTTTCGGCCAGTTCGTCGATCGCCACTTCCAGCGCCAGATGCCCCGGCGCCTCGCCGGGGGCGCGCATCGCATTGCCTTCCGGCAGGTCGAGCATGGCGACATGATTGGCGGTCATGCGATTGGCGCCGGCATAGACTTTGGGCGTCTGGGCCGTGCCATCCTCGCCATCGGCGCCGTTGATGTTGCTCGACCAGTTTTCATGACCGATCGCGGTGATCCGCCCGTCGCGCTCCGCGCCGATACGGATGCGCTGGATCGTCGCCTGACGATGGGTCGCGTTATTGGCCATCAGCGGGCGCTGCACGGCAATCTTGACCGGCCGTCCGGCCGCCTTGGCACCCAGCGCCGCCAGCACAGCATCCGCCCGCACGAACAGCTTGCCGCCGAAACCGCCGCCAATATAGGGCGAATCCACCCGCACATTGGCAGGGTCGATGCCCAGGATCTTGCCCATGCTCTGCTTGGCCCAGGCGATCATCTGGTTGGACGTCCAGAGCGTCAGCCTGTCGCCGTCCCAGGCGGCGATGGTGGCGAACGGTTCCATCATCGAATGGCTTTCGTTCGCGGTGCTGTAGCGCGCGTCGAGCTTCACCGGCGCCGCGGCGAAGGCGGCGGCGAAATCGCCCTGACTGCTCGTGTCGGGCTTGCCCCCCTGCCCCTTGGCCAGCGGCGCGGCCGGGGCGACGGCAGGAAAATCGAACACGCCCTTGTCCCGCACATAATCGGTGCGGATGAGCGCCGCGGCGGCGCGCGCCTGTTCGAAGCTTTCGGCCACCACGCAGGCGATCGCCTGATGATAATGATGGATGTCGCTGCCGCCGAACAGCGGGGCATAATTCATCATGCCCTTGCCGACCGGCTTGGTATCAGGGGCGGTGACGATCGCGATCACGCCCGGCGCCGCGCGCGCGAGACTGGTGTCCATCGCGGCGATCCGTCCCTTGGCGATGGCCGATCCGACGACGAAGCCATAGGCCTGGTTGGCGATGACATCATGGCGTTCGGCGGCATAGGGCGCCTGGCCGGTGGTCTTGAGCGGGCCGTCGATCCGGGGCGTCGACTTGCCGACGATCTTGGCCTGATCGAACAGATTGGCTTTGGCGGGGGCATCGAATTTCATGGGATCAACTCCTCGCCTGGGCCATGAGCGACGCCAGCGTCCGCTCGGCCAGTTTCAGCTTGAACCTGTTGTCCTCGGTCGGACGGGCATCGGCAAAGACCTTCTCCGTCACCGCGCGGGCGCCGCCTGGAAAGGCGGCTTCGGCCGCTTCCACTCGCCAGGGCCGATGGGCGACGCCGCCAAATGCCACGCGTCCGCTACCGTCCTTCTGGATGATGGTGGCGACCGAAACCAGCGCGAAGGCATAGGAGGCCCGATCGCGCACCTTGTAATAGAGCTGGGTGCCGCCGATCGGCTTGGGCAGGGTGACGGCGGTGATCAGTTCGCCAGCCTCCAGCACATTGTCGCGCTGCGGCTCATTGCCGGGCAGGCGATGGAAATCCGCCAAATCGATTGCGCGCTTTGCGCCATCGGCCTTCACCGTCTCGACCTTCGCATCGAGCAGGCGCAGCGCCACGCCCATGTCGCCGGGATAGGTGGCGATGCACTGATCCGACGAACCGATGACGGCCAGCTGCCGGGAAAAGCCGCCGATCGCCGCGCAGCCGGTGCCGGGCCGGCGTTTGTTGCAGGGCATGTTGGTGTCGTAGAAATAGGGGCAGCGGGTTCGCTGCAGCAGGTTCCCGGCCGTCGTCGCCTTGTTGCGCAGCTGGCCGCTGGCGCCGGCGACGATCGCACGGGCAAGGACGCCATAGTCGCGGCGGACCGCCATGTCCGACGCCAGCGCCGTGTTGGTGACGAGCGCGCCGATCCGCAGCCCGCCCTCCGCCGTCTTCTCGATCCGTTCGAGCTTCAGATCCTGGACATCGACCAGATGGGTCGGCGTCTCGATCTCCAGCTTCATCAGGTCGAGCAAATTGGTGCCGCCAGCCAGATATTTGGCGCCTGGCCGGCCGGCCACGGCGGCGGCGGCCTGTTCGGGCGTCTTCGCCCGCTCATAGGTGAAGCTCTTCATGCCTTTGCTCCCGCGACCTGCGCCATGGCCTGCGCGATGTTGGAATAGGCGCCGCAACGGCAGAGATTGCCGCTCATCCGCTCGCGCATCTCGATATTGGAATAGTCCGGGGCGCGGGTGATGTCCGTCTGGACGTGGCTGGGCACGCCCTGTTCGATTTCCTTGAGCACGGCGACGGCAGAGCAGATCTGCCCCGGCGTGCAATAGCCGCACTGATAGCCGTCATGGGCGATGAAGGCGGCCTGCATCGGATGGAGGTTGTCGGGCATGCCCAGCCCTTCGATCGTGGTGATCTCGTCGCCCTGATGCTGCAGCGCCAGGCTTAGGCAGCTGTTGATGCGGGTGCCGTTGACCATCACGGTGCAGGCGCCGCACTGGCCATGATCACAGCCCTTCTTGGTGCCGGTCAGCTTGAGATGTTCGCGCAGCGCGTCGAGCAATGTCGTGCGGGTGTCGAGCTTCAACTGCTGCCGCTTGCCATTCACGATGAAATCCACCGCCATCATCGGCGGTGGCGCAGCGGGAGACGGCTGCGCCTGCACTGGTGCTGGAATGACGGCAACCGTCGCGGAGGCGGCACCGCCCGCCAATATGCCACGTCGCGACACGCCCATATCCGGAAAATCGGCCATGAAAATCTCCCCTGCAGACGCTGGTTGCGCGCTCTATCGAAGAAAAAACTGGCGGCCATCTTCCGGCCTGCCATCTACCCAGATTGAGGATAACACAGGAGAGGCCGTTCAGGTTCATGCGATGATCGGCATGATGTCATGATCGGGAATCATGAATGCTATGGCGGCCGACGCTGATCGCCAAATAAATACCGCGGGGCCTTCCACACGAGACCTTCCACGCAAACCAGCATGGCGCTGCAACGACCGTTCCACGCGGCCCGTAGCTGTGCCATGGTGGTCGATCCTGTATAGAGGCCCCATGACCGACATCGACCAATTCATCACCGGACTGCCCAAGGCAGAGTTGCATCTCCATATCGAAGGGACGCTGGAGCCCGAACTGATGTTCGCGCTGGCCCGGCGCAACGACGTGACCTTGCCCTACGGCTCGATCGACGAGATCCGCCAGGCCTATGATTTCGGCAATCTCCAGGATTTCCTGGATATCTATTATGCCGGCACCAATGTGCTGCGCACGCCGCAGGATTTCCACGATCTCGCCGCCGCCTATTTCGATCGCGCGGCGCAGGACAATATCGTCCATGCCGAAATCATGTTCGATCCGCAGGCGCACACATCGCGCGGCGTACCCTTCGCCGATGTGATCGAGGGACTGCTGTCGGCCATGCGGAACGCGGAAGAACGCCATGGCATCACCAGCGACCTGATCCTCAGCTTCCTGCGCCATCTGAGCGAGGAAGAGGCGTTCGAGACGCTGCGCGCCGCCACCCCCTGGTTGCCGCAGATCAAGGCCGTGGGGCTGGACTCCTCCGAAGTCGGCCACCCGCCCGAGAAATTCGCTCGCGTCTTCGCCGCTGCAGCCGACGCCGGCCTCAAGCTGTGCGCCCATGCCGGTGAGGAAGGCCCGCCCGCCTATGTCTGGGAAGCGCTCGACCTGCTCAAGGTCGATCGGATCGACCATGGCAATCGCGCGCTGGAGGAGGATGCCCTGGTCGAGCGGCTGGTGGACGAGCAGATGGTGCTGACCGTCTGCCCGCTCTCCAACCTCAAATTATGCGTGATCGACGACATCGCCAGCCATCCGCTCGACCGGATGCTGGACATGGGCCTGCGCGCGACGGTCAATTCCGACGATCCGGCCTATTTCGGCGGCTATCTCAACGACAATTATCGCGCCGTCACCGCCGCACGCGACCTGACCCGCGAACAGATTGCCCTGCTGGCGCGCAACAGCATCATCGGCTCCTTCCTGCCGCAGCAGGCCAAGGACGCCCATCTGGCGACCATCGACGCCTATCTCGAACAGGCGCGTTGAGGCCCTGATTTACCGGCCCCTTCCCCGATGATATAGTCTGTCTCACAGGATGGCGGGCTTTTGGGGAAGGGCCGGACGCATGGCTGACTGGATAAGGGCAGCGACCGCGCTGGGCATCGGCCTGTCGCTCGCCTCCGTATCGATCGAACCTGCCTTCTCGCCCGCGACGCTTGCCGCGCTCGATCCCGTCCGCCTCGCCCGCAGCCTGTGCAGCGGCCCAAGGGTCGGCTCCGCCCTCGCCCGCGAATTGCTGATCGCGGCCGCCGCCGCCCAGCCGATCGCCCAAGCTCCGCCGATCCCGCTGTTCGACGATCTCACCCATTCGCGCTTTCCGCTGACCACCACCAATCCGCAGGCGCGCCGCTATTTCAGCCAGGGCCTGCTGCTCATGTACGGCTTCAACCATGCCGGCGCGGTCCGCTCCTTCCGTGCGGCACAGCGGCTCGATCCCGCCTGCGCGCTCTGCTGGTGGGGCGAGGCGGTGGCGCTCGGCCCCAATATCAACGCACCGATGGATGCCGGCGACCGGGGCGCGGCTCTTGCCGCGATGGACCGGGCGATAATACTGCACGATCAAGCGTCACCGATGGAGCGCGGCCTGATCGAGGCAACGGCGCTGCGCTATGCCCGTGATCCCGATGCCGACCGCGCTGCGCTCGACGACGCCTATGCCGATGCGATGCTGGCGCTCGCGGCGCGCTTCCCGGCCGATGACGATGTCGCCCTGCTGGCCGCCGAAGCGGCGATGGACACCAGCCCGTGGAATTATTGGGAGGCCGACCGCAAGACCCCGATCGGGCGCGCGGGCGCCGCCATCCGCCTGGTCGAAACGGTACAGGCGCGCAATCCCGCCCATGTCCAGGCGGCGCATCTGATGATCCACCTGCTCGAAGCGAGCGATGCAAAACGCGCCGAAGCTGCCGCCGACCGCCTCTCCGCCGATGGCATGCCCAGCGCCGCCCACCTCGTCCATATGCCCAGCCACATCTATCAGGTCGTCGGCCGCTATCGCGACTCGATCCGCGTCAACATCGCCGCCGCCCGCGCCGACGAAGCCTTCATCCGCGCCACCGACGACCACAGCCTGGTGCGCTACGGCTATTATCCGCACAATGTCCATTTCATCGTCGCCTCCGCGCAGATGGCGGGCGACATGGATGGCGCGATGCGGGAGGCGCGCCGGCTGCGCACCATCCTCGATCCCGAAACCTCGGCCGCCATCGCCTGGATCCAGGCGATCGACGCCGCCCCCTATCTGGCCATGGCGCAGTTCGCCGCGCCCGCCGACATCCTCGCCCTGCCCGCGCCCGATCCGCGCCTGCCCTATGCCATCGCCATGCGCCATTATGCCCGCGCCGTCGCCCATGCCCAGCAGCGCAATCAGCGCGGCTTCGATGCGGAGGTCGCAGCGATGAGCGCGATCGCCCGCTCCGATGCACTAGCCCCGATGATCGCGCAGGGCGTCCCGGCCCCTGACCTGATCGCGCTCGCCACCGCGGTCGCGCGCGGCCGTCTCGCCACCGCCCAGCGCCGCTATGCGCAGGCCGCCGACCATTATCGCGCCGCGATCGCGCTGGAGCGGAAGATCCCCTATCAGGAACCGGCCTACTGGTATTATCCGGTGCATCAGTCGCTCGGCGCCGCCCTCTTCCTCGCCGGCCGGCCCGACGATGCCAGCGCCGCTTTCCGCCAGGCACTGATCCAGGCCCCCAATAATGGCTGGGCGCTCTACGGCCTTGCCCGCGCGGAGGCAGCCCAGGGGCACAAGGCAGAGGCCGCCGCCGCCCGCAAGGCCCTGACCAGCGCCTGGTCCGGCGATCCCGACTGGCTGCGGATGAACCGGCTCTGAGGGGCGATCCGCTTGTCGATCGGGAAAATGGACAAATAGCCGGAAAATACTGGCCATCGCCCATTTTACTGGTAGGGAAGGCGCGTCCAGCCCACCGGGATCGATATTTCGCGCCATGGCATCCGCGCCGCCCCCTTTCCGCGTCCTGCGTCAATCGCGCCCCGGCGCGCAACGTCCATCATGAGCCGCCCCGGCCAGCGCTGGAGCCGCCGCCGCGCCCGCGCGCTGCTGCGCCATAGCGGGCCGACATCCTTGCTGTTCCGCCGCCGCCTCGCCCTGATCGGCGGCGCCGTGCTGGTCGGCCTCGCCGCCCTCGCCTTCGCCTGGGCCGCGGACGAAGCGACCGAGGCTTTCCATCGCCTGGCCACCGCCAATCGCTGGCTTCCGCTGCTGCTGACCCCGCTCGGCTTTGCCGCCCTCGCCTGGATCACCCGCAGCGTCGCGCCCTTTGCCGGCGGATCGGGCATCCCGCAGGTGATCGCCGCCACCCAATTGCCGGAAAAGGTCGGCCGCTGCCTGGTTGACCTGCGCATGGCCCTGCTGAAGGTCGTGCTGACCATCGCCGGCCTGCTGGTCGGCGCCTCGGTCGGCCGCGAAGGCCCCACCGTCCAGATTTCCGCTGCCATCCTTGCCCGCGTCCACGCTTTGCTGAACGTGCCGCTGCGCGCGTCCGTCATGGTCGCGGGCGGCGCGGCCGGCGTCGCCGCCGCCTTCAACACACCGCTCGCCGGCATTGCCTTCGCGATCGAGGAACTGGCCTCTGCCTATGAGCAGCGCATGACCCTGCTGGTCATCACCGCAGTCATCATCTCGGGCATGGTCAGCCTCGGCGTCGCTGGCGACTATGTCTATTTCGGCGCGGTCGCCGCTCATCTACCGCTGCAGTCGGCGGTTCCCGTCGCGCTCCTGGCAGGACTATTGGGCGGCATGTCCGGCGGGCTATTCGCCCGGCTGGCGCTCGATGCCGCCACTGCGCGCAATCGCATGACCGATTGGATGCGCGCCCATCCGGTGCTGTTCGCCGGCGGCTGTGGGCTGCTGGTGGCGGCGATCGGCGTGGCCACCGGCCTCACCTGGGGCACCAGCTATGCCCCGGCCCGCACCATGATCGCGGGCGGCGACCAGCCGCTCTGGTTCGCCCCCGCCAAATTCCTCAGCACCCTCGCCACCAGCGTCTCGGGCATTCCCGGCGGTATCTTCGCCCCCTCGCTCGCCACCGGCGCCGGCTTCGGCAATCTGCTGCGCTGGATTTTCCCCGGCGAACCGGCGAGCGCCGTCGTGCTGCTGGGCATGGTCGCCTATTTCACCGGCGTGGTGCGCGCGCCATTGACCGCCGTCATCATCATTTCGGAAACCACCGGCAGCCGCGGCTTCATGCTGCCGCTGCTGGGCGCCGCACTAGTCGCCGACGCATCCGCCCAGATCTTCTGTCGCGAGCGCCTCTATCACGGCCTGTCCCGCAACTTCCTGGAGCGGGCCAAGGCCGCCGAAGCAAGCCGCTGACATGGCGGCGCTCGGCTGCCTACTCCTGATGATATTGCCGATTATCGGCTTTCTCGCCGGCCAGCTGCTGGCCGGCATGGACGGCGCCTGGATCGGCGCCGCCATCGGCCTCACTGGCGCGATCGGCTTTTCGGCGGTGACCTTCTACGCCCTGCTCCAGGCCGGCCGCCGCCGCTAACTCAGCCCTCGGCGCGCAGCTTGTCCGCCAGTTGCTGGATTTCATCGGGATTGAGCAGCCAGGTCCGGGTCTTCTGCCCCTCGCGATGCACCGGCTGGGTCAGCAACACCCGCGCCTGTTCCTTGGCGAAGGGCTTGAACAGGCCATAATGGATGACGCAATCGCGCACCGTCGCGATCAGCGGCGCCTTGCCATCCAGGTCGATCATGGTGGCGGGCTGGTCCCAGGGGATGGTCGAGATAATCATGGATATGCCATGACCACCCACCGCGCGCGAAATCAAGGGAAAGCTTTCGCCGCCATGCGCGCGGAACCGCCCCGCCCCTTTACAGCGCTCGCATCCAGAATTGCATCGGGTGGCTGATCTTTTCGCTGCCGCCAATTTCCTTCCAGCTCATCTCGCACAGCGCGCCCTCGATCGGCGCATAGCCGCGCTTGCGCCAGAAAGGGGCCAGGTCACGGGCGTCGGCCGGGCGGCGCGGATCGTCCTCGCCGCGCACCACGCCACAGAAGATCGCATAATCGGCGCCAGCGTCGCGCGCCGCCGCCTCGCGCGCGTCGAAGAAGAGATGACCGATGCCGCGACCATGATAGGCCGGCAGCAGCACGGACTCGCCGAAATAGAAGCTGCGCGTGACATCGACGCCGGCTGCCACCAGCGGCGCGACCAGGCTGTCGGGCTGGCCGGCCAGCGGCGAGGCGGTGGCGATGCCGACCGGCTCCTCGCCGATCCGCGCCCGCACCAAAGTCGCACGCTCGCTCGCCAGGAAAGCGCGCAGATACGCCTCCTCATGCGCGGCATCGCCCTCATAAAGATAGGGCCACTCACGGAAGATGCGGATACGCAGCGTCGCCAGCGCCTCCAGCCCTTCCGCATCGCTGGTCACGCGGTCGACGATGATCGACGGCTCGGTCATTCTGCAATCTCCTGATCTTCGATTTGCGGCGCGGCCGGCGCATCGTCGCGCGCGGCATCGCTGGCCATCTGCGCGATCACGTCCGATCCCGCGCCATTCTGGATGATGTGGAAGGGCACATGCTGTTCGGGCCAGTGGCGGAAGGGCAGCACCGTGCCATCCGCACGCAGCTGGTCGACCATGGCAAGGTCGATGTCCGCCACCACCCAGGCCGGACCGTTCGCCTGCCCCAGCGCGATCACGCCATCGTCGGGCATTGTGCCGTCGGGCGGACCAAAGGCACCGGCGGCGCCGAAATTCTCGTCCATGCAAGGGAGCCAGGGCGCCATGCCGACGCTGGGCGACTGGACGACGAAGCATTGATTTTCCATCGCCCGCGCCTGCGCGCCGATCCGCACCCGCCAATAGCCCTGCATCGTGTCGGTGGCCGATGGCGTCAGGATCAGCTTGGCGCCCGCCTCCGCCTGCGCCCGCGCGATCATCGGAAATTCGACATCATAACAGATCGATATGCCGACCGGCCCGATCGGCGTGTGGATAAGGTTGATGCTGTCGCCGCCGCTGATGCCCCAGCGCTCGCGCTCGAACCGGGTCATCATGATCTTGTCCTGATGGCCGGTGGTGCCGTCCGGGCAGAAGAGCCGCGCACGATTGACGATCCGGCCGTCGCTTTCCCGCACCGGCCGGCTGCCCGCCAGGATCAGGATGTCGAGCCGCGCCGCAAGCTCGGCATGGACGCGGTCATAGGCCTCGCCAAACTGCATCACCAGGTCGAGCGAGGCGGTCAGATCCGCCGCCCGCTCGGGATCGATCCCGGCCAGCTCCATCGCCGCATATTCCGGGAAGATCGCCAGGGTCGCGCCCAGCGCGGCCGCCTCCTCCACCCAGCGGGTCAGCTTTTCCTGCCAGGCGGCAAAGCTCTGCACCTGCTCGATCGGATATTGGGCGGCGGCAACGCGAATGTGGGTCAAGGATACCTCAGGATGGAACGGCAACGGGACAGGCGGCGGTTTTAGCGCCCTTCGACCTGCGCGATCCAGTCGGCCAGATTATAATGGTTGGAAATGCGCGTGATCAGCCCCTCGACGATGTCGAAGAAGGCGCCAACGCGCAGATGATAGGTCTGGCCGGCGGCCGGCGGCAGCCCTTTGTCGGTTACCAGATAGCGGCCGTCCAGCATGAACTCGGCCGCCGCTCGCGTCCCTTCCGCATTGGCCAGCACGACCGGATCGATCACCGTCTCGGCATAGCAATGGTTCATATGGGCCAGGAAATCGGCGAACGCCGCCTTGCCGATGCGGGCCGCGCCCTGGCTCGGCTCATGCCGCACATCGTCGGCCAGCAGCGCCAGCATCCCCTCGGCATCCTGCCGGTTGAAGGCGTCATAATAAGCATGGACCAGGGCCAGGGTCGCTTCGGACACAGATTTCTCCTCGAACTGGGAAAACGGGCGGGATCAGCCGACCAGCCGCATGGCCGATCGGCGATGGCGGGTGCGATAGCCGTCCGACTTCGCCTCCATCCGCGCCAGATTATGGACGGTCAGCCCGGCAATGCCACTAATCGCGTCGACCTGATCGGCGCCCAGCGTGAAGTCGTCGCCCAGGAAGACGCGGGCCGCCTTGCCATCGCCGATCGGCGCCCGCACGAACACCTCACACCGCCCGCCCCGGCTGCCGGACAGGATCGCGGCCAGCTTGGCGACGGCCTCGACCATCTCGATGTCCAGCACCAGCTCCATGCGCGACACGTTGGCGATCTCGCGGAACGGCTCCATCCGGCGCACAGTGACGCGCGGCGTTTCCTCGCCCGGCAGGCGATCCAGCTCGACATGCAGCAGCGCGCAATCGCCCTCGCGCGCCAGTTCCTCGATCTGCTTGCAGGCATCCTCGTCGAAACAGCTCGCCTGGAACTGGCCGCTCTGGTCCGAGAAGGTGGCGTTGGCATAGCGCGCGCCCCGCCGCGTCTCGCGCCAGCGCACATCCTCGACCATCGCCGCCATGATACCCATCACCCGCCCTTCGGCATTGGGCATGCCCATTGGCTGCGAACAGATTTCGCCATAGCTTTTCGCGCCGCGCGCATCGGCCAGATGACGGAAACGGTCGACCGGATGGGCCGAGAAATAGAAGCCGAACGCCTCCTTTTCCTGCGCCATCCGGTCCGACACGGTCCAGGCCTGATGCGGCGGGATACGGACGTCGGCATGGGCCGTCTCGACATCGCCGAACAGGCCGCCCTGCCCGCTTTCGCGCGCCTGCGCCGCGCTTGCCGCGACGCTCAACAGGGTTTCGGCCGCCGCATGCACCCCGGCCCGATCGGCATGGATGGTGTCGAACGCACCGGCCGCCGCCAGGCTTTCGAGCTGGCGCCGGTTGAGCAGGCGCGGCTCGATCCGGTCGGCCAGATCGTCCAGATGCTTGAACGGGCCATTGGCTTCGCGCTCGGCGACGAGTTGTTCCATCGCCTTCTCGCCCACGCCCTTGAGGCCGCCCAGCGCATAGCGCACGGCAAAGCCCAGTCGCGGATCATCGCCCTCGAACGGCACCGCCTCGACGGTGAAGTCGGCCTCGCTCTGGTTGAGGTCGGGCGGCAGGCAGGTCATGCCCATGCGCCGCATATCGTCGACGAAGACGGTCAGCTTTTCGGTCAGATGGATATCGAAGGCCATCGACCCGGCATAGAATTCCGCCGGATAATGGGCCTTGAGCCAGGCGGTCTGATAGGCGAGCAGCGCGTAGGCGGCGGCGTGCGACTTGTTGAAGCCATAGCCGGCGAACTTGTCGATCAAGTCGAACAGCTCGTTGGCCTTGGCCGGCTTGATGTCGCTCTTGGCGCAGCCCTCGACGAAGCGCAGGCGCTGGGCGTCCATTTCCGCCTTGATCTTCTTGCCCATGGCGCGGCGCAGAAGGTCGGCGTCGCCAAGCGAGTAGCCGGCCAGGATCTGGGCGGCCTGCATAACCTGTTCCTGATAGACGAAGATGCCATAGGTTTCCTCGAGGATCGGCTTCAGCAGGATGTGCGGATATTCAATCTCTTCCTGGCCGTTCTTGCGGCGCCCGAACATCGGGATATTGTCCATCGGGCCGGGACGATAGAGCGACACCAGCGCGATGATGTCGCCGAAATTGGTCGGACGCACGGCGGCCAGCGTCTTGCGCATGCCTTCGGATTCCAGCTGGAACACGCCGACCGTGTCGCCACGCTGGAGCAGTTCATAGACCTTGGCATCGTCCCAGGCCAGTGTGTCGAGATCGACCGTGACGCCGCGCCCCTTGAGCAGCTGCACCGCCTTCTGCAGCACCGACAGCGTCTTGAGGCCGAGAAAGTCGAACTTCACCAGCCCCGCGCCCTCGACGAACTTCATGTCGAACTGGGTCACCGGCATGTCGGATCGCGGATCGCGATAGAGCGGCACCAGCTGGCTCAGCGGCCGGTCGCCGATCACCACGCCGGCCGCATGGGTGGAGCTGTGGCGCGGGAAGCCCTCCAGCTTCATCGCATAGTCGATCAGGCGCTTGACCTGATTGTCATTGTCATATTCCGCCTTGAACTCGGCGACGCCGTTCAGCGATCGCTCCAGCGTCCAGGGATCGGTCGGATGGTTGGGCACCAGCTTGGCGAGGCGATCGACCTGGCCATAGCTCATCTGCATCACGCGGCCGGTATCCTTCAGCACGGCGCGGGCCTTCAATTTACCGAAGGTGATGATCTGGGCGACATGGTCGCTGCCATATTTCTGCTGCACGTAGCGGATCACCTCGCCGCGCCGCGTTTCGCAGAAGTCGATATCGAAGTCGGGCATGGAGACGCGTTCCGGGTTCAGGAAGCGCTCGAACAGCAGGCCCAGTTGCAGCGGATCGAGATCGGTGATGGTCAGCGCCCAGGCGACCAGCGATCCGGCACCCGAACCACGGCCCGGCCCCACCGGAATATCATGATCCTTGGCCCATTTGATGAAGTCGGCCACGATCAGGAAGTAGCCGGGGAAGCCCATCTGGATGATGATGTCCATTTCGAACTTCAGCCGCTCGAAATAGGGCTGGCGCGCTTCGTCCGCGATGATCCCGGCCTTTTCCAGCCGGGCTTCCAGCCCCGCGATCGACTGGTCGCGCAGCATGATGCCCTCGCCCTCGATATCGCCGGCAAGGCTCGGCAGGATCGGCTTGCGCTTGGGCGCCATCACCGCGCAGCGCTGCGCCACGACCAGCGTATTGGCCAGCGCCTCGGGCAGATCCTCGAACAGCCGCTTCATCTCCGCCGCCGGCTTCATCCAGGCGTCGGGCGAACTGGTGCGACGGTCGGGCGTCTCGACATAGGCGCCATCGGCGATGCACAGCATCACGTCATGCGCCGCGTGAAATTCCGGCTCGGCAAAGCAGGTCGGGTTGGTCGCGACCAGCGGCAGATTGCGGTCATAGGCCAGGTCGAGCAGATGCGGCTCCGCCTTGCCCTCGATCGGGTCGAGCCGGCGGCAAATCTCGACATAGAGGCGATCGGGGAACAACGCCTGCAACCGGTCGGCATAAGCGAGCGCGGCGTCGGGCTGATCCTCGGCGAACAGGCGGGCGATCGCCCCCTCCCCGCCGGCGGTCAGCGCGATCACGCCATCGGTCCGCCCCTCCAGCATGTCGAGCGTGACATGGGGCACTTCCTCCAGCGGCCGGTCGAGATGCGCCATCGACACGAGCGCGCAGATATTGTCATAGCCGCCCGCATCCTGCGCATAGAGGGCGATCCAGTCATGCACCGCCGGCGCGTTGGATGGCCGACCCGGCCGCACCACGCCCAGCATGGCGCCGACGATCGGCTGCACGCCCTCGCCCTTGCAGCCATCGGAAAAGGCCATCGAACCATAAAGGCCGTTGCGGTCGGTGATCGCCGCCGCCGGAAAACCCAGGGCCTTGGCCTGCTTGGCGATCTTCTTGGGGTCGATCGCCCCTTCGAGCATGGTGAAGGACGAAAAGATGCGCAGCGGTACGAAGGCGGAATGAGACATCGCGGCAATCTAACGACGCCCGCGCCCGCGCGCCAGTCCCGCCCGGCGAAAAGCTGTGGACAAGATCACCACTTGTCGCTTGCCAAGGGCTGCGCTTGCTGATCCTATCGCGCCCAAAGAACAGGGAGAACGGTCATGTCGGACAGCAACCCGGTTTCCACCCCGCCCGGCATCGCCGACCGGGCCAAGGCGATCATCCTGCGGCCCAAGGACGAATGGCCGCTGATCGAGGCCGAACCGGCCAGCATCGGCAGCATCTATACCGGCTATGCCATGATCCTGGCGGCGATCCCGCCGCTCGCGACCCTGATCGGCGGACAGGTCTTTGGCCATGGCCTGTTCGGCATTACCTGGCGCCCGCCACTGATCGGCGCGATCGGCATGGCCATCGCCCATTATGTCCTGTCGCTGATCGGCCTCGCCGTGCTGGCCATCATCATCAACTTCCTCGCCCCCAGCTTCGGCGGCCAGCGCGACAAGCTGAAAGCGTTCAAGATTTCCGCCTATTCGGCGACCGCCGGCTGGCTGGCCGGCATCTTCTCGCTGCTACCGGGCCTTGGCATGCTCGGCCTGCTCGGGCTTTACAGCCTCTATCTCCTCTATCTCGGCCTGCCGCGCCTGATGAAGGTGCCAGAGCAGAAGGCGCTGCCCTACACCATCGTCACCATGGTCGCGGGCGCGCTGCTCTTCATCCTCGCCAGCCTGCTCGCCATGCCGTTCAGCGGCCTGCCGGGTGGCCATGCCGGGCCGGACGAGATCGGCGGTGAGATCACCGTGCCGGGCATCGGCAAGATCGACGTCGACAAGATGGACGCCGCGACAAAGCAGATGGAACAGGCCGCCAAGCGGATGGAGGAAGCGACCAACAATGGCCGTTCCGCAGCGATCGCGCCCGATGTGCTGCAGGCGCTGCTGCCCGAGAAGATCGGCCGCTTCACCCGCACCGAGATGGAAAGCAGCGGCATGTCCGCCGGCGCCCATGCCTCCGCCCGCTACCGTGCCGGCGACGACGAGATCGAGTTGGAGGTGAACGACATCGCAGTGGCCGGCGCCTTTGCCGGGATCGGCGCGGCGCTCAACGTCCAGTCGAACCGCCAGACCGCCAGCGGCTATGAGCGCACCCAGACGATCGACGGCCGCATCGTGACCGAGGAATGGGACAAGGACAGCCGCCACGGCAAATATGCCACCACACTGGCCGACCGCTTCATGGTCGAGGCGGAGGGCACCGTCGCCGATATCGGGGAATTGAAGGCCGCAGTGAACGCGCTCGATCTCGACCGACTGAGCGCGCTCGCCGCAAAATAGGCAATGTCATGAGGTCGCCCGCGTAACGAATTGCCAAGCTATAGGGCTTAGGTTAGGCGCCACCATGCGTTTATCCACGATCACCAACTGGGCCTATGGGGCCACCGTCCTGCTCACTTTGGCGTCGGGCACGACGATGCTGTTCGCGTCCGGCGCGGAACAGCGCGAGCGCGCCGCGGTCGCCCAGCGTGCCAGTTTCGACCAGTTGACCTCCACCTTGGAGGAGGATGTCTATCGCCTCACCGAGCAGGCGCGCGGCTATGTGATTTCGGGCGATCCCAGCCATCTGGTCGTCTATCGCCGCGAGAAGGAAGCGCTGCGTTCCGTCGAGGACCGTATCCGGCATCTCAAGGACGCCGGCGCCAACGAGAATGAACTGAATGCGCTGCGCCAGGCGATCCAGTGGGCCGACGCCCTGTCCGACGAACAGGATGTCGCGATCAAGGCGGCGCAGGCGGGCGATGACAAGACCGCCCGCACCATCCTCTTCGGCGACGAATATGGCCGCGAACTGGACCGGGTGGCGGCGCAGGTCGGCCGCTTCCAATATATGCTGGACCATCGCACCGACACGGCGGTGCAGGGCGCGACCGATACCGCGCGCCAGTGGCGGACCATGTCGGAAATCATGCTGGGCGTCACCGCCCTGCTGTTCCTGTGCGTCCTCTATTTCGTGCTGAAGCAGCGCATCCTGCATCCCGTCGTGCGCCTGAGCGATGTCGTCACCCGCCTTGCCGCGCAGGATTTTGCCGCGATCCCGCCTGACTTCCCGCAGGTGGACGAGATTGGCGACATGGCGCAGGCGATCCGTATTTTCCGTGAAAATGGCCTGGAGCGGCAACGGCTGGAGCAGGAGCGCGATGTCGATCGCACCATGCGCGACCTGCTGTCGCGCATGACCCAGCGCCTGCAGGGCTGCGACAGCACCGCCGATCTGGTCGAGGTGGTGCGCCGCTTCACCCCGGAAATCACGCCCGACTTCCCCGGCCGCCTCTATATCCACGACATTCGCCGCAACATGATGCTGCAGGCCTGCGACTGGCTCGACCCCAAACAGTCGCGCAACGATTTCCCGGCCTCGGCCTGCTGGGCGCTGCGACGCGGCCAGGTCCACAAGCCGCGCGGCGGCATGGTCGACATTGCCTGCGAGCATCTGGAAGGCGAAACCGCCGTCCCGACCATCTGCATCCCGCTGGCGGCACAGGGGGAAAGCATCGGCCTGCTCTATTTCGAACAGACCCGCGACATGGATGCCGATCATCTCGACCGGGCGGAAAAATATCTGGAAATGCTGGCGGAGAATATCGGCCTGGCGCTCGCCAATTTGCGCCTGCGCGACGCGCTGCGTGAAATGGCGATGGCCGACGCGCTGACCGGCCTGCCCAACCGCCGCCATTTCGACGCCATGTTCGAAGCGCTGGTGGACGAGGCGGAACGCAACCATGCCCCGCTCGCCTGCCTGATGGTCGACATCGACCATTTCAAGCGGTTCAACGACAGCTATGGCCATGATGCCGGCGACGCGGTGCTGCGCGCGGTTGGTGCGGTGCTGGGCGACTCGCTGCGCGAACAGGGCTTTGCCTTCCGCCTGGGCGGCGAGGAATTTGTCCTCCTGATGCCCGGCTTCACGCTGGAGCAGGCGCTCACCCGGTCCGCCCAGATCCAGCAGCGCATCCGCGACCTGCGGGTCGAGCATCGCGGTCAGGAACTGGGGCCGATCACCGCCTCCTTTGGCCTGGCCGCCTGGCCCGACCATGGCGCCGCCGTCCGACTGGTCACTACCGCCGACGCCGCGCTGCTGCGCGCCAAGGGCGAGGGCCGCGACCAGATCATGGTCGCGACCGCGCGCGAGGGGATGTTACCGGGCTGACGCCTCTTCCAGCCGCCCTTCGTGCAGGCGGACCACCCGGTCCATCTTTTCCGCCAGCCGCTCATTATGGGTGGCGACCAAAGCTGCCGATCCTTCGCCCCGCACCAGGCGCAGGAATTCGGCCAGCACCACGTCGGCAGTGCGCTCGTCCAGATTGCCGGTCGGCTCGTCCGCCAGCACCAGCGCCGGGCGATTGGCCAGCGCGCGGGCGACCGCGACACGCTGCTGCTCGCCACCCGACAACTGGCTCGGCCGATGGTCGAGCCGATGCCCCAGCCCCAGCGCCGTCAGCAGCGATTCCGCGCGGGTCCGCGCCGCGTCCATGGTCGCGTCCTTGATCACCTGCGGCAGCACGACATTCTCGGTCGCGTTGAAATCGGGCAACAGGTGGTGGAACTGATAGACGAAGCCCAGCGCATCGCGGCGCAGGCGGGTGCGCCCGTCATTGTCCAGCTTGGCCGCTTCCTCGCCAGCGATGCGGATCGATCCGTCGAACCCGCCCTCCAGCAAGCCGACCGCCTGCAACAGCGTCGACTTGCCCGAGCCCGACGGGCCGAGCAACGCGACGATCTCGCCCGGCCCAACCGTCAGGTCGACGCCGCGCAGCACGTCGATCGTGACGCCGCCCTGGGTGAAGCTGCGGGACAGGCCGCTGACCTTGAGGACATCATTCATAGCGCAGCACCTGGACAGGATCGGTATTGGCAGCCTTGAAGGCCGGATAGAGGGTGGCGAGGAAGCTGAAGACCAGCGCCATCAGACAGATGATCACGATCTCAACCGGATCGGGCTTGGACGGCAATTCGGTCAGGAAGCGGATCGAGGGATCCCACAGATTCTGCCCGGTCACGAACTGGATCACATTCACCACGCTCTGGCGGAAGAAGAGGAAGGTGAAGCCCAGCACCATGCCGGCGACCATGCCCAGCGTGCCGATGGTCACACCCACCGTCATGAAGATCTTCACCAGCCCGCTCCGGCTCGCCCCCATGGTCCGCAGGATCGCGATGTCGCGGGTCTTGGCGCGCACCAGCATGATCAGCGAAGACAGGATGTTGAACACCGCGACCAGCACGATGATCGACAGCACGACGAACATCGCCACCCGCTCGACCGCCAGCGCCTCGAACAGGCTGGCATTCATCTGGCGCCAGTCCTGCACCACGGCGCGGCCCGCGACCTTGGCCGCCAGCGGCTCCAGGATCGACCCGACCCTGTCGGCATTGACCGTTTCGACCTCGATCATGCTGACGACATCGCCCAGCAGCAGCAGCGTCTGCGCATCCTCGATGGGCATGACCACGAAGGCCTTGTCATAATCATAGACGCCGACCTCGAAGATCGCCGCCACCTGATAGGAAATCTGGCGGGGAACGGTGCCGAACGGCGTCGACCGGCCCGCCGGGTTCATGATGCTGATATGGTCGCCGACCTGGATACCCAGATTTTCCGCCAGGCGCACGCCGATGCCGACCTTCTCGCTATTGGCGGTCAGCGCGTTGAGATCGCCGGCGACGATCTTGCCCTTGAGCGTCGTGTTGCTGCGAATGTCGGGCACGGTCATGCCGCGCACCAGCACGCCTTCCACCCGCCCCTGATAGCTGCCGAGCAGGGGCTGCTCGATCAGCGGTGTCGCGCTGGTGACGCCCGGCGTCGCCTTCGCTTCCTTCAGCACATCGCGCCAGTCGGGCAGGCGCCCGCCATAGCCCTGCACCACGGCATGGCCGTTGAGGCCGACAATCTTGTCGAACAGCTCCGCGCGGAACCCGTTCATGACGCTCATGACGATGATGAGCGCGGCGACTCCGAGCATGACCGCGGCCAGGCTGATGCCGGCGACGAGGAAGATGAAGCCTTCCCCCTTGCCCGGCAGCAAATAGCGCTTGGCGATCATGCGTTCGTAGCGGGATAGAATCATGGTGGCGCGAATGGCCCTTCTGGTAGTGATGCGGCCGGTCTAGCAGGCTGAGCCTTAACGGCAAGGATTGCGGAATTGTTGCACACGGGACACAGGCCGATACAGAAAATCACAGAGCCCGGATTTTGCCCGTGACAGCAGGCTGCGCCAGTCATAGCAAGGCTCCCGAGGCACAGGCAAAAGGCCGTGGTTCAGGGATACTGCTTCCCACTTCAAGCTTAGGGGGCTGAGAAGTCGGTAGAGGCAGGCCAAGGGGGAGACGAGCAATCGTCCATTAAGTGCCCGGATCGCGAAAGCGGCCCGGGCACTTTTTTGTTCAGCGACTCTTGGGCCCTCTTCCCGCTTAACTTCGCACATTTCCCGCACATCTTGGCATTTTCGGATTCGAGACGGAAATTTTGTTACGCTTCCGTCCATTTCCCGCGCCCTCTTCTCGCCAGTCTATCGCCTGCGGGCGCTGTAGGACAGGCGGCGCGATGCTTCGCCCTGTCCCCTCTTGAACAACGCAAAGAGCCAACCATATCAATCCCGTCCGGCCGCCACATGGGGCCGGGCGCAAGCATAGGCCGGACGCCGAAGACCGGGTCCGGCAGGATCATTTTGCTCTGTTGGAGATTATGAGCATGCGTGGTTTCGACCTTACCCCCTATCGCCGCTCGACCGTCGGCTTCGATCGTCTGTTCGACCTGATCGAGAATAATGCCCGTCTGGCGCAGGGCGACAATTACCCGCCCTTCAACATCGAACGCCTGGCCGAGGACCGCTATCGCGTCACCCTGGCCGTCGCCGGCTTCCGTCCCGAGGAAATCGACATCACCGCCCAGCAGAATCTGCTCCAGGTGATCGGCCGCAAGGACGAGACCAATGCCGACCGTTCCAAGTTCCTGCATGTCGGCATCGCCAATCGCAGCTTCGAACGCCGCTTCGAACTGGCCGATTTCGTCCGCGTCGAAAAGGCGGACCTGGCCGACGGCCTGCTGGTGATCGAACTGGTGCGCGAAGTGCCCGAAGCGATGAAGCCCAAGAAGATCGCCGTGAATGGCGGCCATCTGGTCGACATCAACAAGGATCGCGACGCCGCCTGATCCGGCCATCCGAAACAAGCACAGGGCGCGACCGCAAGGTTGCGCCCTTCTTGCTGCCCGCCGTTCAGCGAACCTGTTGCGGTGGCGGCATCGGCATGGCGCTGATCGCGACATTGCCGAACATCACCAGCCCCGCGACGATCATCAGCACCCCGCGCTTGCGGTCGCCGCGCTTCACGATCGCGTAAATTCCCCCGCCGGTCAGCAGGATACCCGCCAGCATCAATATCGAAAGGATCATGCCCGCCATGGGCCAGTCCATAGGCGCCTAGCTGGACTGTGGCAATTGGCCGCCCATGCCCCTATGAGGCGCGCAGAAACGAATCACCCCAAGCCGCAGGGGACCGCACCCATGAAAATCGCCATCGCTTCCGATCATGCCGCCGTCGACCTGAAGGCCGAACTTGCGCAGTGGTTGCGCGACGAGGGCCATGAGGTCGCCGACCTCGGCCCGGCCACCGCCGACCGCGTCGATTATCCCGATTTTGGTTACAAGCTCGCGACCGCCGTCGCATCGGGCGAAGCGGAACGCGGCATCGCGCTCTGCGGTTCGGGCATCGGCATCTCGATCGCCGTCAATCGCAACCCGGCCTGCCGCTGCGCCCTGGTAGGCGAACCGCTGTCGGCCGCGCTGTCGCGCGAGCATAATGACGCCAACGTCCTGGCCATGGGTGCGCGCCTGACCGGCGTCGACATGGCCAAGGCCTGCGTCACCGCCTTCCTCACCACCGAGTTCGGCGGTGGCCGCCATGCCGGCCGCGTCGAGAAACTGTCCCAGCCCGCGCTCTGAAAGGACTTGAGATGAGCACCGAAACCCTCACCCAGCCCAACCTGTCCGACATTCGTTCGGAAGGCTATTTCACCGCAGGCCTGGCCGCTGCCGATCCGGCCGTGTTCGCCGGCGTCGCCCAGGAACTGAAGCGCGAGCAGACCCAGATCGAGCTGATCGCATCGGAAAATATCGTGTCGCAGGCCGTGCTCGAAGCGCAGGGCAGCGTCTTCACGAACAAGTACGCCGAAGGCTATCCGGGCAAGCGCTATTATCAGGGCTGCGCCCCGTCGGACGTGGTGGAACAGCTCGCCATCGACCGCGCCAAGCAACTGTTCGGCTGCCAGTTCGCCAACGTCCAGCCCCATTCGGGCGCGCAGGCCAATGGCGGCGTGATGCTGGCGCTGGTCAAGCCCGGCGAAACCATCATGGGCCTGTCGCTCGACGCCGGTGGTCACCTGACCCACGGTTCCAAGCCCAGCATGTCGGGCAAGTGGTTCAACGCCGTGCAATATGGCGTGCGCGAAGACACCCATCTGATCGACTATGACGCGGTCGAGGCCCAGGCGATCGAATGTAGCCCCAAGCTGATCATCGCCGGCGGCAGCGCCTATCCGCGCCAGATCGACTTCGCCCGCTTCCGCGCGATCGCCGACAAGGTCGGCGCGCTGTTCATGGTCGACATGGCCCATTTCGCCGGCCTGGTCGCCGGTGGCGCCCATCCCTCGCCCTTCGGCCATGCCCATGTCGTGACCACCACCACGCACAAGACGCTGCGTGGCCCGCGTGGCGGCATGATCATGACCGATGACGAGGCGATCGCGAAGAAGATCAATTCGGCGATCTTCCCCGGCCTCCAGGGCGGCCCGCTGATGCACGTGATCGCCGCCAAGGCTGTCGCCTTCGGCGAAGCGCTGCAGCCCGAATTCAAGACCTATGCCCAGGCGATCGTCACCAACGCGAAGGCGCTGGCCGGCAAGCTGGAGCAGCGCGGCCTGGCCGTGGTCTCGGGCGGCACCGACACCCACCTCGCCCTCATCGACCTGCGCCCCTACGGCATTTCGGGCAAGGATGCGGACGAGGCGCTGGAACGCAGCTTCATCACCTGCAACAAGAATGGCGTGCCGGGCGACCCGTTGCCGCCGACCAAGACCAGCGGCATCCGCGTCGGTTCGCCGGCCGGCACCACCCGCGGCTTCGGCGTCGCCGAGTTCGAGGATATCGGTGACATGATCGCCGACGTTCTGGAAGGCCTGCGCGACAATGGCGAAGCCGGCGATGCCGCCGTCGAAGCCAGCGTCCGCGAGCGTGTCGCCGCGCTCTGCGCCCGCTTCCCCATCTATCAGGGGTAAGCCCGCTTGCGCTGCCCTTTCTGCGCCCATGAGGACAGCCAGGTGAAGGACAGCCGGCCGACGGAGGATGGCAATGCCATTCGCCGTCGCCGGCAGTGCGAAGCCTGCGGCGCGCGCTTCACCACCTTCGAGCGCATCCAGTTGCGCGACATCTGGGTGGTGAAGAGCGAAGGCCGCAAGGAAGCGTTCGAGCGCGACAAGCTGGCCCGCTCCATCGGCATCGCCTGCCGCAAGCGGCCGATCGACCCGAGCCGGATCGAGAAGCTGATTTCGGGCATCCAGCGCCAGCTGGAAACCAGCGGCGAGAGCGAGATCCCGGCGCGATCGATCGGCGAGATGGTGATGGAGGGGCTCAAACGCCTCGACAGCGTCGCCTATATCCGCTTCGCCAGCGTCTACAAGGACTTCACCGACGCCCGCGACTTCGAGGATTTCGCCAGCACGGTGAAGGAGGTCGGGAGTGAGTGAGACGGAAGGCGCTATAATCTTCCGTTCGGCCTGAGCGAAGTCGAAGGCCCCAACCGAGCGAAGCGAGGGCGAGGAGACGGCATGGCGTTCTATTGCTATATACTGCGATGCGCGGACGGCTCCTATTATACGGGCCACACCGACGATCTCGACGCCCGCTTCGCCGCCCATCAATCGGGCATCATCAAGGGCTACACATCGGAACGGCTGCCGGTCGAACTGATGTGGTCCGCCGAATTTCCGACCCGCGCCGAGGCGCTGGCCAGCGAGTTGCAGATCAAGGGCTGGTCCCGCAAGAAGAAGGAAGCCTTGATCGCGGAAGACTGGCAGGAGCTCAAGGCAGCTTCCGTCTCACCCACTTCGCCTTCGCTCAGTGACGCCCTTCGACTTCGCTCAGGGCGAACGGAGGTGGAGGCAGACGAGAAAATTGGTTCCATGAATATAGACACCTCCCCCCTCCCCCCCGTCATCGTCCTGGTCCGTCCGCAACTGGGCGAGAATATCGGCAAGGCGGCGCGGGCGATGCTGAATTTCGGGCTGACCGAGATGCGGCTTGTTTCCCCGCGCGACGGCTGGCCCAATCCCGATGCCGGCCCGGCGGCGGCGGGCGCGGACTTCATCCTGGACAAGGCGCAGGTCTATGAGACGCTGGCCGATGCGGTCGCCGACTGCGCCCATGTCTATGCCACCACCGTGCGCAAGCGCGGCGTCACCAAGCCGGTGGTCACGCCGGAGGAAGCCGCGCAGGAAATCCATGCCGCACAGGGCCGCTGCGCCTATGTGTTCGGGCCGGAACGCTCGGGGCTGGAGACCGAGGATGTCGCGCTTGCCCGCAAGATCCTGACCGTGCCCATCAACCCGGAATTCGGCTCGCTGAACCTCGCCCAGGCGGTGATCCTGTGCGCCTATGAATGGTCCAAGCAGGCCAATCTGGCCCAGCCGACCGTGACCGAGCTGGGCGAACCCGCGCCACAGGAGGAGCTGGAAGGCATGATCCTGCAGCTCAACACGCTGCTGGAGAAGGTCGGCTATTTCTTCCCGCCCGACCGCGCACCCGCGACCAAGCTGACGCTGCGCAACCTGCTTACCAAGCCGGGCTGGAACCATCTGGAGGTGCGCACGCTCCGCGGCGTGCTATCGCACCTCAACCGACCGCGCGAGCGTTAACCCCGCGTGCGGTCATACTCGGCCATTTCATAGGCGATCGAGGCTTCGACCAGCTGCTCCCACAGCTCCGCGATGACGTCGCCGGGCGCACCCAGCCGTTCGGCCTCCGCACGGGCATTGTCGATCACCTGGCGCTTGCGCGCCTCGTCGCGCACGGCGCTGCGATCCGGCTTGATGCGGGCGGCGGCGCGCATATGGGCGAAACGCTGGTCAAGCAGGGCGACGAGCTGGCGGTCGAGGGCGTCGACACCGGCGCGCACCTCGGTCATACTGGTATAGTCTTCGGGCTTCATGGCCGCCGGATTAGGCCGCGCTCCGCCGGCTGTCGAGGCTTGACATAGTATCCGACCTTCTCCATAGGCGCGCCTTCGCGATTGGCCCCGCATCCCGGTGAAGCGGCGGCCCTGTCCCTGAAATATGGAAACAGGCGATGACCGGGAAGCCTTCGCCCTCCGCTTGCTGCGGACCTCGGTTCATCGGATCCGGAGGGCGGATAACGTAGTATGCAGTTGTAAGGAATTAGGTATGTCGAAGCGCTCTAGCGCCAAGTACAAGCTCGACCGTCGCATGGGCGAGAACATCTGGGGTCGCCCGAAGAGCCCGGTCAACAAGCGCGAATATGGCCCCGGTCAGCACGGCCAGCGCCGCAAGGGCAAGATGTCGGACTACGGCATCCAGCTGCGCGCCAAGCAGAAGCTGAAGGGCTATTACGGCGACATCACCGAGAAGCAGTTCAAGAAGAACTATTTCGAAGCCAGCCGCATGAAGGGCGACACCGGCCAGAACCTGATCGGTCTGCTGGAGCGCCGCCTGGACGCCGTCGTGTACCGCGCCAAGTTCGCGCCGACCATCTTCTCGGCCCGTCAGATCGTTTCGCACGGCCACATCTATGTGAACGGCGTGAAGTGCAACATCGCCTCGCGTCTGGTGAAGCCGGGCGACGAAATCACCCTGGGCAAGAAGGCGCAGGAAATGGCGCTGGTTCTCGAAGCGCAGAGCCTGCCCGAGCGTGACATCCCCGACTATGTCGCCCCCGACGGCGCCACCAAGGTCACCTATGTCCGCGTTCCGACGCTGGACGAAGTGCCCTACCCGGTGAAGATGGAACCGAATCTGGTCGTCGAATTCTATTCGCGCTAATCGGTCTTTCCGGACAGAATTTGGAGAAGGGCGGCCCCGCAAGGGACCGCCCTTTTTCTTTTGGCCATTTTCTTTACCTTGTAACAATCTTGCCTTGCCCCCGGTGCGATGGCATCACCCCGCCATCCTATCCAACCAAGGGTCATTCCCATGCGCAGCTCCGTCGCGGCGATCGCCGCCGTTCTCGCCCTTTCCGCTCCCGCCCTGACGCCCGCCGTCGCGCTGGCCGCCCCGGCCGCCAAGAGCGACGCCGCCCCCTCGATCGACACGATGAAGCGGCTGGTGAAGGAGCTTTCGTCCGACGCCTATGAGGGCCGCGCGCCCGGCACCGTGGGTGAGGAAAAGACGCTGGCGCTGCTGACCGCCGAGTTCGAGAAGCTGGGCCTCAAACCCGGCAACAAGGGCAGTTGGTTCCAGGATGTGCCGCTGGTCGAGATCACCGCCAAGAATGTCTCGGCCCTGAGCTTCACGGGTGGCAAGGCGCCCATCACCGCCACCTATGGACCGGAAATGGTGATCGGCACCTATCGCACCACCCAGCCCCGGATCGAGGTCAAGGACAGCCCGGTCGTGTTCGTCGGCTATGGCATCAACGCCCCGGAAAAGGGCTGGAACGACTATGCCGGCCTGGACGTGAAGGGCAAGACGGTGCTGATCCTGGTCAATGACCCGGATTATCAGACGCCGGGCCTGACCGGCCCGTTCAATGGCCGCGCCATGACCTATTATGGCCGCTGGACCTACAAGTTCGAGGAAGCCGCGCGCCAGGGCGCCGCCGCCGCGATCATCATCCACGACACCGAGCCGGCCGCCTATGGCTGGAACGTCGTCCAGTCGAGCTGGACCGGGTCGCAGCATGTCGCCGACAATCCGGGCGGCAATGCCGACCAGTCAGCCGCGATCGGCTGGATCCAGAAGGACAAGGCCGCCGCCCTGTTCGCCGACGCGGGCCTCAACCTCGACCAGCAGATGGCCGCCGCCAAGCAGAAGGGCTTCAAGGCCGTGCCGCTGGGCGCGATCAAGGCCAATGTCTCGTTCGACAATGACCTGCGCAAGCATGCGTCGAAGAATGTCGTCGCCCTGCTGCCGGGCAAGACCCGCCCCGACGAATATGTGCTCTACAGCGCCCATTGGGACCATCTGGGCCACTGCCAGGCGGCGCCCGACGGCGACGATATCTGCAACGGCGCGGTCGACAATGCCACCGGCACAGCCGCGCTGGTCGCCCTGGCCCAGGCCAATGTGAAGGCCGGCCCGTCCGACCGCAGCCAGGTGTTCCTGGCCGTCACCGGCGAGGAATCGGGCCTGCTGGGTTCGGCCTATTATGGCAACAACCCGGTCTTCCCGTTCAGCAAGACCGTCGGCGGCGTCAACATGGATGCCTTGAGCGTCGCGGGCCTCGCCAAGAATGTCGTCGTCATCGGCAAGGGCAAGTCGCAGCTCGATGCCTATCTCGACCGCGCACTGGGCGCGCAAGGCCGCGTCGCCACGCTCGAACCGACCCCGGAAAAGGGCTATTATTACCGCTCCGACCATTTCAGCTTCGCCAAGCATGGCCTGCCGATGCTCTATTTCGAGGGCGGCGAGGATCTGGTGAAGGGCGGCACCGCCGCCGGCATGGCCGCGGCGGAGGATTATACCGAGCATCGCTATCACGGTCCCAAGGACGAATATGATCCCAACTGGGACTGGACCGGCGTCGCCGCCGACCTGAAGCTCTATTATGATGTCGGCCGCGCGCTCGCGAACACGACCGACTGGCCCAACTGGGTCGATGGCGACGAATTCCGCGCCATCCGCGACAAGGACCGCGCGGGCAAATAAGCATCGTCAAGGCCGGCGACAGCATGGGGACGCTGTCGCCGGCCTTTCATCTTCGGGGCTATAAGGGGGATCATGACCCAGAAATTCGACCGGCGCATGTTGCCGATCACATCGGCCATGGCGGCGGCCCTGCTCGCCACCGGCTGCTCGCGCAGCCCCGACACGGCCGACCGCGACGTGCGTGTGTGCCGCGATGCGCAGGGACGCCGGGTCGAGGACCGCAATTGCAGCTGGGGCGGCAGCGGCGGCGGCCATGGCTGGTATTATCTGGGCCGGGGCAGCGCGGTCGCGCGCGTGGGCGAACGGGTCAGTGGCGGGTCGATCGCCCCCTCCTATGGCCATAGCTACAGCCCGGCATCCTCGGCCAATGTGACGCGCGGCGGCCTTGGCCTGTCGGGGCGCAGCGGCCACAGCTGATGGAACGGATCGCCTGCACGCCGCGCCCGCACTGGCAGGCCCGCGTCGAGCATCTGGGCCTGGTCTGGCATGGCGCCGATGCCCAGCCCTATTGGGATGAAAGCGCCTGCTATCGCTTCAGCCCGGACGAGATCGCGGAGATCGAGCAGGCCACCGCCGAACTCTATCGCCTGTTCCTCGCCGCTGGCCAGCATGTGCTGGATCAGAATCTGCTCGGCAGCTTCGGCATTCCCGATTTCTGTCATCAGGCGATCCGCGAGGCGTGGGACGGCGAGCCGGCCGCGCTCAACTATGGCCGCTTTGACCTCGGCTATGACGGCGCCGGTCCGCCCAAATTGTTCGAGTTTAACTGCGACACGCCGACCAGCCTACTGGAAGCATCGGTGATCCAGTGGGACTGGAAGGAGGCCGTCTTTCCCGCCGCCGACCAGTTTAACAGCCTGCACGAGCGGCTGGTCGACCGCTGGCGCGCCATCGCCCCGCCGCGTGGCACG
Organism: Sphingobium sp. PAMC28499; assembly: GCF_004795815.1. NCBI lineage: Bacteria > Pseudomonadati > Pseudomonadota > Alphaproteobacteria > Sphingomonadales > Sphingobiaceae > Sphingobium > Sphingobium sp. PAMC28499. The sequence goes on from NZ_CP039248.1 coordinate 3,782,235, forward strand.
TCGATGCTGCACCTCACCTATGTCGACGGCAATATGGGCGAGGATGCGGTGACCGTCGCCTATATGGCCGACACGGCGCGCGAAGCGGGGATCGACACCCAGTTGATCCAGACCCAGCAGCTCGGCTGGGACCATCAGCGCCGCCGCTTCGTCGATCTCGACAATCGGCCGATCGACGCCCTGTTCCACCTCTATCCCTGGGAATGGATCGTCCATGAACCTTTTGGCCGGGAAGTGGTGGAAAGCCTGTCCTCCACCCTGTGGATCGAGCCGATCTGGAAGATGATCTGGAGCAACAAGGCGATCCTGCCGATCCTGTGGGATCTGTTCCCCGGCCACCCCAATTTGCTGGAGGCCAGCCGTGTCGCCATGACCGGCGACCATGTGGTGAAACCGCTGCTGTCGCGCGAGGGCGCCAATGTCCGCCTCGTCCAAGATGGCGAAACGGTCGCCCAGAGCGGCGGCGACTATGGCGAGGAAGGCTTCATCTACCAGCGGCTCTATACCCTGCCCGGTGCAGGCGACCGGCGGCCGGTGCTCGGCAGCTGGGTGGTGGATGGCGACCCCGCCGGCATGGGCATTCGCGAGGATGGGCCGATCACCGGCAATGCCGCGCGCTTCGTGCCGCACATCATCGCCTGAAGGTTCAGCGCGGGTTCAGCGCTTGGGGCTGACCTTGCCCCGTCCTGTAGGAGCAACGCCATGCGCATCCCCCTTGCCCTGCCCAGCCTGTTTCTGACCGCCCTCGCCCTGCCGGCCACGCTGCCCGCGCAAATCGCGCCCAAGACAGAGCCGACCGCACCGCCCGGCCCGGTCAATGTCCGGGTCGAGCCTCGGCCCTCGGGCGACTATGAACTGGATCGCGCGCGTCAGGACATACGCGACGGACGCAAGAGCGGCTCGCTCAGCAGGAAACAGGCGCGCGCGCTGCGGCGAGAGGCCGACCGCGCCGATGCCCAGGCCGATCGCAGCGCCCGCGATGGCCTCAGCTATTCCGAACAGCGCGAAATCGACATGCAAGGCCGCGCCCTCCAGAGCCTGACCGAAGCCCAGCGCAGCCAGCCAAGCGGAAAACGGCCTTAAAGTCTGAGGTGGGCGCATAGGCTCCAACCTGCCTTTCATCCCGTCATCCCAGCGAAGGCTGGGATCTCTCTTTTCTTTCAAACCCATCGTTAAAAGAAGTGAGATGCCAGCCTCCGCTGGCATGACGGACCTGGGTGGGAAGCGGACTGTCCGAAAATCCTCCCCAAGCTTGCTTGGGGAGGGGGACCGCCGAAGGCGGTGGAGGGGCAATAGCCTTGCGCTTGCGCCATTTCCCCTCCGTCAGCGCTTCGCGCTGCCACCTCCCCAAGCAAGCTTGGGGAGGAACTAGGTCTGGTCGCAACCTCGCCCCTCATTGCCCCGCCGGGGCGTAGGTCCAGTTCTGGGCGTTGCTGCCGTCCATCATCGCGGTTTCGGCCATCAGCAGACGGCCTTCGCGCCAGTAGCGGATGCGCTGGGGATAATCATGGTCGGGATTGGCGAAGCTGATGTCGCGCACGCCCTGCTCCAGCACGGGGAAGATCGTTTCCTTGCCGCCCTCTGGCGCCGCATGCAGCGTCAGCGTTCCGTCCGCCGCCCGCACGATCCGCATCACCTCCCAGCTTTGCAGGCTTTCGCCCCGCCCGCTGCGCCCCATGCCGATCATCACCCCGCCGCGCGGCAGCGACCAGAGTTCCTCGGTCCAGCGGTCGCCCCGTTCCTGCTGCCATTCGCCGGTCAGCCATTCGGGCAGGTCCGCCGCCTGCGCCAGCGGCGCCGCGCCCAGCATCAGCGCCGCCAGCATGATCGATACGCTCTTCTTCACCCGCTACACCCTCTGTCCAGACCCGCGACCCTGCGCTATGGAGCGCGCAACATCTCTCCCGCTATCTCGGACCGGCCAGCGCGCCGGGCAAGGACAAATCTATGACTTTTCGCATGCCTGCCGAATGGGCGCCGCACGACTGGACCTGGATCGGCTTCCCGACCAACCCGGAAGAATGGCCCGGCGCCTTTGACGGCGCGCGTCGCCAGATCGCCGATTTCGCCAGTGCGCTCCACGCCGATGGCAAGGGCGAGGAGGTGCGGCTGGTCGTCGCCAACCAGGCGGATGCGGACGCTGCGCGTGCGCTGGTCGCGCCGGGCGTCACCATCGCCGTCCACAGGCTGGGCGACGTATGGCTGCGCGACACCGCGCCGATCGCCGTGCTGAACGGCGCTGGAGACCGCGCATTGGTCGATTTCGGTTTCAACGGCTGGGGCGGCAAATATCAGATGCCCGGTGACGAGGATATCGGCGCGCGCCTGGCCGCGACCACCGGCATGACGACCTCCACCCAGAATTGGGTGTTCGAGGGCGGCGCGATCGACACCGACGGCACCGGCCTGTTCGTCACAACCGAACAATGCCTGCTCCACCCCAACCGCAACCCGGACCTTGATCGCGGCAAGATCGAAACGCTGCTGGCCGGCGCGCTGGGCCTGTCCGACATGCTGTGGCTGGGCGATGGCCTGCTCAACGACCATACGGACGGCCATGTCGACAATCTCGCCCGCTTCGTCGCGCCGGGCAAACTGGCGCTGCCGATCGCGACCACGCCGGACGATCCCAATACGGCCATTTATGCCGACGCCCGCGCCCGCGCCAAGGCGCATGGCGTGGAGGTGGTCGACATCCCTTCGCCCGGCCTGGTGCTGGTCGATGGTGAGGCGATCCCGGCCAGCTACATGAATTTCTATGTCGGCAACGCCGCCGTCATCGTCCCCATCTATGGCCAGCCCAATGACCAGGCGGCACTCGATGCCTTCGCCCCCTTCTTTCCGGGGCGTCAGATTGTCGGCCTGCGCAGCGACGCGATCCTGTCGGGCGGCGGCAGCTTCCATTGTTGCAGCCAGCAAATGCCCTCGCTGGTCTAAGGGTTAGTCCCCCGTTGCGGGGATGCGCATGCGGGCGCAATTTCCGGGCCGGGCGACGCAGCATCGCCCGGCTTCAGGAGCATTGCCCCATGTTTCGTCCGATCCTTGCCACTTCACTGATCCTGCTGGGCGCGAGCGCCGGCACCGCCCAATTGCCCAGCATCGTCGGCATGGGCGCTGAAAACGCCGCCGGCGTGCTGGGCTATTGCGTCAAGAACCGGCTCGTTGACGCGACCAGCGCCAATGCCGTGCTGGACAAGCTGCACAAGAAACCGGGCGTGAAGGGCTCGGGCGCCTTCAAGTCCGGCGAGACCGGCATCATCCATGCCGGCAAGAAGGACATTTCGCTCGACAGCCTGAAGGGCGATGCCAAGGGCAAGATGTGCTCCATGGTGCTCAAGCAATCGGCTTCCCTGCTATAGGCGCTTCCCGGTAGCGCGGCGGCGCCATAGCCCCTATATCGCGCGGCGAACCCATCATGGAGTGATGAATGACCCGCGTGACCGTCGCCGCCCTGCAGCTCGCCTTTTCGGACGACATGGCCGACAATATCGCCATGGTCGCCGATCATGTGACCAAGGCCGCCGCCCGCGGCGCGAAGATCATCCTGCCGCCCGAACTGTTCGAGGGCCATTATTTCTGCAGGCAAGAGGACGAAGCCCTGTTCGACCGCGCCCAGCCGACCGACCAGCACCCCGCCGTGCAGGAAATGCGCAAGCTGGCCAAGGATCTGGGCGTCTATATCCCGACCAGCTATTTCGAGCGGGACGGCCATCATTATTACAACTCGCTCGCCATGATCGATGATGAGGGCGAGATCATGGGCGTCTATCGCAAGAGCCACATCCCCGACGGTCCGGGCTATGAGGAAAAATATTATTTCCGCCCCGGCAATACCGGCTTCAAGGTGTGGCCGACCAAATATGGCACCGTGGGCGTCGGCATCTGCTGGGACCAATGGTATCCCGAAACCGCCCGTTGCATGGCGCTGATGGGCGCGGAAATGCTGTTCTACCCGACCGCGATCGGCTCTGAACCCTATGATGCGGAGCTGGACACCAGCCGCATGTGGCGCCGCGCGATGATCGGCCATGCGGTCAGCAACTGCATGCCGGTGATCGCCGCCAACCGCATCGGCGAGGAAGAGGGCCAGAAATTCTACGGCCACAGCTTCATCAGCGACGAATGGGGCGATTTCCTCGCGGAGTCCGACGCCAGGGACAATGGCGCGCTGGTCGCCACGCTGGACCTTGCCAAGGCGAAAATCCACCGCGCCGGCATGGGCTTCTTCCGTGATCGCCGCCCCGAACTTTACGGCCGCATCGCGCAGGATATCTGATGACGCACTGCAACCCGGCCCGGATCGGCTGATGCAGTCGATCCTGGTCTATATCGCCGCCGCCCTGGCCGAGATCGCCGGCTGCTTCGCCTTCTGGGCGTGGCTGCGGATGGACAAGTCGATGCTGTGGCTGATCCCCGGCGCGGGGTCGCTGCTGCTCTTCGCCTGGCTGCTGACCCTGGTCGACGCGGCGGCGGCGGGCCGCGCCTATGCGGCCTATGGCGGCGTCTATATCAGCTCGGCGCTGCTCTGGCTCTGGCTGGTCGAAGGCGTGCGGCCGGACCGCTGGGACATGGCCGGCGTGGCGCTCAGCCTGGTCGGCGCGGGCATCATCCTGTTCGGCCCGCACCGCGCCTAATTGGCGGACGTCAGCCCCGCCAGTTCCACCGCCCGCGCAAACACCGCCTCGAACATCTCCGCCGTCAGCCGGTTGGTATTCTGATTGTAGCGCGAACAATGATAGCTATCGATCAGCATCCGCCCGTCGGGCATGCGATGCTCCGCCCCATGGGCAAAGCGCGCCTTGGGCAACTTGCCACCAAGCACCTTCACCGCCGACTGATGGGCAATCTCGCCCAGCGCGACGAAGGTCCGCGCGCGCGGCAGTTGCGCCACGCCGTCGGCCAGGAAGGGGCGACAGGCATGGACTTCGGCCGGCACCGGCTTGTTCTGCGGCGGCAGGCAGCGGACCGAATTGATGATGATCGCGTCGCGCAGTTCCAGCCCGTCATCGACCCGCGCCTCATAATTGCCTTGCGCCAGGCCGAACTTCTTGAGCGTCGCGAAAAACAGCTCGCCCGCGACATCGCCGGTGAAGGGCCGACCCGTGCGGTTTGCCCCCTGCTTGCCCGGCGCCAGGCCGATGATGCCGATCCGCGCCATCGGGTCGCCAAAGGCGGGCACCGGCGCGTTCCACCAGTCGGGATGTTCCGCTCGGCATTCCTCGCGCAGCGCGACAAGACGGGGGCAGAGCGGACAGTCGCGGGGCGGTTCACTAGATAGGGGGCTTTGCAGGATCATGGCGCTCAGATAGGCGCTGCACCATGCCGGACACAAGCCGCCACCTTTATGCCCTCTCGATCGGGTCGAACCGGCCGCTCTCGGCTCGGCTGACGCCGCCGCGCCTGCTGGCCGAGGCGGTGCGCCGGATCGGCGCGCTGGGCGATGTCCTTGCCCTGTCCCCGACGATCGAGACGCCGCCGCTCGGCCCGTCGCGCCGCCGCTTCGCCAATGCCGCGCTGCTGGTCGCCAGCGCCCTGCCCCCGCCCGCCATGCTGGCCGCGTTGCAGGGCATCGAGGCCGGGCTTGGCCGCCGCCGCTTCCAGCGCTGGGGCGCGCGCCGGCTCGACATCGACATCATCCTCTGGTCGGGCGGGCATTGGCGCAGCCGCGATCTTCTGATCCCCCACCCCACCTTTGCCCAGCGCGACTTCGTCCTGCGCCCGCTCAGCGCCATCGCGCCCGACTGGAAATGCCCGCCTTCCGGGCAGAGCGTGCGGCATCTCCATGCGCTTTTGCGAAAAGCATCCTATCATCGTGCCACAAGAGGTTGACCAGCCGCCCGCACGCCACTAGTGCGAGCGGTCTCGACAGGGGGTCCATAGCTCAGTCGGTAGAGCAACTGACTTTTAATCAGTAGGCCGCTGGTTCGAACCCAGCTGGACTCACCACCCCCCGACATCGCGATAGAAACCGATTCCGGCGCATCCTTGCCGATCGAGCGCGCGCATCCACGCCATTTCTGCACGCAACGCACAACTGTCGTGCCGACAAACGGCAGGACAGGACGCCCCCGGATGTTATCGAGCGGGCGACGCGCCCGCTGCCAAGATTCGGGGCGCACACCGCGGTTTTCAAAAGCGGGCGCGTCACCCTCCCTTCGTTCCGACCTGTCGCGGCCTGCCCGCCGCACAAAGCAAAACGCGGCCCCGGAACATGCCCGGAACCGCGTCTTTGCCTTTTCCCCAAAGGGGAATGGGATCAGAACTTGCCCTGGATACCGACGAAGAAGCGCTGACCGGGATAGGCCATCTCCACCGGCATATCGCTGTTGATATAGAGTTTGGTGGATTCCTTGGTCAGGTTCTGCGCTTCCAGGAAGACACTGAAATGATATTGCGGGAAGCGCAGCGTGATCTTTCCGTCCAGATAGCCTTCACCCCTGCGATAGAGCGGGTTATTGCCGTTATTGGCATCAATCACCGTCTGCATCCACTTGGAGCGATAATTGTAGCTCAGGCGGAAATTGAGCCAATCCTTGTCGTAGAAGAAGCTGGCATTATAAGTATATTTCGACATGCCGGGATATTCTTTGAGTTCCGCCCCGGTCGCACTGTTGGTGAGGTTGGTCCGCAACGCCCGCGAATAGCTGAAATTCGCGCTAGCCCCGAAACCATCGAACGGCTTGGGCAGGAAGGTGAAGGCAGTCTGCGCATTCGCCTCGATGCCGTCGAGCAGCGCACCAAAGCCATTGACCGGCTGGCGCACCGTATAGCTGGAGCCGTCGTTGAACAGGTCCACGCCGCTGCGGGTCACATTGGGAATGACAAAGCTGGATTCATATTTCTTCCAATAGCCCAGGCTCAGCATCGTGTCGGCATTGGGATACCAGGCCAGGTTCACTTCCCACTGGTCTGCGCGATAGGGCTTGAGCGCCGGATTACCCGCTGTGCAGGTATCGTCCGTGCCCGTGATGGTGATGTCATCCAAGCAATTGATGTTCGGCACCAGGTCGGTGGGACGCGGTCGCGCCAAATTCTTGGCCCAGTTCGCCCGCAGGAACAGGTCGCGCGCCAGTTCCAGATTGGCGTTGAAGGCCGGCATGATGTCCGTGTAACTGTTGCTGATCGTCACCGATTGCGCCGCCAGCACGACCGTTTCCGTGCCGCCGGTCGGGGTGAAGCGGGTCACGCGGCTGACATTGGTGCCGGTCCCTTCATCCTTGGTATGCATCCAGCGCACGCCGGCATTGCCGGTCAGGCGCATGCCGAAAATCTGGGTATCGATATCCGCCATGACATAACCCGCCAGCACGGTTTCGTCGATCTTGGCGCTGGGCACCTGCGGGAAACCATCGGCGAAGCGGACCAGATCATGATCGAAGCCCGACAGATCGTAGAATTTCCCCAGTTCCTCGGCATCGAAATTGGGGAAGGCGAGCCCCGTGGGCAGGCCAGCCGGCGCGCCCTTCAGGCCGGAAAAGAGCGGCGCGCCACCCGTGGTGCCGCCTATCGCGCCGATCAGCGCGGTATATTGGGCGGGCGTCATATACCAGGTATTGCCGTTGCGCGTCTGGGTCGGATTGGCGACGATATTGGTGGTGTAGGAGACATTCGCCGACGATTGATAGGTCATGCTCGTGGGATCGAGCAGTACCGAACCACCCCCCTGATAGTTCAGGAATTTTTGTTTGCGCCCCTGGGCACCAAATTCGATCTTGCTGACGATCGGGTGATCGATTTCCCAATCGACGTCGATCTTGAACTGATCTTCGGTATTGTTGAACTCGCCCGGACGATATTGCAGGCCGGGGCCGTAGACGGGCAGCACCTGGCCATTGGCGCCGGTGCGGGTGAAGTCGGCATAGACCGCCGGATCGGCGGGGTCGAAATTGGATGGGAAGCTGAAGACCGGCAGCCCCTGATCATTGTTGCGGTCGATGGTGATGCCCGACACGCTGGTGCCCAGCGAAATGAGGTTGGTCTGCTGATCGGTATGGGCGGTCGCATGCGATCCCATCACGTCGATCTTCAACCGGCTATTGGGTTCCCAGGTGAAGCCGCCCGAGAAATATTTGCTGTCCTGGTCATAATCGAAGTCGCGGCGCTGCACGCCGATGATGTTCGCCGCACCATTCCAGTTGGGGTTGGTTGCGGTACCGATGTTGACGGCGTCAAGCGCGGTGGTGAGGCCGGTGACGACATGGTTCCCGTTGACCGTCGAAGTGCCCAGTTGGACCCGGCGACGCGACGTGCCACCGCCCGCGCCGGCTGCCAGTTGCGGATCGAGATTGAAGCGCTCGATGCGGCCCAAATCGACCGAATAGTTGGTGTCCTGCAGCTTCTGGTTGCGCAGATTGACCTGGCCGTTGACATAGGCGCGGAAATTGGGCGCCACCTGATATTGCAATGTGACATCGGCCGAGATGCGCTTGTCATTACGCACCAATTGGCGATAGCGCGGCACGGTCGGCGCCCAGTCGAAGAACTGGGTTTCGCACGCCAGCCGGTTGGCGGTGGCGGCCCCACTGGTCGCACCACCGACGCCAGCGCAGCTCTCATATGTATTATAGTTGCTGTAGAGCGGGTTAGCGACCGTCTTCTCGGTCGAATGATCGAAATCGGCCAGCCGCTGCCAATTGGTGTTGCTGATATAATCCTGGCGTGTGTCGACGTCGCTATAGGTAGCGTTGACCAGGATGCCCAAGCCATCGATCAGGAATTTGGGCGCACCGGCAAAGAAGGTCAGGCGCGGCTTCCAGCTTTCCGTAAGATCCAGATGCTGGCCCGACGCGACCATCGAGATCAGTGGATCCTTCAGTTCCAGCGGCTTGCGCGTTTCGACGCGCACCGTGCCGCCGATGCCACCTTCGGTCAGGTCGACGGCATAGCCCTTGTAGACGTCGATCGACTTGACCAGTTCGGCCGCGATTTCGCGGAAGTCGCCGGCGCGCGAACCGAGCGCGCTGACCTGGCTGACACCGTTGATCTCGACGCGGTTGAGGTCGGGTTCGACGCCACGGATCGAGATCTGGTTGCCCTCGCCAAATTCGCGGCTCAGTTGGACGCCGGTGATGCGGGCGAGCGAGTCACCGATATTCTTGTCGGGGAAGCTGGCGATATCATCGGCGACGATCGAGTCGACGACGGTGTTCGCTTCCTTCTTGCGGTTGATCGCCGATTGCAGCGAGGCGCGGGTGCCGACGACGACGATATCGGCGGCCGAAACGGCGCCTTCCTTCTTTTCGCCTTCGTCATTTGTCTGAGCAATGGCCGAAGCCGACATCAGCATGACGCCCGCCATGGTCAGGGCAGAGGCGCCCTTCAGCGTCCGGCGAACCATTGCGATGTTGGAAAAATTGCGTGCACTTTCAGTGGTATGCTCGCGCATAGCCGATCCCCTCTCTCCCAGAACACCCCATGACCGACTCCGTTTCCCCACGGTCGTCGAATCAGTTTCTAGACGGAGAGTTACTGAACCTATATGTGGGATGCAATTCTAATATTTGGATCAGTAGTGATCCGGAGGGGAGATTGATGCAAATGCGCACCACTATTCGGGCCTTTACCATGATGCTCGGGCTGGCGACTTCGACCATGGCATTGGCAACTGGCCCCACCGCCCGAATAGCGGCCGAACGACTTGATCGCGGCGCGGTAGCGCTACCAGCGCAGGGCGGCGGCATGCTCATTACATGGCGTCTACTGGCCGATGATCCCGCCACCATTCGCTTCCGTCTGCTGCGCGATGGCAAGCCGATCCATGACAGCCGCGTCGGCGAAGCCACCGCCTTCGTCGACAGGAAGGGCAGCGCCACCAGCCACTATGCGGTGCAGCGGATCGGCGACAAGGGCGCCCCCTCCCCCGCCATGATGTGGGACAAATCCTATCTCTCCATCCCCCTCACGCCCCCCGCCGACGGCGTCACCCCCGCCGGCGAGTCGTTCAGCTACACCGCCAATGATGCCAGCGCGGCCGATCTGGACGGCGACGGCCGTTACGAGATCATCCTGAAATGGGATCCGACCAACAGCCATGACAACAGCCAGGGCGGCTATAGCGGACCGGTGCTGCTCGACGCCTATCGGCTCGACGGCACGCGGCTTTGGCGCATCGATCTGGGTCGCAACATTCGCGCAGGCGCCCATTATACCCAGTTCCTGGCCTTCGACTTCGACGGCGACGGTCGCGCCGAAGTGGCGATGAAGACCGCCGACGGCACGGTCGACGGCACCGGCACGGTGATCGGCGACGCCAGGGCCGACTGGCGCGGCCATGATGGCGAAGTGCCCCAGCGCGACCGCACCGGCGCCAAGATACTGCCCGATGGCACGAAGGTCGCGCCGATGCAGGGCCGCATCGTTAAGGGGCCGGAATATCTGACCGTCTTCGACGGCCTCACCGGCAAGGCACTCGCCACCGCCCCCTATGATCCGCCGCGCTATCCCGGCGGCAATCCCACGACCGCGCAACTGACCGAAAGCTGGGGCGATGGCTATGCCAACCGGTCCGACCGGTTCCTGGCCGGTGTCGCCTATCTCGACGGCCATCTGCCCTCGATGGTCTTTGGCCGCGGCTATTATGCCCGCACCGCGATCGCCGCCTGGGACTGGCGCGACGGCAAGCTGACCCAGCGCTGGCTGTTCGACAGCAGCCAGCCGGGCAAGGGCGACTATGCCGGGCGCGGCAATCACCAGCTTTCGATCGCCGATGTCGATGGCGACGGCCGCGACGAGGTGATCTACGGCTCGATGGCGGTCGACGACGATGGCAAGGGGCTGTGGACCCAGCCGCTCTTCCACGGCGACACCATGCATGTCAGCGATCTCGACCCCGCCCGCCCCGGCCTCGAAAAATTCGGCGTGTTCGAGGATCAGCGCCAGAACGGCATGATCGGCTCCGCCCTTCTCGACGCGCGCACCGGCCAGATGCTCTGGTCCACCCCGGCCGAAAAGGATACCGGCCGCGGCGTCGCCGCCGATATCGATCCGCGCCACTGGGGCGCCGAGTTCTGGAATTCCAGTTCGGCCGAACTGTTCGACGTCGCCGGCAAGCCGATCGGCCCGCGCCCGCGCCAGATGAACTTCGCCATCTGGTGGGATGGCGACCTGCTGCGCGAACTGCTCGACAAGACGACCATTTCCAAATGGGACTGGGAAAATGGCAAGGAAATCCCCCTGCTCTCGCCCGAGGGCCTGTCGTCCAACAACGGCACCAAGGCGACACCGGCGCTGCAGGCGGACCTGATCGGCGACTGGCGCGAGGAAGTGGTATGGCGCAGCGCCGACAATCGCGAACTGCGCATCTACACCTCCCCCTATCCGACCACGCACCGCTTCGTCACGCTGATGCAGGATCCGGTCTATCGCCTCGGCGTCGCCTGGCAGAACACCGCCTATAACCAGCCGCCGCACACCAGCTTCTATCTGGGCGCCGGCAAGCAGGGCGAACGCTGACCCTCGATCGGGTGGGCGGCGCCACACACGCCCCACCTGACTGACCAATATATGGATCACATATCCATTTTTAGGGATATCTATTGACCCCTCGCCCGGCATCGCCCAAAGTGGCCTGACCAATATTCGGAGAGGGCAAGGGCATGAAGCGGAAATCGGCTGTCGGCGCGCGGGTGCGTCAGTTGCGGGGTGGCCTGGCCCTGCTGGCGCTGGCGCCGCTCCTGCCCGCGCTCCCCGCCGCCGCCCATGACGCCTCCACCGTCACCGCCTCGCCGCGCCAGACCTATAATCTCAATCCCGGCTGGCTGATGACCACCGGCGATCAGGCCGGCGCGCAGCAGCCCGGCTTTGACGACAAGGGATGGCAGAACGTCACCCTGCCCAACGCCTTCAACGAGACCCAGGCCTTCGCCCGCGACATCAAGGCACTGTCCACCGGCATCATCTGGTATCGCAAGCACATCACCCTTCCCGCCGATGCGACACGCGGCAGGGCCTTCCTCGAATTCGAAGGCGTGCGTCAGGCCGCCGAAATCTGGGTCAATGGCCGTTCGGTCGCCCTCTCCGAACATGGCGTCATGGCCTTTGGCGCCGACATCAGTGCTGCGCTCCGTCCCGGCGATAATGTCATCGCCGTGCGCGTCGACAATGACTGGAAATATAAGGAACGCGCCACTGGCAGCGGCTTCCAGTGGAACAATGACAATTTCAACGTCAATTATGGCGGCATTACCAAGAATGTCCGGCTCCACCTGACCGGGCCAGTCTATCAGACGCTGCCGCTCTATTCGTCGCTCGGCACCACCGGCCAATATGTCTGGGCCGACGGTTTCGACATCGCCGGCCGCCGCGCGACCATCCATGCCGAAAGCCAGGTCCGCAACGACAGCGCCGCTGCCCGCGCCTTGTCGTTCCGCGTCGAAGTGCGCGATCCCGCCGGCCGCCGCATTGCCCGCTTCGACAGCGCCGCCGCCTCGATTGCGCCCGGCCAGACCGCCACCCTCGCCGCCGCCGCACCGGTCGCCGGCCTCCATTATTGGAGCTGGGGCTATGGCTATCTCTACACCGTGACGACCAGCCTGATGGACAAGGACAAGGTCATCGACAGCGTTGATACGAAGACCGGCTTCCGCCAGACCCGCTTCGGCGATGGCAAGATCGACCTCAATGGCCGCACCATCATGGTCCATGGCTATGCCCAGCGCACCTCCAACGAATGGCCCGCCGTCGGCACCTCCATCCCGCCCTGGATCAGCGACTTTTCCAACGCGCTGATGGTGGAGAGCGGCGGCAATCTGGTCCGCTGGATGCACGTCACCCCGTCAAAGCAGGACATCGAATCCGCCGACCGCGTCGGCCTGATGCAGGCGATGCCGGCGGGCGACGCCGAAAGCGACGTCACCGGCCGCCGCTGGGACCAGCGCAAGGAAGTGATGCGCGACGCGATCATCTATAATCGCAACAATCCCTCGATCCTCTTCTACGAAAGCGGGAACGAGAATATCAGCGAAGCGCATATGGCGGAGATGAAGGCGATCCGCGATCAATACGATCCCCATGGCGGCCGCGCCATCGGATCGCGCGAAATGCTGGACAGCAAAGTCGCCGAATATGGCGGCGAGATGATGTATATCAACAAGAGCGCGAAGCATCCGATGTGGTCGATGGAATATAGCCGCGACGAAGCCGCCCGCGCCTATCAGGACAATTTCACCCCGCCCTTCCACAAGGATGCGCCCGCCTATAATCGCAACCAGGACAGCCATGCCATCGAGGATGTGAAGCGCTGGAACGACTATTATGTCATGCGGCCGGGCACCGGCACCCGCGTCAGCTCGGGCGGGGTCAACATCATCTGGTCGGACAGCAACACCCATTTTCGCGGCGACAATAATTACCGCCGCTCGGGCGAAGTCGACGCCGTGCGCATCCCCAAGCAGGGCTTTTTCGCGCATCAGGTGATGTGGGATGACTGGGTCGACAGCGTCACCCCCGCCACCCACATTATCGGCCACTGGAACTATGCGCCCGGCACGGTCAAGGACATGAGCGTCGTGTCCAATGGGGATAGCGTCGAGCTGTTCCTCAACGGCCGCTCGCTCGGCAAGGGCCAGCGCAGCGATAGTTTCCTCTTCAGCTGGAAGAATGTCGCCTTCGCCCCCGGCACGCTGCGCGCCGTCGCCACCCACGCCGACGGCAAGACGTCGGAGTTCAGCCTCATCACCACCGGCCCGGCGGTCGCGCTCAAACTCACCCCCCATGTCTCACCGCGCGGCTTCGTCATGGACGGCGCCGACATCGCACTGGTCGATGTCGAGGCGGTCGATGCCCAGGGCCGCCGCGTGCCGGTCGATGCCAGCAAGGTCCATTTCGATCTCAAGGGGCCGGCGCTCTGGCGCGGCGGCATTGCCCAGGGCGACAGCCAGGGCAAGGTCCGCGCCGGCCAGACCGAAGGCGAAGCGGTGGTGACCAAGGCGCATGGCGCGGACGGCACCACCTCCTATGCCGGCACCGCGCGCGAGGAGGATAATTATATCCTCTCACCCGACCTGCCGCTGGAGGGCGGGGTCAACCGCGTCCTGATCCGCGCGGGCACCAAGGCCGGCACGGTATCGCTCACTGCGACGGCGCCGGGCCTGAAAACGGCCAGCCTGTCGATCCAGACCAAGCTGCCCGCCGCCACCAAGGGCGGTCTGTCCACCGACTTCGCCGACGCCTTCCAGCCCGGCAGCCTGGTGCGCGGCCCGACGCCGGCCACCCCCAGCTTCACCCCGCACCGCACCACTTTCCTCGCCCAGGATATCCGCGCCGGGTCGGGACAGACCGATGCCAGCGCCACCGTCGACGACAATGAACTCACCCGCTGGGCGAGCGACGGCAAGCCCGACAATGGCTGGATCGAATATCGCTTCGCCACGCCGGTGCGCTTGAGCGAAATCGACCTGAAGCTGGTCGGCTGGCGCTCGCGCGCCTATCCGCTCGAACTGACGATCGACGGCAAGAGCGTCTGGCGCGGCGAGACCGAACGGCAGCTCGGCTACACCACGCTGCGTTTCCCCGCCACGACCGGCCAGTCATTGCGCATCCGCCAGACCGGCCCGGTGCAGGACAAGGACGCCTTCGGCAAGGTGGTGGAACTGGCCAGCGCCCGCCAGGCCGGCGACACCGGCGCCGACGCCGTCCCGCCCGGCTGGCACCTGGGCATTGTCGAAGCCGAATTCCACGGTCCGGTCGACTGACGCCCCCAACCCGCACGCTCCCACATCCGTTCGTTTCGAGCCTGTCGAGAAACGAGAAAGCCGCGCCGGCCGTTTCTCGACCAAGTTCATTCTGAGCGCCTGCCTCAGATCATACGGACAAATTCGGACGGTCTGAAAGCGACCAGAAGCTGACGTTTCTCATTCCTCCCCAAGCTTGTCTTGGGGAGGTGGCAGCGCGAAGCGCTGACGGATGGGCAATGGCGCGACCTCATCTACTTGCCCCTCCACCGCCTTCGGCGGTCTCCCTCCCCAAGCAAGCTTGGGGAGGATTGTCGGTCAGTCCGCAACCCACCCATCGCCACCGCTCGGCGAACCTCAAAGCAAGCGCTACGATGCCTTCGCCAGCCCCGGCACCCGCACCGGCTGCGCCACCGGGCGGTTGAGCGCGACCGACAGCCGATCGGCCGTGCGCAGCGCCAGCGCAGCGATGGTCAGCGTCGGATTGGCCCAGCTCGATGTCGGGAAGATGGACGACCCCACGACATAGAGATTGGCCTGGCCATGCACGCGCCCGTCGGCATCCACCACGCCTTGGCGCGGGTCGGTCGCCATGCGGGTCGTGCCCATATGATGATAGCCGCCGATCGCGTGGGACGAGATGAGCGGATCGTTGCGCCACAGCTCGCCCGGCTCGTCCAGCCAATCGGCCCGCTCGACCCGGCCCATGCCCAGCCGCTTGAGTTCACGGCCCAGACCATCGACCAGTCCCGTCACGCTATGCTTGTCGATCGCCGACAAGCGCCAGTCCAGCGCCACGCGCGGCACGCCCAGCGCGTCGCGCTCCTTCGTCAGCAGCACCCGGCTATCGGGATTGGGCGCCTGTTCGGCCCGCACCAGCAGCGCGATCTCCAGCTTGCCCGCCTTGTGCAGCAGCCAGGGACGCAGCGGATCGACATGGCGCTGGGCCCAGGTCGCCGCCTTCTTGGTCATCATCCACATCCGCCGGCCACTGCGCGTCGGCGACATGTCATGCTTGAGCGAACCATAGGCGCGCATGCCCCAGAATTGCGACGCCCGCGCCGGTTGCCGCCCGACGATGGTGAGCGAGCTGTTGAGCAGCCCCTCGCGCCGCTGCAGATCGGCAGAGGGCGTGATGAGCGCTGCCATGTCATGGCCGCCGATCCGGTGCCGCCGGCCGAAGGCCTTGAGCAGTGGCCAGGCCTTGGCATCGACGATCCGCCCGCCGCGCGCATGGGGATGTTCCATGAAGTTGCGGCCGACCTGGTCGCGCTCATTGCCGATGTTCGACGCCAGCAGCAGCCGGGCATTCTCGATCCCGCCCGCCGCCAGCACGAAGGCGCGCGCCTCGACATGCAGATGCGCGCCGGCCAGCGCCTTCGCCTCGATCCGGCTGATCGCGCCATCCCTGGTCACGATCCGCGTGACGCTGGCATGGGTGATGATCTCGCAGCGTGGATGGTCGCGCAAATCCTGGCACGCGTCGAAGGTGAAGCGGTTGAAACGCGGATCGAAATTCCACACCGGCATATGCAGTTCCGACCGATCGAAGCCGGGCAGCGGCACGCCATGGGCGCTCAGCGCATCGGCGCTGGCCGGCTCGTCGCCAATCTCGAATATGCCGCGCGCCTGGCCATAATAATCCTGCAGTTCGTCCCAGGACAGCGGCCAGCCTGATCCCGCCACCCAGTCGCGGCGCTGCAGGTCGATCGGGTCCAACGTAGCGCAGCGCCCGCCCCAGATCGCCGTCGTGCCGCCAAAGAAGCGCAGCCGTGCATCGTCGAGATCATAATAGGCCTGGCCGACATTCTTGCCGGCGTTGAGGTCGGCGGTTTCCCGCTCATAGTCCAGCCCGCCGCTTTCCAGCAGCAGCACCTGATGCCCGGCCGCCAGCAGCCGGCGCGCGGTGGTGATGCCGGCCGCGCCCGCGCCGACGACGCAGACATCTGCCCGCCGGCGCAGCGCGCCGGTCTGTTGCGAGAGATCAATGCTCATTCATGCGTCCTGATTATTGGCCAGATCGGCCGCGTGCTTCTGCAGGAAATCCTGGGATTCCACGCCGGTCAGCACATAGACGGTGCCCTTGCGGGCCCAGTAGGCGATGGTCTCGCCGTCGACGACCTGGGTGCGCGGCGTTTCCGGCAGGCCGGTGACAGCCCGCGCCGCAAACAGCGACACCGGCGCCTTTTCGCCCGCGTCGATCACCAGTTGCAGGCTCGGCCCATAGTCCGACGGAAACAGCTGCACATCCAGCACCCGCCAGCCCGCCGGCAGCACCGGCACGTTGATATGGGTGGCGGACCGGACATCGGCCGGGTCGAAATGCGGGATTTCGGGCTGCGACTTCATGTGCGACCGGACCAGCGCGGTCTTGTGCGACATCAAGGCCTCCTCGATGAACACCGGCATCGCCTGCGCCGTCGGCGCCACGCCCATGTTCAGCTTGCCCACGCCCAGCGCCACGGCGGCAACGATGCCCGCCGCCATCGCCAGCCCGCCGCTCAACCGGCGAAACAGGCGGCTACGGTGCAGCGCGCCTTCCACCTTGCGGGCGCTGTCATGCAAGCGTTGCGGCACCGGCTGCTCGTCGCGCTCCGCCAGTGCCCGCATCGCGTCGCGCACCGACAGATCGGCCAGCACGCGCGCGGCGACATCAGGGTTGCGCACCAGATAATCGGCCACTTCCAGCCGCCCCATGGCGTCGAGCTGGTCGTCGACATAGGCGTGCAGTTCGCATTCGGTGATGGTGAGTTCTGCCATGGCTCAATCCCTCACGATGCGCAGATGGCCGGGGCGCATTGCGGGTGCGCCGTCCTCCAGCGCGCGCAGTTTCGCGCGGGCGCGGGACAGGCGCGAAATCAGCGTGCCGATGGGAATGCCGATCGCGTCGGCCGCATCCTGATAGGAAAGCCCCTCGACCGCGACGAGATGCAGCACGGCCTGCTGCTCCTCCGGCAGGGCGGTCAGCGCCGCCTCGATCTGGTGCAGTCGCACCATCTGCTCCTGCGCCGGCGCCGCTACCGGCTCGGCCTGCGCCACGGCGTCGGCGCGGAACCGTTCGCGCACGGCCGCCCGTCGCGTGCCGCTGACGAAGACATTGTGCAGGATGGAAAACAGCCAGACGCGCAGTGGCCGGCCGCGCTGATAGCTGTCGGCATTGGCATAGGCGCGCACCAGCGCATCCTGGACCAGGTCTTCGGCATCGCTTTCATTGCCGGTCAGTCGACGGGCGTAGCGCATCAGCGCGGGCAGCAGGTCGACGACCTTGGGCGACGTGGGTTTCATACGTCACTTACGCCTCAGTGGCGGCTTTAATCCCCTTTGCTACCAAATTATTTCCAGACCATGTATCGGGGCTTTCCCCGACCGGGGATCAGGGTCGGATTTCGCGCCTTTCCGCGCTGCTGCGCAGGCCCGCCTCCAATATCTCCATCACTGCGATCGCCTCGTCCGCCGGCACCGGATTGGCGCCCTCGCCCCGGATCGCATCGGCCAGCGCCTGCCAGAACAGCCGGTAATCGCCGCGCTCATTCATAACCATATGGGTATCGCCCGCCGCATCGGTCAGATCGCCCGGTTGCGGATCGACGCCCCAGTCCGCACCCTCAGGCCGCTGCCCCGCGACGGTCGCCGCCTCCTGCCCGTCGGTCCCACTCTTGATCCAGCTGCCGCCCGTGCCATGCACGACGAAGCGCAACCCGTGCGCCGCCGCTTGCTTGGTCGCATGCAGCAGCACGCGATGGCGCGGATAGCGCAGCGTCACATGGAAATAGTCGGGCGACACCGCCCCTTCGCGCAAAGCCGCAATATCCGCGCTCACCCCTTCGGGCTTGCCGAACAGGCACAGCGCCTGGTCGATCAGATGCGGCCCCAGATCCTGCCAGATACCCGCCGCCCGCGCATCCTTCCAGCTCGTCGCCGGGATCGGTCGCCAGCGGTCGAAATGGCTTTCGAACTGGATGATCTCGCCCAGCCGTCCCTCGGCAATCAACCGGCGCAGGGTGCGGAAATCGGCGTCCCAGCGCCGGTTCTGGAAGATCGCCAGCAACCGGCCCGCGCCTTCCGCCTCGGCCGCGACCCGGCGCGCATCGGCCAGGGTCGCAGCGAAGGGCTTGTCCACCAGCACATGCTTGCCCGCTCGCAGCGCCGCGATCGCATGGTCGGCATGCAGCTCGTCCGGGCTGCACACGATGACCAGATCGATCCCCGGCAGCGCCAGCAGCGCATCGACATCGGGCACCACCTGCATGCCCGGCAGGCCGGCATGGACCTTGGCCGGATCGCGCGAGACCACCGCGCGCAGCGCCATGCCCGGCGTCGCCAGCACATAGGGCGCGTGGAACGCCCGCCCGCCAAGCCCATAGCCGATCAGGCCCACGCCGATTTCCTGCATCATCATCGTCCCATATCGCCAGGGCGGATCAGGGCGCGCGCGCCTTGCCCCATAAAAATAGCATATACTATCTTCATGCCGAATCCCGCGAACGGGATCATGCCGAGAGGATAGCGCCCATGTTGTTGCGCCGACCATCGCCGCTTGTCGACCCGGCATCGGGCGTGCTGCGCGCCGAACATTTCCAGATCGCCTATGCGACCAACGATATCGACCGGGCACAGGCGATCCTTGCCAATCGCTATGGCATAGGTGCTTTCCGCCGGCTCGAAGGACCGCTGGCGGCCGGCGGCCAGATCCGCGTCGAACTGGCCTGGGTCGGCCCGGTCATGTATGAATTGCTGACCGCCTCGGGGCCGGGATCGGCCATCTACATGGACCGCCTGGCACCCGGCGATGCTTTCCAGCTGCGCCATCATCATCTGGGCTATCTGATCCACGACGCCGCGCAGTGGCAGGCCCTGCTCGCCCGCGCGCAAGCCGACGGCCTGCCCGTCCCCCATGTCAGCCATAATCCGGGCTTCATGGACAGCTGCTTCATCGATGCGCCGGATCTTGGCCATTATCTCGAATATATTTTCCCGACCCAGGCCGGGATCGACTTCTTCGCCGCCGTCCCCGCCACCTGATCCGCCCGAAAGGACCAACCATGCCCCCTGCCCCCCGCGCGATCGTCGTCGGCACCGGCTTTGGCTGTCGCATCCATGTCCCCGCACTGCGCGCTGCCGGGTTCGAGGTGGCAGGCCTCATCGGCACCGATCCTGACCGCACCCGCCGCCGCGCCGATGCTGTCAACATCGCTGACATCTTCACGGATCTGGGCGAAGCGATCGAGCGCACCGGCGCGGTCGCGGTGACGATCGCCACGCCGCCCGCCACCCATGCCGCGCTTGCGCTGACCGCGATCGAACGGGGCTGCCACGTCCTTTGCGAAAAGCCGATGGCCGCCGATCTGGCCGAAGCCCGCGCGATGCTGGCGGCGGCGGAACAGGCGGGCGTCACGCACCTGATCGGCAACGAGTTCCGCTGGGCGCCCGATCGCGCGATGATCGGCCGCGCCATCGCCAAACGGGCTGATCGGCGATCCACGCTACGTCACCCTGTCCAGCGTCCTGCCGATCGTCGCCGATCCTGCCGCCCGCATGCCGCGCTGGTGGTTCGATGCCGGCGCGGGCGGCGGCTGGCTCGGCGCCCATGGCTCACATCTGGTCGACCAGTTGCGCGTCTGGCTGGGCGAGGTCGACAGCCTCAGCGCCACCCTGCCCACCGTGCCGGATCGCCCGGCCGACGCGGCGGAGGACAGCTATATCGTCCGCTTCCGCATGAAGAATGGCGCGCAGGGCGTGCTCCAGCACAGCGCCGGCGTCTGGGGGCCGTCCGAGAATATCAGCCGCGTCGCCGGCACCCATGGCACGCTCTGGGTCGACAAGGGGGTGGTGAAGATCGCCGACCGGGATGGCGTGCGCGACCTACCGGTCGATGCCGACCTCCACCTGCCGCCGGTCGAAGCCGACGATCCGCGCAAGGCGGCGATGCTGTTCGAACTCGCCCCCTTCATCCGCCTGTGCGAAGCCCTGCGCGCCGGTGTCGAAGGGCGGCCCATGCCCGATGACGTCCCGATCCCGACCTTCCATGACGGCGTCGCGGCGATGGCGCTACTCGACGCCATCCGCCAGTCCGCCGCGCAGGATGGCGCGCTGATCAACATAGCCTGAAAAGAGAGAAGGCCCGTCGACGGGGGGATGTCGACGGGCCCGATCTGCGAGACCGCCCGAGCGGGGGGGAAGTGCGGCGGCCTCATGCAACAGAACGGGC
This sequence comes from Sphingobium sp. PAMC28499, assembly GCF_004795815.1. Classification (NCBI taxonomy): domain Bacteria; kingdom Pseudomonadati; phylum Pseudomonadota; class Alphaproteobacteria; order Sphingomonadales; family Sphingobiaceae; genus Sphingobium; species Sphingobium sp. PAMC28499. The sequence continues at coordinate 3,803,112 of NZ_CP039248.1, forward strand.
CAGGACAGTGATGGTTCCCGACTTATTGCTGATGCGGCAGCAATTCGATGAACAGCCCTTCGGCGTCGGCACACAGCAGATCGCCGTCACGCAGTTCGCCCCGCACGAAACGCTTGCGTCCCTCGACCTTCGTGACCCAGGCGCTGACCTGCAATTCCTTGTCGATCGGCGTGATGGCGCGATAATTGACGTGTAAATAGGCGGTCCGGGCCATCCGCTGCGCGCTCATATTCGCCGGCAGGCCCAATATCTCGTCGAACAGCAAAGCCACCGCCCCGCCATGGGCGGCATAATTGGCACCCAGATGGAAGGCGCCAAAGGTGACGCGGGCATGGAGCGAATCGTCGCCCATCTGATCGGGGATGAAGGCCGGCGCGAACACCTGGCCATGGCCCGGCGCGTCGCGCACCCGGCCGAACATGCGATGCGCCTCATCCGCCACCATCGGCGTCAGCCGCTGCGTCCAGGCGGCCAGGTCCGCGTCCAGCGCCTGCGCCGTAGCGTCGTCCAACTTGGCCGCCGCGACATGATCCAGGAAATCGCGCAGCCGGTCGATCATCGCGCCATAGGGCGTATCGCCCGTCAGCCAGCGTCCGCCCAGCAGATCCCGTTCCTCGTCCGCTCCCGGTCCTGCCGCCGATCCTGCTTCCGTCATCTGTCGTCCTGCTCCCTTTGCCCCTGCTTAGCCATGCTTTGGCGGGCGAAGGAAGCCCCCGATCGGCGGGCAGGATGGCGGCTGGATCGCCGCGCATCAATCGGGCGCGGCCGCGCCTTCCGGGATAACGCTACGGCGTTGCGGCATCACGCTGCGCCCCGGCACCATCAGGGGACCGCCGGGCGTCTCGAAAAGAAAATCGCCCTCCGCGCCATTGATGCACAGGCTGAGGCCCGACGCCCGGAAATGCAGCACCAGCCGCCGCCGCGCGGGATCTTCCCATTGAGCGACGCTCAGCGGCTGACCGCCCTCGTCCAGCCAGACGACATCGTCCTCGCCCAGCAGCGCCACGTCGGTCAGATCGGCACAACGCCGCCGCCATTGCCCCAGCGCAAAGGCATGGGCCTCGATCTCCCGGTCGCGCGCGTCCCACTCGATCCAGCTGATGCCATTATCCTGCGCATAGGCATTATTATTGCCCATCTGGCTGCGCCCGAACTCGTCGCCCGCCGTCAGCATGATCGTCCCGCGCGAGCAGAAGAGGGTGGAAAGCAGCGCCTTGATGTCGCGCCGCCGCGCCGCGATGACCGTCGGATCGTCGCTCGCCCCCTCCACGCCGTTGTTCCAGCTGAAATTCTCGCCATGGCCATCGCGATTGTCCTCGCCATTGGCGAGGTTATGCTTGTCCGCATAGGCAGTGCAGTCGGCCAAAGTGAAGCCGTCATGGGCGGCGAGGAAATTGACACTGCGGGTGATGCCCTCGAACAGGTCCGAAGACCCCGCCAGCCGCGTGGCAAAGGCGCCGATCGTGCCAGCGTCGCCCCGCCAGAAGCGCCGCATATCGTCGCGATAGCGGTCATTCCATTCCAGCCAGGGCAACCCGAACCGGCCCAGTTGATAGCCGCCCGGCCCGATATCCCATGGCTCGGCAATCAGGATGCGGTCGCCCAGCACCGGATCGGCGCGCATCTCCGCCAGCAGCGGCGCGTCGCGATCGAACCCATCCGGCAACCGCCCCAGCGCCGGCGCCAGATCGAAACGGAAACCGTCGATCCCCGCCTGCACCACGAAATGGCGCAGCGATTCCAGGATCAGCCGGCGCACCATCGGCTGGTTGCAATCCACGCTGTTGCCGGTGCCGGTATCGTTGATCAGCCGCCCGTCCGCCTCGTGCCGGAAATAGGCGCGGGCATTGAGGCCGCGCAGCGACAAGGTCGGCCCCAGCCTGTCGCTTTCGCCGTCATGATTATAGACCATGTCCATGATCACGCCGATCCCGGCGTCGTGCAGCGCCGCCACCGTATCGCGCAGTTCGGCAAGCCCGCCGGGCGCCAGCCGCGGATCGAGGGCGAAATAGCTGACCGGATTATAGCCCCAGGCATTGCGCAGGCCGAGCGGCGGCAAATGCCGCTCGTCGATCCAGGCGTTGATCGGCATCAGTTCGACCGCACCGACACCCAGCTTCTGCAGATGATCGATGACCGCCGGATGCGCGAGCGCGGCGATCGTGCCGCGCTGCGCTTCAAGAACGTCAGGATGAAGCAGCGAGAAGCTGCGCACCTGCAATTCGTAGATCAGCCCGCCCGGCTGGAAGCGCGGCGGCGCCGGCGCGATGGCCGGCAGCGGCGGCGCCACCACCCCTTTGGGTATCAGCGGCGCCGTGTCCTCCCCCTGCCCGCGCGGCGCGGCCAGCATCGGGTCATGGACGAAGGCCCGGTCGATCGCCGGCGCATAAGGATCGAGCAGCAGCTTGTCGGGATCGAACCATAGGCCGCTATCGGGATCATATGGGCCGTCGGCGCGCAGGCCATAGCGGGCACCGGCGCCGACGCCCGGCGCATGAACCTGCCAGACGCCCTCATCTCCCTGCGCCATCGGCAGGCGGCTTTCCCGGTCGTCGGCGTCGAACAGGCAGAGCCAGAGCTGCGTCGCCTCGGGCGCCCAGACGGCAAAGCGGGTTCCGCCGGCATCGATCACCGGCCCGAACCCGTCCGCGCTCATGCCGCTTCGCGCCCCAGCAGGCTGCGATAAAGGGCCGCATAGCGCGCCGCGCTGTGCGTCCAGCTGAAATCGGCGCGCATCCCCGCGCGCTGCATCGCCTGCCAGGCCTCCGGCTCACCATGCAATCGCACCGTCCGCGCAATCGCGCCGTGCAGCGCCAGCGGATCATCGCCAGCGAACAGGATGCCGGTCGCCACGCCCGCGCTCACCGCCGCCTCATTGGCGTCGATCACCGTGTCGGCCAGACCGCCGACCCGCGCCACTACCGGCACGCAGCCATAGCGCAGGCCATAAAGCTGGGTCAGGCCGCAGGGTTCGAATCGCGACGGGATCAGGATCGCGTCGCCGCCCGCCTGCAACAGATGCGACAGCGGCTCGTCATAGCCGATCTGCACGCGCACGCGGCCGCGATGCCGGTCCGCCGCCGCCAGGAAGCCGCCCTCCAGCGCGTGATCGCCCGACCCCAGCACCGCCAGTTTCGCGCCCAGCCCGACCAGATGGTCGATCGCCCCCATCATCAGGTCCATGCCCTTCTGCCAGGTCAGGCGGCTGATGATGACGAAGATCGGCGCATCGTCACGCTGCAGGCCGAAGCGTTTTTCCAGCGCCCGCCGGTTGGCGCTTCGGCCGCTGAGCGCGCGCGCGCTGTAGCGGCGCGCGATCAGTTCATCCTCGGCCGGGTTCCAGATGTCGGTATCGACGCCGTTCAAAATGCCGTGCAGCTTGTCGCTGCGCCCGTTGATCAGCCCATCCAGCCCCATGCCATGGACCGGCGAGCGGATTTCCTCGGCATAGGTCGGGCTGACCGTGGTGATCGCATCGGCCGACACCAGCCCCGCCTTCAGAAAGCCGGTGCCGCCATAATATTCGACGCCATCCATGCCCCAGGCTTCGGCCGGCAAGCCCAGCTGGGCAAATATCTCGGGCCCGAACCGCCCCTGAAAGGCCAGGTTATGGATGGTGACGACGCGCGGCACGGCATGGGCCGGGCCAAAGCGCATATAGGCCGCCGTCATCGCCGCCTGCCAGTCATGGACATGGACGATATCGGGCACCCAGCCCTTCACGCCCTCCGCCGCAATGTCCGCACCGACCCGCGCCAGCGCGGCAAAGCGCCGCCAATTGTCGCCCCAGTCATTGCCGCCATGGTCGCCATAAGGCCCACCTTCGCGGGCGAAGAAATCCGGCGCATCCAGCACCAGCAGGTCGAGGTCGCCGACCTTCCCCGCCAGCACCGTCGCCGGGGCACCGAACAGCTTGTCATAACGGCGCACCGCCTTGGCCTTACCCAGCTTCGACAGCACCGACGGATAGCCCGGCACCAAGGTCCGGGTCTCGACATCATGGCCGGCCAGCGCGCCGGGCAGCGCGCCGACGACATCGGCCAGCCCCCCGGTCTTGATCAGCGGATAGATTTCGGACGCAACCGACAGAAGCTTCATCATCATCCTTCTTTTCAGGCCACCAGCCGATCGATCATTGGCTGCGTCACCAGGCATATGCCGCTGTCGGTGCGGCGAAAATGCTGCGCGTCAAAGGCCGGGTCTTCGCCGATGATCAGGCCCGGCGGGATGCTGATCCCCGAATCCACCACGCATTTGTGCAGCCGCGCGCCGCGCCCGATCACGCAATTGGGCATGATGACGCTCTCTGTAATGGACGAGAAGCTGTGGGTGCGCACCTCGGAAAAGAGCAGGCTGCGATGCAGCGAGGAGCCCGACACGATGCAACCGCCCGCTACCAGCGAACTGGTCGCCGATCCGCGTCGGCCATCCTCATTATGGACGAACTTGGCCGGCGGCGTGACTTCCGAATAGGTCCAGAGCGGCCAGCTGCGGTCGTAAAGGTCGAGGCTGGGCACGACGTCGGTCAGGTCGATATTGGCCTGCCAATAGGCGTCGATCGTGCCGACATCGCGCCAATAGGGCACCAGCTCGCTTTCCGCCCGCACACAGCTGCTGGAGAAGCGATGCGCCACCGCCTTCCCGTGCTTGACGATATAAGGGATGATGTCGCCGCCGAAATCGCGCTTGCTGCTCTTGTCGTCGGCATCGCGCAACAATTGCTCGATCAGGAAGCGGGTGCGGAAGACATAAATGCCCATCGATGCCAGCGCCATGTCAGGCTGGCCGGGAATGGCGGGCGGATCCTTGGGCTTTTCGACAAAGGCGGTGATCACGTCCGCCTCGTCGACATGCATCACGCCAAAGCCCACCGCCTCCATCCGCGGCACCTCCAGACAGCCGACGGTGACATCCGCGCCACTGTCGACATGCTGCTGCAGCATCAGCTCATAGTCCATCTTGTAGACATGATCGCCGGCCAGGATGACCATATATTCCGGCGCATAGCTTTCGATGATGTCGATATTCTGGAACACCGCGTCGGCCGTGCCCTCATACCATTGGCTTTCGGAAATACGCTGGCTGGCGGGCAATATGTCGAAGCTCTCGTTGCGCTCGGGCCGCAGGAAGTTCCAGCCGCGCTGCAAATGGCGGATCAGCGAGTGGGCCTTATACTGGGTCGCCACGCCGATGCGGCGGATACCGCTGTTGAGCGCATTGGACAGCGCAAAGTCGATGATCCGCGCCTTGCCGCCGAAATGCACCGCCGGCTTGGCCCGCCGGTCGGTCAGCTCGGCAAGGCGACTGCCGCGTCCGCCGGCCAGCACATAGGCCATGGCGTCGCGCGCGATCGGCTGATTGCGTTGTTGCATTAGGGCTCCTCTCTCATGCCCGCGACCGCCTGCACGCGTTCCTCGGTATCAATAGTCCAGTTCCAGCATCAAGGTTCCGAAGGGCGGGATGGTTATGTTCGCCCATCCGCTCTCATCGGCCTCGACCACGCCCATATTGCCGGCTCCGCTGCCGCCATATTCACACGCATCGCTATTGAGTATCTCGCGCCAGCGACCACCCACGGGCAGCCGCATGCGATAGCCATGGCGCAGCACCGGCGTGAAATGGCTGATGACGACGATCGGCTTGTGGCCTGGAGCCCGCCGTTGCCAGGCAAAGACGCTGTCCACCGCGCCGTCGACCAGCACCCATTCAAACCCTTCCGCCTCGCAATCGCGCGCATGCAATGCCGGCCGCGAGCGATAGAGGCGGTTGAGGTCGCCGACCAGCATTTGCACGCCCTGATGGGGCGCATGATCGACCAAGTTCCAGTCGAGCGCCCGCTGCTCGCTCCACTCGGCGCGCTGGGCGAATTCCTGCCCCATGAACAGCAGCTTCTTGCCAGGATAGCCCCACATGAAGGCATAATAAGCCCGCAGCGTCGCGAATTTCTGCCAGTCGTCGCCCGCCATCTTGTGCAGCAGCGACGATTTGCCATGCACCACCTCGTCATGGCTCAGCGCCAGCACGAAATTCTCGCTGAAGGCGTAGAGCAGGCCGAAGGTGATGTCGTCATGATGATGCTGCCGATGCACCGGCTCGCGCGCCAGATAGCGCAGCGTGTCGTGCATGAAGCCCATATTCCATTTGAAGCCGAAGCCCAGACCACCCTGATGCACCGGCGCCGACACCTGCGGCCAGCTGGTCGATTCCTCGGCGATCGTCATCACGCCGGGCGAGTCCGCGTAAAGGGCCTTGTTCATCCCCTGGAGGAAAGCAACCGCCTCCACATTTTCCCGCCCGCCATGGTCGTTGGGGATCCATTCGCCGGGCTTTCGCGAATAATCGAGATAGAGCATCGACGCGACGGCATCGACCCGCAGCCCGTCGACATGATAGCGCTCGGCCCAGAAGAGCGCATTGTTGGTCAGATATTCCGCCACCTCGCGCCGGCCGAAATTATAGATCGCCGTGTTCCAGTCCGGCTGGAACCCCTTGCGCGGATCGGCATGTTCATAGAGCGCGGTGCCATCGAACCGGGCTAGGCCATGCTCGTCGGTCGGGAAATGCGCCGGCACCCAATCCAGGAGGACGCCAATCCCCGCCCGGTGCGCACCATCGACGAAGCGGGCAAAGCCCGCCGGATCGCCGAAGCGCGCAGTCGGCGCATAAAGGCCCAGCGTCTGGTAGCCCCAGCTTGGATCATAGGGAAATTCGCTGATCGGCAGGAACTCGATATGGGTAAATCCCATGCCGACGACATAAGGGATCAGCCGCTCGGCCAGCGCGTCCCAGTGCAGGAAATCGCCATTTTCGTCGCGCTGCCATGACCCGGCATGCACTTCGTAGATGGAGATGGGTTGCCGCCGCGCATCCGCCTTCTGCCAATGGTCGCGGTGATCCGCATCGCCCCATATATGCGCGGGTGGACCGTTGACGATCGACGCAGTCGACGGGCGCAGTTCCGAGCGGAAGGCGAAGGGATCAGCCTTGAGCGGCAGCACCACGCCGTCCGGCCCGACAATCTCGAACTTGTAGGGCTGGCCGATACCCACTTCGGGCAGGAAGATTTCCCACACGCCCGCATCCTGCCGGTGCCGCATCGCCGCGCGCCGCCCGTCCCAGCGGTTGAAGTCGCCGACCACCGACACGCGCCGGGCATTGGGGGCCCAGACCGCGAAATGGGTGCCGGCAACCCCCTCATGCTCCATCGGATGCGCGCCCAGCTTCTCGAACAGCCGCTTGTGCGATCCTTCGGCGAAATAATAATCGTCCATCGGCCCCAGCACCGGGCCAAAGCCATAGGGATCGATCGTCGCATAGCGGCCGCCATCGGCATATTGCGCTTCATAGCGCAGCGGCTGGCGCTTGCGGATCTTGACCTTGCCCTCGAACAGTCCGGCCGGGTGGATCAGCGCCAGTTCGCCGACCGGCTTGCCATCCAGCGTCTGCGCACTGACGCTGACGGCGTCGGGCAGCAGCACGCAGGCGGTAAAGCCGGTCTTGCCGCTGTCGGGATCGGCCGGATGCACGCCAAGCGTCGCGAAGGGATCGGCATCGCGCCCTTCGACCAGCCGGTCGATCTGCTCCGGCGTCAGCACGCTCCTATCTCCCGTCTCCGCCGATAGCGGCCATTCTTATCATCCCATGTTCCAGATGTCGGCTGCATATTCGCGGATCGTCCGGTCGGACGAGAACCAGCCCATGCGCGCGACATTGTGGATCGCCTTCTTCGCCCACAATGCCTGATCCTGCCAGATGCCATCGACCCGGCGCTGGGCGGCGGCATAGCTGTCGAAATCGGCCGCCACCATGAACCAGTCATGGTCATAAATGCCCTGGATCAGATCCTTGTAGCGATTGGGATCGTCGGGCGAGAAGACGCCGCTGGCAATGGCATTGAGCGCCTGTCCCAGCTCCCGGCTCTGTTCGATCACCGCGCGCGGATTATAGCCCTCGGCCCGGCGCTGGTTCACCTCGGCCGCGGTCAGGCCGAAGATCACGATATTATCCTCGCCGACATGGTCGCGCATCTCGACATTGGCGCCGTCCAGCGTGCCGATGGTCAGCGCGCCATTGACCGCGAACTTCATGTTTCCGGTGCCCGATGCCTCCATGCCGGCGGTCGAAATCTGTTCCGACAGATCGGCGGCCGGGATCATCATCTCGGCCATGGAGACATTGTAATTGGGCACGAACTGCACCTTCAGCAGTCCCTGCACCGACGGGTCATGATTGATCGCGCGGGCCACGTCGCCCGCCAGCTTTATGATCAGCTTGGCATTATGGTAGCTGGGCGCCGCCTTGCCGCCGAACAGCTTGACCCGCGGTACCCAGTCCTTTTCCGGGTGAGAACGGATCTGGTCATAGAGCGCCACCGCCTCGATGATGTTGAGCAACTGCCGCTTATATTCATGGATGCGCTTGATCTGGATGTCGAACAGCGCGTCGGCGTCGATCCGCGCATTGATCCGCTTGCGCAGCAGGTCGGCCAGCGCGACCTTGTTGAAGCGCTTCACAGCCAGGAACCGTTCCTGGAAGGCGGTGTCGTCGGCGAAATTGTCAAGCTCGCGCAGCGCCTCGGCATCGTCCATGAAGCGGTCGCCGATCGCCTCGCGGATCAACTCGAACAGGCCATGGTTGCACTGCATCAGCCAGCGGCGGAAGGTGACGCCGTTGGTCTTGTTGTTGATCCGCGCGGGATAAAGCTTGTGCAGGTCGGCAAAGACCGTGACCTTCATCAGGTCGGTATGCAGCGCCGACACGCCGTTGACGCTGTGCGATCCGGCAAAGGCCAGATTGCCCATCCGTACCCGCCGCTCGCCGCCCTCGTCGATCAGCGAGATGGTGCCGATCGCATGGTCGTCGAACTGGCCGGACTTGCGCGCCTCGCCCAGCAAGCGGCTGTTGATGGCATAGACGATCTGCATGTGCCGGGGCAGCAGCCGCTCGAACAGGGGCACCGGCCAGCTTTCCAGCGCCTCGGGCAACAATGTGTGGTTGGTATAGCCGAAGGTGCGGCGGACAATGTCCCAACCCTCGTCGAAGTCCAGCCCATGCTCGTCGACCAGGATGCGCATCAGCTCCGCCACCGACACCGCCGGATGGGTATCGTTGAGCTGGATCGCCGCCTTGTCCGGCAGGGTGCGGACATCGCCGAAATATTGGATATGCCGCCGGACAATGTCCTGCAGCGAGGCGGAGGAGAAGAAATATTCCTGCCGCAGCCGCAATTCCTGGCCCGCCGGCGAACTGTCGGCAGGATAGAGAACGCGGGTCAGCGCCTCGGCCCGATTGCTTTCGGACAGCGCGCCCAGATGGTCGCCGGCATTGAACTTGTCGAGCAGGATCGGATCGATCGGCTGCGCTTCCCACAGGCGCAGCGTATTGACCCGCTTGCCCCGCCAGCCGGCAATCGGCGTGTCATAGGGGGTGGCGATCACCCGTTCGGCGGGACGCCAGCTCATCTGATAGGGGCCGCAATTCTCGCACTCGGCGGGATCGACACGCCCGCCGAACCCGACCTCGTAACTCGCCTCGCGCCGCTCGAACTCCCAGGGGTTGCCGTGCGCCAGCCAGTTTTCCGGCAGTTCAACCTGCCAGCCGTCGCTGATCTCCTGCCGGAACATGCCGTTCACATAACGGATGCCATAGCCATAAGCGGGGATGTCGACCGTCGCCATGCTCTCCATAAAGCAGGCGGCGAGGCGCCCCAGGCCGCCATTGCCCAGCGCAGCATCCGGCTCCAGCGCAGCGATCAGGTCCAGATCGACACCCAGCGAGTCGAGCGCCGCCTGCAAATCGTCCAGCATTTCCATGTTGGACGCGGCATCGCGCATCAGCCGGCCGATCAGGAATTCCAGGCTCAGATAATAGACCCGGCGCCCCTGTTCCTCATAGGTCTTGTGGGTGGACTCGATCCAGGCATCGATCACCCGGTCGCGGATCGAGAGGATGACGGCATGCAGCCAGTCATGCGGCTTGGCTGCCTTGGCATCCTTGCCGATGCGATAGGTCAATCGCTCGACAATCTCATGGGCCAGAATCTGCGGATCAACCTGCCGGGGTGCCGGCTTGGGAAGCTGCGTCTCGCCCTTGAGATTCATGGCCGGGATCTCCCTCTATGAGTCACCGGGATGATGGCACAGCGCGCTTCGCCATGCCAATCCATTTTTTGCAGCGCAGCATGGGCTTTTCCCGCTTCTTTCTGCGGGCTTGGCTCGCCTCAGCCCTGACCGCGTCGCGTGACGATGGCGGCCCCGATCCCGGCCCGCAATTCCGCCCGCACCGGATAGGTGCTGGACGGCAGATGCTGGGTCATGAACAGGCCGATCAGCCGCTCGACCGGATCGATGAAGAAATAGGTCGAAAACACCCCGCCCCAGTAAAATTGCTGGTTCGCCAGCGTCATCGCAAAGCCCAGGCCGAAACCGACACCGGCATAGTCAGCTTCGCTGAACATCGCCTGCGACATGCTGGCGAGGTCGCCGCCGCCGGGCAGGTGATTGCTCCGCATCTGCGCCACCGTGTCGGGCTGCAACAGCCGCGCCCCATCAAGCTCGCCACCGCGCAGCAGCATCCGGGCAAAGCGATGATAGTCGGCGGTCGAGGAAATCAGCCCGCCCCCGCCCGACCGGAAGCGCAGCTTGCGCCGCCAGCTGCTGGCCGCGCCCCGGTCACGAAGCCGCAACCCGTCCTCGCCCAGCCCCCAGGCATCGGTCAGTCGGTCGGTCCGGTCCGCAGGCAAGGTGAAGAAACTGTCCTTCATGCCCAGCGGATCGAAGATATTCTGACGAAAATGCGTCTCCAGATCCTGCCCCGACAGCCGCTCGACGATCACGCCCAGCACATCGGTCGACACGCCGTAATTCCAGCGCTCGCCCGGCGAAAATTCCAGCGGCAGGCTGGCCAGCGCGGCGATGAACTCGTCGGACGACCGCTTTTGCTGGAACTCGTCCAGCCCCAGTTCGCGATAGCGCGCATCGATCGGCGTCTGCCGTTGCAACCCATAGGTCAGACCCGATGTGTGGCGCAGCAGGTCGATCATCCGCATCGGCCGCGTCATCCGCCCGGTTCCGTCCGCGCCGACGCGCAGGTCGGCAAATTCGGGCAGCACGTCGGTAACCGGATCGTCCAGCGCCACCTTGCCCTGTTCGACCAGCCGCATGAAGGCGACGCTGGTGATCGGCTTGGTCATGGACGCGATGCGGAACAGCGCATCGGCCTGCAACGGCTCGCCGGTCGCGCGCGCCTGCCCCCGGCTGACCGACAGCAACGGCACCTCGTCGCGCGACAACAGCATCTGCATATGCGGCAACTTGCCGCTCTGCACATAGGTCTGGTCCAGATGATCGACCAGCGCATCCAGCCGGTCGGGGTCCATCCCCGCCGCCCGCGCCGCTGCTGCATCCGTCACCTTCGCTGTCGCCATGTCCGCTCCTGCCATATCCGAAACGGGCTAGAGCAAGCCGCGCACTAGGTAAATGATTTCAGACCATGACTGGTCCATCAACGCCTTGCCATTGCCAAGACCCCACCCCTGCCTCTATGGCAACCCGCCTGATCGCCAATACCGGACGCACCACAGGCATGGCCACGGGCCTTTCTGCTATCTTCTTCCAGAACCGCGCTGCTCTGCTGCGCTTCCTGCGCGCGCGCGGTGCGGGGGAGGATGCGGAAGATCTGCTACAGGACATGTGGATGAAGCTGGAGGCCAAGGATCTGGGGCCGGTCGCCGACCCGCTGCCCTATCTCTATCGCATGGCCAACAACCTCATGCTCGATCGCTATCGCTCCGCCACGCGGCGCGAGCGGCGCGAGCAGGACTGGGCCGAAGGCGCCGGCGGCGTGATGGCCGACCCGAATGACGATCTGGCAGTCGACGAACGCATGATCCTCAATCAGCGGCTGGAACAGGCGCGCGGCATATTGGCCGACCTTGGCCCCCGCGTCGAACTGGTGTTCCGTCGGTTCCGCATAGAGGGGGTCGGCCAGCGGCTGATCGCGGAGGAATTGGGGGTCAGCCTGACCACGGTCGAGAAGGATCTGCAAAAGGCCTATCGGGCGATGCTTGCGCTCAAGCAAAGTCTGGATACGGAATGAGCGGATCGGCGGCGTCTGGCTCTTCAAGGGGCAAGAAATGAACAGGGCACAGGCCATGATGAACGAGGAGGCGCTCGGGTGGGTGATCCGCACGCGCGATCCCGAATTTGACGACTGGGACGCCTTCACCATCTGGCTGGAGGGCGATCCCGCCCGCGCGACCGCCTATGATGCGCTGATGGCGGCCGACGCGGATCTGGCGGACATGGTTCCGGCAGAACCCGTCGTCATGCCTGTTGCCGCCAATGATGCCGGCGAACGTCACCGCCGCCCGCTGCGCTGGATCGGCGGCGGCGCGATCGCCGCCGCGCTGGTCGCCGCCGTCTCGGTCGGCCTGCTCAACCGCAGCGACATCTACAGCATCACCACCCGTCCCGGCGAGACCCGCAGCATCGCGCTGGATGACGGCACCAGGATCGAACTGAACGGCGGCACCACGCTGCGCCTCGACCGCAAGAATGCGCGCTTCGCCGCGCTCGACGCGGGCGAAGCCGCCTTCACCGTGCGCCATGACGCCGCCGATCCGTTCCGCGTGACCGTGGGCGACGCCGTGTTCGAGGATGCCGGCACCGTCTTCAACATCGTCCATAGCGGCGACGCCACCCGCATCGGCGTGTCCGAGGGCAAGGTCATCTACAATCCGCAGGCCGAAGCCATCTCGCTGCCCGCCGGCCGCGCCCTCAGCGATAGCGCCGAAGGGCTGCGCGTGATGGACGTCGCGCCCCAGGCCGTCGCGAGCTGGCGCCAGGGCCAACTCATCTATGCCAATGCGCCGGTCGGCGACGTGACCCAGGATATCGCCCGTTCGCTGGGCGTGACGCTGGCCGCGACGTCCGGTGCGCAGGCCATGCGCTTTACCGGCACGATCCGGCTGGAACGGGATCCGTCCCGCTTCTTCGCCGCTGCCGCGCCCCTGATGGGGCTGTCCGCCATCCGACAGGGGAATGGATGGCTGCTGAAGGAAGGGGATGGGTCGCAAAACTGACGTCCTTTTCGTCACCGCCTTCGCCATAGCGGCCGCATCGCCTGCGCGAGCGGCGGACAGACAGTCGATCGACCTCGCTCCGGGACGCCTGGGCGAGGCGGTGGTGGCGCTCGGCCGTCAAACCGGCGCCAGCATCGGCATGTCGGACCAGTCGCTGGCCGGCATCGCCACCCCTGCGATCCGGGGCCGGATGTCGACCGCGAGCGCCCTTTCCCAGTTGCTGCGCGGCAGCGGCGCCAAAGCCAGACAGATCGACGCCAGCACCTGGCGCATCGTCCGCGCGCGCAAGGCCGCGCCGCCCCCATCGCCGACGCCAGCCGCAGCCGTGCAACTCGCGCCGGTTGCGCAGGAACCGCCCGCCGACATCATCGTCACCGCATCCAAGCGCGACATTCCCCTGCCCCGCTATGCCGGTATGGTCGAAACCGTGACCGGCGGGCTGTTCGAGACCGCCGACGCGGCACAGGGCACGGCCGCGCTGCTCTCGCGCGTCGCCAGCCTCAGCTCCACCCATGCCGGCGCCGGCCGCAATAAGCTGTTCATCCGCGCCATAGCCGATTCCGGCGTCGCCGGGCCGACCCAGGCGACGACCGGCCAATATCTGGGCGACATGCGTCTCAACTATGCCGCGCCCGATCCCGACCTGCGCCTCTATGACGTCGGCGGGGTCGAGGTGCTGGAAGGGCCACAGGGCACGCTCTATGGCGCCGGCTCGCTCGGCGGCATCATCCGCATCATCCCCAATGCCCCCAATCTCGCGCAGTTCGGCGGCCAGATCTCGACCGGCGTGTCGGCGACCCAGCATGGCGATCCGGGCGGCGACCTGTCGGCCATTCTCAATCTGCCGATCGTGGCCGAGAAGGTGGCGCTGCGCGTCGTCGGCTATGGCGTGCAGGAAGGCGGCTATATCGACGATGTTTTGCGCGACAAGGATGACGTCAATCGCACCCGCACCTATGGCGGCCGCGCCACGCTGCGGATCGCACCGGCGGACGACTGGACGATCGATCTCAGCACCGCCTACCAGCATATCGAGGGTGACGACGCCCAATATGCCAGCCGCGAGGTCGGCCGGCTGGAACGCGCCTCCAGCGTCGCCCAGCCCTATCATTCCGACTATATCCTGGCCAATGCGCGCATCGAGCATCAGTGGGATGACCTGCGCCTCGTCTCCTCGACCGGCTATGTCCGCGATGTCCTGGCCGAAAGCTATGACGCGACCCAGCCGGGCGGCGCGCCGGCCCTGTTCCGCCAGCGCAACAAGGTCGAACTTTTCTCGACCGAAAACCGGCTGGTCCGCGACCTCGACAATGGCCTGGGCTGGCTGCTGGGCGTTTCCTATCTGGAAAGCACCTCGACCATCCAGCGGTCGCTGACCGGCTATGGCCCCCTGAGCGCACCGGCGATCGAGATTTTGCCGGGCGTCCCGGTCTATGGTCGCGGACGTCCTGCCACGGCCACCGGCGTGCGCAACCGGATCAAGGAAGCGACCCTGTTCGGCGAAGCCTCGTTCGAACCGCTCCAGGGGCTGGTCGCCACCGTCGGCGGACGCCTCACCAACAGCCGCCTCAGCGGCGAAGCGATCGATCCGGTAGCGATGCTCTCAGCCGTCGCTGATCTAGCTCGTGTCGAGGCGCAGGCCGATCGTTCCGAAACCATCTTCCTCCCCTCCTTCTCGCTGCTCAGCGATGCGGTGAAGGGGCTGACGCTTTATGCCCGGTTCGAACAGGGCTTCCGTCCCGGTGGCCTGGCGGTCGACGATCAGCGCGCGCGCAGCTTCCGCAATGATCGCATCTCGACCATGGAACTGGGCTTCCGCAAGGGCGTGCCGGGCCGCGACACGATCGCGCTCAGCGGCAATGTCGCCTATACCGACTGGCGCGACATCCAGGCCGACGTCACCGACCGCATCGGCCTGCCCACCACCGCCAATATCGGTGATGGACGCATCTATACGGTGGAAGGCCGGATCGTGGTCCGCCCGATCCCGCCGCTGACGCTGGACGGCTCGATCATCTACAATGACAGCCGCCTGACCCAACCGGCCCAGTTCGTGCGCGCGCTCTCCTATGAAGGGCGCTCGCTGACCCTGCCCAACGTCGCCAATCTGGGCGGCCGCGTCGCTGCCGATTATCGCGCGCCACTGGGCGACGACATGCGCCTGCACCTGTCGGCATCGGCCCGCTATGTCGGCAAGTCGCGCCTGGGCGTCGGACCGATATTGGGCCGGGAACAGGGCGATTATGTCGATACGGCCCTGTCCGCCGCCGTCACCCGCGGCCCGGTCGAACTCTCGCTTTCGCTCACCAACTTGTTCGACAGCGACGGTAATCGTTTCTCGCTCGGCACCCCGTTCGACCTGAGCACCGACTATTATACGCCGCTGCGCCCCCGCACCGTGCGCATCGGCCTGGATTTCGCCTTCTAAAATCACGCCGGACGGCATTTTTCCTGACGGAACCGGCCCGGCGGCGGCGTCCCTCCCGCATGTACGTGCCCATCAAACGGCGCGGCATTCAGAGGAGATATCATGCGACATTTGCTGGCCTGCACGGCCATCGCCCCGGTTCTGGTTGCGATGACCGCAACCAATGCCGCGGCGGAAACCACGATCGGTTCATCCACCACCACCGCCGTCAAGACCTCCACCGTCGCCTCCGGCGCGGCCGATGCGATCACGGTCAGCTCGGCTGGCAGCATCACGCTGACCAGCGGCACCGCGATCACGATGGACAGCAACAACAATGTCA
This sequence comes from Sphingobium sp. PAMC28499, assembly GCF_004795815.1. Classification (NCBI taxonomy): domain Bacteria; kingdom Pseudomonadati; phylum Pseudomonadota; class Alphaproteobacteria; order Sphingomonadales; family Sphingobiaceae; genus Sphingobium; species Sphingobium sp. PAMC28499. The sequence goes on from NZ_CP039248.1 coordinate 3,818,943, forward strand.
GCAACGCCGGTTCGCTGACCATCAACGATGCCGACAATGCGACCGGCATTCTGGTCAAGGCCGGCACCACCGGCAACATCACCAACAGCGGCACGATCACGCTGACGGAAGATTATACCGCGACCGACACGGACAGTGACGGCGACATTGACGGCACGTTCGCCAAAGGGACGAACCGCAATGGCATTCTGGTCGAATCCGGCGCGGCCCACACCGGCAATATCGACACCACCGGCACGATCTCGATCGAAGGCAACAACAGCGCCGGCATCCGCGTCAACTCGACGCTGATCGGCAATCTGTCGACCTATGGCACGATCGGCGTGACCGGCGACAACAGCTATGGCGTGGTCGCCAACGATATCGATGGCAACGCCACGATTCGCGGTTCGATCAGCACCAAGGGCGCGAACAGCACCGCCGTCGCCCTGCTGGGCGATGTCGATGGCGCAGTGAAGATCCAGGGCACGATCGTCAGCACCGGCTATCGCTCCACCACCCGCCCGAGCGACGTCACCAAGCTCGATGCCGACGACCTGCTGCAGGGTGGCCCCGCCCTCGTCATCGCCGGCAATGTCAGCGGCGGCATCGTGTTCGACGTCGCGCCGACCGCCAGCGACGATGACGACGAAGATGACACCGACATCGATGATGACGGCCTGCTCGACAGCACCGAAACCACCGCCACGGTCATCAACTATGGCTCGGCGGCTGCGGTGCAGATCGGCTCGGCCAGCGCCGACACCAGCATCGGCGTGGTCCAGGGCGACAGTTCGGGCTATGGCGTGGTCGTGCGCGGCGCGATCGCGGGCTATGGCATCTATGACGGTGTCGATGCCAATGCGATGGTGATCGGCGGCCTGGGCGGCGATGTCGACATTGCCAAGGGCGTCCTGGTCGCCGGATCGATCACCGCCATCTCCTATGACAGCAACGCCACCGCGCTGCGCCTGGGTTCGGGCGCTACCAGCGACGCGATCGAGATTTCGGGCACCGTCGCCGCATCGGGCGCGGCGCTCGCGAACACCACGTCGCGCGGCCTGGTGATCGACGCCGGGGCACAGGTGAATTCGGTCAAGGTCAGCGGCACCGTCGCGGCCGTCGCCGCCGATGATGAAAAGGGCCGCGCGATCGCGATCCTCGATTCCTCGGGCACCGTCTCCAGCCTCAGCAACACCGGCACCATCTCGGCGACCGGCGGCCTCACCAACACCGCCATCGACCTCAGCGCCAACAGCAGCGGCGTGACGCTGACCCAGGCGCTCGCCTCCTCGACCGCGACCGCGCCCAGCATCATCGGCGACGTGAAGCTCGGCTCGGGCGATGACGTCATGACGGTATCGGCTGGCCGGATCGTCGGCGATGTCAGCCTGGGCGCGGGCAATAACAGCCTGTCGCTCTCGGGCAGTTCGACCCTGACCGGCGATCTCAGCTATGCCGGCACCGGCGCCACCCTGACCCTGGCCGATACCGCCAGCGTCACCGGCGCGCTCGACTTTGGCGGCGCCAGCGGCACGATGACGCTGAACGGCACCTCCAGCTATACCGGCGCGATCAGCAACAGCGGCAACATGGCGCTGGTGCTGAACGGCGGCACGCTGGCAGCCAGCAACACCGGTTCGATCGCGCTCGCCTCGCTCAGCGCGTCCTCGGGCTCGGCGCTGGGCGTCACCATCAACGGCGCCGACGGCACCAACACCGTCTATGACGTCGCCGGCGCCGCCAGCTTCGCCAGCGGTTCCAAGGTGAAGGTGGCGCTGACCCAGGTCGGCGGATCGGAAGGCGACTATGTCATCGTCCGCGCCGCATCGCTGTCGGGCACCCCGGCGCTCGATAGCGCGACCCTGCTGCCCTATATGTTCAAGGGCAGTGTCAGCAGCGACACGACGACCGGTGACGTGACCCTGTCGATCGCCGCCAAGACCACATCGGAACTGGGCCTGACCGGCTCGCTTTCAAGGGCTTATTCGGCGATCTTCAATGCGCTCGACAATGACAGCACTCTGGCCAACGCCTATCTGGACGTGACCGACGGCCAGACGCTGAACGGTGCGCTGCGCCAGATGCTGCCCGAACATTCCGGCAGCACCTTCGAAGCCGTCACCGCCGGCTCGCGGGCGACCGCGCGCATCCTGTCGGATCCCAACGGCATCTACCGGACCAAGGACGGCAAGCTCGGCTTCTGGTTGCAGCAGGTCGCGTTCGGCAGCTCCAAGAGCATCGGCGACACCGCCTCCTACGACATTAATGGCTGGGGCGCGGGCGGCGGCGTCGAATATCTGACCGACCTTGGCGCCTTCGGTGGCTCCTTCGCCTATATTCATGGCCGGGACACCAGCGACAGCTCCAACAGCTCGGCGGATTCCGACCAGTTCGAACTGGCGGCGCACTGGCGCGGCAGCTGGGGTCCACTCCAGGCCTTCGCGCGCGTTTCGGCGGCGCATATCGACTTTGACGGCACCCGCAACTTCGCGCTCGACGATGTCGTGCGCAAGGCGACCGGCGACTGGTCGGGCAAGCTCTATTCGGCCACGGCCGGGGCTTCCTATCAGCTCCAGTTCAACCGCTTCAGCCTGCGTCCGGGCATTGGCATCGACTATTACCGCCTGAAGGAAGGCGGCTATAGCGAAAGCGGCGGTGGCGACGCGTTCAACCTGACCGTCGACGGCCGCACCAGCGACGAAATGACCGCAAACGGTACGATCGCCGCTGGCTATGATTTCGGCAGCCTCAATCGCGAGGATGGCTGGGCGCGGTTCGAACTGGAAGGCGGTCGCCGCCAGCTGATCGGCGGGTCGCTCGGCGATACGGTCGCCCATTTCAAGGATGGCGATGACTTCGTCCTGGTCGCCGACAAGCGCACCAGCGGCTGGACCGGCCGGGCCCGCCTCTATGGCGGCACCGACACGTTCCGCGTTGGCGGCGAATTCGGTGCGGAAGAACAACAAAATCACGTCGCAATCTCATTCCGCGCGACGGTTAACTTCGTCCTGTGACGTCTGAATAAGGAATTGGCGGGCCACACCCCACAGACCCTCCCGGTCCGCCAGTTGCGCCACGGCATGATGTTCCTCCCCAAGGGACGCCAAGGCAAAAAAGAGGGGCGTCGCATGGGTTTCACCCGAGCGGCGCCCCTTTTTCTTTGCTCCCCTCTGCGCCCTCTCCTTTCATTGGCCTCTTGCGGGCGGCATCGGCCCGTGCTGAATAAGTAGCGGGGAATCAGGCTCTTGAGCCTAATGGGGGATGAATGGGGGGAATTTCTCGCCTGTGCGCGACCTTGGTCGGCATATGGCTTGCGGCATTGTCGCCGGCGCACGCACAGACCGACGCCGCATCGGCAGATACAGATCATCAAAAGCCATGTGAGCTACATGTCTGGCCGGGAAACGGGCTGGGCTCGGTTTATCATGGCTGGCTGCATGGCGGCATCGTCAATGGCGCCGTCCAGGGACGCGAAGGCTACAAGGCCATGAATGCCAATCCGCTTGCCACGGCGGACCAACGCGCCTTGCTTGCTACGCTACCACTGGCCTCATGGCTTGGCCTGCCCGACCATCAGTTGGTCCTTCATGACGAATCTCTCGACAGCCGGACGATGCGTTCGACTTCGGGCCGCATCCGGCCGGACGGATCGATCTGCTACGCCGAATTCATGATCGACGACCTGATCTTTCAGGAAGATGTCGTTACCGGCCGCTTTCTCAAGATATTGTTCCGATTCCGCGATTTCGGATCGGAACAGACGGCGAGACGCAGCTTCGGCACCTGGACCATGACCAAGCTTACCCAGTTCCCGCCACAAACGGCGGAGGCAGAAGGCGCGGCCCTGACCGACTTGAAATCGGCGTTCCAACAGGATGTCGAGCAATTCGGGGAATATCTGCGCCGCCCGGTAAGGACACGTAACTAACCAGCTTTTATCACGACAATTGGGGGAATGATTATGTTGAAGACCATCTGGGTTGGTCTGGCATCGCTGACGCTTGCCAGTGCCGCCCAGGCCCAAACGGCCGAGGCTCCGTCGCCGGCCTGCGAATTGCACATATGGCCGGCCGAACGCATGGCCTCCGTGACAACCGGCCTGCTTGGCGGCGGCTTGCTCGATGCCGCCCTGCATGCCGGCAAGGATGCCAGCAACAAGGCACAGATGGCCAGCGCGCTCGACAGCCCCAGCCAGGTTGACGCACTCCAGTCGCTGGATCTGGCCACGTTGCTGGAACTGAAGCCGGGCACGGTTATCATCCGTCATGAAGCACCGCTTGAGCGCAAGACCATGAACAAGGTGAAGACGCGCCGGTCCGATTCCACTGCCGCCTGCTACTCCGAGCTCATCACCGCAGATGTGCTGTATCACAAGGCCGCGATCTATGGTCGCTCGCTCAAGACATTGTTCATGGTTCGGGACTTCGGCAACGACCAGAAGATCGACTTCGAATATAAGGCCTGGGGCGGAAATGGCCTGTCGCTCTTCCCCGCGAAGGAAGGCGAGGACGCCGTGGCCGCGCTGGATGAACTGGTTGGCGTCTTCAAGAAGAATTTCGAGGAATATGCCAACAATGCCCGCAAATCCATGGCATTGAAGAAGAAGGCCTGACCGAAAAAGGGGAGCGACCGTCAGGCCGCTCCCCCTCAATCACGAAAGGCCATGGAGAAGCGGCCTCAGCCGGCGAGCGCCTTCTTGACCAGTTCGTTGACGACCTGGGGGTTGGCCTTGCCCTGCATCGCCTTCATCGTCTGGCCGACGAAGAAGCCGAACAGCGCTTCCTTGCCGCCGCGATACTGCTCGACCTTGTCGCCATTCTTGGCGAGGACATCGGCCACTGCCGCCTCGATCGCGCCGGTGTCGCTGGTCTGCTTCAGGCCCTTTTCCTCGACGATCTTGCCGGGCTTGTCGCCGGTCTCCAGCATGATCTCGAACACCTGCTTGGCGATCGTGCCGCTGATCGTGCCGTCGGCTACCAGCGCCAGCAATTCGGCGCCTTCCTCGGGACTTACCGGGCTTTCTTCAAGGCCTTTGCCAATGCGGTTGAGCGCCCCATACAGCTCCGACAGCAGCCAGTTGGCCGATGCCTTGGCGACCTCGCCCTCGCTCTTCTTCTGGATGCGTGCGCCTTCGGCCAGCAGCGCCTCGAACCAGCGCGCCGTGTCGGCGTCGGCGGTCAGGGTCGCGGCATTATAGGCGGACAGGCCCAGATCCTGCGCATAGCGGCGCAGTTTCGCGTCCGGCAGTTCGGGCAGCGACTGGCGGCATTCCTCCAGGAAGGCATCGTCCAGTTCCAGCGGCAGCAGGTCGGGATCGGGGAAGTAGCGATAATCATGCGCATCTTCCTTCGACCGCATCGAACGGGTCTCGTTGCGGTCCGGATCATAGAGGCGCGTTTCCTGCACGATCTTGCCACCGGCTTCTAGCACGTCGACCTGACGGTTCGCCTCATGCTCGACCACGGCCATGACGAAACGGACCGAGTTCACATTCTTGGTCTCGGTGCGGGTACCGAATGCCTCGCCCGGACGGCGCACGGAGACGTTGACGTCGGCGCGCATCGAACCCTGGTCCATATTGCCGTCGCACGAACCGACATAGCGAAGAATGGTTCGCAGCTTCGAGAGATAAGCCCCTGCTTCGGCAGGCGAACGCATATCCGGCTTCGACACGATTTCCATCAGCGCCACACCCGACCGGTTGAGGTCGACATAGGAGCTGGTGGGATGCTGGTCGTGCATCAGCTTGCCGGCATCCTGCTCGACATGGATGCGCTCGACGCCGATCACCTTGGTGCTGGCTTCGGGGTTCTTCTCGTCGAGGACGATCTCGATCTGCCCCTCACCCACGATCGGGTGATAGAGCTGGCTGATCTGATAGCCCTGCGGCAGATCCGCATAGAAATAATTCTTGCGGTCGAAGCGCGACCATTTGTTGATCTGCGCGTCGATCGCCATGCCGGTGCGCACCGCCTGACGGATGCACTCGCGGTTGGGCACGGGCAGCATGCCGGGCATGGCCGCATCGATCAGGCTGACCTGCGTATTGGGCTCCGCGCCGAACGCCGTCGCGGCGCCGGAAAAGAGCTTCGCGTTCGACGTCACCTGCGCATGGACTTCCAGGCCGATCACGACCTCCCACTCGCCGGTTGCGCCCTGGATGCGATAGGTTGATTCAGTCATTTCGCTTCTTGCCCATCAATTTCTGTCGGAGCGATCCGACCTCTGCTTCGGCGACCCTTGCCCCACAGACTGGTCTTGGGACGATCCGATGTCGCTTCTGCGGTAGCAGTGACGATCTTCCGCCGCTTGGCTGGTCGATCATCCTTACGCTGATATCGCTGCTTCCCAGAAACAGTGAAGGAACTGAGCAGATCGACCAGTCCTCCCAACAGTTCCGAGAAACTCATATCACCACCACTTGTCCGGCCGCGCGGTGAAGCCGGCCCGTTCCTCGATGGCGAGGCTGGCGTTCAGCACGGTCTGTTCGTCCAGCGCCTTGCCGATCACCTGCAGGCCGATCGGCAGGCCCGCCGAATCCAGCCCGCCGGGAATCGCCATCGCCGGCAACCCGGCCAGCGAGGCCGGCACGGTGAAGACGTCGTTCAGATACATGGCCAGCGGATCGGCTTGCTTCTCGCCCAGCGCGAAGGAGGCGCTCGGCGCGGTCGGCGTCAGCAGCAGGTCGCACTTTTCGAACGCCAGTTCGAAATCGCGCGCGATCAGCGCCCGCACCTTCTGCGCCTGGGTATAATAGGCGTCGTAGAAGCCGGCCGACAGCACATAGGTGCCGATCATGATGCGGCGCTTCACTTCCGGGCCGAAGCCGGCGGCGCGGGTCGCGGCATACATGTCCTGCAAACCTGCGCCATCGGGCAGGTCGCGCTGGCCATAACGCACGCCGTCATAGCGGGCGAGGTTCGACGAGGCTTCGGCAGGCGCGATGATATAATAGGTCGGCAGCGCATATTGGGTATGCGGCAGCGACACTTCGACTACTTCGGCGCCGGCGTCCTTGAGCCATTCGATGCCGCGATCCCACATGGCGGAGATTTCGGCGTTCAGGCCATCGGGCCGATATTCCTTGGGAATACCGACCTTCTTGCCCTTGAGATCGCTCGACAAATTGGCTTCCCACTGCGGAACGGCCAGGTCGAGGCTGGTCGAATCCTTGGGGTCGAAGCCCGACATGACTTCCAGCAGGATCGCATTGTCGCGCACGGTGCGCGCCATCGGCCCGGCCTGGTCCAGCGAACTGGCGAAGGCGACGATACCGAAGCGCGAGCAGCGGCCATAGGTCGGCTTGATGCCCGAAATGCCGGTGAAGGCGGCAGGCTGGCGGATCGAGCCACCGGTGTCGGTGCCGGTCGCCGCCGGGCAGAGCCGCGCGGAAATGGCCGAGGAGGAACCACCCGACGAACCGCCGGGCGCCAGTGCGGCGTTATCGCCGCCCCCCCCATCTTTCTTGGCCCGCCGCCAGGGCGAGATCACATTGCCATAGTAACTGGTCTCGTTGGACGAACCCATGGCGAACTGGTCGAGGTTGAGCTTGCCCAGCATGCCCGCGCCAGCCGCCCACAGCTTGCCCGACACGGTCGATTCATAGGTCGGCACAAAGCCTTCCAGCATGTGGCTCGCGGCAGTCGTCTGCGTGCCTTCGGTGCAGAACAGGTCCTTCATGCCGATCGGCACGCCGGCAAGCGCGCCCAGTGTCTCGCCGGCAGCCTTGGCCTTGTCGGCCGCGTCGGCTGCTGCCAGCGCCTTTTCGGGCGTCTCGACGATGAAGGCGTTCAGTGCCTTGGCAGCAGCGACATTGGCATTGAAGCCCTCGGCCACTTCACGCGCCGAAAAATCGCCCGCGCGGAAGCCGTCGCGGATTTCCGCGACCGTCAGATCAGTCAGATTGGTCATTATTCGATCACCTTGGGCACCGCGAAGAAGCCATGTTCGGCCTGCGGCGCATTGGCCAGCACCTTGTCACGCACATTGCCGTCAGTGACGACATCGTCGCGCAGGCGTTGATGGTTGGGGATGACGGCCGTCATCGGCTGCACGCCGGTCACGTCCACCTCGCCCAGCTGTTCCACCCAGCCAAGGATATTGTTGAGTTCGGGCACCATGGCTTCCGCTTCCGCATCCGTCACCGAAATGCGCGAAAGGCTGGCGATCTTTTTCACGGTCTGAAGGTCTATCGACATGGGCCAAGCCGCTAGCACCCGCACCAGTCCGCTTCAAGTGTCCTGCTGCACCATCTGCCATCTTGCATGCCCCCATCTTGCATGACTGCCGCGCATGGGCCAGACAGGCCGCACGAAGGCGGGGCGATCCCCGCACAGGGATGGAGACGAGAGCAAGTGGCCCGCAAATTCCTCTATGTCGTCGCCGGCCTGGTCGTGCTGGTGCTTGCGATGCTGCTCGCCTATCGCATCTGGGGGATGCAGATCATGCGGGCGGTGATGGTCCCGCGCGAAGCGTTCCAGCCGCTCCAGCCCCTGCCCGCCAACGCCTATGACGATCCGAAAATGTGGATCGCCCGCCCCGACCAGACCAAGGACAATCCCGCGCTCTGGACGCCGCAGGGCGCGGCCAGGCTTGCGCCGCCCGCGCAGAAGGCCGCCGTCTTCTTCATCCATCCGACCAGCTATGTGACGCCGCTTGGCAATGCCCATTGGAATGCGCCGCTGGACGATGCGGAAAGCAATGCGACCGCGCGCCGCTTCGTGCTGAGCCAGGCCAGTGCCTTCAGCGCCGCCGGCAATGTCTGGGCACCCCGCTATCGCCAGGCCAATTATGGCGCCTTCCTCACCACCGGCGCGGAGGGCGACCAGGCACTCGCCGCCGCCTATCGCGACGTGACCCAGGCCTTCGCCGCCTTCCTCAAGGCCAATCCCACCGGCCCGCTGATCCTCGCCGGCCACAGCCAGGGGTCACGCCACCTGCTGCAACTGGTGCGCGAACAGGTGGCCGGCAAGCCGGTCGCTGACCGGGTCGCCGCCATCTATGCCGTGGGCTGGCCGATCTCGGTCGAGGCCGACCTGCCTGCATTGGGCTTCCCCGCCTGCGCCAGGCGGGATCAATCGCACTGCATCGTCAGCTGGCAAAGCTATGCCGAACCGGCCGATCCGTCCGCCGTGGTCGAAAGCTTCGAGCGCAAACAGGGCCTCAATGGCCAACCGCGCAAGGGCACGCACATGCTCTGCACCAATCCGATCACCGGCACCTTCAACGGCAATGCGCCCGCCAGCGCCAATATCGGCACGCTCGACGCCCGCGCCGCCGACAAGCCCGCCCATCTGGTGGCCGGCATCGTCCCTGCCCGCTGCGACACCAGCGGCGTGCTGATGATCGGCGAGCCGGTCGACATGGGCCCCTACACGCTGCCCGGCAATAATTATCACGTCTATGATTATAGCCTGTTCTGGGGCAATGTGCGCGACGACGCCCGCCAGCGACTGGCCGCTTTCACCAAGACACACTGAGACGTAATGAAACTTGTCACGACTGACCGCGCGGAATTTCGCGCAGCCCTGCCCGAGGGTGGCCGCCTGATCGGCATGGATGTGGGCACGAAGACGATCGGCCTGGCCCTGTGCGACGCGCAATGGTCGATCGCCAGCCCCGCCTACACCGTCAATCGCGGCAAGTTCAGCAAGGACAAGCCGGCGCTCGAAGCCTTCATGGCGCAGCAGCAGGTCAAGGGCATCGTCATCGGCCTGCCGCTCAACCTCGACGGCACCAACAGCCCGCGCAGCCAGGCCAGTCGCGCCTTCGCCCATAATGTCGCGGATATCGGCCTGCCGGTGCTGCTCTGGGACGAGCGCTGGTCGACCCAGGCCGTCACCCGCACCCTGCTGGAGGCCGACGCCAGCCGCGCCCGCCGCGACGAACTGGTCGACAAACTCGCCGCCAGCTACATCCTTCAGGGCGCGATCGACGGCCTCGTCGCCGGGCTGGAATAGGCACGCCTGTCCTACAGCGTGCCGCCCGGCTACATTCCCGGCGGCTCTTTCCCATCGTGACCCCACGCCGCTTTCCGATAGGATCAGCGGAACGCAACATAATGTCAGAATGTGCGGGAAATGTGCGAAGTTAAGCGCGCGATTTCCAACATTTACCCTGTCACGCGCGCGCCGCCCAAGTTGCATATATCTGAAGTAACAGCGTTAAAGCGCCGTTTACGTGATCGCGCTCACGGATTGATCGGCGCGAAAGCGATATTCCCTGCCCTGCAGTCGAACGGAAAAGGGCGGACGGATCAATGACCGAAGGCAAGAGTCCGGAAGATATCTGGCACATCATCAGCGAACAGCGGCGCATGATGCGCGACCATTTTCGCCGTGATCCCACCAGCTACTCGGTGCGTCGGGAAATGTCGCGCCGGCAGATGGCGCAGAAGCAGGACGATCAGACGCAGGACGTCTGAACGCCGTCCTCGAACGCCGCGATGATCGGGCATGGCCCTTCATCGGAGGCATGGCATTGCCGGGCCAGTCGCGTCAGCGCCGCCCGCGCCGCCTCCAGTTCCGCGATCTTCACATCCAGCGCCGCGATCCGATCGGCCGCCAGCTCGCGCGCCCGCTTGCGATCCTGCCCGGCATCGAGTTGCAGCAGCTCGCCGATCTGCTCCAGCGTGAAGCCCGCCGCCTGCGCCGACCGGATGAAGCGCAACCGCCGCACGTCGCTCTCTCCATAGCGGCGCACGCTGCCCTCCGGCCGATCGGGCGCATCCAGCAGGCCGCGCCGCTGGTAGAAGCGCACCGTCTCCACCCCGACATCGCCCGCGCGGGCCAGTGCGGAAATTGTCATGCTCATGCCTTGACTCCGTACCATGGTACAGACCCTATATGAGGGGCATCGCAGCGTAAACAAGGATGATGCAATGTCCCCAGCCTCGGGAAATCCGGCCCCGGAAAAGACGGCCCAGCTCTACCGTATGGCGATGCCCGGTCATGTCTGTCCCTATGGCCTCAAGGCGCGCTGGCTGCTGGGCCGCCATGGCTATCGGGTCGAGGATCATGCCCTTAGCAGCCGGGCCGAGACCGACGCCTTCAAGGCACAGCATGACGTAAAGACGACGCCGCAAATCTTCATCGATGGCCGGCGGATCGGCGGCCATGACGATCTGCGCCGCTTCCTGGGCCTCAAGGTGCCGGTGCCCGGCGCGACCAGCTATGTGCCCGTCCTCGCCGTCTTTGCCGTCGCCGCGCTGCTGGCACTGGCGATCAACTGGCTGACCTTGGCGCCACTCCTAGGCTTGCTGACGCTGGAGCGGTTCATCGCCATCGCCATGATGCTGCTTGCCATGCTGAAGCTGCAGGATGTGGAGCGGTTTGCGACCATGTTCCTGAACTACGACCTGCTCGCCCGCCGCGTCATTCCCTATGGCCGCGTCTATCCTTTCCTGGAACTGGGGGCGGGCGCGCTGATGCTGACCGGCCTTGCCCCCTGGCTGTCGATCCCGGTCGCCCTGTTCATCGGCGGCATCGGCGCCGTGTCGGTGTTCAAGGCAGTCTATATCGAGAAGCGCGAACTCAAATGCGCCTGCGTCGGCGGCAGCAGCAATGTGCCGCTCGGCTTCGTCTCGCTGACCGAGAATGTCATGATGGTCGCCATGGCGCTTTGGATGGTTGCCGGCATCCATTGAGCCGGCAGGACGGGGAGACTACTCCCCGTCCCGTCCATAGTCGTCGGGCAGGAACTGCACCCCGTCCGCCGTCGGCACCACCGTCAGATAGGTGAGATAGACCGGCACCGGCCGCGGCAGCGGCACATATTGTTCGGGTGCATCGCTCTCTGCCGTCGGCGTCTTGCCGAAGAACCAGCGGCCCAGACGCTGTGCATCCTCCAGCCGGACGCAGCCATTGCTGAAATGGCGCACCGGCTTGGCGAACAAAGCCCGGTCAGGTGTGTCGTGCAGATAGATGCCCAGGTCATTGGGGAACATGAACTTGATCTTCCCCATGGCATTATTGCCGCCCGGCAACTGGCGCACGCGCAATTCGCGCTGCCCCGCTGCCACCGCCTGCCAGTCGATCTCACTCTGGTTCAGCGTCTGCGCATCGGCGGTCCAGTCGCTTAGCGCTTCATAGCGCATCTTCCTGAGCGTCGCCCCGTCCAGGATCTTGGGTGCGATCTTGCGCTCGACCAGGTCGGGCGGGACATTCCAATAGGGATTGAGCGTCGCATAGCGGATCATGCCCGCCATCATCGGCGTCTGGCTTTCCTTGGCGCCGGCCACGACCTTCATCGATCCGTCCAGTTCGCCGCCGCTATAATAATAGAGCCGCGCCGATGCCGCATCGACCTCGACATGCCGCACCCATGGGCCAGGCAGCAGCCGCGCCCGCTCCAGATTGAGCTGCAATATCCGGCCATAATGGCCCGGACCACGATTGAGCGCCTCGATCGTCTGTGCGCCGGCAATGCCGTCCGCATCCAGCCCGTGATCGGCCTGGAACAGCTTGACCTTGGCCGCCAGCGCCTTGTCATAATCGACCCCGTCGGGCAGCCCCAGCCGATGGCGCAAGATCGCGATCTCACCACTCGATCCGCCCGGCCGCAGCTTGACGTCGGTCGGCACGTTCACCGCCGGCAGGCCGCCCCAGCGCGTTGCATAGGCGCCGCTCGCCGCGCGCAGCTTCATGTAGAGCGGGCTCATCCAGCCCGCCTTCTCGACATAGGTCGCCAGCGACGGCGCGACCGCCGCCGCGCGCAGCACCTCGGCGGCATCGGGCGCCTGCGGCTCCACCTCGGGGTCGAGATAGCGCATCTTCACCGCCTTGGACGGGCGGCGCACATCGGCGACATAGGTGGCCAGCGCCTTCGACAGGGCGACATCGACCCGCGCCAACGCCTTGGGATCGCCTGAGGCATCGGCCTCCTTGATCGCCCGCAACAATCCCCTAGCATCATAGTCGCGCGATCGCAGCCCGTCCTGATCGGCACTGTCGAGCAGCGCCAGCAGCGCTTGCGCCGGTTCGGCGCGGACCTTGCCGTTGTCGCTCCACAGCGGCCAATAGCCGCGCGTGCCATAGAAATCGCGCAGCTTGCCGCTGGCCGCCGACCGGATTTCAGCAGCCACGCTCGACCGCGCCGCCGTGTCGCTGACGGCCGGCTGCGCAGCCGCCATCCCCGGCACGGAACCGGCGATCAGCATGGCGAGGATCAAGGAAGCAGGATGTCGGGGGGCGCGGCGGAAATGCCGCGCCCGAAAAGGAGGATTGCTCAGCCGCGTTCTCCGGAACGGGGCGGCGCCGGCGGCGGCGGGGGCGGCGGACAGGGCGGTCCCTGGACCGGGTGATAGATGCCATCCGACGTGTAATAGCCGTCGACATAGCCATCGCCGTTGCGGTCTGCGGCCACCGTGCCGGCAATCGCGCCCGGCCCGAGCGGCGGTGCGCTGGTCACCGGCGCATCATTTTTCGAGCAGGCGCTCAGCGCCAGCAGGCTACCGGCGACCAGCGCCATTGTCTGGATTTTCATACCATCTCCCTGTGCGCCACGATCCTGTCGCGACGCCAATTGGACCCACTGCCGGGATGCAGTGCGACGACAACGGTTCAGGGGCGAAATGGAATCCATTACCCTTGTGCAATGACGGCAGGACGTGCCTCAAGCGCGCCCAGCCGTTAAGCATATCGGATCAGTCGCGGACCCAGTCAGCCGAAGCGATACCCTGCGCATAGAGCAGCACCGACAGGTCGCCATGGACGATCTCGGCCGCCGCCGCTGCGCGGGTCTTGGGCTTGGCATGATAGGCAACGCCCAGCCCCGCCCCCTCGATCATCGGAATGTCATTGGCGCCGTCACCCACCGCCAGCGTCAGCGCACGGTCAATCCCGCCGTCGATTGCGGCCTCCAGTTCGGTGCGCTTGCGCGCCGCATCGACGATCGGGACGGTGACGGTGCCAAGCAGCGCGCCATCAGCGATTTCCAGCACATTGGCGACATGTACGTCGAAGCCGATTTCCGCCGCCACCGGCCCGGTGAAGCGGGTGAAGCCACCCGACACCAGCAGCGTCCGAGCACCACGCGCCTTCATCGTACGCACCAGTTCGCGCGCACCGCCCATGATCACCACCCGCTCCTCGCGGCACTGGTCGATCGCGCTGTCGGGCAGGCCTTTCAGCAGGGCGACGCGGCCATGCAGCGCGCCCTCGAAATCCAGTTCGCCGCGCATCGCCCGTTCGGTGATCTCGGCAATCTGCGGCTTGATCCCGGCATAGTCGGCCAGTTCGTCGATGCACTCGACCGTGATCATGGTCGAATCCATGTCAGCGATCAGCAGCTTCTTCTCGCGTGTGGCGGCAGGTTGGACGATCACATCCAAAGCCAAGTCACGGCCATACCCGCCCTGCGCGATGGAAAGTGCGATCTCTTTGATTGCTCGCGAAATTTCGAGGCAATCCGATTTTTCGACACCGTCCGCCGGTTCAAAGAAGATGTCCGCAGCGATGCCGTCGTCGATCATGGATATGGAGTAACCAGCGCCCGCAGTACAATCGCGATCAAACTGGTGCGCAATTTCGCTGAGCAGGTCGTGGTCCAACCCACCTTTTGCCACTAAGGTCGCGACGAACATGAACACTCCCGCACATATGCCGGGCGAATCCCGCCCACCGGTCGCGCTTATTGCCGGGCCGACCGCCAGCGGCAAGAGCGCGCTCGCCGTCCGCCTGGCCCAGATCGCCGATGGCATCGTAATCAATGCCGACGCCAGTCAGGTCTATGCCGACCTTGCGATCCTGTCCGCCCGCCCATCGCAAGAGGAAATGGGCGGCGTGCCCCACCGCCTGTTCGGCCATATCGATGGGGCCGAAGCCTGCTCCGCCGCGCGCTGGGCCGCCGAGGCCAGGGCGGAGATCGACGCCGCCCATGCGGCCGGCAAGCTGCCGGTACTGGTTGGCGGCACGGGCCTTTATATACGGACCTTGCTCGACGGCATCGCGCCGGTGCCGGAAATCGACGCCGACATCCGCGCCGCCGTGCGCGCCATGCCGGTGGCGCAGGCGCATGAAGCGCTGCGCAGCGAAGACCCGGAGGCCGCTGCCCGCCTCGCCCCGGCCGACACCACCCGCGTCGCCCGCGCGCTGGAAGTGGTGCGATCGACCGGCAAGCCGCTGAAGCTATGGCAGCAGCACAAGCAGGGCGGCATCGCCGACCGCATCAGCCTGTCGCCGATGATCCTGCTGCCGCCGCGCGACTGGTTGATCGAACGGTGCGACCGGCGGTTCGAGCTGATGGTCGATCAGGGCGCCGTCGCCGAAGTGGAGGCGCTGCTGCCGCGCAACCTCAATCCCGACCTGCCGGTGATGCGGGCGATCGGCGTGCCGGAAATCGCCGCCTGGCTCAAAGGTGACATCGATCGTGACACGATGATGGCGCGCGGACAACTCGCCACGCGCCAATATGCCAAACGCCAATATACATGGTTCTCCAACCAGCCGCCGCAGGACTGGCATCGCGAAAAGAGATCGATTGATGCTGAAATCGCCAATGAATTAGCAATTAAATTACAACAATAGGGGTTGACCACGCATTTTATGTCCTCTAGACGCTGGCGCCTTGCCAATGCGGGCGCGACGGCGCAGACCCGCGAGCCAGCATCTTAAAAAAGAGGAGTTTCATCGTGGCCGAAAAGAGCGGCGCGGACATTTTGGTCGAGTGCCTGGTTGATCTGGGCGTCGAAGTTGTGTTCGGCTATCCGGGCGGCGCCGTGCTGCCCATCTATGACGCGCTCTATAATCACCCCACGATCAAGCATGTCCTAGTGCGCCACGAGCAGGGCGCGACCCACATGGCCGAGGGCTATGCCCGTTCGACCGGCAAGCCGGGCGTCGTCCTGGTCACCTCCGGCCCCGGCGCGACCAATGCCGTCACCGGCATCACCGACGCGCTGCTGGATTCGATCCCGATGATCGTCATCACGGGTCAGGTGCCCACGCAACTGATCGGCACCGACGCTTTCCAGGAAGCGGACACGGTCGGCATCACGCGCCACTGCACCAAGCATAATTATCTGGTGAAGGATCCGGCCAAGCTGGCCGGCATCGTTCATGAGGCATTCCATATCGCCACCACCGGCCGCCCCGGCCCGGTCGTCGTCGACATTCCCAAGAATGTCCAGATCGCGACCGCGCCCTATGCCCGGCCGGAACTGAAGGTCCATGCCAGCTATCATCCGCAGACCAAGGCGGATGCCGCCGCGATCGATACGGCGGTGGAGATGCTGGCGGCGGCGGAACGGCCGATCTTCTACACCGGCGGCGGCGTCATCAATTCGGGTCCGCAGGCCAGCGCGCTGCTGCGCGAACTGGCGGCGATGACCGGCGCGCCCGTCACCTCGACCCTGATGGGTCTGGGTGCCTTCCCCGCGTCGTCCGACCAGTGGGTCGGCATGCTGGGCATGCACGGCACCTATGAAGCCAATTGGGCGATGAACCAGGCGGACCTCATCCTCTGCATCGGCGCGCGTTTCGACGATCGCGTCACCGGCCGGCTGGACGCTTTCGCGCCCAACAGCCGCAAGGTGCATATCGATATCGACCGCAGCTCGATCAACAAGATCGTCGACGTCGATGTCGCGGTCGTCGCCGATGTCGGCAGCGCGCTGGAAGACATGATCGCCCTGTGGAAGCAGCGCGGCCATGAAAAGGCGGACCTGTCGGCCTGGTGGGCACGGATCGCCGAATGGCGTGCCAAGAAGAGCCTGTCCTACCCCGAAAGCGGCAGCGAGATCATGCCGCAAAAGGCGATCGCGGACCTCTACAAGGCGACCCGCGCGACCGGCAAGGACATCATCATCACCACCGAAGTCGGTCAGCACCAGATGTGGGCGGCCCAGCATTTCGGTTTTGAAGCCCCCAATAAATGGCTGACCTCGGGCGGTCTGGGCACGATGGGTTATGGCTTCCCCGCTGCCATCGGCGCGCAGATGGGCAATCCCGACAGCATCAGCATCTGCATCGCCGGCGACGCCTCGATCCAGATGAATATTCAGGAAATGGGGACAGCCAGCCAGTATCGGCTGCCGGTGAAGATCTTCATCCTGAACAATGAATATATGGGCATGGTCCGCCAGTGGCAGGAACTGACCTATGAAAGCCGCTATTCCAACAGCTATTCGGACAGCCTGCCCGACTTCGTGAAGCTGGGCGAGGCCTATGGCTGGACCGGCATCCGCATCGAAGGGCCACAGGAACTGGAGGCCGGCATCCGCCAGATGCTGGAAACCGACGGTCCCGTGATCGTCGATTGCCGCGTAGCGAAGCTGTCCAACTGCTTCCCGATGATCCCGTCGGGTGCGGCCCATACCGAAATGCTGCTCGATCCCAACCAGATCGAAGGCGTCATGTCGGACGAGGCAAAGGCACTGGTGTGACCACCCCCGCCAAGGTCCGCATTTTCGTGACCGAACCCTGGGATTTCGAACGGATCACAGGCACGACCGAACTCACCGGCTGGACCAGCGACCATGCTGACCCCGACAATGAGGAATGGGAAGTGCATCTGGATAGCGGGTTCGAATATCATGGCCTGCAGGTCGATCGGCTGCTGGCCGGCCCACGCTATGTGGGCGAACATCTTCTGCGGATGTTCGACGCGGTGACGGCCTTTCCCGTCCGCCTCGCCCACCCGCAGGACGATGATTGGCACTATGCCTTTATCGGCATGATCTCGCCGCGCCCCGAGCGCGAAGAAATGGAAGACGGGAACAGCATCTGATGCATATCCACGAAGAACAGAGCGAGCGGCACGTCCTGTCGCTGACGGTGTCGAACGAGGCGGGCATCCTGGCCCGCATCGCCGGCCTGTTCACCGCGCGCGGCTATAATATCGACAGCCTGACCGTGGCCGACATTACCGACGACCATGCGATCAGCCGCATCACCATCGTCACCAACGGCCCGCCCAAGGTGATCGACCAGATCATCGCCCAGCTCGACCGGCTGGTGCCGGTCCACAAGGTGACCGACCTGACCGACGCTGGCCCGTTCGTCGAGCGCGAACTGGCGCTGGTCAAGGTCGCCGGCACCGGCGAGGACCGGATCGAGGCGCTGCGCCTGGCCGACGTGTTCCGTGCCAAGGTGGTCGACACCACGATCGAGAGCTTCATCTTCGAGATCACCGGCACGACCGAGAAGATCGACAATTTCGTCGGCCTGATGCGCCAGATCGGCCTGGTCGAGGTCGGTCGCACTGGCGTAGCCGGCCTGATCCGCGGCAAGGAGCCGGCCTGATATTCCATTCCGCGCCGTCACAGGCGGCGTTTCTTTCCACCACTATTGTCTAACGCCCCCTGCATGGGGGGACGAGAAGGGGTTTTCCAATGAAGGTTTATTACGATCGCGACGCAGACATCGGCCTGATCAAGGGCAAGAAGGTCGCCATTCTGGGCTACGGCTCGCAGGGCCACGCCCATGCTCAGAATCTGCGCGACTCCGGCGTTGCCGAAGTCGCCATCGCGCTGCGCCCCGGTTCGCCCAGCGCCAAGAAGGCCGAAGGCGCCGGTTTCAAGGTGCTGCCGAACAAGGAAGCCGCCCAGTGGGCCGACGTGCTGATGATCCTGGCGCCCGACGAGCATCAGGCCGCCATCTATGAAGCCGACATCAAGGGCAATCTGCGCCCCGGCGCCGCGCTCGCCTTCGCCCATGGCCTCAACATCCATTTCGGCCTGATCGAAGTCCCCGCCGACATCGACGTCATCATGATCGCGCCCAAGGGCCCCGGCCACACCGTGCGCGGCGAATATCAGCGGGGCGGCGGCGTCCCCTGCCTGATCGCCGTCCATCAGGACGCGACCGGCAACGCCCATGACATCGCCCTGTCCTACGCCTCGGGCGTCGGCGGCGGCCGCTCGGGCATCATCGAAACCAACTTCCGCGAGGAATGCGAAACCGACCTGTTCGGCGAGCAGGCCGTGCTGTGCGGCGGCGCCACCGCGCTGGTCCAGGCCGGTTTCGAAACCCTGGTCGAAGCCGGCTACGCCCCGGAAATGGCCTATTTCGAGTGCCTGCACGAGCTGAAGCTGATCGTCGACCTGATGTATGAAGGCGGCATCGCCGACATGCGCTACTCGATCTCGAACACCGCCGAATATGGCGACATCAAGACCGGCCCGCGCATCATCACCGAGGAAACCAAGAAGGAAATGAAGCGCGTTCTGGCCGACATCCAGTCGGGCCGCTTCGTCAAGGACTTCATCCTCGACAACCGCGCCGGTCAGCCCGAACTCAAGGCCAGCCGCAAGCAGGCCGCCGCCCACCAGATCGAAAAGACCGGTTCGCAGCTGCGCGCCATGATGCCCTGGATCGGCGCCAACAAGCTGGTCAACAAGGACAAGAACTAAGCCCTTTCGCGCACCGGAAACGGAACGATCCGTTTCCGGTTACGCCTCTGGAACAATCGAGGGACGTGGCATATTCTGTGCCGCGTCCCTTGAATGCTTTTGGAGAGCGTTTCCCATGCGCAAATATCTGATCTCTGCCGCTGCCCTGATCGCGGTCGCCGGCGGCACTGTTGTCATCGCCCAGGCCCCGATGGCCGTCCCCGGCAGCAAGGATGTCGCCAAGGTCACCGGCGGCACCTATAGCGTCGAACCCAGCCACACCCAGATCGTCTTCGCCTATGACCATATGGGCTTCACCAACAATATGGGCGTCATCACCCAGCCGACCGGCACGCTGACGCTGGACAAGGCCAACCTCTCGGCTTCGAAGGTGTCGATCACCCTGCCGATCGCCAACCTCACCACCGGCATCCCGGCGCTGAACGAGCATCTCGCCAAGCCCGAATTCTTCGACGCCGCCAAATTCCCGACCGCGACCTTCGTGTCGACCGGCGTGAAGCCCGACGGCGCGACCGGCGCGGACATCACCGGCAACCTGACCATCAAGGGCATCACCAAGCCGGTGACGCTGGATGCCGAATTCTATGGCGCCGGTGCGAACCCGATGAACAAGAAGGAGAATGTCGGCTTCGTCGCGACCGGCACGATCAAGCGCAGCAATTTCGGCATGGGCGGCTTCGTCCCCGTCGTCGGCGACAATGTCGAACTGAAGATCATCGTCGCCTTCCAGAAGTGATGCGATGATCCCCCGCCCGGCCCGCGCGATCCTGCTTCTGAGCGTGATCGCGTGCGGGCCGGCGGCGGCCAGTCCTGCTAGCGGCCCTGCGCTCTATGCGCCGGGCCGCTATCTGGTGGATGGCGCAGCGACCAGGGTCCACTTCCATGTAAAGGCCCTGGTCGGCGGCTATGAAGGCGATTTCACCCAGCCCGAGGGCATGGTGATGATCGACCCCGCCCGGCCCGAGCGGGCCGACGTCGATATCAGCTTCCCGGTCGAGAAGATGACCACGGGCGATGCTTCGACCGACGCCATGCTGAAAGGCGACAGCTTTTTCGACATGGCCCATTTCCCGATCGTGCGCTTCACTGCACAGGATGCGCCCCTCGTCGGCAGCGACAGCGCGACGATCATTCCCGGCGAACTCACCATGCACGGCCAGACCCGCGCGGTCGCCCTGTCGGTCCGGCTGACCGGTGTCACGCCCGACGAAGCGCCCGGCATCGCTACCCTTCACTTCACCGGCAGCATGACCGTCGAACGCAGCAATTATGGCATGGGCTTTGGCCGCCCCTTCGTATCCGACAAGGTCGACCTGGCCATCGACGCAATTTTCCGTCGCACCTGACGCCCCTTTTGCAAGAAACGGCTTTACGCTCCCCCTGTCCGCGTTTATGGGGACAGCATCATGCAGAGCGTCGCGCTTCTTACCCTGCTACGACTTACACGCCCTTAGGCGTGGCTTTTGTGCTGCCTTCCGGCTAAGGGCAGCGTCGATCCGCCTAAGGGCATTCATCACAGTCAAGTCGTACCCCGGAGCGCGCCATAGCGTCCCGAGCCAGGAAGTAGTTTGATCCCATGATGCTGACCGATCCTTCGCAGAAATACCGCCCCTTCCCCCAGGTGGACCTGCCCAATCGCCAATGGCCGTCCAAGGTCATCACCAAGGCGCCCCGCTGGCTGTCGACCGACATGCGCGACGGCAACCAGTCGCTGATCGACCCGATGAATGCGGAAAAGAAGCGCCGCTTCTTCGACCTGCTGGTCAAGGTCGGCGTCAAGGAGATCGAGGTCGGCTTCCCCGCCGCCGGCGCGACCGAGTTCGACTTCATCTCGGGCCTGGTCAAGGAAGGCGCCATCCCCGACGATGTCATGCCCCAGGTGCTGACCCAGGCGCGCGAAGACCTGATCGCCACCACCTTCGAAAGCCTGCGCGGAGCGAAGCAAGCCATCGTCCATGTCTATAACGCGATCTCGCCGGCCTGGCGCAACATCGTGTTCCAAATGGAACGCCCGGAAATCAAGCAGATCGCGATCAACGCCGCCAAGCTGCTGCGCGACAATGCGGCGCGGATGCCCGACACCGACTGGCATTTCGAATATAGCCCCGAAACCTTCTCGACCGCCGAGCTGGATTTCAGCCTGGAATGTTGCGAGGCGGTGATGGACATCCTGCAGCCGACACCGGATCGGCCGCTGATCCTGAACCTGCCGGCCACGGTCGAGTGCGCGACCCCCAACATCTATGCCGACCAGATCGAATGGATCTGCCGCAACATCTCGCGCCGTGACAGCGTGGTGATCTCGCTGCACACCCATAATGACCGGGGCACCGGCGTCGCCGCCGCGGAACTGGGCATCATGGCCGGCGCCGACCGCGTCGAAGGCTGCCTGTTCGGCAATGGCGAACGCACCGGCAATTGCGACCTGGTGACCGTCGCGCTCAACATGTACACGCAGGGCATCGACCCCGAACTGGACTTCAGCGACATCGATGAAGTCATCCAGACCGTTGAATATTGCAACCAGCTGCCAGTCCACCCGCGCCATCCCTATGCCGGCGAACTGGTGTTCACCGCCTTCTCGGGGTCGCATCAGGACGCGATCAAGAAGGGCTTTGCCGCGCAGGAAGCGCGCAACGACCTGTTCTGGAACGTCCCCTATCTGCCAATCGACCCCAAGGATCTGGGCCGCGACTATGAAGCCGTGATCCGCGTCAATTCGCAGTCGGGCAAGGGCGGCGTCGCCTGGGTGCTGCAGCAGGACAAGGGCTACAAGCTGCCCAAGCGGATGCAGGCCGACTTCTCGAAGGTGGTGCAGGCGCTGGCCGACCAGTCGAGCCGCGAACTCAATGCCGCCGACATCTCGGCCGCGTTCGACGTCCATTATCACCAGACCGGCGACCAGGCCTATAGCCTGATCGACTATCATGAGAGCGGCAGCGCAGGCGACCGCATCTTCACCGGCAAGATCGTCCATGAAGGCGGCGAACGCTCGATCTCGGGTCGCGGCAACGGCCTCATCTCGTCGGTGCTGGCCGCGCTGCGCGACGAACTGGGCGTGGTGTTGGAGGTCGCCGACTATAATGAACACGCCATCGGCGCCGGCACCGACGTGAACGCCGCCGCCTATGTCGAATGCCGCACCGCCGACGGCCGCACCGTCTTCGGCATCGGCACCGACAGCGACGTCGCGACCGCATCGGTCAAGGCCGTCCTCTCGGCCGCCAATGCGGTGGCTGTGCGAGGCTGATATCCATCCGTTCGCCCTGAGCGAAGTCGAAGGGCACGGCCGACCATCGGGAGGCCACTTCGCTTCGCTCAGTGTCGGGCTTCGACTTCGCTCAGCCCGAACGGATTAAAGATAGCCGTTACTTGGCCAGCGCCCGCACCACGCTGTCCCACTGGGCCAGCGAGGCGGAGATTCCCGCCACCGGCACCCGTTCGTTGAGGCCATGGGCAAAGCCGTCCTCGGCCTTCATGAACAGGCTGGAGACGCCATAGCTGGGAACGCCCAGCGCGCGGAAATAGAGGCTGTCGGTCGCGCCGGCCGACATGCCCGGCATCACCGTGATCGCCGGCGAACGCGCCTTGATCGCGGCGGCCACCGCCTTCATCACATCGTCGCGCAACGGCGAGGCATCGCTGCCGGTCGGGTCGTTGAGCGTGGTGAAGGTCGCGCTTTGATCATCCACCACCTTGACCAGTTGCGCCTTCACGTCGTCGATCTTTACGCCGGGAAAAATCCGGCAATTGACGCTGACCTTGGCACTTTGCGGCAGGGCGTTGAGCGCATGGCCGCCCGACAGCATGGTCGCGACGCAGGTGGTGCGCACCTGCCCGACAAATTCCGGCCGGCTCGACAATAGTTCCGCAGAGGCCGGATCCTGGGTCGCGGCATAGAGACGCATCGCCTCTCCCACGTCGCCGCCGATCCGCTGCGCCGACAGGCTGAGCGACGCCTTGGTCAGCTCGTTGATCATAGGCGGGAACCGATAGGCCGCGATCCGGTCGATCGCCTTGGCCAGCCGATAGATGGGATTGCCCGGCGTCGGCGCGCTCGAATGGCCGCCCGGATCGGTGAAGCCGATCTCGAAATCGGCATAGGTCTTCTCGCCCGCCTGCAACTGGTAGAGGACCGGCTTGCCCGTCTCGTCGAGCAGGCCGCCGCCGCCATCGCCGTTCAGCAGCAGCTCGGCATCCTTATATTTGGCCGCCAGCGCCTTGGTGGTGACCATGTTGGTCTCCTCGTCGCCCGACAGAAGCAGGATGACGGTGCGGCGCGGGGTCCATCCCTCCTTTTTGAGCTGCGCCAGCGTCGCGACCATCATCGCGACATCATATTTATTATCTTCCGACCCGCGCCCGAAAATATAGCCATCCTCCTCGACCGGGACGAAGGGATCGCGTGTCCAGTCGGCCCGATTGGCGGCCACCACGTCCATATGACCGATCATCAGCATCGGCTTCAGGCTGGGGTCGCGCCCCTTGATCGTCGCCGCCAGGGTCGCGGTCTCGCCCATCGGGGTGATGACGATATCGGCATCGGCAAAGCCCGCCTGCTTCAGCACCGACGCATAATAGGCGGCCAGCGCAGGCACCTGCCCCGCCCCCTCGACGGTTTTGAACGCGACCGATCGCTTCAATATCTCCTTGGCCGCGCCGGCATCCGCTGCCGCCTGCGCCCCGACTGGCATTGCCAGCACCACCCCCGCCAGCAATATCCCCCGCAATTGCATATATTTATACTCCCTGATGGACCCGAGCGGCGATTGTGGCATAGCGGATCGCGCCGTTCCATGCGTTTGATCGGACGGCGCGCGGAAAGAGGGCCACCTTATCCGCACTGAACCCCTTGAAAGAATTGCTTGCGCGCAATCGGATAGATGCCATCCGATATAGCGCGCCGGTCGTCCAAAGGAAAAATGCCATCATGGCCCTCAATTATCGCAGCTTCGGCTTCCAGGTTCTGCTCGGCATGGTCGTGGGCCTTGCCCTCGGTCTCGTCGCGCGCCAGATCGGCGCGGGTCCGGATGGCGACCTCAACTGGCTGGCGACCACCCTCAAGACGGTCGGATCGATCTTCGTCTCGCTCCTGAAGGCGATCGTGCCGCCATTGGTGTTCGCCGCGATCGTCGCGTCGATTGCCAATCTGCGCGCGCTCGACAATGCCGCCCGGCTTGCCGGCCAGACCCTGCTCTGGTTCGCGATCACCGCACTGATCGCGGTCAGCATCGGTCTCGCCATCGGCCTGATCGTGCAGCCGGGCGCGGGCCTGCACGGCACAGCGCTCGCCATGGGCAAGGCGGATTCGGTCGGCGGCTGGCTCGATTTCCTCAAGGGCCTGGTGCCCGGCAACAGCCTAGCCCTGTCGGGCAGCACCAAGATCACCGACGGCAGCGCCAGCACCAGCATCTCGTTCAACATCCTGCAGTTGCTGGTCATCTCGATCGCGGTCGGCCTTGCCACGCTGAAGGTCGGCGACAAGGCGGAGCCCTTCCTGTCCTTCGTCCGCTCGCTGCTCGCCGTCGTCCGTGCGATCCTGGGCTGGGTCATCCGCCTGACGCCGATCGGTTCGGCCGCGCTGATCGGTACCGCGATCGCCACCTATGGCTGGAGCGCGCTGGCGCAGCTCGGCACCTTCACCGCCGCCATCTATCTTGGCCTCGGCCTCGTCCTGCTGGTCGTCTATCCGCTGCTGCTGATCGCCAATGGCCTGAAACCCGGCCCCTTCTTCGCCAAGGCTTGGCCGGCAATCCAGCTCGCCTTCGTCTCGCGCTCGTCGGTCGGCACCCTGCCAGTGACCGAGACCGTGACCGAGCGGCTGGGTGTCGACAAGGGCTATGCCGCCTTCGCGATCCCGCTCGCCTCGACCACCAAGATGGATGGCTGCGCCTCCATCTATCCGGCACTGGCAGCGATCTTCGTTGCGGGCTTCTATGGTATCCCGCTGCACTTCATCGACTATGTGCTGATCGTCTTCGTCTCGGTCATCGGCTCGGCCGCGACCGCTGGCCTGACCGGCGCGATCGTGATGCTGACGCTTACCCTCTCGACGCTGGGCCTGCCGCTCGAAGGCGCCGGGCTGCTGCTGGCGATCGACCCGATCCTCGACATGGGCCGCACCGCCGTCAATGTCGCGGGCCAGGTGCTGGTTGGCGTGATCGCCGCCAAGCGCGAGGGCATTCTCGACGAGAGCGCCTATTATGGCGAAGGCGAACTGGTCGCCGCCTGATCGAAAACCGGGCGGCGCGGGCATTCCGTGCCGCCGTCAGGGCAGTTGGCCGCGCCCGGTCGCCGTCCAGTAGATGCCGCCCATCAGATGGTCGAGATAGCGCGGATCGCGATACATCTCGCCATTATGGCCCAGCGTGGTGACGAACACCCGCCCCTTCTCATACGCATGATACCAGGCGACGGGATGCTCCCGCCCCATCGGCCTTGCCACCTGCCCCGGCCAGATTTTGGTCGGGTCGTAGCTGCTTTCCTCGACATTCAGCACCGGATGGATCGTCACCTTATAGGGGTTGGCGGTCACATAATATTCGTCGGTCCAGATCCAGCGATCGGGCAGGCCATAGGTGGCAGGAAAACCCTTGTCGGTCGGCGTCACCACCGCCGTCTGCACCATCGGATGGATGACGAAGCTGCGCCCGACCATCTTCTCGTACCAGGCCCACTCGCCCGGCGGGGTGATGAGCGCGCGATGCACGACGATGGCATTGCCGCCCGCCCGCATATAGGCCTCGAACCTGGCGCGCTGGGCCGGGTTCAGTTCCTCGCCCGGCGTGTTGAGGAACATCACCGCCGCATATTGGCTGAGATCGCCGTCGAAGACGGACGTGTTGTTGGCCCAGGTGAAGCTGAAATCATGCAGCTTGCCCAGATGCTCCAGGTTGTCGCGCGCGATCGGTATATATTCATAATGATATTTGTTCGGGATGGCGAGGACGAGCAGCTTATACTGGTCCTCCGCCCGCACCGCTGCGGGCACCGACAGCGCCATCAGGGCAATGAGTGCCCCGACCTTGTTTCTCATCCGCCTGTCTCCTTCGCTCGCCTATCGCTAGGACAGGCGGCGACGGAAAGATAGCGCTCCCATGGTCGTAGTCAGCCCGGTAGCAGGCCGATCGCGTCCACTTCGACCAGACAGCCATGATGAAGTTCGGGTGCGGGCACTACCGTGCGCGCCGGCCGGGCATCCCCCATCATCTCGGCATAGATGCCGTTGAAACGCGGCCAATTCTCGACGCCCACGATATAGGCGGTGACGCGCGCGATCCGTTCCGGCCCGCATCCTGCCTCTGCCAGGATCGCCAGCATATTGCCGATCGCCAGCCGCGCCTGATCCTCGAACGACAGGTCGCTGCGTGGCCCCTGCCCTGCCACCACCGGCAATTGCCCCGATACGAAGACGAAGCCATTTGCAATCGTCGCCTGCGCATAATAGCCGGCGGGCGCCGGCGCCTTGTCGGTCTCGATCCGCTGCACGTTCATCACCATCCTCCAAATCGCGGCCAGACCGCTTCCACCGCACCGCTGCCCCCCCGCACCACATGATAGCGATCATGCTGCGCCCCGGTGGCACAGGCATGATTGGGCAATATCCGCACCCGATCGCCCACCGCCAGGTCCGGCAGAGCGCCAGATGCCCCCGGCCGCAGCGCGATGATGCCATGCTCCTGATTGGCATCGACCAGGACCAGATCGCCATAGGGCCGCCCATCCCGGTCGCAGAC
Source organism: Sphingobium sp. PAMC28499 (assembly GCF_004795815.1). NCBI lineage: Bacteria > Pseudomonadati > Pseudomonadota > Alphaproteobacteria > Sphingomonadales > Sphingobiaceae > Sphingobium > Sphingobium sp. PAMC28499. Next base: position 3,846,009 of record NZ_CP039248.1, read on the forward strand.
CAGGCCATAGCCCTGATCGACATCCTGTTTCGCCGTGCCGCGATCGCGCGACATCGCCATCCAGCCGGCATCGACCAAGATCCAGCCCTTGTCCCGTTGATGCCCGATCACCGTCGCCAGCACCGACAGGGCGATGTCGTCCACCGAACAGATGCCGATCCCGGCCATCACCAAATCGAAGAAGACGAAGACGCCGGCGCGCACCTCGGTCACGCCGCTCAGGTCCGTGGCATGATGCGCGGTGGGGGTCGATCCGACGCTGATCACCGGGCAATCATGTCCCGCCGCCCGCAAGGTCCGCGCCGCCGCCAGCACGGCATCCCGCTCGGCATCGGCGCAGGCGCGCAGTTCGGCATCGCCCCTTGCGCCATAGCTGCCGCCGGCATGGGTCATCACGCCGCGCAATGCCCCGCCCTGTGCCAGCGCCGCGCCGATCGCCCGCAATCGCGCCGCATCGCCGGGCTGCACGCCCGACCGATGGCCGTCGCAATCAATCTCGATCAGGGCCGGAATGGCGGTACCGGCCGCGCGCGATGCGGCCGCGACCGCCTCCGCCTGCTCGACCGAATCCAGCACGATCGCCAGATCCACGCCCTGCGCCCGAAGCGCCAGTATCTCGGGCAACTTGGCCGGGCTGATGCCGACCGCATAGAGAATGTCGCGCACCCCGGCCGCCGCAAAGCGGCGCGCCTCCTGCAGGGTCGATACCGTCGCCGGCCCCTGCGCCGTCGGCATCAGCCGCAGCGCGACCTCGACCGACTTGGCGGTCTTGAGATGCGGCCGCATCCCCACGCCCAGCCCGTCCAGATGCGCGCGCAGCCGCGTAATGTTGCGATCCATCCGGTCGGCATCCAGCACAAGGCAGGGTGTTGGCAAGGTATCGAGCGAGGCGGGATCGTCGAAAAGGGCTGACATAAAAAGCTCCGTTGCTGATCCGCAGATTGCCGAGATGCGGCGGCTTTTCAACGGGCTCGACGGATTTCGGCGATTTTTCCTCCGCCGTCACCGCCCCCTTGCCCGACTCACCTCATTCCGTTATTTCTGTTTTTACAGAAAGGAATGTCATGCCACTTCTCGACCATCCCGATGCCAAGGCGTTCCTGCTCCACTGGGGCGAGATGGGCACCCAATGGGGCGTCAACCGGTCGGTCAGCCAGGTCCATGCGCTCCTCTATCTGTCGGACCATCCCCTGCCCGCCGACGAGATTGTCGACCAGCTTGGCCTAGCCCGCTCCAATGTCTCGACCGCGCTCAAGGAACTGCAATCCTATGCGATCGTCCGCCGCGTCCATGTGGAGGGCGACCGGCGCGACCATTTCGTCGCGGAAACCGATCTGTGGGAAATGCTCACCCGCATCGCTGCCGAGCGCAAGCGGCGCGAAATCGATCCGACCATCGCCCTGCTCAACGACCTCGCCCAGCGCCTCGCCAAAGATGAAAGCTGCCCGCCCCATGTGCGCGAGCGCATCACCCGCATGCATGAATTCATGTCGACGCTCGGCAACTGGTATGAGCAGGTGAACAAGCTGCCCAAGTCGACCCTGATCGCCCTCATGAAGCTCGGCAACAAAATTGCCCGCTTCATCCCCACCGGCAAGAGCAAGGACTAGTCGCTGCTGATCGATGCGCCCTGACGCCCGATCGCGCCCGCCAGTTTCGGAGTTTACAGAAATGTCTGATATAAACGACGAAAACCCCGATCCCGTTGCCCCGATCCCCCGCACCGGATCGGCCCCGCTGCGCATCGCCTCGGCGGTCGCGCTGGCCATGGCTTTTGCGATCGGCGTCTATCTGCTGCTCGACGCCACCCGCGTGAATGGCCTTGTCAGCTTCACCTTCCTGCTGCTCCTGCCGGCCGCGCTCACATCTTTCGTTGCCTATGTCGGCGATCCCTGGGCGGAGCGGTCGCGCCGCTATTATATGATGATGCCGCTCTGGCTGCTGGGCGCCACCATCCTCCTGTCCGTCCCGGTGCTGAAGGAAGGGGTGATCTGCATCGTCATGCTCGCCCCGCTGTGGATCGTCAGCGGTCTGGCAGGCGCCTATGCCACCTACCGGCTGCGCGGCCGGGCCGGCGATCGTGGCACCAGCTATTGCATGGCGGTGCTGGCCATGCCGCTGATCGCGATGCAGGTCGAACCGATGATCCCCCTGCCCGACGCCACCGCCACGGTCAGCCGCTCGATCATCGTGGAGGCCAGCCCGGACCGGATCTGGCCGCTGCTGCGCGGCATTCCCGATGTCCGACCGGGCGACGGCACATGGACCTTCACCCAGGATGTGCTGGGCGTGCCCCGACCGCTCGGCGCGCATATGCTGGGCGACGGGATCGGCGCGGTCCGCATGGCCGACTGGGGCCGGCAGGTGCGGTTTCGCGAACATATCATCGACTGGCAACCGGGCCGCAGCATCGGCTGGCGCTTCGATTTTCGCGGGCTCGACGCCTGGCAATTCACCGACCGGCACCTGATGCCCGACAGCGCCTATTTCAAGGTGACGACCGGCGGCTATCGCATGGAACCGGCCGGCCCCGGCCGCACCCGCGTCATCATCGACACCCATTATTGGATGCAGACCCCGGTCAATGGCTATTCCCGGCTGTGGGGCGAACTCTTCCTGGGCGACATCGAAAAGAACCTGCTCGCCCTCATCAAGCAGCGCGCCGAACGACCGGTCGCGCCCACCATCCTCTGACCGCTACAAGGAGATGAACCATGGTTGAAACCGCCTATGCCCTCTATCTGGTCATCACGCTCGCCATCACCATCTGGGTCGCGCGCACCCTGTCGAAAAATGGCGAGGTCTTCCTGACCCAATGTTTCGGCCATGATGCGCAACTGGCCCAGTCAACCAACCATCTGCTCGTCGTCGGCTTCTACCTCGTCAATATCGGCTTCATCACCCTGACGCTCAGCCTGGGCAAGGAACCGACCAGCTATGCCGAAACGATCCGCTTCCTCAGTGCCAAGATCGGCCTCGCCGTGCTCGTGCTGGGCGGCATGCATTTCTTCAACATGGGCGCGATCGCCCATTTCGGTCGCAAGGTGAATGGCTGGTTGCACGACGGCCATCCCCAGGCCGCCTGATCGCTCGTCGGGAGGGTGCGCCCCACCCTCCCCCTTTTCGGGAGGTTCCGATGTCCCATGCCGATCCTGCCCATCTTCGCGGCGCCGGCCGCGCGATCCTAACCGCCGGCCCGCTATTCGTGACGCTCTATCTGGCGGCCGATCTCTATCGCCGCATACCCGATGCCATCACGGTGGATCTGGGCATCTTCATCATCCTGCCCCTCATATTGCTCTTCGCGTTGATCTTCGGCCCCTTGGCTGCCGCCATCCCAATCATCATCGGGACGACGTCGATGCGCGTCCTGGCATATCATTGCCCCCTTTTTGCACCCCGCGCCTTCTGGTTGCTCGCCGGTGCCGCCATCGGCTTCGGCGTGGCTTATGGCTGCGACCTACTGGGGGAAGTCCCCGATTTGAGCTTTGCCCTGATCGCCACCAGCGGCCTCAGCGGCTGGCTGGCCTACACGCCGGAATAGTATTTCCGCGCCCCTGTCCTATTGAACCATGGCCCGCTATACTGATTGCATCTCATAACAATATGTCCCACTGGCGTTCGGAAATTGCCGAATGTGCGGGAAAAGTGCGAAGTTAAGCGAAATATGTCCAATCATCAGATCCATGTCATCGGCGGCGGTCTCGCCGGTTCGGAAGCCGCCTGGCAGCTCGCCCAGGCCGGTATCAAGGTTCGCCTGTCGGAAATGCGCGGCACCGGAGAGATGACCCCGGCGCACCAGACCGATGGGCTGGCGGAACTGGTCTGCTCCAACAGTTTCCGGTCCGATGACGCGGACAAGAATGCCGTGGGCCTGTTGCATCAGGAAATGCGCCGCCTCGGCTCGCTGATCATGGACCGCGCCGAACCGGCCAAGGTGCCGGCCGGCTCCGCCCTGGCGGTCGACCGCCATGTCTTTTCCGACGGCGTCACCCGCGCGCTGGCCGAACATCCCAATGTCGAGATCGTGCGCGAGCGGATCGACACGCTGCCCACCGAAGGCATGACCATCGTCGCCACCGGGCCGCTGACCGCCGCCGCGCTCGCCAGCAGCATCGGCGAAGCCGCCGGCATGGAGCATCTCGCCTTTTTCGACGCGATCGCGCCGGTCATCCATTTCGACAGCATCGACATGGAAGAATGCTGGATGGCCAATCGCTGGGACAAGATCGGCCCCGGCGGCGGCGAGGGCAAGGACTATATCAACTGCCCGATGAACAAGGAGCAGTATCAGGCCTTCGTCCAGGGGCTGCTCGACGGCGAGAAGACCGAGTTCAAGGAATGGGAGTCGAGCACCCCCTATTTCGAGGGCTGCATGCCGATCGAGGTGATGGCCTCGCGCGGGCCGGAAACGCTGCGCCACGGCCCGATGAAGCCGATGGGGCTGGACAATCCCAAGACCGGCCGCTGGCCCTATGCCGTGGTCCAGCTGCGCCAGGACAATGCGTCGGGCACGTTGTGGAATATGGTCGGCTTCCAGACCAAGCTGAAGCATGGCGCCCAGGTCGAGCTGTTCCGCACCATTCCGGGCCTGGAAAAGGCGGAGTTCGCGCGGCTGGGCGGGCTGCATCGCAACACCTTCATCCAGAGCCCCAAGCTGCTCGATCCGACGCTGCGCCTCAAGAGCGCGCCGCATATCCGCTTCGCCGGACAGATGACCGGGTGTGAGGGCTATGTCGAAAGTGCCGCCATCGGCCTGATCGCCGGGCGTTTCGCCGCGGCCGAGATATTGGGCCAGGACCTGGCGCCGCCGCCCGCCGACACGGCGCTCGGCGCGCTGCTCGGCCATGTCACTGGCAATGTCGAGACCGCCGACTATCAGCCGATGAACGTCAATTTCGGCCTGTTCCCGACGCTGGACGACGTCAAGAAGAAGCAGCGCAAGGAAGCCTATACCGCCCGCGCCCGCGCCTCCTTCGGTCGCTGGCTGGGTGAGGTGGTGGAACCGGCCTGACCCGTCCGGGACAGGCTCAGCATTTGCAGCGTGGTTTCACCGCGCGCTTCGGCGCAGTCGTGGCGAATTCGGCCGGGGTCAGCTTGCCGTTCTTGTCGGCATCAGCCCCGGTGAAGCGGTCCGCGGTCGCGACCGCCCATTCCTCGAACGACAGGAGATTATCCTTGTTCGTGTCGAGTTGTTTGAAGGCGGCAGTGCGGCTGCCCAGCATCTCGATCCGGCTGATGATGCCGTCGCGATTGCGGTCATAACGGGCAAAGCGCTTTTCCTCGCGGCTCTGCGGACTGGTCTCGCCGGGCATTGGCGGCGCCTCCCCGACCGCATCGGGGTCGCCCTCCGGCAAGACTTCGTTGGCTGGCGGCGGCGGCGGCGCGAGCAAAGCCTTGGGCGGCGGCTCGTTGGTCGCCCGCCCCTGCCACCAGAACAGGCCCGCCGCGACCAGCAGCAAAGCCCCCATGCCACCTGCCAGCAACCGTCCCATCGCCCGCTCCCCACTTCGTGACGGCAGCGAACCTATCGCGATCGACTAGCGCCCGACAAGCGCGATCCGCATCAGCCGCCAGGCCATGTTCCGCGTCAGCCCGACCGGCGCCCGCTGTCCCCGCTCGACATCGTGCCGCGCCAGCAGATAGGCGATGCGCAGCGGCTTCCACGCCCTGGGCCACGCCGGATCACCAACCTGCGGCAACAGGTCGCGGGCCAGGCCAATGGCGGCGTCCGCCAGCGCCTCGTCGCCGCTATGGGCGGACAGATCCCACAAGGCCCAGACCTTGCCCGCCGCGATCAGCCAGTCGGGCGCATCGGCTACATCGGCCAATGCCTGGAACAGCCCGCCGCCGCGGCCGGCGGCATAGTCGCGCAGGCCGGTGAGATCGATCTCCGACTCCACCACCAGCACTTCCCAACCATCGAGCATCGCCGGGATACCGGGCGCGGCCAGCGCACCGATCGCGCGCAGCCAGTCGACCACCGGCTCGCCCTGTCCCTTGACGCCCGCCTCGTCCATGACGACGCCCAGCCACCAGGCGAGGCGCATCTGCCCGATCGCCGCATCGCTGGTTGTTCGCGCAATTTGCGCAAAGCGCTGGTCCAACGCCCAGAGCGCCCGATGCCGCTCGGCAAGGCGCCCGGCATGCCCGGAAAGCAGGCGCGCCAGCGGCGCCAGATCGTCCGTGCGATCCATCATTTCGATCCCGATCTAAAAATGGCTTATCAATCCTTTAACCAGACTTCGCATAGAGACCCTAACCAGTCCCGTTGCATAGCCGACGATGGCCCTGTCCAGATTTCTGGGGGGAAACGGGCGACATGGGTGAATGCGGAACATGGGCAAGCAGATCAAGCGCGCGATGACATTCCTTGGCCGGCTTCGGCGCAACCAGGCGGGCAACACGCTCGCCATGGTGGCCGCAGCCATCATCCCGCTCGCCGGCCTGATCGGCGGCGGCGTGGACATGAGCCGCGCCTATATGGTCCGCGCCCGGATGCAGCAAGCCTGCGACGCCGCAGCACTGGCGGGACGGCGTGCGATGACGACCGCGTCAATGACCGATGACAACAAGGCCGAGGCGAAGAAATTCTTCGACTTCAACTTCCCGCAGCAGACCTTCGGCGCCGCCAGCTTCACGCCCGTGATCCAGAGCAAGCCCGGCGAGACGACCACGGTCCAGGTGTCGGCTGCGACCACCATCCCGACCACCATCATGCGCATCTTCGGCGTTCAGACATTGTCGCTGGCAGTGAACTGCGATTCCCGCTTCGACATCGGCAATACCGACGTGATGCTGGTGCTGGATACGACCGGATCGATGGCAGATTCCATTTCCAACGGCTCTGGTGGCAGCGTCGTGAAGCTCGCGGCGCTTCAGCAGGCCGTGAAGGACTTCTACGATACGCTGGGTCCTGGTTCCGACAGCAGTGGCCGCATCCGCTATGGGTTCATGCCCTATAGCAGCACGGTCAATGTCGGCTACCAATTGCCGACGGAAGATTTAATTGGCGGGACTTCTGGCGACACGTGGAATTATCAGACCCGTCGCGCAATCTATGAAACAAGTTCGCAACCTGTAATCTGCTATCGTCGCTACGGCTTGAACAACTGCTATGCAACATCGACAGATGCCAATGCCGCAACAACATCCTCAACGCTATCCCCGTCAAGTTGCACGTCCTATTCCAATAATAACGGAAACGGCAATCCATTAAACTCCGGAAGCGCTCCATCAACGGTGGTGACGACGACTTATAGCTATGATTCCTTCAATGGCTCTACATCATCGCCATCGGGCAGCAACAATCGCAAGTGCGTTCGCAAGGAAAGCGCCGTCACGAAAACATATTCCAGAACAAATTCGGGTAATAGCGATACCAAGTTCTATTCATGGGAATATGGACAATATCCGGTTGATCTAACCGGTGTGATCGCCGGCAACAGCGTTGCAAATCCTAGCTATAATGCCAGTTCGCCAAACGACGTGAACAGTACCGCTGTGGCATCGACTATGAAATGGTCCGGTTGTATCGAGGAACGCTCCACCGACAGCAATATTTCGGCCACCACGTCCACTGCCTCCATCCCAAGCACAGCTTTCGATCTTCAGATCGATACGGCTGCAACGGATACAGAGACAAGATGGCGCCCCCATCTCCCGCAGGTCGAATTTAAGCGCAACGGTCGTTGGATGAATGACAACATCGATAACACAAAGGCTCTAAAGGCCGAAAGCGACACCTATCGCGCAGGTTCTGGCGGCTGGAACGCATGCCCGAGTCAGGCGCGAAAATTGACCAGCTATGCCAGCCGCACTGCGATACCAACCGGACAGTCGAGTAGCTACGACAGCTACGTCGATGGATTGGTCGCAGTAGGAGGCACTTATCATACCATCGGTATGATGTGGGGCGCCCGATTCCTGTCACCGACCGGCATATTTGCGGATGAAAATGCTTCAGCTCCCAACGGTTTCAACATTTCGCGGCACATCGTGTTCATGACGGACGGAACAATGAGCGCCTATAACAACGTCTATGGCGCTTGGGGCTATCAGTCACTCGACCAACGCGACGGGCCATCAGGAGCATCCAATAGCGACCTGACCGCCATCCACAATCGCCGCATGGAAATGATGTGCAATGCCATAAAATCCAGAGGCATCACGATTTGGGTCATCGGCTTTAGCAATTCAAACGTCATGAGCACGGAACTGCAGAATTGCGCCAGCAGCGCCAATCACTGGAGCATGAACTATTCAGCCGCCCAGTTGAAAACGACGTTCCAGAACATCGCCAAGAATATTGGCGGCCTGCGGTTGTCGAACTGATGCCCCGCCCTCTCCACCTCCCCCGTGATCTACAGCATGATCAACGTGGCGCGACGCTGATGGAGTTCGGCCTGATCGTCACGCCCCTCTGCCTGTTCATCATGGGCGTCGGCGACTTGGGCTATCAGTCCTATCTGCGCTCGGTGACCCAGGGTGTGCTCGACAGGGCCGCCCGCGCGGCATCGGTCGGGACACTCAACAGTACCCAGATCGATGCCTATATCGATGCGCAGATGCAGGCGATCAACAGCAAGAACGGCTCCACTTCGGTGACCAAGAAGAGCTATTACAACTTCTCGCGCGTGGGAAAGCCTGAAAAAATCACCACGGATACGGCACCGCTTGGCAGCTTCAACACGGGCGATTGCTTCGAGGATTCCAATGGCAATGGCAGTTACGACAGCAGCGCAGGATCCACTGGTCTTGGTGGTGCCGATGATATCGTCTTCTATCAGGTGACAGTGTCCATGCCCCGCCTGTTCCCGATGGCCAAGCTGCTGGGCTGGAGCGCGACCCAGACCGCCACGGCCAACGCCACCATCCGCAACCAGCCTTGGTCCAACCAGGCAACATTGCCGATCATCTGCACATGAAACCGACCCACCTCCCCCTTGCGCGCTGGGCGCGCCGTCTGCGCGACGATCAGTCCGGCCTGGCCCTGATCGAATTTGCCTATTCGTTGCCGGTGCTAATGGTCCTCTCCATGGGCGGACTGGAAATCGCCAATTTGGCAACCGCCCATATGCGCGTTAGCCAGATCGCGATGCTGGTAGCCGACAACGCCTCGCGCGAGCGAACCTCGATTGACGAGGCGGATATCAACGAAATCTTCACCGGCGCCGAACTGGCCGGCGCCAACCTCAAGGATTTCAAGGCGAATACCCGCATCTTCCTGTCCGACCTGGAGCCCAATACCCAGACCGGCACCAAGGCAGGGCAATATATTCGCTGGCAGCGCTGCTGGGGTGGCGGTACCTTTACCTCCACTTACGGCAAGGCCGGCGACGGCACCAGCGACGCCACATTGGCGGACGGGCTTGGCCCCACCGGGACCAAGATCAAATCAGGCAGCGGCACGGCCGTGATGTTCGTGGAAGTGGCCTATACCTATCAGCCGCTGGTCTCCAACAGCATCTTCGGCACGAAAGTCATCCGCTACACCAGCGCGTTCAACGTGCGCGAACGGACCGACCAGGCAATGAAAAATGCCGGCAACCTGTCCACCTCGCAGACTGCAGCCTGCTCCTGATAGCCGGCCACCATAGGTCTGATTAAAAAAAGGGGCGATCCGATCGGACCGCCCCTTTTTCATTCTTACTTGTAGCAGACCTTCTTGGCCGCTTCGACCACGCGGGCCGTGTCGATCAGTGCCAGCTTTTCGAGGTTGGCGGCATAAGGCAGCGGCACATCCTCGTTGGTAACGCGCAGGACCGGGGCGTCGAGATCGTCGAAGCCCTTTTCCATCACGACGGCAGCGATTTCCGACGCGATCGAGCAGGTCGGCCAGCCTTCTTCCACCACCACCAGGCGGTTGGTCTTCTTCAGGCTTTCCAGCACGGTCGCGGTATCGAGCGGACGCAGCGTGCGCAGGTCGATCACTTCCGCATCGATGCCCTCGGCAGCAAGCTGCTCGGCCGCGTCGAGCGCCAGGCCCACGCCGATCGAGTAGCTGACCAGGGTCACGTCCTTGCCCGGACGCATGATGCGCGCCTTGCCGATCGGCAGGACATAATCGTCGACCTTGGGCACGTCGAAGCTGCGACCATAGAGAAGTTCATTCTCCAGGAACACGACCGGGTCGGTCGAGCGGATCGCGGCCTTCAGCAGGCCCTTGGCGTCGGCCGCGTCATAGGGCGCGATGACGATCAGGCCGGGAACGGCGGCATACCAGGGACCATAGTTCTGCGAGTGCTGCGCGCCGACGCGGCTGGCCGCCCCGTTGGGACCACGGAACACGATCGGGCAGCGCATCTGGCCACCGGACATATAGTTCGTCTTGGCCGCCGAGTTGATGATGTGGTCGATCGCCTGCATGGCGAAGTTGAACGTCATGAACTCGATGACCGGGCGCAGGCCACCCATGGCCGCGCCCGAACCGATGCCGGCAAAGCCATATTCGGTGATCGGCGTGTCGATGACGCGCTTGGGACCGAATTCGTCGAGCAAGCCCTGGGTCACCTTGTAGGCGCCCTGATATTCGGCGACTTCCTCGCCCATCACGAAGACGCGCGGATCCGACCGCATTTCCTCGGCCATGGCGTCGCGCAGCGCTTCGCGCACGGTGGTCTTGACGAACTCGGTGCCGGCCGGGAGGTCGGGATCCTGCACGGTCGCCTTGGCTTCCGACGCCAGCTTCGACGTGCCGCTTTCCGCCTTCTTGGGGGCTTCTTCGGCCTTGGGCGCTTCTGCCTTCGGCGCAGGTGCCGGAGCAGCTTCGCCGCCCTCGCCCGCCATCGTCGCGATAACGGTGCCGACCTTCACGCCTTCGGTGCCTTCGGCAATCACGATCTGGCCGATCTTGCCTTCGTCGACGGCTTCGAATTCCATCGTCGCCTTGTCGGTCTCGATCTCGGCGAGGATGTCGCCGGACTTCACTTCATCGCCTTCCTTCACCAGCCACTTGGCCAGCGTGCCCTCTTCCATCGTCGGCGAGAGCGCCGGCATCTTGATTTCGATACCCATTAATATTGCTCCACCAGCACGTCGGTATAGAGTTCATGCATCTCAGGTTCGGGCGAGGTTTCGGCGAAATCGGCCGCTTCGGCGACGATCTTGCGGATATCCTGGTCGATGACCTTGATCTCGTCCTCGCTAACGCCGGCGTCGATCAGATATTTCTTCACGCCCTCGATCGGGTCGCTGTTGTCGCGCACAGCCTGAACCTCGTCACGTGAACGATATTTCGCCGGATCGGACATGGAGTGACCGCGATAGCGGTAGGTCTTCATTTCCAGCAGGATCGGGCCATTGCCGCCCTGGACCCACTTGAGCGCTTCCTCGGTCGCACCGCGCACCGCCAGAACGTCCATGCCATCGACCTGGATGCCGGGGATGCGGAAGCTCTCGCCACGGCGATAAAGCTGGTCTTCCGACGAGGCGCGGTTGACGCTGGTGCCCATGGCATATTGGTTGTTCTCGATCACGAAGATGATCGGGAGCTTCCACAGTTCGGCCATGTTGAACGATTCGTAGACCTGGCCCTGGTTGGCCGCGCCGTCACCGAAATAGGCAACGCACACACCGCCATCATCATTATATTTGTGGGCAAAGGCCAGGCCCGCGCCGAGCGACACCTGGGCGCCGACGATGCCGTGGCCGCCATAGAATTTATGCTCGACGCTGAACATGTGCATCGAACCGCCCTTGCCACGCGAAATGCCGGCTTCGCGGCCGGTCAGTTCGGCCATGATGACCTTGGGATCGATGCCATAGGCGAGCATGTGACCATGGTCGCGATAGCCGGTGATCACGCTGTCCTTGCCGGGCTTGAGCGCCGACTGGATGCCGACCGCAACCGCTTCCTGGCCGATATAGAGGTGACAGAAACCGCCGATGAAACCCAGACCATAAAGCTGGCCGGCCTTTTCCTCGAAGCGGCGGATCAGAACCATCTGCCGATAGAATTCCAGCAGCTCTTCCTTGCTGGCCTTGTAGTCGGTGGGCGTTTCGGGGCGCGGACGATTATGGTCCGCACCGGCCGGCGCTGCGGCCTTTGCCTTTGCGCTGTCGGCGCGCGGCGTGGTTGGTTTCGCCAAGGCTATTATCCTTTTGCGTGGGTAGGATGGAAGGAAGCCCGATATGCGTCAGAGTTGCATAGATTGCAACGGCGGACCCCACGGAATCCCGGCATAATGAATATCCCGAGTGCAAAAACGACAATCCATGACAACGCTGTCGAAAACGGGCCACGAACGGCTGGCAACAAAATGTTGCCGCGATAGGATTTTACCAAATAAATGGAAAGCGCACCCCGTCGGGATGCAGATCAGTTCAGCGGAACGATCACTTCATCATGATGAATCACGCCAAGCTGGCGACGGATCAGTTCGTCCGACAGGTCAGGATCGACGCGGCGCGGATTGAGCAGGTCGACCCGGTTGCGCAGCTCCTGGCGATGCAGCTGGACGATCTTGAGTTCAGCCTTCGCATCGCGCAGCTGGCGCGAATAATCGCCCCAGGCAAGCACGCCATTGGAGCCGAGGACGACATAGCCGGCGAAGAACAGCAGCAATAGCACCGCGATTGCCGGCCCGAGGGCCGACATCAATAGCATGCGGAGCTTCGCGATATGCGCCATGAACTGCTTGAATCACAGGATTCGGCCGGTCGCAAGCAAAAATATGCCCGATGCGACCAGCCGAATCCCTAACCTGAAATTAGCCGTGGATCAGCGGAAGATCGAACGACCGGCATAGACCGCCATGTCGCCCAGTTCCTCTTCGATGCGGATCAGCTGATTATACTTGGCAAGCCGGTCCGAACGGGCGAGCGAGCCGGTCTTGATCTGACCGCAATTGGTGGCGACGGCAAGGTCGGCGATGGTCGAATCCTCGGTCTCACCCGAACGGTGCGACATGACCGCCGTGTAGCGGGCACGGTGCGCCATATCGACGGCGGCGAGCGTTTCCGACAGCGTGCCGATCTGATTGACCTTCACCAGCAGCGAATTGGCCAGCCCCTTGCCGATGCCCATCGACAGGCGGGCCGGGTTGGTGACGAACAGATCGTCGCCGACCAGCTGGACCTTGTCACCGATCTTGTCGGTCAGCGCCTTCCAGCCCTCGAAATCATCCTCGCTCATGCCATCTTCGATCGACTTGATCGGATAGTCGGCGGCCAGCGCGGCGAGATAGTCGGCCATTTCGACCGGCGAGAGCGACAGACCTTCGCCCGAAATCTCGTACTTGCCGTTCTTGAAGAATTCGGTCGCGGCACAGTCCAGCGCCAGCACGACATCGTCACCGGGCTTGTAGCCGGCCTTTTCGACCGACAGCATGATGAAGTCGAGCGCATCACGGGTCGAGGCGATGTTGGGGGCAAAGCCGCCCTCGTCACCGACCGAAGTGGCCAGCCCCTTGTCGTGCAGGCCCTTCTTGAGCGTGTGGAAGATTTCCGAACCGATGCGCACGGCGTCGGCGATGCTCTCCGCACCGACCGGCATGATCATGAATTCCTGGAAGTCGATCGGGTTGTCGGCATGCTCGCCACCGTTGATGATGTTCATCATCGGCACCGGCAGGACATGCGAGGAGACGCCGCCGACATAGCGATAGAGCGGCAGGCCGCGCGCGTCGGCGGCGGCCTTGGCAGTGGCCAGCGACACGCCCAGGATCGCGTTGGCGCCCAGACGCGACTTGTTCTCGGTGCCGTCGAGCGCGATCATCGCGGCATCGACTTCGCCCTGGTCCTCGGCGTCGAGGCCGATGAGCTGCTCGGCAATCTCGTCATTGACGGCGGCGACGGCCTGAAGCACGCCCTTGCCCAGATATTTGCTCTTGTCGCCGTCGCGCTTTTCGACCGCCTCATAGGCACCGGTCGACGCGCCCGAGGGCACGGCGGCGCGGCCGAAGCTGCCATCTTCCAGCATCACATCGACTTCGACGGTCGGATTGCCGCGGCTGTCGAGAATCTGGCGGGCGTGGATATCGAGAATGGCGGTCATGATCGCTCCCTGATCTGGGCCCGGACACGCGCCGGGCGGCCTTTTCGCGGCCCCGCTTAGCCAGCAGCCCCAAACTTGGCAATCCGGGGGACTTGCCATCGGACAAAAAATGCCGATGCTCAAAATAGTAACGGCGCCGGAACTGTAGGCCGCCGCCAAGCATTAGGATCATGACAGCCCGCCCCGCGCGGGACCATGAGGTTGAGCTTTAGGGAGACTTTGGACAATGGCCGACACCCCGGAAACCCCGCCCGTCAAGCGCGTGAAGAAGGCGGTTGCCGCCAAGGCGAAGCCGGCGTCGACCAAGGCCTCCACCCCGGCCGTCAAGGCCGCGCCGGTGAAGAAGGCCGCCACCCGCAAGGCGCCCGCAAAGCCCGGAAACGGGGCCGCCCATGGCTGGTCCGCGCAGATCGCCCCGATCAAGGCGCAAGCCGAAAAGGCCGCCAAGGCCGCGACCGACAAGATCAATTCGGTCGACTGGAAGGCGCATATCGACCCGATCAAGGAGCAGGCCGGCAAGACTGCAAAGTCTGCGGCGAGCAGTGCCAAGGACAAGACCGGTTCGGCGATGCAGAGCCTGTCGAAGCTGATTGCGGATACCGCCGGCACGGTCGATGCGAAGCTGGGCCCGCAATATGGCGACTATGCCCGCCAGGCAGCGGAATCGGTGGCCAGTGCCGCAGATACGCTGGATAGCAAGGACGTCGACCAGTTGATGACCGAGGCGCGTGATTTCGTGCGCAAGAGCCCGGCCGTTGCCATCGGCGCTGCCGCCGTGGTCGGCTTCGTGCTGATGCGCCTTGCCAAGGGATCGTCCGACAGCGACGCCTGACGGACGCAAGACAGGATTATCGTGACGGCTAACCGCAGGCCCCGGTTCACGGGGCGGAGGGGCAATTGACGCAGGAACCAGCGGATACGGTGGCAACGCCGCAGACCGAGGGGAATGAGGAGTCTGTCCGCGCGACATTCGCCCGCCTCTACACCGATGGCCGCGCCTATGTGCAGGCGGAGGTCGAGCGCCAGAAGCTGCGCGCCGGCATTGCCGGCGCCGGCATCCGTAATGCCGCTATCCTGGGGATCGTAGCCCTGATGCTGCTGTTCGCCGCGATCGTGACCCTGTTGATCGGGTTGGTGATTGCGCTGTCCGCGATGATCGGGCCGCTCTGGGCAACGCTGGCGGTGTTCGGCGGCGCCGTACTGATCGCCGTCCTGCTGCTGCTGCTGGCCAAGGGACAGATCAGCCATATGTTGAAGACGATCAAGTCATGAGCCGGGAACAGGCCTATCTCGAAGCGACCGAACGCGCGGCGCATCTGCGCAGCAAGGCGGTCCTGAGCCTTGCCGATGCCCAGGCGCGGATCGCACCCGATCGGCTGAAGGCCGATGTCGAGGCGAAGATCACGGCGACTGCGCTCGACGGCGTCGCCTATGTCGGTGCCAAGGTGCGCCAGCGGCCGGCTGCCACCGGCGCGGCCGCAACCGGCATCGTCCTGTTTCTCTTCCGCCGCCCCCTCACGGCACTTTTCGGACGACTGTTCGTTCGACTGAGGAACCGTAACACGGAAATTTCGGAGATTGATGATGGCTGACATCCGCGCCCAACTGACCCGCGTCCGCGAAGCGGCCAATGACGCCGCCGGCAGCGCAACCGACATGATCAAGGACAGCACCGGCAAGGCGCGCGAAAGCGCCGGCGAACTGATCCAGACCGGCAAGGACAAGGCGAGTGAAGCCTATGGCGACGCGCGCGATCGGAGCCAGCGGGTCGCTGCCCGCGCCAACGAGATCATTCAGGAGCATCCGGTTGCGGCCGTGGCCGGCGCGGTCGCGGCCGGCGCAGTCATCGCCTGGATGTTCCCGAAGAGCCGGAAAGTGATGAAGGCGCTGCCGGGCCTGGCCGCCACTGCCGGCGCGCGGGTGCTGGAAGCAGCCGCCACCGCCCGCACGGCCGCGAGCGAGAATAGCGAGTCGCTGCGCCATAATGCTGGCGAAGCGCTGGCCAGTGCGCGGGACAATGCCGGCGAAGTGCTCAGCAAGGCCCGCGAAACGGCCAGCCATGCGCTGTCGAGCGCCAAGGAAAGCGCAAGCGACACCGCGACGGCGGCCCGTGACGCTGCGGCATCGGCCGATCTTGGCGGCAAGGCATCGAAGCTGGCGGACGAACTGGTCGCGCTCGTCTCCACCCGCGTCGAGGCGTTGGGCGACGCGATCAAGGCACGATTGCCGAAAAGCTAATCGCGATTGCCGCAAACGCAATCGACACACAGGCCGCTTTCCTTGGCGGATCGCAGGGACGATGCTAAGGCACCGCGATCAGTCAAAGGAGAACATATAACGCCATGAGCAAGATGCATCTGGTGATGGGCGGCCGCGTAACCAACCCGCAGACGCTGGAATTCCAGGACCTGAGCAAGGTCGACCTGGTTGGCGTCTTCCCCGACTATGCCTCGGCCGAAAAGGCCTGGCGCGGCGCCGCGCAGCGCACCGTCGATGACGCCGAAATGCGTTATGTGATCGTCCATCTGCACCGCTTGCTGGAGCCTGAGCTGCCGGCAGCCTGATGGCCCGTTTCGGGCGAGACCGGATCATGCCCCGGTTTCGCCCGAACACAGTTTATCGAACGATCAATTGATAGCCTGGGGCCGCTTGCGGAAGCGCCAGCGCAGCAAGGGCCTGGTCAGGGCCAGCCCTGCCAGGAAGCCGCCAATATGCGCGGCAATCGCGATCTGACCCAGATCGCCCAATCCCCCCGCCGTCGCCACACCGATCATCAGCTGGATCGTGATCCAGGCGGCCGCCAGCCACAGCACCCGCACAAAATTGGCCGACAAAGGCCCGATCCGCCGCACCTGTTGCTGGCTGTAGAGCAGCGCATAGGTGGCGATGATCGCGGAAATGGCGCCACTCGCCCCGACCATCGGATTGACCGATTCCGGCGTGATCGCCCATTGGGCGAAGCAGGCGGCATAGGCGCCGGCGACATAGAGGATCAGCGTGCCAGTGCGGCCCAGCACATGTTCGACCTGCCGCCCGCAGAAAAGCAGCATCAGCAGGTTGAAGCCGATATGCAGCCAGCCGGCATGGACGAAGGTGCAACTGAGCGGCGTCAGCCACCAGGGCACCGCCGCCATGCCGTCCAGCAAGCCGGGGTTGCCAATGCGGGCAGGAATGAACCCGCCCAGCAAGGCCGCATTGTCGATCTGCCCGGTTGCCAGCAGCAACAGGAACAGGACGAACGTGACCAGCGCGATCGCGTTGGTCGTGCGTCCGGCAGGCAGTTTCACGGGATCAGATGAACGCGATCTTGTCGACCAGGTAGAATTTGTCGCCCGACGGGACCGACACTTCCACCTCGTCACCGACCTCGCGGCCGATCAGCGCACGGCCCAGCGGGCTGTTATAGCTGATCATGCCCGCCTTGGCGTCCGCCTCGGCCTGGCCCACGATCTGATATTTGACCGGCTTGTCATCCTCGTCCAGCAGGGTCACGGTCGCGCCAAACACGATCTTGTTACCCGACAAGGTGGTCGGATCGATGATCTGGGCGCGCGACAGCTTGTCTTCCAGGTCGGAAATCGTTGCCTCGACCTGCCCCTGCCGTTCCTTGGCGGCGTGATATTCGGCATTTTCCGACAGGTCGCCGTGGGCACGAGCTTCCTCGATGGCGTCCACGATCAGAGGGCGCTCGGCCTTCAGTTCGCGGAGCTGCGCATTGAGCTTGTCATAGCCCACCTGCAGCATCGGCATCTTCTCGACGGTCGCCATTATTGCAAATCCTTCGTCAAAACTTCCCTTTGGCGGCGCCGAACGTGGCGCCACCCGCAGCATGCTTCCTGGTGAAGGGGATCAGGCGTGCGACCCAGGATAATAGGACTGGAGCGAGCGCACTTCAAGGGCGCGGTCCCGCAAAGCCTCGATTGCGTCCGCCGCAGCGACGCTGGCGGTCGCGGTGGTGAAACTTGCAATCTTTGCGCGTAGAGCACTGGTGCGGATCGCCTTGCTGTCCTTCAGGGACTGCCAGCCTTCGGTGGTGTTAAAGATGAGCTGCACGTCGCCATCGGTGATCCGGTCGACGATGTGCGGACGGCCTTCAGCCACCTTGTTCACATGCTCGACGGCGATCCCCTGCCCTTCCAGATAAGTGGCAGTGCCACCGGTCGCGATGATGGTGAAGCCCATGCCCGCCAGCTTCTGCACCGCCGGCAGGATCACCGGCTTGTCGCTATCCTTGACCGACACGAAGACGGTGCCGCTGGTCGGCAGCACGGTGCCCGCGCCCAGCTGCGCCTTGGCAAAGGCGGTCGCGAAATTGCTGTCGATGCCCATGACTTCGCCGGTGCTCTTCATTTCCGGCGAGAGCACGGGATCGACGCCGGGGAAGCGGTTGAACGGGAAGACCGCTTCCTTGACCGCGACATGGTCGATCGCGTTGCGATCGATCCTGGGCAGATCCTTGATCTTTTCACCGGCCATGACGCGCGAGGCGATCTTGGCGATCGGGGTGCCGATCGCCTTGGCGACGAAGGGCACGGTCCGGCTGGCGCGCGGATTGACCTCGATCAGATAGACGATGCCATCCTTGACCGCGAACTGGATGTTCATCAGGCCACGGACCGACAGGGCACGGGCCAGCACTTCGGTCTGACGCTCGATCTCGGCAATCACCTCGTCCGACAGGCTGTAGGGCGGCAGCGAGCAGGCCGAGTCACCGGAGTGAACGCCGGCTTCCTCGATATGCTGCAGCACGCCGGCGACGACCACATCGTCGCCGTCACACAGCGCGTCCACGTCGACCTCGACCGCATCACGCAGATACTGGTCGATCAGCACCGGGGAGTCGCCCGACACCTGCACGGCGGTGGTGATATATTCTTCGAGCTGGGCCTGACCATCGACGATTTCCATGGCGCGACCGCCAAGGACATAGGACGGACGCATCAGCACCGGATAGCCGATGCGGTTGGCGACCGCGATCGCCTCTTCGCGGCTGCGGGCAATGCCGTTGGCCGGCTGGCGCAGCTTCAGCTTGTCGATCAGCGCGGCGAAGCGCTCGCGATCCTCGGCCAGGTCGATCGCGTCCGGGCTGGTGCCCAGGATCGGGATGCCGGCATCTTCCAGCGCCTGTGCGAGCTTGAGCGGCGTCTGGCCGCCAAACTGCACCAGCACGCCGGCCAGCGTCCCCTTCGACATTTCGACATGCAGGATTTCCAGCACGTCTTCGGCCGTCAGCGGCTCGAAATAGAGGCGATCAGACGTGTCATAGTCGGTCGACACGGTTTCCGGGTTGCAGTTGACCATGATCGTCTCATAGCCGGCTTCGCTCAGCGCAAAGCAGGCATGGACGCAGCAATAGTCGAACTCGATACCCTGGCCGATGCGGTTGGGACCGCCACCCAGGATGACGACCTTCTTGCGGTCGCTGGGCTGCGCCTCATTCTCCGGCTCGCCGAAGATCGGGGCTTCATAGGTCGAATACATATAGGGCGTCTTCGCCTCGAACTCGGCGGCGCAGGTGTCGATCCGCTTGAACACCGGACGCACGCCCAGCTTGTGGCGCAGGCTGCGCACCTCGTCTTCGGTCACGCCGCCGGTCATGGCGACGACGGCATCGTGGATCAGGCCGCTGCCGCGCGCGACGCCGCGCTCATTACCGCGCAGATTGGCCGACTTGAGCGCCAGCCAGGCGAGACGCTTGTCGGAAAAACCCATGGCCTTGAGGCGGCGCATGCCGTCCGCATCGCGCGGCAGGCCATGTTCCAGCACCTCATTCTCGGCCTCGACGATTTCCTTCAGGCGCTCCAGGAACCAGGGGTCGAACTTGGCGATATTGTGGATTTCCGCGACGGTCAGACCTTCACGAAGGGCTTGCGCGGCAACCAGCAGGCGATCGGGCGTCGGCTGTGCCAGGGCGGCGATGATGTCGTCCTTGGGCGCGCCGACCAGATGATCGACCTGGTTGAAGCCGGACAGGCCGGTTTCCAGACCGCGCAGCGCCTTCTGCATCGATTCATGGATGTTGCGGCCGATCGCCATGACTTCGCCGACCGACTTCATGGCGGTGCCCAGCAGCGGCTCGGCGCCCTTGAACTTTTCAAAGGCGAAGCGCGGGATCTTGGTCACGACATAGTCGATGGTCGGCTCGAACGAGGCCGGGGTCACGCCGGTAATGTCATTCTCGATCTCGTCGAGCGTGTAGCCAACGGCCAGCTTCGCCGCGACCTTGGCGATCGGGAAGCCGGTTGCCTTCGACGCGAGCGCCGAGGAACGCGACACGCGCGGGTTCATCTCGATGACGACCAGGCGGCCGTCCTTGGGATTGACCGCGAACTGGACGTTGGAACCGCCGGTCTCGACGCCGATCTCGCGCAGCACCGCCAGGCTGGCGTTGCGCATGATCTGATATTCCTTGTCGGTCAGCGTCAGCGCCGGCGCGACGGTGATGGAGTCGCCGGTATGGACGCCCATCGGATCGACATTCTCGATCGAGCAGATGATGATGGAATTGTCGTTGCGATCGCGCACGACTTCCATCTCATATTCCTTCCAGCCGAGGAGCGATTCCTCGATCAGGACTTCGGTGGTCGGCGAGGCATCCAGGCCGCCGCGGACGATGTTCATGAACTCGTCGCGATTATAGGCGATGCCGCCGCCGGTGCCGCCCATGGTGAAGCTGGGACGGATGATCGAGGGAAGGCCGGTGAACTCCAGCGCTTCCATCGCCTCTTCCATGGTGTGGGCGATGCGCGAGCGGGCCGATTCCAGGCCGATCTTGTCCATGGCGTCGCGGAACTTGATCCGGTCCTCCGCCTTGTCGATCGCCTCGGCGTCGGCGCCGATCATCTGGACGCCGAACTTCTCCAGCGTGCCGTCGTTGAACAGCGCCAGGGCTGTGTTCAGCGCGGTCTGGCCACCCATCGTAGGCAGCACCGCATCGGGCCGCTCCTTCTCGATGATCTTCGCCACGATTTCGGGCGTGATCGGCTCGACATAGGTCGCGTCGGCAAATTCCGGGTCGGTCATGATCGTGGCCGGGTTGGAATTCACCAGGATGATGCGATAGCCCTCTTCCTTCAGCGCCTTGACCGCCTGCGTGCCCGAATAATCGAACTCGCACGCCTGGCCGATGATGATCGGACCAGCGCCGATGATGAGGATGGAGGAGATGTCTGTGCGCTTGGGCATTATTTGGCCTCTGATTTACAGTTGAAGGCGCTCACGCGCACAATTTGAATAATGGCGGTCAATGCACGCCTCCCGTCTGCGCCTCGCAACCCCAGCCGTCATATTCGACGCCGCAGAGAATTTCGATCTGGAGGCATTTCCGGGTCAGCGCGCGGATCGAGGCTTCGTCGACCGGCTGCACGCATTCCAGGAACAGGAACAGGTCGCCTTCCTCATCTTCCTCCCGGTCCAGTTCGACGAAGCCGAACTGGCTGGCGATGGTCAGGACGCGCTCGAAATCCTTCTCGCTGCCCCGGAAGCTGACATCCACGGGCCGCGCGAAACGCGCGACGTCGCCATTGCGCTTGAGATTGGCGAGGACTTGCCTGTCCGCCTCCCACTCTGCGGCAAGGCGCGCTTCGTCAACCGGGGGCAGGTTCTGGCTCACGCGGCGACCGCGCCCTTGAGGCCATCGACGAACTTCTTGAACAGGTAGAAGCTGTCCTGCGGGCCGGGCGAGGCTTCGGGGTGATACTGGACCGAAAAGGCATTTTTGTCCGTGAGTTCGATGCCGCAATTGCTGCCGTCGAACAGCGAGACATGGGTCGAGCGCGCATTGGCCGGCAGCGTGTCGACATCGACGGCGAAGCCATGGTTCATGCTGGTGATCTCGACCAGGCCATCCGACAGGCGCTTGACCGGATGGTTGGCGCCGCGATGGCCCTGATGCATCTTGATCGTCCTGGCGCCGACGGCCAGGCCCAGAAGCTGGTGGCCGAGGCAGATGCCGAAGACAGGGATATCGGCGGCCAGTACCTGCTGAATCACCGGCACGGCATATTCGCCGGTCGCGGCCGGATCGCCCGGACCGTTCGACAGGAACACGCCGTCGGGATTGAGCGCCTTGACCTGATCGAAGCTCGCGGTGGCGGGCAGCACGGTGACGCGCGCGCCGGCCTTCACCAGATTGCGGAAGATATTGTTCTTCGCACCATAATCGATGGCGACGACATGGGGGCGTTCCTCACCCGCTTCATTGAGGCCATAGCCATGGCCGATGGTCCAGATGCCGTCCTTCCATAGGCGGCTTTCCTTGCCCGTGACTTCGATGGCGAGGTCCATGCCTTCAAGGCCCGGCCAGGCGGCCGCCTTGGCAGCGAGCGCGGCGATGTCGAAATTGCCGTCGGGATCATGGGCGATGACGACGTTGGGCGCGCCCTTCTCACGGATCAGCCTAGTCAGCGCGCGGGTGTCGACACCGGCGAGGCCGATGCGGCCCTTTTCCTTCATCCACTGGTCGAACGGTTCGACATTGCGGAAATTGCTGGGCGCGGTGACGTCCTGGCGCACGATGCAGCCCAGCGCATAGGGGCTGTCGGCTTCGACGTCGTCGAGATTGGTGCCGACGTTGCCGATATGCGGGAAGGTGAAGGTGATGATCTGCCCGGCATAGGAGGGATCGGTCATGATCTCCTGATAGCCGGTGATCGAGGTATTGAAGCAGAGTTCGCCGACCGCGTCGCCGACCGCGCCGAAGCCGCGACCGAAGACGGCGGAGCCATCGGCAAAAACCAATACCCCTGTCGCTCCTTTGGGCACAATGAGGGTCTTGGCGTCAGCCATGGTCTGCGGTCCTTTATGCTTTTGCGGGAACCCGTCTGGTGCGGGTTAAACGGCCGGTCACCTATTCCCGCAACGCGTGAAGGTCAACGTCTGTTAAAAATCTCTTTTCGCATTATATCTACTCCTTTCCCGAGAAACAGGATTAATTCGCCCATGATTCGCGACACCATCAAGAGCGCCCAAGTGGAGTCCATGAAGGCCGGCGACAAGGATCGCCTGGCTGCCGTGCGCCTGATCCTGGCCAAGCTCAAGGATCGCGACATCGAACTGCGCACCGCCAGCAATGTGCCCGACGACGACACGGTCGTGGTCGAGGTGCTGCAGAAGATGGTGAAGCAGCGCCGCGAATCGATCGACATGTTCAAGAGCGGCGGCCGCGACGAACTGGCCGCCAAGGAACAGGCCGAGCTGGACGTCATCGAAACCTTCCTGCCGGCGCAGCTGAGCGAAGACGAGACCAAGGCGGCGATCGAGGGCATCAAGGCCGAGATCGGCGCGGAAAGCGTCAAGGACATGGGCAAGGTGATGGCCGTGCTCAAGGAACGCCATGGCGCCGTCATCGACATGAGCAAGGCGAGCGGGCTGGTGAAGGCGGCGCTGAGCTGAGTTAGCACCGGGCTGACATGCGCGTGCGATACTGACATAATAGCCCCTCCCTTCCAAGGGAGGGGTTGGGGTGGGTGATGGCGCTGCGCATCAATGCGAGACTCGGTCAATTTGCGCGCAAGATGCGGCGCGAGCCCACGGAATATGAACGCCGCCTTTGGGGCGCCCTACGCGGCTCCCAGCTGGAAGGCTTCAAATTCCGCCGACAAGCCGTGATCGAACCCTATATCTGTGACTTTCTCTGCCCCCTCCTCGGCCTCATCATAGAAGTCGATGATGATAGCCATGATGCTATCAAGGATCGAGATAGAGACTTTGACCTTGCACATCAGGGCTATCTGGTTTTGCGCTTCTCCAACTTCGACATTCGGGACAATCTGGAAGGCGTGCTGAGCGTCATTCTGGATCGTGCCCGCGCCATGCCGGAAAGGCAGAAGATCACCCACCCCAACCCCTCCCTTCGAAGGGAGGGGCTTTAATTAGATGACCCTCACGCCCCAATGGCTGGATGAGCTGCGCGCGCGGACGTCGCTTTCGACGTTGATCGGCAAGACCGTGAAGGTGCAGAAGGCGGGCCGCGAATATAAGGCCTGCTGCCCCTTCCATAACGAGAAGACGCCCAGCTTCACGATCAACGACGAGAAGGGTTTCTATCACTGTTTCGGCTGCGGCGCGCATGGCGATGCGATCCGCTGGATGACCGACCAGCGCGGCCTGCCCTTCATGGAGGCCGTGAAGGAACTGGCGGCAACCGCCGGCATGGAAGTGCCCGCCGCCGATCCGCGCGCGGCCAAGCGCGCCGAGCAAGCCAAGGGGCTGCATGACGCGATGGCGGCGGCGCAGAGCTTCTTCGAGGACCAGCTTGGCGGCATCGACGGCGGCGACGCCCGTTCCTATCTCGCCAAGCGCGGCATCACCGACGCGACCCGGCGCACGTTTGGCTTTGGCTATTCGCCGGATTCGCGTGGCAAGCTCAAGACATCGCTGCGCGATTTTGGCGAGCCGATGCTGGTCGAGGCCGGCTTGCTCATCGACCCTGACGGCGAACGTGACACGTACGATAGGTTTCGCGGTCGCCTCATGCTGCCGATCCGCGATATTCGCGGACGGGTGATCGCCTTTGGCGGCCGCATCATCGGCCAGGGCGAACCCAAATATCTGAACTCACCCGACACCCCGCTCTTCGACAAGGGGCGCACCCTCTACAATATCGACCGCGCCTCCCCCGCCAGCCGGCAAAGCGGCCGGGTGATCGTGGTCGAGGGCTATATGGACGTGATCGCGCTCGCCCAGGCCGGTTTCGGCGACGCCGTCGCGCCGCTCGGCACGGCGCTGACCGAACATCAGATCGAACGACTGTGGAAGATGGTCGAGGTGCCGATATTGTGCTTCGACGGCGATGCGGCCGGGCAGAAGGCAGCGATCCGCGCGGCGACCCGCGCCCTCCCCCTGCTGCGTCCCGGCCATAGCTTGGCCTTCGCCACCCTGCCCGCCGGGCAAGACCCCGACGATCTGCTCCGCGCCGAGGGGCCGCGCGCGATGGACGCGGTGCTGGCTGGCGCCCAGCCGCTGGTCGATCGCCTGTGGGAGCATGAGCAGAAGGTCGGCCCGCTCGACACGCCTGAACAGAAGGCGGCGCTCAAGCAGCGGCTCGCCGCCCATAGCGACTCGATCCAGCATCCCGATGTCCGCGCGCTCTATGCCCAGGCATTCCGGGAGCGTTATGATGCGCTCTTCTTTGCCCGGCCCGATCGCTTCGGCGGCGGCCAGCGCGCGCCGCGCGGCGCAGGTGGCGGTGGCGCCCGCGCCGGCTGGCAGCGCGACAAGAAGGGCAATTGGAAGCCCCCCGTCCCGCCCGCCGGCAACGAGGCGCGGGAGATCGGCGCAAACGGCATGGAACATCGGCTGCTGCGGGCGATATTGGCCAGCCTGCTGCGCGATCCGGAGCAGATCGTCCTGCACCGCGAGACGCTGTCAGGCCTGCGAATCGGCGATCCCGCGCTGGCGCGATTGCTGGATGCGATGATCGCCGCATCCTTCCGCAAAGAAACAGTTGAAACGCAGGCCCTCCTTACCATATTGGGGCAAGGTGACTTGTATAATATGGCTAAGGGGATGCTCCGGGCCGATACGTTCACATTCACCCCACATAGGATGACAACCGACCCCAGTCGCGTGCAACGCGACCTGGACGAGGCCATCCGGGTGATGGCGCAAGGACCGGAGCTGGAAACGGCGCTGGCGGAGGCTACTAGACGGTTCGAGAGCGACTTCAGCGAAGAGAATTTCGCTGAACAGCAGCGCGTCCGCGCGCTGAAAGCCGATCACGACAGCCGCCTGGCGGAACTGGCGCAGTCCGAAGACATTGTTTGATTGAGGCTCGTTCCTGTCGGGACGACGGAGTTAAGGCGAATAGATGGCGACCAAGGCGAACAGCAAGAATGGCGGGATGGGCGATGGCGAGGATGGCGATGCCCCCCTGCTCGACCTCAACGAAGCGTCCGTCAAGAAGCTGATCGCCCGCGCGAAGAAGCGCGGCTACATCACCTATGACGAACTGAACGACGCCCTGCCGCAGGACCAGATGTCCTCCGAGCAGATCGAGGACATCATGTCGGCGCTCAACGAGATGGGCGTCAACATCGTCGAGAATGAAGAGGCGAGCGAAGACGGCGACGAGCAGCGCGAGCGCGAGGAAGCCGACGACGCCGACGATGATTCGAGCGACGATGACGGCCCCAAGCTCGTCACCGAGAAGAAGAAGGAAACGGTCGATCGCACCGACGATCCCGTGCGCATGTATCTGCGCGAGATGGGCGCCGTCGAACTGCTCAGCCGCGAGGGCGAAATCGCCATTGCCAAGCGCATCGAGGCCGGCCGCGACACGATGATCCTGGGTCTGTGCGAAAGCCCGACCACCTTCAACGCGATCATTGAATGGTCGACCGCGCTCAATAATGGCGAGATGCAGCTGCGCGAGATCCTCGATCTCGACGCCATGCTGTCCAAGGATCCTGCTCCTGAAAATATGGAGGAAGGCGCCGAGGATGATGATGGCGAGATCAGCGAGAAGACCGCTGGCCCCAGCTTCAAGGAAGAGGAAGAGCCGGAGGAGGAATCCGCCGACGGCGACGAGGACGAGGATGGTGCGCCCCGCGCCCGCCGCGAGGAGGACGAGGAAGAGGACAACACCCTGTCCCTCGCCCAGATGGAAGAGACTTTGAAGCCGATGGCGCTGGAGAAGTTCGCGACCATCACCGAAATCTTCCGCGCCTTCTCCAAGGCCCAGGAATCGCGCATGGTCGCCATGGCGAACGGCGAGAGCCTGAGCCAGAAGGCCGAGGACAGCTATCATGAGCTGCGCGAGCAGCTGACCGCCGAGGTCGAGAGCGTCCAGTTCCACCAGCAGAAGATCGAATATCTGGTTGACCAGCTCTATGCCTATAACCGGCGCCTGACCGCGCTGGGTGGCCAGATGCTGCGCCTGGCCGAGCGCCACAAGGTCAGCCGCAAGGACTTCCTTGAGCGCTATATGGGCCATGAGCTGGACGATGCCTGGCTGGAAAAGGTGCAGGGCCTCGACAAGAAGTGGGCCGCCTTTGCCGCTGCCGAAGGCCGCGCGGTCGAGCGCATCCGCAATGAAGTGAGCGAGATCGCCCAGGCGACCGGCATGTCGCTCAGCGAATTCCGCCGCATCGTGAACATGGTGCAGAAGGGCGAGCGCGAGGCGCGCATCGCGAAGAAGGAAATGGTCGAGGCAAACCTGCGCCTCGTCATCTCCATCGCGAAGAAATACACGAACCGCGGCCTTCAGTTCCTGGACCTTATCCAGGAAGGCAATATCGGCCTGATGAAGGCGGTGGACAAGTTCGAGTATCGCCGCGGCTACAAGTTCAGCACCTACGCCACCTGGTGGATCCGTCAGGCGATCACCCGTTCGATCGCGGACCAGGCGCGGACCATCCGCATCCCGGTCCACATGATCGAGACGATCAACAAGCTGGTCCGCACCAGCCGACAGTTCCTGCACGAGCAGGGCCGCGAGCCGACCCCGGAAGAGATGGCCGAACGCCTCTCCATGCCGCTGGAGAAGGTGCGCAAGGTGATGAAGATCGCCAAGGAGCCGATCTCGCTCGAAACGCCGATCGGCGACGAGGAAGACAGCCATCTGGGCGACTTCATCGAAGACAAGAATGCGATCATCCCGGTGGATGCCGCGATCCAGGCGAACCTCAAGGAAACGGTCACCCGCGTCCTTGCCAGCCTGACCCCGCGCGAGGAACGCGTGCTGCGCATGCGCTTCGGCATCGGGATGAACACCGACCATACGCTGGAGGAAGTGGGCCAGCAGTTCAGCGTGACCCGCGAGCGTATCCGCCAGATCGAGGCGAAGGCGCTCCGCAAGCTGAAGCACCCCAGCCGCAGCCGCAAGATGCGCAGCTTCCTGGACCAGTAAATCCGGTCAGATTATCGCTTCAAACAAGGGCCCGGCCGGACATTCCAGCCGGGCCTTTTGTTTTTCAAGACGATAGCATCATTTGTTAACCATAACGGCCTAGACCATTGGTGCCACATTTGCGACCAGCCGAAGCGACAAGTTTAACCCGGCGTTTACGCACCTTGCCCTAGATTGTGCCCAGCGGCGCCCCTTACGCCGTTGCCACAGGGAAATTTCTATGAGCGAAGTGACGGCGCTGCGCCGGGGCGACGATATTGCGCAAATCCTGGACATGCTGGTTCGGGCCGATGGCAGCTATAGCCACAGCTATCTGGCCCAGGCGAGCCAGGATGCCCGCTCGCGCGATGGCCTTGGCCTGCCCGACCTTGCCGATGCCGCCTATTATCTCTGCCTGCTCCATGGTCGCCATCCCGGCGTGATCGACCATGCCGCCACCCGCTCGGTCGACAATGCCGCGCGCCGCTGGCTGATCGAGGCCGCCGACGCCTTTGCGCGGGAGCGCGCCTATCTGACCCAGGTCACCGTGGCTGCTGGCCCCGCCCCCAGCACGGCGGGCCAGAGCAGTTGCGAAACCATCGTCAGTCAGCAGCGCCATGCGCTCGACATGCTGGCCCAGTCCGACCGGCGCGGTTGCGCCATGGGCGCAGCGATCGCGCTGGTGCTGGACTGGCGCGCCGTGCGCAAGCTGCTGGACATTGCCGCGCTTCGTGCGGGCATCGAACCGGTTCCCTGCTCTTTGCCCGATCATCGGGCAACGCTGGACGTGGCGCGCGCCATTGGTGGCGATCCGGCCGTTGATCGCGCGATCCAGTTCGGCATGCGCCAGCTGCTGGCCCAGCATCGCGGCCTGTGGGATGTGCTGGAGGCGCGCGCCGCCATCCGCCGGCAACAGCAGGACTGATCCATCGCCCCACCGCTTGCCGCAACGCACAAACGCGTTGCGCCCCAATCCCGCTTTGCCTAGTCCGGTCCTCCAGCAATGATGGAGCGGAAGAGAGCCATGCGCTTTGAGGGCACCCAGGATTATGTCGCCACCGACGATCTGAAGGTCGCGGTCAATGCCGCGGTGCTGCTGCGCCGGCCGCTGCTGGTGAAGGGCGAACCGGGCACCGGCAAGACCGTGCTGGCCCAGGAAATCGCCAAGGCCATTAACGCCCCCCTCATCGAATGGAACGTCAAGTCGACGACCAAGGCGCATCAGGGCCTGTATGAATATGATGCGGTTGCCCGCCTGCGTGACGGCCAGCTGGGTGACGAGCGGGTCCACGACATCGCCAACTATATCCGCAAGGGCAAGCTATGGGAGGCCTTCACCTCCCCCACCCTGCCCGTCCTGCTGATCGACGAGATCGACAAGGCCGATATCGAATTTCCCAACGACCTGTTGCAGGAACTCGATCGCATGGCCTTCCATGTCTATGAGACCGGCGAGACGGTCGCGGCCAAGGAACGGCCGGTCGTCATCATCACCTCGAACAACGAGAAGGAACTGCCCGACGCGTTCCTGCGCCGCTGTTTCTTCCACTATATCAAATTCCCGGATCGCGAGACGATGCAGGCGATCGTCGATGTCCATTTCCCCGGCATCCAGAAGATGCTGGTCAGCCGGGCGATGGACATTTTCTACGACATTCGTGAAGTGCCCGGCCTCAAGAAGAAGCCCAGCACATCCGAACTGCTCGACTGGTTGAAACTGCTGCTGAACGAGGACATGCCGCTCGACGTGCTGCAGAATGCCGATCCGACCAAGGCGATCCCGCCGCTGCACGGCGCGCTGCTCAAGAATGAGCAGGACATCATGATGTTCGAGCGCCTGGCCTTCATGGCACGACGCCAGGGGCGCTGAGGCCGCCGTCCAACCTGGCCGAATCGCGATCCTGACATTGGGCGAACCCGGCCTGATCGTGGCCGAAGGCGTCATCCGGACCGATGCTGCACAGCAATGGGCCTGTCACGGCCCGCAATTGTCGCAATTTCCGGGGCAAATAGCACCGGCAGCGTGAAGGCGGCTTGCGCCCCTGCGGAATACGTGATTTCCTGATCCTCTGTCATTCAAGGCCGCGCCAAGACGGTCTGGATCGAGAGAGAGGATGCCAATGCCCCGACGTGCGTTGTTCCTATGTTCGATGGCTCTCTGCCTGGCCCTGCCCTCGCTGGCGCAGGCGGCGGACGATATCGAGGCATGGACGCCCAGTGATACTGCCATACGTGCCACCGCCGCCGGCATCAGCCTGCCGCAGACGGTCGCCAGCCTGTCGTTGACCAAGAGCGGCGAAGTATCGAACGGCGGCAAGGGCATCGACAATTACGCCCAATATATTTCGCAGGATGGCGCCATCCAGGCGACCCTCTATGTCTATCTGCCGGCCTATGCCGACGCTTCACTCGCCGCTTACATGACCGACAAGGCGGTGATGGAGCGGTTCGGCGGCAAGACCCATCGCACCGCTTATGACAGCGTCGCCGCCGGCGGCCGCGCGGGCACGGCGATCCGCGCCGTCTATGACGATGCCGCCGATGGCGCGCTGACCACGGCGGCCGCCTTCGCCCATGCCGGGCGCTGGATGGTGAAGCTGCGCGTCACCGGGCCGACCGAACGCCGCGCAGAAGTGCTGGCCGGGTTGGACGGCATGCTGGCCGGCCTGAAATTCGACGATGCGGCAAGCCTGCACGCGACCAGCCCGGCCAGCTTCGGTGCCTGCCCGACCGGCGATGGCGGCGACGCGCGCCTGACCAAGGCCGTGCCGAGCGGCACCGCCGGCCAGCCCGTGCCGCAGGACGTCCGCATCCCGCGCGAGGGCAAGGATAATCTGTGCATTCGCGGCACCGTCCAGACCGCGCAGGGCAGCTATGACATGCTGCAGCAGACGGGGCGCAGCGATGGCGCGATCATCGTGCCGGTCGACGATAGCGGCACTGTCCTCGCCTTCGATCCCGCCACCCGCGACCTTGGCTATCAACTGTCGATCCATATGGTCGGCCAGACCGACCTTTACGGCGTCTATGACAAGGTGCCCAGCGGCCGCCAGATCGCCGCGATCCTGGACGGCAAGGATCCCCAGACGGCCCAGGCCGAAGCCACCGCACTTTATGCCGCCAATGGCGAGGTTACGATCAGCCAGGGCGCGCGCAAGCCCAACTGAGGCGGTTTTAGAAAATCCTGGGCGCTCCGGACATTATCCGGAGCGCCCTTTCGCTTCCGATCAGCGACCGGGGCACACGCCGACGCGCTCCCCCGACAATTCGGTCTTCAGGCTCCCGAAGAAGCGAGGCTTCTCGGGCCCCTTCCCGCGCGGCCCGCGTCCGCCAACCGTCTTGTGTTCGGCAGACGCCTCCAGCGCATCGCCCGTGACCGTTCCGTTCATCCTGCCATAGGAAAAGCCGCCATGCGCACGACCGCAATATAGTCGCCCCTCGAATTTGCGCCCTGACACAGTGACCCGCCATTGGCGGCATCCATGCGGGCCACCGGCCCCAGCCGGCCGGGGCGGCCCCTCCACGGCATAGCGGATCGCCAGGTCATCGCGGCGATCGGGGATGCAGGCCTCCCACTGGCGGGTGCCGGGAGGATGATGTCCGGACATGCTGCTCACATAGGTGCCGATCTCGGTAAAGCGCCACAGGCCAGGATTGATGACATGGCGCGCGCCGGTGACGATGATCGCGTCGGATTTTCCGCCTTCATCCGCTTGCGCATCCTGTCCGGCAGCGGCGGTTTCAAGCGCGGCTTCGCTCACCAGCGCCGGCAATGTTCCACGATGACTGGCGAGATCATCGATCCGGGCATTGACGCATTGCTTGGCCTCTTCGCGCCTTGTCTTCCCGTCGAGCAGGCATTGCTGCAGCAACATGCAAATCGCCCGGTCGGCCGCCGGCGTGCCGGTCGTCCCGTCGAGATTGCAGGCCTTGAGCCAGGGGCCACGAAGCGCATATTCGATGTTGATGATCTTCATCCGGGCGGCGATCACGATGATCTCGTCCTCGGCCTGCTGGGGCGTATCGGTCCCCAGCGCCGCGCCCGACGCGCCGAGCAGCGCCAAGGCCACACCCCGCGTCCATCGCCGTCCCGCCATCGGCAGCCTCTCCTCATTTTTGTCGTTCCGTCAGCTTAACGATCATGCGCGCGCTGCAAAGCCCTTTCGTCGGGGCCGGAATGATTGGCGTCCGAGCCATGGCGCGCTAGACATGGGGACATGAACGACCCCACGGGCGCGACCCGCTTTGCGCGGATACGCGCCCATCTGGAATCGGTCCGCGTCGCGGCGGGGCCGCGCGCCTGGGCCTATGAGTTCCTGCTGTTCGGCTTCAAACAGGGCTGGGCCTGCCTGTTCGGCGGACTGATGCTGGCGCTGCTGCTAGGCACCCATCTTTTCTATCCCGCCAACGCGGCCCTCCACCGCTATGATTTCCTGACTCTGTCGGCGATCGTGATCCAGATCGCGATGCTGGGGCTGCGGCTGGAAAGTCCGCGCGAGGCGCTGGTGATCTGCGCCTTCCACCTGATCGGCACGATCATGGAATTGTTCAAGACCCATGCGGGAAGCTGGGTCTATCCGGAGGCCAGCCTGCTCCATATCGGCCCGGTGCCGCTCTTTTCCGGCTTCATGTATGCCGCCGTCGGCAGCTATATCGCGCGGGTCTGGCGCATCTTCGACTTTGGTTTCAGCCGCTATCCGCCGGTCTGGGCGACGGTGCTGCTGGCGAGCGCCGTCTATGTCAATTTCTTTGCCCATCACTGGCTGCCCGATGTGCGGATCGCCCTGTTCGCCGCCGCCATCCTGTTGTTCGGACGCAGCTGGATATGGTTCACGCCCTGGCGGGAAGCACGGCGGATGCCGCCGCTGCTCGGCTTCTTCCTGGTTGCGCTGTTCATTTGGCTGGCGGAGAATATCGGCACCTTCGCCAATGCCTGGACCTACCCCAGCCAGCGCCACGGTTGGGAGATGGTCAGCCTGATGAAGCTGGGCGCCTGGTATCTGCTGATGATCATCTCCTTCGTGCTGGTCTCGCTGATCCACGGCATAAGGCGCGTCGATCAGATCAGATAGCCGACCTCATACAGGCCCCAGCGGCGGCCGGCGAAACGCAGCGGCACGAACACGCTGCGCAGTGCCCGATAGCGCCCCTCCCCCAGATTCTGGCGATAGGTGAAGAGGTAGAAGTCGTCGTCGCCGTCGAGCGCGCGGCGGGTCTGGGCATCCATGAAGATTTGCCGGTTGCGGGCATGTTCCATGTTCCAGCGCGGGTCGCCGATCCGCTGCGGCTGGCTGCGCGCGCTGATATGGGTGGGCAGATAGCCGTCCATGTCGATCAGGCAGCAGCCGATGATGGTCGCGTCCTTCGCGGTATGGCGGTCGAGCAGCGGCCGCACCCGCAGATCGGCATAGGCGGTGAAACCAGTCTGATATTGGGTCGGCTCAGACCCCGCGATCGGTCGATGGCTGCGATCGAACAAAGCCTGTTGCGACACTTCGCCACGGGCCAGCGCATCCTCGATCAGCGCCGCGACCTCGGCCGCGCCATCCTCGGCCAGCGCGATATAATGGCTGTTACGGGTGCGCAGCCGGCTCTGCGCCGCGGTGTTGAGCATGTCGTTGGCCAGGCTCTCCAGCGCCTCGATCTTGTCGCGGGCCATGTCGACGCGCCCCGCGCTTTCGGTCGAGGAGCGGCCGAACAGCGCCAGCCCCTGGTCCAGCGCCGCGACATGGGCATCCGCCTCGTCGGTGCAGGCGACGATCGCGCTGGAGCGCTCGCCGAACTGGGTCACCAGCGAGGCGATTTCCGCCATGGACAGGCGCAGCTGGTCTATATGGGTGCCGACGTCGCGGCCGCGCTGGATATTCGCCTCCACCCCGCCGATCAGATGGCGGGCATCGCGGTCGAGCTGGCCAAGCTTGCTGCCGACCGAGGCCGAGGATTCGGCCGCCTGTTCGGCGAGCCGGCGGATTTCCTCCGCCACCACGGCAAAGCCCATCGTCGCCTCACCCCCGCGCGCCGCCTCGATCGCGGCGTTGACGCCCAGCAGGCGGGTCTGGCGGGCGATCGTGCCGAGCTGGTCGGAAATGCCGCCCACCGCCTCGATCACCTGCAGGAACTGGCGCAGATGGCCTTCGAGGCCCGTGACATGTTCGACCAGCCCCGCCACCTCGCCCAGCGACAAGGTGATGACATCATGCCCCTCGGCAATGATGCGCCCGGCGCGTCCGGCGGTGAGGCTCAACTCCTGGGCCGCCGCCACGCTCTCATTCTGGCTGGCGGTCAGCGTCTGCATGTTCGCCTGCAAGTCCGACAGGCGCGCCGAATCGCCCTGGATCCGGCGGTTCACTTCGCCCAGAAATCCAGCGGTTTCGCTGCATTGCAATGCTATGTCGCCCGACCGTTCCCCCAGGTCAGCCAACAATTCTCCGTTTTCCAAGCCGCCCCCGCAACTTAACTGTCACAATGAATACTGAACTGTTTACCGTGCGGCGCAACACTTAATATTTCGCCAATGCGATCCGCCCGGCGCTTGCATCGCCCGGCGCGCTGGCCGACAAGATCGGCACCATGATGCTCAATTTCCTCGACGCGCTACGCGCCGCCGGCATCCCCGCCAGCATCAAGGAGCATCTGCTGCTCCTCGAAGCGCTGGACCGCGACGTGATCGAGCGGCGGCCCGAGGATTTCTATTATCTCGCCCGCGCCACCTATGTGAAGGATGAGGGGCTGATCGACCGGTTCGACCAGGTCTTTGCCAAGGTGTTCAAGGGACTGCTGGGCCAGGACGGGGTCGAGGCGGAGATACCCGAGGAATGGCTGCGCCTGGTCGCGGAAAAGTTCCTCAGCCCCGAGAAGATGGAGAAGATCAAGTCGCTGGGCGACTGGGACGAGATCATGAAGACGCTGAAAGAGCGACTGGAGGAACAGAAGGGCCGGCACCAGGGCGGCAGCAAGTGGATCGGCACTGGCGGCACATCCCCCTTCGGCCATGGCGGCTATAATCCCGAGGGCGTGCGGATCGGCGGGGAGAGCCGGCACAAGCGCGCCATCAAGGTGTGGGAAAAGCGCGAATTCGCCAATCTGGACAGCAATCGCGAGATCGGCACCCGCAACATCAAGGTGGCGCTGCGCCGACTGCGCCGGTTTGCGCGGGAGGGGGCGGCCGACGAACTGGATCTGGACGCAACGATCCGCGGCACCGCGCGGCAGGGCTGGCTCGACATCCGGATGCGGCCCGAGCGGCACAATGCGGTCAAGCTGCTGCTGTTCCTGGACGTGGGCGGATCAATGGACCCGCATATCAAGCTGTGCGAGGAGTTGTTTTCCGCCGCGACCAGCGAATTCAAGAATATGGAATTCTTCTACTTCCATAACTGCCTCTATGAAGGCGTGTGGAAGGATAATCGCCGCCGCTTTGCCGAGCGCACCCCGACCTGGGACGTGCTGCACAAATATGGCCATGACTATAAGGTGATCTTCGTCGGCGACGCGGCGATGAGCCCCTATGAGATCAGCCATCCCGGTGGATCGGTGGAGCATATGAACGAGGAAGCCGGCGCCGTCTGGCTGCAGCGCGTTGCCCATACCTATCCCGCGACCGTGTGGCTGAACCCCGCACCGGCGGAACATTGGGGCTATAGCCAGTCCACCCGCATCATCCGCGACCTGATGAACGAGCGCATGTATCCGCTGACGCTGGAGGGGCTGGACGAGGCAATGCGGGAATTGACCCGCAAGCGGTAGGGTCGGCCTCCGCAGCACGCGGGCATATCCGACAGGTCAAAGAGCCGTCCGCATTATGGCTGTCAGGCGAACTGTAGGACAGTCTGAATTTGTTGCCCTAAGGCCGGCCGGTCAGGCGGATGACGCGACAGTTTATTTCGGCCCGAAGTTCACAGTGTCGTCGGGCCATTTAGGGCCTTTTGCACCTGTCGCGCGCCCGCGACGCGACACCCACGCGCCTGTGACGCCACATTTGGGTCACGATCAGGGTCACCGTCCCGCACCACCGACGCGACAGTCAGGCGACAGGGAAGCGACAGCGGCGCGACAATTCTGGACATGCGTGCGAGAGAGACGGCTTTTCATGGCCGGAGTAGATCATGAACGGGCCGAATAGGACAGAGGGAGCGCGGCCTTGGTCGGGGCGCGCTCGCAAAGCAAGAAAAGCGGGATGCCGGGTCAAGCCCGGCATGACGGGATGGGGATGGAATCTAGCGACCATTCGTGGACGTTCCGCCAGATTATCCTAATCCCTGAAACCAGCCACTCATTCAGATGGCTGGTTCGACACTGAATGACGAAATTTGTTGGAAATCGGCCGTTGTGCGGGATAGCGGCGCAGAAGGAGGAATGGGCATGACAGTCGGTATCAAGGTCGGCAGCATCACCGATGAAATCGGCACTGGCGACTTCTTTCATTCCTTTTACTCGACCGTGAGTGGCAGGCTGGAGGGGCGATGGGGTGAACGCTTTCCGTCGCTAATGCACCTCTACGAGGGGAAACTGCCATGTGATCAAGCGCCAGTCGCTCTCGCCGAACTGGCTGATATCCGTTCGGAGTTTGCGGCCTTCTCGCCTGATCGAGTAATCTGGGATATAGAAGATCGAGCCAAGGTGCCGCCTTGGGGCAACGAGATATCGGCGGACATAACCAGCCTCGCGAATTACTTTGTGACATCGACAGGTCGCGATTTGATCGACGTTCTACAAGAGGCGCTGGAAGCGTCGCGTGATGAGCGAAAAGTAGCCGAGATTGTGCGTTATTGAAGGTCAATAATTGCGGCAACTCTTCCCAAGCGATATTTACCGCGCAGCGTCA
The DNA here is from genome assembly GCF_004795815.1 of Sphingobium sp. PAMC28499. Taxonomy (NCBI): domain Bacteria; kingdom Pseudomonadati; phylum Pseudomonadota; class Alphaproteobacteria; order Sphingomonadales; family Sphingobiaceae; genus Sphingobium; species Sphingobium sp. PAMC28499. The sequence goes on from NZ_CP039248.1 coordinate 3,882,657, forward strand.
GCTAGTAGCGGCGTTCACTTCTCCAAAACCCGACAGGCCCTTAACCACCCTTCCCCGCCATTCTCTCGTAGGCGGGAATCTATCTCCGAACCTTCTCTCTGGTCCCACGCTGGCGAGATGGATCCCCGCCTCCGCGGGGATGACGGGAGGAAAAGCAGGCGGTCGTTAGCCATCCCTGCGTGGCGCTTCCACGGCATCGGTTTTGCCCGCGCCGCCGGTACATAGCATCCCCGCTCAGCGTGGCGGATGGAGGCCGGGGATGTTGTCGATCGTCACCCAGCCCTGGACATAATTGGCGTAATAGAGGCCGAACAGGACGGCCGAGAGCAGGGTGGCGCGCAGCATGACGCGGCCGGGGCGGAAGTTGCTGGGGGCGCTGTCCGCCTGGCCTTTCAGCAGCACCTCCCCCGTCTCGTCGGGCGTGCGCAGGCCGAAGGGCAGGACGAGGAAGGCGCTGATCACCCAGAACAGCACATAGATGGCGAAGATGGCATACCAGTTCATCCGGCCCGCCCGTTATTGCAGCGCATGCCCCTATCCTCTCCCGTCATCGCGGCATTTCTTCGCTCGCCATGACGATTCAATCTTGATCGGCCCGAGCCTAGAAGATTCTGGGCATTTGCGAAAGCGCCGTTCGCCTTGCTCCCGCAGGATGGCGAACGGCACTCTCATATCATGCGCGGATCAGCAGCACGTCGACGATCGGCTTCTTGCCGGTCCAGCGGGTGGCGGTGCGGCGCACGGCGAGGCGCAGCCGTTCGCGCAGGGCTTCCTGCTCCATCGATCCCTTGGCGACGGCCGCCGCCGCTTCCTCGGCCGCTTCGGCGAGGAAGGCGTCCTTGTCTTCCTCCACCGGCACGCCCTGGGTGCGCAGCACGGGTTCGCCGATCAGGCGGTTCTTCGCGTCGAGCGCCACGGCGACGCTGATCTGGCCGTGCAGACCCAGCTTGCGCCGTTCGTTCATGGTCGCGCCGTCGGCGGGCAGGATGACGTCGCCGTCAAGCACCAGACGGCCGGTATCCTCATGGCCGATGATCGTCGGCTTGCCCGGTGCCAGCCGCAACAGGTCGCCGTTCGACTGGACCACCGCATCGGGGATGCCGGTGGCGAGGCCAAGCCGCGCCTGTTCCGCCATGTGGCGGCGTTCGCCATGGACCGGCAGCAGGATGGCGGGGCGGATCCAGCGATACATGGATTCCAGTTCCGGACGGCCCGGATGGCCCGAGACATGGACTTCGGCCTGGCGGTCGGTCACCATGATGATGCCCTTGGTCGCCAGCGCATTCTGGATGCGGCCGATCGCGATTTCATTGCCCGGAATCTGCTTGGACGAGAAGACGACGGTATCGCCCTCGGCCAGCTTGATCGGGTGGCTGTCAAAGGCGATGCGCGACAGGGCGGCACGCGCCTCGCCCTGGCCGCCGGTGGCGATGAACATCACTTCCGAACGCGGCAGGTCCATCGCATCGTCCCAATCGACCAGCGGCGGGAAATCCTTGAGATAACCGGCAGCCTTGGCGGTGCTGATGATGCGATCGAGCGAGCGGCCGGCGACGCACAGCTTGCGCCCGGTGGCCGCCGCGACCTCGCCCAGCGTCTGCACGCGCGCGGCGTTGGAGGCGAAGGTGGTGACCAGCACGCGGCCCTTCGCCGCTGCGACGGTCTGCATCAGGCCATCGCGCACCGTGCTTTCAGAACCCGATGGTTCTGGATTGAAGACATTGGTGCTGTCGCACACAAGCGCGAGCACGCCCTCGTCACCGATCGCGGTCAGTTCCTCCGGCGTGGAGGGCTGGCCGAGCAGCGGGGCTGAGTCCAGCTTCCAGTCGCCGGTGTGGAAGATGCGGCCGTGCGGCGTGTCGATCAGGACGGCATTGCCCTCCGGAATCGAGTGGGCGAGCGGCACGTAGCGGAAGCCGAACGGACCAAGATTGAAGCTGCCTTCATTCTCGATAACGTGGAGCTTCACCTCCTTGGTGAGGCCCTCTTCCTCCAGCTTCAGCCGGATCAGGCCCGCGGTGAAGGGCGTGGCATAAAGCGGCACGCCCAGGTCTGCCGCCAGATAGGGGATGGCGCCGATATGGTCTTCATGGCCATGGGTCAGCACGATGCCGAGCAGGTCGTCCTTGCGCTCCTCGATGAAGGCAAGGTCGGGCAGCACCAGTTCCACGCCGGGATAAAGCGGGTCGGCAAAGGTCAGGCCGAGATCGACCATGACCCATTTGCCCTGGCAACCATAAAGATTGACGTTCATGCCGATCTCGCCCGAGCCGCCGAGGGCCAGGAAGAGCAGCTCGTCCTTGGGTGTCATTCTGTCTGTAAACTCCGTTCGTACAGCAATGCGAGGCCCTGGATCGTCAGGTCGGGCGCGATCGCATCGAAAATATCGCTATTGTCATTGAAGAGGACGGCGAGTCCTCCGGTCGAAATCACTTTGGTCGGGCGGCCGATCTCGGCCCGCATCCGGGCGACCAGCCCCTCCATCATCGCCACATAGCCCCAGAAGACGCCGATCAGCATGGCGTCGGCCGTGGTCCGACCGATAACCGATCGGTTCTCTGGCGGGGCGATCGCGATGCGGGGCAATTTGGCCGCAGCCGCCACCAGCGCATCGAGCGACAGATTGATGCCCGGCGCGATGATGCCGCCCTTATAGGCGCCGCGATAATCCACCACGTCGAAGGTGGTCGCCGTGCCGAAGTCGATGACGATCAGGTCGCCCTCATAAAGATGGTGGGCCGCGATCGCGTTTACAACCCGGTCGGCGCCGACCGAGGCCGGTTCCGCCACGTCCAGTTCGATGCCCCAGTCGACCGGCGATTGGCCGGCGACCAGCGCCGTCGTCTTGAAATATTTGTCGGCCAGCACCTGAAGATTGTGGAGCGCGCGCGGCACGACCGTGGCGACGATCACCGCGTCGACATCGGCCATGGCATAGCCTTCCAGCATCAAAAGCTGGTTCAGCCACACGGCATATTCGTCGGCGGTGCGGCGCGGGTCGGTGGCGATGCGCCAGCGCGTCTTGATCTCACGCCCGTCGAGCAGCGCGAAAACGACATTGGTGTTGCCCGCGTCGATCGCGAGAAGCATGGCCGAACCCTCAGATGAGAAAGATATCGCCGGCATGAATGGCACGGGTATCGCCATTCGCCAAGCGCAGGATCAACATGCCCTGGCTGTCGAGCGTGCCGAAGCCGCCCTCCACCACGTCGCCGTCGGGCTGGACGACACGCATCTGCGTGCCGGTCGGGTGGGCGTTGAGCAGCCAGTGGGTGCGCACCGGATCAAGCCCCTGGGCGCGCCAGATTGCCAGCCAATGGCCGAAAAGCTGGGCGAGGCGCTCCAGCAGCGCAGCGGCGTCCGCCCCCTCCCCGGTCGCGCCTTGCGCTGTTAGGCTGGTGACCGGACGGTCGAGCCCTTGCGGGAAATGGGTGACGTTGATGCCGATGCCGACCACCACGGCATCGCCGGTGCGTTCCAGCAGGATGCCGGCGATCTTCGCGCCGTCGACCAAAATGTCATTGGGCCATTTGATCCGCGCCTGTCCGGCACAGAGGGGCGCGACCAGCGCATGGACGGCGTTCGCCGCGACCAGCGCCAGCGTGTGCGCCATCGGGTCGCCCGGCTGCGGCCGGATCAGGGTGGAGCAATAGAGATTGCCGACCGGGCTTTCCCACGCCCGGCCCAAACGACCGCGGCCTCCGGACTGTCGCTTTGCGCGCAGCCAGAGGCCCTCGGTTTCACCCTGCTCCGCCAATGCCAGCATGTCGGCATTGGTGGAGCCGGTTTCTTCTACGGTGCGAAACTGCGTCAGAACAGTGAGGCCGCCGCAGCCGCGCTGGCCTTGTCCAGCAGCGGGTTGAGCAGATAACCGAAGACGATCACGATGGCGCAGGCGGCCATGATGATGTTCTCGACCGCCCCGCCCTTCGCCTCATAGGGCGCGGCCGGCTCGTCGAAATAGATCGTCTTGATGATCTTGAGATAATAGAAGGCGCCGATCACCGACATGGCGATGCCGAAGGCGGCGAGCGCGGTCAGGTTGGCGGCGACCGCGGCATCGAACACCAGGAACTTCGCCCAGAAGCCGAACAGCGGCGGGATACCGGCCATCGAGAACATGAAGATCGCGAAGGCGGCCGACAGGCCCTTGCGCGACTGCGACAGGCCGGCAAGGCTGGCGATCGTGTCGACCGGCTTGCCGTCGGCATCCCGCATCTGGAGGATGCAGGCGAAGGCGCCGATGGTCATGACGACATAGATCGCCATGTAGCTCATCGTCGCGGCAACGCCGGCGGGCGTGCCGGCGGCGAGGCCGACCAGCGCGAAACCGACATTGTTGATCGACGAATAGGCCATCAGACGCTTGATGCTGGTCTGGCCGATCGCCGCGACCGCACCGAACAGGATCGAGGCGAGTGCAACGAAGATGATGATCTGCTGCCAGTCGAGGCCGGCCGGGCCGAGCGCTTCGATCGCGACGCGGACCATCAGGCCCATGGCGGCGACCTTGGGCGCGCTGCCGAAGAAGGCGGTGACCGGGGTCGGCGCACCTTCATAGACGTCGGGCGTCCACATGTGGAACGGCACGGCGCTGATCTTGAAAGCGAGGCCGGCAAGCACGAAGACCAGGCCGAACAGTTCGCCCTTCGACACGCCGTCGCCCATGGCGATGGCGATGCCGTCGAACGCGGTCGAACCGGTGAAGCCGTAGAGCAGCGAGATGCCGTAGAGCAGGATGCCGCTGGCCAGCGAACCGAGCACGAAATATTTCAGGCCCGCTTCCGACGACTTTTCGTCCTGGCGCATGAAACTGGCCAGCACGTAGGACGCGAGGCTGTTCATTTCCAGGCCGACATAGAGGGTCAGCATGTCGCCGGCCGAAACCATCATGCCCATGCCGATGGCGGCAAAGACGATCAGGACGGCATATTCGGCACGCAGCGCGCCGCCGGTGGCGAAGAAGCGCGGGGCCAGCAGGATGGCCGCACCGGCCGCGCCATAGATCAGCGCCTTGGCATAGACCGAGAAGGCGTCGGCACGGACCAGGCCGTCGAACGCGACCGGGCCATGCGCCATCGAGGTGCAGAGGCTGAGGCCGGCGGCGAGCAGTGCAAGCACTGCCAGCCAGTTGACGGCATGGGTCGAGCGGTCACCACCAAAGGCGGCGATCAGCATCAGCACCAGGCCGGAGCCGGTGAGGATGAGTTCCGGCAATACGGCCAGAAGGGAAGCGGTTTCGATCATTAGTGCGCCTCCCCGTGCGCAGCGGCTTCTTCATGATGGCCCTCGCCTACCGGCTTGGGCGCACCCATCTTGATCTGGGAATCTCCTGCGGGAGCCGCAGGGGCGAGACGCGCTTCGAGCGCGCGGATGTCGGGACGCATCGGGGCCAGGAAGCTTTCCGGATAGACGCCCATCCAGAGCACCGCCGCGGCAATCGGGGCGAGCAGCCAGATTTCACGCGCCGACAGGTCGGGCATGGCGGCGGCATCGGCGTTCACCTGATCGCCGTAGCAAATGCGGCGATAGAGGTAGAGCATATAGGCCGCACCCAGGATGATGCCGGTGGTGCAGATCAGCGCCGCCCAGGTCGAGACCTGATAGATGCCCATCAGCGACAGGAATTCGCCGACGAAGTTGCTGGTGCCCGGCAGACCGACCGAAGCCATGGTGAAGAGCAGGAACAGCACGGCGTAGCGCGGCATGTTGATTGCGAGGCCACCATAGCGGTTGATCTCACGGGTGTGCAGGCGGTCATAGATGACGCCGACGCAGAGGAACAGCGCGCCCGAGACCAGGCCGTGGCCCAGCATGACCATCATCGCGCCTTCCAGGCCCGCCTGGTTGAAGGCGAACAGACCGATGGTAACGATCGCCATGTGCGCGACCGACGAATAGGCGATCAGCTTCTTCATGTCCGACTGAACCAGCGCGATGAGGCTGGTATAGACGACGGCGACCATCGACAGGCCCCAGACCCAGGGCGCGAGCTGCGCCGAGGCTTCCGGGAACATCGGCAGCGAGAAGCGGATGAAGCCATAGCCACCCATCTTCAGCAGCACGCCTGCCAGGATGACCGAACCGGCGGTCGGCGCCTGAACGTGCGCGTCGGGCAGCCAGGTGTGGACCGGCCACATCGGCATCTTCACCGCGAAGCTGGCGAAGAAGGCAAGCCACAGCCAGATCTGGATCTTCGGATCGAAATTGTAGGCCATCAGGTCGGGGATGCGGGTCGTGCCGGCCTCATGCACCATCCACATCATCGCGATCAGCATCAGGACCGAGCCGAGCAGCGTGTAGAGGAAGAATTTGTACGAGGCGTAGATACGGTTCGCACCACCCCAGATACCGATGATCAGATACATCGGGATCAGGCCGGCTTCGAACATGATGTAGAAGAGGTAGAGATCCTGCGCGGTGAAGACGCCGATCATCAGCACCTCCATGAACAGGAACGCCGCCATATATTCGCCGACGCGCTTGTTGATCGCGTTCCAGCTGGCGCCGATGCAGATCGGCATCAGGAACACGGTCAGTGCGATCAGCAGCAAGGCGATGCCGTCGATCCCGAGCGCCCACGCGAAGCGGCCGAAGATCGGCGCATATTCGGTGAACTGCCACTGGGCGCCAGCGCCCGACTGATCGAAATTGACCCACAGGACGATGCCCAGGACCAGATCGACCAGCGTGGCGATCAGCGCAATCCAGCGCGCATTATTGGCGCCAGCGAAGAGGCAGGCGATGGCACCAGCCATCGGCACTGCCATCATCAGGGAGAGGATGGGGAAGCCGTCCATTATCGTGTCATCGCCCAGGTTGCAGCCGCGGCGAGGCCAATCAGCATCACCAGCGCATAGGTGTAGAGGTAGCCGGACTGAAGCCGACGGGTGATCTTGTTGCCCTGCACGACCAGAGCAGCCAGCCCGTTGGGGCCGAAGCGGTCAATGAAGCCGACGTCACCGAACTGCCAGAAGAAGCGGCCGATGGCGAAGGCGGGCTTGACGAACAGGAAGTTGTACAGCTCGTCAAAATACCACTTGTTGAGCAGGAACTGGTGCAGGGCGCCGAAGGTGGCGACGAAGCGCTGCGGCCAGTCGGTGTTCTTGATGTAGGCGAGCCAGGCAATGACCAGGCCGGTCAGCATCACGGTGAACGGACCGAACTTGACCCAGGTCGGCACTTCATGCGCGGCGTGCATCAGGTGGCTGTCGAACGCGAGCGCGCCCTTCCAGAACTCGATGCCCCCTTCCGGACCAATGAACTGGTCGTGGAAGACGAAGCCGGCGAACACGGCGCCCAGGCTGAGCACCAGCAGCGGGATCAGCATGACCAGGCCGCTTTCGTGCGGGTGGTAGCCACCGGTGCCGTCGCCAGCGTCATGGGCATGATGGTCATGGCCATGATCGGCATGTGCGTGGGCATGATCGTCATGATCATGGCCGGCATGGGCGTGATCGTCATGGCCGTGGCCGTGATCGTCATGCCCATGGGAGTCATGGAGGGCATGCTGGATATGCTCGGACTGGGTCCAGCGCGGCTTGCCGAAGAAGGTCAGGAAGACCAGGCGCCAGCTGTAGAAGCTGGTCAGCAGCGCGGCAAACACGCCAACATAATAGGCGCCAATGCCTGCACCGCCCGAAGCGAACGCCGCTTCGAGAATGCCGTCCTTCGAATAGAAGCCGGCGAAGCCGACGCCGACGAGCGGCAGGCCGACGCCCGTGATGGCGAGCGTGCCGAGCGTCATGGTCCAGAAGGTCACGGGGATCTTCTTACGCAGGCCGCCATAGTAACGCATGTCCTGCTCATGGTGCATCGCATGGATGACCGAGCCGGCGCCCAGGAACAGAAGCGCCTTGAAGAAGGCGTGGGTGAAGAGGTGGAACATCGCCGCGCCATAGGCGCCGCAACCGGCCGCGAAGAACATGTAGCCCAGCTGCGAACAGGTCGAATAGGCGATAACGCGCTTGATGTCGGTCTGCACGGTGCCGACGGTGGCGGCGAACAGACAGGTGGCGGCACCGACATAGGTGACCACGGTCAGCGCGGTCGGCGACATTTCGAACATCGGCGACAGGCGGCAGACCATGAAGACGCCGGCGGTGACCATAGTGGCCGCGTGGATCAGCGCCGACACCGGGGTCGGGCCTTCCATCGCGTCGGGAAGCCAGGTGTGGAGGCCGAGCTGTGCCGACTTGCCCATCGCGCCGATGAACAGCAGCAGGCAGAGCACGGTCATGGTGTCGAAGCGGTGACCCAGGAAGCCGATGGTCGAACCCGCCATCGACGGGGCCATTTCCAGGATTTCCGGGATCGAGATGGTGTTGAACACCAGATAGGTGCCGAAAATGCCCATCATGAAGCCAAGGTCGCCGACGCGATTGACGACGAACGCCTTGATCGCGGCCGCGTTGGCCGACGGCTTACGGAACCAGAAACCGATCAGCAGGTAGGAAGCCAGACCCACGCCTTCCCAACCGAAGAACATCTGCAGCAGATTGTTCGCGGTCACGAGCATCAGCATCGCGAAGGTGAAGAGCGAGAGATAGGCGAAGAAGCGCGGCTGATCCGGCTCTTCGTCCATATAGCCCCAGCTATAGAGGTGGACCAGGCTGGACACGCTGGTGATGACCACCAGCATGACCGCCGTCATGGTGTCGACCCGCAGCGCCCACTGGGCGTCGAAGCTGCCGCTTTCGATCCAGGTGAAGACGGGCGCGACATAGGGTTCGGCGTGGCCGGTCAGGAAGCTGATGAAGATCGGCCAGGACATGGCGCAGGCTGCGAACAGCGCGCCGGTCGTGACGATCTTCGCCGGGATCTTGCCCAGGGCCTTGTTGCCAAGGCCGGCGATGGCTGCAGCAAGCAGCGGGAGAAGGACGATAAGCTGGATCATGGGATTTGGCTCAGCCCTTCATCCGGTTGACATCGTCGACGGCGATGGTGCCGCGACCACGGAAGTAAATGACGAGGATGGCGAGGCCGATGGCCGCTTCACCCGCCGCGACGGTCAGCACGAACATCGAGAAGACCTGGCCCACCAGATCGCCCAGGAAGGCGCTGAAGGCGACGAGGTTGATGTTCACGCTGAGGAGGATCAGCTCGATCGCCATCAGGATGATGATGACATTCTTGCGGTTGATGAAGATGCCGAGCACCCCCATCACGAAGAGGATGGCGCTGACCACCATATAATGTTGAAGGCCGATCACAGCTCCACCCCCTGCCCCACGGGCTGATTGATGTTGCGCACGGCGTCCTGCGGACGACGGCGGTTCTGCTTGGCAACATTCTGACCACGGACGCCGCCACGGGCACGATGGGTCAGCACGATGGCGCCGATCATCGCGACCAGCAGGACGATACCCGCCGCCTCGAACAGGAAGATGTAGCGGGTATAGAGAATGCCGCCGATCGCCTGGATGTTGGAAAGTTCCGGATTGGCCGGGGCCGCACGCTGCGCGAGTTCGATCGGGCCAGCGCTCCACAGGCCGATGCCCAGGACGATTTCCGCCAGCAGCACGAGCGCGATCAGCAGGCCGAACGGCAGATAGCTGACGAAGCCGGCGCGCAGTTCGGCGAAGTCGATGTCGAGCATCATGACGACGAACAGGAACAGCACCGCGACCGCGCCGACATAGACGATGACAAGCAGCATCGCGATGAATTCGGCGCCGAGCAGGATCATCAGACCGGCAGCGTTGAAGAAGGCCAGGATCAGCCAGAGGACCGAATGGACCGGGTTGCGCGACAATATCGTGAGCGCGCCGCTGCTCACCACCAGAATGGCGAACAGGTAAAAGGCGAGGACGTGGATCACAGGTTCATATTCCCTTTGACGCCGGCGGCTTAACGATAGGGGGCATCGGCAGCAAGATTGGCAGCGATGGCACGCTCCCACTTGTCACCGTTTTCCAGGAGCTTGGCCTTGTCGTAGATCAGCTCCTCGCGGGTTTCGGTCGCGAACTCGAAGTTCGGGCCCTCGACAATCGCATCGACCGGGCAGGCTTCCTGGCAGAAGCCGCAATAGATGCACTTGGTCATGTCGATGTCGTAGCGCGTGGTGCGGCGGCTGCCATCGTCGCGCGGCTGCGCCTCGATGGTGATCGCCTGCGCCGGACAGATGGCCTCGCACAGCTTGCACGCGATGCAGCGCTCTTCCCCGTTGGGATAGCGGCGCAGCGCATGTTCACCACGGAAACGCGGCGAAATCGGGTTCTTCTCGTACGGGTAGTTGATCGTCGCCTTGGGCTTGAAGAAATACTTCAAGGTCAGCCAGTGCGCCTTCACGAACTCCCAGAGGGTGAAGCTTTTGACGTAGTAACCGAGGCTCATTGTGCGCCTCCATAGCGCGTCAGCATGAGGAAGCCCGAAACCAGGAAGACGAAGAAGAGCGAGGTCGGCAGGAAAATCTTCCAGCCCAGCCGCATCAGCTGGTCATAACGGTAGCGGGGCACCGTCGCCTTCACCCAGGAGAAGACGAAGAAGAAGAAGGCGATCTTGAGCAGGAACCAGATGATGCCCGGCACCAGATAGAGCGGCGCCCAGTCGAACGGCGGCAGATAGCCACCCCAGAACAGGATCGCGTTGAGGCCGCACATCAGGATGACGTTGGCATATTCGCCGAGCCAGAACAGGGCGAAGGCCATCGACGAATATTCGGTCTGGTAACCCGCGACCAGTTCGGATTCCGCTTCGGTCAGGTCGAACGGCGCGCGCGCCGTTTCCGCCATGGCCGAAATCAGGAACATGATCGCCATCGGGAACAGCAGCGGGTTGAAGCCGTTGCCGTTGAGGAAGCCATAATAGCCCTTCTGGCTTTCCACGATCGCCGACATGTTGAAGCTGCCGGCCCACAGCACGACGGTGATCAGGATGAAGCCGATCGAGACTTCATAGCTGATCATCTGCGCGCTGGCGCGGATCGCGGAGTAGAAGGGATATTTGGAGTTGGACGCCCAGCCCGCCAGCACCACGCCATAGACGCCGAGCGACGAGATGGCGAGGATGTAGAGCAGGCCGACATTGACGTTCGACACCATCACGCCGACGCCGAAGGGGATGACGGCCCAGGCCATCAGCGCCACGGTGAAGGTGATGATCGGCGCGATCAGGAACAGCGCCTTGTTCGATGCCGACGGAACGATGGTTTCCTGCAGGAAGACCTTGAGGCCGTCCGCGAAGGACTGAAGCAGGCCCAGCGGGCCGACGACGTTGGGACCACGGCGCAGCGCCATGGCCGCCCAGATCTTGCGGTCAGCATAGATGATCATGGCGACGGCCAGCATCAGCGGCAGTGCGATGACCAGAATACCGATAATGGTCGAAAGCAGCCAGGCGCCCTCGAAAGGCAGGCCAAGGCCTTGGAAGAAAGCGGTCACTCTGCGGCCTCCGCGAAGCTTTCACCATGGATCAGCTCGGCCGAGCATTGCTGCATCGTCGGGCTGGCGCGGCAGATCGCGTTGGTGAGGTAGAAATCCTTGATCGGCGAACCCAGCTCGCCGGTCGCACCGGTGGGCAGCGACGGGACCGACCAGCCATAGTCGGCGATACCCTCGACGCCGAGCGCCGGAACCGCCTTGACCATTTCGGCGCGCAGCGCGTCGAAGCTGTCGAACGGCAGCTTGGCACCCAGCGCTTCCGACAGGGCGCGCAGGATCGACCAGTCCTCGCGGGCGTCGCCCGGCGCGAACACGGCCTTTTCACCAAACTGCACCCGGCCTTCCAGGTTGACGTAGGTGCCGGCCTTTTCGGCATAGCTTGCGCCCGGCAGGATCACGTCCGCCGCATGCGCGCCCTTGTCGCCATGATGGCCGACATAGACCTTGAAGCTGGTTTCGAAGGCCGAATAGTCGACTTCGTCGGCGCCGAGCGAGAAGAGCAGCTTCGGCGCGGCCGCAGCCACGGCCTTGATGCCGCCCTTGGTCGCATAGCCCAGCATCAGGCCGCCCATGCGGGCCGCTGCGAAGTGCAGGACGTTGTAACCGTTCCAGCCGTCCTTGATCAGGCCCAGCGTATCGACCAGCGCCAGCGTGTCGCCATGCGCGCCGTCCTTGGCCAGCACGCCGCCGCCGACGATCATCGCCGGACGGGCAGCGCCCTTGAAGGCTTCGAGCACGGCGTCCGGCAGCTTGGCCAGCAGCGCCGCGTCATTACCCAGCCATTCGACCTTGTAGGTCAGGTCGAATTCGGGACCGACGGCAAAGACCTTCGCGCCCTTCTTGATCGCCTTGCGGATGCGGGTGTTCACCAGCGGCGCTTCCCAGCGCAGGTTGGTGCCGACCAGCAGAATGACGTCCGCGGTTTCGAGATCGGCGAGCGGGGTGTTGAACACCACCGACGACAGGCTCGACACGTCGTAGGACAGGCCGGTCTGGCGGCCTTCCAGCAGCGAACCGCCGAGCTTTTCGACCAGCGCGCGCCCTGCGAACATGGTTTCGCAGTCGAGCAGGTCGCCGGCGATCGCCGCGACGCTGCCGCCATGCTGGACGGCGGCGACGGCAGCAAAGGCTTCCGCCCAGGTCGCCGGAACCAGCTTGCCATCCTTGCGGACGAACGGCTTGTCGAGGCGCTTGCGGACCAGGCCGTCGACATTGTGACGGGTCTTGTCCGACGCCCACTCCTCGTTCACGTCGTCATTGATGCGCGGCACGGCGCGCAGCACCTGACGACCACGGCTGTCGAGGCGGATGTTGGTGCCGAGCGCGTCCATCACGTCGATCGCATGGGTCTTCTTGAGTTCCCACGGACGCGCTTCGAAAGCATAGGGCTTGGCGGTCAGCGCGCCGACCGGGCACAGGTCGACCACATTGCCCGACAGTTCGCTCTTGGCGGCATGTTCGAGATAGGTGGTGATCTGCATATTCTCGCCGCGATAGATGGCGCCGATTTCCGGCACGCCCGCGACTTCCTCTGCAAAGCGCACACAACGGGTACACTGGATGCAGCGGGTCATGACCGTCTTGACGATCGGACCCATATTCTTCTCGGTGACAGCGCGCTTGTTCTCGTCATAGCGCGACGAACCACGGCCATAGGCCACCGACTGATCCTGCAGGTCGCACTCGCCACCCTGGTCGCAGATCGGGCAATCCAGCGGGTGGTTGATGAGCAGGAACTCCATCACCCCTTCGCGGGCCTTCTTGACCATTTCGCTGTCGGTGCGGATTTCCTGGCCTTCGGTGGCCGGAAGCGCGCACGAAGCCTGCGGCTTGGGCGGTCCGGGCTTCACCTCGACCAGGCACATGCGGCAATTGCCGGCGATGGAAAGGCGCTCATGATAGCAGAAACGGGGGATTTCCTTCCCCGCCTGCTCGCAAGCCTGGAGGACTGTGGCGCCCGCCGGGACTTCGAGTTCTACGCCGTCTACTTTGACCTTCGGCATGGTTACTCCGCTGCCTCCATGACGGGGGCACTACCCTTGTTCTCGTTGATCCGGCGCTCGATTTCCGGACGGAAGTGCCGGATCAGCCCCTGGATCGGCCATGCCGCTGCGTCGCCAAGCGCGCAGATGGTGTGGCCTTCAACCTGCTTGGTCACCTGGAACAGCATGTCGATTTCGCTCTGGTCGGCGTCGCCGGTGCGCAGACGCTCCATGACGCGCCACATCCAGCCGGTGCCCTCGCGGCACGGCGTACACTGGCCGCAGCTCTCATGCTTGTAGAAGTAGGAGAGACGCGAAATGGCGCGGACGATGTCGGTCGACTTGTCCATGACGATGACGGCGGCGGTGCCCAGGCCCGAGCCCAGCGCGCGCAGACCGTCAAAGTCCATCGGTGCGTCCATGATTTCCTTCGCAGGAACCAGCGGCACCGACGACCCGCCCGGAATGACCGCGAGCAGATTGTCCCAGCCGCCACGGATGCCGCCGCAATGGCGATCGATCAGTTCGCGGAACGGGATCGACATCGATTCCTCGACGACGCAGGGCTTGTTCACATGGCCGCTGATCTGGAACAGCTTGGTGCCGCGGTTGTTCTCACGGCCGAAGCCGTTGAACCAAGCCGCGCCGCGCCGCAGGATCGTCGGCGCAACCGCGATCGATTCCACGTTGTTCACCGTGGTCGGGCAGCCATAGAGGCCCGCGCCGGCCGGGAAAGGCGGCTTCAGGCGGGGCTGGCCCTTCTTGCCCTCGATGCTTTCGATCTGGGCGGTTTCCTCGCCGCAGATATAGGCGCCGGCGCCACGATGGACGAACACGTCGAAATCATAGCCCGAACCGCAGGCATTCTTGCCGATGAAGCCCTTTTCATAGGCCTGCTCGACGGCGGCGAAGAGCACCTTCGCCTCATAGATGAACTCACCGCGGATATAGATGTAGGCGGCACGCGCCCGCATCGCGAAACCGGCGATCAGCGCGCCTTCGATCAGCTTGTGCGGATCGTGACGGATGATTTCGCGGTCCTTGCACGAACCCGGTTCGGATTCGTCGGCGTTGATGACCAGGAAGCTGGGACGGCCGTCCTTGCTTTCCTTGGGCATGAAGCTCCACTTCATGCCGGTCGGGAAGCCGGCGCCACCACGGCCGCGCAGGTTCGACGCCTTGATGGTGTCGATGATCGCGTCCTGGCCGATTTCCATCAGCTTCTTGGTATTGTCCCAATCGCCACGCTTCATCGCGGCGTCGACGCCCCAATCCTGGAAGCCGTGGACGTTGGTGAAGATGCGGTCCTTGTCGGACAGCGGCCCGACGAAGGGGGCCGGTGCGGGTGCATCGGTCATGCCGTCGCTCCTTCGTTCCATTGACCGCGATAGTCGTGATTTTCGCCGACCATCTCCTTGAGGGTGGTCGGGCCACCTTCCGGCGCGCTGGTCTGACGATCGATCTGCGGGCCGATCTTGGGCTGGCCGCCGGCGGCCAGCGTTTCCAGGATGGCGATGGTGCTGTCGTAGGTCAGATCTTCGAAATTATCGTCGTTGATCTGGACCATCGGCGCGTTGGCGCAGGCACCGAGGCATTCGACCTCGTTGAGGGTGAACAGGCCATCAGGGGTCGTGCCGCCCTTGACCAGGCCCTTGTTCTTGCACGCGGCAAAGACATCGTCCGACCCGCGCAGCATGCACGGCGTCGTGCCGCAGACCTGCACATGGTAGCGGCCGACCGGCGCCAGATTGTACATGGTGTAGAAGGTCGCGACTTCATAGACGCGCATGTACGGCATATCGAGCTGGCGCCCGATATATTCCATGACCGGGACCGGCAGCCAGCCATTGGTCTGCGTCTCCGCACCAACCTGGCGCTGGGCCAGATCGAGCAGCGGCATCACCGCCGACTGCTGGCGACCGGCGGGATAGCGCGCGATGACCTTCTTGGCCTGCTCGGCATTTTCGGGCGTCCACTCGAACGCGCCCCAGCGCGCGCGGGTTTCGGCCTCATCGGGGATATGAACTGCGTCAGCCATTATCGGTCACATTCTCCGAACACGATGTCCATCGCGCCCAGTACAGCGGTTGTATCGGCCAGCATGTGGCCCTTCATCATGAAGTCCATCGCCTGCAGATGGCTGAAGGCGGTCGGGCGGATCTTGCAGCGATAGGGCTTGTTGGAGCCGTCGCTGACCAGATAGACGCCGAATTCGCCCTTCGGGCTTTCGGTCGCCACATAGACTTCGCCCGCGGGGACGTGGAAGCCCTCGGTATAGAGCTTGAAGTGGTGGATCAGCGCTTCCATCGACTTCTTCATCTCGCCGCGCTTGGGCGGCGAAACCTTGCGGTCGAAGCTGGCGATCGGCCCTTCGGGCATTTCACTGAGGCACTGCTTCATGATGCGCGCCGACTGGCGCACTTCCTCGACGCGGACCATGAACCGGTCATAGCAGTCGAACGCGGTGCCGACCGGAACGTCGAATTCCATGCGGTCATAGACGTCGTAGGGCTGCGCCTTGCGGATATCCCAGGCGATGCCCGAACCACGCAGCATCGGGCCGGAGAAGCCCCACTTCAGCGCATCTTCCTTGCTGACGATCGAGATGTCGACATTGCGCTGCTTGAAGATGCGGTTATCGACGACCAGGCTCATCGCGTCCTCGAACAGGCGCGGCAGACGGGTGTCGAGCCAGTCGGCGATGTCGGTCAGCAGCTTGAGCGGCACATCCTGATGCACGCCGCCCGGCCGGAAATAGGCCGAGTGCATGCGGGCGCCCGACGCGCGCTCGAAGAAGTTGAGGCAGTCCTCGCGGATTTCGAACAGCCACAGGTTCGGCGTCATCGCGCCAACGTCCATGACGTGCGAACCCAGGTTCAACATGTGATTGCAGATACGGGTCAGTTCCGCGAAGAACACGCGCAGATATTGCGCGCGCAGCGGCACTTCCAGGTTCAGCAGCTTTTCAACCGCCAGGACATAGCTATGCTCCATGCCGAGCGGCGAACAATAGTCCAGCCGGTCGAAATAGGGCAGCGCCTGCATATAGGTCTTGTGCTCGATCAGCTTTTCGGTGCCGCGATGCAGCAGGCCGACATGCGGGTCGCAGCGCTCGACGATTTCGCCGTCCAGCTCCATGACCAGACGCAGAACGCCGTGCGCCGCAGGGTGCTGCGGACCGAAGTTGATCGTGTAGTTCTGGATTTCCGTGTCACCATAGGCCGGGTCGGCCGCATCGGTGACATGATCCATCTTTTCGAGATAGTCGGACATCAGGCCTTACCTTCGGGCTTGGCAGCCCCCTTGCCTTCATCGGTTTCGGCGGCGGGCTTGGCCGGCGCATCGGCCGACTTTTCCTCGGCCTTCTTGTTGGCGGCATCGCCAGCACCGGTGTCGGCCTTGCTTTCCGTCGCCTTGGGCGTGGGTGCAGCTGCGGGCGCAGGAGCCGGCGCGGCAGGTGCCGCCGCCTTCTCGTCGCCGGGCAGCACATATTGCGCGCCTTCCCAGGGCGACATGAAGTCGAAGCTGCGGAAGTCCTGGGCCAGCTTCACCGGCTCATAGACGACGCGCTTGTCTTCTTCGGAATAGCGCAGCTCGACATAGCCGGTCAGCGGGAAGTCCTTGCGCTGCGGATGGCCCTTGAAGCCATAGTCGGTCAGGATGCGACGCAGGTCGGTGTTGCCGTCGAAGATGACGCCATACATGTCGAACACTTCGCGCTCCAGCCAGCCGGCGACCGGCCAGAGGTGCGTGACGGTCGGCACCGGCGTATCCTCGTCGGTCGAGACCTTGACGCGGACGCGGTGGTTCCGCGTGACGCTGAGCAGGTGATAGGCGACCTCGAACCGGTCCGGACGTTCCGGATAGTCGACGCCGGCGATTTCCATCAGCTGCTGGTAATGCGCCATGTCGCGCAGCGCGACCATGGCATTGGCCAGGTCGTCGCGCGCGACAACGAAGGTCAGCTCGTCGGCATGATCGATGGTTTCGATCAGCATCGAACCCAAGAGGGCGCCGATTTCCTCGGCGATCCCTTCGGGGTTCACGATCTTGGGTGCAGAATAGCCCATATTAACGCTCAATCGTCCCGATCCGGCGGATCTTCCGCTGCAGCTGCATGATGCCGTAGAGCAGAGCTTCGGCAGTGGGCGGGCAGCCCGGCACATAGATGTCGACCGGCACGATGCGGTCACAGCCACGGACGACCGAATAGCTATAGTGGTAGTAACCACCGCCATTGGCGCAGCTGCCCATCGAAATCACATATTTCGGGTTGGACATCTGGTCATAGACCTTGCGGAGCGCCGGGGCCATCTTGTTGCACAGCGTGCCCGCGACGATCATCACGTCCGACTGGCGCGGAGACGCGCGCGGCGCGGCGCCGAAGCGCTCCATGTCGTAGCGCGGCATGTTGACGTGGATCATCTCCACGGCGCAGCAGGCCAGACCGAAGGTCATCCACCACAGCGAACCCGTGCGGGCCCACTGGAACAGTTCCTCGGTCGAGGTGACAAGGAAGCCCTTGTCGCTGACTTCACTGCTGAGCGCGTTGAAGAAGTCCTGGTCGGGCTGCGTCCCCATCGGCGGCATGGTGCCGGGAATGGGGCTGGTCAGTTCTACTCCCAATCGAGTGCTCCCTTCTTCCACGCATAGACGAGGCCGAGCACCAGCTCCGCTATGAAGATCATCATCGTCGCCCAGCCGGCCCAGCCGATCTGGTCAAGGCTCACCGCCCAGGGAAAGAGGAATGCCGCTTCCAGGTCGAAAATGATGAACAGGATGGCGACAAGGTAGAAACGCACGTCGAACTGGCTGCGCGGCTCTTCAAATGCGGGAAAGCCGCATTCATATTCGGACAGCTTGGCAGGATCGGGCTTGTGCGCACCGGTCAGGCGGCCAACCAGCATCGGCAAGAAGACGAAGGTGCTGGAGAGCAGCAGAGCGATCCCGAGAAAGATCAGGATCGGCAGATATTGGCTGAGATCGACCAATGGAATCCCCTGGGCGAAAATTGTTCTGGGGGGCCTTTAGGCCTGCTGCATATGCGAAGCAAGGGGCGAACCCATGAGAATGATTCGCAACAATTGCAAAGGCTTGATCGCGTTACCAAAAGCGCAAGAGACGATTGCCGCAGACACAAAAAAACAGGCGCCGGACCACCTCTGGAAGTCCGAAGACTCGCCGCGGTGGGCCGACGCCCTTTGCTCTTAAATCAGAAGCTTAGCAGAGCCTGATTCACGCTATCGGCGGAAGCGCGGCGCGCCTCCCCCTCAGACAACCCTGCTCTTAGCGTAGCGCGCCTGCCACCAGCTTGTGCAGCTTGCTGTGGGTCGCGTCATTGCCGGCGATCACTTCCTTGCGATCGATCATCTGGTCGCCGCCACGGAAGTCGCTGACGAAGCCGCCGGCTTCGCGCACCATCAGGATGCCGGCCGCCACGTCCCAGGGCTGCAGGCCACTTTCCCAGAAGCCGTCATAGCGGCCCGAGGCGACATGGGCGAGGTCGAGCGAGGCAGCGCCGAAGCGACGCAGGCCAGCGACCGAAGGCGCCACCGCACCAAAGATCCGGGTCCATTCGGCCATATTGCCATGACCCATGAACGGGATCCCGGTGGCGATCAGGCAGTCGGCAAGGTCACGGCGAGCCGAGACGCGCAGGCGCTGGTCATGACGCCAGGCGCCGCGATTCTTTTCCGCCCAATAGCTTTCGTCAGTGACCGGCTGGTAGATCAGGCCCGAGGTCACTTCGCGCTTGCCGCCGAACAACGGCTCCTCGACCGCGATCGAGATGGCGAAGTGCGGGATGCCGTGCAGGAAGTTGGTGGTGCCGTCGAGCGGATCGATGATCCAGCGCGGCTTGTTGGGATCACCCTCGATCACCCCGCCCTCTTCCAGCAGGAAGCCCCAGTCGGGACGCGCCTTCTGCAATTCCTCGACCAGAGTCTGTTCGGCCTGCTTGTCGGCCTTGGACACGAAGTCCGCCGGCCCCTTGCGCGATACCTGCAGATGCTCGACCTCGCCGAAGTCGCGGCGCAGCTTGGAGCCGGCCTTGCGGGCGGCGCGTTCCATGACGGTGAGAAGGCCGGAATGGGATACCATGTAAAATCTCCGCCGCCCCGGTGGGCGGCCTTTGCTTTATTTCTTGGGGGCGGGCTTGGCGGCGGCCGGACGATAGCCACAGGTGCCGGCGATCACCGCCAGCATCTGCGAGGGATCCTTGCGGTTCACCTTGCCCGGATTGCCCGCGATCACCTTGTCGGTCGCCGCACTGATCTGCGACAGCGAATTGCTGTAGAGGCATTCGAACAGCGCGGTCTTGACCGGCTGTTCGACGTCCTTCGACTCCAGCGCGCTGCTGATGACCTGCAGCACATAGGCCGCACTGTCGATCTGCGCCTTTGACGGCTTGTTGACCGTCTGGGCAGGGAGCGCAGCCGGCAGGGCGCCGATCGCGAGGATGGCGGCCAATGCCGTGCTGCGCCCGAACCGCATCAGTCGGCCCGCTTCACATATTCGCGCTCATAGACATCGACCACGATGCGCGTGCCGGTGACGATGTGCGGCGGAACCATGACGCGTACGCCATTGTCGAGGATCGCCGGCTTGTAGCTGGCCGATGCGGTCTGGCCCTTCACCACGGCGTCGGCTTCGACGATGGTCGCTTCGACCGTCTCGGGCAGCTGGACGCTGATCGGACGTTCTTCATACATTTCCAGCATGACCATCATGCCGTCCTGCAGGAAGGCAGCGGCGTCGCCGACCAGGTCCATCGGCAGGTTGATCTGGTCATAGGTTTCGGTGTCCATGAACACCAGCATGTCACCCTCGGGGTAGAGATACTGGAAATCCTTGGTGTCGAGGCGGATGCGCTCGACGCTCTCGGCCGAGCGGAAGCGGACATTGTTCTTGCGGCCATCGATCAGGTTCTTCAGCTCCACCTGCATATAGGCGCCGCCCTTGCCGGGCTGGGTGTGCTGAATCTTGACGGCGCGCCACAGGCCACCCTCATATTCGATATTGTTGCCGGGACGAATGTCCACGCCGCTGATCTTCATGGGAAGAGCCTGCCTATATGTCTGAATGTGGAAAAGAGCCGGCCTCTGCGAGGCTGGCCGCGCCTTTACCGCGAGACGGCGCCAAGGGCAAGAGGGCGGCGTTTCCGCTTAACTTCGCACATTTCCCGCACATTTTGAAATTCGCTTTCCTACTTGAGCAATTTTCGATCGCGGCTGACCCCGATGATAGCCGATCGCGAGCCGATAGGACAGGTCATTGGCCGACCAGCAGCGGATAGGGATTGACCGGCTGGCCACCATACCAGGGATCAGCCGGCGCCATGCGGTTGACGGCGAAATGGAGGTGCGGCGCGGCGGGATCCGCATTGCCGGTGCTGCCCACGGTCGCGATGCGCTGCCCGCGCCTGACCGCCTGCCCTTCGTGCAGGCCGGGCGCATAGCTGTCGAGATGGGCATAATAATAGAGGGTGTGCCCGTCGGGCGCGCGTTCATAAAGGGTGCGGCCACCCGCCTCGCTCCAGAAGATCTTCTCGATCCGGCCATCGGCAGCGGCCAGCACCGCCCTGCCCCGCGCCGCCATGATGTCGATCGCGTCATGCGGACGGGCGCCGCCTGCCCGCGCCTGGGTGAAGGTGTCGGTGAGCGCGGACGTCGGCACACCCTCCACCGGGATCAGCAGCGCACCGTCGCTGACGGCTGGCGGCGCGGATGCAGCGGATCGCACCGGCGCATCGGCCGGGACGATCCGCACGCAATAGCGGGCGAAGGCGATGCAGAGCAGCAGCGCGACCGCGATACCGCCCCACAGCCGGACATTCATGCCTGGAACTTGGCCTTGACGCCGCTCTTCACCATCTGCGCCAGCCGCGCGGCGTCCCAGTTGGTGAGGCGGATGCAGCCATGACTTTCGGTGCGGCCGATCAGTTGCGGTTCGGGCGTGCCATGGATGCCATAATGATCCTTGGACAGATCGATCCACACGACGCCGACCGGGCCTTTGGGACCGGGTTTCAGCACCGCCTTCTGATCCTTCGACGCGGCATCCCAGAACAGGTCGGGATTATAATGGAAGTCGGGATTGCGGCTGACGCCCTTGATCGTCCATTCGCCCAGCGGCAGCGGATCATGCTGCGACCCGGTGGTGACCGGAAATTGCGCGATCAAGCGGTTGTCCGCGCCATAGACCTTGAGCAGCCCTTCCGACTTGTCGACCACCAGATGGTCGGCCTGTGGCTGGTCCTTGGCGACGCCCAGGCTGGCGAGCGTTTCGCCCCAGCCACGCTCGTCGCCCTCGATCCGTGCCACCGGCTGATTGGCGATCGCCGGCACGCGGATGGTCACGCCGGCGGCGACCTTCGTATCGGGCGGGTTCAAGGCGGTCAGCACTTCGGGCGTGGTGTGGAAGCGCTCCGCCAGTTTTTCGAGCAGGTTGCGATAAGTGAGCGCGGGCAGGCTCGCCTGATTGTTCAGCCCCTTGGGAATGTCGAAGAAGGGCCCGCGGGCAAAACCATCAGGAATGCGCACCAGCCAGGTGGTCGGCTTCGCCTCCCCCTCCAGCAGTGCGGCCGCGGTCTTCTGGTCATAATCGCCGGTGACCGGCAGCTTGTTCGCCTCCTGGAAGCCACGCAAGGCCGCCTTGAAGCTCATCCCGTCCTTGCCGTCGATCACGCCGGGCGAGAAGCCCCAGCGATCGAGCGCCACCTGCGCCTGCAATATCTGGTTGGGCTGCCAGGGCTTGCCGCCAGGTTCCTCGACAACCTGGAATGCATAGGCGGCCGAGGGATCGGGCGCGGCCTGTGTCTGGTTGATCGGTGCCTGGTTGGTTGGCGCGGCTGGCTGGCTTTCATTGGCGTCGGTGGTCGACACATTGCAGGCCGCGCACAGCAGCGGCAGGCCGAGAAGACGATATTTCAAGGCGATACTCTCCCACATCATGGAAGAGACAACGCAGCAGGCGACGGAAAGCTGCCTGTGCCGCTGCGATCAGATGGCTTCGGCCTCCGCCTTGGCCTTCTCGCGCTCGCGTATCCCCTCCAGATCCCGGTCGAGGAAATAGTTGAGGAAGGTGCGGATGGCAGCGATCGCCCCGAGCTTGCCGATTTCCGCCCAGGTCGGAGCGATGCTGGTTTCGACGATATCGGCCGCAAGCTGGAAACTCAGTCCGGCGACCGCCCAGCGACCAAAGCTCATCCAGACCGGCATGAGCTTCGATTCGTCCGCCTTGAACAATAGCAGCCCCGTCAGGCCGATCGCGCCCTGAACCGAGCCGATGGCGATCGCCAGGATCGCCAGCAGATTGACCAGCAGCGCGACATATTCCGCCAATTGATGGACGAATTCTTCCAACGCCATGCCCAGCACCCCTTGCCCGATTGCGGGGATGCTGGCCCGGTGGCGGCCCTTTGCCTATCGGGATAAACCCGCGATTAGGCCCCGCCCAGCACCGACGCGAAGGCGGCGACGCCGGCCTTGGGCCCTTCGGGGTGATTCCACACCGTTCCGCTGACGGCCAGGAAGTCGGCACCTGCCGCAATCAGGGGGGCGGCATTGTCCGGCGTGATGCCGCCGATCGCGACGCAGGGCAGTTCGAACAGGGTGGTCCACCAGCCCAGGATCGACGGTTCGGCGCGGTGCGTCGTTTCCTTGGTCGTGGTCGGGTAGAAGGCGCCGAAGGCGACATAGTCGGCCCCCGCCTCGCCCGCTTCCATCGCCAGATGGCGGCTGTCGTGACAGGTCACGCCGATCTGCACCTTGGGACCAAGCTGCTTGCGCGCCTCGCGCGGGTCGCCATCCTCCTGCCCCAGATGGACCCCATCGGCGTTCAGCCGCTTGGCAAGGCCGATGCTGTCATTGATGATGAAGGCGACCTCGCGCTCGGCACAGAGCGCCTGGATCGGCCCGGCGAGCGCAGCGATGGCATGATCGTCGATGCCCTTCAGGCGCAGCTGGAAGGCGGCGACCTTGCCGCCGTCGAACGCCTGGGCGAGCTGATCGACGAAAGTCTCGTCAATCGCCGGCGGCGAAATCAGATAGAGTTGGCAAGCGGGGCGAAAGCCCTTTTCGAACTGCTCGGCAAAATGGGGGTCGAGCGCCAGTTCTTCGTCAGTGAAATCGGTCATGCGCGCCTTATAGCCGCTCGCGCGGCCGCGCCAAGTGCGGCTATGACCGCGATCACAATACCGAAGGATATTCCATGCGCCATGCTTTCGCCGCCCTGCTGCTCCTGTCCGCCGCGCCCGTGCTGGCGCAGGAGGCGCCGCGGCCGCGCGCACGGGAGGCAGGCGTGACCGTCGGCATCCTCCGGCCCGGCCCGCTCAACGCGATCACCGACGTTGCGGGGGTGAAGGTGGGCCAGGTGACCTTGCCGCGCAGCAAGAACGTTAACACCGGCGTCACCGCGATCCTGCCCCATGGCGGCAACCTGTTCCAGGACAAGGTGCCGGCCGGCTTCGTCGCCTATAATGCGTTCGGCAAGTTCATGGGATCGACCCAGGTGGCCGAACTGGGCGAGATCGAGACGCCGATCCTGCTGACCAATACGCTGAACGTGGCGGAGGCCGGCGCGGCTTCGGTCGAATGGACGCTGGCGCAGACCGGCAATGAGGAGGTGCGGTCGGTCAATGCCGTGGTCGGCGAGACCAATGATGGCATGCTCAACGACATTCGCGGGCGGCATGTGACTATTGCGGATGCCCGCCGCGCGATCGAGAGCGCCAGGGCCGGCGCGGTCGAGGAAGGCGTGGTGGGCGCCGGCACCGGCACGGTGGCCTTCGGCTTCAAGGCGGGGATCGGCACATCCTCCCGCAAGCTGCCGGCGGCGCTCGGCGGCTGGACCGTGGGCGTGCTGGTGCAGGCCAATTATGGCGGGGTGCTGACGATCGCGGGCGTGCCGGTGGGGGTGAAGCTTGGCCGCTATGACTATCGCCAGCAGGTCGAGGAAAAGAAGGCGGACGGATCGGTCGTGATCGTGATTGCGACCGATGCGCCGCTGTCCGACCGCAATCTGCGCCGCGTCGCCGAGCGCGCCTTTGGCGGCATTGCGCGAACCGGGTCCAGCTTCTCCAACGGGTCGGGCGACTATGCCATCGCCTTTTCCACCAGCGATGCGGTGCGGCGGACGGCAGCGAAGCGCAATGCCGTGGCGGCGGTCGACGACCTGCCCAATGACCGCATGTCGCCGCTGTTCCAGGCGACCATCGAGGCGACCGAGGAAGCGGTGTTGAACGCGCTGTTCAAGGCGCAGACCGTGGTCGGCAATCGTGGCACGGCAGAGGCACTGCCGCTCGACAAGGTGCTGCCTATGCTGAAGGGCAAGCCGTAAAGCGGAAGTGCTGCGCCCATTTCCGTTCGTTTCGAGCCTGGTCGAGAAACGCGAGCAGCGCGCTAGCCGCTTCTCGACACGCTCGAAGCGAACGGGTCGGGGTGCGGGTGTAGCAGGCCGAAAGCTGCGATGAAGGCGGCGGGATCGTCGAGCCGGTGGGCGAGGTAGCGGATCGTGCGCCGCCCTGACTTGGCCGGTGGGTCGAGCGCGATGACCATGTTGGGGTGGGCCACCAGCGCGCCGTTGAACAGGCCCGCCGCCTTGAGGTCGGCCAGGGTCCAGTCGTCGCATGGCCCCGCGACTTGCGGCCAGGGGATGGAAAGGCTGCGCAGCGTACCGACGGGCCAGACCAGGCCGTCCGGGCCGATCCGCACCGGATGGTCGCGGAAGGATCGGATGAAGAGGATGAACCAGGCGATCATGGCGAGGCTCAGCAGGGAGAGGATGACCGCCGCGCGCGGGCTCCACAGCGCGACCAGCAGATGGACCACGGACGTCTCGACGACCATCAGGCCCAGTAGAATCCAGAGCATCGGCGCGACCGCGCGATGATAGGAAAAGGCGGCGCCGGCGGGACTTTCCCCCTGCCCGGCGCCGTCCATATGCGTCAGGCCGCAACCGGGGTCTTGGTGGCCGAAGCGGCGTAGATTTCGTCGATGGCACCGCCCAGCGACGCGTTGAATTCGTCGTCGCTCATCTGGTGACGCAGGTCGTTCAGCAGCGCGCGGCTGAAGCTGGCGATGATGCCGCGATTCTTGGCCAGTTCGGCGCAGGCTTCGGTGCGGCTGAAGCCACCCGACAGGGCGACGACGCGCAGCACCTTGGGATGATCGACCAGCGGATCGAACAGGCCGGCCTTGGCGGGCAGCGAGAGCTTGAGCATCACCTGCTCGCCTTCGGGCAAGGCGTCGAGCTGCTTGAGGATTTCCTCGAGCAGGATCTGGTCGGCCTCGGCGCGTTCGGGCGACTTGATGTTCACTTCCGGCTCGATGATCGGCATCAGGCCGCCGGCCAGCACTTGGCGGCCGACTTCGAACTGCTGCGCGACCACGGCGGCAATGCCCTCACGGTTGGCGAGGTTGACGACCGAGCGTTCCTTGGTGCCGAACACGCCCAGGCCCTTGGCGCGGGCGAGCAGCGCGTCGAGTTCGGGCATCGGCTTCATCAGCTGCACGCCGTTCGCCTCATCCTCCAGCCCCTTGTCGATCTTGATGAAGGGCACCACGCCGCGTTCGAGCAGCGCGGTCGGGGTCGGCTTGCCGTCGACGGTGCCGTCCATGGTGCGCTCAAACAGGATCGCGCCCAGCACCTTGTCACCAGTGAAGGCGGGCGAGGTGATGACGCGGCTGCGCATCGCATGGATCAGGCCGAACATCTCCTCGTCATTGCTCCAGGCGCTTTCCTCGACGCCATAGCCCTTGAGCGCCTTGGGCGTCGAACCGCCGCTCTGGTCGAGCGCGGCGATAAAGCCCTGACCGTCGGAAACCTTCTTGACCATGTCCTGATCCAGCATCTGCACATACCTTCTCTTGGGGCGCGCCGCCCCCTCGGCAGCGCGGAAAGATGGAAGCCATCGGGCGAACCCGAGGGCATGACTGTAGCGCGCCGTCAGGCCCGCCGGTATCCGGGCTGTTAGCTAGTCCCATGTCGCACCGCAAGATGCTTGCCCCCGCGCGGCGACGGGGCGGCCGCCAATATCGTTGGCGCGTGCGAAAGTGCCTGATAGGCTGTGGCCAAAGGTCTGAATCGGGGGAAGAATGGGGATCGGGAAGATGCGGCCCGTCATGGCGGCCGCGCTGATACTGGGGCTGATCGATATCGGGGTGGCGCAGGCGGCGACCAAGCCGGTCGTCGGCGAGATGGCGCCGGATTTCGAGCTGACGCTGATCGACGGCAGCAAAGTGACGCTGGCGGAACTGAAGGGCCAGGTGGTGCTGCTCAATTTCTGGGCGACCTGGTGCGTACCGTGTCGCAAGGAATTACCGACGCTCGACAGCTATTATGGGCTCCAGAAGAAACATGGGCTGAAAGTCTTCGCGATAACGACCGAAGGATCGGTGCCGATCGCGCAGCTGAAGCAATTGTTCGCGGCGATGCACATCCCGTCGGCCAAAAGGATCAAGGGGCCTTATGGCCCACTGACCGGGGTGCCGACCAATTTCGTCATCGATCGGGCGGGCCGGCTGCGCTACGCCAAGTCCGGCGCGTTCGAGCTGGATGATCTCAATGCGCTGCTGGTGCCCTTGCTGAACGAACAGCCGCCCGCCTGAGGCGATTTTCCGTTGCATTGCACAATGAAATTTCCGTCATCCGGTTGAAAGCCGGCCTGGGGGTGACCATTAGGGCGGCATGACCCATTCTGCCGCCCTGCCCCTGCCGCGCGATGATGCGCCCCTGTCCCGCTTTGCCATATTGCTGATGGCGGTCGCGTGCGGGACGATGGTCGCCAACCTCTATTATGCCCAGACGCTGATCGACGTGATCGGGCCGGAGATCGGCATGTCGGCCGGGGTCGCGGGCCTCATCACCACGCTGACGCAGCTTGGCTATGGCCTGGGCATCATCCTGGTGGTGCCGCTGGCCGACCTGTTCGAAAACCGGCGGATCGTGCTGATTTCGGCGGTGGCAACGGTGCTGGGCTGTATCGCCATCGCCCTGTCCAACGGCCCCGCGACCTTCCTGATCGCGTCGGTCATGACCGGCGTCGGTGCGACCGGTGTGCAGGTGCTGATCCCCCTCGCCTCCCACCTCGCCCCGCCCGAGCGACAGGGCCGCGTCGTCGGCACGGTGATGAGCGGGTTGTTGTTCGGCATCATGCTGTCGCGGCCGATCGCCAGCTTCCTTGCTGGTTCGATGGGCTGGCGTGCGACCTTCCTGCTGTCGGCCGGGGTGATTGCGTTGGTCGCGATCGCGCTGCTGATCGCCTGTCCGCAGCGCCGGCCCAAGGGGGGCATGCATTATGGCGAAGTGCTTAGCTCCACCTTCTCGCAGCTCGGCAAATATCGCGTGGTGCGGATGCGCGCCTTCTACCAGGCGTCGATGTTCGCGGCGTTCAACCTGTTCTGGACCGCCGCGCCGCTGAGCCTGATCCATGACTTTGGCCTAGGCCATAATGGCATCGGCGCCTTTGCGCTGGCAGGTGCCGGCGGCGCGCTGGTGGCCCCGGTGGCGGGCTGGCTGGCCGACCGACGGCTCACCGGCCCGGCCTCGCTCGGCGCGCTGATCGCACTTTCGATCGGTTTCCTGCTGGCGGACTGGACCGTGGCGGCCGGCAGCCTGATCGGCTTCACCATCATGGCGGTGCTGATCGATGCGGCGGTGCAGGTCAGCCAGATCACCGGGCAGAAGCTGATCTTCTCGCTCGATCCCCATGCCCGCGGCCGGATCAACGCAGCCTATATGACGGTGATGTTCGTGGTCGGCGCGCTGGGATCGGTGATCGGATCGACCACCTATGAAGCGGGTGGCTGGAGCCTGAGCGCGATCGCCGGTGCGGCGATCGGCGGCGTGGCCGCGCTGGTCTTCATCCTGTTCGACCGGGGCGCCAGCGCCACGCGCTGACACCCCTGCCGTCAAAAGACTTAGGCGTAGAGCGCCTTCACGCCCGGCAGTTCCTTGCCTTCCATCCATTCGAGGAAGGCGCCGCCGGCGGTCGAGATGAAGGTGAAGTCGGCGGCCGCGCCGGCATGGTTGAGCGCGGCGACGGTGTCGCCACCGCCCGCGACCGAGACCAGCTGGCCTTCCTTCGTGAGCGCCGCTGCGGTCTTGGCAAGGGCGACGGTCGCCGCGTCGAAGGGCGCGATCTCGAACGCACCGAGCGGGCCGTTCCACACCAGGGTGCGGCAGTTCTTGAGCGCATCGCCCAGCGCCTCGACCGCAGCCGGGCCGACGTCGAGGATCATCTCGTCTTCCGCGACTTCATGGACGTTGCAGGTCCGGATCGACGGCGGGTTGGCGGCAAATTCCTTCGCCACGACCACGTCATAGGGCAGATGGATGATGCAGCCGGCTTCCTCGGCCTTGTCGAAGATGGCGTCCGCCGTGTCGGCCAGATCCTTTTCGCACAGCGACTTGCCGACATCGACGCCGCGGGCGTGGAGGAAGGTGTTGGCCATGCCGCCGCCGATGATCAGATGATCGACCTTGGTGACGAGATTGTTGAGCACGTCGAGCTTGGTCGACACCTTGGCGCCGCCGACGACGGCCGCGACCGGCTTGACCGGGGCACCGAGCGCAGCTTCGAGCGCGTCCAATTCCTTCTCCATCGAGCGGCCGGCGAAGGCGGGCAGCTTGTGGGCCAGCCCCTCGGTCGAGGCATGGGCGCGGTGCGCGGCGGAAAAGGCGTCGTTGACATAGAGGTCGCCAATCGCGGCGATCGCGTCGACCAGCGCGGGATCATTCTTTTCCTCGCCAGTATGGAAGCGGGTATTTTCGAGGATGGCGATGTCGCCGTTGCGCATCACCTTGATGCCGTCGGTCGCGGCCTCACCCTGGCAGTCGGGAATGAACTGCACCTCGCGGCCCAGCACCTGGGTCAGCGGACGGGTGATCTTGCTCAGCGAAAATTCCGGGTTCTTCTGGCCCTTGGGCCGGCCGAAATGGGCCAGGATCAGCACCTTGGCGCCACGATCGGCCAGTTCCAGGATAGTCGGCATCGCCGCGCGCAGACGGGTGTCGTCGCTGACCGAACCGTCCTGCATCGGCACGTTCAGATCCTCGCGCACCAGCACCACCTTGCCGGTGATGTCGCCCATGTCGTCGAGTGTCTTGAACGGCTTTGCCATGATCGCTCCTAGAATTTGGAATTATATCAGAAGAAAAACCCCGCCGGTTGATCCGGCGGGGCTGAGAAGGCTTAGAGGAACTTCGCCATGACACCCGAGGTGTCGATCATGCGGTTCGAGAAGCCCCATTCATTGTCGTACCAGCTGAGCACGCGGACCAGATTGCCCTCGATCACGGCCGTTTCCAGGCTGTCGACGGTCGAGCTGCGCGGATCGCCGTTGTAATCGATCGAGACCAGCGGCTCGTCCGAATAGCCCAGGATGCCCTTGAGCGGGCCGGATTCCGACGCAGCCTTGAGCAGGCCGTTGACTTCCTCGACCGTGGTGGCGCGGCTGGGGATGAACTTCAGGTCGACGACCGAGACGTTCGGGGTCGGCACGCGGACCGACGAACCGTCCAGCTTGCCCTTGAGCGCGGGCAGAACCTCACCCACGGCGCGGGCGGCACCGGTGGTGGTCGGGATCATCGACAGGGCAGCGGCGCGGGCGCGACGCATGTCCTTGTGGATCTGGTCCAGCGTGTTCTGGTCGTTGGTGTAGCTGTGGATCGTGGTCATGAAGCCGCGTTCGATGCCGATCGAATCGTTCAGCACCTTGGCAAGCGGCGCCAGGCAGTTGGTGGTGCAGCTGGCGTTCGAGATGATGATGTCGTCGGCGGTCAGCTCGTCATGGTTGACACCGAAGACGACAGTCTTGTCGACGTTGGTGCCCGGTGCCGAGATGACGACGCGCTTGGCGCCGGCGGTCAGGTGGGCGCCGGCCTTGTCCTTGCTGGTGAAGATGCCGGTGCATTCCAGGGCGATTTCGACGCCCAGTTCGGCGTGCGGCAGATTGGCGGGATCGCGCTCTGCCGTCACCTTGATCTTCTTGCCGTCGACCACCAGGAAATCGCCGTCGACGCTGACTTCGCCAGCCCAGTTGCCATGGACCGAGTCGCGCTTGAACAGCAGGGCATTGGCCTTGGCATCGCCCAGGTCGTTGATGCTCACCAGTTCCAGATCATGGTCGGTGCGCGAGAGGATGGCGCGCGCCACCAGACGACCGATGCGGCCGAAACCGTTGATTGCTACCTTCGTTGCCACTGCACTTGTCTCCCGGTTTGCGTGTAGGTCTTGGGCTCAGGCGCCGAGCGCGGCCTTGATCTGCGGAGCGATCTTGGCGGCGGTCAGGCCGAAATGGTCGTAGAGGACTTCGGCCGGAGCCGACGCGCCGAAGCTGTCGATGCCGAAGCGCAGGCCGTCAAGGCCGGTATAGCGTTCCCAGCCGAAGGTGGTGCCGGCCTCGATCGAGGCGCGCAGCACGCCGGCGGGCAGGATGTCGGCCTTGTAGGCGGCGTCCTGCGCGTCGAAATGGGCCCAGCTGGGCATCGAGACGACGTCGGCGCCGATGCCCTGTTCTTCCAGCGCCTTGGCGGTGGCGACGGCGATCTCGACTTCCGAACCGGTGGCGAGCAGCACGACCTTGCGATCGGCGGTCGCGGCGACCAGGCGATAGGCGCCCTTGGCCGACAGATTCTCAGCTTTTTCGAGGCGCAGCTGCGGCAGGTTCTGGCGGGTCAGCGCCAGCACCGACGGGCCGGTCGCATCCTTCAGTGCCAGTTCCCAGCACTCCGCCGTCTCGACGATGTCGGCCGGGCGATAGACGTCGAGGTTCGGGATCATGCGCATCGACATGACATGCTCGATCGGCTGGTGGGTCGGGCCGTCTTCGCCCAGACCGATCGAGTCATGGGTAAGGACATGGATCACCCGCTGTTCCTGCAGCGCGGCGAGGCGGATGCCGGCGCGCATATAGTCGGAAAAGACCAGGAAGGTGCCGCCATAGGGGATCACGCCGCCATGCAGCGCCATGCCGTTCATCGCGCAGGCCATGCCAAATTCGCGAATGCCATAATAGACATAGCGGCCCGAGTAATCGTCACGGGTCAGCGGGCCGGTCGACTTGGTCTTGGTGTTGTTCGAGCCGGTAAGGTCGGCCGAGCCGCCGACGGTTTCGGGCAGCAGATCGTTGATCGCGCCCAGCGCCAGTTCGCTGGCCTTGCGGGTGGCGACCTTTTGCGGGTTGGCGATCAGGCTGTCGATATAGGCGTCCAGCGAGAAGCCGGCCGGCAGTTCGCCCGCCATACGGCGCGAAAATTCAGCGCTCTCCGAAGCATTTGCCAGGCGACCTTCCCAGGCCTTGCGAACATCACCGCCCTTGGCGCCGATTGCCTTCCAGGCGGCGTCGATGTCGGCGGGGACGACGAAGGGTTCGGCGGTCCAGCCCAGGAACTCGCGGGCGGCGGCGACTTCGGCCTCGCCCAGCGCCGAACCGTGGACGCCCGAGGTGCCGGCCTTGTTCGGCGCGCCATAGCCGATCTTGGTGGCGCAGGCGATCAGCGAGGGACGCGGATCGGCCAGCGCTTCGTCGATGGCGCGACGCACGTCGGCGACGTCATGGCCGTCGCACGACACGACATGCCAGCCGGTGGCGGCATAGCGGGCGCGGACATCTTCGTTGCTCGACAGGTCGACGGCGCCGTCGATGGTGATCTTGTTATCGTCCCACAGCACGATCAGGCGCGACAGGTTGAGGTGACCGGCGAGGCCGATCGCCTCATGGTTGATGCCTTCCATCAGGCAGCCGTCGCCGGCGATCACCCAGGTGTGGTGATCGACCAGATCATCGCCGAACTCGGCATTCAGGTGACGCTCGGCAATCGCCATGCCGACGGCGGTGGCGAGGCCCGAACCCAGCGGGCCGGTGGTCGCTTCGACCCCTGCCAGCTCGAAATTCTCCGGGTGGCCGGCGCAGGGGCTGCTGAGCTGGCGGAAGTTGCGAATGTCGTCCATCGTCGGACGGGCATAGCCGGTGAGGTTCAGCAGCGAGTAGATCAGCATCGAGCCATGGCCGGCCGACAGCACGAAGCGGTCGCGGTCGGCCCATTTCGGCGCGGCCGGATCGAACTTCACATAATCCTTGAACAGCACGGTGGCGACGTCAGCCATGCCCATCGGCATGCCGGGATGGCCGCTGTTGGCAGCCTGCACGGCGTCCATGGAAAGCGCCCGGATGGCGTTGGCGAGCTGCGTGTCGGAAACGGTCATAGCGGGAAGATGTCTTTCATGACTGGCATGGAACGGCCCGCGCGAACGGGCGAGTCGATTTGGGTTCCCTTTGTCGCGTCAATCCCCATGCGTCAACCGCAGGCGGGGCGTGGTGCGCGGCAAGCCGTCCAAACAGCGCTTTTGCAAGGCGAAAACATTGGCTATGCAGAAAATATGGCAAGCGACCGCATGATGCAGGCGATCGGCACGCTGGAGCGCGCGATCAGTCGGCTTGAACAGAATGTGGCCAGCCTTTCGCAGGCTGTCCCCCACGCCAATTCCGGCATCGACCAGATGGCCGCCCAGGCGGCATTGCAATCGCTGGACGACCTGATCGGAGAATTGCGAGGGCGCACCGATGGCTGAAATCATGCTGCAGATCGCCGGTCGCCCCTATCAGCTGCGCTGCCGCGATGGCGAGGAAGCGCATATGGCGCATCTGGCCCAGATCATCGAGGACAAGGCCTATCAGGCGCAGCGCAGCACGCCGGGCCTGACCGAGGTGCGCACCTTGCTGTTCGCGGCGCTGTTCATGGCGGACGAACTCAACGAACTGAAGCGCGCCGCAGCGGGCCGACAGGAGCAACTGGCGCTGGATGGCGATGACGAGCCGGCCGCCCGCGCGGTCGAGGCATTGGCCGCCCGCGTAGAAAAGCTGAGCGAGGCTCTTGCCGCCCGCGCCGCCGACGCCTAGATTGGCGGCGACGGGCACTGCCTGGTGCGAGCTTTAGCGAACATCCCTGAGGCGATAATCACATCCACGGGGGCTGTCCCTGGGCGGGCTCTGGCCCGATCTACATGGTCCCCACCTGACGTTGAGGCGTCAGAGGATATTCCAGCAAACGGCCAAGGCGGTCCCGTCACCCTGCCCCTACCAGCAAAGGCACCCCATGCCCGACGACAGTGATGCCGCCGACAAGTCGACCCTGCGCGCGATCGCCCGGCAGCGGCGGCGCAACTTCGTCGCCTCGCTCGACGCGCTGACCCACAGGCTGGCGTTCAAGGCCGTGCCCTCTCCGCTCGCCCAGCGCATCGCCGACGCGCAGGTGATCGCGCTCTACATGGCGCTGGATGACGAGGCGCCGGCGCAGCGTCTGGCTCCGCAACTGGGCGTGATGGGCAAGCAGGTGGCGTTGCCGCGCGTGCTCGATCGGCTGGGCAGCATGGACTTCCTGCTGTGGCGTCCCGAGGACCAGCTGTTCCCCGGCCTGTTCGGCACCAGCCACCCTGAGCCGTCAGGCGGTGCGGTGGTGCCGGATGTCATCATCGCGCCGCTGCTGGGTTTCGACCAGCGGATGAACCGCCTCGGTCAGGGCGGCGGCTATTATGACCGCGCCTTTGCCCGCCATCCCGATGCCTTGCGCGTCGGCCTTGCCTGGTCGGCGCAGGAACTGGATGATGTGCCGGCCGACCCATGGGATCTGCCGCTCGACATGATCCTGACCGAAACCGCCGTGATCGAGGCAGCCTGACCCCGATGAGCATCGACCCGCGCCATTATCATCAGCCCAGCTGGCGCAAGCCGGCCGGCATGTTCGCGATCCTGGGGCTGATCCTGGGCTGGGCCGTACTGGTCGGCAGCCTGTCGCCGCTGATCGGCCAGTTGCCGATGTGGGGCCAGGTGCCGGTCTATATTTTCCTGGGCCTGATCTGGATCTGGATCCTGCCGCTGCGGCGGCTGCTCGCCTGGATGGAAACGGGGCGCTGGCGTCAGGGTTAATCCCGATGCCCAGCCCATGGTGTTTCGCCTTATCCCTGAGCGTTAGGCGACCATAGCGGACGCATCGCGGCCATGCGCGATGCAGGCGGCTCGCCGGAAACGGGGGCAACGGCATGTCCATGCGCCAGTCACCAGCATCGGCCGCCCGTGTCGCGGACAGCCCCCTCCTGTCATCCTGCATTCTCCGGGCGGCGCCACCCCGCACCGGTCTCAAGCCATGTCCGGTGGCGGGCGCACAGTGCAACAGGAGGATCCGATGGTTCCATTGAGCAAGCGACTATTTGCCGAATGTTTCGGCACATTCTGGCTGGTGTTCGGCGGGTGCGGCAGCGCCGTGCTGGCGGCGGCCTTTCCCGATGTCGGCATCGGCCTGCTGGGCGTGGCGCTGGCCTTCGGCCTCACGGTGCTGACAATGGCCTTCTCCATCGGCCATATTTCGGGCTGCCACCTCAACCCGGCGGTGACGATCGGCCTGTGGGCCGGCGGGCGCTTCCCGGCCCGCGACATCGCCCCCTATATCGTCGTGCAACTGGTGGGCGCGGTGATCGCCGCGGCGCTGCTGCTGTTCATCGCCAGCGGCCAGCCGGGCTATGAGCTGGCGCCCAATGGCCTGGCGGTCAATGGCTATGGCCTGCATTCGCCGGGCGGCTACACGCTCGAATCAGGGCTGGCGATCGAGATGGTGCTGACCTTCGGCTTCCTGAGCGTGATCCTGGGTGCGACCGACAGCCGCGCGCCGGCGGGCTTTGCCCCGATCGCGATCGGCCTGGCGCTGACGCTGATCCACCTCATCAGCATCCCGGTCACCAACACGTCGGTCAATCCGGCGCGCAGCACCGGGCCGGCCCTGCTGGTCGGCGGCCTCGCGCTGCATCAGCTCTGGCTGTTCTGGGTTGCGCCGATCATCGGTGCGCTGGCCGCCGGTGGCGTCTATCGCTGGCTCGCCAACGAACCGCTGCCGCCGCATGTGACGGGCGAGCATCTCTGAGACGAATCGTCACGGGCCGATGCGGTTGGTGTCGGCCCGCTGGCCTGTATCGATATGAGGGAAAAAGGATCGCCTGGCGATCGGATCACTTCGGGAATGAAGTGGCGCGAGTGACGGGGCTCGAACCCGCGACCTCCGGCGTGACAGGCCGGCGCTCTAACCAACTGAGCTACACCCGCGCAGGGCGGCATCCTATCGTGACCCATGGTCACCAGATGATGCAAATCTGTTTACCTTCCGACTTTCCGGTCAGGGAAAGTGGCGCGAGTGACGGGGCTCGAACCCGCGACCTCCGGCGTGACAGGCCGGCGCTCTAACCAACTGAGCTACACCCGCGTTCGGTGTGGGCGGCCGTCTATGCGGGTCCGGCCAAGCTGTCAACCGTCCTCGCCATCAGTTTCTTCACTTGTTGCATTTTCTTTGCGACGGCTGACCGTCAGCGTCCCCTGTTCGAACAGGAAACCGGCGATGTCGGGCGTGCCGGCGGCGGCCACGACGGTCTGCACGATGATGAGCAACGGCACGCCGAGCAGCGCACCGGGCGTGCCCCAGACCCAGCCCCAGAAGGTCAGCGAGACGAGAATCAGCAGCGGGTTCATCGTCAGGCGACGGCCAAGGATGGTGGGCGTGATGACATTGGCCTCCACCAGATGGAAGCCGATCTGGAGAAAGGCGGGCAGCAGCGCCGTCCAGACATCGTCGAACACCATGAGGCCGCCCAGCGCCAGCAGCACGGCGGCCAGCATCGGGCCGAAATAGGGAATGAAGTTGAGCAATGCGACGATGCCACCCCACATCCAGGGCGATGGCATGCCGATCAGCCAGAGCGCCAGCGCCACGGCGAGCCCCAGACACAGGTTGATGGTGGCGATCGTCATCACATAAGCGGAGGTCGCGTCGACCACATTCTGGATCACCCGCGCGACCGCCATGGCGCCGTCGAAACTGCCCCGGCTGTTGATCGTGCGGCGGCGCAGCCGGGTCCAGCCGGCCAGGAAGAAATAGATGATGAGCAGGGCGAACACCATCTGGATGATCGCCGACGGGGCGGAGGTGGCCGCGAACTGCAGCAGCGATCCGGGCGTTTCCACCGCCGCCCTGTGCGCGACCGATGCCGGCCCCGCGACCAGCATCTGGACGGTTTCGTCAACGAATCGCTGGGCCTGGGAATAGAAATCGATGAGCGGCGCCAGTGTTGCCTGAATCTTGGGCAGGCGCTGGGGCAGGATGCGGAACCAGTCGGTCGCCGGCACCACGATCAGCACCAGCGCGGTGTTGGCGACACTGAGGAAGGCGACGACCGCCAGCAGCGCCGACAGGCCCGAGGGCAGCCCGCGCCGCTCCAGCCATTCGAGCAGCGGCACCAGCGCGATCGCGATCACCAGCGCGGCGGTCAGCGGCAGGAAGAATTCGGCGCCCGCACGCAGGGCGAAGGGCAAGGCCAGCAGCAGGCCGACGCCCGAGGACAAGGCGATCGATGCCAGCAAACGGTCGCGCCGCCGATTGACTTCCAGTTCCTCGTTGGTGGTCACGCCCGATCCGTCCCCTGTGCAGCAGCCCTGCCGCTCTGCACCCGGCGCTGCGGCCGGTCAAATGACATCGGCGAATCGCATCAGGAAGACGGCAAACAGGGGCTTAACCAAATATTGGGGAGACTGGCCGTAGGAGATGCGGACATTCGATAAGGGGGATATCGCATGGCAAGAAGCTTGATCGCGGGCCTGGGCCTGATCGCAGGCATGACCGCATCCTGGCAGGCCGGGGCGCAGGACATGCGGCTCGACAGCCGGACCTTCGTCGAACGGGTGCAGACCGACATTAATGGCCGCCCGCGCCGCACCATCGCCAATGCCGAACGCGCCATGTCGGGCGACCAGTTGATCGTCGTGGTC
Source organism: Sphingobium sp. PAMC28499 (assembly GCF_004795815.1). NCBI lineage: Bacteria > Pseudomonadati > Pseudomonadota > Alphaproteobacteria > Sphingomonadales > Sphingobiaceae > Sphingobium > Sphingobium sp. PAMC28499. Next base: position 3,919,827 of record NZ_CP039248.1, read on the forward strand.
GACTGGCGCCATGAAGGCAGCCGGACGGCCCATGGGCTGACCGTGGTTCGCCAGGTGCCGCGCGGCACCCTGCTCGACCCGACCGATCCCGCCATGCAGGCATCGGTCGATGGCGGCGCCCATTGGGGTCGACTGGATCAATTATGGCTGCCGACGCCGCTGGGCGGTGTCCGCCACGCTACGCCCGAGGATATTACCCATATACGCTGGCGCCTGCCCGACAGCGTGGCACCGGGACAATCGGGACGGCTGACCTATCGGGCGCAGGTGCGCTGACGCAGACGGGACCGGGGCGACGTTGGCCGCCCCGGTCCCGTGCATTCATCAGCCCTCGAACAGCAGGACCGGCGTTTCCAGCAGCTTGCGCACGGCCTGGACGAAGCTCGCCGCATCCCAGCCGTCGACGACGCGATGGTCGCAGCTGATCGACAGGTTCATCAGCTTTGCCGCGACGATCTCCTTCCCCCGGAACATCGGCCGCTCAATCACGCGGTTGGGGCCGATGATCGCCACTTCGGGCCGGTTGATGACCGGGGTGGTGGCGATGCCGCCGAGCGGCCCCAGCGACGTCAGGGTCAGGGTGGAACCCGACAGTTCGGCCGAGGTCGCCTTGCCGCTGCGCGCGGCGTCGGCGAGGCGGCGGATCTCGGTCGCCAGCTGCCAGACATTCCTGTCCTGCGCGTCGCGGATCACCGGCACCATCAGCCCCGCGTCGGTCTGCGTCGCCATGCCAAGATGGACGGCGCCATGGCGCGTCACCACGCCCGCCTCGTCATCATAACGGGCGTTGAGCATGGGGAAGTCGGGCAGCGTCCTGCAGATCGCCACGATCAGCAGCGGCAGCATGGTGAGCTTGGGCCGATCGCCGCGATGGGCGTTGAGCTGTGCCCGCGCCTCCTCCAGCGCGGTGACGTCGATTTCCTCGACATAGGTGAAGTGGGGAATGTGGCGCTTGGACGCGGCCATATTCTCGGCAATGCGGCGGCGCATGCCGATCACCTTCACCTGCTCGTCGGCGCGCGGTGCCGTGCGGCCGGCCGGGCGATAGCCCTGCCCCGAACCGTAGAGCAGATAGGCGTCGAGATCGGCGTGGCGGATATGGTCGCCATGGGGCTTCACCAGGGCGAGGTCGATACCCAGTTCCCTGGCGCGTGCGCGGACGGCGGGGGACGCGAGGACGGGCGCGGCAGCATCAGTCCCCCACCCTTCCAGGGAGGGGTTAGGGGTGGGTACCGGCGAAGCCGGTGCTTCTGGCTCAACGGCAGGCAGCTCGCTTTGCTCGCCACCCACCCCCGGCCCCTCCCTTGAAGTGAGGGGAGCATCAATGGAGGCCTCGACCGTTTCGACCGTCGGCGCGGGTGCGGCAGACGCCCCCTCGCCTTCCGTCTCGATCTCGACCAGCATCGATCCGATCGACACCTGATCGCCCGGCTCGCCGGCCAGGCGGACGACGGTGCCCGCGACCGGGCTTTCCATCTCGACCGTCGCCTTGTCGGTCATCATGTCGGCGATCGGCTGGTCTTCTTCGACCCGGTCGCCGACCTTGACATGCCAGCCGACAATCTCCGCCTGCGCAATGCCTTCGCCGATGTCCGGCAGCTTGAAGGTGAATAGGGCCATCTTACTCTCCGTTCGTGTCGAGCGAAGTCGAGACACGTTTATCATAGGGCGGCGCTTCCGTTTCTCGACTTCGCTCGAAACGAACGGAAGGGGTGCGGGATGGTCAGTCCCGCATGATCTTGTTGATGGCTTCGCGGATGCGCACGGGGCCGGGGAAATAGGCCCATTCCAGACTGTGCGGATAAGGCGTGTCGAAGCCGGTGACGCGCTCGATCGGCGCTTCGAGATGGTAGAAGCAGCGTTCCTGCACCAGCGCCGACAGTTCGGCGCCAAAGCCGGACGTCCGCGTTGCTTCATGCACGATCAGGCAGCGGCCGGTCTTCCTGACCGACGCCTCGATCGTCTCGATGTCGAGCGGCACCAGGCTGCGCAGGTCGACGATTTCGGCATCGATACCCAGCTTTGCCACGGTGTTTTCAACGACATGGACCATCGTGCCATAGCAGAGGATGGTCAGCGCCTCGCCGGGTCGGGCGATCCGCGCCTTGCCGAGGTCGATGCGATAATAGCCCTGCGGCACCTGGGCATCTGCATGGCCCGCCCAGCTCTTGGCCGGCGTGTCATAATGGCCGTCGAACGGGCCGTTATAGATGCGCTTGGGCTCGAAGAAGATGACCGGGTCATTATCCTCGATCGCCGCGATCAGCAGCCCCTTGGCGTCATAGGGGGTGGACGGGATCACCGTCTTGACCCCGGACACATGGGTGAAGATGCCTTCCGGGCTCTGGCTGTGAGTCTGGCCGCCGAAGATGCCGCCGCCAAAGGGCGAACGCACCGTCATCGGCGAGATGAACTCGCCGGCCGAGCGATAGCGCAGCCGCGCTGCTTCGCTCACCAACTGGTCGAGCGCGGGGTAGATATAGTCGGCGAACTGGATTTCCGGCACCGGCCGCAGGCCATAGGCGCCCATGCCGACCGCGACGCCGATGATGCCGCATTCGGTGATCGGCGTGTCGAACACGCGGTTCTTGCCATATTTCTGCTGGAGGCCGGCGGTGGCGCGGAACACGCCGCCAAAATAGCCGACATCCTCGCCCATCACCACGACATCGGGGTCGCGGCCCATCATCACGTCCAGCGCGCTGTTGATCGCCTGGATCATGTTCATTTGCTGGGTGTCAGCCACAGCTTCGAGAGGCGCTTCAATCATGGCGCGATCCTCCAACGCCGTTCGCCCTGAGCGAAGTCGAAGGGCTCTGCAGAGCCGAAGGCGAAGCGACTTCGCTCCGCTCAGTAGAGGGCTTCGACAAGCTCAGCCCGAACGGAAAAATATGTGTTTTCATCACAGCCCTGCCGCCTTCCATTCGTCCAGCATCTGCTGCTGCTGTTCTTTCAGGTGCCAGGGCATGTCCTCGAACACGTCCTGGAACATGCTTTCCATCGGATGGTGGAGGCCATGGCCCAATATGCCGTTCTTTTCGGCCTCACGCGCGGCGTCGCGGACCATCTCGGCCAGTTCCTGGTCCATCGCGGCGTGCCGCTCCTCGTCCCAGATGCCCAGCGTGATGCAATGCTGTTTCAGCCGCGCGATCGGATCGCCGAGCGGCCATTTGCTGCTTTCCTCGGCCGAGCGATAGGCCGTCGGATCGTCCGACGTGCTGTGCCCTTCGACGCGATAGGTGAAATGCTCGATCAAGGTCGGGCCACCATTGGCGCGGGCGCGGTCGGCGGCCCAGCGGGTGGCGGCATAGACGGCCAGCACGTCATTGCCATCGACGCGCAGCCCGGCAATGCCATAGCCGATCGCGCGCGCGGCGAAGGTGGTCGCCTCCGCCCCGGCAAAGCCGGAGAAGCTGCTGATCGCCCACTGGTTGTTCACCACATTCATGATGACCGGGGCGCGATAGACGCTGGCGAAGGTGCAGGCCGAATGGAAGTCGCCCTCCGCGGTCGAGCCCTCGCCGCACCAGGTGGCGGCGATGCGGGTATCGCCCTTGGCCGCGCTCGCCATCGCCCAGCCCACGGCCTGGGGATATTGGGTGGTGAGGTTGCCGGAGATGGAGAAGAAGCCGGCCTCGCGCGCCGAATACATGATCGGCAGCTGGCGCCCCTTCATCCGGTCGCCCTTGTTCGAGTAGATCTGGTTCATCATGTCGACGATGGACCAGTCGCGCGCGATCAAAATGCCCTGCTGGCGATAGGAGGGGAAGCACATGTCGTCGCGCGACAAGGCAAGCGCGGCGCCGATCGACACCGCCTCCTCGCCGGTCGACTTCATGTAGAAGCTGGTCTTGCCCTGGCGCTGGGCGCGGAACATGCGGCCGTCAAAGGCGCGGGTCAGCGCCATATAGCGCAGCATCTTGAGCAGCGTGTCAGCCGGCAGCTTGGGGTCCCAGGCGCCGACCGCATGGCCATCCTCGTCCAGCACGCGGACCAGCCCATAGGCGAAGTCGCGCATCTGCGAAGGGTGGGTCGCCTCGTCCGGGCGCGGCGCCGCGTCGGCCGCGGGAATGTCGAAATGGGTGAAGTCCGCGCTTTCACCGGGCCGCGCGGGCGGCTCGGGCACATGCAGCTGCAGCGGCGGCAGGTTGCGCCCCTGCCCGTCCGTCACAGCGCCGGATTCGATCGAATCGGTCATCCTGCCTCCTATTGTGCGTTGCAATAATATTGCTTGTGGCAATTATTATATTTCAACGCCGCGCAAGGCAAGCCTTACTGACCCAATTCCTTTTCGCCTGTCGCCTTCGCTGTCACCTTAAACAGCGACGGGCGCGGAAATATGGGCCTGCGGCGCATAATCCTGCACCTCGAAATCCTCGATCTTATAGTCGAAAATGCTCGAAGGCCGGCGATTGATCCGCAGCTTTGGCGCGCCAGCCGGGGTGCGGCTGATCTGCTCCTCCACCAGATCGGCATGATTGAGGTAGAGATGGACGTCGCCGCCCTGCCAGACCACCTCGCCCGGTTCCAGATCGCATTGCTGGGCCAGCATCCGGGTGATCATCGACAGGCCGAAGATGTTGAAGGCTTTTCCGGTCACCCTCTTTCTCCTCCGAATCACTTCACCTTCCGTTGGCACAGTCCCTAGGCCAACTTCGAGTAAGGCAGGGTGAGGCGCTGAGCCTTCAACTCAGCGCGGCGCATCACCCTGCCATGCGCAACGGAAGCTGAGAGAGCCTTGGACCCGGCGCTCTGCGCCGGGCCCGCTCAGCCCGCAGAATCAAGCTATGTTTGCGAGGCTTCAGGTTCAAGGTCCACCGAATCAGGCTGACAATCTTTGAGCTCGATCTCTCCGAGGATCTCGGAAGGCTTCACACCCAAGCCGGCCGCTAATGCAAATAGGACGTTGAGCGAGATGTTGAGCTCCCCTCGCTCGATACGTCCGTAACGAGCGCGTTCCACGTTTGCGAGTTGCGCGAATCGCTCCTGAGAAATGCCTTTGGCTTCTCTAAGGCTGCGAATGGTCGCCGCGAGTTTCTTTTGGGCCGTGCTGTACACTTGGCCGTTCAACGAAATACTTGCAATCACGGCAACGCCATATATAGCCACGCCATATATGGCGCTATTTGTTAGCACGCTCGATAGGCAGGTCGGACCGACACTTCCTAGAGAATAGCCTCACCCCCACGCTCGTTTGGGAAGGGGCGTTCATCGTGCTGATCCTCATGGGCCGTAGAGAATGTCGGCCATCGCTTCGAAAAGCCGACGCAACGGAAAATAGTGGGAGGCTCCAGATGAATCTCGTCGCTGACACGTCTCAAGACAAACGCCTTGCGCACGCATCGTGGGGGCCCTCTTCCAGTTTGGCATTCTTGATGCCTGAGGCGACGCGCCGCACATTCAGGTCCACGCAATGAAAACCGACTTTTTAAGTTACGAGTACGTGACGTCGCCTTTCAGACCGGATTGGGTCGGAGCACTGCCTCCGGGCGCAAAGATCGGCCTCATAACTGTGAGAAGAAACAGTCAGCGGCTCGTCTCGGAAATCAGTTGGGGGACGCTCGACGATGCTGGAAGCGTAACGTCCGGGACCGTCACCATTAAGTGGAGGAACCTAGAAGCCAGTCCGACAAGTGAGGCGGAAAAGCTCCGCCTTTATCGGAATGCCGCGAATGCCCTGAATCGGCGCCTCCGCGGCGTGGTCATAGAGAAGACCGACTATCGACCACGTAGTAGCCCAGAAACGTTATTCCATGAGGAGGCCCAGGTTAAGCCTTCTTGGCTTCGCGCGGAAGGCGACGCGTATGCACTCTTCGACGAACTTCGGATTGAGGTGGCCGAAGGCATCGGCTTCAAGACCTTCCTTCGACGATGGACGGAGAGTTCTGCAGAGGGACAGATAATTGCTATGCTGGAAGCGTTTCGCACCCTTCGCGAATTTCGCCGACAAGTCACAGCAGAGGTATTTGCTCCGGATTTCAAGCGAGTAAAGCCGCCAAAGAGTTTCAGCGACGTCATTCCAGGATGATGGTCGTGCGGATTGAAATTTGGCCGGGCGGTGACGAGCAGGCAGCGTTCGAACTTGGTCGCATGGATGTGACCAACGTCAGCACCGTGGCTGATGTCGGATCTTATACTGCCTCCATCACGCAGAGGGAGACTCCGACCCTTCGCGTGCCGAGTTTCGTCCGAAATGTGTGGGTCGCATCCCATCCCCGTGGGGATGGCCCTTGGGCGCTTGTTGCTAGGGTGCTTGGCGAAGTTACCGCAAAGCCCCTCGATAATCCGAAATCGTCGACCGATGTCTAGCGCAGGTAAAAACCGCACCTCCAAGTCGGGCGAATATGACGCTGACCTCGATGATTGGACGCCAGTCTACTCGACAGCATGTTTCGATCCAACTCGGCCACAAGTCCGGCTCGTGGGGCTGATTTCAAATGATCGCCGGCAGCGTTTCCCTGACGGTCGATCCGTTTGCACCTCCACGGTCCGTTCTTCACCCAGCGCTATCGCCGAGGGGGCAATCGTGCAGACGGATAATACGCGCTACCGGCTGCTGAAGCGCAGCTCTCGGTTTGCATTCGTAACGGAGTAACTCAGACCCAGGCAGGTCAATCATGAGTGCTTAGGCATTGGAATTTGGCAGCTGGATGGCGAGGATGGGAAGGCAGCAATGCACCCATTAGCGGTCGGTCCGTCTATGACCGGGCCTGGGACAAAACCGACGTTCGCGAGCTGCGCCGGGAACGGCAGGTTCCCGTCCAACACCTGCCGTTCCTGAAGCACTGATGATCGTTTCCCGGAATGCGAGGGATGGCCGGCAGGCGACTGTCTGGTTCGGAGCAGGGTTGCGGGCATAGCGGACGCTCACTCCGAGTCGGCTGCCGACCACAATCGGACATGCAGCTTATCGGCAGGAAATGGCCGGTTCCGGGAGTCCCGCCATCCCTGCAATCACAATCTGTCGGTCAGCATAGCGCTTCATCCGCCAGCAACCGATCAACATAGTCGATCGGATATATTCTCTGAACTCTCGATCCAGCGAGCGCGCGACGGACGCAGTTTGTTTGGTTCCTAAGTCAACGCCCCGCCGCCACTGCAGCGTCGTGCGTCCAGTGGAGTAAGTTATGAGCGCCGTTGTCGGTGATCCAATCGTAAGCCTTAGCGCCATGACTTAATTGCATGACTTGACCCTGTGGCGCGACCGGAAGCCATTTTGGCCACGACGCAAGCGGAGCACCGAGCCGCAGGAAAATTCGCCATGTTCCGTTGAACCATTCGTAGATGCGAGGACGCATCTGCGCGTCATAGCCAATCGCCATCTGATCGAGCGGATTTGGTCCCTTGAGGGAATACCCGTTACGGGGACAATTGCAGTTGTTGATGTAGACAGCCAGCAACCCGTTACCCCGCGCAACGCTCTTTGCTATCTCGTAACGGACCCAGGGCCGGTTCCAAGTTTCGTAACCTGCCAGAACACAGGTTGCCGAAGTGCCTTCCAACCCCTTGTCGATCATACCTTTCAGCGCACCAGGATTCTTAAGCTTCGCATCCTCCCATAGGCTGCGATCCTGCGGGGTCGGGAGCCGTTGCTTGTCCACGGGGCGAAATTGCCCGGCCTTCCTGATGTGGTTGACCCGGAAGATGTCCGCGTAGTGGAAGGAGTAAAAGACCCGCCTGATCTTCGGCGTGGATTTCAGGTTGGCAAAGGGATTACCGGCAGCCGCAGGTTTCGGTGGAACTCCGAAAAATCCTAGCGCCGTTGGCTGCGGCTTGAAGAACGGATTAGTCGTGCCGAGAGCCGGTGGTGTTGGTGTCGGCGGGCTGGCCAGCCCGAACAGTCCGCCCAGGGTTGATTTCGGCGGGGACGACAGGCTGGCGAGGGTCAATGCGTTTGGCTGCGGCGGTGTCGCGAACAGAGCCGCCAGGCCCGTCGGCTTTGGGGTCGGCGGGTTCAATCCGCCGTGCCCCTCCAACGCCTTCCACAGCTCTTCCAGATAGTTGCTCGGTGGGTTTCCGCTCATCCGTCGGACCATACAAGAAAGCGGCAATGCAGGCCAGCAAGATGGGGATGTAGAACAGGAGAATAGATAGACTTCTCGCGGCCTTCCCTAGGCACGCGAGAGAGAACTTAGCGGGCTTAATACGGAGATCGGCGGCCTCGGAAAGTGGTCGCTGAGCGATGCGCTCGTATGCGGCCCGGAAGCGCAGTTCGAGGGTCAGATAATAGAGGTCCAGGAAGCCGAGGCAGATCACCGCAACGATCGCACCAAGGGCCAGCTTTGCGGTTCCGGCCTGAACAGCTAGTGCGATGATCGCCGCAAGGATCGTGATGCAGAATGTTTTGGCGCTAGCACTGAACCCCGCCATGCGCGTGACCGCGCCCTGCACCATGTTCAGGTGGGCGATGCGGAGATCGACCAGCTTATCGGGTGACGGTGTTATAACCGGTGGCTGGGTCATGCCTTTCGTGCCTTCTCCTTGGCAAACTGAGCGATCACATCGTCGAGCGATCCTTCAGCAGCGGCCCAGGCACGATACTTCTTCAGGCGCTTCTCATCCTCGTTATTATTCCACCAGCGATATAGCCCTCCATGCGCCTCATACTTCACCTTCTCCCACTCGGCTTTGAGCAGCCATTGCGAGTGTGCGATGAGCAGCTTGTCGGCCTTGTCCACCAGAAGGGGGTCGGTCCTGTCGCGGATCACCACACTATCGATCAGGCGCAACAGGTTCTTGTCGATCTCGTTCCAGGGATTGAGTTGCAGCTGAATGACCGAGGCGGTGTTGTTGATCTTGGTGAGGACGTTGACGACCAGCGTCGCGGTACCACTCCCCTTCTCGCTCAGCACCTTCTGACCCATGAGAGTGAAGCTCAGTTCAGCCAGTAACCCCGAGTAGGTGGCGATGCTTGTTCGCAACTTTTCGATCCACTTCGATCGTTCCGCTGTGATGCTGTTGATGTAGACCGCGCGGCCAGCCACCAGGTACGACGTGACAACGCCCGCAAGAGCGCCGACCAGCGCTATCAATGCGACGATCACCGCAATAGCCGCTGCACCACCCCCGAGTGCATGATAGATTTGTGTCACTATGTCCATGTCATCCCCCCGCACCAGGTTGGCGCAGATGGGAATGCGATGCAATGAAAGGATAAAACAGGCAGGCCTTCGACGAAACAGACGTTCTGATCTTAAATTCCGGGGGTCAAGTTGCAATTAACCGTGTGAATGTCCGTTTTGGCCAGATGCGGCCACTCGCCGCGATGGCCGGGAATGTCAGCTATATCTCACTCCCAGTCATAAGCGGACGGACCGCTCAAAGGCGCACTCATTTCCCAATTGAACGACGTGGATGGGCGCGAAGCCGACCGGCCGATTTGCCAGATCCGAATGGCGGCTTTCAGCGTAAGCCGACGCTCGCATCAACCACGCTGTATGTCCTGAGCTGGTCGACACCCGCCGGAATAGCGGACGGTCTGCTGCTGGGGAGCGAAAGCCCGGCGCTGAATGGCGACAAAGGGTCGTTGTCGTCCTTGGCAAGCATACAAGATATTGGCGCGCGGTAAGGGTACTTCCATCAAACGCCAGTGGGTGAGCACGTCATCGATCGGCCATTGGCATTGTCTCAAAGGGCTTGGAAGAGAAGCCCGTCCAATGCATCAACCGCGTAAAGGCGGACCGCGCGCCGCGCACACCGTCGTTCTGGACGAGATAGTATAGGCCATCTCCCAAGGGCTGTATTCCGACATCGGCCTTCTGATACCACCCCCGCACACCCGTCTTCACATCATGAACCCCATCCTGAGCGAGCGGCAGTAGCAGGCCTTTTTCTGGATTCATGCCTTGAGGAGAAGCCAGGCCTTGCAAGGCCTGGCGACGTGGCCGGCTGCGGGCATCGAGCGCGAACAGCAGATAATTGGGCCAGTCGGGTTTGGCACCCTGATAGACGCCCATGAACCAGCGTTGCAGGCTTGAATCATAGGCGAGGTTCTGGACGCCATAGCGGGTGTTGCCGGTAAGGACGAAATATTTGCCCCGAGGGGTAGTCGGGCCAGAATGGTGCAGTGCCTTTTCGTCAATCGGCTGCGCCTCTCGGCCCCAGCCCGTCGCGTCATATTGCAGGAGGACCTGATGATCATTGTCGCTGCGGGCGACGTCGCCATAAATGCCGTAAGCGACGGTCAGGTAGAGCGGGCCGTCGCTCCGGCCGAAGGCGGGGCCAAAAGCGACGCCATCGATGCCTGAACAGCCATAGCGATGATCCGCCTTGCCGTCGCCATCGAGATCGGCGGCATAGTCGCGCGTCACTTCGGGCAGATAGACGGCGCGCAGCAGGTCGGTGCCGGCAACCGTCATGCCGACCCGATCGATCCGTGCCCCGTCGATCATCGCGATATAGAAGGCGTCCTGCTTGCCATATTCCAGCGAGCCATAGACCCGTCCGTCGACCGGGTTGAAGTCCAGGTCGCCCAGATGCCCCGACCAGCCGGTCAGTGTGCCGACGAGCTGGCCTTCAAAGTCATATTTGGCGAGCATGTCGGTGAAGGAATAATAGATGAAGCCGCCCTTGCGATCGACCGCGATACCCTGAACATGGCCCGAGGCGAAAGGGCCCGCGACCTGTTCGCGCGGCAGGTCGGCAGGCGGAAACGGCGTAGCCGAATGAGCAGACTGGGCAAGGCCAAGCAGAAGTAGCGCAACGATCGCGGACCGCATCATAATCTCCCGATCAGGCGCTGAAGACACGGCGGCCGCGCTCGACCGACATGCGATGGGTGCTGGCGATCCGCGTGCTGCGCGCCTTGATCGTATCGAGGAACAGCCATTCGCCGGTCACCCGATCACGGCTGATGTCTATCATCATATAGCCACGCTGGTGCGTGTTCGCCCATTTGAGTTCGGGATTGGCGGCGACGAAGCCGCGCGCCACCGCCGTCGGATCGCCGCGCAGGTCACCCTCCATGCCACCCGACGTGACCGCCTGTCCGGCAAATTCGACACCGGCGGGCTGGCCATCCTCGACCAGGCCGTAGGCCCAGGCATTGTGGCTGTCGCCCGCCAGCATGATGAGGTCGGAGTTGGCCGCCTGTGCCGACCGGAGCAGGCGCGAGCGGGCAGCGGGATAGCCGTCCCACCGGTCCATCCACATCGGCAGGCCATTTTGCGCCATGCGCACGCTGTTGCGATAGCGTTGGACCAGCTTGGCGTTAGCGTCGGGACGGAGCCAGTCGGTGACATTGGCCGGCATCACCGTACGGCCGATGATCGTACCCATGCCGACCATCTGCCAGGCGGTGGTGCGGGCGTTCGCCCGGAACGCATGGGCCAGCCAGCTTTCCTGGGTGCTGCCCAACATGGTGGCCGATGGGTCCTGCCACACGCCATCATGGAAGGCCTTTAGCGCGGCGTCCCCATCGGGCGCGCTGGCGGCGGCCGTGATGTCGGCCGGGCGCGTACGGGCGAGCAGGCGGGATTCGGTGCGATACAGCGTCGCCAGCGTCCCGATATCATAGGCCTTCCACGGCTCGTCCGACACCGGCATCCATTCGCGATAGACCTGCATTGCGGCGGCGCGGCGGGTGTTCCAGTCGCCTTCCTTGTCGGCCTGATGGTTCTGGGCGCCACCTTCCCAGCTGTCATTGGCCGATTCATGATCGTCCCACAGCGCAACCATCGGCGCCATCTGGTGCAGCCGTTGCAGGTCGGGGTCAGCCCGATAGGTGGCGTAGCGCAGGCGATAGTCGGCAATCGCCAGGATTTCCGTGTCGGGCATCAGTGTGCGCCCCACGATGCCCTGATCGAGCCGCACCGAAGCATTGCCATATTCGTAGATATAGTCGCCGACATGCAGCCACAGGTCGAGATCGTCGCGCGCCGCGGCATGGGCATAGGCGTTGAACCAGCCATAGGGCAGGTTGGAACAAGAAAAGACGCCCAGGCCAAAGCGCGGCACGTCGCCTTGCGGCAGCGTCCGGGTGCGGCCGACCGGCGACTTGCTGCCGTCCGGCGCGACGAAGCGATACCAGTAACTCGTGCCGGGCTGAAGCCCGTCCACTGTCACTTTCGCTGTCCAGTCGCGATAGCCCCCGGTGCGCACCGCGCCGCCGCCGACGATCCGCACGAAATCGGGATCGATCGCCACTTCAACGTCGAGGCGCACGCTCTCAACCTCGCTCGCAGGGACATAGCGGGTCCATAGCAGCATCGAATCCGCCCCCGGCTCGCCGCTGGCGACCGCATGGGTGAAGCCGCGCGCGCCGATCAGTTCGGCGGCCAGCGCCCGGCCGGCGGGTAGCGCCAGGGCGCCAATGCCCCAGGCGCCACCCAGGATCATGCTGCGGCGGTCGATATGCATTACCATGAAGATGCCTTTTCGATGGGATCGGAAAGGGACGGAGCGGCCCAAGGCCGCTCCGTCCAGTGGGGGAGGATCAGAAGCTGCCCTTGATGCCGATGTTCCACATCGAGCCGTAGATGCTGTACTGGCGCACCCGGCTTTCGATGTTGGAATAGATGACGTCGGGCGCATTGAAGATATTGCGGCCGGCGACATTCAATTCGAAATTGGGGCTCAGCTTGTAGCTGAAGCTCACATTCCAGAGCTGGCGATCGGTATGATAGAGGACACCATTGTTGGCGGTGGTCGGCGTGGCGCTCAATGCACTCACCCGATATCGCGACTGCCAGTTGCCCGTCAGCTGGAAGTCGAACGGGCCATAGCTGTAGCGCAGGCCCCAGTTGGCCGATTTTTCCGGCGTGTTGACGCGCTCGGCATCGGGGAAGAGACGGGTGAAGGAACCGCGCAAACCCAGCCCCTTGAGGATGCCCGGCAGGAAGGTCAGCTGCTGGTCATATTCGAAGATCAGCCCCTCATTGGTGCTGGTCCCCGGAAGATTCTGCGCGCTTCGGAATGTGTAGCCGGCATATTCATCAGCATCGAAGCCGACGGCGGCGGGATCGACCTCGATCCCGGTGACCTGCATGTCCTTCATGTCGAGACGATAATAGGACAGGCCGATGATGCCCGACGGCTCCAGATAATATTGAAGGCTGGCGAAATATTTGGTCGAATGTTCGGGCTTTAGCAGGGGATTGGGTACATTGACGATCTGTGTATCGTCATTGACCGACACCACCCCGCCCAGATTGCCATAGTCGGGCCGCAGGATCGACTGGCTGAAGGCGAGCTGGCCGACCAGCCGGCGGCTGAAATCATATTTCATGCCCCCGCTCAGGAACCAATCATCATATTCACCATGACGGGTCGAATAGGTGCCGCCATTATATTGATAGAGCAGCCCTTCGACAGTGTTGGTCTTGTAGCCTGCCGCCTCGACCTCGCTGGTCGGGCGGATATTGGCGACCAGCGCACCCGTCCTGGTCTTCTCGTAGCGCAGGCCGAGGTCAAAGGTCGCCTTGCCGACGCGCGCCTCCGCCTCGACATAGGCGGCGTAAATATCTTCCTTGACCCGCTTGTTGTTGTCGAGGTCGCGCTTCAGATTGCCGACGGTATCGGCAACGAAATATTCCGGATGCGCCTTGTAGATGTCGTACATCGCGTAATTATTGTCGGCGCGCCAGTTCTGGTCGTTGAGGTTGCCGGCGTTGAAGCCGATGATTTCGAACTGATAGCGATTGGTCCAGGGAATCACTGCGGCTGGGTCCTTTTGGCTCAGATCGCCGTTCGGGCCGACATATTGGAACTGGTCATAAGACCCCTCATTTGTGCGCCAGTCGTTCACCCGCGCGCCGGCCCCCGCCATCAGCGTCAGCGGCACGTCACCGACGAACAGCTTGCGCTTGATGTCCAGATTGCCGCCATACATTTCATTGCGGGCGTCCGATTCAGCCGTGCGGATATTGTTGCCGATGTCATCGTCACGGTTGAAGCTGGTGGGATCGCTCCATGACCGACCGGCTGTCTGCTGCAACGTCCAGGCGTTCGAGCTTTCCGACGCCCGGTCGAGCGTGAAGCCGATACGCGTCAGCCAGCTGTCGGTGCGTTGGAAGAAGCCTTTGGAATTGTCGCGGAAATTGAATTCCGAACTGGAATAGCTGCCGCGCAGCGCGACTTCCCAATCGTCATTCTTATATTCGAGCTTGGGTGCCAGCAGCATTGCCGGGGTGCCGGCATAGCGATGCGAATATTGGGTGTGCAGCCGCGTGTTGGTGCCGTTGGGATTGACGACGATATGGGTACCGGTCGAATCCGGCGTGGCATAGGATTTGGTCGTCGTGCCGAAAATCAAATAGGTATATTGGTTGAAATATTCGACCTCGTAGAGGGAATAGCTGCCCCGCAGCGACAGCGCGAGTTCGTCGGAGAATTTATAGTCGACCGATAGGTTGGCGGCGGTGCGGCTGGTCTTCTTCGGGCCAGGACGCCACATGACCTGATAGGGGATGACCCGGCCGTCGGCGAGATAGGACCAGTCGGTCTGGACGCGATCCTGCTGGACATAATTGGCATTGTAGCTGGCGCTCAGCGCGACGCCGAGCCGCCCGTCCAGAAACACGTCGCCATAGTTGAAGCTGGCCGATGGATAGATGCGGGCATGCTTGTCATTGTCGGGCAAATAGATTTCGCCGATCCCGGCGTCCGAGGTGCCGACCCCGCCGACCTGGAAGCGCAGTTGGCGCTTCTTCAGCTGAAACGCATATTTGCTGCGCAGGTTGATCGCGCCGCCAGGCGCGTCGGCATCCATGCGGGCGGTCAGCGTGTTGTTCAGCTCGATCGACTCAATGCCGGTGATCGACATCTGCTCGAAACTGTTCTGGCGGCCATTATTGTTGTTGGACGTCGCCGTCGCCATGCGGGCGCCGTCGGTGGTGAAGGTCGAATATTTGGGGTCGAGACCACCAATGCGGACCGCCGTGGCATCAACCTCGGTATAGTCGAGCGAGATGCCCGGCATCTGCTTCATGAATTCGCCGACATCACCCATGGTCAACAGGCCGTAATTGTCGGCAGCGACCACGGTCTTGGCATTGGTGGCGGCGCGGCGTTCCATGATCGCGGCGGCCTGCCCCTCGCGCCGGGCGGTGACAGTGATGGCCGAGCCGTCGTCGGCGGAAGAGCCCGCAAAGGTCGGTGCGCGCAACGCCACGTCCAGCGTCGCGACTTCACGCAGGCTGACAGTGGCGATCAGTCTTTCGGTCTGGAGGCCGGTATATTTGACGACGATCGTCGCTTCACCGGCCGGAATGTTGGACAAACGAAATTCGCCATTATCCTCAGAATAGACGGTGATCGGCGTGCCCTCGACGCGAATTTCCGCGTTGCGCAGATATTCGCCGGTGACCGTGTTGAACACACGGCCGCGCACCATGCCATTGCCGACGCTGGCTTCCGGGCGCGCCGAGCGCAGGGTGATGACATTGCCGTCGTCCGATCCAACCCGCAGCGGCGTACCTGCGATCAGGCGGCGCAACGCTTCGCGCACGTCCATCCGCCCCTTGATTGCGGGCGTGTTGATGCCGGCCAGATCACGGGCCGGGGCTACGATCTGCATTTGTGCCTGTCGGGCCAGTTCGGGGATGGCACGGACGGCGGGCTGGGCGGGTATGTCGAAGAGGCGTTCCTGCGCATGGGCCGGCACGGCCGCGGTAAGCGCAACGACAGAAGCCCCACAAGTGAGGAGAGAATGACGCGAATACATTAGCTGGTAGCCCCCTGCTGGCCGCGCGCTGCACGGCGTTCGACCCTAAGAGGTGGGAGGCCGGCGGTTCCGCTAATGCGGGGTCAATTTTTTTTCGACTGCGCTGTGCGGCTCAGGATGAGGTCATGGTCCTGCCGGACTAGGCTAGCATCGAAGATGGTCGAAATGGCGCGACTGAAGCCAGCGGGATCATTGGCTGTAAACAGACCCGTTACAGGTTCGCGCGCCAGTGCCGCGTCCGGTATAAGGATGCGGGTTTCGCTGTAACGGGCAAAGGCATTGGCCGCCTGCTGCAAGGTCTCGCCCTCGAAGGCCAGTTTCCCGTCGCGCCAGGCCAGCTCCCGGTTGATCCGTTCGGGCGAGATCGGTTCGGGCCGTTCCGCGACGAACAGGCTGGTTGCCGCATTGGCCATGACCATGTGGGTATTGCCAGCCAGGGCAACAACCTGACCGCTCATGGGATTGACCGCAGGCAGTTCGACCAGCCCCTGATGCACCAATATGTCGACAGGCGCCTTGGCCAGCTTGCGGACGCGAAAGCCGGCCTGCGCTGTGCGCAATCGGCGACCGCCGACCTCGACAATGAATGGGCGCCGCTCGTCGCGTGCGACCGAGAAATAGACTTCGCCATCTAGCAGCGAGACCAGACGTTCCTTTTCACCATAAAGGATCTGGATGCGGCTGTCGGTATTCAGCAGGGCGGTCGACCCGTCCTCCAGCGGCACCAGTCGCATCTCGCCGCGGCCGGTGCGGATTTCCGCGCCCGATGCTGGCATGCCGATGGTCAATGCGGCCATGCCCGCCATGGCGGCCAGCGCACCACCGCCGATGCCGAGCAAATGTCGTCGCGACAGGCCGCGCTGTTTTTTCGGTTCGAACAGACGAGGGTCGAAATCTGGGCCCAGCGCCTGCGCGGACTCACTCATCAACGACAATGCCTGGGCACGCAGCAGGGCACCCTTATGGCGCGGATCGGCGGCCAGCCATTGATTCAGTTCGGCATCCTGCGCCGCAGACAGCGCGCCACGATCCAGCCGCGCCGCCCAATCGGACGCGGTTTGGTCAATGCTGCGACTGTCTTCTTGTCCGGCCATCAACTGCGCGCGTCTCCGTTGTCACATCCCTAGAGGTTTGGGGCAGCGTCTTTCCACCACGACCGAACCAGTCAATCAAAAATCGGATGCCGCGCGAAATATGCGTCTCGACCGTATTTTCCGATATACCCATCTGCGCCGCGATTGCGCGCTGAGGCAGGCCCTCGACCCGGCGTAGGATGAACGCCTCACGCGTCTTGAGCGGCATGGCCGCGATCGCGCAGGCCAGTTGGCGCAATTCATCCCGGTCGATCGCCGTCTGCTCGGGTGATGCGGTATCGTCAGGGTGGTCCAGATAGTCAAGATTGTCGACCGCGTGGATGGGAACGATCCGCGCACGGCGGATATGGCGGGTTACCACAGACCGGGCTACCTGGAACAGATAGGCCCGGGGATAGGCGATGGTGTCCACCCGATCCATCTCCGCGAAGATGCTGTAGGACTCCTGAATGATATCGTCGGGTTCCAGTCCGCCCAATGGCCGACGCGCAAGCCAGCCGCGCAAAGCAGGCTCATGCGGCAAGATATTGCGCAGCAGCCAGCGCGCTCTTTCCCTGTCCGTTCCGCTCATCCCAGTTCCGCGACCGTTTATTATGACGAAGTGTCGATTCTGGGAGTGGCTAGAGGGGAAATGTGACAAACAGGCTGCGGGGCCGACATCTTCAAAACGTGCGGCCCATCTTTTCGAGGGCGGTGCGTTCAAACTGCCAGCATCCTTGGGTGCCCCCCTTTCAGCTTACACTGCGGGAGAAGCACGGCCTTAATCGAATCTAACAAGCAGACCTTCAGCACTTGGCGATTGAAAATCGACCTCCGAACGGCAGCAATGGGTCGACGGCGGAAGTGGCCGCTACGCGCCCACTCAAGCCGTTCGACCGCAATATTACGATGCTTGAAAGCGGACCGCCCGATTATGACTGGGCCTGGGACAGTGCTGCCGTTCCAAATTGATAGATCGGATGGCAGCTCCTGTCTGGAGCCGACATACATCGTTTGCCTGACTGGCATCACAGATCGGCAGAAAGTGGGCCGATTGTTGACCGTCCTCTTTTGGGGAGAAATCGGCTAAAGCTGCCGTCAAGCAGCTGACTCTTAATCAGCGGGTCCTAGGTTCGAGCCCTAGTGCGTCCACCACATTTCCCTTTTTCGTAAATCAGATACTGAGCTTGCGAGATCGGGCTATTGAGAGCATTTTTTTTGCTAAGCATCTCTAGGTAGCAGAGCGCTAATTCGGCGCTGCAGTGCAGTGAACGGTTCATGGCCTGCGCTCTGTCGAACTGAGCTTGAGCGAGTAATCGGCTCACCTTCCCGCCAGCGGCGCACGCTGGGATGGCAGCTCGGAAACTCAGGCAGCGCGGTGTCGTGCTGACAGCTAGGCCGCCCGAGCGCCCGATGGACAAGAATGACGCCCTTGGCTGGATGCCCTGCCAGCTCGGATACGCCCCATAGACGGTAAGAACGGTCAGACGGTTATTCGTGGAGGCTAAGAGCAGATTGGGGCCAGGGGCGCGATAGGCCTGGTGCTCGAACCGTCAGTCGCGCAGCACCCGCTCGATAGCGGTGTCGACACTGGTCCGATCACCGCACCGCTGAGCGCCTACCGCCGATCCGGTTTGCGTTCTGTTCCTTCGAGCGATAATATCGTCATCTGACGCTAAAGCATCTCGAGTGGACGGCGGTCGCGTGGCCTGGGAAATTCCGCATCGAGTGTCGCAATGTCGGCGTCGGAGAGCACGATATCTGCGGCCGCGCGGTTCTCCCGCACATGTGCAATCGAACTCGCTTTCGGGATGGCGATAAGGCCATCGTGGCGCAACGTCCAGGCAAGTGCGACCTGCGCAGGGGTTGCGCCAACCTGGGCCGCTACTTTGTCGAGGGCGGGATGGCTTGAGAGGCGTCCCTGCTCGACGGGACTATACGCCATCACTGGCACTTTGTGCTGGGCGAGCCACGGCAACAGGTCCAACTCAGGGCCTCGACGGACGAGATTGTAGAGGATCTGATCGGTCACGCAGCCATCCCCGCCGGCAGCGATAAGCTCGTCCATATCGTCGGTATCGAGATTGCTGACACCCCAATGCCTGATTTTCCCCGCTGATTTGAGCGCCTCCAATGCCTCCACAGTCTCAGCGAGCGGCACCGATCCCCGCCAATGGAGCAGGTAGAGGTCCAGCCGGTCGGTGCCGAGCCGCTTCAGGCTCGCCTCGCATGCATCGGCAAGGCGGGAGCGCGATGCGTTCTGCGGATATGCCTTGCTGACGAGGAACAACTCGTCGCGAACGCTGCCCAGCGCCTCGGATATCAGCGTTTCCGCCGCACCATCGCCGTACATTTCGGCGGTATCGATGAGCGTCATGCCCAGTTCGACACCGGCGCGTAGCGTGGCGATCTCATCGGATCGGCGCTCGGCACGTTCGCCCATCTTCCAGGTGCCTTGACCCAGTGAAGGAACCACTTCCCCGCCGGGCAATGTCACGTGTTTCATGTGCTTTCGTCCTATGAGATGAGTTCGACTGTTCGGTCGGGGGGCAGATTGGCAGATGACCACCATGAAACGATCATATCGCGGCCGGCCATCGATCGAGCGCCATTTTGGCGATGGAGAGCAGTTCGTTGATCGTAGCGCCGTCGCGCGCCTGAACGGACATGCCTTCCATGACCGTATTGATGAATTTGCCTAGCACGGCCGGATCGGTGTTGGCCGCAAGCTCGCCCTGCGCGGCGCCGCGTTGCAGACGCTCGATTAGGAGGGCCTCCGCCGCGATACGCTTGTCGCGCAGCAGGCATTCGATGGCGGCGGACGCCGGCGAAACGGCTGCCGCTGCCGAATACATGAAGCAGCCGGCCGGCGTTCCAGGTTCCGAGAATGATGACGCCGCTCGTTCCAGCAGGCCTTTGACGGCTTCGTAGGTGGACAACGCCGGATCGTTGATGGGTGCATAGAGGTGGACGCTGAACGTCGCGGCGTAACGTTCGATCACCGCCGCAAACAGCCCCGCCTTGTTGTCAAACGCTGCATAGAGACTGGCGGCGGCGACGCCAGTCTCCGCCACCAGATCGGCCATCGATGTCGCCTCGTAGCCGCGCTGCCAGAACAGCCGCACCGCCTTGTCGAGCGCAGCGTCAGTGTCGAACACACGAGGGCGACCTGCGCGGCGACGGGCTTTCGTCTCTGTCATCTCTGATGCACGATATGGAACGATCGATAAATAATATCTTGAAACGGGTGGTCCTCTCCCTTACAGAACGATCATTAAATAATCAAGGAGTCTCCAATGAGCCTCATCGTCCGTATCCACGAATATGGCGACGCCAGCGTCCTCAGGATTGAAGATGTGGCAGTCCCCGCTCCCGCGGCCGACGAAGTGCAGATCGCGGTGAAGGCGATAGGCATAAACCGCGCCGAGGTGATGTTCCGCAACCATGCCTACCTTCAGGAAGCCGAGTTCCCGAGCCGCCTTGGCTATGAGGCTGCCGGCACTGTCGTTACGGTCGGCGCCGACGTTACCGGGTTTGCGGAAGGCGAAGCCGTCAGCGTCATCCCCCCGCTCGATATCGCGCGCTGGGGCACTTATGGTGAGGTTGCCAACGTACCCGCCCGCCTCGTCGTCAAGCATCCGGCGGCGCTGTCGTTCGAGGAAGCGGCGGCCGTGTGGATGCAGTATGTCACCGCCTGGGGTGCGCTGGTGGAGCAGGCGAAACTCGGGGAGGGCGATTTCGTCATCGTCACTGCTGCCTCCAGCAGCGTCGGCCTTGCTGCCTTCCAGATTGCGCGGATGGTCGGCGCAACGGTAATCGCGACGACACGTACCGGCGCCAAGCGCCAGGCCCTGATCGATGCCGGTGCACATCATGTCGTCGCGACCGAGGAAGAGGATCTGGTAGCGAGGGTGATGGAGATAACCGATGGTCAGGGTGCGCGCGTGGTGCTCGATCCGGTCGGAGGCCCGTCGTTCGAGCCGCTGACCCAGAGCATGGCACGCGGCGGCATCCTGCTCGAATATGGCGCGCTCAGCGGCGAACCGACGCCGTTCCCGTTGTTCTCCGTGCTGGGCAAGAGCCTCACGCTCAAGGGGTATCTCTACAGCGAGATCGTCTCGGACGATGCCGCCCTCGATCGCGCCAAGGCGTTCATCGTGGCGGGTCTGGAATCGGGCGCGCTCAAGCCGCGGATCGCGCGCACTTTCCCGCTCGACGCCATCCAGGACGCTCACCGCTTCCTCGAGTCGAACGACCAGATCGGCAAGGTCGTCGTTACGGTCTGACCGGAATACCGGGGGGAGTGAGCGATCGCTCCCCCACGAATTTGCGCTGACGCGACGGCCTCGCGCCAGCAATCAGTTTAACTCAACGAGGGGTATCCCAACATGAAATCTCGCGCCGCTGTAGCCTTCGAGGCGGGCAAGCCACTCGAAATCGTCGAGATCGATGTCGCCCCACCCCGGAAAGGCGAAGTCCTCATACGGGTGACGCACACCGGTGTGTGCCACACCGACGCGTACACTCTGGCGGGGAGTGATCCGGAGGGTGTTTTCCCGGTGGTTCTGGGCCACGAGGGCGCGGGCATCGTTGTCGAGGTCGGTGAAGGCGTCACCAGCGTCGTGCCGGGCGATCACGTGATTCCGCTCTACACCGCCGAATGCGGCAAGTGCGACTTCTGCCTGTCGGGCAAAACCAACCTGTGCGTCGCTGTCCGCGAAACGCAGGGCAAGGGCTTGATGCCCGATGGGACCACCCGCTTTTCGTACAATGGTCAGCCCCTCTATCATTACATGGGCTGTTCAACCTTTAGTGAATACACTGTCGTCGCCGAAGTCTCGCTCGCCAAGATCAATCCCGAGGCAAACCCCGAACATGTCTGCCTGCTCGGCTGCGGCGTCACGACCGGCATCGGCGCAGTCCACAATACCGCCAAGGTCCAGCCCGGA
Organism: Sphingobium sp. PAMC28499; assembly: GCF_004795815.1. Lineage (NCBI taxonomy): Bacteria > Pseudomonadati > Pseudomonadota > Alphaproteobacteria > Sphingomonadales > Sphingobiaceae > Sphingobium > Sphingobium sp. PAMC28499. The sequence continues at coordinate 3,941,510 of NZ_CP039248.1, forward strand.
GACTCGGTCGCCGTGTTCGGCCTCGGCGGCATCGGCCTCGCAGCGATTCAGGGTGCGCGCCAGGCGAAGGCGGGTCGCATCATCGCCATCGACACCAATCCGTCCAAGTTCGAGCTGGCACGCCAGTTCGGTGCAACCGAGTGCATCAACCCCAAGGACCATGACAAGCCCATCCAGCAAGTGCTGATCGAGATGACGGGCTGGGGCATCGATCATACCTTCGAGTGCATCGGCAACGTCCACGTCATGCGCGCCGCGCTTGAATCAGCGCACCGTGGCTGGGGTCAGTCGATCGTGATTGGCGTTGCCGGCGCGGGCGAGGAAATCTCCACCCGCCCATTCCAGCTCGTCACGGGCCGCGTATGGAAGGGGTCCGCTTTCGGTGGCGTCAAGGGACGGACACAGCTCCCCGGCATGGTCGAGGACGCGATGAGAGGCGATATCGATCTGGCCCCATTCGTAACCCACACGATGGGTTTGGAGGAGATCAACGAGGCCTTCGCACTGATGCACGAAGGCAAGTCGATCCGCACGGTCATTCACTACTGACCCGCCGATCCGACGCGGCGCGAGGCGCTCGGATCGACAACTCGGCCGTCATCATGGCCCGACCCGGGCATGATGAAGCGCGCTCTGGCAAATGGGCAACGCGTCGCGATGCGGTAACAAGCGCCGAAGTGCGGTCGTTACATGCCGATAGCGGCACGGACCAGGGCCGCCTGGCCCAGGCGCTTACCAGCGGAGTGTGTGTGGCCTCGTCGCGAGACCCAACGGGAAAAATGGTTTTGTCGTAACCTTTGTCTAATGCTGGAAAAATATTTCAAAGGTGCCGAACATCGGGCCAGCCTGGCCGTTGGATGTATTGAGTCGGAAATGCATTCATCTGTTACCCGACTGTGATGAACCACTGACCGCACGGGCGTATAGGGCAGAAGACTGAATTGAAGAGCAAGGATATTCACGCGACGACGCCGGCCACCGATCATGGGCATACGGGGCCGCCCGCTTGCGTGCAGGTTCGCGGCGCACGCCAGAATAACCTCAAAAATGTTGACGTCGATGTGCCGCGCAACGCCTTCGTGGTGTTCACCGGCATATCGGGCTCGGGCAAGTCATCGCTCGCGTTCGGCACCCTTTATGCCGAAGCCCAGCGGCGTTATCTGGAATCGGTTGCGCCTTATGCCCGTCGCCTGATCGACCAGGCCGGCGTGCCGGAGGTCGACGCGATCGACGGTTTGCCGCCTGCGGTCGCGTTGCAGCAGCAGCGCGGCTCGGCCAACGCGCGATCCTCGGTCGGCAGCGTGACGACGCTCTCTAGCCTGGTGCGAATGCTCTATTCGCGCGTCGGCGAATATCCGCGCCATCAGCCCATGCTCTATGCGGAGGATTTCTCCCCCAACACGGTCGCCGGCGCCTGCCCGACCTGTCACGGCATCGGGCGCGTCTATGACGCGACCGAAGAAACGATGGTGCCCGACGACACGCTGACGATCCGGGAACGCGCAGTCGCCGCTTGGCCGGCGGCATGGCATGGCCAGAATCTGCGCGATATCCTCGTGTCGCTCGGCTATAACGTCGACACGCCGTGGCGCGATCTGCCGAAGAAGGATCGCGACTGGATTCTCTTTACCGACGAGGCGCCGACGGTGCCGGTCTATGCGGGCCTGACGCCCGAACAGACCCGGACGGCGCTCAAGCGCCGCATGGAACCGAGCTATCAGGGCACCTTCACCGGCGCGCGCCGCTATGTGCTGGAAACCTTCGCCAACACGAAAAGCGCGCTGATGAAGAAGCGCGTCTCGCAATACATCATCGGACGCGAGTGCCCGACCTGCGACGGCAAGCGCCTGAAGCGCGAAGCCCTGTCCGTGAAGTTCGCGGGCCTCGACATCGCCGAGTTAGGCGATCTGACGGTGTTGAAACTCCGGGACTTGCTCACGCCCGTCGCGCATGGCGAATATGGGGGCGCCGGGGCGGTCCCGAAGAGCCATGTCCTCGGCAAGGCGGCCCGCGATGCGGCGGTCGAACGGCGGGTCGCGGCAGGAGGTTCGGCGCACAAGAGCGCGCCTGACGTACGCCGCACGCCCAATCTCTCCGACGAGAAGCGGATCGCCGCCCAACGCCTTGCCTGCGAATTGATCGAGCGGCTAGAGCCGCTGATCGATCTTGGCCTTGGCTACATTTCGCTCGACCGCAGCACGCCGACGCTCTCCTCCGGAGAGCTGCAGCGCTTGCGGCTTGCCACGCAATTGTCGTCACAGCTTTTCGGCGTGGTCTATGTGCTTGACGAGCCTTCGGCAGGGTTGCACCCGGCAGATGGCGAAGCCTTGCTCACCATCCTCGAGCGTCTCAAGGCGGCGGGCAACTCCCTGTTCGTCGTCGAACATGATCTCGACGTGATCCGCCGCGCGGAATGGCTCGTCGATGTCGGGCCAGGAGCCGGGGAAAAGGGCGGTGAAGTCCTCTACAGCGGGCCGATAGAGGGACTTGCCGACGTCGAGACTTCGATCACCCGCCGCTACCTGTTCGCAGAGCCGCTCCGCAGTGAGCGCACACCGCGCGATCCCAAGGCATGGCTACGCCTGGAAGGGATCAGGCGGAACAATCTCCATGGTCTCGACGTCGAGTTTCCCATCGGCTGCTTCACCGCTGTCACCGGCGTTTCGGGATCGGGCAAATCCAGTCTTGTCAGTCAGGCGCTGCCCGAGCTCGTCACGGAACACCTCGGCGGCTCCCCCGCGGCCGAGGAGGAGGATATCGATCCGCTGCTCGATGTTGCGCAGAACGACACTGAAGGACGCATTGTCGCAGGCATGGAGCATGTTCGCAGGCTGGTGCGGGTCGATCAGAAACCGATCGGCCGCACGCCGCGCTCGAACCTATCCACCTACAGCGGCTTGTTCGACCATGTGCGACGGATCTTCGCTGATACGCCGCTCGCCCGCCGGCGGCATTACAGCCCGGGAAGGTTCTCGTTCAACGTCGCGCAAGGCCGGTGCCCTGTGTGCGAGGGCGAGGGATACGTCATGGTGGAGCTGCTGTTCATGCCGAGCGTTTTTGCCCCGTGCTCGACCTGTCATGGCTCTCGCTACAACCCGCAAACGCTCGAAGTCGAATGGAACGGGCGCAATATCGCCCAGGTGCTCGAATTGACTGTCGACGATGCGTGCGATTTCTTCGCTGGCGAGGCATCTGTGATGCGCTCCCTCGACGTGTTGCGGGAGATCGGTCTTGGCTATCTGAGGCTCGGTCAGCCGGCGACCGAGTTGTCTGGCGGGGAGGCGCAGCGCATCAAGCTGGCGACTGAACTGCAACGCGCTCAACGCGGCAACACGATCTACATCCTCGACGAGCCAACTTCGGGGCTTCACCCCTCCGATGGCGATCGGCTGATGCAACACCTGCAGGGCCTCGTAGACGCCGGCAATACCGTCGTAGTCGTCGAACATGACATGCGCGCCATCACACAGGTCGACTGGATCATCGACCTGGGACCGGGGGCCGGGGAAGATGGAGGCCGTATCGTTGCCAGCGGCGTCCCTGGCGTCGTTGCGGAAGCGGAAGGCAGTCTCACCGCCCGCTATCTCAAGGCGGCGCTGTAGGTCGTAAATCTGGCCGAACGCACGTTCGATCATGTGCAACTCAACCACACGTTGGAATGGGTCGAATCTGGAAGCGGGAACCGGCGATGTGTGATCGCGGTTGACGCGGCTTAGGGTTTGTGTGCCCGCCAGGTGCGCCGCGTTCGTGTGATACGCGGCGTGGCGGACGGCCAATCGCTGGCCATCCGCCACATTTGCTTTGTGCGGACCTTTTCAAGTGAGAGGCCCTTACATGGTTCGTCGAAACGCCCCGCCTTAATTCCCTGCTGCGAGCGCTGCGTCCACGCCTTCTGCGATTTCCTCAACGAGTTTGGCACAGAAAGCGGGCAAATCATTGGGATCGCGGCTGGTAACAAGGCCGTTGTCGACCACGACTTCCTCATTGGTCCATGCACCGCCGGCGTTCTCGATATCGACCTTCAGCGTCGGGTAGGACGTCAAGGTGCGACCCTCAAGCACGCCCGCCTCAATCAATGTCCAGGGTGCATGGCATATAGCGGCAACAGGTTTTTTCTGATCGAAGAAAGCCCGGATGAAAGCAATTGCCTCGACGCTGCCGCGCAGCTTGTCGGCACCGACAGTCCCTCCGGGCACAACAAGTCCGTCGAAATCGTCGGCTTTCACCTCGGAAAACGTCTTGTCGATAGTATAGCTGGCGCCCTCGTCAAGATCGCTATTGACTGTGCGAGCCTTGCCCGGTTCAAAACTGATCACGGTCACTTTGCCACCAGCGTCCTCGACAGCTTGCTTGGGCTTCGAGAATTCTGGTTCTTCCGTCCCTCGGGGTGCGATCAGAATAGCAACCGATTTGCCTTCCAAAGTCATAATTTATTTCCTATTCCGTCGAAGACTAAGGTCAGGTGCCCGGCTTGAGCACGACCTTCGTCCAGCCTGCATCGCGCTCGTCGAAATGCTTGTAGGCGTCTGGTGCCTGATCAAGCGGCAGTCGGTGCGAGATGATTTGGGCAGGATTGGCCCGGCCTTGCTCGATAAGCTTCATCAGTCGCCGGTTGTAGTGCTTTACATTGCACTGGCCGGTGCCGATCTTCTGGCCCTTGAACCAGAAGTTGCCGAAGTCGAACGCCATCTTGCCTTCCTTTTGGAGATCGTCGGGCGCGTTCGGGTCTTCCGGAATGAACACGCCGACGACACCGATTCCGCCGGTGGCCTTCGTGCTTTTGACGAGGCAGTTCATCGTGTAATTGCTGCGCTCCTTGCCGTGCCGATCGCAACACTGATACCCGACCGCTTCGACCCCCCGGTCGGTCCCGAGGCCGCCGGTCGCGTCAAGGATCTGCTGGGCGGGATCGCCCTTGCGCATGTCGATCGGAATAGCGCCCATCGCCTCGGCCAGTTTCAGGCGGTCATCGTGAGAATCGACCACGAAGATCTGAGAGGCACCGCGGATTTCGGCTGAGTGCGCGGCCATCAAACCGACAGGACCGGCGCCGTAGATCGCGATGCTTTCGCCAGGCAGGAAACCCGACAGTTCAACGCCATGCCAACCGGTCGGGAAGATGTCGGAGAGCATGACATAGTCATCCTCCTTCTCCTCAGCGTCCTCAGGCAGCTTCAGACAATTGAAGTCCGCATAAGGAACGCGCATCAACTCGGCCTGACCACCTTGCCACGGACCCATCTCGGCAAAGCCGTACGCTGCGCCGGCGGTTCCAGGGTTGGTCGTGAGGCAGAATCCCGTCAAACCGCGTTCGCAATTTTCGCAGAAACCGCAACCGACGTTGAACGGCATGCACACGCGATCGCCCTTCTTGATACGATCTACGGCAGCGCCAACTTCGATGACCTCGCCAAGGTTTTCGTGACCGAAGACCCGGCCCTTTTCGAAGCTGGTACGGCCCTCATACATGTGAAGGTCCGACCCGCAGATATTGGTCGTGGTCAGCCGGATGATAACATCGGTCTGCTTTTCAATCTTGGGATCATCGATGGTACTGACAGAAACATCTTTGGGCCCGTTGTACACGACAGCTTTCACGGATCCTTTCCTTTCGCAGCTCTTCTCAACGCGTCATCAAATCGAGACCTTGCTGATGATCCGGTCCATCGCAGCGGCGGAGGACATCGCACCCTTCCAAGTGATCTCAGTTTCCTGAACCTTGTGCTACCTGAGAGGTTCCTTCCCGTGGGCTATCCTGGGATCGATTCACGGCGGTTTTCTGAATAACTGGGCCAGAATGGCCGAATAGCGCTCTAAACGGAGGCGACCCGCGCCGCGCGGGAGGCGCGCCCGGCGCCCGAGCCGCCACCGACTGAGCCGGCGCCGCGCTCCAAAGCTCAGCCGCGCGCGAACGCCTGCGCCGCTGCCTCGGCCACGCTCTCGTCCTCCTTGCCGGTGCCGCCCGACACGCCCACCGCGCCGATCACCGTCTCGCCCTCCTTGATCGGCACGCCCCCGGCGAAGATCATCACCTTGCCGTCGTTGGAGGCATGGATGCCGTAGAAGTCGGCGCCCGGCTGGGCGAGCTTCGCCAGCGCCTTGGTCTCGACGTCGAACGCGCGCGCCGTCCACGCCTTGCCGATCGCGATGTCGACGCTGCCGCGCCACGCATCGTCCATCCGCGCGAACGCCAGGAGGCAGCCGCCCGCAGCCACCACCGCGATGTTCGTCGGGTTGCCGATCCGTTCGGCCCCCGCGATCCCCGCATCGATGATCGTCCGCGCGTCGTTCAGGTCGAGCGTCTGGATGGTGTGCATGGCGTGTCTCCGTGGCCAGTTCGGGGAAAACCGCTCAACACCGCCGCGCCCGCCCCTCCACGCGGGCGATGAGAGCGAAGCGCTAGGGTGCTGACCGCTCCGCTATTTTGCGGCCAGCAGGGTGACCTTGTGAATCTGCGGCAGTTCAGAAAACAGTTCTTCTGCCTTGTCCATCAGTGCGGCGGCAACCTTGCCGTCAAGATGGGCCTGCCGATCCTCCTCCGTGTCGAACGTATCGAAGATCGCGTACGCACCGGGGCCTTCCTCGATCGCATACCAGGTCAGAGTGCCCGGCTCAGCTTGAACGAGCGGCAATGCCGAGGTCAGAAAATCGGCGACATCGCGCTCTTTTCCGGGCTTGGCCTTCAGTGGTACATACAGGGCAAGTTTGGGCATTGATGACTCCTCAAATGAAACGGGCAGATATCATTCCGCAAAGTAACGGACGAACCGGCCCGGTCGTTCCCCTAGAGGCGGAGCACATGCGGCCCCGCCTCCTCGTCGAAATCAGAACTGCTGCGCGGTCGGCCGGATGACGATCGCGTTGACGTCGACGTCATCAGGTTGTTCGACAGCGAACGCGATAGCACGAGCCACGGATGCCGCCGGGATGGCCTGCTTGTAGAAGTCGAGCACCGTCTCGGCAGCAGTGCCCGACGTCGTGAACTTCAAATCGCTTTCGACAGCTCCAGGCTCGATTGACGTGACCCGAACCTTTTCACCCACCTCGTGGCGCAAGCCCTCGCTGATCGCGCTGACGGCGAACTTGGTGCCGGAGTAAACCGTGCCGCCCGGTGCGAAGACCTTGATGCCCGCAACCGAGCTCAAGTTGATGATGTGACCGCTGCCCTGCTCGAGGAAGCCGGGAAGGGCCGCCGCGATGCCGTAGAGCGTACCCTTCAGATTGACGTCGATCATCTGGTCCCACTCGTCGGTGTTGACCTCGGCCATCGGACGGATCGGCATCAGCCCGGCGTTGTTGATCAGCACGTCGAGGCGGCCGAAGTCGGCAATGATTGCGGCGACGACGGACTGGACCGCCGACTTGTCGGTCACGTCCAGCGCGTAGCTACGTGCCGTGCCGCCCGTTGCGGCAATGTCCGCGACGACCTCGTCGAGCCTGTCCTTGCGCCGCGCGGCGATGGCCACTTTGGCGCCGCGGTCAGCGAGAAGACGCGCAGTTTCCGCGCCGATGCCGCTGCTGCCGCCGGTAATGAGAATTACCTTGCCTTCGATACCCTTGGTCATGATTGTATTCCTTCAAGTCAGTTGTTGATTTTTCGCCGGATCGCGGTCCCGCGCGAGCCCGCCCGGCCTGATGGGTTCACCGCGAGCGCAACAGGACGGGAGCGGCGCCGACCTTGATGCGGAGCAGCTCGTAGGGCTTGCGGCGCAGGTCCCGCCCGCCGTGGAAGCCGGGCTGGCGGTGGAGCTGGTTGGCGGTGAAGTAGAGGTAGCCGTCGGTGCCGATCGATAGCGTGTCGGGCCAGCTGATGCGCGGGTCGCTGACCACCGTCGTCCAGCGGCCCTGGTCGAGCACGCGGATCGCGTTGTTCTCGTAATCGCCGGCGAACACGCGGTCCTTGTCGTCCTCGGCTATCCCGTCCGAGGCGCCTTTGCGCCCCAGGCTGCGGACCGCGCGGCCTAACGCCTCCTCGGACACCGCGGGATCGCGCAGCATCGCCGTGGGCACCGCGTGCAGCGTGCGGCCCGACAGTGGCCCGTAATACAGCAGGCTGCCGTCGGCGCTGAGCGCAATCGCGTCGCTTGCGATCGTGACCGGCGTCGCGGGGCCGTCGGCCGGGCGGTTCATGAGCACCGCGCCGTCGACGACCGGGGTGAAGCCGGGCTCGGGGTTGGTCGTCGCATGGTTCGACAGGCGCCGGATCGCACGCCCGCTGGCGATATCGACGACGATGATGCCGCCGACGCCGTCGTTGCTGCTGTCGGTGATGTAGGCGACGCCCTCGGCGCCCTGACGCAGATCGAAGCGCACATCGTTGAGGTAGGTCGTGGGCAGCACCACGCTGGGCGGCAGGACGATCGTCTTCACCACCCGGTTGGTCGCAAGATCGATCGCCACCAGCTTTGCACCGCCGGCCCGTGGTTGAGAGAATTTGGGCGCCGCCGTGTCGAGCACCCACAGGCGATCGGCGCCGTCTGCCACCACGCTCTGCACCGAGATGAAATGCCCCGCCGGGTCGGCCGGATCGGGCCGGTTGGTCGCGGCGTCGGGATAAGGCACCGCCTTGCCGTCGACCAGCTCGGCAACCGTGAACGGCGCGTTGTCGCCCCATTGCGGGAAGTTGACGAAGATGCGCCCGTTGGGGGCGACGGTCACGCCAGTCGGCATCGCGCCATCGAAGGTCGCGACCTGTTCGATCCGGGGCGCGGATGCACCCTCCCGGGTCGTCGCGCAGGCGGCAAGCGAGAGGGCAGCGCCAGCGGCCAGAAGCAGTTTGACGGAGATTTTCATGGCGTCATTTCCTTGAGAATGCGGCCCACTTCGTGAGGCTCGGACCGGAAATATTGCGGGGGCGCCTTGACCGATGCACCAAGCGCGGCGGCGGCGTGCCAGGGCCAACGCGGATCCCACAGCGCAGCGCGGGCAATCGCTATGGCGTCGGCATGCCCGTCTTCTAGGATGCGCTCCGCCTGGTGCGGATCGGTGATCAAGCCGACAGCGATTACAGGCATAGCGACCGCGTCCTTGACCGTGCGGGCCAGCGGTACCTGATAGCCGGGGCCGACCGGGATCTGCTGGCGCGGGTCGAGCCCGCCGCCGGAGACGTGGATCGCCGCGCAACCGCGCCGCTTCAGTTCCTGCGCAAACCTTGCGGTTTCTTCCGCTGTCCAGCCGCCTTCAACCCAGTCAGTCCCGGAAACGCGAACGGTCACCGGGCGGTCGGCCGGAAACGATTCGCGCACGGCATCGAACACTTCCAGCGGGAACCGCATCCGGTTGTCGAGGCTGCCGCCGTATTCGTCGCCGCGCCGGTTGGAGATCGGCGAAAGAAACTCGTGAAGCAGATAGCCATGCGCGGCGTGGATCTGGACGGCTTCGATGCCGAGCCTGCCGGCGCGCCGGGCGGCATCCGCGAACGCCTCCCGGATGCGGGCAAGCCCTGACTTGTCCAGTTCGACAGGGGGATGGTCGTCCGGAGCGAAGGGAATGGCGCTGGGTGCCACGGTCTGCCAGCCATTCTCCGTATCGGGGGGAAGCTGCGCTCCGACGTGCCACGGCTTGGCGCTGCTCGCCTTGCGGCCGGCATGGGCCAGCTGGATGACGAGCGGCATGTCCGACCACTGACGGACGCTTTCTAGCACGCTTCGCATCGCCGCTTCGGTACGGTCATCGTACAGGCCGACGTCACCGTAGGTGATGCGACCTTCGGGGCTGACAGCGGTCGCCTCTATCGTCAGCGCGCCCGCGCCCGACAGCGCCAACTGGCCGAGATGCATCCGGTGCCAATCGGTCATCGCGCCGTCCTCGGCAGAATACTGGCACATCGGCGCGATAACGATGCGGTTGGCAAGCCGCAGCCCCGCGACCTCGAGCGGTTCGAACAGGCGCGCCATCACCATGCGCCCGTGTTGGGCATGGAGGCCCAGGGTTCGGCCGGGGCCATGTGTTCGCCTTTTTGGAGCAGTTCGATCGAGATCCCGTCCGGCGAGCGGACGAACGCCATGTATCCGTCGCGCGCGGGGCGATTGATCGTCACGCCGCCCGCTTGCAGCCGCGCGCACGTCTCGTAGATGTCGTCGACCCCGTAGGCGAGATGGCCGAAGTTTCTGCCCCCCGTGTAAGTCTCGGCAGCGCTGCCGTCCTCGGGCGGCCAGTTGTACGTCAGTTCGACCTCGGCATCGCCCTGCTCGCCGTCGCCGCGGAAATCCTCGTCGGCGGCAAGGTAGATCAGCGTGTAACGCCCGGCCTGGTTCTCCATGCGCCGGGTCTCCTTGAGACCCAGCAGCGTGAAGAATCGGATCGCTGCCTCGGGATCGGCGACGCGCAGCATGGTGTGGAGATAGCGCATGATCAGGCGACCTTGTCCTTGAGGGCTTCCATCACGAGCTCTGCGGTGAGGGTAGCGCTGGCGGGGTTCTGGCCGGTCACCAGATTGCCGTCGCGCAGGGCGAAGGGGGCAAAATCGGGGCCGCCCTCGTGCTTGCCGCCGAGTTCCTTGAGACGCGTTTCGAGGAGGAACGGCACCGCCTGATCGAGACCGACCGCGCGTTCCTCGCTGTCCGTGAAGCCCGCGACACGGCGGCCGGCGACGAAGGGCGTGCCATCGGCCTTCTTCGCCGAGACCAGCCCTGCCGGTCCATGGCAGACGGCGGCGACGATCTTGCCTTCGCGGTCGAAGCGTTCGACCAGGCGGGCCAGTTCGTCACTGACGGGGTAATCGAACATGGTGCCGTGGCCGCCCGGCAGGAACAGCGCGTCGTAGCCGGCGGGATCGATGCTTGTGAATACAAGGGTGCTGGCAACCTCGCCCTTCAGGGCCTCGTCCTTCAGATAGCGCTCGACCGAAGCGTCGTTCTCGCCGTCGGCGTTGACGCTACGCTGGTCGACGGGGATGGCGCCACCCTTGATCGAGGCCAGCGTAACCTCGGCGCCCGCATCGCGGAACGCGTAGTACGGGGTGGTAAGTTCCTCGAGCCAGACGCCCGTCGGTTCGGTGCCGGGAGTCATGCGGTCGGCGGAGGTGGCCACCATGAGAATGCGGGTCATCGTCAGTTGTCCTTTTCTAGTGATGTCGGAAACACGAGCAAACGCACCCGCCGGCGCCGCGCCCGCCACCAGGACAGCGGTGAGGGCTTGGAGCAATTGGCGGCGATTTTGCTTCGATCGTTCCTTTCGGCGGCTTAGATACGCAGGGAACGGCATCATGAAATCCAGCGGGAATGGCGGACGGCCATAAATCCGGTTATGGAACCGGAATGTCCCTCCTGCAGTTGCGCACCTTCGTCGAAGTCTACCGCCGTCGTTCACTGAGCGAGGCGGCCCGGGCAATCGGCATCACCCAACCGGCTGCGTCGCAGCACATCGCATCGCTCGAGGCGCAATTGGGCCGTCCCTTGTTCGATCGCCATTCGCGGGGTGTTCGACCAACAGCGATTGCCGACGATCTCGCGGCTTCGATCGGAAGCAGCCTCGACACGGCGGAATCGGCACTGGCCAGCGCGCGGGCCCGATCGTCGCGCATCTCGGGCACGGTCCACATCGCCGCGCCGTCGGACCTACTGGGAGAGATGATCGCGCCCCGACTGGCGCCGCTGCTGGATGCGGGGCTAGACCTGCGCCTGCATATCGGCGGGCGCGAGGCGCTCTATGCCTTGCTGCTCGAAGACAAGGTGCACCTAGCCGTCACCGCCTCGCAGCCCGAAGATCCGCGGTTGGCCTTTCATCCGCTGGGCGAAGAGCACCTGCGCGCCGTAGCCTCGCCCGCCGTGGCCATGCGGATTGCCGAATTGCCGCTTGCCGACGGGCTCAACCGGACGGCCCACCTCGCGTACGACCTCGACCGACCGCTGCTGCGTACCTGGCTCCATGCAAACCAGATCGAGCTGACGAGCCAGCCCGCGTTGACCGCGCCCGATCTGAGGGTGCTACGGTCGGGATTGTGCGCGGGTCTCGGCTGGACGGTGATGCCTGGCTATCTCACCCGCAGCGAACGCGCTGCCTGCACGCTGATCGAGATACCTGCCCCGGTCACGGTGCCGCGCAACGCTTACTACCTCGTCTGGGCACGCTCATCGCTGCGACACCCGCGCGTGGCCATGGCTCGGGATGCCCTGATTGCTGCACTCCGAAAATAATGGTGGCCACGCCTGTTGGGCCGTGAGCGCAATGTCGGGTCTGAACCAGTTGAGCGCTGGCGAAACGAATGGCGGCTTTCGGGATCGTCGGCTACAAGGCCGAACGTCCGAATTTAGGGCGCATTGCTGCCAGACGGTTTCACGGCGACCGAGCGGCAGGTTTTGGCAGAAGCTGTCGTTGAAAGCGCGACCGGCGAACGACGCATCTTGGTCGGGTGCTGCCGAGAGCCGAACGCCGCGTCGTGGGACTTTGCGCTCAGTCCGGTTTTGAGCTTCTGGTCAAGGAAAGCGGACGTTCAAGAGTAACGCATGACGCACCAGTTTCAGCTTCGCAACGGGATCTAGCACGAGCTCGTGAACGAGGAGGTCAATGTTACCGATGATGCGGAGTTCCTCGACGGCTTCGCAGCGCTGGCTCGGTTACAGTGCAGGCAGATACACCATTTTAGTCGTCAGTAGACAGCACGTCGCAGCGGCAGGCATCGACCTCGGTTGTCTCGCGAAGCCATCCTCCGGCAGTCGAACTATTCTAATTAAGAGCGAGCAGGCCGGCAAGGATGCGCCATAGTCGATCCGTCCAGCGCGTTAATGTCTGCCCATCGCTATCCACTCCATTGCGTGGGGGCATCGTTTGGCTATGCTCCCTCGAGAAAGGGGGGGATATGCGCATCGATTTCGTTGAGGTTGCCAATTTCAGGAAGCTGATTTCGACACGAATTGGACTTTCGCCCGAAAAGACAGTGTTCGTTGGTGCCAACAACAGCGGAAAAACCTCCGCTATCACTGCGCTGCGATACTTCCTTGTCGATGGGGAGCGCTCGAGCTTCTGCTTCAACGACTTCACCCTTTCGCATTGGCCCGCCATCAACGCGATGGGTGAGGTTTGGGAGGATGCTCATGTCGCGGAAGCGGCAGTGCCACCGCCGGCGTGGGACGGAATTCTGCCATCCCTGGATGTCTGGCTTCATGTCGAAGAGCACGAAGTCCATTACGTTCAGAAAATCCTGCCGACCCTGGATTGGGCAGGCGGGCGCCTGGGCGTCAGATTGCGATATGAGCCGAAAGACGGTGAACAGCTTCAGAAAGATTACCTGAGTGCTCGCAGCGACGCGCGTAAATTGCAAGCCGCCGGAGCGGCACTCGCGCAGGAGAAGGGCGAAGCACCAGAAAACTTTCAGGTTACGATCTGGCCGCAGACATTGGTCGAGTTCCTGCAGCGTCGCGTTTCAAGCTATTTCGGGGTCAGAACCTATGTTCTTGATCCGGCCGCCTGCGTCGAACCCGAGCATGGGCTAGCACGACCTCAGCAGTTGCAGGGTGCCGAGCCCATCGACGGTGATCCGTTTAAGGGCTTGATCCGTATTCACGAGATCAGCGCTCAACGCGGTTTCGGTCATGCCGGCGAGCAGGTGGGTGCGGAGGGCGAGACGAGTGCCAGCAGTGCGACCTCGCGGCGGCTGTCGGCGCAACTGCGGCAATATTACTCGCGTCATCTCGACCCATATGAAAATCCAGATGCTCAAGACCTTCTGGCGTTGAGAGCGATCGAAGAGGCGCAAAAGGCGTTCAACCTGCGTCTGACCGACGGTTTCAAGAATCCGCTCACCGAGATGGACACGCTCGGTTATCCGGGGGTCACCGATCCGAAGCTCAGCATTTCGACGCGTATCAGACCCGTCGAGGGCTTGAACCATGATGCAGCGGTGCAGTTTGTCGTTCCGATGCAGGACGGCGACAATTCGGTCGATCTGTTCCTGCCCGAGGATTCGAATGGTCTGGGCTACCAGAACCTGATCTCGATGGTTTTCAGGTTGATGGCGTTTCGCGACAGCTGGATGCGGGTCGGCAAGGCTCAGCACAAAGTCGCTGAAGACGACATCATTGCCCCGTTGCACCTTGTCCTAATCGAAGAGCCTGAGGTGCATCTGCACACGCAGGTCCAGCAGGTTTTCATCCGGCAAGCATATAAAATCCTACGAAACCACGAGTTGTTGCGCGCGAATCCGAATTTTGTGACCCAAATGGTCGTGAGTACGCACTCGAGCCATATCGCGCACGAGTGCAACTTCGAATCGCTCCGGTATTTCCGCCGATTGCCTGGCGGGCAAAAGACGATCCCGACCTCCTGCGTCATCAATCTGGAAAATGCGTTCGGGGGCGACCAAGATACCAAGCGATTTGTCACACGCTACTTAAAGGTCACGCACTGCGACCTGTTTTTCGCGGACGCCGCGGTGTTGATCGAGGGACCGGCGGAGCGCATCCTCGTCCCCAGTTTTGTATCCTCTCATGCCGAATTCGCGAAGCTGTCGGAGAGCTACATCACCTGGCTGGAAATCGGCGGCAGCCATGCGCACAAGCTGCGCAGCCTGATCGAGAAAATCGGGCTCACCACGCTGGTGATCACCGACATCGATTCCAAGGATGCCGACGGCAACACGGCGGCACCTATGCGCGACGCTGCGCATACGTCGGGTAACTACACGCTGCGAAACTGGTGGCCGGCCATCAGCGAGCTGGACGCCCTGCTCGACAAGCCCGAGGCCGAGAAGGAAAAAGCTTATGATGCCGAGCGCTTCAAGCTCCGGATCGCCTACCAATGCCCGATCGAAGTCCAATTCAAGGGCGCGACGACCGAGGCTCTTGCATACACCCTCGAGGATGCGATCGTGGTCAGCAATCTCAACCTCTTCGCCGAACTCCCCGGTTCCGGCTTAATTGCGAAGTTTCGGGGAGCGATCGCCGCCAGCGCCGATTTTGCTGCGCTCAGCGCGGCTTTGAAGGAGGCGCTAAAGAGTGGGAACAAGGCCGAATTTGCGCTGGATTTGCTGGAAATCGAAAACCCGAGCGATCTGAAGCCGCCGCTTTATATTCGCGAAGGCCTGCTTTGGCTCGGCACGCAGCTCGAACGAAAGAAGGCCGAACTGGGCCTCGCTCAAATCCTCGCGCTGGATCCCGCGCCGAATGAAGCGCCGATGCCCGGGACCCCACAATGACAGATGGTACCGCCTCGAATGTCACGCTCGATGACGATGTCGAAAATCAGCTCGCGACCTATCTCGATTTGGATCGCCCGAAGAGCTTTTTTTTGTTCGCTGGCGCGGGCTCGGGAAAAACGCGGTCACTGGTGAATGCGCTTCGCCATATCGCGGACAAATATCGCGATGCTCTGCGGTTACGGGCACGCAATGTAGCGGTGATCACCTACACCAACGCGGCTTGCGATGAGATTACCCGCAGGCTCGAATATGATCCGCTGTTTGTGGTGCGCACGATCCATAGCTTCGCATGGATGCAAATTCAGAACTTCCACGTCGACATCCGCGTGTGGCTTCGGACCAATTTGCAGGCCGACATCGAAGTCTTGATGATAGAGGAGGAGAAAGGTCGTGCCGGTACGAAAGCGTCGGCCGCGCGCCAGATCCAGATTGAATCGAAACAAAAGCGGCTCGGCCGTTTGGACGAGATCAAGGTTTTCACTTACAATCCGAGCGGCGACAATCGCGAACGAAACGCCCTGAACCATGCTGAGGTCATCAAGATTTTCTCGGCATTCCTGCTCGAAAAAACGCTTATGCAACGCATGTTCGTGGAGAAATACCCGTTCCTGCTGATCGACGAGAGCCAGGATACTAGCAAGACGCTGATCGAAGCGCTGTTCGCGGTCCAACAGGCGCATGCCGATCGCTTCTGCCTCGGACTCATCGGAGACACCATGCAGCGCATCTACCTCGACGGGAAAGAGCATATCGAACGCGATATCCCGGAAGGCTGGGCGTTTCCGGAAAAGCGCCTCAATCATCGAAGCCCCCATCGCATCGTTCGCCTAATCAACGACATCCGCGATGGCGCCGATACGCACAAGCAGGAACCGCGTGACGACGCCGGTGAAGGCTGGGCTCGGCTGTTCGCCTTCTCCAGCGACCTTGACGACAAGCCTGCCGCCGAGAACCGGGTGCGGGCCTATATGGCGTCGCTTACCAATGATGATGCCTGGAATGACCCGGCAGAATGCAAGGTTCTGACGCTTGAACATCATATGGCCGCCAAACGGATGGGGTTTGAGCCGCTATTCGAGGCACTCGCCTCGGTTGACGAGTTTCGTACCAGCTTTTTGGACGGCAGCTTTCCGGCCACCCGGTTTTTCACGCACTATGTGTTGCCCTTGGTCTCTGCCCACCAGCGCAACGACAAGTTCGCCATCGCGAAACTTGTCCGGGAGACCTCGCCACTGCTGAGCAAGGACAACCTAAAAGCATCGACGAATCCGCTGGATCAGCTTCGACTGGCGCAATCCGCGATCGACAGTCTTTTGGCGCTCTGGACATCCCAAGTGCCCAGCTGTGCGGCCGTGCTCGGCAATGTTGCGGGCACCGGCTTGTTCCAGGTTCCGGAAAGCTTGAAAGCCGCGCTCGCCGCGCAGCGCGCAGACGAGATCGTGGACGCTGAGGATGAGGCTGCCGACCCCGTCGGCCGGAACCTCGATGCGATACTGAACTTCCTCGACTGCCCCTTTTCGGTGATCCCGCCCTATGCCGCCTATGTCACAAAGGAAGCCGCGTTCGACACGCATCAAGGGGTGAAAGGCCTGGAATTTGATCGCGTCATGGTCCTCATGGACGATGGCGACGCCCGGGGATTTCTCTTCGGATATGATAAGCTGCTGGGAGCGAAGGCGCTAAGCGCGACCGATCTCAAGAATGCCGAGGAAGGCCGGGATTCGGCGATCGATAGAACACGTCGGCTCTTTTATGTGACCTGTAGTCGCGCCAAATCGAGTCTTGCGCTGGTTGCCTATACGGCTGATCCGGCCACCGTAAAGGCGCATGTCGTCGCGGCTGGCTGGTTTCATGAAGATGAAGTTGTTCTGGCGTTGCCCGATAATGCCCAGTAATCGCGACCACGGGTTCACCGAGCACGGAGTGACGGACCGACTTTGTGCATCTGACTTTTCGGCCCTCTTGTCCGCGCTTCCCGCAGGCTTGCGCGATACTGGATGGTTGACAACAAAGATTGAAGGCGACGATCGACAAATCATCAACGCCGTTGAACAAATCTGCAGTAAGCTCGGCACGGTCGTTCATGGTCGAGGCGGTGTTGAGGTGGAGACCATAGCCCCATCCCCGCGGGAACTCGCTCACCCACGATCGCTCAGTGCGCTACACGGCTTGGGGACGTTTCCACTGCACGTCGAGCTCAGCCATCGCATACGTCCATGCCGCTATGTCGTCTTGGCATGCTTGAACCCGGGTATTCCGTCGGTGGCTACAGCCTTGGTTGACCGCAACCAGCTCGTGTTTTCGTCGGATGAGAGAGCCATGCTGCGCAACGCAGTCGTGCTGGTCCGCTCTGGCAGGCGATCCTTCTACTCCTCGATACTGCCGGCAGACGAGGCGTGGATGAGGTTCGACATCGGGTGCATGGAAGCATTTGATGCACGTGGTCGTACCGCCATCGAGATGGTCGAGGATCGCCTTACGCGTTCTTCTCCAACCCTTCATCACTGGAACGCTGGTGGGATCTTGGTCATCGATAATTGGCGCGTCCTGCATGGAAGGACGTCAGCCGAAGGTGCTGTCGGGCGCCGCCTCTCAAGGATGCTAGTTGATGGCTGATGACGTCTTTATCGCAATCAGCGGCGAAGCGTTGCATGCGAAGTCCAAGGTTTACATGGGCCGAGCAATGACACGGAAGGCGGCCGGCGACCTTGACGAATACCAGCTCTGGGCGTCGCTCGCCCTCGAGCTTCTCGGCAAGGCGGCCCTCGCACGACAGCATCCTTGCCTTGTCGTCGATCCCCAGCATGCCCCGTCCATGTTCGTAGCAGCCGGGTTCAACATCACTACTGACGTGAAGACGATAACCGCGAAGACTCTCTTTGAACGGCTGACGCATCTCGTGCCGCGCTTCGACAAGGTGGTGCAGAAGTTCTGCATGGAGATCGCGGAGCGCCGGAATGCTGAACTTCATTCAGCAGATCTTCCCTTCAAAACCATGCGCCTTGACGCTTGGGAGGAACGCTATTGGCACGCCTGCGACACCATACTGCGCCATATGGAGACTTCGTTGGAGGACTGGATCGGCGCCGCTGATGCCGCAGCTCCGCGTCAACTCCTGGCCGAGGCTGCCTCGGCCCTAACCGCTGCGGTCAAGTTGCGGGTCGAATCCCATCGGGCCGCCTTTCAGGAGCTGAAGAAGGCGGAGAGGGAGAAGCTCCATGCGGACGCTGAGCTGCGCGAACCGGATAAGCAGACTGTTCTGTTCCCCGACAGGTATGACGAAATCTGGTCGGAATCCTGCCCGGCCTGCGCCTGTCGCGCGTTCGTTACAGGCGAACAGACAGGCGAGGACATCACGAAAGAGGCGGACGAATACGGCATTTGGGAAACCGTCGATCGGGAGTTCGTCGGTGAGGAATTCAAGTGCCCCACTTGCGATCTCACCCTCACCGGCAGTGACGAACTGGATGCTGCTGGGATCGACTACATCCATACCGATCAGCAGGAGCGGGAGATGGAATATGAACCGGACTATGGGAACGATTGATCGGACGTATGGGAGGCTTCTGATCCCCCTACATCAGCTTTGAAACCACTTTTGCGGGCATGGTCGGAGACGAATTCGAGTTTGTCGTCGAGCAGGAAGTTCATGTCCCCCGACGCGAGCAGCGCCGCCGCCTGATCCCGATCTAGCCCGGCCACCTCGGGCAGCACCGGGAACGCCACGGTCATCAGATGGCCGAACAACGCCTGATCGTATGGCCGGAAAAGCGGTTTCGATTCTGTGGCTCCGCCGATCAGCACGTCCTTCTTATCCGGCGAAACCTGGGTCCAGAAGCGCGGTCGGTTTACCAGATCGAGGTTCGCCATGGCAAAGTGGATGGCCAGCTCGCGGGCCTGGAAGCTGCTGAGCGGGCCGTTGATCTTCTCTATGATCCACATGACGCGGTTCAGCGCGGCGTGGGCGTCGTCGAAGACTGCGATGATCCCCGTGCGGCCAAGCTGAAGATACAGAGTCTGCGCATCGGTGATCGTGAGGAGGTCAAAGTCACGCTCGCCCGCGTCGATTGGGAAGACATAGAGCGATCCGGTCGCCTCGGGCATAAGGGTTGCGCCGATATGAAAGGCGCGCGCGACGGCATGGAGGTGGTGCATGTGCTCCCAGGTGTAGTCCACCGATATAGGAGCGTCGCCGTCGTTGAAGTTACGATGCTTCCGTAGCCGCCGGTCGTTAAGATGCAGCTTGAGGAATATCAGCGCCATCCAGGTGAAGAGGTGCTGTCCACCGCCGCCAGCGACATGGTTTTGAACGGCATCGCCCCCCGCGCGGACCAGCGGGCTGATGACATCCTCGAACTCACGCGCCATTTCGGTGTTGCAGTGCGCGCAGCACGGAATCGTGTAGTTGCCGTACACCGTTTGCCTGCCATTGGGCAGCGTGATTGCTTTCTTGTGCAGGTCGAAGGCGTGCAGCACCCAGTTGGGAACGATGTGCTCGTCGTTGAAGGCATTGCCGGCGCGGGGCCGGCCGCAGACGAAGCACGAAGTTCCCTCGCATATCGTCTCAACGAACTCGGGCCATGAGAAGAGCAGCACCTCTCCCGCTTCGTTACGGATCGAAACGTCCGGTGGAACGATCGCAACGGGGGGCTTGGTCATCTGAATACTCTCTGTGGGCCTTGGACCATACAGACAACCGCCCCCTAAGCGATGAAGAATTCTCTCCGCTCGAAACCATGCTGGTCTTGATATCCGGGAAGACGCGAACGAGCATGCCAACATGTTCGAACTCACCCGCTTCTCCGGATCACTATCCGGTCATGGCCATAGCCACCCGATCGATTTCACGGCTGAGGTGGACGGCGAAGGCGTGCTATTTGTCCAACTCGCTCGACTTCCTTTTTCCGACACGGCCTATGGGCTCTATCATCCGCCCGAGCCGACGGAACTGCTTGATCGGATTTTGCTCGAGGGTGTCGCCGAGAACGGCGCCACTTTCCGATCCGATAGCTTCAGCATCCTTCACTTCAGCCACGGATCAATCGATGGGCAAGAACTCGACTTCCAGGGGCAGTGCGCCGTTGCGGATATCACGCGACCGATGGCGGGGCCGCACAAGCAGGCTAGCAAGCTATGGCTGATCCGGAAATTCAGCACCTTCCATCGCATCTCTAGGCAGACGCCGCTGGGAAAAATCTGGGCTGGCGGAATCGATGAAAGCGCGGATTCGCAGAAGCCAGGCGGGTTCCTCCATCTGTTCGATCCTTCTGACACCGCCGACGATGCTTGGCTGGAAAAGTCGGAACGCTTATTCATCCACGTTTGTCGCGTCATGTCCTTCGCATCGAGCAGCTATCTGATGCCCGTGGTCGAGCGCATCTTCAGCGGCACGACGGAGCGTATGCGCGTCGTGCGTAGAGGTCGGGCGGCACGGCCGGGTCTCGCCCCGTTTACGCCCATCCATCTCGAACCGATCTTCGCTGTCGCCTGCGACTCTTTTTCCACGCGAGCTGACACCGTAGCGAAACTCGACGCCGCGATCCGCTGGCTGGTGATGCCGGCGTCGTCACTGACATGCTGGAGCGGGCGCGGCTCGACGCTCCGATCGTTCCATTTTTCCTTCGGCACGCACTGCACGCGCTCGGTGAAGTCCCACAACTCCGGATCCCAGCGGTCCTGCTGACTGCGTCTCTCGATTATCTGTTCGATGATAGTCATGTCGTGACGATGGTAGTGAGCCCCCGACCATTGCGCCACAACTGTCGCCACCTGCACTGCCTGAAAGCGGACCGTCGGCACCTAGGAACCAAAAATTGAAGCCTGAGCGTCCGGCAAGGGTCGGATTCGGACGCTGCATGCGGGATGAATAGCGACATGTCGTCGCTGCCGATGAACCCTCAACTGTCATTCGGTACCGTAAAACAATCTGGGTCACTCTCGATCCGGTCAGCAAGCTGCCGCAGGAGAAGTGGCAAATCATTGCGCCCGTTCTCATCGATCTGGCGGACAATATCCTGCAGACCAGACACACCAAGTAATTTTCGCTTCGCTACTCGAAACTGATGGTCTGCAGCCCTTGTTCGAGCCTCAACATCGGCACGGCGCTTATCTGGGTTCGCTCTCGCCCGCTGAAGCACCAGGGCGGTCAGGTATGGCTTAAGGGATGCAGGTTGGATGCCCATCTTGTTCGCGGCGCTAGTCAAAACAGACATCCCCATTTCGTTATCAGCGGTGACCTCGACTCCGGCGGAAATCTGATCGAGCTCGTATCCGACTGCCCTGACAGCCGCTACTGCACGAATGCGATGATAACTAGCGTTACTGATCCCAGCCCTTACAAAAAAATCATCAAATATGCTTGTTACGCTATCTTTGTGAAGAACTTCCCCCGTTCTAGACGATATAAACACGTGACCTTTGTCGATAAATTCGGGGTTCCTGCCCTTTATTTTACCTATGATTGAATGCCTGCCTCCATCGATCCAACGCCTCATTCTCATCAAAAGGTCTAAATTGCATAGAACTGCGTGATTTCGGCGGCCTTTCCTTACAACAGTTATATAATGAGGGGTGTCATTCTCGATCATATCGAGAAGCTTTTCAAAGCTCGGAACGTGGCATTCCATGAGCTGCAAAACCTCGAATCTACGCAGATTCATTTCTTCTGGAATACTCACCAATAGTGAATTCCGCTCCGCAAGGACCGGATCCCCATCAAGCGAAACGTCGTGCAAGCGCTCCATTTCCTCGTCAGTCGGCGTGTGCCTTGCAGGGCGATTGCCAGTCCGTGGAAGAACGGTGCATTTCCAGCGCGTCGCAACGTCCCCTGCTCTCCGCCGCCGGCGAGTGACCATCGCCGTGATCTGAAATCGCTTTGATCGTTGACCGGCAGGCAGCTCCGCTGGAGCATAAATCCCAACGTGAAAGTAGATTCGCTTGTTCTGTTCTGCCCATACGTAGAATTCGAAAATTCTCTCTAACGAGTATCTTACACGCTTAAGATCGATCTCTTGAACCCTCCGGAGATACTCACGCCACTGTATGAGAAAATCATCATTGACCGTATCCCACCTGCGTTTGAACCTCCGGCAGTAGCAAAGAAATGGGCGAAGTGTTTTCGCATATTGATGAACCGTACTAGGGGCCAAACCTCTGGAAACTGTCAGATAGCGGAACCAGTCAGATGCTGGCTCATCAATGCCATCGGGCCATATAAGGGTAGGAATTGCGGGATACGGCACCCCAGCTATGAGGCATTCACTCCCTGTATGAACGAGCGTACCGGTCGGCTCGATACGGATAAGAGGACGCGACATCAACGCGCTCCGAGACCGATACCGCGAAATGGCGCTCGAACACCGTCTGCCGATAGCGCCAGGGCTGGATACCTACGGCTATTCCAAGGGATGTAGGCGATCATGGCGGCTGCGGAGGCGCAGATCGGGCGTTGAGCGTGTCCTTCGCCCAAACACCCCGCAGCTGGAACTGCCTATCACCGAAGCGGACAAAGCCACCATTTCGGAAAGTCAGCAATAGAGCCGACGAGGCAGCATCATCAGAGTGAAGCAGGTTTGCGACGTACTTGCGAAGGTCCGGCTCAGCTACAACGGTATCGCCAGCCATATACCGCTTCTGGAGGACATGGATGACTGCCCCATGAAGCCTCCTTGGATCGTCCTTCGCCACTTGGAAACGCTTGGCTGCAATGCTGTCTGACTTGCGCCATGAAGTTCCGAACGCCAAGAGGCGATAAGGGTCAGCATTGAGCCGCCGAAGGGCTGCATCACATCCGCAATATGCAGCATCGAGATGCGGCAAGGCACTCGTTGGCAATTGAAAGCGGCTGAGCCATTCGGCTAAAGTATCTCGGCACCAACTCGCCCAGAGCCGGCCCAAGCTCCTCGCCATTTCAGGAGGGAATGCAGGGCAACAAGCCAACAGAAAGGCTACGTCACCCTCTGCGACAGCGTCCAACAAGCGGTCGCCTAGCCTATCAGCGGCATGGTTAGCGAAAGCCTGACCGATCCCATGAAAGTGCGGTGAATTCGCTACCAGCTGCGCCCAGTTTCCTCTCGACGGCATTATTGGGAACCAGTGCGTAACACGAATCTGCTTTTCTGTCCGGCCATCGCGAGGATTCTTCCAATCGCAAATCTTCCCGGACACCCTCATCAACTGGCCGACGTGGAATTGCCCTATGGCCGGCATATGAAAGCCTGGCATTTGTAACGCGATACGTCCTGACCCGGCTTCAACGTTCTCAAGGCGGTTGCACACAAGTATCGCGCCATTTCCCATCTCAGCCAGATGGCGTATGCGATGGACCTGTAGGTCGAGGACGGTGATTTCTTCTACCATGGCAGACAACCATGCTCGGGAAGGTCGCAGATTAGCCAAAGCGCTTCCTGCTTCTGTCGTCGCAAATCGGCAATCTCAGCGGCTTGCGCGTCGATCTTTTCGTAGCAACGAGATAGCTCCATCGCGCGCTCGGGTTCGGCCGGCTCGCTGGGCGAGCCGCTTCTTTCTCTCGAAGCTCGTACGGCTTTCCTCCGCGGCTCGAGGTCATTTTCAAGATCGGCTATTAGCTGCCGGATCGTAGCATTCTGCCGCAGGACAGACGCACAGCATTCGATCCTCTGACACAGATAAACACGGTCGATCCTTCCGTGGATCACGGCAACAGCGCGAATTTCCGGGTCGGTCTCGATCTTGTGAATGATCGCCCGAGCGCGATGGAGATAGACCTTGCCCCTATCCCGCCCTGAGAGCCCTTCAACACTATCCCAGACATTCGCCATCTCCGAGAAACGCATCAGGCTGGCCTCGGTCCGCGCTGGTTAGACCTTCGCTCTTCAGCCAATTCTTTCGTTAGCCTGGCAATCTCCTTATCCTTATCCGCCAGGCGATCGACATCGGAATCGTTAAGTGCGCGCGCGTCGTCCAATTGCGCCTTGATCACATGATAGTTGTTGGCGGCCCGCTGCAAGCACGCCTCGCACGCACTGTGCTCAGTCCAGGGTGTAGCCGACACCGCCTCCTTGCCCCGCGACCGCGGGAGTATTCGCCCCGATTTACTTCGACGAGGCTCGCCCCATTTCTTCCTGATGTCAGAATATAGCTGCTCTATCAGCGCGACTTTCTCCCCACGCACTCGCTCGGAGTGCACCTTCGTGAAGGTCCGAGGTGAAGGGATCTGCTCAATTCCCAACTCATCGTCTTGCCACTCTCTCGCTTCTGTCAGGCTGGCAGGCAGGCTCGCGAACTTGCCGGGGGGTACGCCATTTTCAAGCCAATCCGAAAGCACCGCAATCCGGCGATCGATACGCTGCATGATCGTAGTTTTGCGCGGCTCTTCGTGAACCATGAGATCCAAAACATCGGTCATGATCATTCAACGTAATCAAGAATAGAGTCCTCGCTGGACTTACCCGCACGAGCGTCGCGGACTTCATTCAGGATGACGAGGTTAGCTGCTTCTAGGTCACCGAAAAGGGTTCCTGCACGCTCTGCGCTTGCGACAGCAAACTGTAACTCCTCCGCTTGGCCATCATAATATGGCAACTTGCTGGCGGAGATCAGCGCCCAAGGGCATTCAATGCATACCGTCGGATTTGCACTCGCGAAATCCGGGCCAACCGTCCCCTCAGGCAGTGCTTTTCCAGCCCGGCAACGTGCCCGCTCTGCAGCCTTGCGCGAACGTGGGCATGTGCAATCGACCCAAGGCTTTGGCGTCAGGACAAGATGACTCCTTTGCATGAACGACTTCAATCGAAATCCCGCCTCCTTAGGGTCAATGACGAGCACCATCTGCCGCATCTTATCCATGATGAGCTTGCCGTATTTGCTGAGCTTCTTACCCATTCCACCCGTGAACCCATGGTTCGAGACGATTGCGCGAGCCTTGGCTTGATTGAAACCCCATTCGGTATCGGTCCAGATCGCATCAACGTCAGGGTCTTTCGTGACATAGACGCGCGTCATCTCCAGATTAAAATGGCGCAGATGGTGGGCGAGCACATTAATCGAGGCCCCTTCCCATCGATAGTAGTACAATATCGCGAAGAATCGTCGAAACTGATGTGGTGACCAGTGCCAAGGTAAAGCGACAGCGTCTCCAATCGCTTTAGGCAGCGGAACTTCGACAAAGCGGGCAAAATCATCGAGAGCGCTCTTAGCGGCGAAGGAAAAATGTTTCTCGTTCTGCCCAATTATGCTGCTGTACTGGAATATAACATCATTCCCGGCGGCCTCCCTCGCCCTTGCACTCAGCTTCATTAGAACCTTGAAGGCGGCCGCAACAACATTCGGCACCGGAATTGCCTCTTTCCGCTGCAATGTCTTCTCGATGTAAATCTCAAGAAAATACCCATCCAGATCATTGCCGCGAAGACTGTCGACCCTCAGGTCAAGAATCTCTTCAAGACGGCGAGCTGTGAAAGTCGCGATAACGATAAAGCAAGCAGTCATCAGGTATCGAATGGCTTTACCAAGGGACAGGCTATAGCCCCTCTGACGCTGGCGGATCGAGATTTCGAACGGAAGCTCTTCGTCGTCAACTACATCTGAGACCGCGAGCCCCTCTCGCGGCGGCGCGTGACGATATCGAACCGCCACGCGCTCATAGGCCTTTATCAGAGCGTCAGAATGCTCGACGACCCAGATTGCAGCATTCTCCATAAGATGCAGTGCAAGACGTGGCGGGGGTGTCGGGGTGCGAACGGTCCCGACACCCTTAGTCCGAGCAACTTCGGCAAGGCCTTGCGGGAACGGCCGCCGCTTAATCGCGTCATCGCCGATCACATCGGCCATCGCGTACAACCCCTCGATCGGGTCGAGCCAACTGGTCAGGTTCTGGACCGTTACATTAGCGATCTCGGGCATTTCGTCGGCTGGCAAGGTGGAGACCTTCACGCCATGATCGATCGCCGCCGTAACAAGATGCCAGCGCGCTTGAGGGCAATGCGGCAGTATCCAGCCCGGCAAGCCGATCGCCTGACCTACCGCATCGTAGTCAAGAAAGCTTGTGCGGTGCTTCGGGACTGGCGATCCTTCGCTTGCTCGTTGGCCTTGAACCGGAAAGCCGCCAAAATCTGTCGGCCTCTCCCTCTGCTCGCTGGCCAATCGGATGATATAGGCTCGAATTTTCTCCGGGACAGCGAGCACCGCCTCAGTGCCGTAGCGGGCAAACTCGACGAACTTCTCTACTAGGTACGGTGTAAATTCAGCAAAGGTGTAGATCCCTAGATCAGTGAGGTATCGCGCAATCTTGATGACATTGCGAACAAGGGCGGCATGAACATCAGCGTTATCGACTTTGCTGTAACGTCCGTCCCGAACGAGAAACGCATACTCCTTAACTGCATGATATAGCCGAGGGTGTTTTGTGAGGCACACCCCATCCGCCATGATGAATTCAAAATCGATATCGTAGATATCTTCTGGCTTGTTGGTGCTCGCCATTCGCCAATGAGGTGCCGAGTAAGGCTCCAGAAGCCAAGGTGCCGTCCGATCTGTGTCATTCAGACGTGCCGGCAGTTCGTCTGGGAAGAGTGTAAGCTGGTTGGCTACCATCGCTATCTCCTCAAAGCGGCTGCGGCAGGGGATAATTAGGATCAGCGATGCGGCGGTCGGTGAGGGCCTTAGCCTCCTTCCAGACCAAACGTGCGCTACCGGTGCGCATCTTCTCCTCAACGACGTCGGTGAGGCACAGCCATGGCAAATAGACGCTGTCCCAGCGAGCGGGTTGGTCACGCTCCCAGTCACCCTGCGCCAGCCGGAGGCTATGCTGCCACAATTGAAGGAGCGATATTGCTTCAACCTCGGCGAGGATGATCAAGTGCGGGCAGTTATTCCAGCAGTCGAGCGCCTTGCATTTTTCGCCCTCAGAGCCGGGACGACCAAATGGATCGCTGCAAAACGTGCCTAGGCCAGTCTGGGCAAGCCGACTGACCCGTTTGGCGAATTCTTCGGCACCTATACCTAACTTCTCGGCTGCCGCCTTGATGTTACGGGTAACGAGCGCCTCGAAGGCGTCGCTAAACTGCTTGATACGAAAATCGTATAGCAATCGCGTAGGCCACTTGACCTGGTACCCTGCGGTAACCTGTGAGCTATGCTGCCCGATGGCTTGCCCCATCTGCAGGCGCCCGTCATTCTCCAACGCTGCCCGCAAGAGGATCGAGGGGCGGATCATACTTGGTACGAGACCAAGTCCATTCAACTCTTCTGCAGATCCGATGTTAGCTTTGAACCAATTTGTGTACCAATGTGGCTCTGGGAGCTTGTAAGTTCCTGAAATGCGTGCAGCGAAGAGGGGGTCTTTGTCCTCCTTCTCAGTTATGTTTGCATTGGTAGCAGATCTGGCAAATTCACCAGACGAAGCCACCCATTCGACAGCCTTCACAGCGTCACATTTTGACGGAAGGTCGGCGATAATCGGCCTGCCCTGAGCACGAGCCTTAAAGCCAGTGATCCGCTTATGACCCGCGAGATCGCTCGGCTCAACGCAATCTCGATGGAGCGTCCTCCCGACCGAGATATTTGCGCCGCTTGCGCAAAGATACATAGTAATAACTGCACCGATGGCATCCGGGTGTGGACTTAAGTATGCATCCATCTCGACCTTGGGCCGAATGCTGTTGTATCTCTTTTCAAAGAACTGCCCAAATTCTTTGGGTTGTCCAACAAATCCCTTATCAGGCATCAATCCGTTGTAGTTAACAATCGCAATTTTGATCAAATTCGCAATGCCTATCTCCAGTTTTTCGAGTGTGACAGCCTCTCCTGCGACCGGAAAGTGCGGCTGAAGGGCCCGCCCTTTTGCGTGCGTATTGAGAGTAAAGTATGTCTCAAAAAACTGTTCAGGATCGATGTTCGCCATTAAGGCTAAGCGTTCGCCATCATCGTGATGCGCCCTCCATCGATGGTAAATGCCTGTCGCGATCTTCTCGATGGAATTCAGTCGGCGATCGATAATTGCCAGAATTGCTTGTGCAGGATCAGGCGAGAGGTCTGAATCACGTTCTACTTCCGCGTCTAGAACAGCAAGAAATGCTGCTGATTCTTCCGCCTGGATATCGAAGTTGAACTTCTTTGCCGCGCTCGATAGTTGCGCGGCCGCGAAGTCGATGTAACTTTTTCGCTGAACTGACTCAGAATCATCGCCATCGAATGCGACAGCCTCGGCAACACTAGCACGCTTACCGCCTTTCCGACCGGCGTTTTTTATGCCCGAGAGATGACTGCGCAGGTCCGGGAAAATCCGCTTACTGGCGAATTTTGCAAGGGTTTGCCGGACGGTATCTATGTATCGTGATACGGTCGTGACCTGACGGTCCGGCCCAACCGAAGCCTCCATAGCGTTCCGCCATTCCCATACAGCATTCTCCCACTGTCGTTGCGGAATGACACTGCCGCGGACGGCGGCCGAAATAACATCTCGGCAATTAGATGAAGCGCTCGTACCTATGAAGGTCAGCAACTCGACCAGGGTCAGATACGGGGTCTTTCGAGTGGACGACGCCATACTCGGCGCTATCTCGGTAAAACCTATGGCAACTCTCTCAGAAAACTCCCGACCCCAGGATTCGACCAAGCCACGAAAATCATAACGACGACCTTCTACAAGCGGCCATATCCTGCTTCGAAGTGCGTCTGCCCGAATTTCCTCCTCCTTCTGCACAATGAAAGGATGGAAAGGATCGCGGAATAGATAGGCCTCAGTGATCTTAACTGCGGTCGCAAGGTGCTTTTTGCTGATCGTGAGCCCGTCTTTATCCAAAGGACAGCTTTCAGCTAAGGCCACTTTGAGCCGAGCCAGTTCCTCTTGCAGGCGCTTCGGTTGATAGGAATTTTCTGCCACGCGGGCGTCAAACTCATCGAACATGTCGCGGATTTTTGGAGAACGGACGAGGAACGTCCCGCCTTTGATGCCGAATACACGACAGAACTCTACGCGATCAATCTTGCCGTCACGGATACCGAGAGCGCCCTCCTGCATCTTGTCTTCGAGCCAATTGCGCATGGCTGGCATTTTCGTTTCAAGATTGGTACTTGCTCCTACTTCGACTTGATAGCGGTCGAGGATCTTTTCATACCCTTGCTTCTTGAAGATGAATGCACTGCAGTTGAGTTGGGTCGCGTAATGCCTGACACTGATCTTTCCACCACGCCCGAGGACGACGCCGCCGTTGGCAGCATCGCGCTCCAAGATCTCGACAAGCTTGGCATCGTCAGAGGACATAAGGCTTCCCGCCCTGAAGCTGCGTGGGCAACATGCGGATAAATGCTCCGGAAGGATCAACCCCGCTGGCGACGGGGCTCGCGGTAGGAGAGGCTTAAACGGCTACGTCGGCCTTTATTGCCGGATGCGGATCGTAGCCCTCAACCTCGAAATCATCGATCGTATATCCGTCAATGCTGTCCGGTCGCCGGGAGAGTCGCATCTTCGGGAAGGGCCGAGGCTCACGGGTGAGTTGCTCTCGCGCCTGATCGAGATGATTGAGATATAGATGCGCATCACCAGCCATCCAGACGAACTCGCCCGGCCGAAGATCTGCCTGTTGGGCAAGCATGAGCTGGAGCGCAGTTGCGCCCACCCAGTTGAATGGCAAACCTAACAAGGCGTCGACCGAGCGCTGAAACATCAGGCAGTTCAAGCGCCCGTCAGAGGTGACGTGATACTGATAGACCATATGGCACGGGGGTAGTGCCATTTCGCCGAGTTCGGCCACATTCCATGCGTGGAATAACATCCGACGGCTCGACGGGTTCGTTTTGAGCGTTTCTACCAACGTAGCGATCTGGTCATGCTCTTGCCCATCAGGACCAGCCCAACGTCTCCACTGCTTCCCGTAGACGGGACCCAACTCGCCCCAGCGTGCAGCAAAATCATCGTCCTCGACGATACGGCGCTCAAACGCGTCCTGATCGATGTTCTCGCCAGTTTCACGGCGGTAAGTGGCAAGCGGCCAATCACTCCAGATCCGCACGTTATCACGGAGCAGATCCTGGATATTCGTGCCCCCCTTCAGGAACCAGAGCATCTCTTTCGTCGAGGTTTTCCAGTAAACCCGCTTTGTTGTGATGATCGGCGCGGTTCCATCAGACAGGTCAAATCTAGCCATCGCCCCAAAGACGGAGCGGGTTCCCACTCCAGTCCGGTCGATACGCTCATCCCCGTTGTCCAGAATGTGCCGCATCAGGTCCAGATATTGGCCCTCCGGATGTCCGCTCTGACCTACCACCTCAACACCTCCGCTACCATAATCCGCATACATAAGGCTGCCCTCACGCAAACACGATACCAATGATCAATTCCAACCCAACGTCCGATTGCCTGCGGTTAACCAAGGGAGGCTGACAACAATAACCCGAACCTCCACAATACAAACCTCATACAATCGGACGTTATCTCCGAACATTTCCTAATATAACGTCCAATAACATCGAATTTATTCCAATTATTATTTAAACATCACATCATTTACTCGGTACATGATACTATATTGATTGAATATTTTCAATCATGGATAGCCATTTTGCTCAGAAGGCCGCATCAGCCAGCATCTGCTAGTGTTTGGCGTACCGAATGAGCTTATTGCTCTCGTGCAGAGCGCATGCATCGCTCCCACTTTTGTCGGCATCGCCGAATCAACGCAGTATGGTGATTGTCGCGCTCAATTGGACGTCACGCGAGCAGAGGGCTTTGGGCACGTTTTGAATGGATACGTCCGATTATTCGACGTCCAGGCTGCATCGTCCGAGACTTCGCTCGCCTCCCGGCATTCACTCACCGGGTGAAGCGCTTCCCTATGCGGCCATTGGCGTCAACTGAAACCAGAACCAGTAAATCCGGCCACATCGGCCACTCACTCACTCACCGCTTCAATGCACTACACCGGAAAAGTAACTAAAGCCCAATCCCAGGTCGCAGCTGCGCTGGAAGAGCAGGCCGTTGAGGCGGCCGTCCGACACCTGGAACTGATAGGTCATATGGCAGGGCGGCAAGGCCATCTGTGCCACCTCCGCGACATTCCAGCCGGTGAAGAGCAGGCGGCGCGAACCGGGGTTGGTGCGAATCGCCTCGACCAGTGCTGCGATCTGGTTGTGGCCCTGCGCCGCCCGGCGGAACAGGCCGTCGCCGGCCGGCTCGTAGCGCGGCCAGTTCACCCATTGGGCGCCATAGACCGGGCCGAGATCGCCCCATTGCCGGGCAAAGGCCTCGTCCTCGATGATTCGCGCCTCGAACGCGTCGCGGCCGATATCCTCGCCGGTCGTCTTGCGGTAGCTGTCGAGCGGCCAGTCGGTCCAGATATGGACATTCTGCTTCACCAACTCGCGGATATTGGTGTCGCCGGTCAGGAACCACAGCATCTCACGTGCCGCGACCTTCCAGTAGACCCGCTTGGTGGTCAGCAGCGGCACCGCGTCGTCGGCCAGCGAGAATCGCAGGGTCGCGCCCAGGATCGAGCGGGTGCCAACGCCGGTGCGATCAATCCGCTCGTCACCATGGCGCCAGATATGGCGCATCAGGTCGAGATATTGCTCTTCATAATGGGGCGGCTGCGGCGACATGGCGTGCAAGGTCGGTGATCCTGGGATGGGAGTGAATCTGGGCGTCCCGTCCATGTAGCATCCCCCCTGCCCCGCTGTCCCGACCAAAGGTCGCGCCATAACGGATACGACTGCCCGCCCGGCCCGCTCCGTTCCGCCACTACGGATCATTCCGCGTCTCCGCTCCCGGCGCATTGCTGACAGGCTGCGTGCCCAGGGGGTGCGATGCTGACATTGGTGATTCTCGACGAGGACGGCCAGCCGCGCGACCGGCTGCACCCCGATGGCAACTGGCCCTGCCTGGTCGCGCACCTGCTGGCCAGCGATGCGCGACGGGTCATCCTGCACCAGCGGCGGCACAGTGCGGCGCCGCAGCCGGTCGATATCGCCCTGACCCGCAGCCTGCACCGCCGGCTGCGAGCGCTCGACATCCACCTGGCCGACCATCGGATCGACACGCCAACCGGCTGTTTCAGCTTCCGCGATGCGGGTCTTTTGTAGAATTTTCAAAAAAGCGCATCAGGTGACTTGCCAGCCCTCAAACCCCTCTCTATAGGCGCACTCCTGCCTTACGGGGCCGCCCCAAAAGCGGCTTCGGCATCGGTCGGGGAATAGCTCAGCCTGGTAGAGCACTGTCTTCGGGAGGCAGGGGCCGGAGGTTCGAATCCTCTTTCCCCGACCAACTTATTCGCTCGGACTTCGGTTCGGGACGATAAGCAGAAAAACCCCGGACTTCCATCGGAAGTCCGGGGTTTTTGCGTTTCGCCTCTTCGTCATGGCCCGTCGGAGCGCGGGCAGACCGAGGACATCCCGAACATGGTTCGAGATGCCCCCTGCCCCACCTCAACAGAGCATCCCCCCTAGGTTGCCGGCACCGCCAATTTGGCAATAGCGTCGATCAGGTCGGCGACCTTGAAGGGCTTTTCGATCACCGGCACCGCATCAAACGCTTCGGGCAGATGATCGCGCCCATAGCCGCTGACGAACAGGAAGGGTATGGCCCGGTCCGCCAGGACGCGCGCAACCTGCTCCACGCCCTCACCCTGGAGATTGCCGTCAAGCAGCACCAGGTCGCATTCCGCCTGATCGATCAGGGCCAGCGCATCGGCCACAGTCGCAGCCTGCCCGACGATATGGCCGCCGGCATCCTCCAGCGTCGCGGCCAGTTCGAAGGCCACCAGCGGCTCATCCTCAATCAGCAGCAGGCGGCGGCCGCCCAGATGCGCCTTGCCGTCACTGCCACTGCCGCTCGCGCCCTGTTCGCGGGGCGCCGGACGCGCCTTCTTACGCAGGCGCGGGCTGGAGGCATAGGGCAGCGTCAGCGTCCATCCCATGCCCTCGGCGCCGTAATGGGGCTGGGCACTGCCGCCGTCGGAACGCAGGCTGCGCTCGATCAGCGCAGTGCCGAAGCCGCGACGGCTGGGCGGCGCAACCGGTGGGCCGCCGCGTTCGCGCCAATCCAGAACCAACTGGTCATTGGTCAAGCGCCATTCCAGCTCGACACGGCCGGCCGGGGCCGACAGCGCACCATATTTATGGGCGTTGGTCACCAGTTCGTGCAGCACCAGCGCCAGGTGCAGCGCCGGTTCGGGCCGCAGGTCGACCTCCGGCCCGTTCCAATGGAATCGTTCTCCGTCGATCGCGCCGATCGTCACCTGCCCCTCGATCAGATCGCCCAGCCGCGCGGCCTGCCAGGTTTCGCCGCTCAGCAGCGAATGGGCGCTGGCCAGCGCATGGATGCGACCGATGAAGGTCGGGGCGAAATCGGACGGGCCGGACGAATGGCGCAAGGTCTGGGTGGCGATCGCCTGGACCGACGCCAGCGTGTTCTTCACCCGGTGATTAAGCTCGCCGATCAGCAGCTTCTGCGTCGCCTCCGCCCGCTTGCGTTCGGTCACGTCGAGGATCTGCAGACTGATCGAGAAAAGCCGGCCGGCGGCATCGCGCAGCGCCGAGCAATAGCATTCGCAATCGAGGGTCAGCCCCTCGGCCGTGTGGAAGCGCAGCAGGCGGTTGGTGCGCGGCACGGTGCCGGCGATCATCTCGTCCATCAGGCCGGCAAAGTCGCCACGCTGGCTGTCGTCCAGCCATTTGAGTTCGGACGCGCCAAAGCCCGCCACCTCTGCCGCACGCCAGCCGAACAGCCGCTCCGCTCCCTTGGACCAGGCAACGACATGGCGCTGGGCGTCGATTTCCACGATCGCCAACGGGCTGTTGTCGCCATGGGCCTGGATGCGGGCCAGGGCCGCGGCATGGCTGTCACGTTCTCGCGCCAGTTCCTGCCGCTGCTGGAACAGTTCGACGAACAAGGCGACCTTGTGCCGCAGGATATGGGGGTCGACCGGCTTGAACAGATAGTCGATCGCACCGCTTTCATAGCCGCGAAACTGGCGTCGCTCGTCGGTCGCCACGGCGGTCAGGAAGATGATCGGCACACGCCGGGTCCGTTCCGTGCCGCGCATCAGTTCGGCCAGCTCGAACCCGTCCATGCCCGGCATCTGCACGTCGAGCAGCGCCAGCGCGACATCCTCCACCAGCAGCAGTTCGAGCGCCTGCATGCCCGACCGCGCCTTGATCAGGGTCACGCCCTCGTCCGCCAGCAGCGCTTCGAGCGCGGTCAGATTTTCCTCGACATCGTCGACCGCCAGGATCTTGGTGGGTTCAGGCTGCATGGTCGAGCGCCTTCAGATCCTGAAGGTTGCGGCGATAGATTTTCTCGCCCTCGTCGAAATCGGCGAAGCCATCGGAATAGCGCGAGAAGCGCAGCGTTTCCTTCGAGCCCAGCCCCAGGAAGCCGCCGCGGACCAGCGATTCCCCGAACAGGCCGAGCGCGCGGTCCTGCAATTCGCGATCGAAATAGATGAGCACATTACGGCTGGACACCAGCTGTACCTCCCCGAAGACCTGGTCGCTCGCCAGATTATGTTGTGCAAAGACCGCACGGCGACGCAGCGTCTTGTCGAAGACGGCAGCGCCATAGGCGGCAGTATAATAATCGGACAGCGAGGCCTTCCCGCCCGCGAGCCGATGATTTTCGCTGAATTGCGGCAGACGATCGATCGCGTAGATGCCCGCCTCCGCCTTTTCGAGCGCGGCCGGGCTGATGTCGGTGCAGTAGAAGATCGTGCGATCCTCCAGCCCTTCCTCGCGGAACAGGATCGCGAGCGAGTAGAATTCCTCGCCATTGGCGCATCCGGCGATCCATATCTTGAGCGAGGGATAGGTCTTGAGATGCGGCACGACCTGCTCGCGCAATGCCCGGAAATAGGCGGGATCGCGGAACATCTCGCTCACCTGGATGGTGAGGAAGCCCATCAGGTCGGCGAATACGGCGGGATCGCGCAGCAGCAGATGCTGAAGCTGGGACAGGCTGTCGCAGCCATGCTGATGCTGGGCACGGGCCAGCCGGCGATGCAGCGATCCGCGCGAATAGCCGCGAAAGTCGTAATGATAGTGGCGGAAGATCGCTTCGAGCAGCAGGTCGAGCTCCAGCTCGTCCCGCGGCCCGAAATGTTCTTCCATCAGCGCGGCATCCATACACGCACCAGGCTGAGCAGCTTGTCGACGTCGAGCGGCTTGGCGAGATAATCGTTGGCACCGGCGGCCAGGCATTCCTGCTGGTCCTGCGCCATCGCCTTGGCCGTGAGCGCGATGATCGGCAGGCCCACGCCCCAGCCCTGCTTGCGGATTTCGCGCATCGCGGTCAGCCCATCCATTTCGGGCATCATCACGTCCATCAGCACAAGATCGACCTTGGGCGCCTCGGCGCGCGCAGCCTCTTCGAGCGCGACAAGCGCCTCGCGGCCATTGCGTGCGATACGGACATGAACCCCATGGGGTTCGAAAATGCTCGTGAGGGCATAAACGTTCCGTATATCGTCCTCGACAACCAGAATATTTTTGCCTTCCAGCGCCTCGTCGCGGCTGAGCGAACGAGCGATCAGCTGCTGCTGGGGTTCGGGCAGTTCCGACACCACCTGATGCAGGAACAGCGTCACTTCATCGAGCAGCCGTTCGGGCGACTTGGCGCCCTTGACGATGATCGACTTGGAATAGCGGCGCAGGCGCAGTTCCTCCTCCGCGCCAAGGTCGCGGCCGGTATAGACGATGACTGGCGGGAAGCCGACGCTGTCGTCTGCGCTCAACCGTTCGAGCAGATCGAAACCGGACGCATCGGGCAGGTTGAGATCGAGCACCATGCAGTCGAAGGTCTCGCGGCCCAGCATCTCGAAACATTGGGCGGCCGAATGGGCCTCCAGCGTCTCCACCTCGCGCGAGGCGAGCAGCAGCTTGATGCTCTCGGCCTGCTGGGCGTCGTCCTCGACCACCAGAACCCGGCGCATGCGCTGGGCCATGCGCGCCTCCAGCCCTTCGAGCATGTCGATCAGCGCGTCACGCTTCACCGGCTTGAACAGATAGCCGATCGCGCCGCTGGCCAGCGCCGCCTGGCTGTCATCATCGACCGACACGACATGGACCGGGATGTGGCGGGTGCGCATGTCGCGCTTGATCCGGTCGAGCACCGACAGGCCGGTATGGTCGGGCAGGTTCATGTCCAGGATCACGGCATGGGGCAGATATTGCCGGGCCATCAGCGCGCCTTCGTCGGCGGTGCCGGCGATCAGGCACTGGAAGCCCTGTTCATGCGCGATGTCGCACAGGATGCGGGCAAAGACCGGATCATCCTCCACGATCAGGATCAGGCGCGAATCCCCGGACAGGGTTTCGCGATCATCCTGAGTATCGACCAGGCTGGCGACACGCTGGCGCGCCGGCGCCACCGGCTGGGGGCGCGGCGCTTCGGCCAAGCTGATCGAAGGCAGATGGCTGAGCGCGGGATCGAAGCGATCGGGCAGCAGCAGCGAGAAGGCACTGCCCTCGCCCGGCTGGCTTTCGACGCGCAGTTCGCCGCCCAGCAGCCGCGCCAGTTCGCGCGAGATGGATAGGCCAAGGCCGGTGCCGCCATATTTGCGGCTGATCGTGCCATCGGCCTGGCGGAAAGGTTCGAAGATCAGCTTCTGCTGTGCTTCCGCAATACCGACGCCGCTGTCCTGCACGGTGAAGGCGACCCGGCCATCCGCATGCCGGCCGACGGTCAGCGCGACCTCGCCCCGATCGGTGAACTTGATCGCATTGGACAGGAAATTCTTCAGCACCTGCTCGACGCGCTGCGGATCGGTTTCGATCTCGACCGGATCGGCGCCGGCGGCGAGGCGGAAGGACAGGCCCTTGGCCTGGGCCGAGGGCGCGAAGATCGCCTGCAGCTTGTCCAGCATCGGCGCGATCCGCACCGAACGCGGCTGCAATTCCAGCTTGCCCGCCTCGATCTTGGAAATGTCGAGAATGTCGTTGATCAGGGTCAGCAGATCATTGCCCGACGTCTCGATCGTTTCGGCATGGCGCACCTGATCGGCACTGAGATTGCCGGCCCGGTTTTCCGCCAGCAGGCGTGCCATGATGAGCAGCGAGTTGAGCGGCGTGCGCAGCTCATGGCTCATATTGGCGAGGAATTCGGACTTGTAGCGGCTGGCCTGATCCAGCTCGGCGGCCTGTTGCTGGAGCGACAGCTGGGCACGGGCGAGATCGTCGCGCTGCGCCTGCATGTGGCGGGCCTGCTCCTCCAGCTGGACATTGGTCTGTTCCAGCTCGCTCTGCTGCGCCTCCAGGCGGGAGGCGGAGTCCTGAAGCTGGCGGCTCTGGGTTTCCAGCTCGTCATTATTGGCGCGCAGTTCCTCGCCCTGGGCCTGCAATTCCTCGGCCTGACGCTGGGTTTCCTCCAGCGCGTCCTGCAACCGGGCGCGGAAACGGGCCGAGCGCAGTGCGATGCCCATGCCGGCACTCGCTTCCTCCAGCAGTTCGAGCACGCGGTCATCGACCGGATCGAAGGCGCCCAGTTCGACCACCGCATTGACGACGCCGTCGGTCACGGTCGGCACGATCAGCAGATGGCGGGGACGATCGCGGCCAAAGGCCGAGCCGATCGTCAGATAATGATCGGGCACGTCATGCAGCAGTTGCGCCCGCCCTTCGGCCGCGACCTGGCCGAGCAGGCCTTCCTTGGCGACGAAGCGCTGCGGCATGTCGGCGTCGGCCGGCACGCCGAGCGTCGCGACGCGGTTGAACTGGCCTTCCTCGCCCTTGAACAGGGCACCGCCCTGGAAGCCGAGATAGCGCGCGAGGAAGGCGAGGATCGCCTCCCCCAGCTGCTCGACGCTCTGGTCGCCACGCATGGCGTCGGCCAGCCCCAGATGCCCCGCCTGCAACCAGGCCTGGCGCGCGCGCGCCTTGCTGTTGCGGCGTACCAGCAGATAGACGGCGATGGTCAGCACCACGCCCAGAAGGCCGGTAACAAGGCCCGACATGATCGCGGTCTGCGAGGCCGATGCCATGTCGGCGAGGCGGATTTCCCGCAGTCGCAATTCCTCACGCGCCATCGTGTCGAGCTGGGCCCGGACGGCGTCCATTTCCTGCTTGCCGCGGCCGGTGGTAACGATCGTCAGCGCCTGGATGATGCTCTGGTTGCGCCGCGCCTCGATCGTTTCCCTGAGTTCGGCAAGCTTGGCATCGACATGACGCCGCAGGCGGGCGAGATTATTCTGCTGGGTCGGGTTGTCGCGGGTCAGCCTGGCCAGCGCATCGAGCCGGCCGGGCATGGTCTGCACCGCATTCTCATAGGGTTCCAGATAGCCACGGTCGCTCGTCAGCAGATAGCCGCGCTGGCCGGTCTCGGCATCCTGCGCAGTCGAGAGCAGTTCATCGAGCGCGATCAGCACATTATGGGTATGGCGGATCGCCCGGTCGCTCTCGCCCAGGCCCTGGATATTGAGATAGGCGACGGCGCCGCTTACCAGGAAGAAGGCGATTCCGAGGAACAGGCCCAGCGCCGCCCATGCATCCGTGCGCCCACTGACGGAGCCAAATTTCGCCTTGCCCATTATCATCCTGTTGTCGTTGCCGTGACGGAGGTGCCGACTAAGGGGCATTTCCGTGCGAAAGCAAGCGCCACCTTGCGCCGGAGCGCCAGGGCTGATCGAGATCAACCTTTTGATGTGCCTGATCGCATCCCGAGCGCCCGCGACCATTGCGCACACGCTGCACCATCGCCATCATCGCGCGACACGGAGTGGCGGGAGGCCGGCGATGGAAACGATCGGGCGCGATCTGCGGGAGATGCAGCGTGTGCCGCTGACGGCCGAGCATGTCGCGGCGCTGCGGGCCGAGGGCAGCGAGGCCGTCTATCCCGCCGGCGCCTATATCGTTCGGCCCGGCGACCCGGTCGACCGCTTCATCTATGTCGAGGATGGCGAGATCGAGGTGGTCAATCCGTTTGGCGAGGAACGGCATGTCCCCTCCACCATCGGCCCGACCCAGTTCATGGGCGAGATTTCCTTCCTGGGCGGCGGCAGCTGGTCTATCCCGATGCGGGCAGCGCGCGATACCCGCGTACTGGAAGTGCCGCGCCCGGCGATGCTGCGCCTGATGGCGGCGATCCCGGAAATGTCGGACATCATCATCACCGTGCTGGCGGCGCGACGCCGGCGGCAGCTCGACATGGGCGACAGCACCCTGGTGCTGATCGGCGAGGATGAGGATCGGGCGGTGCGCTGCATCGCCGAGTTCGCCAGCCGCAACCGCCTGCCCTACACATCCCATGCGCTGGGCAGCGACGATGCCCGGCGGGTTGCCGCCAGTTGCGGGGCGCGGGCGGACCAGCCCGCCGTGATCTTCGGTCGCGACAATGTCGTTGCCGATCCCACCCCCGAGAAGGTCGCCCGGTTGTTCGGCCTCGACCGCGGCTTTACCGAGAATGAGACGGTCGACCTGCTGATCGTGGGCGGCGGACCAGCCGGCGTGGCGGCGGCCGTCTATGCCGGGGCCGAAGGGCTGAACGCGCTGGTGGTGGAGGATATCGCGATCGGCGGCCAGGCCGGCACGTCGAGCCGGATCGAAAATTATATGGGCTTTCCCACCGGCATTTCCGGCGCGGACCTGG
Source organism: Sphingobium sp. PAMC28499 (assembly GCF_004795815.1). Classification (NCBI taxonomy): domain Bacteria; kingdom Pseudomonadati; phylum Pseudomonadota; class Alphaproteobacteria; order Sphingomonadales; family Sphingobiaceae; genus Sphingobium; species Sphingobium sp. PAMC28499. Next base: position 3,981,193 of record NZ_CP039248.1, read on the forward strand.
TGTGGCGCGGCGAGGTGCAGGCCATGAAATTCGGCACCCGCTTCCTGATGCCGCGCCGGGTGACCGCACTGGAGGAAACCGGCGACGGCCATTATTGCGGCGTCTTCGACAATGACCAGCGCATCTGCGCCCGCGCGGTGCTGGTCGCGACCGGCGTGGAATATCGGCGCCTGCCGGTTAACCGGCTCGCCGATCTGGAGGGCGCCGGCGTCTATTATGCCGCGACCGAGAATGAGGCCCGCTATTGCCGCCAGGCCGAAGCGGTGGTGGTCGGCGGCGGCAACAGCGCCGGCCAGGCGGCGATGTTCCTCAGCCGCAGCGCGCGCCATGTCCATCTGCTGGTGCGCGGGCCTTCGCTCGCCTTGTCGATGTCCAGCTATCTGTCCAGCCGGCTGGAGGCAGACCCGGCGATCACCATCCATTATGACACCGAAATTGACAGTCTGCATGGCGATGCGCAGCTCGATGCGGTGACCATCCGTCACGCCGACGGCAGCGCGCGCGAGATCGCCTGCTGCGCCCTGTTCATCATGGTCGGCGCGGCGCCCAATACCGGCTGGCTGTCGGGACTGGTGGCGCTGGACGACAAGGGGTTCGTGCTGACCGGCGATGCGGTCGAGGCCCCCTCCCCCTATGAAACCTCCCGCGCCGGCATCTTCGCGGTCGGCGACGTGCGCGCCGGATCGGTGAAGCGCGTCGCTTCGGCCGTGGGCGAAGGATCGGTCGTGATCTCGCGCATCTGGAGTCATGTGAATGACGGGGCGGTCAGGCCGCCCGCTGCAGCTTCTCCCGCAGCGTCACCAGCGACTGGTTGAGTGCGGCGATTTCCTCGATCGAGATGCCGACGGCCTCCATCAGTTCGGCGGGGACGCAGGTTGAGACGTCCTGCGCCACCGACTGGCCATGCTGCGTCAGGCGCACCCGCACCACCCGCTCGTCGGCGGTGTCGCGCTGACGGGTGACGAGGCCCGCCGCCTCCAGCCGCTTGATCAGCGGGGTCAGCGTGTTGGATTCGAGGAAGAGCTGGTTGCCCAGTTCGCCGACCGTCTGGTCGTCGCGTCGGGCCAGTGCCACCATCACCAGATATTGGGGATAGGTGAGACCGTAGCGATCCAGCAGCGGCTTGTAGAGGCGATTGAAGGCAAGCCCGGTCGAATAGACGCCGAAGCAGAGAAAATCATCGAGCGCGCCGCGCGCGGTATCTTGGGCAGTCATGGCGGGGGTGGTCATGGCGATACTCCTTGCCCGGAAATATAAATCGCACGCGATATGATCGCAAGGGTTGACGACTCACATCGGCAGGTACATATAGATCGCACGCGATTTAATCGCAGATGATTAAATGAAAGGACCGATCGATGAGCAGCAAGATCCTCTATTCCACCAGCGCCACCGCAACCGGCGGCCGCGACGGCAAGGCCGCAACCACCGATGGCAGCTTCGCGGTGACGCTGGGCACGCCCAAGGAACTGGGCGGCAATGGCCAGGGCAATAATCCCGAACAACTGTTCGCGTCGGGTTATGCCGCCTGCTTCCTGGGCGCGATGAAGTTCGCCGCGAGCCAGGACAAGGATCTGCCCCGCGTACCCGCCGACGCCAGCGTCACCGCCACGGTCGGCATCGGCCCGCGCAGCGACAAGGGCTTTGGCCTGGACGTCGCGCTGGAAATCAGCCTGCCGGGCGTCGACAAGGCTGCGGCCGAGGCGCTGGTCGCCGAAGCGGACACGATCTGCCCCTATTCGCACGCCACCCGCGGCAATATCGACGTGCGCCTCAGCGTCGCCTGACGCGCGGCGACCTGCCACAAAGAAAAAGGGCGGCCCGTGCAGGCCGCCCTTTTCATCATCAGCCGATCATCATCAGGCTGGCATTGCCGCCCGCGGCGGTCGTGTTGATGGAGGTCGACACTTCCTCCAGCAGCCAGTCGAGATGCCAGGCGCGCTCGTCGCCGGGCGCGGCGGCATGGACGGTGACGATCGGCCCATCCAGTTCGGCCACCGCCTGGGTTGCGGCGAGGATCTGGTCGGCGTCGCCCTCCACCAGCATCGCGGCAAAGGGCGCGTCGGGCTGGACGAGGAAATGGGCGGCGACGCTGGCGGGCAGGCCCTGTGGCAGCGGCGTCCCTTCGATCACCGCGCGATTGCCGGTTGCCAGCACGGCGGCCATCTGGGCCAGCAGGCCGCGCCGCGTGCCGGGACGCAGCAGCAGCAGGCCGCGCGGATGCAACGCATAGAGGTTGGTCTCGCCGACCGGGCCGGGCAGCGCCAGTTCGACGCCGAGCGCCGACGCATCGCCATAATGGCGCGCGACCGCCGCCGCCTCATGATCGTCCTGCGCTTCCAGCCAGCTGACGAAATCATGGATCGGCGAAGCGAGATAGCCGACCCGCTCGGCAAAGACCGGCGCGGTGCGGGTCAGGCGGCCGAGATAGAGCGGCCCGCCCGCCTTGGGTCCGGTGCCCGACAGGCCGCGCCCGCCGAACGGCTGAACCCCGACGATCGCGCCGATGACGTTGCGGTTCACATAGATATTGCCGGCCTTCACCCGCGCGGTGACGCGGGCCACCGTCTCGTCGAGGCGGGTGTGCAGGCCGAAGGTCAGGCCATAACCGGTGGCGTTGATCGCATCGACCAGCGCATCCATCCGCTCGCGGCGGAAGCGGATGACGTGCAGCACCGGGCCGAATATCTCGCGGCTGAGGTCGGCGATGCTGTCCAGTTCGATGATGGTCGGCGCGACGAAGGTGCCGTGCGCCGCCTCTTCGGGCAGTTCCTGCTGCTCGACCTTGCGGCCGAGCGCACGCATCGCGGCGATATGCTGTTCGATGCCCGCCTTCGCCTCGGCGGTGATGACCGGGCCGGTATCGACCGCGAGCCGATCGGTGCGGCCGATGCGCAATTCCCTGAGCGCGCCCTTCAGCATGGTGAGGGTGCGATCGGCGACATCTTCCTGCAGGCACAATATGCGCAGCGCCGAACAGCGCTGGCCGGCGCTGTCGAAGGCGGAGGCGATGACGTCGGCCACCACCTGTTCCGCCAGCGCCGAACTGTCGACGATCATCGCATTCTGGCCGCCGGTCTCGGCGATCAGCGGGATCGGCTTGCCCGCGGGCGAGAGGCGGGTGGCGAGTTGGCGCTGGATCAGCCGGGCGACCTCGGTCGAGCCGGTGAACATGACGCCCGCCGTTTCCGGCGCGGCGACCAGCGCGGCGCCGATGCGACCGTCGCCGGGCAGCAGTTGCAGCGCATCGCCGGGCACGCCGGCTTCATGCAGCAGGCGCACGGCTTCGGCGGCGATCAGCGGGGTTTCCTCGGCGGGCTTGGCCAGCACCGGATTGCCCGCGACCAATGCGGCCGCGACCTGTCCGGTGAAGATGGCGAGCGGGAAGTTCCAGGGGCTGATGCAGACAATCGGTCCCAGCGGCGCCTGGTCCGGGGCAAAGGTGGTGCGCGCCTGCGCCGCATAATAGCGCAGGAAGTCGATCGCCTCGCGCACTTCGGCAATGGCGTTGGGCAGCGACTTGCCCGCTTCGCGCATGATGAGGCCGAGCAGCACCGGCATCCGGTCCTGCATCGCGTCGGCCGCCCGATCCAGCATGGCGGCACGATCGGCGACGGGCGTGTTGGGCCAGCAGGCGTTGGCGGCGCGGATCGCGGCGGCGCGAGCATGATCCGCGCTCGCTTCCCAGACGGTGCCGACAATGTCGCGATGGTCGGCGGGGTTGCAGACCGGGCGCACTTCCCCTTCCCCGCCTTCGGGCCCTTCCCCGCCCTCGGGCGCGGCGGTCCAGGCGATGGTGGCGCTGTGCTGCAGCGCCTGTGTCAGCTTAGCTAGCGCGCCTTCATCGCTGAGGTCGATGCCATCGGAATTTCGGCGATCGGGATAGAGGCCGGCGGGCGCGGCGATCTGGTCATGCCGGGCGCCGGGATGTGGCATGGCGCGAACGATCTCGACCGGGTCGGCGATCATCTCCTCGATCGAGACATCGGGGTCGGCGATGCGGTTGACGAAGCTGCTGTTCGCGCCATTTTCCAGCAGGCGGCGGACGAGATAGGCGAGCAAGGTCTCATGCGTGCCGACCGGCGCATAGATGCGGCACGGACGGTCGAGCTTGTCTTTGCCGACGACCTGTTCATAGAGCGGCTCGCCCATGCCGTGCAGGCACTGGAACTCATATTTGCCGATCGCGAAGTCCGGCCCGGCCATCTGGTAGATGGTGGCGAGCGTCTGGGCATTATGCGTCGCGAACTGCGGAAAGACGGCGTCGGGTGCGGCCAGCAGTTTCCTGGCGCAGGCGACATAGGCGACGTCGGTATGGACCTTGCGGGTATAGACCGGGAAATCGGCGAGGCCATCGACCTGCGCCCGCTTGATCTCCGCATCCCAATAGGCGCCCTTGACCAGACGCACCATCATCCGGCGATCGGCGCGGCGAGCGAGATCGATGATCCAGTCGATGACGAAGGGGCAGCGCTTGCCATAGCCCTGGACGACGAAGCCCAGGCCATTCCAGCCGGCAAGATCGGGGTCGAGCGTCAGGCTTTCGAGCAGGTCGAGCGAGAGTTCGAGCCGGTCGGCTTCCTCCGCGTCGATGTTGAGGCCGATGTCGTAGCGCTTCGAGAGCAGCGCAAGCTGCTTCACCGCCGGCAGCAATTCATCCATCACCCGGTCGGCCTGCGCCCGGACATAGCGCGGATGGAGCGCCGACAGCTTGATCGAGATGCCGGGGCCGGCATAGATGCCGCGACCGGCCGACGCCTTGCCGATGGCGTGGATCGCCTTTTCATAATCGGCATAATAGCGCGCGGCGTCGGCGGCCGTGGTCGCCGCCTCGCCCAGCATGTCATAGCTATAGGCGAAGCCCTTGGCCTCCAGTTCCTTGGCGCGCTTGACCGCTTCCTTGATCGTCTCGCCGGTGACGAACTGTTCGCCCATCATCCGCATGGCGAGGTCGACGCCGCGCCGGATCACCGGTTCGCCGGCACGGGCGACCAGGCGGGCGAGCGCTGCCGCCAGACCGCGATCATCGACGCTGCCGACCAGCTTGCCGGTGACGACCAGGCCCCAGGTCGCGGCGTTGACGAACAAAGACTTGCCGCCGCCCAGATGCGAACTCCAGTCGCCGTCGGCGATCTTGTCGCGAATGAGGGCGTCGCGCGTGTCATTGTCGGGGATGCGCAGCAGCGCTTCGGCAAGGCACATCAGCGCCACGCCCTCCTGACTGGAGAGCGAATATTCCTGGACCAGCCCCTCCACCCCGGTGCCCTTGTGATTGGCGCGCAGGGTGGTGACCAGATGGCGCGCCGTGTCCGCCACGGCGGCACGCGTGGCGTCGGGCAGGGTCGCCGCGTCGAGCAGCGGGGCAAGGCACTCGGCCTCATCGCGGCGATAGGCGGCGGTGATCGCCCGGCGCAGCGGCGACTGGTCGCGGATGGCGGGGGCAAAGGCGGCAAAGGGATGCTGGTCGGTCATGCGACCAGAATATCCGATCGGCGCATTTCATTCCGTCTTATGAATGCCCCGATAAATGCCAAAGTGACTTATTAATGGCGGCATGATAGGAAAATTGCATGAGCAACAAGCCCGCTATGGTCGAAATGGATGAGTTCGACCGGCGTATCATCGCCGCGCTGGTCGAGGATGGCCGCATGACCGTGACCGATCTGGCCGCCAGCGTCGGCCTGTCCAAGACACCCTGCCAGGTGCGGTTGAAGCGGTTGCAGGAGAGCGGCGTCATTCGCGGCTTTCGCGCGATCGTCGATCCGGCCAAGCTGGGGATGGACCATGTCGCCTTTACCGAGGTGAAGCTGAGCGACACGCGGGAGAGCGCGCTGCGCGAGTTCAATGCGGCGGTAAGGCGCATCCCGGAGGTCGAGGAATGCCATATGCTGGCGAGCAATTTCGACTATCTGCTGAAGGTCCGCACGTCCGATATTCGCCGCTATCGCATGGTGCTGGGCGAGAAGATTTCCGCCCTGCCCCATGTCGCCAGCACATCGACCTTCGTGGCGATGGAGACGGTGCTGGAGTCCGGCAGCAAGCGGCCGCGCCGTTAACGCGGGACCGAAGGCCCTTCTACCCGGATGCCGCGCCGCTGAAGCTCGGCCCGCGCCGCCTTCTGATGCGGGGTCAGGCGATGATAGTCGGTGGTCGAACGCCAGATGTCGAGCACATCCTGATCGCTGCGAAACGCGACGTCAGCCTCTGCATTGGCATAGTCCTGCAGACGATATTTCCTCGGCGCTTTTTCGATCACCCGTCATCCCTTTCGCGGGAGACGTAGCGGATTTTACGTAAAAGCCGCGTGATGGCCATCACGCGGTTAAGGCGTGTTAATCAAACAGGGTCAGCGGCACGGCGTCACCCATGGCGCGATAGCCGGCCGGATTGGGATGGAGCGCGTCACCGCCATCATAAGCAGGCCGCAGCCGGTCGGGGCGCGCGGGATCGCGGGTGGCGCGGTCGAAATCGACCAGCCCGTCGAAATGGCCCGGCGTGCGTATCCAGGCATTGACCGCCTGCCGGTCCGCCTCATTCTGGGCATCGGCATGATAATAGTCATTGCCGACAAAGGGCATGATGGTGGCGCCGATCACCTTGATCCCGCGCGCATGGGCGCGGGCGATGATCTGGCGATAGGCGCCGATGATGCGGGCGACATGGGCCTTGTGACCCTCGACACTGACGGGCGCGTCGCGGGTCAGGGTGCCAAGATCATTGACGCCTTCCAGCAGGACCAGATGGGTGACGCCGGGCTGGGCCAGCACATCGCGGTCGAGCCGGGCAAGCGCATTGGGGCCAAGGCCGTCGTTCAGCAGGCGGTTGCCGCCGATCCCCTGATTGACGACGGCGATGTCGCGGCGCTTGGGGTCCGCCTGCAACCGCTGGGCAAGCCGGTCGGTCCAGCGATCATTGCCGTTGGTGGTCGATCCCTTGCCATCGGTGATGGAATCGCCGAGCGCCACGACCAGCCGTGCGGGCGCGCAGCGCTCGACCTCCAGCGCGGCGAGATTGAACCAATGATCGAACGAGGCGGCGCCCGCCATCGCCGTGTCGGTCAGATGATCGCCGGGCAGATGCCAGGAGGTGGCGCGCGAGCCGGGATGCGAAGTCTGTTCCGGTTCGCCCTGATAGCGGATGGTGACGGCGATATTGTCGAGCGCGGCGACCGGCAGCGATACCGGGTCGGAGAGATAATCCGCACCGGCCGGCACGATCAGATCCGGGCTACCATCGAAGCGCAGCGAAATGAGCGTGCCGGGATCGATCGCCGGCGATGTGCTGGCGGGGGCGCGGGCGATGCTGACGCCGGCGATATGGAGCGGCGCGGTGCCGGCAAGGTTGGAGATGCGCACCCGAAGCCGGTCGCCGGCGATCGAGGGGCGGACGATCTGGCGCAGCGACTGGTCCTTGAGCGTGCCGGCGGGCAGTGCCGCGTCGCCGGTCGGGCGGAATTGCGAGGAGGCCCAGCCCGATACCCAGGTCGGCGTGCAGGTCTTTGCCATGGCGGGCTGGGCCAGCAGCATTGCCAGCGGCAGGCTGGCGAGCAAGGGGCGGATCATCGGCTTCCTTTCGGTCGGGGATGGCGGGCGGCGCGTCCCCAAAATGGGCATATGAGGATCACGGTATCGAAGTTCACAGTGTCGTGCGGCAGGCGTTGACGCATTTCCGCGCCTTTCCGGGCCGGCCGCGACCTGCGACGCGCCGGTGACGCGACACCAGGGTCATGGCCACGCGCCAGTGACGCGCCCATGAGGCGACAGGGACGCGACGATCGGGTCACGACGAGGTCATGGCAAAGGCGTCCGCGAAGACGGGTTCATGGCCAAGGGTAGACCAAATATCCTCCAACATTGGAAGGCCCCTGCCCTATGCCAAGCCGCGGTCCCAACGACTTCCAAGAAAAAGGGCCGGCGTTGCCGCCGGCCCTGTCAGTGCATCCCTGGGGGAGGATCAGAAGTTGGCCCGGATACCGGCCAGCACGGTGCGGCCGGGATAATAGACCGAATAGGCCGCGTTCGAATATTCGAAGGTGGTGCGGATCGGCTCGTCCGTGATGTTCAGCACATCGAGCGTCAGGCGCAGCGCCTTGTTGAAGAAGGGCAGCTGATAGCCGGCCGACATGTCGAGCTGGCCACGGGCGTCGGACTTGCGGTCGGCGCCGTTGATGCCGTTCTGCGGACCGTTCACGGCGATCGCCTCGTCATTCCAGACATAGTTCACGCTGACCGACAGACCGCCATTTTCATAGAAGCCCTGCAGGTTGTAGCTCCAGGGCGACACGCCGGTCGCGACCAGGCCCGACGAGGAGGACTGCTTGAGATAGGTGCCGTTGGCCGAGAAGCCGAGGCCCTTTACCAGGAAGTCGAGCGGCTGCACCCAGGTCGCTTCGATACCCTTGATCTTGAGATCGCGCAGGTTGACCGGGCGGTTCACGGTGATCGGCAGCTGAGCGACCGGGATGCCGGTCTGGAGCGACCGGTCGTTGAGGGCGTTCTGCTGCGTCGAGATCAGGCTGTCGAACGGAATGTTGAGCGACCCGAAGGCAACCTGTTCGGAGGTGGTGACGGTGAAGCCCTGGATATTCTTCATGAACAGCGACACGCCGACATAACCGATGCCGCCGGTGTAGATTTCGCCGCCCAGGTCATAATTGTCCGAGGTGTAGGGCTTGAGGTTCGGGTTGCCCGCCGTGGCGGTCAGCGCCGAAGGATCGGAGAAGGTGATGCCCGGCAGGATCGCGCCGGCATCCGGGCGGGTCATCGTCCGCGAGGCCGAGGCACGCAGCTTCACATTGTCGGCGACATCATAGGTCAGGTTGATCGACGGCAGGAAATTTTCGTAGGTCGAGGACGAGGTGATGTCGACGATCTCCGTACCGACCTGGCTCGGCCCGACCACCAACTGGTCGGTGTGGGCGTAGCGCATGCCAGTGTTGATGTGCAGGTCGCGGCCGGCAATGGTGGTGACGCCGTTCAGTTCGAAATAGGCGCCCCAGACCTTTTCATCCATGTCGCCGGTCGCACCGCCAGTGACGGCACCGCGTGCTTCGGGCGCGCTGTCGCGATAGCTGGCATAGTTGGTGGCCTGCTTGAGCGCATCGAAGTCCGGCACGATGAAGCCGGCGGTCGAGGAGCTGCGCAGATATTGGGCGATGGCGCTGGTCGGCACGGTGCCGGTGGCGCCAGTGCAGCCAGTGCCGCAGACCGACAGCTGATAGGCGGTGCTGTTGTCATAGGCGCGGATCGAACGGGTCGCCTGATCATAGGCGCCGCCGACCTTCACGTTGAACATGTCGTCGCCATAGGTCACGTCGAGATGCGCCCCCTTGGTCTCGGTCTTGCGACGGACCAGCTGGATATTCTGGCGATACCATTGCCAGCTGCCGTTGTTGGGATCGTTGAGGTCGAGATTGCTGGTGATCGACGGATAGTCGCCACCGGTATTGTCATAATAGGTTTCGACGCCCGACTGCGGCGTGGTCTGGAACGCCCAGGTCGGCTGTTCGCGGAAGAAGCGGCTCTTCGACCAGTTGGCGCTGAGGTCGACCTTCAGATCCTCGGTCGGCTGCCAGCTGACGCTCGGGTTGACGTTCCAGAATTTGGTCGTCTGCTTGAACAGGCTGGCTTCGAGGAAATAGGAGGAGTTGGCGAAGGTGCCGCTGGTGACGACGCCATTGTCATCGACGGTCAGGTCGATCGGCACCATGCCGCCGGTCGACTGGGCACTGGTGCCCGGCCCCGAGTTGCGGACCTGCCAGTTCATGTTGACCTTGCTGTAGTCGCGCTTGGACTTGGCCCAGATGCCGTCCAGGGCGAAATGCAGCTCGTCCGACGGGCGCCATTCGAGCGAGGCCAGCGCCGAGATGCGCGAGCGATCGCCTTCGGTCAGGCTCTTGCGGCCAAGACGCGGGATCAGCGCGGTGCTGAGCTGGTCGCGGGTCAGGCCCGAAGTGGCGACGACATCGACCGGCTGGCCGACGACCAGGCCATGGCCGGTATTGTTGGGAACGACCGAGGCCCAGGAGAAATTATTGCCGCCGGCGTCGCCGGTGCCGAGATTACCGTCGGTCCAGCCGACCGATTCAAAGCCATCGACGCGGGTCTTGGTCTTCACGCCGGCAACGCCGACGAGGATGCCGAACGTGTCAGTGGTGTGGCTGGCGACGATCGCGCCGCGCGGGCTGAACTTGTCGTTATTGTCGGTATATTGGCCCTGCGCCACGACGGTGACATGGGTGCCTTCCTTGTCGAAGGGACGGGCATTGCGCAGGTTGACGGTGCCGGCGATGCCGCCTTCGAGCGTCGAGGGCGACGGGCTCTTGGCGAGGTCGAGGCGGGTGAAGAGTTCCGACGGGAAGAAGTCGAGATCGACTTCGCGGTTGGCGCTGCCGCCGTTGGTGCCGCCATCCGATGCGACCTGAAGCTGCGAACCGTTGAGCAGCACGCGAGTGAAGCTGGGGCCAAGGCCGCGGATCGCGACCTGGGTGCCTTCACCGTTGATGTCGCGGTTGAGGCGCACGCCGGGCATGCGGTTCAGCGTTTCAGCGAGGTTGGTAGCGGGCAGCTTGCCGATATCTTCGGCGAAGATGGAGTCGCCGAAGGCAACCGCATTCTTCTTGGCGTTGGTGGCGCTTTCCAGCGAGGCGCGGATACCGGTGACGACGATGTCGGCGGTTTCGCTGTCCTGCGGCGCAGCGGCGGTTTCGGCCGGTGCAGCGGCATCCTGCGCAGCGGCGGCCTGGGCCAGGCCCAGCGCACCGAAGGCGGATGCGGCGAACAGGGCCGCACGGATATTATGGTGGCGTGAAACGTTCATACAACCTCTCCCCGAGCGCTGCCCCCGACTATCCGGTGGGCGCATCTGGTAGCGCTATCAGATGCAGACCAATAAAGTGCCCGTCCCAATTGTCAAGATATGGGACGGGCGAAAATGGTAACGTTATTAATTTTCAGCGGACTGTGGCATTTGTGCTGATGACGGCCTGCGCCGCGGTCAGGCCCGGTGCGCTGGCGCGGACGGTCACCCGCCCCTTCTCGCCCGGCTTGGCCTTCACGATCACTAGCGCCAGGCCATTGAAAGCCTTGCGATCTTTCGACGGAAAGGCAGTCAGATCGGTCGGGTCGCCATTGTCGGTGGCAATGATCTCGCCCGGTCCCTCGATCGAGAAGCGGATTTCCTGCTTGGCGGCAGGGACGACATTGCCGTCCTTGTCGAGGACCTTGAGCGTCACGAAACTGAGGTCGCGGCCGTCATCGGCGATGGCGCTGCGATCGGCGGTCAGCGACAGTTTCGCCGCCTCGCCCACGGTGCGGATCATCTCGGTTGCCCAGGGCTGGCCCTTCTTCCAGGTGACGACCTTCACCTCGCCCGGTTCATAGACGACATAATCCCAGCGGAAGCGATATTCATAGTCGCGCTTCTTGACCTTGCCCTGCGACTTGCCGTTGACGAACAGTTCCGCCTCGTCGGCCGAGGAGAAGACATGGACCGGCGTGATCTGGCCGACGCGGTCAGGCCAGGTCCAGTGCGGCAGGATATGCGCGAATTTGAGGTCGGGCCGCCAGCGCGCCTGGTAGAGCCAGAAGCGATCCTTGGGGAAGCCGGCAAGATCGAGGATGCCGGAATAGCTGCTGCGCGACGTGTAATAGGGGGTCGGTTCGCCGAGATAATCGAAGCCGGTCCAGACAAATTCGCCCGCGACATAGGGGTTCTGGTCATCGGCGGCCCAGACCCGGTCGGGCGAGGAGCCGAAATCGGCGGCGTGCATCTCATAGGCGGACACCTGATGCGTGTCGGGATTGCCGCCCGACCAGGGGCGGACCGGGCCGCTGATCGCGCCGGCGACCGGGAACATATATTCGCCGCGGCTGGAAAGGGCCGAGGCGCTCTCGGTGGACAGGATGAGCTTGTCCGGGAATTTCGCGCGGAAGGCGGGATATTGGCCGACGATGCCGCGAATGCCGGCGCCCTGATAATTGAGGCTGATGACGTCCACGGTGGTGGGCAGCAACATGTCCGCCTTGGCATAGTTCATCGCGCTGGTGGCGGGGCGGGTCGGATCTTCCTGATGCGCGATGGCGACCAGTTCGCGGCCGATCTTGGCGCCCGGCTCGCCATCATATTGCTCCCCGACCTCGTTGCCGATGCTCCAGATGATGATCGAGGGATGGTTGCGGTCGCGGCGCAGCATGGCGCGCGCGTCGGCCTCATGCCAGTCCGGGAAGATCAGGTGGAAATCGTGCGGGGTCTTCTTCTTCTCCCAGCTGTCGAACACCTCGTCCATCACCAGGAAGCCCATGCGGTCGGTGAGTTCGAGCAGTTCGGGCGCGGGCGGGTTGTGGCTCATGCGCACCGCGTTGGTGCCCATGTCGCGCAGGATTTCGAGCTGGCGTTCGGCCGCGCGGGCGTTGAAGGCGGCGCCGAGTGCGCCAAGGTCATGATGATTGTTGACGCCGCGCAGGGGGATCTGCTCGCCATTGACGATCACGCCCTTGTCGGGATCGAACTTGATGTCGCGCACGCCGAAGCGGGTTTCATAGCTGTCAATCAGCTTGCCGCCCTGGGTCACGGTGGAGACGGCGACATAGCGATTGGGCGCCTGCGTGGGCGGCGGCCCCCACAGGCGCGGGTTGCTGAGGATCGTGCTGCCCTTCAGCTCCGCCTTGCCATGGGGGGCGATGCTGGTCGATTGGCGGGCGATGCTGGCGACCGGGCGGCCGATGCGCTTGCCGCTGGCGTCGATCGCATAGAGGGCTGTCGCGACCTCGACCTGCGCCGGGATGTCGCCGTCATTGTCGAGGGTGAGGCTGAGGTCCACGCTGGCCTGCGCCTTGCTGACCTGCGGCGTGCGGACGATGCTGCCCCACTGGCCGACATGGACCTTGTTGGTGGTGGTGAGATAGATGTCGCGATAGAGGCCGCCGCCCGGATACCAGCGCGCCGAGGCCTGGGGATTGTCGAGCCGGATCACCAGCTGGTTCTGGCCGCCCGGCACCGCATAGGGGGTAAGGTCGAGGCGGAAGCTGTTATAGCCATAGGGCCAGCCGCCGACGAGCTTTCCATTGAGCCAGACGGTGGCGTATGACATCGCCCCTTCGACATCCAGGAAGATCGACTTGCCCTTGTCGCTGGCGGGGATGGTCAGCGCCTTGCGATACCAGCCAATGCCCCAGCTGGGAAGGCGGCCCATGCCGCCATAGGGGCCATCCTTGATGAACGGGCCGGCGATCGCCCAGTCGTGCGGCAGGTCGACATGGGTCCAGCCGCTGTCGTCGAAGCCGGGCTGGACATAGGCGACGGTGCCGCCCGGATTGCCGGCGGGACGGGCGTGATGCCTGGCGGGATCGGCGATGAAGGGATTGGCGCTGGGCAATATCCAGGGCTTGAGCACGCGCGCGCCGCTGTCGTCCACCTGCACCGCCGCGTCGGGGCGGGCGTCGGCCACCTTGCCGTCGCCGGCATCCTCGATCTGCGGACGGACATCATAGCGCAGATCCTCGGTCAGGCCGGCGGGATCTCCCTTGGTGAAGCGCCAGTCGCGGCTGATCGAGACGCTGTCGCGCGGCGCGGCCAGCAAGGTCGCAGGGCTGAGCAGGCAGGAGGCGAGCAGGATGGTGCGCAGGGTCTTCATCAGGGGCTCCGTCAGAGCTGGGCGAGCGCGGCGCGGGCACCGTCGGCTTCGAGAATGGCGAGCCAGCGGATCAGCGCGGCGCGGAAGGCGGCATTGCTGGCAAGGTCGGCGGGCACCACGGCGTCGAAGGCCAGGATCGCGTCGACACGGGCTTGCGTAGAGGGTGCGTCGGCCAGCCGGGCGGTGATGGCGGCGGCGAGCGGATCGTCGACGACATGGGCTTCGCCCCGGTCATCGACGCCGGCCTGCCAGCGGACCCAGGCGGCGGCGGCGAGCGACAGGGCATCGATCCCCTGCCCTGCCGACAGCCGCGCGGCGATGGTGGCGAGCAGGCGCTGGGGCAGCTTTTGCGATCCGTCCATCGCGATCTGGCGGGTGCGATGCTGCAGGGTCGGGTTGTCGAAGCGCGCCATCAACTCGCGGCGATAGGCGGCGACATCCAGTTCGGGCAGCGGCGACAGGGTGGTCTGCGCTTCGTCCCACAGACTTTCGACGAAATGCCGGGCTTCGGGCAGCGCGAGCACTTCATGGACATGGTCGATGCCGGCGAGGCCGCCGAGATAGGCGATGCCGCTATGCGCGCCGTTGAGCAGGCGCAGCTTCGCCTCCTCCCAGGGGGCGACGGCGGCGGTGACCTGAACCCCCGCGCCGAAATCCGGGCGCGGGCCGCAGAATTTATCCTCGATCACCCATTGCAGGAAGGGTTCGGTCTTGACCATGGCCTGATCCTCGACGCCGAGCCGGGCGGCGAGCGCGGCGATGTCGGCGTCGGTGGTGGCGGGGACGATGCGGTCGACCATGGTTTCGGGGAAGGCCCCTTCCGCCGCGATCCAGTCGGCCAGTGCCGGGTCGTGCCGGGCAGCGAGCGCCAGCACGGCGTTGCGCAACCGGGTGCCGTTGTGCGGCAGATTGTCGCAACTGATCGCGGTGAAGGGCGGCAGGCCCGCGGCGCGGCGCGCGGCGAGCGCGGCGACGAGGAAGCCGGGCGCGGTCTGCGGCGCGGCGAGCGAGGCAAGGTCGGCGGCGAGTTGGGGATCGTCCTCGATCAGGGCGCCGGTCGCCGGATCGAGCTTATAGCCCTTCTCGGTCACGGTGAGGGTGACGATATGGGTGTCGGGCGCGGCGAGCGCGGCGACCAATGCGGCCGGGTCTTCCGGCGCGACCAGTACCTCGCTCACTACACCGATGATGCGCGCCTGCTCGGCCGATCCGTCGCGCACCAGCATGGTGTAGAGGCAGTCCTGCGGCATCATCTGGTCGCGCACGCCGGGTGAGCGCAGCGACGCGGCGATCACGCCCCAGCGCAGGTCGCCGGCGGTCAGCGCATCATCGAAGATGACCGCCTGATGCGCGCGGTTGAAGGCGCCGATGCCGAGATGGACGACGCCGGGGCGGACCGCCGCGCGATCATAGCCGGGACGGACGATATCGGCGGGCAGGCCGGCGAGCGTGGCGGACGATAGACGGGTCACGGGATCAGGCAGCCTCTTGCGAGAGAGTCACGGGCGCATAGCGCGGGACGATAAGGTGCAGCACCAGCAGCGCCAGCAGATAGGCACAGGATGCGACGATGAAGATCGGCTGGAAGCTGCCGACGGTTTCCAGGATGATGCCGGCGAACTTGGCCATCAGCATGCCGCCGATCGCGCCGGCAAGACCGCCAAGGCCGACCACCGACCCCGCCATCCAGCGCGGGAAAAGATCGCCCGGCAGCGCATAGACATTGGCCGAAAACCCCTGATGCCCGGCGCAGGCGAGGCCGATCAGGCCGACCGCGATCCACATATTGGGCGCCTGTGCGGCGAAGGCGATCGGCAGGGCGCAAAGCCCGGCGCAGAACATCGCCGTCTTGCGGGCGCGGTTGATGGCCATGCCCCGGCCCATCAGCCGCGACGACAGCCAGCCGCCCGCGACCGAGCCGACATCGGCCAGCAAATAGACGGCGATCAGCGGCGGGCCGAAGTCCAGCATCTTCACGCCATATTGCTTGTTAAAGAAATCGGGCAGCCAGAAGAGGAAGGTCCACCAGACCGGATCGATCAGGAAACGCGAGGTCATATAGGCCCAAGTCTGGCGATAGCGGAACAGGGTGCGCCACTTGACCGGACGGGCCGGTTCCTGCGGGTCCGCCTCGATCCAGGCCAGTTCCTGCGCGCTCAGCCCCTTCTTCTCGCGCGGGCGACGGTAGAAGGTCAGCCAGGCGGCGAGCCAGAAGACCGTCAGCAGGCCGGTGAGGATGAAGGCCCAACGCCAGCCCAGCGTGACCGCAATGACCGGGACGATCAGCGGCGTCAGGATCGCACCGACATTGGAGCCGGCATTGAAGATGCCGATGGCGAAGGCCCGTTCCTTCTTGGGGAACCATTCATTGGTGGCGGCGATCGCCGCCGGGAAGGTGCCGGCCTCGCCGATCGCCAGCGGAATGCGGGCGAACAGCATGCCGGCGGTCGAGGTGAAGAAGATGTGCATGACATGGCCGACGGTCCACAGGCCGACCGCCAGCGCATAGCCGGCCCGCGCGCCGATCCGGTCGATCAGCCGGCCGAAGGCGACATAGGCGATGCCGTATCCGGCCTGGAACCAGATGGCGAGATCGGCATAGCCGCTCTCGCTCCAGCCATAGCGGGCCTGCAGATCGGGCTTGAGCGTCGGCAGGACGAGCCGGTCGATATAGCTCAGCACCACCGCCGCAAAGAGCAGGCCGCAGACGATCCAGCGGACCTTTCCGGACGGTTTGGGAATCGTGGTCATTGGCCACTCCGACAATGTTTCGTCATTCCCGCGAGCGCGGGAATCCACCTCCGGACCTCGCGATTGGGGCTATGGCAGGAGATGGATCCCCGCTTTCGCGGGGATGACGGAGTGGAGTGGCCAAAGCAGGTCAAGCGATCACCAGTTGAACATGGTGCCGTCTTCGAGCCGGTTCACCGGCAGGAAGGCGCGATTATATTCATATTTGGCGGCCAGTTCCTCGTCGATGTCGACGCCCAGGCCCGGCTTGTCGCCCGGATGCATCGCGCCGTTTTCGAACGTGTAAGCATGGGGGAAGACGGCATCGGTCTCGGGCGTGTGGCGCATATATTCCTGCACGCCGAAGTTCGGGACGCTCAGGTCGAAATGGAGCGCGGCGGCCATGCAGACCGGCGACAGGTCGGTCGCGCCGTGGCAGCCGGTGCGGACCTGATAGAGATCGGCCAGGTTCGCGATCTTGCGCAGATGGCTGATGCCGCCGGCATGGACCACGGTGGCGCGGATATAGTCGATCAACTGGTTCTGGATCAGTTCGCGGCAATCATGGATCGAGTTGAAGATCTCGCCCACCGCCAGCGGCGTGGTGGTGTGCTGGCGGATCAGCTTGAACGCGTCCTGATTTTCAGCCGGGGTCGCATCTTCCAGCCAGAAGGGCCGATATTGTTCCAGATCCTTGCCCAGGCGACCGGCCTCGATCGGGGTCAGGCGATGATGGATGTCGTGCAGCAGATGCACGTCCCAGCCCAGCGCTTCGCGTGCGGCCTTGAACAGTTCGGGGACGACGCGGAGATATTTGCTGGTGTTCCAGACATTTTCGGTCGGCAGGTCGGCGTCGGCGGGTTCGTAGAAATATTTGTCCTTCGACACGCCATAGGTCGACGCCATGCCGGGGACGCCGCACTGGATGCGGATCGCCTTGTACCCCTGCGCCTGATATTCCAGCGCGACCTTGACCGTATCCTCGATCGTCGTGCCATTGGCATGGCCATAGACCATGACGCTTTCGCGGCTGGCGCCACCGAGCAGCTGATAGACCGGCAGGCCGGCAATCTTGCCCTTGATATCCCAGAGCGCGGTATCGACGGCGGCGATGGCCGACATCGTCACCGGGCCGCGGCGCCAATAGGCGCCCTTGTAGAGATATTGCCAGATATCCTCGATCTGGTGCGCGTCCCGACCGATCAGGCAGGGAATGACATGGTCCTGCAGATAGGAGGCGACGGACAGTTCGCGGCCGTTGAGGGTCGCATCGCCCAGACCATAGACGCCCTCTTCGGTCTCGATCTTGAGGGTGACGAAATTGCGGCCAGGGCAGGTAACGATGACCTTGGCGCCGGTAATCTTGGGCATGGATGCTCCCCTAAAACTGGTATGACCAATCATGGCCATAGGCGATAATCAAAATTCCTTCAACGATATTGGTCAGGCCAATACCGTCAGGCGATTTCCAATGTAACCGTCTGAAGCGTAGCGCTGTCCGGCCCGACCATGATGTCGAACAGGCCGGGTTCGACCACTTCGCGCATGTCGAGATTCCACAGCGCGAAGGCTTCGGGACCGATGGTCAGACGCACGGTGCGGCTTTCGCCGGGCGCCAGCGCGATCCGTTCGAAGCTCTTCAGTTCCTTGAGCGGGCGCGTGACCGAGGCGGTCTGGTCATGGACATAGAGCTGCACCACCTCCTCGCCCGCGACAGTGCCGACATTGCGGACATCAACCTCCACCGTCACGTCGCCGCCGACGCCGATGCGCGTCGCCGACAGGCGCGGCGGGCCGAAGGCAAATTTCGTGTAGCTGAGGCCGAAGCCGAACGGGAAAAGCGGACTGGCGTCGGCGAAGAGATAGCCGCGCCGCGAGGATGGTTTGCGGTTGTAGAAGATCGGGACCTGACCGGCGTCGCGTGCCACCGTGACGGGCAGCTTGGCCCCCGGATTGACGTCGCCGAACAATATGTCGGCCATGGCCGTGCCGCCCTCCTGCCCCGGATACCAGCATTCGATCAGCGCATTGGCGCCATCGACCACCGCGGGATAGCTGGGCGGGCGGCCGTTGATGGCGCAGACCACCACCGGCTTTCCGGTCGCCTTCATCGCGGCGAACAGATCATTCTGCTCACCGACCAGATCGAGGCTGGTGCGGTCGCCCAGATGGTTTTTGGCAAAGCCTTCGCGGCTGGTCTGTTCGGTGTCGCCGATGGCCAGCAGGATGATGTCGGCGGTCTTTGCGACCTCGACCGCTTCGGCGATCAGCTGGCGGTTCTTCGCCGGATCGGCCAGCAGCACTTCGTCCACCGAGCGATCCTCGCTCTGGGTGATGAAGACGCCCTGGGCGTGGACGATGTCCGCCCGGTTGCCGAGCTTCGCCCTGATGCCATCGAGCAGTGAAACCGCCTGGCGCGGGATCGAGGAATAGCCGCCCAGCCGCGCGATCGCGGCATTGGGGCCGATCACGGCCACCTTGCGATGGGCGCCGGGCTTGAGCGGCAGGATGCCGTCATTTTTTAGCAAGACAATCGACTTGTGCGCCGCCTTGAGCGCCAGAGCGCGCGCCTCCGCATTGCCGGTGAGCGCATCATAATCGGCGCGCGGCCAGGGATTTTCGAACAGGCCCGCGCGGAACTTGAGCGTCAACATGCGCGTGCAGGCGAGGTTGACGGCCTCAAGGGGCACTTTTCCGGCGCGGACCTGCTCCACGAGCGTGCGATAGGCCAGGCCATCGGGCAGCTCGCAATCGACCCCGGCGCGGAGCGCGGCACGGGCCGTCGCCTCCAGGTCGGGCTGGACATGGTGGATGGTGTCGAGTTCGGGGACGGCGCCATAGTCGCTGACCACGGCACCATCGAAATGCCATTCGCCGCGCAAAATGTCGCCGAGCAGCCATTTATTCTGGTGACTGGGGACACCGTCAATCTCGTTATAGCTGGGCATGACGGCGGCGATGCCGGTGCGCTTCACCACCTGACGGAAGGGCGGGAAGAAATTCTCGCGCAGTTCGCGCTCGCTAATCGGCGCGGGCGCGATATTCTCGCCCGCCTGCGGCTGGCCATGGCCGGTCATATGCTTGAGCGTGGCCATGACCTTGTCCGGGCCGATCTGCTTGCTCTCGCCCTGCAGGCCCAGCACGGCGGCGACGCCCATCTCGCCGCAGAGATAGGGATCCTCGCCAAAAGTCTCCTCGATCCGGCCCCAGCGCGGGTCGCGGGCAATGTCGACCACCGGCGAGAGGGCGAGATGGACGCCGCGCGCGCGGACCTCCCGAGCGATAACCGACTGGACATCGGTCATCAGCTGCCGGTCGAAGCTGCCGGCAAGGCCGATCGCCATCGGGAACATGGTGGCGTCGGTCGCCATGTAGCCGTGGAGTGATTCCTCGTGGAAGAGGATCGGGATACCGAGGCGGGTGTCCTCCACCGCCCATTTCTGGACGGCGTTGATGAAGGCGACGGTATCGGCCGGGGTGCGCCAGCGCGCGCCGACGCCACCGGCCTGGGTCGATCCATTGGGCGCGCCGCGCCGATCGGACGGGCGGGTGATCTGGCCGAAGCTGGCGGGATAGGCCTTGCTCGCCTTGGCTGGCGAGAAGGTGAGATCGTCCATGATGTCGGCCTTGGTCGCCCAGAGCGCGATGATCTGGCCGACCTTTTCCTCCAGGGTCATGCGGCCGAGCAGGTCGCGCACGCGCAGGTCGATCGGTGCGGTCGCATCCTTGTAGAGCGGACCGCCCTTCCCCTTCGCCGCCAGCGGGGCGGCGGCGAGCGCGGAGGTGGAGGCGAGCAGACCAAGGGCCTGGCGGCGGGCAAATCGGGTCGTCATCATGGCTTATTGCACCGTCAGGGTGGTGGACTGGAGCGCGACCGAGCTGTTGCCGGTCATGATCTCGAAATCGCCGGGTTCGACGACGCGGCGCATCTGGTCGTTCCACATCTGCAGCGCCTCGGGACCGACGGTGAAAGTGACGGTGCGGCTTTCGCCGGGTTTCAGCGTGACGCGCTGGAAGCCCTTCAGCTCCTTGACCGGGCGGGTGACCGAGCTGACCTTGTCGCGAATATAGAGCTGGACGACCTCGTCCCCTTCCCGCGCGCCGCTATTGCGGACATCGACCGAGACGCTGGTCTTGCCGCCAATGCCGATCTTCGTGGCGGACAGGCGCGGCGCCGACAGGCTGAAGCTGGTATAGCTGAGGCCGAAGCCGAAGGGATAGAGCGGGTCTATGGTGTCGAACAGATAGCCGCGCCGGGCCGAGGGCTTCATATTGTAGAAGAGCGGCAACTGGCCGGCCGAGCGCGGGACGGTGACAGGCAGCTTGCCGCCCGGATTGACATCGCCGAACAGGATGTCGGCCACGGCATTGCCGCCCTGCTCGCCCAGATACCAGCCTTCCAGGATGGCATTGGCCTGTTCGCTGACCTTCACCGTGGAAGCGGGACGGCCGTTGATGAGGACGACGGTGATCGGCTTGCCCAATGCCTTCAATGCATCGAACAGCTCCTGCTGCTCGCCGACCAGGTCGAGGCTGGGGCGGTCGCCCAGATGATTGTCGGCCCAGCCCTCGCGGCTCGACTGTTCGGTGTCGCCCAAGGTCAGGATGATGCGGTCGACATTGCGCGCCGCCTCGACCGCCTGCGCGATCAGCTTGCGGTTTTCAGCCGGGTCCGACTTGGTGACGCTGTCGGCCCACCAGTCGTCATCCTCGGTGATCTTGACGCCCTGGGCGAAGACGATGTTGGCCTTGGTACCGACCCGCGCCTTGATCCCTTCTAGGATGGAGACGCTGTGCGGCGGCTGGCCATAATAGCCGCCCAGCCGCGCGACCGCCGCGCTGGGGCCGATCACCGCGATCGTGCCTTCGGGCTTCAGCGGCAGCATGCCGTCATTCTTGAGCAGGGTGATGGAGCGCTGGGCCGCGGTGCGGGCGAGCGCGCGGGCATCTTCATTATTGGTGATCGCGGCCGCCGCATTGGCGTCGGCATAAGGATTTTCAAACAGGCCGGCGCGGAACTTCAGCTCCAGCATGCGCCGCACGGCGAGGTCGACCTTCGCCTCGCTGACCTTGCCCTCGCGCACCAGCTTGCCGAGCGTGGCATAGGACAGGCCTTCGGGCAGGTCCGCATCGACGCCGGCATCGAGCGCGCGCATCGCCGCCTTTTCCAGATTGGCGGCGATATGGTGGATGCTCATCAGCTGGTCGACGGCCGAATAATCGGAGACGACGGCGCCGCGAAAGCCCCACTCTTCCCGCAGGACATTGTCCAGCAGCCAGCGATTGGCGTGGCTGGGCACGCCGTCAATCTCGTTATAGCTGGCCATCACCGCCTCGATGCCGGTGCGCTTCACCACCTGTTCGAAGGGCGGAAAGAAATTCTCGCGCAGTTCGCGTTCCGACACCGGCGCCGGGCCGATATTGGTGCCGCTTTCGGGCTGGCCATGGCCGGTCAGATGCTTGAGCGTGGCGAAGACATGATTGGGCTGGAGCGTGCGCGAACGGCCAATACCCTGAAGCCCCTCCACCGCCGCAACGCCCATTTCGCCGACCAGATAGGGATCCTCGCCATAGGTTTCCTCGATCCGGCCCCAGCGCGGGTCGCGGGCGATATCGACCACGGGCGAGAGCACCATCGGCACGCCGCGCGCGCGAATTTCGCGGGCGATCACCTGATTGACCTGGCGCAGCATGGCCGGATCCCAGCTCGACGCCATGGCGATCGACTGCGGGAAGCTGGTGGCGCCAACGGCGGCATAGCCGTGCAGACCTTCCTCATGGAACAGGATCGGGATGCCGAGCCGGGTCTGCGTCATCGCCCATTTCTGCAGGCCGTTGACCAGCGCCACGGTGCGGCGCGGATCGCGACCGGGAACGACGCGCGGGCTGAAACTGCCACGACCGTCGGAAGGCCGGGTGAAATGACCGATGCCGTTGGGGAAGGTCGGGCTCAGCTTGCTGGGGTCCAGTTCGCCCTGCGCGTCCAGCAGCTTCACCTTGTCGGTCCAGACGGTGGTGATCTGGGCGACCTTTTCATCCAGCGTCATGCGCGCCAGCAGATCATCGACGCGCGCCTCGATCGGGGCGGACGCATCCTTGTAGAGCGGGCGGGCCGACTGGCCGGTCGCTGGTGCTGCCGTAACGGGCGTGAGCGGCGCCGCCATCACCAGCGACAGCGCTGATGCTGCGCACAAAAACTGAACTGACCGGATCACGACGCCCCTCTCCAATTTTGTCGCGGCTTTCCTTTTTGCTTGCCGCCGATCAACTGATAGCGTTACCATCACAACCCAAGAGCTGCTTGTCAATGCCACCGTTGGCAGTGCACCAAAAAATTGCCTGCGGGCCAAGGGGGAGAGGACCGAATGTTTGCGCGCCTGTTTTGCTGGATCATGGCCAGCGCCCTTTTGATCAGCGCGCCCCGCGCGCTGGCGGAAGACGGTTATGATCTGTGGTTGCGCAATGCGCCGGCCGATGCCGCCGCTGCCCAACAGATCGGGGCCAACGCCCGCAGCATTGTCGGCGGGACCAGCCCTACCCTGACGATCGCAAGGCAGGAATTGCAGCGCGGCATTGCCGGGCTTACCGGCGCCACCGTGCCCCTGACAGCAACAGTGCAGCAAGGTGCGATCCTGCTGCAATCGGCCGCGCAGCAGGACAAGCCATCGGTGCCGACCGACGGGCTGGGCGCAGACGGCTATGCGATTCGCAGCCTGACGATCGCGGGCAAGCCGGTGACGGTGATTGCCGGCGCGACCGATGTCGGCGTGCTGCACGGCGCCTATGCCTGGCTGCGCCTTGCCCGCACCGGCGCGGCGCTCGACCGGATCGATATGCGCAGCGCGCCGCGCATCGGCCTGCGCCTGCTCAATCATTGGGACAATCTGGATGGCACAGTGGAGCGCGGCTATGCTGGCCAGTCGATCTGGGACTGGTGGCGCCTGCCCGATTATAAGGGACCGCGCTATACCGACTATGCCCGCGCCAACGCGTCGCTGGGCATCAACGGCACGGTGCTCAACAATGTGAATGCGAAGTCGGACAGCCTGACCGCCGCCTATATCGCCAAGGCGGCGGCGCTGGCCGACCTGTTCCGCCCCTATGGCATCAAGGTCTATCTGTCGGTCAAATGGACCGCACCGATGGAACTGGATGGCCTGAAAAGCGCCGATCCGCTCGACCCGGCGGTCGCCGCCTGGTGGAAGGCCAAGGCGGACGAAATCTACAAGGCGATCCCCGATTTCGGCGGCTTCCTGGTGAAGGCGAACAGCGAGGGCCAGCCCGGCCCGCAGGATTATAAGCGCACCCATGCCGACGGCGCCAACATGCTGGCGGCTGCGGTCAAGCCGCATGGCGGCATCGTGATGTGGCGCGCCTTCGTCTATGCCCATGACAATCCCGACGATCGCGCAAAGCAGGCCTATACGGATTTCAAGCCGCTAGACGGCCAGTTCGCCGACAATGTCATCGTCCAGGTGAAAAATGGCGCGATCGACTTCCAGCCGCGCGAACCCTTCCACCCGCTGTTCGGCGCGATGCCCAAGACGCCGCTGATGATGGAATTCCAGATCACCAAGGAATATCTGGGCCAGTCGACCCACCTCACCTATCTGGGCACGCTATTCGAGGAGACGCTGAAGAGCGATACGCTGGCCAAGGGCAAGGGATCGACCGTCGCCAAGGTGATCGACGGATCGCTGGAAGGCCACAAGCTGACCGGCATCGCCGGGGTCGCCAATATCGGCGTCGACCGCGACTGGAGCGGGTCGATCTTCAACCAGGCGGACTGGTATGCGTTCGGCCGCATGGCGTGGGACACCGACCTGACCGCCGAAGCTGTCGCGCGCGAATGGGCGGCGCAGACCTTCTCACCCGATCCCAGGGTGGTTGCGCCGATCGTCGCGATGATGATGGGATCGCACGAGGCGGCGGTCGACTATATGACGCCGCTGGGCCTAGCCCATATCATGGGCACCGGCCATCATTATGGCCCCGCCCCCTGGGTGTCCGAACTGGCACGGCCCGAATGGAACCCGGTCTATTATCACAAGGCCGACAGGCAGGGCATCGGCTTCGACCGGACCAGGACAGGCAGCAATGCCACCGGCCAATATGCGCTGGCGCTGGCGAAGCTGCTCGACAATCCGAAGACCACGCCGGAACGCGAGCTACTGTGGTTCCACCATCTGCCCTGGGATTATCGCCTGCAATCGGGCGAGACGCTGTGGGACGGCCTCATCCATCATTATGACCGGGGCGTCGAAACGGTGGCAGCGATGCAGCGGGATTGGGCCAAGCTCAAGCCCCAGGTCGATGCCGAGCGCTTCGCGCAGGTCGAGACCTTCCTGGCGATCCAGCATCGCGAAGCGCTATGGTGGCGCGACGCCTGCATCGCCTATTTCCAGTCGGTGTCCGGCCGCCCCCTGCCCGCCGGCAGCGCGGCGCCCGCCCATCCGCTCGACTGGTACAAGGCGCTGAGCTTTCCCTATGCGCCGGGGCATCCTAAATGAGATTTTACTTAAGCTTGCGCAATGATCCCGCTAGCAGAGAGGTTTAGTCCCATGTCGAAGGCCCCGAAATCCTGATGGAAGCCAGAAGTTCCCGCCGCCAGCGCAGCGCGCCCACCATCAACGATGTGGCGAAACATGCCGGCGTGTCGCCGATG
Organism: Sphingobium sp. PAMC28499; assembly: GCF_004795815.1. Lineage (NCBI taxonomy): Bacteria > Pseudomonadati > Pseudomonadota > Alphaproteobacteria > Sphingomonadales > Sphingobiaceae > Sphingobium > Sphingobium sp. PAMC28499. The sequence continues at coordinate 4,006,221 of NZ_CP039248.1, forward strand.
ACGGTGTCGCGGGTAATCAACGGTGAACAGGTGGTGCGGGCGGCGACCAAGGAGAAGGTGGAGGCGGCGATCGCCGCGCTCAACTACTCCCCCAGCGCCGCCGCGCGCAGCCTGGCGGGCGGCGACGAGACGCGGATCGGCCTGCTCTATTCCAACCCGTCTGCATCCTATCTGTCGGAATTCCTGGTCGGCAGCCTCGACCAGTCGAGCCGCGCCGGCATCGACCTGGTCGTCGAGAAATGGGACGAGCAGACCGCGGTCAAGGCGGTGGTCGACCATCTGGTGCGCGGCCGGATCGACGGCGTCGTGCTGCCGCCGCCGCTGTGCGACCATGAAGCGATGATCGATGCGCTGCGCGAGGCGGGCATCCCCGCCGTCGTGGTGGCGACGGGCCATGCGCCGGCCAGCCTGGCCGCGGTCAGCATCGACGACCGGGGCGCGGCCTATGAAATGACCCGGCACCTGATTGGCCTTGGCCATAACCGCATCGGCTTCATCAAGGGGCATCCGAACCTAAGCGCCAGCGAGGAACGGTATCAGGGCTATATCCGCGCGCTGGGCGAGGCCGGCATCGCACTGGACGACGCACTGGTGGAACAGGGTTTCTTCACCTACCGATCCGGGCTGGACGCGGCCGAGCATATATTGGCGCGGGACAATCCGCCGACCGCCATCTTCGCCAGCAATGACGACATGGCCGCCGCGACGGTGGCGATCGCCCATCGCAACGGGCTGGACGTGCCGGGCGACCTTACCGTCTGCGGCTTCGACGATACCTCGCTCGCTACCACCATCTGGCCGGAACTGACCACCATCCGCCAGCCGATCAGCGCCATGTCGCGGGCGGCGGTCGACCTGCTGGTCCGCCATATCAAGGGCCGCCGCGCCCAGAGCGAGGATGGCCCGCCGCACATGCTGCTGGACTATGAACTGGTCCGCCGCCAGTCCGACGCGGCGCCGCGATTGCGCCCCAAGCACAAGGGCCGAAAATAGGATCAGCAGCGCTTAACTTCGCATATTTCCTGCACATTGCGACATTTTCGTACGCACGTTGGAAATCTTCGTGCGAGGACGAACGGCGCGCGGACGATGGGAAAGAGCCTTGGCCCGGTGTAGCAGGGTGTGCGGGGTGTAGGACAGGTTTGGGTGGATTGCGGACCGGCGGCTTACGGGAAAGCATGAGCCGATAGCAGCCGTTGTCCGGTGACGGAAAACCCTCTTTGCGAGGTTGCCGGACAGTTTTGCAATCCGGCAGTGTTTTTCGGTCATTAGAAACGGCCTATAGCAACGTTTCGTCAGCCCGCCAAAACCTGCCGGTCAAACATATGATTGCCGTCAGGTAGCCAAGGTCACCGCTTTCCTAGGCCAAATGAAGGGAATTGAGCCAAGTATGAAACCTAGAAATGTCGCTTGGAGCGGCACGGCGACACCGAACGCCGCAATTTTCAGGACCACCAGCGCGTAAGTATTTGCTACCACATCGGCAATCATGATCGCTCCCGCCAACAGCAGGCCAGACCGCTTAAATCGTGAAAGAAGCAGGGCGATAATGAGCAAATCCAGAAGGATTAGCGAGGTCCAGAATATTTCGAGGACCGTTGGCCCCCAACTATAAGGCCGCCAGCCGTAGGCCAAGAAATCACGTGCATGATTGAATGCGCCAATCCCGAAGCAAGCCAGATACAGCCCCGAGACGAGCCGGAATCGAAGGTCTAGTCGCGTTTCCATGCGACAGCGATATCCTCAAAAAGTCATGACTGACAAACAGGTGTTTTCCGTTAGCGTCTGCTTTGGAGCGAGGCAGCAGTCCGGTCAAATGACGGAGAATGGTCGCTTCCAGACCATCCTCCCCTGCAAGGGGAGGTGGCTGGCCGTAGGCCAGACGGAGGGGTATCCCCCTCTCGATAGCGTGACACCCCTCCACCACTTCGTGGTCCCCCTCCCCTTGCAGGGGAGGAATTTACAGCCGCTCTTGGTCGTGTCGCGCCGGCCAGCTTTTCCGGCCATAAGCGGACAGGTCGCTGCGGGGAGCACTTTGTAGCGATTGGCTCTGTGGACAGCGATCGAGGGTCGGTTGCGGCCATCCCACCTCCGTCATGCTGAACTTGTTTCAGCATCTATCAAGCCTAACAAGCCATTGGTCTATTGGGAGGAATGGACCCTGAAACAAGTTCGGGATGACGACGATGGTGAGGGCACCTCTTGCTCGTCAGCGGTCAAAACCCGTTATCGTCATGACTTCGCCATGCTCGCAGGGACGCAAAAGGGCGCCGGACCGGGTGGTCGGGCGCCCTCTTCTTTACTGTCGCACGATGCTAGCCGCGCGCGGGGTCAGGCTTCGCCGAAGACGCGGGCGAAGATGGTGTCGACCTGGCGGAAATGATAGTCGAGGTTGAACTTGTCCTCGATTTCCTGCGCGCTCAATGCCTTGGCGACGTCTTCGTCGGCCTTGAGCAGTTCGAGCAGCGAGAGCTGGCCGTCGGATTCCCAGACCTTCATCGCGTTGCGCTGGACGTAGCGATAGCTGTCTTCGCGGCTGACGCCGGCTTGCGTCAGGGCCAGCAGCACCCGCTGCGAGTGGACGAGGCCGCCCATCTTGTCGAGATTCTTCATCATCCGCTCGGGGTAGACGAGCAGCTTGTCGATCACGCCGGTCAGGCGGCCGAGCGCGAAGTCGAGGGTGATGGTCGCGTCGGGGCCGATATAGCGCTCGACCGAGGAGTGCGAGATGTCGCGCTCATGCCAGAGCGCCACATTTTCCATCGCCGGCAGCGCATAGCTGCGCACCATGCGGGCGAGGCCGGTGAGGTTTTCGGTGAGGACCGGGTTGCGCTTGTGCGGCATGGCCGACGAGCCCTTCTGGCCGGGCGAGAAATATTCCTCGGCCTCCAGCACTTCGGTGCGCTGCAGGTGGCGGACCTCGACGGCGAGGCGCTCGATCGAGCTGGCGATGACGCCCAGGGTCGCGAAGAACATGGCGTGGCGATCGCGCGGGATCACCTGGGTCGAGACCGGCTCGATCGCGAGGCCGAGCTTTTGCGCCACATGTTCCTCGACGCGCGGGTCGATATTGGCGAAGGTGCCGACCGCGCCCGAGATGGCGCAGGTGGCGACTTCCTCGCGGGCCGCGATCAGGCGGGTCTTGCAGCGCGAAAATTCGGCATAGGCTTCGGCCATCTTGAGGCCGAAGGTGACCGGTTCGGCATGGATGCCGTGGCTGCGGCCGATGGTCGGCGTCAGCTTATGCTCGAAGGCGCGGCGCTTGATGACCTCGAGCAGCTTGTCGAGATCCTCGATCAGCAGGTCGGCGGCGCGGGTCAGCTGCACGGCCAGGCAGGTGTCGAGCACGTCGGAGCTGGTCATGCCCTGGTGCATGAAGCGGGCTTCGTCGCCCACCTGTTCGGCGACCCAGGTCAGGAAGGCGATGACGTCATGCTTGGTGACGGCTTCGATCGCGTCGATCGCGGGCACGTCGATCGCGGGGTTGGTGGCCCACCAGTCCCACAGCGCCTTGGCGGCCGACGGCGGGACGACGCCCAGTTCGCCCAGCTTCTCGGTCGCGTGCGCCTCGATCTCGAACCAGATCTTGAAGCGGGCTTCCGGCTCCCAGAGGGCAGTCATTGCGGGACGGGAATAGCGGGGGACCATGGGCGAATCCTGCGGCTGGAGGGTGAATATTGCCGCGCCGCCTAGCAGCCTGCGCCCTTTGGGGCAATTGAGGAGGCTCCCCTGCCCCGCGCGCGCCTCATCCGGCCGCAATTATCCAAGCAAAGACAGTCGAACCGAAGCATTTCATAAGTCCAAATGCGTAGATGAACCGATATTCAGGAACTTTTCCTAGTCTTCATGTATTATGTCATGGCAATTAAGGCATGAAGCCAAAGCAGGCGCCCAATGCAGGCCCTGCGCGTTTCAATGATATAAAGGATGTCGCCATGATCCGCACCTTGCTTCTGACGAGCACCATGCTGGTCGCAGCGCCCGCTTTGGCGCAGCAGGCTGCGCCGGCCGATCCGGCAGCACAGGCCGCGCAACCGGCCGCGCCCGCGAGCCCGGCAAAACCGCAGGCCGCACAGCCGGCAAACCCGGCCAATTCGGTCGCCGCGATCGTCGAGTCGGAATTCCCGGCCTATGACACGAACAAGGACGGACAGCTGGACCAGGGCGAGTTTTCGCGCTGGATGGTGGCCCTCAAGGATCAGGAGATGAAGGCCACCGGCAAGACGCTGCCGCCGGCCGAAGTCACTGCCTGGGCCAGCGGCGCCTTCACCACTGCCGATGCCGACAAGAGCATATCGGTCAGCAAGCCCGAACTGATCAGCTATCTGAGCGGCAGCGCGGGCGCATAAATATTTCCCTTCCCGTCACGAAGGCAGGGAAAATACAGAACCCCAAGCGGGTCGCACCGGGGCGGCATGTCGCAGAACATGCCGCCTCCTTTTTTTGATGGCGGACGGCCGCGGGGCCGGGAAGAGGCCCCGACGGGTTCAGCGACGCTTCTTGGTATAGAGCAGGGCAGCGACGATCGCGGCCGAGCCGATGCCCACGGCAGTGCCCATCCACACGGCCTTTCCGGCGGACTTGCGCGCCGCATCGGCGAGATCGGGGGCATTATCCTCTGGCTGGAGGGCTTCTGCGCCGGCGTCCGGCACGCTCTCTTGGTTCTTCTTCATAGTCCCCCTTCTATGCCGCAGCCCGGCGGGACTGAAAAGGGCTGACGTAGCGGCAAGGCCGGAAATTCGCCGTGCCACGCGCACGCCATGACGCCTGACCCGCGGCCAGCAAAGCCCCGACGCCCTGCCCCTGCGAGCGATTTTCATCAGGGGGTCTTGACTTGCACCGCCCTTCCATGTTGGTAGCGCTATCAATCAACAACCAGGTGCATAGGAGAAGATGATGCCGGGGGATACCGCCTTGCTTGACTGTCTGCCGCATGACTGGCGGACCGGGCTTTTCCTGGGCCGCATCCAGACGAACGCGGGCCCGAGCCCGATCCTGGTGTCGCAGGGCGTCGTTTACGACATGAGCGCGATCGCGCCGACCAGCGCCCAGCTGGTCGAGAAGCTGCCCTTCGTCGCCGCCACCGATGGCGAGAAGATCGGCGATCTGGACGCGATCGAAGCGGCGCTGCTGAGCCCGGTCGACCTGCAATGCGTCAAGGCATGCGGCGTGACCTTTGCCCTGTCGGCGCTGGAGCGCGTGATCGAGGAACGGGCGCGCGGCGATGCCGGCGCTGCCGCCGAAATCCGTGGCCGCCTGGAAGAGCGGGTGGGCGGATCGATCCGCGCCGTGGTGCCCGGGACCGAGGAAGCCGCAGCGCTCAAGGCCGCGCTGATCGAGGACGGGCTGTGGTCGCAATATCTGGAAGTCGCGATCGGCCCGGACGCGGAAGTCTTCACCAAGGCGCCGGTGCTGGCGACGGTCGGCCCGATGGCGGAAATCGGCATCCGGTCCGATTCCACCTGGAACAATCCCGAGCCCGAGGTCGTGCTGCTGGTCAATGCCGATGGCCAGGCCGTGGGCGCGACGCTGGGCAATGACGTCAACCTGCGCGATTTCGAGGGCCGCTCCGCCCTGCTGCTGGGCAAGGCGAAGGACAATAATGCGTCCTGCTCGCTCGGCCCGCTCGTTCGCCTGTTCGACGGCGATTTCACCATCGACGATGTGCGCAATGCCGAAGTCGGCCTGACCATCGAGGGGCCGGAAGGCTATATGCTCGAAGGTACGAGCCGGATGGACCAGATCAGCCGCGATCCGCTGGAACTGGTGCGCCAGACCCTGTCGGAACATCAATATCCCGATGGCTTCGCCCTGTTCCTGGGCACGCTGTTCGCGCCCGTGCAGGACCGTGACGAGGAAGGCCGCGGCTTTACGCACAAGGTCGGTGACATCGTTGCCATCTCCACCCCGCGCCTGGGCAAGCTGATCAATCCGGTGGTGACGTCGAAGGACGCCGCACCCTGGACCTTCGGCCTGACCGCGCTGATGACCAATCTTGCCGGGCGCGGTCTGCTCTCGGCCGTCGACCAGAAAGAAACTGCATGAGCCGCGCCATCTACCCGAGCCTGAAGGGCAAGCGGGTCTTCATCAGCGGCGGCGGCAGCGGCATCGGCGAAGGGCTGGTCGAAGCCTATGCGATGCAGGGCGCGCATGTCGCCTTCTGCGACATCGCCATCCCCGAGAGCGAGGCGCTGGCCGCACGGCTGAGCGGCTGCGCCTTCACCCCGATCTTCCACGCCTGCGACCTGCGCGACATCGACGCGCTGCAGGCGATGATGGCGCGGGTCGAGGCGGAACTGGGCGGGATCGACATCCTGATCAACAACGCCGCCAATGACGATCGCCACGCGATCGAGGACGTGACCCAGGCCTATTGGGACGAGCGGATGGCGGTCAATCTGCGCCACCAGTTCTTCGCGGCGCAGGCGGCGATCCCGGCGATGAAGCGCGCGGGCGGCGGCGTGATCCTGAACTTCGGTTCGATCAGCTGGCACCTCGCCCTGCCCGACCTCATCCTCTACCAGACCGCCAAGGCGGCGATCGAGGGGCTGACGCGCAGCCTGGCCCGCGACCTTGGCCGCGACAATATCCGCGTCAACACCATCATTCCGGGCAATGTGAAGACGCTGCGCCAGGAAAAATGGTACACGCCCGAAGGCGAGGCCGAGATCGTCGCGGCCCAGTGCCTGGACGGCCGCATCCTGCCGGTCGACGTCGCCGCGCTGGCCATGTTCCTGTCGTCGGACGATGCGCGCTACTGCACCGGCCATGACTATTTCATCGACGCCGGCTGGCGCTGAGATGCGCGACGCCGCACCGCGCAGCGTCCTGTCGGTCGGGGCGATACTGGGCGAAGGGCCGATCTGGGTCGCGCGCGAGGCGGCCTTGTGGTTCGTCGACATCAAGGGCCATGCGATCCACCGCTTCGACCCGGCGCTGGACGTGTCCAAGAGCTGGACCACGCCGGGCCAGGTCGGCTGGATCGTGCCGACCGACGACGGGCTGTTCGCGGTCGGCCTGCAATCGGGCGTGCATCGCTTCGATCCCAGGAGCGGCGCCTTCACCCTGCTCCACGCGCCTGAGGCGCATCGACCGGGCAACCGGCTGAACGACGCCACGGTGGCGCCCGGCGGTGCCCTGTGGTTCGGGTCGATGGACGATGCCGAGGCAGAGGAAAGCGGCCGTTTCTACCGGCTGCATCGCGGCGACCTGGTCGAAAGCGGGCTTGCCGCCGTGTCGATCACCAACGGCCCTGCCCTCTCGCCCGACGGGCGTATCCTCTATCACACCGACACGTTGGGCCGCGCCATCTGGCAATGCCCGGTCGATGCCGAAGGCGTCGCGGGCGCCGCCACCCTGTTCACGCGGATCGAGGATGGCGCGGGCTATCCCGACGGCCCCACGGTCGATGCCGAAGGCTGCCTGTGGACCGGCCTGTTCGGCGGATGGGCGGTGCGCCGCTATGACCCGGCCGGGCGGCTGATGCGCGAAATCCGCTTCCCCGTCGCCAACATCACCAAGATCGCCTTTGGCGGCCCGGACCTGATGACGGCCTATGCCACGACGGCGCGCAAGGGACTGGATGTGACAGCGTTGACAGAACAGCCCCTGGCGGGCGATCTGTTCGCCTTCGACGCCGGCGTCGCGGGGCTGCCGGGCCATGTCGCCACGATATAGAAGAAATAGAGAGCTGGAAGGACAAGCAGATGAGTGAGGGGAGCGCCGGGAAGGTCAATATGGCCTTCATCGCAGCGATCGTGGCCGTCGCCACGATCGGCGGTTTCATGTTCGGTTATGATTCGGGCGTCATCAACGGCACCCAGAAGGGGCTGGAAGCCGCCTTCGACCTGGGCAAGCTGGGCATCGGCGTCAATGTCGGCGCGATCCTGGTCGGGTCGTCGATCGGCGCGTTCGGCGCGGGCCGCATGGCCGACATCATCGGCCGTCGCGGCGTGATGATGCTGGCGGCGATCCTGTTCCTGGTGAGCGCGCTGCTGGCCGGTGCCGCCGGTTCCTCCGCCATCTTCATCATCGCCCGCATCATCGGCGGCCTGGGCGTGGGCGCGGCGAGCGTGATCTCGCCGGTCTATATCTCCGAAGTCACCCCCGCCTCGATCCGCGGCCGGCTGTCGAGCGTGCAGCAGGTGATGATCATTTCCGGCCTCACTGGCGCCTTCGTCGCCAATTTCGTGCTGGCCCGTTATGCCGGCGGTTCGACCGCGCCGCTGTGGCTCGACTTCCCGGCCTGGCGCTGGATGTTCTGGCTGCAGGCGATCCCGGCCGCCATCTATTTCCTGGCGCTGCTGGTTATCCCGGAAAGCCCCCGCTATCTGGTCGCGCGCGGCCAGGACGAACGCGCCCGCGCGGTCCTGACCAAGCTGTTCGGTGCCGAGGAAGCCAATCGCAAGGTCGGCGAGATCCGCGCCAGCCTGGCCGCAGATCATCACCGCCCCAAGCTGAGCGACCTGATCGACAAGGCCAGCGGCAAGGTGCGCCCGATCGTGTGGGCCGGCATTGGCCTCGCCGTGTTCCAGCAGCTGGTCGGCATCAACGTCGTCTTCTATTATGGCGCCACCCTGTGGGAAGCCGTTGGCTTTTCCGAGGATAATGCGCTGCAGATCAACATCCTGTCGGGCGTGCTGTCGATCGGCGCGTGCCTGGGCACGATCATGCTGGTCGACAAGATCGGCCGCAAGCCGCTGCTGCTGATCGGGTCTGCCGGCATGGCGGTGACGCTGGCGATCGTCGCCTATGCCTTCTCCACCGCCGTCACCGGCGCGGATGGCGGCGTGGTGCTGCCGGGCCATAATGGCCTGATGGCGCTGATCGCGGCGAACCTCTACGTGATCTTCTTCAACCTGAGCTGGGGCCCGATCATGTGGGTGATGCTGGGCGAGATGTTCCCCAACCAGATCCGTGGTTCGGGCCTGGCCGTCGCCGGCTTTGCCCAGTGGATCGCCAATGCCGCGATCTCGGTCAGCTTCCCGTCGCTCGCCGTGTCGCCGGGCCTGGTCGTGACCTATACCGGCTATGCCCTGTTTGCCGCCATTTCCTTCTTCTTCGTGCGCGCTATGGTCCATGAGACCAAGGGCCGCGAGCTTGAGGACATGGTCGGCTGAGCAAGATCGTCACCCTGAAGGCGGGCGCGCTCAGTTGCGCGCTCGCCCCTGACATTGGCGGATCGATCCTGTCCTTCGATCGCGACGGCGCGGCCCTGCTGCGCCGCGCGCCGCAGGACAGCCATGATCCGCTGGACATGGCCAGCTTCCCGCTGGTGCCCTATGCCAACCGCATCGCCCATGGGCGCTACAGGGTGGACGGGCAAAGCTATCAGTTGCCGCTCAATTTCGGCGATCATCCCCACAGCATCCATGGCTTTGGCTGGCAGCGGCCCTGGCATGTGCTGGAGCAGTCGGGCCATGACGTCAGGCTGGAACAGGATCATGAAGGCGAAGCCGGCTGGCCCTGGGCCTGGCGCGCGCAGCAGCATGTGCGGCTGAGCGAGGATGCGCTGGAGGTCACGCTGCTGGTGCAAAATCTGGGCGATAGCCCGATGCCCTGCGGCCTTGGCTTCCATCCCTATTTCGCGCTGGATGGCGACACGATGCTGCGCTTCCACGCCGACACGCTCTGGCTCTCCTCCCCCGACATGCTGCCCGAACGGGAAGTGTCGGCCGATGCGCTGGGCGACTGGTCGCAGGGCGCGCGCGTGACCGGCGACAGCCTGATCGACAATGTCCATGGCGGCTGGGACCATGTGGCGGTGGTCGACCGGGGCGACGGCATCCGCCTGACCTCGACGGCTGAGGGTTCGGACTGGCTGCATGTCTTCCGCCCGCCCGCCGGCGACTTCTTCTGCCTGGAGCCGGTCAGCCACATGCCGGACGCGATCAACGGACCTGAAGGCATGGCGATGCTGGCGCCGGGCGCCACGCAAACGCTGTCGATGATGGTCGCCGTCCGCGAAATCTGAACAGGCGCTTTCGCCTTTCGCCAAAATCGCCTAGGCTGACCGCCCTATCAGCAGCGAGAGGATCGCCGATGCAATTTCTGCGGACTGCCTTCTGGGTCGTCATCGCCGTCGCCCTCGCCTTCTTCTGCATGGCGAACTATGTCCCGGTGACCGTGCGCCTGTGGGGCGACATGGTGATGGAAACCAAATTGCCGGTGCTTCTGATCGGCGCATTCCTGCTGGGCGCCATGCCCTTCTGGATCATGGCCCGCGCGACGCGCTGGCGCATGAAGCGCCGGCTGGAGAGCACCGAGCGTGCGCTGGTCGCCGCAACCGCTTCCGCCGCGCCGGCTACACCCGTAACGCCTGCGACGGTGACAACCCCGATCTTGCCCGACGCCACGCCGTCGCCCCTTACCCCTACAGGACAAGCATGAGCAGCCCGATCTATGTCGCCATCGACACGCCCGACCTTGCCAAGGCCCAGCATCTGGCCGGGCAGGTCCGCAACCATGTCGGCGGGCTGAAGCTGGGGCTGGAGTTCTTCTGCGCCAATGGCCATCATGGCGTGCATGAGATGATGAAGTTCGGCCTGCCGATCTTCCTCGACCTCAAGCTGCACGACATTCCCAATACGGTGGCCAAGGCGGTGCAGGCGCTGCACGGGCTGGAGCCGGCGGTGCTGACGGTCCATGCCGCCGGCGGCCGGGCGATGCTGGAGGATGCCAAGGCGGCGGCCGGCACCAAGACCAAGGTGGTGGCGGTGACGGTACTCACCAGCCTCGACAATGGCGACCTCAATGACATCGGCGTCAGCGGCGCGGCCGAGGAGCAGGTGACGCGGCTCGCCGAACTGGCGCGGGACGCGGGCCTGGACGGCATCGTCTGTTCCGGCGAGGAGGTCGCGCTGGTCAAGAAGATCTGGCCCGACGGCTATTTCGTCGTGCCCGGTGTGCGCCCGGCGGGCGGCGCCATGGGCGACCAGAAGCGCGCCGTGACCCCGCGCGAGGCGCTGGACCGGGGCGCGTCGATGCTGGTGATCGGTCGCCCGATCAGCCAGGCCGAAGATCCTGACCAGGCGGCGCGCGCGATCGAAGCGACGCTGTAGGGATGGTGGATCGCACCGGCGGCGTTGCGCCGATCCGGTGCGATCCTCCCCTGCCCCTTATTTCCGGAAGAACGTCTTCAGCCGTTCCGCTTCCGCCGGGGTGATCGGGATGACGGCGCCGTGTTTGGGCTGGGTGAAGTTGGTGGCCTTCATCGGCGATCCCGGCGCGTTGAAATGGCCGATGTCGCGGAAATGGACGAAATCCTCCGTCTCCGAAAAGCCCATATTGTTGACCGGCTTGGCGCCGAACACATCATACATCAGCACATAGGTGTCGGTGCCGTGGCGGCGCCACAGGTTGGGCGCTTCGGTACCGACCGTTTCCGGGTCGATCTTGGCCGGATCGAAGACATAGCCGCCATCCATGCGCGATGAGGTCGCCTGACGCAGATGGCCGGGCTTGTCATGCGCGACATAGAAGAGGCGGTAGCGATCGCCGACCCTGGTGATGTCGCCGTCGATCGTGCCGATGCCGGACTTGGGATAGGTGAACAGGTCGCGCGGTTCGCTGGTCAGCGTGGTGAAGGCGTCGTCCGCATAGGCATAGACCATATGGTCGGTCTCCTTGCCGTTGCGGGTGCTGAAATAGACCATGATCTTGCGCTTGTCGGGATCGTAGATCATTTCCGGCGCCCAGGCGGTGCCGGCATTGGCGGTCGACTTGAACAGCTGATCGATGGTCACGGACGCGAGCGTCCAGTGGGTGAGATCATAGGATTTCATGAAGAGCATCGAGCGGTTATTGCCCCAGCCATAGCTGTCGGTCGGCCGCTGCCAGTCGGTATCCCGCAGCCCTTCGCGCTTGGCGAAAATATGCAGGTCGGTCATGGCGAGGTAGAAGGCATTGTCCGGGCCGCGCATGATGTAGGGATCGCGGATGCCCTTCTGTTCGGCGACGTCGCGGCCATTGAGGACCGGCGCACCGTCATTGACGTCGGTGAAGCTGTAGCCGTCTGCCGAGGTCGCGAAATGCAGCGAGTGGGTCTCGTCCTTGAAATAGACGAGGAGATAGGACGTCCGGGCGCTGGCCTCGTCCTTCGCTTCCGGCTTGGCCTTGGCGATGCGCTTGACGATGTCGAGCTGGCGCGGCGGCGTGGCGGGGGCCGCGATCGCCATGGTGGCGCTGCCCAGCAGCAGGCCAAACCCCAGATATCTCATTCCCGACGGCCACCGCATCAACACCCTCTCCCTCATCCATCGGGCGAGCGCATGATGATCGACAGACGCGCTTCGCCGACAGGGCCGCAGCGGACGGCGCTCTTCGCCGCCCCGTCACCGGCCCTTTATTTGTCGGACTAATGCAAACATCCGGGCATGGGTCAAGCGCGTTCCCGCGCTGCAATCCTGCCGTTCATGAGGTGGGATCAGTCGGCGGTGGTGCCGCTGTCGTCGGGCGCGAAGAAATGCTGCATCACTTCGCGGGCGATGCGGGCCGGACGCAGGGTGGAGGCATCGACGCAGCACCAGCTCGACTTGACCTCGGCCAGCACTTCCTCGCCACGGCGGATCACCGTTTCGTAGAAGGCACGGGCACCCTGCACCTTTTCGAGGAGGACGGTGGCGATCACCTCATCATCCAGGAAGGTGGGCTTGCGATAGGTGATCTCATGCTTGAGCGCGACCCAGAGATGCTGGGCCACCGCCTCGGCCGGGGCGAGCGCGCGCCAATGGTCGAGCACGGCATCCTGCACCCACTTGAGGTAGCTGGCATTGTTGACATGACCCATGAAGTCGATGTCGTCGGGCTGGATGCCAACCGGGTACAGGTGGGGAATCGCGTTACTCACAACCATGTAAGTAACATCCCCGCAGGGCGGCTGATAGAGGCTATGGGCGGATGCTGCAAAAAAGGGGCCGATCGGTGACCGGCCCCTTTTTTTTTGTCTCTAATGCCCCCTGCCCCGTTCGTTTCGAGCTTGTCGAGAAACGCTTCTGCATCGCACTTCTCGACTTCGCTCGAAGCGAACGGATGGGGAGGATGTTCTGACGTCTTAGAAGCGCCAGCCGACCGAGGCGACGACCTGATGGCGGTCGGTGTCGACGTCGAATTCGCTGCTGGTCGAGCCATCCATGAAGTCGATATGGGCGCTGTCATATTTGGAGTAGCGATATTCGATCTTGGCGAAGGTGTTGGCGTTGAGCGCGCGCTCCACGCCGCCGCCGACGCGCCAGCCGTCCAGCTTGAACGAGGTGTCGGTGACCTGGTTGGTGTCGCCGGCCAGCACGCCGAGCTTGGTGTTGGTGTAGCCGCCCTTCACATAGATGAGGGTCGAGGGATCGGCGAGGATACCGGCGCGGGCACCGATATAGAGATCGCGGCCCTGCTTGACGCGGCCATAACCGAACTGGTCGGTGAAGTCGTTGCGGCTGCTCTTGGCGGTGGAGTCGGTGAACTCGCCCTCGACGCCGACGACGGCGCCGCCGACATTCACGTCATAGCCCGCGCCGACACCATAGAGCAGGCCGTCGATCTTCTGATCGTCGCTGCCATTGTCATTGTCGATCGAGCTGCCGGCCCCGGTATGGTCATAGCCCAGGATCGCTTCGACGCGCGGGCCGGTGAAGGTCGGGGTGGCATCCTGTGCGAGCGCCGGCGCGGCGACTGCACCACCGGCCAGCAAAGTGGCGACCATCAACTTACGCATAAACATCACTCCGTTGTCTTTCTCTTCCCCTTGGGGGTGAGACGCTCAAGCCGGAGCGGTCATATTTGTTTCATGAACCTCAGATAAACAGCTGATAATGTGGCATTAATGCCACGAAAGCCGCTCAGTTCGGCGCGTTCCCGTGGGCCGGGAGCGACGAAATGAGGCGCCCTTCCTTCAGCATTCCACGACATTGACGGCCAGGCCGCCAAGCGATGTCTCCTTGTAGCGGCTGGCCATGTCCTCGCCGGTCTGGCGCATCGTCTCGATCACCGCGTCGAGGCTGACGATATGACGGCCATCGCCCTGGAGCGCGAGATAGGCGGCGTTGATCGCCTTCACCGCGCCCATGGTGTTGCGTTCGATGCAGGGGATCTGGACGAGGCCGCCGATCGGATCGCAGGTGAGGCCCAGATTATGCTCCATGCCGATCTCGGCGGCATTTTCGACCTGGCTGTTGGTGCCGCCCAGCACGGCGGCGAGGCCCGCCGCCGCCATAGAGCAGGCAACGCCGACTTCGCCCTGACAGCCCATTTCGGCGGCCGAGATAGAGGCGCGCTTCTTGTAGAGGAAGCCCATGGCGGCGGTGGTGAGGAGGAAGCGGCGTTCCCCTTCCCGATCGGCGCCGGGGACGAAGCGGCGATAATAATGAAGCACCGCCGGGATCACACCGGCCGCGCCGTTGGTGGGTGCGGTGACGACCCGGCCGCCGGCGGCATTTTCCTCGTTCACGGCGAGCGCGAACAGGCTGACCCATTCGAAGATCTGGGCGGGGCCGACGCTTGCGCCCTGCAGCCGCAGCTTGTTGTGGATTGCCTTGGCCCGACGGCGCACCTTGAGCCCGCCGGGCAGCAGACCTTCTTCTTTCAGACCGCGATCGATCGACGCGGACATGGCGTCGATCACGCTGTCGAGGAAGGCCTCGGTCTCTCCCTGGGCACGCCAGGCGCCCTCGTTGCGGAGAACGAGCGTGGCGATGCTGAGGCCGGTCGCCTCCCCCTGCGCCAGCAGTTCGGCGCCAGACGAGAAGGGAAAGGGCTGGACCACATTATGGCCGAGCGGAATATCCGGGTCGGCGGGAATAGCGCCAGGCAGCACCGCGCCGCCGCCGATCGAATAATAATCGCGCACCAGCGGATCGTCGCGACCGGGCAGCCAGGCGGTGAAGCGCATGCCGTTGCTGTGCGCCTCCAGAAATTCGCCCATGCGGAAGACAAGGTCGCGCGCTTCCTCGAACGGCACCCAGTCGAGATGGGCGCTGCCGGCGCGAATGCGGCCATCGTCACGGATCGCCTGAAGAATGGCGGGGATGGCATCGGGATCGACATTTTCGGGGCTGTGACCCGACAGGCCGAGCAGGATCGCGCTGTCGGTGGCATGGCCCCGGCCGGTCAACGCCAGCGACCCGTAAAGTTCGCACTGCACCCGCACCGGACAGGTCGGCAGCGTATCCATGAACATCAGCGCGGCGCGCATCGGCCCGACCGTGTGCGAGCTGGACGGGCCGATGCCGATGGTGAACAGGTCCATCACGCTGATCGCGGCGGCGCTGTCGATGCGCGATTTGGTCACGTCAATAATCCTTGGAAATACGCAGGTTGGCGCTCTGGCGGCCGAGGGTGGAAATGGCGCCTAGCAGGGACAGCCAGCGTGTCACCTGATATTCCATCCGGGTGGCGCTATAGCCCTGCCCGTCGCTGATCAGTTCGACATAGGTCTTGCGGGTCAGATATTTGCCGGCGGCAAGCGAGGTGCCCTGCCCCTGGGTCGGATCGGCCGCGATGATGCGCAGACGATCCAGGCCCGCCGCCTTGCGCACCGCATTGATCGGATCAAGCCCGCCCTCGCCCTGAAGCGAGCCGACCGCCGAGGCAAGCTGGAGCGCTTCGGGCGCGGACAGGTTGGTGATCGAGGTGCCGAACAGGATGCGCGAGAGCAGTTCGTCCTGTGGCAGCGAGGGCACGGAGTTGAAGCTGATGTCGGGCTTGAGGCCGGTGCCGCCGACATGGATGGTGGCGGTGAGATCGCTGACGTCCGCCTCCGCATCGATGTCGAGGGTCGGGTTGACCGGGGTCTTGCCGTCGAACTGGATGCGCCCTTCGCGCAGTTCGAAGCGGCGGCCGGCAAATTCATAATTGCCACGCACCAGTTCGGCCCGGCCGGCGATCGCCGGATTGGTGACGGTGCCGCCGATATTGAGATCGGCGCGCCATTCGCTGTCGAGCCCCAGGCCGGTCACGGTCAGGCGATTGCGCGCCCGCGCCTTGACCGCCATGGTCCAGGGCTCGGCCGCGCGGGGACGTTCAATCTCCTCGCCGCGCCGGTTGATCTCGATCACCTTGAGTTCGGGGATCTGGGCGACGGCGGCGGCGCGGCCCATGGTGAAGCGGCTCCTGTTGAGGGTGACGTCGCCGCCAATCTCGCCGCCCTTGCCATCGGAACGGATGGTGAGCGGGCCGGTGACGGTGGCGGCGATGTCGTCACGCTCCAGCAGCGCGGCATTGTCCGCCTGGAAGGCGAGGTCCATGCCGACGCCGCCAATGCCGTTGAAGGTGAAATTGCCGGTGCCGGTCACGCTGCCGCCATTCTGGGCATTGGCGGTGAAGCTGGAGAAGACCAGTTGCGCCCCGGCGAAACGGGCGCGCGCCTTGACGTTGCGCAGGCGCATGCCAGTGACCGGGCTGTTGAGCGCGGCATTGTCGGTCGCGAGCGAGCCGGTGATGACCGGATCGGCAAGCGTGCCATGGGCGTCGGCGGTGACGCTGACAGGGCCGGCAATGTCGACGATCTCGACGCCGGTGAGGCGCCATAGCGTGTCGGCGGTGCCGTTGAAGCGCAGTTGCGCGATCAGCGGCGCACCGTTGAGCCGTTCGACCAGACTGCCGGTCGAGATGAGCGGGGTGAGCAGCGCCTGACCGCGGCCGATGGTCTGGCCGTCGGCGACGAAGACCATGCGAGTGGCGAGCCGGTCGAGGGTCAGCACGGCGTTGACGCCGACATCGACCGGGCGGGAACTCAAGGACAGGCCCGAGCGCGACAGGCCACGGATGCGCAGTTCCGCCTTGCCGGTCGGCAGGCCGCCGCGCGGACGGCTGTAGCTCAAGGTGCCGGTGGCCATGCCACCCAGCCCCAGATTGTCATAGGCGATGTCGAGCAGGGCGAGCGGCATCTTCTGCGCGCGCGCCTCGATCCGGGTGGTTTCGCCGCCCAGTTCGCCCGCGAGCTGCAGCGTGCCGCCGGCATAGCTGATGGTCGCGGGCGACAGGCGCCAGCCATCCTCCACACGGGTGAAGAGCGCCGCGCGGGTCAGGCGGATCGGCCGCTTGTCGATCGTGCCGCTGGCCGACAGGCGGACGCGGTCGAGATCGACCTGCGCTTCGCCCTTGAGGTCGAACAGGCGGCCGCGCTGGCCCGAGAGATTGCCCGAGACCTTGCCCCGCCCGTCGACCAGCGCGGCGGTGGCGTCGAGCCGGCCGAGCAGCATGCCGCCGACGCGCAGCCCGCGTGCCTGGGCGGTGGCGTTGATCGAGGTGCCGTCGGGATCGAGCAGGATGGTGGCGTCGAGCGAGCCGCGCCGCACGGCGATGGTCGAGGGGCCGTCGAAGCTGGCGTCATTGGCGTCGAGATCGAGCTTCAACTGCTGGATGCCGCCGACCGGCTGGAAACCGATCGTGCCGCTGACCGGGCCGGCGACCAGCAACTGGCCGTCGAGCCCGCCAGTGACGGGGCGGATGTCGCCGCTGGCGGTGACGCCCGATACCGCGATGCGCGCGACGCGGACCACCGCCTGGCCGCCCGGCGGCAGCAAGATGCGGCCTTCCCCGGTGAACGGGCCGAGCGTCGATCCGCCATTGGCGGTGAAGCTGTAATTGCCGTCGGCGCCGGGCAGAAATTCGCCGCGCACGTCGCGCAGGCCGAGCGCATCCATCGGCCGCGCGAGCTGGACATGGACGATCGGCCGGTCGATCTTGCCATCGAGCACGACGTTGACCGGGCCATATTGCTTGTGGCTGCCATTGCCTTCGAGATGAACGGTGCCGTCGCGGTGGCGCACGCCCATGGCATTGAGGCTGATGAGCGGCGCGTCGAGCTTCATGTTGGAGAAGCCAATCTCGCCGCCCGGCAGCAGGGCGAGCGCGCTGCGGACCGTGGGCAGGCCGCCGCCCAGCCCCTTGAGGAAGGCATTGTCGAGCCGGCGGACCTTGGCCACGGCATTGCCCGACAGGCCGAAGGCGCCATTGGCGCCGGGGGCCGCACGCAGTTTCGAGTCCAGATCGACGATGCCGAGACCGCGGATGAAGAGGCCGCTGATCCGCCCGTCGATACCGACATCATAGCGGCCGCTCTTGAGGTCGGCGATGACCAGCAGCTTGCCGTTCAGGCGGTCCGACCGGAAAGGCATGGGGTTGCTGACGATCTGCTGCCCCTTGAGCTGCAGCACGCCGTCGAGCGCGAAATTGCGGACGATGCCGGCAACCAGATCGCCCTGCCCGTCGAGGCTGCGGGCGCGCAACCGGACCGGCAGCAGCACCGGCCCGCTTTTCGCCTGGCGGCCCTTGCCGTCGATGCGGACATCGTTGATCTGGGTCTTGCCGAAGGCCAGCTGGCGCGCGGTGAGCAGATATTCATAGCCGAAGCCGGCGAACGGACCGTCGAGCCGGACCTTCGCCACTACCTCGCGGCCGCGCATATCCTTGAGCAGCGCTTCGGGCCGGGCGAGGTTCATGTCGAGGCGCAGATTGTCGAAGGCGTTGTTGCGCAGGTCGATGGCGCCGTCGGCGATCAGGTCGATCGCGGCCGAGCGCAGCGTGAGCCTGCCATCGACCACCCGGTCGGCGAGCGTGCCCTGCGCGCCGATGGTCAGGCGCGGTGAGGCGAGGCGCGGCAGCAGGCCCTTGCCGGGAATGGCGCTGCCCTCGATCGTGCCCTGGATGGTGTAGGCGCCGCTGCGCGCGCCGAGTTTCAGGTCGGCGACGGGGTTGCCGGCCAGGGTGGCGGCGAGGCGGCCATCCCATCTGGTCCAGCGCCCCTTGCCGCTGATGCGCAGATTCCCGTCCTGATTGAGGCCGGCCATCGCCGCCAGCACGCCGCCCCTGGGCGCATTGACGGTGACCGCCAGGTTGAACCGGTCATCGTCGGGCCGGCTGTCGAGCGTGAGGTTCAGGGCATCCTCCGCGCCGATGACGCGGGCCGACAGGTCGATGATCGCGCGGCCGCCACGAATGTCGGCATCGCCCGACAGGGTGGCCAGTTCGACCTTGCCGGTGACGGCGGGCGCGACGGTAAGCCGATCGACCGAGAATTGCATCAGGCGGATGTCGAAGCCCGGCAGGATTGGCCCCTGCCGCTCGCTGGGATTGAGTTTGGGCAGTTTGTGCAGGGTCGCCTGTGGAATCACCAGCCGGTCGATGTCGAGCCGGTTGGAGAGCCAGGCGAAGGGCCACCAGTCCAGCTCCACCCGCGGCGCGTCGAAGAAGCGGCCCTTGGGATCGGACAGGACGAGACCGCGCAGCACCGCCTTGCGATAGATGCTGCCTTCGATCCGGTCGACATGGATGCGCAGGCCCGAGGGCGGGCTGACGGCGGCGATGCGCGAGACGAGGAAGCGGTGTCCGGGCGCGCTGTCGAGCCAGGCCAGCGTCGCCACCACGACCAGCAGCGCGAGCGCCAGTGCGCCCGCCAGCCAGCGCTGCCAGCGCCCGTCCCAGGCGCGGCGGCGCAGCGGCGCGGCGGGCGGCGGCGGCATGGGCGGCTGGCTGTCGGGCGGCGGCGTGGTCATCAGAAGGCCTGCCCCAGCGAGACATAGACGGCAACCTTGGCATCGCCCGGCTGCGGATTGATCGGCGTGCCGACGTCGACACGGATCGGGCCGAAGCTGCTATAATAGCGCACGCCAAGCCCCGTGCCGACGCGCAGGTCGCGGAAGCGCGGCAGGAAGGTGGTGGAGATATTGCCCGCGTCGAGGAAGGGCACGACACCGAAATTGCCGAAGCGGATGCGCGCCTCGGCCGAAAATTCGATCAGGCTCTTGCCGCCGACCGGATCATCATCCGGGCCGTAGCGTGGGCCGATCGCCTGATAGCCATAGCCGCGCACCGACGCGCCGCCGCCGGCATAGAAGCGCCGCGACGGCGCGATGCGATCGACGGTGGAGCCGAGGATGGTGCCGAGCCGGGTGCGCCCGGCGAGCACGACACGATCATTGATCGGCTGATAGGCGCTGGCGTCGACCTGCGCCTTGGCATAGCCGAAGGTGCTGCCCTGGAAGGAGAGTTCGGGGCTGAGGCGGCCGCCGAGGCGGAAACCCTTGCTGGGGTTGAGCAGGTCGTCGCTGCCATCATAGGTGAGGCTGAGCGGCACCGCGCCGATGAAGAAGGTGCGGCGGCTGCCGCCGGAAAAGGCGTCCGCTTCGTCCGAGGCGATGAGTTCGGCACCGACGCGCCAGACCCAATGCTTCTGGAACAGGATGTTGGTCTGCCGCTCCAGCCCGCCCGACAAGGTGATGGTGCGCGCGTCATAGGCGTCGCGGCGGATATTGCTGTAGGAAACAAGGCCGGTCAGCACATGGTCGCGCTCGCGGAAATTGTTGCGGCGATAGGTGGCCTGCGCCGTCTGTTCCTGAGTGCCGAGAACGCCGCGCAGGGTGAGCGATCCTTCAGGCGGGAAAAGATTGCGATGCTGCCAACTGACCTCCGCGCGATAACCTTCGCCCGTACCATAGCCCAGTTCGCCCGCAATGGTGCGCATCGGCGCCGGGCGCAGATCGACATCCAGGTCGACATGCTCGCCATCGCCCGCGTCCTTCGGCGTCAGCGTGACGGACGAGACGAGGCCGGTGGTGACGATAGCGCGGCGCAGATCCTCCACATCGGTGGCGCGGTAGGTTTCGCCGGGTTCGAACCGGGCCATGCGCTGGAGATGGCGGGCGCTGAACACATCATCATTGTCGAGCAATATCTGGCCGAAGCTGCGATAACCGCCGGGCGTGACGATGATGTCGAGATCGCCATTGCGCGCTTCATGGTCGATCCGCACTTCGGGTTCGTCCACCCTGGCGAAGGGATAGCCATTTTCGCCCAGCGCCGTCGCCAGCGCGGTCTGGCCCGCAAGGATGCGGTCGGCGTTGATCGGATCGCCCGACTTCATCGTGAAGGCGCCGCGCAGCGTCTCCTCCCGTGGGCCGGTTTCGGCGAGGCCGGCAATCTCGACCGTGTCGAGGACATAAAGCGGCCCCGGCGTGACGTCGAAGATGACGGACAGCTTGTCGCTGCCGGCGGGCGGCGGCGCGACGCTGCCGCGCACGCGCGCGGCATAATAGCCGTCGGCGCGCAGCAACCGGTCGAGCAGGTCGCTGTCTTCCTTCACCCGGCGGTTGATCTGGGCAAGGTTGGCCGCCTTCCCCTCCGACTGGTGCAGCACCGAGAGACTGTCGAAACGGGTCGCGATCTGATTGTCGCCGATCGCGTCGATACCGCGCAGGGTGACGCCATATTTGCGCTCCTCCCCGGCGTCGGTGAAGGTGACGACCTCCTCGGCCGGGCCTGTATCGGCGGCGTCGGCGGCCTGCTGCGCCGGCTGATCGGGGGTATCGGATTCGCTGGCTGCAACCGGATCCTTCGGCAACGGGGCGACCGTATCGGGCTGGCCCATGTCGGGCCAGTCGATGCCGATGTCGGGCATGGCATCGAGCGATGCGGAGGGATCGACCGGCGGGCTGGCGGGATCGGCAGCGGGATCAGGCGCAGGCTGGGCCGCCTGCGCGAACGCAGTGCCGGCAGTGCAAAGCGCCAGGGACAAGAGACATAGCCCTGCGGCGCGCGGATCAACGGGAAAGCGGCGCCCTGTCCGCAAGCCATGGGTCATGCAACCGGTCTAGACCAAGTCGGGGCGATTATGCCAGCCAAGAGATGGCGATGGCGCAATGGTCAGAAGGCGGTGTTGAGCCGATCCATGAGTGCGCGGGCCGGACTGTCGGCCAGCGGCGCGTCCGGCGACAGCATCCGCTCCTCCAGCCGCGCGACCCGGCCATAAAGCTCCTGGCTCGCCTCGATCAGCGAGCGGGCGGCGAAGGGGAAGTCACCGGCAATGCCTGGATCGGTGGCGGTGGCGCGGCCGAGCCGATATTTCTCATCGGCCACATCCGCATCGCCAATTTCGCCGCGCTGCCAGGCGCGCTGGCTAAGCAGCCAGGCGATGATGTGCATCAGCCGGGTCGTCACCTTGAGCGATTCACAGGCGAAGGACACGCGGCGCAGCGGATCGTCGGCGGCAAACTGTCCAGCCTCGTCCGCGTCGAAATAGGAGCGCGCCTCATCCGCCATCACCATCGCCTCCATATAGAGGCCATCGACGAGGCGGCGATGAAGGCCGGGATCAAGGGCGGCTGCGTTGCGCATAGGCCTAGCTGACATATCGCGATGCGATTGTCAGGGCCATGGATGGCGCCGGAAGCCCGCCTGTCCCATTTGGGATCGCTTTACGCCGCAGTCCCGCAATTTTGCGACGCGGCGGACGCATCAGGCGATGATGTCCGGGACCAGCGCATCTTCGAGCGCGACGATCTCGTCCCGCAGCCGCAGCTTGCGTTTCTTGAGGCGCGCGACCTGCATCTGGTCGCCCACCCCGCCGTCGACCAGCGCCGCGATCGCGGCGTCGAGATCGCGATGCTCGACCCGCAGCAGCTCCAACCGGCGCATAATGTCTTCGCGGCTCACCAAGCCCCCGCCTTCCGAACCCAACATAGCCTCTCCTGATAGCCGGGCACAGGCGCGCGGGCCATCGCAATTTTACCGACGGCCCATCGCAAAGCGCGAATCATCGCGAGACAGGTCCGCCGAATCATGATCTACTTCGTCATCCATCACCCTCGTAAGGAGAATGTCATGGAAAATTCCCACGTTTCAGCTCTTTCCGCAAAGCATGCCGGGCTCGAAGCCCGGATCAAGGCCGAGTCGAGTCGGCCGATGCCCGACGACATTCTCGTCGCCTCGCTGAAGAAGCAGAAATTGCGGGTCAAGGAAGAGATGCAGGGCCGACATTAAGCCCGTTCCGCACGGAAAAGGCCGGGGCCGGATCACCGGACCGGCCATTTTCCTGCCAGCGGGACACAGAGCATCGATCCAGCCGGAAGCCCGGCCAGATTTTCGACATTGTGCGACGGATGACGCCTAGCCGGGGAAGATGACCTGGCGATGACAGGCGTCCAGCATGGCAGCAGCATGCGCCGTCCCGAACGAAAAATGCTCCACGCGGCGAACCGGTGGAGCCTATGTCAGCCAACCATCATCATCAGGATCAGCGGCGGGTAATCGTCGCAGAACGCAGATAGTCCGGCAATGCCTGCCGCGACACGCCGTTGGCGACCGGCTTGCGCGCCAGTTGCGGATCGATCGGCGCGTCGAAGGCAAAACCGATCTTGTCATCGCGCGACCAGGCGACCGAACCCTCGACCAGACCAACGCCGCGCAGTTCGAGACGAAGCCGCGTGCCGGCGGGAATGGCGCGTTCGCAATCCGCCATCAGGCCGGTGGCCGACAGATTGCGCACGCGCGCCTTGCCCAGATCGACTCCATCGATCGTGCTGAGACTGGTGAGCAGGAACAGGCTGTCGCGCGGCGCGGAACGAGCCGGTCCCCGATCAGAATTTCCCGTTTCCTTGTCCATGACTATTCCCGCAAAATGACACTTGGCCAACAGGATAGTCATGCGACGTGGAGAAAGGGTTAATCGTCGCGGGAGACTTTTTCCTGACGCTCGTGCCGCTCCTGCGCCTCGACCGTCATGGTCGCGATCGGACGGGCTTCCAGCCGGCCCAGCGAGATCGGCTCGCCGGTGACTTCGCAATAGCCATATTCGCCTTCATCGATACGGCGGAGCGCCGCGTCGATCTTGGAGATCAGCTTGCGCTGGCGGTCGCGGGTGCGCAGCTCGATCGACCAGTCGGTCTCGCTCGAGGCGCGGTCGTTGAGGTCGGGTTCGCGCAGCGGTTCATTCTGCAGCACAGCGAGCGTGCCTTCAGCTTCGGACAGGATCTGTTTCTTCCAGTCCCAGAGACGCTGCCGGAAATATTCCTGCTGCAGGGGGTTCATGAATTCTTCGTCAGCCGACGGACGATAATCGTCCGGGAGTGTTACGGTCGATTTTGGCGGCTTCACACCGTCTTTATCGGAATTCAGTACCGATGCCATCTGGCTCTCCGACTCGAGAGGCCCCGGCGCTGTAAGTTCCGGGCGCCCATGACTTTTGTTTGAGCGGGCCTCATAGCCACCGCGACGAGGCGATACAAGCGGACAATGCGCACTCCGGCGCATCCCCTAGGCCAGCTGACGCACCCGGAACGGACAGCGCGACTCCATCAGGGTTTTCCCCGATCTCGCCATCCGGATGTTCATGCAGCCCATCCTTAACGTTCCACAATGACACGTTAACCATCGCGATTGACTCAAACGCCCGGTTTTTCGGACCTTTTACGACGCAAAGATGATTAATGCCCTTGCAGTTAACGCTTTATTTTGCGTTGGTATGCAGTAGGGAATGGCAGGGTTCACGCTACGGAAGGGTCCGATGGCGCGAATGGGTAAACAGGACTAGAGAAGATCCTATGTCGGTTCGGATGGCTTTGGCAAAATTGTGCGCCTGCACTTGTGGCGGCGCCATCATTGGCGGGGGCGCCGTCCATGTGGCGGAAAATGCGCGTCCGGCAACGGTCTACAGCACCAAGAGTGTGAAGGCCAAGCCGCGCCAGCGCGTCCTGGCCACGGCCAAGCGCCCGCCGGCCAAGAAGCCCGACCCGATCCGCGTGACCGTGACCACGCCGTCGCCGCCCATCCCGCTGCCCCCGCCGCCGGTGCAGGCCGCCCTGCCCCTGATGGCGGGTGGACCGACTCCGACCGCAGCGCCGATCGGCGGCAGCAGCGGCTTTGGCGGCAGCAGCGGTTTCATCGGCGGCTTCTTTGGTGGCGGCAGCAGCGGTGGCGGCACGGTGGTGATCTCTACCACCGGTTCGACGGGATCGACCGGTTCGAGCGGGTCCAACTCGCCCACGCCGCCAACCTCCACCACCAGCACGACGACCACGTCGAGCGGTTCGGATTCGCCGACTCCGCCGGGTGGAACGACCACGACGACCTCGACGTCGACCTCCACGTCGACATCGACCTCTACGTCCACATCGACGTCGACCTCCTCCTCGTCGGGCGCGACATCGACTTCCACGTCCAGTTCGACCTCGACCGGATCGTCGAGCTTTGGCAGCACGTCGACGAGCAGCTCGACCAGCAGTTCGTCGTCGACCTCGACATCGTCGGGCACCTCTTCGGGAACGCCGCCCGGTCCGCCGCCGCCGACCGATGTGCCGGCGCCGCCGATGGTGCTGCTGTTCGGTGCCGGTGCCGCCGCGCTGCTGATGCGCAAGCGCCTGGCCGATCGCAATACGGAGCTGTCGATCGAGGGCCATGGCCCGGCCAAGCCTATCCCGATCATCCGCACCGGCGACATCTGATAGAAAAAAGGGCGGCCCTGGGGCCGCCCTTTTCTTTTGCCGATTGGGTTTTCCACTCAACTGCGGGCGATGATCTTCTCGATTTCGGCCACGGGATGATTGGCCAGATCCTTGGCGATCTCGCCGACCAGCCGGTCCTGCACTTCCTTGTGATAATGTTTGCGCATCTCGCCCAATGCCGTGGGCGGGGCGACGATGATCAGCTTCTCATAATCCTGGGCAAAGGCGCGGCGCTTGAGCAGGTCTGCCGCCTCCGCCGCGAAGCGTGCCTCTTCCAGTTCATGGAAATCGGTCTGTTCCATACTGCTGCGATGGCTGCCAACCGAATTGAAGGCGCGGCCGGGGGCGTCCGATGCCTGGTCCCGGTCGGCCGGATTATCCTGCACCTTCACCTCTTCCGCCTCCAGCTGGGGAAAGGCGCGGTCGCCCTTGTTGCGGAAGAAGAGCAATTTGCGCCCGTCCGCCACCAGCACCATCGCATCATGATCGATCTGCATCGCCTTCTCCTTCATTTTGTGGACGCATCACCAACGGGCGAAGGCGCACAGGGTTGCGTGGCCTCGTTCGCGACGGCATAGGGCAGCGATGCACGACATCCGCTTCATCCGCGAAAATCCCGCCGCTTTCGACGCCGCCCTGGCGCGCCGTGGCCTGGCCCCGCTGTCCGCCGACATATTGGCGCTGGACGAAAAGAGCCGCGCGCTCAAGACGGAGCTGCAGCAGGGGCAGGCCCGCCGCAACGAGGCGAGCAAGGCGATCGGTCAGGCGATGGCGGCCAAGGACATGGCCAAGGCCGAGGCGCTGAAGGCCGAGGTCGCGGCGCTCAAGGAAGGCACGCCCGCGCTGGAAGCCGAAGAGGCCGAGGTCGGCGCGGCGCTCAATGCCATGCTGGCGGCGATCCCCAACCTGCCCGCCGACGATGTGCCGCAGGGCGAGGATGAAGCCGGCAATGTCGAGCTGAGCCGCTGGGGCAATATCCGCGCATTCGATTTCGCCGCTCAGGACCATGCCGATTTCGGCCCGGCGCTGGGGCTGGATTTCGAGGGCGGCGCGGCGCTGTCGGGCGCGCGCTTCACCGCATTGCGTGGCCAGATGGCGCGGCTGCACCGCGCGCTGGCGCAATATATGCTGGATACCCAGAGCGCGACCAACGGCTATGAGGAAACCAACCCGCCGCTGCTGGTGCGCGACGAGGCGCTGTTCGGCACCGGCCAGTTGCCCAAATTCGCCGAGGATCTGTTCCGCACCACCGATGGCCGCTGGCTGATCCCGACCGCCGAGGTATCGCTGACCAATCTGGTCGCCGAACAGATCGTGCCGACCGACACCCTGCCGGTGCGTCTGACCGCACTGACCCCCTGTTTCCGGTCGGAGGCCGGATCGGCCGGACGCGACACGCGCGGCTTCATCCGCCAGCATCAGTTCGAGAAGGTCGAGCTGGTCGCGATCTGCGCGCCCGAGGAATCGGACGCCGAGCATGAGCGGATGGTGCAGGCGGCCGAAGGCATCCTGCAGGCGCTGAACCTGCCCTATCGCAAGATGCTGCTGTGCAGCGGCGACATGGGCTTTGGCGCGCGCAAGACCTATGACCTGGAAGTCTGGCTGCCGAGCCAGGCGACCTATCGCGAGATCAGCTCCGTATCCAACTGCGGCGATTTCCAGGCGCGGCGAATGAACGCCCGCTATAAGCCGGAGGGGGAGAAGGCGACGCGCTTCCTCCACACCCTCAACGGATCGGGCCTGGCGGTCGGTCGCACGCTGGTTGCGGTGCTGGAAAATTACCAGCAGGCCGACGGCAGCGTGATCGTGCCCGAAGTGCTGGCGCCCTATATGGGCGGCATCACCAAGCTGGAGCCGCGATAAAAAAGGAACGGGCGATGCGCATCCTCCTCACCAATGACGATGGCGTCCATGCGCCGGGGCTGAAGGTGCTGGAGGCGATCGCCCGCACCCTGTCCGACGATATCTGGATCGTCGCGCCCAGCGAGGAACAGTCGGGTGCGGGCCACAGCCTGACGCTGACCCGGCCGCTGCGCATCCGCAAGCATGGCGAGAAGCATTATAGCGTCACCGGCACGCCGACCGACGCGGTGATGATGGCGGTCGGCCATCTGATGAAGGACGCCAAGCCCGATCTGGTCCTGTCGGGCGTCAATCGCGGCGCCAATCTGGCCGAGGACGTGACCTATTCGGGCACCGTCGCGGCCGCGATGGAGGGCGCGATTTCCGGCATCAAGTCGATCGCGCTGAGCCAGGTCTATGCCCGCGAGGCGATGGGCGACGCCGTGCCCTTTGCTGCCGCCGAAGCCTGGGGCGAGCGGGTGCTGCGCCCGCTGATCGCGATGCCGGCCAGCCCGCGCCTGCTGTTCAACGTCAATTTCCCCGCCATCGACCCGGACAGGGTCAAGGGCGTGCGCGTGGTGCGGCAGGGCTTCCATGACATCGACCGGACGAAGATCATCGAGGGCACCGATCCGCGCGGCTATCGCTATTACTGGTTTGGCCTGGGACGGAGCGATTCCGCGCCCGAGGGCAGTGATCTGGCGGCCATCGCAGAAGACTATATCGCGGTGACGCCGCTTCATTATGACCTGACGCAGGATGGCGCGCTGGCGGCGACGGCGCAGGCATTTTCGGACTGACTTTCGCTCCGGGGGGAGACCATATGGCTGGACATTCAAGGGGGCGGCGCTGGCTGCCCATAGCGCCGCTGCCGCTGCTGCTGGCGGGTTGTATCCCTGCCCCGGTGCAGGACAGCGCGCCCTATGCCGCACCCTTGCCCCCGGCCCAGCCGGCGTCCGCCATTCCGCCATCGCCCAGCATGCCGCCGCAGCCGGCCCAGCGCCCCTCGTCCGAACCGCAGATGATCGAGCGCAAGCCGGTCTGGACCGCGCAGCAGGTGACGGCGAACGCCCGGACGGTGACCGCCAGCACCTATAGCGTGCAGCCGGGCGACACGCTGCGCGGCATCGGCAACCGCACCGGTGCGGGATCGGACGCGATCGCGCGGGCCAATGGGCTGGCGCCGCCCTATGCGCTGCGGCCGGGGCAGAGGCTGTCGATCCCCGGCGGGCGCTATCATGCGGTGGCGGAGGGCGAGACCGGCATCGCCATCGCCGTTGCCTATGGCGTGCGCTGGAGCGACATTGTCGACATCAATGGCCTGTCCGAACCCTATGTGCTGCGGCGCGGGCAGCGGCTGCTGCTGCCCGGCGGCGAGATGCCGGCCGCCCCGGTGGCGGCGCAGCCGGTCCGGGCGCCCGCATCCAGCCTGGAACAGCGCGCCGCCGCCTTCCGCATCGATATCGACGATGTGCTGACCGGCGGCCAGCCTGCCGTCGCGGAGGAGAAGCCGCGCACGGTCGCCAAGGCGCAGCCCCACCCCCTGCCCTCCAATGTGGCGATCGCCCAGCCTGGCGGCTTTTCCGGCCAATTCGCCTGGCCGCTCAAGGGCAATATCCTTTCCCGTTTCGGCCCCGGCGAGAGCGGCGCCAAGAATAACGGCATCGACATTGCCGCGCCGATCGGCACGCCGATCCGGGCCGCGGCCGACGGCGTCGTCGCCTATGCCGGCGACAGCATTGCTGTGTTCGGCGGCCTGGTCCTCATCACCCATGGCAGCGGCTGGGTCAGCGCCTATGGCCATGCCAACCGGATCGACGTGGTGCGCGGGCAGAAGGTGACGAAGGGCCAGGTGATTGGCCTTAGCGGTGACACAGGCTATGCCAGCAAGCCGAAGCTGCATTTCGAGCTGCGCAAGGACCGGGTGCCGATCAATCCCACGACCCAATTGCCCACCCCATGAAGATCGCGCCGCCGCCTTCGGCATCGCCCATGGCCGGCTTTCTGCGGCGGCGGTCGGCGCTGCCGGTCTGGGCAGACCTCGCCTGGCGGGTGGTGCTGGTCTTTGGCCTGATCGCGATCGTGCTGGCGCTCCACTGGTTCGGGCGCGATGGTCTCAAGGACAATTATGACGACCAGATAAGCTTCATCGACGTGCTCTATTTCACCACGGTCACCGTCACCACGGTCGGCTATGGCGATATCGTGCCGGTCTCGCCCGAAGCGCGCCTGTTCGAATCCATCTTCGTCACGCCGATCCGGCTGTTCGTCTGGATCATTTTCCTCGGCACCGCCTATAATCTCTTTTTCCGCAACATCCTCTACAGGTGGCGCATGGCACGCATTCAGGCCGATCTGCACAATCATATCGTCGTCACCGGTTTCGGTACCAGCGGCCAGGAGGCGGTGAACGAACTGCTGGCGCGCGGCACCGACCCGCGCGAGATCGTGGTGATCGACGGCAGCGAGAAGGCGCTGGACCATGCCGAGGCGCTGGGCTGCAACGTGCTGTGCGGCGACAGCACGCGCGACAAGACGCTGAAGGACGTGGCCATCCACCGTGCCCGCACGATGATCGTGTCGGCCGGGCGCGACGACACGTCGATCCTGATTACACTCACCGCGCGCCACCTGGCGCCGCGCCTGCCGATCAGCATCGTCGTGCGCAACGAGGATAATGAAGTTCCCGCCCGCCAGGCCGGCGCCACCACGGTCATCAACCCGGTCAGCTTTGCCGGGCTGCTGCTGGCCGGCAGCACCAGCGGCAAGCATATCGCCGACTATATGGCCGATCTCGCCGCCTCGGGCGGCCGGGTGAAGCTGCATGAACGGCCGGTCCTGCCGCAGGAAATCGGCCAGCCCCTGTCCGCGATCGGCACCGGGCTTGGCGTGCGCATCTATCGCGGCGACCATCCGATCGGCTTCTGGGAGGAAGGCGCAAAGCGGCTTCAGACCGGCGACTGCATCATCGAGATCGTGGAAGAAACCGGCGCCACGGCCCGCGCCGACGATCAATAGGTTCAAACCAGCGACAGACTGAACATGTTTGTTGCGCCACGGCAACATATGGCAAAATTCGCGCTACCCACGGTGCAGCGCAGCATGCGGCCAATTGCCTTGCTGTCATAGAATGGCAACACTCCCCCTCAGGTCTGATTTTTGAGGGGTAGAATATGCGCTTGAAAAATGTCCTGAAAACCGGCGTTCTGCTGTCCGCCTTCCTTTATAATGCACCGTCTTTCGCCCAATCTGCCGCGCCGCAGGCCGATGATGCCGGGGCTATCATCGTCACCGGATCGCGCATCCGCCAGAGCCCGCTGGACCAGGACAAGCCGATCGTCACGGTCGATCAGGAAGCGATCGCGCGGACCGGCCTTTCCTCCATCGCCGACGTGCTGCAGCGCATTCCCAGCGCCGGCGGCGGCCTCAACACCAAGGTCAACAATGCCGGCAATATCGGCGGCCCGCCCGACGGCACCGGCGTCAGCTCCGGTTCGGCCGAAATCGACCTGCGCTACCTGGGCGCCAAGCGCACGCTGATCCTGGTCGACGGCATGCGCTATGTGAACGGATCGGCCGCCGGCGGCATCCCCGCTTCGGTCGACTTGAACTCCATCCCCGCCAGCATGATCGAACGGGTCGAGGTGCTGCAGTCCGGCGCCTCCCCGCTTTATGGCTCCGACGCGGTTGCCGGCGTCGTCAACATCATTACCAAGCAGTCGCAGAAGGGCCTCGACCTGTCCGCCCAGTTCGGCACCTATGAACAGGGCGATGGCGAAACCTATGACCTCAACGCCAGCTATGGCCTGCAGTCCGATCGGGTGTCGATCGTCTTCGGCGGCAATTATGTGAAGCAGCAGAGCGTCCGCACCGCCGATCGTTCCATCTCCCGCTTCCCTAATCCGGGCCAGACGAGCTGCGCCGACCCGATCGGTGGCTGTTCCGGTGCCACGCCCAACGGCCGCTTCATGATCGGCGACGATGATCTGACGCTGATCGCGCCGGTCAGCGGGCGCCCGACCTATCCGGGAGACTTCAAGAATTTCACCTCGGCCGATCGCTATAATTTCGCGCCGGAAAATTATCTGCTGACGCCGTCGGAACGCTATGGCGGCTTCCTCAACGCCAAATTCGAATTTTCCGACAATGTCAGCCTGCGCACGCGGCTGGTCTATCAGCATCGCAGTTCGACCACCCAGGCGGCGCCGCTGCCGCTGTTCGTCGGCCCGGATGCGGGCAACGGCAATCTGCTCGACACGATCAGCATCGATGCGACCAATCCCTATAATCCGTTCGGCTTCACCTTGTCGTCGGGTGCCAATGGCGAGCCGGCGACCTATTCGCTGATCGCCCGTCGCTTTGTCGAGGGCGGCCCGCGTATCTTCAGCCAGGATGTCGACACCTTCACCATGCAATCGACGCTCGAAGGCTCCTTCGGGGTCGGCGACAAGACATGGTATTGGGACGTCAACGGCATGTATGGCAGCAATGACGCGCATCAGGTGTTCACCGGCAACCTGAACGCCGCCAAGCTGGCCCAGGCGCTGGGGCCGGTCGCGGGCTGCACCGGCGATTGCGTACCGTTCAACATCTTCGGCGGGGCCGGGTCGATCACCCAGGCCATGCTCGACTATGTGACCTTCGACCAGAAGGATCGCAGCACGCAGGAATTGTGGGATGCCACCGCCAACCTGTCGGGCGAATTGTTCGACCTGCCGGGCGGCGCGGTCGGCTTCGCCGTCGGCTACGAGCATCGCAACCAGCGCGCCAGCTACACCCCCGACCCGATCATCACCGCGGGCCTGGGCGCCGACGTGCCGACCAGCCCGGCCGCCGGCAGCTTCAATGTCGATGAAGTCTATGGCGAAATCCGCATCCCGATCCTCGCCGACGTGCCCTTCTTCCAGAAACTGGAACTGGACGGCGCGGTGCGCCATTCCAACTATAGCAGCTTTGGCAGCAACACGACCTTCACCGTGTCGGGCCTGTGGAAACCGGTCAGCGACCTGCTGCTGCGCGGCGGCTATGCCGAGAGCCTGCGTGCGCCCAGCATCGGCGAAATGCATGCCGGCCGGTCGCGCACCGACCAGACGATCAACGACCCCTGCACCAGCGCAGCGGGCGGATCCTGGGACAATCCGACCGTGCGCGCCAACTGTATTGCCAATGGCGTGCCGGCCGATGGCAGCTATGACGAGCCGACCGGCGGCCAGCTGGGCGTCTTTTCCAGCGGCTCGACCAACCTGAAGCCGGAAACCGCCAAGACCTGGACCGCCGGCATGGTCTACAGCCCGGCCTGGGCGCGCAACGGTTTTGCCAGCGCACTCAGCCTTGAGGTCAATTATTATAATATCCGCCTAAAGAACGCGATCGACTCGGTGCCTGCGACGCTGACGCTGCGCCGCTGCGCCTTCGATGCCGATCCGGTCAGTTGCGCATCGATCAGCCGCACGCCCAGCGGTCTGGTCGCCGGCATCGACGCCACGCTGCAGAATCTCAACGCCATCAACACCGACGGCATCGACGGATCTTTGATCTATCGCTCCAAGCCGGTGGGCGACGGCACGGTCGGCCTGACGATCAATGCCGCCTATCTGCTGAGCTATGACATCAAGGCCCCGGCCGAGCTCAATGCGCCGACCATCAAATGCGCCGGCACCGAACGCTGCGGTTCGGTCGACCAGGCCTATCCGCGCTTCAAGGCGACCACCACGCTCGACTATTCGGCCGATGCCTGGGGCGTTTCCTTCACCGGCCGCTATATCAGCAAGGTGACGGAGAGCGACGGCCATGTCATGGGATCGACCTTCTATGGCGACATGCAGGCCTATTTCTCGCCGGCCTGGCTCGACCATCGCACCCGGCTGACCTTCGGCGTCAACAATCTGTTCGACAAGGATCCGCCGGCCTGCTTCACCTGCGACAGCGCCAATTTCGATCCGACCACCTATGATGTGCCGGGCCAGTTCGGTTACATCCGCCTGTCCTACAAGATGTAACGGATCAAGGGCTTAGCTAGAACGAAGGGCGCGTCCATTTGGGCGCGCCCTTTGTCTTTTCGGCTACCCCGTGACATTTGGCGCAAAAATCCCTATGTGCGCGCCGATCATGGCAACCAAAATCCCAGACGCGCCGAAGATCGGCATGGTTTCGCTCGGCTGTCCGAAGAACCTGGTCGATTCCGAGCGTATCCTGACCAAGCTGCGTTCCGACGGCTATCAGATGTCCGCCGACTATGCCGGCGCCGACGTCGTGCTGGTCAACACCTGCGGTTTTCTCGATTCCGCCAAGGAAGAATCGCTCGAAGCGATCGGCGAGGCCATGGCCGAAAATGGCCGCGTCATCGTGACCGGCTGCATGGGCGACGAAGCGGACGTGATCCGCGCGAAATTCCCGCAGGTGCTGGCCGTCACCGGCGCGCATCAATATGAGCAGGTGGTCAATGCGGTGCATGATGCATCGCCGCCCATCCCCAACGCCTTTGTCGACCTGGTGCCCGAAGGTGGCCTCAAGCTTACCCCGCGCCATT
Source organism: Sphingobium sp. PAMC28499 (assembly GCF_004795815.1). Lineage (NCBI taxonomy): Bacteria > Pseudomonadati > Pseudomonadota > Alphaproteobacteria > Sphingomonadales > Sphingobiaceae > Sphingobium > Sphingobium sp. PAMC28499. Next base: position 4,039,797 of record NZ_CP039248.1, read on the forward strand.
ACAGCTATCTGAAGATTTCAGAGGGCTGCAATCATCGCTGCTCCTTCTGCATCATCCCCTCGATCCGTGGCGACCTGGTGTCGCGGCGCATCGACGCGGTGCTGCGCGAGGCGGAAAAGCTGGTCGCGGCCGGCACCAAGGAATTGCTGGTCATCAGCCAGGACACGTCGGCCTATGGCGTCGACACGCGCCATGAACCGCGCATGTGGAAGGGCCGCGAGGTCCGCGCCCATATGACCGATATGGCGCGCGAACTGGGCCAGTTGCGCACGGCTGACGGCGTCGCCCCTTGGGTGCGCCTCCACTATGTCTATCCCTATCCCCATGTCGACCATGTCATCCCGCTGATGGCCGAAGGGCTGCTGACGCCCTATCTCGACATTCCCTTCCAGCATGCTTCGCCCAGCGTCTTGAAGGCGATGAAGCGCCCGGCCAATGAAGCCAAGGTGCTGGATCGCATCCGCAAGTGGCGCGACATTTGCCCCGACATCGCGATCCGCTCCAGCTTCGTCGTCGGCTTCCCCGGCGAGACCGAAGCAGACTTCCAATATCTGCTCGACTGGCTGGAAGAAGCGCAGCTCGACCGCGTCGGCGCCTTCCGCTTCGAGCCGGTCGAGGGCGCAGCCGCCAATGACCTGCCCGGCGCCGTGCCCGAAGAGGTCAAGGAAGAACGCTATCAGCGGATCATGGAAAAGACCGCCGCGATCAGCGCCGCCAAGCTGCAGGCGAAGGTCGGTCGGGTCATGCCGGTGATCATCGATGAGGTCGGCGAGCCGGACGAGGAAGATGGCAGCATCGGCGCGACCGCGCGCAGCCAGGCCGACGCGCCGGAAATCGACGGCAATGTCTTCCTGCGCGACGTCGGCGAAGGCCGCAAGGCCGGCGACATGTTCGACGTGCTGATCGAGGATGCCGACGATCACGACCTGTATGGCGTGCCGGCCTGACCGATCGGGAACCGGATATCAGGGCCTGACGAAGACGTCCTGATATTCGGTCTTGATCGCCCTGTAGATCGCCGCGTCGACCGGCAGCTTGATGTCATAGCTGCCCTCGGCATAGGGGCCTGCGCCATAGGGGCCGATCGTCACCTGAATGCCGTCGATCAACTTGCCGTCCCGCGATGTCGGCGCCAGCACCTGCTTCATCGGATCGATGCATTTGGTGAAGTCGTCATCGCCCGGCACCACCGGCGCGCCGCGCTTTTCTGCCCGCGCCCGATCCAGCGCCTTGCAGAAATTGTCGTGGATCGCCGCGGCAAAGGCCGGTTCGGAGGTCAGCAGCGCGCCGAAATCGGTCTCGCGCCGCCGTTCCCTGTCCCACAGCAGCGCTTCATAGCCGGTCATGCCATGGGCGCCGCCGGTATACATGTAATTGGCGGATTCGAGCGCCAGGAAGCGCGGCGTATCGGCCATCACGCTCCAGCGCGTCTCGCGGCTATGGGCGTGGAAAGGAAAGCCCGCCTTCTTGGCAGAATCCCGGTCCTGCGTCGCCATCTTGAGCGCATCGGCCTTGTTCTCGGCCATGGCGCGGGCAAAGCGATCGACCAGCGTCGGGACCGCCGCCGCCTGCGCCGGATAGGCGTAGAGAAATTCCAGCAGTTCGGTCTTGTCCGACTGCTCGAATGGTTTGGCGGGTGGGGCTGCGGGGCGCGTGGTGCCGGCCATGCGATCGACAAAGGCGCGCATCGTCGCATTGGCGGGCATGTTGCCGCCGGGCGTGTCATCCTCAGTCGATTTCGAGCAGCCGGACAGCAACAGGGCTGCGAGCAGCAGGCCCGTCGTCCCGTTCCCCCACCCTGCCCGCATCAGTGCGGCTTGGCCGTCAGGCAGCGTTCGCTGATCGCCTTGCGCGCATAGTCGCCGGCGAGCGCGCGATGGATGTTGGGCCAGCCTTCAGCCACCAGCGCCTGTTCGACCGCATGGGCGTTGGCGAACTGGCCGCTTTCGGCCAGCGCATAGGCGCGGGCGCGCAGCGCCTGCAGGCCGCTATTGTCGGAACGGATCATGGCTACTCTCCTTGCCGTTTATTATGATCTGGAACCTAGGCACTCGGGCCACAATAGGCAAATGCCCTGACGGCCGGCCGGGTTTCCACCGGGACGAAAGAAATGACAAAAAATGGCCCGTTCCCATGTGGAGCGCTTTCTCCTACATCCCTGTGCATGACCGAATTTGCCGACCTGCTCAAAGCCGATAATGGCCAGCCCGCCCGTTCCATCCAGCTGATCGAAGCGGCCGAACTGGACACCTGGTTCACCGCCCAGCCCGAGCGGGTCCGCGCCCTGATCAGCGCCCAGAAATTCCACGCCAAGCCGAACGAATATGCGATCATCCCCGGCGAGGGGCAGAGCGACTGGTCGGTCGTGGCCGGAGTGGTCAAGCGCGACGCGCTGGGTAGCTGGTGCCTGGCCAGATTGGCCGAGAGCCTGCCCGAAGGCAGCTATCGTCTGGCCGAAGGCAGCACCGGCGCGGCGGCGCTGGGCTGGCTGACGGCGCAATATCGGTTCGAACGCTATCGCAAGGATGAGGGCGCGGCCGGGCCGCGCGTGTTGCTGACCGGCGACGTCGCCCGGATCGAGGCGATCGTGCAGCAGGCCGAGGCGGTAGCGCTGGTCCGCGACCTGGTGAACACGCCGGCCGCCGACATGGGGCCGCAGGATCTGGAAGATGTCGTGCGCCAGTTGGCGCAGGCCCATGGCGGCGAGGTGCAGGTGACGCGCGGCGACGCGCTGGAGCAGGGTTTCCCGATGATCCACGCCGTCGGCAAGGCGGCGGACAAGAGCTTTGCCCCGCGCCTCATCGAAATGGCCTGGGGCGACCCCGCCGCGCCGCGCATCGCCGTGGTCGGCAAGGGCATCTGCTTCGACAGCGGCGGCCTCGACATCAAGCCATCATCGGGCATGCGCCTGATGAAGAAGGATATGGGCGGCGCGGCCCATGCGATCGCGCTGGCCCGGCTGATCATCGGCGCGCGCCTGCCGGTGCGGCTGCACCTGCTGGTGCCGACCGCCGAAAATGCCATCAGCGGCAATGCCTTCCGCCCCGGCGACATATTGCGCAGCCGGCAGGGGCTGACCGTGGAGATCGGCAATACCGACGCCGAAGGGCGGCTGGTGCTGGGCGACGCGCTGACCCGCGCGGGCGAGGAAAAGCCCGAGCTGATCGTGGACTTCGCCACCCTGACCGGCGCGGCGCGCGTCGCCGTCGGCCCGGACCTGCCGGCGCTGTTCACCAATGACGAGGCGCTGGCGAGCGACATCGCGGCGGCCGGCACGGCGGTCGACGACCCGACCTGGCGCCTGCCGCTGTGGGACGGCTATTATGACATGCTGAAGTCCGACATTGCCGACATGAACAATGCCGGCGAAGGTGGCTTTGCCGGCGCGGTGACCGCCGCCCTGTTCCTGCAGCGTTTCGTGCCGGAGGGCACGGCCTGGATCCACCTCGACACCTTCGCCTGGCGACCGGCGGCCCGTCCGGGCCGGCCCAAGGGCGGCGAGGCGCTGGGCCTGCGCGCGGTCTTCCGCCTGCTCCAGCAGCGCTATGACGGCGCGCGATAGCCAAACTGCAATATCCTGCGATCCGTTACGCAACCGGATTGGCTATCATGCGTTAGGGGGGCATGAACGCGCTCGCTTCCCCGCAACAGGCCGCCCAGATCGACCGTCCCGGCATACAGCCGCTCAGCCAGTGGATGCGGACCCTGGTGGATTATGTGCGGTCGGGAAAACCCGACCTCACCAACCGCCAGATGGCCCTGATGCTGACCGTCTATATCGGCGATGGCCCGCATACCGTGCGCGGCCTGGCCGAACAGTTGCACGTATCCAAGCCGGTCATCACCCGCGCGCTGAACAAGCTTTCGGCGCTCGGCTATCTCCGACGAGAGCGGGATGCGGCCGATCGGCGCAATATTTTCATCACCCGCACGTCGAAGGGCGCGGAATTCCTTGACGCCTTTCACCATTTCATCGCAGGAACCGCGCGCGATGACAGGCCAGATCAACACCACGCGGAACGCACCGCCTGAAAGAACCCGGTTCAAGCTGGACGGCAGATCCGTAGCGCTCGACCACCGCGTCCATGCGGCGCGTGGCGACCTTGCGGACATCTCGCTCGCCGGCGTGCTCTTTTCCGCCCATTATGCCCGCGCGGTCGAACTGACCTGCGTGGCGCCCGGCGCGCCGATCCTGTCCCAGCCCTCGCACAATGCCGAGGCGGTCAGCGAATTGCTGCGTGGCGAAAGCTTCCATGCGCTCGACGTCACGACCGACTGGGCCTGGGGCTTTTGCGGGCATGATGGCTATGTCGGCTATATCCGCCGCGACGCGCTGGACGTGAAGGAAGCGGTCAGCCACCGCATCGTCAACCAGAGCGCGCCGCTGTTCAGCCGCGCCGACATCAAGGCACCGATCGCCGATCACTGGCCGCTGGGCGCCCGCTTCGGCGGCGAGGCCGAGGACAGCTTCCTCGCGACCGGCGACGGCTTCATCCATGGCCGCCATGCCGCCCCGATCGACTCGCCGGAAAGCGACTGGGTCGCGGTGGCACAGCGCTATTTGGGCCAGCCCTATGTCTGGGGCGGCCGTGGCCATCGCGGCATCGACTGTTCGGGGCTGGTGCAGGTTGCGCTGGGCGAATGCGGCATCGCCGTGCCACGCGACACCGACCTGCAATGCGAGGGCATTGGCGCGCCGATCGAGGCGAGCGCGCCGTTGCAGCGCGGCGATCTGGTCTTCTTCCCCGGCCATGTCGGGATCATGACCGACGCCACCCATATGCTGCACGCCAACGCCCATTGGATGGCCGTGGTGGTCGAGCCGCTGGCCGATGTCGTCGCCCGGCTGGCGCCCGACCATGAACAGCCGATCATCGCGCGGCGGAGGATTGCCCTGTGACCACGAAGATCTTCATCGACGGCGGCCATGGCACCACCGGCATCGAGATTGCCGATCGCCTGGCCGACCGGCCCGAACTGTCGCTGATCACGGTCGACGAGAAGGATCGCCGAAACATGGCGGCCCGGCGCGACGCGCTGAACGCGGCCGATATCGTGATCCTGTGCCTGCCCGACGATGCCGCGCGCGAATCCGTGTCGATGATCGACAATGACCGCACCCGCGTGATCGACGCATCGACCGCACACCGCGTCGCCGACGGCTGGACCTATGGCTTCCCCGAACTGGAACCGGGCCATCGCGAGCGACTGGCCAACAGCCGCTTCGTCGCCAATCCCGGCTGCTGGCCGACCGGCTTTCTGGGCCTGGTCCGTCCGCTGCTGCTGGCCGGCCTGCTGCCGGCCGACTGGCCGGTGACGGTATCGGGCGCGTCGGGCTATTCGGGTGGCGGCAAGGCGATGATCGCGGAATATGAGGGCGCCGAGGGCGCGCCGACCGCCTTCCGCGCCTATGGCCTGAGCCTGGCGCACAAGCATGTGCCGGAAATGACCCGCTATTCGGGCCTGGACCATCCGCCGCTGTTCGCACCGGCCGTCGCCAATGCCTATCGCGGCATGCTGGTGGAAGTTCCGTTGCAACTGCGCGCCATGCCCGGCACGCCATCCCCGGCGGATATCCATGCCGCGCTGGCCGCCGCCTATGAAGGATCGCCGATCGTCAGCGTGACGCCATTGGCCGACAGCAGCGCCATGGCACAGATTGAGGTCGAGCATGTCGGCGCGACCGACCGCCTGTCGCTGTCGGTGTTCGGCAATGCGCAGAGCGGACAGGCGCGCCTGGTCGCCACGCTCGACAATCTGGGCAAGGGGGCGGCGGGCGCCGCCGTGCAAAATCTCAATATCCTGGCCGGCCTGCCGGAAACCGCCGGCCTGCGGCTCTAAAGCGCCGTCAACGAAACAGCAAAAGGGCCGGAGCGTTGATGACGCTCCGGCCCTTTTGCGTTCAGACGTTCAGTGGATCGTGCCGAGCGGCTGGTGATGGGCGAGCAGCACGATAAGCCGCTCGATCTGGCGCCAGTGGCAGAAATGGATGTGGTTGCCGAGGTCACGGCTGCGATCAGCCCGCGCCGCAGCCTCATAGCCGGCATTGGCGCCAAAGGTCGCGATCAGTTCCGTCGCATCCTCATAGCTCTTTCGATCCGAAAGATATGGCATGTGCATACGACCCCCGATTTTTGCGCGCCCTTTCCACTCCCCTATCAACCCCCATGCCAGTTTGGCGCTTTGGCGCAGCAGGCCGATGACGAGGGTGAACAACCAGTCAGCCAAGTCCCGCAGCGGGACAGACGCGCCATTTCGGGACGCCGGCCGTTCCGATCCGGGACAGGGAAGACGCGGGCGACAAGCGACTGGCCATGGGCGGCGGGCCATGGCAAGGATGAGCCATGAACAAGGCGAAGAATCCGACCGGCGCGGGCGCCATCATCGCATTGCTGATCATGGCCGGGGCGATCGGCGGCGGCCTGCTGGGCCAGCCCAGCATCGGCCTGCTGGTTGGCACTGGGGCCGGCATCCTGATCGCCCTGCTGCTGTGGCTACGCGAACGAAAGGCCTAAGTAACACCCGCGCAACGGAGCGCCTTGCCGGGCGTCGCATCGCCGCATAGATGTGGCGACATGAAGAAGCATTTCATCGCCATCCCCCTCGTCGCGCTGGTCATTGCCGGCGGCGCCTTCCTCTATTTCGCCCAGGGCGACACGGCCCAGTTGCCGGCCGGCGCCGATGTCGGCCGGGAACCGCGCTTCACCACGCCGCGCAACGAGTTTTTCCCGACGGTCAACATCGCCGAAGTGAAGCCGTGGAAGGCCGGGGAAAAGCCGGTCGCCGCCAAGGGCCTGGTGGTCGAACGCTTCGCCGAGGGGCTGAGCCATCCGCGATCGCTGCTGCGCCTGCCCAATGGCGACATATTGACGGCCGAGACCAACAGCCAGCCCCGCCCGCAGACCGGCATCGTCAGCCGGGTGATGAATTTCCTGATGAACAAGGCCGGCGCCGGCGTCCCCTCGCCCGACCGCATCAGCCTGCTGCGCGACACCGACGGCGATGGCAAGGCGGACACCAAGACGGTGTTCCTGAGCGGCCTCTATTCGCCCTATGGCATGGCGCTGATCGGCGACACCCTCTATGTCGCCAACACCAATGCGCTGATGGCCTTTCCCTATAAGGAAGGCGAAACCAAGATCAGCGACAAGGGGCGCAAGATCCTGAACCTGCCCGCCCAGGCGCCGAACATGCACTGGACCCGCAGCCTGACCGTCGGCCCCAACGGGCTGCTCTATGTCGGCGTCGGATCGAACAGCAATATCGGCGAGAATGGCCTGGAAAGCGAAGCGAACCGCGCCGCCGTGCTGGAGGTCAATCCCAAGACCGGCGACTATCGCATCTATGCGTCGGGCCTGCGCAACCCGGTCGGCCTGGCGTTCGAACCCAGGAGCGGCGTGCTGTGGGGCGTGGTCAATGAGCGCGACATGCTGGGCGGCGACCTGGTCCCCGACTATCTGACCCGCGTCGAGTTCGGTGCCTTCTATGGCTGGCCGTGGAATTACTGGGGCGGCTATGAGGATCGCCGGGTCCAGCCGCAGCGGCCGGAAATCCGCGAATATACCAAGCGCCCCGACTATGCGCTGGGCAACCATGTCGCGCCGCTGGGCCTGAGCTTCTCCAAGGATGCGCAGCTCGGCGCCGCCTATGGCAATGGCGCCTTTGTCGGCCTGCATGGCAGCTGGAACCGCAAGCCGGCCGCCGGCTACAAGGTCGTGTTCATTCCGTTCGAGGATAATGGCGAAGTCGGCAAGGCCAAGCCGACCGACGTGCTGACCGGCTTCCTGGACGCGCAGGGCGCGGCGCGTGGCCGCCCGGTCGACGTGACCGTGGACGCCAAGGGCGCACTGCTGGTGGCGGACGATGTCGGCGGTGTCGTCTGGCGGGTGACCCGCGCACAATAATCTTGGTCGCCCGGCCGATGCGTCGAAAAAACTTGTTCGCAAGACCAGACGCTTAATTTCGGCCGGGCAAAAGCCGGGATATATTGCCCCGTTCGCGCGCTGATACGCGATGCGACAGGCGTCCAAGATGAAACCGATCGAACCGGCGGAGCTATATCAGCTGCGGGCGGACAGCGCGCGGCGATCCCTTCATCACTTGCGCATGGAAGCGCTGGGCCAGCCGGACCGACGACAAGGCTATGATCTGGAGCATGATCGCCGGCTGGCGGAAATGTATTTCAACACCTTCGCCGCCCTCGCCCACCGACAACGTCACAGCGACACGCTGAGCCTGGCCCGCGTCATCAAGACGATGGCCGATGCCGCACCGCTATGCGAAACCGCCGTCGATCCGCCGCGTTGCCGCAAGGAACTGGACCGACTGGTCGACGAATTTCTGAGCCTGGCCGAAAAGGATGGCGACTGAGAATCAGACCGAAAGGCCGTGACGGCCGGCGAGTTCGACCACATATTGCCAGGCGACCCGGCCCGAGCGGCTGCCGCGCTGGGTTGCCCACTGGATCGCGTCGAGCGGCTCGACACTGAGACCCAGCGCCTGGGCATAGCCCTCGACAATGGCGACATAGGCATCCTGGTCGAGCGCATGGAAGCCGAGGCTGAGGCCGAACCGGTCCGACAGCGCCATCTTGTCATCGACCACGTCGCGCGGATTGATCGGATCATCCTGTTCCGACAGGTTGCGCGGCACGATATGGCGGCGGTTGGACGTCACATAGAGGCGGACATTGGCCGGACGCGCGGCGGTGCCGCCCTGGAGCAGCGAGCGCAACGCACGAGCATCGCCCACGCCCTCGTCAAAGCCCAGATCGTCGAGGAACAGGATGAAGGGCCGGGTCGTGCTGCGCAGCAGGGTGAAGAGCGCCGGCAGGCTGGCCAGTTCGTCAATCGCGCATTGCAGCAGGGCGATGTCCTGCCCTTCCGCCTGCAGCTTGCCGACCACCGAGGCCACGGTCGCCGACTTGCCGGTGCCGCGCGCGCCCCACAGCAGCACGTCATGGGCGGCATGGCCGGCGGCATGACGACGGCTATTGTCCAGCAGCGCGCTCTTCTGCGCATCGATGCCGGTCAGCAGATCATAATCCACCGGGTCGAACACATCCACAGCGCGGATCGCCACCCCGTCCCACACATAGGCGGGAGCAGCCGCAAGGTCGGCAGAGGAAGCCGGCGGCGGCGCGAGCCGTTCGAGCGCTTCGGCGATACGGGTCAGCAGGGCGTCGTTCATGGCGCGGGATTAGCCGGGCCACGCCGTTGCGGCAAGCTTTGCCAACAATGTCATGTCACTGTCGCAATGGCCTTTTACTGCAGCGTTCCGGGGTCTATATCGCGGGGGTCGTGACTATCCCAAATCCAGCCTTTTCCACCAGGGTCTGCCGCTATGGCGCGGAAGCGCTTCGCGAGGCAGCCTTGCTGATCCGCGCCGGCGAGCCCGTCGCCGTTCCCACCGAAACCGTCTATGGCCTGGCGGCCGATGCCACCGATTCCCAGGCGGTCGCGGGCATCTACAGCGCCAAGGGGCGGCCCAGCTTCAACCCGCTGATCGTCCATGTCGCCGACATGGAGATGGCGCGGCGGCTGGCCGATTTCTCGCCCCAGGCCGAACAGCTTGCCGCCCGCTTCTGGCCGGGCGCGCTGACCATGGTGCTGCCGGTGCGGGCCGATAGCGGCCTGTCGCCGCTGGTGATGGCCGGCCTGCCGACCGTGGCGCTGCGCCTGCCGGCCCATCCGGCGATGCGCGCGCTGATCCGCGAGAGTGGTAGGCCGCTGGCTGCGCCTTCGGCCAATCGCAGCGGATCGATCAGCCCCAGCCGAGCCGAGCATGTGCTGGCGAGCCTCAACGGCAAGATCCGCATGATCCTGGACGAAGGCCCGACCAGCGAAGGGCTGGAATCGACCATTGCCGCGCCCGAAGAGGACCGCATCCGCCTGCTGCGCCCCGGCCCGGTCACGGCCGCGATGCTGGAGGAGGCAAGTGGCCTGCCGGTTATCACGGGGAAGGACAATGCGAAGATCGAGGCGCCCGGCCAGCTCGAAAGCCATTATGCGCCGTCGAAACCGGTGCGGCTCAACGCGCTGCGGGCGGAGAAGGACGAATATCTGATCGGCTTCGGGCTGATGCCCTGCCATCTGAACCTGAGCGTCGACGCGGACCTGCGCGAGGCGGCGGCCAATCTGTTCGCGGCGCTGCACGTCGCCGACGCCAGCACCCAGGAGCGGATCGCGGTGGCCCCCATCCCCGACGAGGGGATCGGCACCGCCATCAACGACCGGTTACGCCGCGCCGCGGCCTGACCGGTCGATCCGGCTCAGCCGCAATTGTCGTAACCGGCCTTGCGGCATTCGCGGCGGCGCTGTTCGTCGGCCTTCTTGCGCGCCTTGCCTTCCTCGGCCTCCTGCTTGCGCATCTTGCGGCCATAATTGCGGTCGGCCTCATCCTGGCTGGTCGTCGCCCAGTCCGCCGCCTGCGCACCTGCGCGCACCGGCAGGGTCACGATATCCACCGCCGTCCTGGCGATGCAACCCGGCAGCATCAGCGGCATCGCCGGCGCCAGCAGCATGATCGTCCTGGTCATTCTCAAAGTCCCCCGACTCGTCCGTTGCGCTGCATCTGCCATGGTCGACATTAACCATAAGCTAAGAACGCGGCGAAACGGGACGAGCCGTCGGGAAATCGGCCAGACCGAGGATTATTCCTCGATGCGGGCGGCAAAACCCTTGCGCAGCTTGGCCAGCTTGGGCGGGATCACCGCCATGCAATAGGGATTCTGGTCGCCGACCCGCTCCCAATATTTCTGGTGATAATCCTCGGCCGGATACCAGGGGGCGTCCGGCTCGATCGCGGTCACGACCGGATCGACCTGGTCCACCTGTGCCCGCGCGATACCGGCCAGCGCCTCGGCCTGCTGCTCGGCCGAATGGGGGAAGATCGCCGAGCGATACTGCGTCCCGATGTCGTTGCCCTGACGGTTCAGCGTCGTCGGGTTGTGGGTGGCGAAGAAGATGTCGAGCAGGTCGGCATAGCTGATGACGGCCGGGTCGAAGGCGATGCGGATCGCTTCGGCATGGCCGGTATTGCCGGTGCAGACCTCCTCATAGGTCGGATCGACCTTGGTCCCGCCGATATAGCCGCTCTGGACCGATTCCACGCCCTTGAGCGTCTGGTAGACTGCTTCCGTACACCAGAAGCAGCCACCAGCCAGCGTTGCGATTTCCTGCGCCATATATCGATAATCCTTATCCAGCTTTGGTGCGCTAGATAGGAGCAATCAGGCCGCGGTTCCAGTCTGCGCCGCATTCTGCGCCATTGCCTGTTCGGCCTTGGCCCGTTCTTCGGCGACCAGTTCCTTGCGCGACAGCTTGCCGACCAGAGTCTTGGGCAGGCTGGCCCGCACCTCGACCTCGCAGACCCGCTCATGCTTGCCCAGTTGCGGGTTCAGCCAGTCCTTGAGCCCCGGCCCGTCGATCGTCGCGCCTTCGTTCAGGGTCACGAACGCCTTGGGCTGTTCGCCGCGATAGCGATCGGGCACGCCGATCACCAGCGCCTCCTTCACCGATTCATGATGATAGAGGACCGATTCCACCTGGCTCGGGAAGACCTTGAAGCCACCGACGGCGATCATGTCCTTGAGCCGATCGACGATCCGCACATAGCCGTCGTCATCAACCTCGCCAACGTCACCGGTGCGCAGGAACTCGCCCACGAACACCTGCGCGTCCGCGTCCGGTCGGTTCCAATAGCCCTTCATGATCTGCGGACCAGCGAACATCAGTTCGCCTGGCTCACCTTCTGGCGGGGGCTGGGTCGGATCCTCGCGGCTGACGATCTTGACGCGGGTGCCCGGCACGGGCTGGCCGACGGTGCCGGTCTTGTTCAACCCCTCATAGGGGTTGGCGCAGACGATCGGGCTGGTTTCGGTGAGGCCATAGCCCTCGATCAACCGTGCGCCGGTCACCGCCTCGAACTTCTGCTTCACCTCCATCGGCAGCGGCGCGCCACCCGAAATGCAGGTGCGCAGCGACGAGAAATCGATGTTCGGCAAGGCCGGATGATCGAGCAGCGCCTGATACATGGTTGGCACGCCGGGCAGCGACGTCGCCTTGGTCCGCTGGACGGCCGAGAGCACCTGCACCGCCTCGAACCGGGGCAGCATCACCATCTCGCCACCATTCATGACGGTCCGGTTCAGCGTGCAGGTATTGGCGAAGACGTGGAAGAAAGGCAGCACCGCGATGATGCGGTCGTCGCCCTCGCCCGCATGCGGGTCGATCCCCTGCGCCTGGCGCGCATTGGCGGTCAGATTCTGGTGGGTCAGCATCGCGCCCTTGGGCGTGCCGGTGGTGCCGCCGGTATATTGCAGCAGCGCGACGTCGTTGACCGGATCGATGTCGGCCACGATGCATTCGCCGGAATTGGCGATCAGCCGGTCATAGCGGATGACGCGCGGATCATGCGGCAGCGGCGTCGTCTCGCCGCGCTTGAACAGGCGGAAGAGGATGCTCTTGGCAGTCGGCAGCACCTCGGCGATCGAACCGACCACCAGCTTTTCGAGGCTGCTATTGTCCAGCACCTTGAGCGCGGTCGGCAGCAATGCCTTGGCGGACAAAGTGAACAGGATCTTGGTGCCGCTATCCTCGACCTGATGCTCCAGCTCGGCGGCGGTGTAGAGGGGGGAGAAGTTGACGACGATCGCGCCGGCCAGCAGCGCGCCATAATAGGCCGCGACATAATGGGGGGTGTTGGGCAGGTAGAGGCCGACCCGGTCCCCCTTCTTCACGCCCATGGCCTGCAATCCGCAAGCGATGCGCCTGATGTCGTCCATCATCGCGCCATAGCTGAACTTGCGCCCCATGAAGTCGATCATGTGGGCCTGCGGGTGGGCGGTGGCGCTCTGCGTTACCATGTCCCCCATCGACATCGGCGGGAACGTCTGCTCCCACGGCGTAGGGTGCTGATAATGCTCGCGCCAGATCTTTTCTCTGCTCTCCATTTACAGAAGTGTAAGTGGCCCGAGCGCTTTACGCAAGCGTCAACCTGTGTCTGGATTGTAGCAAAAAGGCCGCGCCGGAAAGCCGGCGCGGCCCTTGAGAATGCTGCATTGCAGCGGGTCAGAAAGAGCGTCGGATGACGCTACGTCTTCAGACCTCGCCCTTGTTGCTGCTGAACGGATCGAGGATCGTCGCGGCGCCCGAAATCAGCTCGGACTCGCTCTTGAGCGCCTGCTCGATGCGGCGCGCATTATCCTCGCGCTCGCGGCGCAGTTCCTCGATCAGCGCCTCGCGATCGCCATCCAGACGCGAATCGGTCGGCATCTCGATACCGGCCTTCTTCGCCGCCTTGCTGACCAGCGCATCCAGTTCGCGCTGCGAGCACAGGCCCAGCGTCACCGGATCCTTGGGCGTGATGTTGCTGATGTTCCAGTGGCTGCGATCGCGGATCGCGGCGATGGTAGTGCGGGTGGTGCCGATCAGCTTGCCGATCGCGCCGTCCGAAATCTCCGGATGGTTGCGCAGGATCCAGGCGATGCCATCGGGCTTGTCCTGGCGCTTGCTGACCGGGGTGTAGCGCGGCCCCTTGGTGCGGCGGACCGGTTCGGGGCCCTTGAGCATCTTGAGCTTATAGTCGGGATTGCTCTCGCCCTTGTGGATTTCGTCCATGGTGATTTCATGGGCGCGCACCGGATCGCGGCCGGTATATTTGATGCCGGCAGTGTCATCGGCGATGGCCTGGACTTCCAGGATGTGGAGCCCGCAAAATTCCGCGATCTGGTCGAAGCTCAGAGCGCTATTGTCGACCAGCCAGCTGGCGGTCGCATGGGGCATGAGGGGCTGGGACACGGGGTCTTCTCCGGCTCTAAAAACGATAAGGGCCGCCCAAGCAGGGCGGCCACGACATGTCAGGGATAGAGCATCGCGGGGCTTGCGGCAAGGAAAAGCGTCAGGCGGCGCTGTCCATCACCACCGGATCGATCGGATGCAATCCGGCCAGGAATTCCTGCGCACTGCGTTCCCAACTGAAGCTGCGGCCGTAGGCGGCGCAGGCCGCCCGATCGCACAGCAGCGCGGCGGCGATGGCATCCTCCAGCCGCTCCGACAGCGCGCCGGTTTCCGGCGTGACGATATCGATCGGCCCGGTGACCGGATAGGCCGCGACCGGCGTGCCGGCGGCCAGCGCCTCGATCATCACCAGCCCGAACGTGTCGGTGCGGCTGGGGAAGACGAACACGTCGGCGCCGGCATAGATCGCCGCCAGATCGGCGCCGAACTGCGCGCCCAGGAAACGGGCATCGGGATAGGCCCGCTCCAGCGCCCCGCGCGCCGGGCCGTCGCCGACGATCACCCTGGTTCCGGGATGCTCGCTGGCCAGAAAGGCCTCGAGATTCTTCTCGACCGCGACCCGGCCGACATAGAGCTGGATCGGGCGCGGCAAGTCCGCCAGCAGGGCCGAGGGGGCGACATCCCCGGCAAAGGTGTTGAGGTCCACGCCCCTGCCCCATTTGCGGACATTAGCGACGCCATGGGCACGCAATTGCTGCCGCACCGACCGGGTCGACACCAGCACGGCCTGCGCCGGGCCATGGAACCAGCGAATATAGCGCCAGAACCAGGCCGCCGGCAGCCCGGTGCGCTGCGACACATAATCGGGGAAATGGGTGTGATAGGCGGTGGTGAAGGGCACGTTGCCGCGCAGGCACCAGCGCCGGGCGGCAAAGCAGAGCGGCCCTTCGGTCGCCAGATGGACGGCATCGGGACGGAAGGCGGCGATCGCCTGCCCCACCACGCCCGAGCGCACCAGTGCCAGCCGGATTTCGGGATAGGTCGGACAGGGAATGGAGCCATAGAGATCGGGCGAGATCACCTTCACCTCATGGCCCATATGCTCCAGTTCGGCCTGGATCGTCTGCAGCGTGCGCACCACGCCATTGACCTGCGGCGTCCAGGCGTCGGTGACGATCGCGATCCGCATGCCCCCTCTCCGCGTCAGGCCGCCATCAGCGCCGGCGTCTTTTCGCCGCGCTTGGCGATCTCGTCGGCCCAGTGCAGCACCTCCATCGCGCCGCTGGCATGTTCGACCAGCGCGGTGCAGCCCTCCACCCAGTCGCCATCATTATAATATTCGATGCCCTCGATCTCGCGCATCTCGGCATTGTGGATATGGCCGCACACCACGCCGTCGACGCCGCGCGCGCCGGCTTCATGCGCCACCACTTCCTCGAAGCGGGAGATGAAGGACACGGCATTCTTGACCTTGTGCTTGGCCATCTTGGACAGTGACCAATAAGGCAGGCCCATGCGCCGGCGCACCGCGTTGACCACCACGTTGAGGCGCATCAGCGTCGTGTAGGCCGCGTCCCCCACGAAGGCGAGCCAGCGATGCGCCAGCATGATCGTGTCGAACTCGTCGCCATGCAGCACCAGCAGCTTGCGCCCGTCGGCGGTCTCATGGATCGCCTTGCGACGGATCTCGACCCCGCCAAAATTCATGCCGGTGAACTGGCGGAACATCTCGTCATGATTGCCGGGAATATAGACGACACGGGTGCCGCGCTTGGCCCGCTTCATGATCCGCCACAGCACGTCATTATGGGCGGCGGGCCAGTAGAAGCGCTTCTTGAGCCGCCAGCCATCGATGATATCGCCGACCAGATAGATGGTGTCGCTGTCGACGCTGTCCAGGAAATCGATCAGCATCGTCGCGTTGCAGCCGCGCGTGCCCAGATGGATGTCGGAAATCCAGATGGTGCGATAGCGGCGACGCGCGCCTCCCCGCTCGGGGATGTGGAAGCGGTCGTCAGCCCCCTCTTCCAGTTCGCTCAGGAAGGGCAAGCGCGTGATGGCGTTCATGTCTACGTCCTCAAGGGCTGTTGTCCTTGAGGCCGAATCCTTAGCGCCGCTCTGTTACAACTCCGCACCGAATATGACGGAAATGCTACGGTTTGGCGGGTTTCCCCGCCGCTCCTCACGCCGTCAGCACGATCTTCCCGAAATGTTCGCCTGCATCCATGCGGGCATGGGCCTTGCCCGCGTCGGCAAGGGCAAAGCGCTGGTCCATCGCCGGGCGCAGCTTGCCCTGTTCGACGAAGGGCCAGACGGTGCGCATGATCTCGTCCGCGACCAGGCTCTTGAAGCCCGAGGAGCGCGGCCGCAGCGTCGATCCGGTCAGGGTCAGGCGCTTGGACATCACCGTTGGCAGGAAGATGCTGGTCTTGGCACCGCCCAGCACCGCGATCGACACATGGCGGCCATCTTCGGCCATGCATTCGATGTTGCGCGGGACATAGTCGCCGCCGACCATGTCGAGCACCGCCTGCACCCCCTGCCCGCCGGTGATGCGCTTCACCTCGGCGACATAGTCCTGGCTCTTGTAATTGATCGCATGGGCAGCGCCCCATTCGAGCGCCTGGGCGCATTTGTCGTCACTGCCGCAGGTGACGATGATCTCTATGTCGAACAGGCGGCAGAGCGAGATCGCCATGGTGCCGATGCCGCTGGTGCCGCCATGGACCAGCACCCGGTCACCGCCGACCACATAGGCGCGCTCGAACAGGTTGGTCCACACGGTGAACAGGGTTTCGGGCAGCGCCGCCGCCTCGACCAGGTCATAGTCCGCCGGCACCGGCAGGCACTGGCCGGCAGGCGCAATCGCATATTCGGCATAGCCCCCACCCGGCAGCAGCGCACAGACGCGCTGGCCCACCAGCATGTCGGCGGACCGGCCGGCAGCGACGATCGTGCCCGCCACCTCGAGTCCGGGAATGTCGGATGCGCCGGGCGGCGGCGGATATTTGCCCTGCCGCTGCAGCACGTCAGGCCGGTTGACGCCGGCGGCGGCGACGCGGATCAGCACCTCATCCTCGCCGGGCACCGGCACCGGCCGCTGTTCGGGCACCAGGGCGTCGGGACCGCCCGGCACCGGGATGCCGATGGCCGTCATCTGCGATGGAATCGTGAAACTGTCGAGGATCATATGCGCCCCCCCGGGCCAGAGATATTGCGCCGCACCCAAAATCGACGGACGGAGCTTCGCTTCTTATTGACAGACTAGCCTACAGGGTCAACATTACCCTTTATGGACATGGACAATGATCTGCCGAGAAAGGCCGATGATCCGCTGGCCCAACTGCTCCGACAGGATCTGGGTCCCCTGTCCGTTGCGGAACTGGAAGCGCGCATCAGGGCGCTGGAAACCGAAATCACCCGCACTCGAACAAAAATTGAAAGCGCCGTTAACCATAAGGCAACTGCCGAGGCGTTATTCAAGCGATGAACCCGCGCCTCGCCCCTGACGGCCCGACCATGGGCTCCACCGGGCATGGGCAGTCTGGCAATTCCGGCGGTCAGGGCCTCTCCCTTGAACCGTCGTCGAGCAATGCCGACATAAGGTTCAAGTCAGCCCCTAACCGGGGCCAGGAGTAGAAAAGACATGCCATCTTTCGCAGCCGCCCTTGAAACCACCCTGCACAATGCGCTGACCCATGCGTCCGAGCGCAAGCATGAATATGCGACGCTGGAGCATCTGCTTCTCGCGCTGATCGACGATGAACATGCGTCGAAGGTGATGCAGGCGTGCGGCGTGGAACTGGGCGAACTGGCCGATGCCGTCACCCAGTATCTCGACACCGAACTCGACAGCCTGAAGGTAGAGGGCGCCAGCGACCCCTCGCCCACCAGCGGCTTCCAGCGCGTCGTCCAGCGCGCCATCCTCCATGTCCAGTCGTCCGGCAAGGATGAGGTGACGGGCGCCAATGTGCTCGTCGCGCTCTTCTCCGAACGCGAATCCTATGCCGTCTATTTCCTGCAGCAGCAGGACATGAGCCGCCTCGATGCCGTCAGCTACATCAGCCACGGCGTCGGCAAGGGCACGCCCACGCCCGAGCGTCAGGAGACCAAGGGGGCAGCCGAGGAGGAAAAGAAGGTGCAGGACGGCAAGGGCAAGAAGGACAGTGCCTTGGAGCAGTTCACCGTCAACCTCAACGAGAAGGCGGAACGCGGCAAGGTCGATCCGCTGATCGGCCGGTCGTCGGAAGTCGACCGCACCATCCAGATCCTGTGCCGCCGTTCGAAGAACAACCCGCTCTATGTCGGTGATCCGGGCGTCGGCAAGACCGCGATCGCGGAAGGCCTGGCGCGCAAGATCGTCGAGGGCGAAGTGCCCGACGTGCTCAAGGAAGCCGTCATCTACTCGCTCGACATGGGCGCGCTGCTGGCCGGCACCCGCTATCGCGGCGACTTCGAGGAGCGGCTGAAGGCGGTCGTCACCGAACTGGAGAAGATGCCGCATGCGGTCCTCTTCATCGACGAGATCCACACCGTCATCGGCGCCGGCGCGACCAGCGGCGGCGCGATGGACGCCTCGAACCTGCTGAAACCCGCGCTGTCTGGCGGGACGATCCGCTGCATCGGTTCGACCACCTACAAGGAATTCCGCAACCATTTCGAGAAGGACCGCGCGCTGCTGCGGCGCTTCCAGAAGATCGACGTGAACGAGCCTTCGGTCGAGGATACGATCAAGATCCTGACCGGCCTGCGCACCGCGTTCGAGGAACATCATCACGTCAAATATACGCCGGACGCGATCAAGGCGGCGGTCGAGCTGTCGGCGCGCTACATCAACGACCGCAAGCTGCCGGACAAGGCGATCGACGTGATCGACGAAGTGGGCGCGATGCAGATGCTGGTGGTGCCCTCCAAGCGCAAGAAGACGATCACCCCCAAGGAGATCGAAGCGGTCATCGCCACCATGGCGCGCATCCCGCCCAAGACCGTGTCGTCGGACGACAAGAGCGTGCTGGAATCGCTGACCACCGATCTGAAACGCGTCGTCTTCGGCCAGGATCAGGCGATCGAGGTGCTGTCCTCCGCGATCAAGCTGTCGCGCGCCGGTCTGCGCGATCCCGACAAGCCGATCGGCAACTATCTCTTCTCCGGCCCCACCGGCGTCGGCAAGACGGAGGTGGCACGCCAGCTCGCGACCCTGCTCGGCATCCCGCTGCAGCGGTTCGACATGTCGGAATATATGGAACGCCATTCGGTCAGCCGCCTGATCGGCGCCCCTCCGGGCTATGTCGGCTATGATCAGGGCGGCCTGCTGACCGACGCCGTCGACCAGCAGCCGCACAGCGTCCTGCTGCTCGACGAGATCGAGAAGGCGCATCCGGACCTGTTCAACATCCTGCTGCAGGTGATGGACAATGGCCGCCTGACCGATCACCACGGCAAGACCGTCGATTTCCGCAACACCATCCTCATCATGACCACCAATGCCGGTGCGTCGGACATGGCGAAGGAATCGATCGGCTTTGGCGAGCTGACCCGCGAGGATGTGCAGGAAGACGCGGTGAAGAAGCTCTTCACCCCCGAGTTCCGCAACCGCCTCGATGCGATCGTGCCGTTCGGCTATCTGCCGCCGGAAATCGTCGCCCGCGTCATCGACAAGTTCGTGCTGCAACTGGAACTGCAACTGGCCGACCGCGACGTCCACATCACCCTGGACGAGGATGCCAAGGCCTGGCTCACCAAGAAGGGCTATGACAAGCTCTATGGTGCCCGCCCGATGGGCCGCCTGATGCAGGAAAAGATCAAGCAGCCGCTGGCCGAGGAATTGCTGTTCGGCAAGCTGGTCCATGGCGGCGAGGTCCATGTCCATATGAAGGACGAGGCGCTCGCCTTCCAGATCACCCCCGCCGCGCCCAAGAAGGGCGGCAAGAAGGGCGGCAAGGCCAAGACGCCGGAAGGCACGAAATAAGCGGCTTTGGAGCTTAAAACAAAAAGGGCGACCCGCTTGGGTCGCCCTTTTTGTTTGCGGGCGCCCCTCCTGTTCCCTCCTCCCTTTCAGGGAGGGGCCGGGGGTGGGTAGGCGCGCGCCGCGCGCCTCGCTATCAATCGATCATGCGCCTCAATGATCGTCTCCATAACCTCCGTCGTCGTCTCTTCGGCTCCTGGTCGATTGACGATCCACGCCCGATCCAGGCCGGCGCGCCCTACACCTATTTCCTGCCCTCGGCCGAACGGATCGACGCCTTGCGACCTGATGATCTGGTCAAGCTGGTGATCCGCAGCCATCCGCCCGGCCGCGAATGGGATGCCGAACGCATGTGGGTGGAAGTAAAAAGCATCGCGCCGGACGGCTGGACCGGCATATTGGCGAATACGCCGTCCGACATGCCGCAACTACGCGAAGGTAGCATGCTCGCATTTCAGTCCTTCCACATCATCGACCTCATCTATGACGGTGACAGGCGAGGTCCGGCAGAACCGCCAAGGCGTGCCTATTGGGACCGCTGCATGGTCGACCGCTGCGTGCTCGATGATAATGTGCCGGTCTATTACCTCTATCGCGAACAGCCCGACATGACGGAGGAAGGCGATTCCGATCCAGACAGCGGATGGCGGATCAGGGGTGATTATCGCGACCTGAACGATGAACAGCTAGACGCCCGCAAGGCCGACTATATCGCGATCGGCAAGGTGCTGAACGCGGACGATAGCTGGCTGCACCTGATCGACAGCCCGATCGGGTCGGCATGGCTGCGCAACTTCGAGACCGGGGAATATGAGCCACTCGAAGAAAATGACTGAATCCGTCATCCTCCTCCACGGCTTTGGCGGGCATCAGGTCCAGACCGCTTTGCTCGCGCGTCGCTTGCGCGGGGCGGGATATGACGTCGCCAATATCGGCTATCCAAGCTGGCGCTGGCCGCTCGCCCGCGTCGTCGATCATCTCCACGCCCGCATCATCGCCAGCCCGGCCTATCAGGCCCAGACCGTGCATTGCGTCGGCCATTCGATGGGCGGACTGATGCTACGCGCCTGTCTCGCGCGCCATCGCCCCGATCATCTCGGCCGCGTCGTCATGCTCGGCACGCCCAATGGCGGCAGCGAGATTGCCGACCTTCTCTACCGCCTGCGCCTCCATCCGCTGATCCTGAACCAGGCCGGCGCGCTGCTGCGCACCCGCCGCGACGCGGCCACGCTGGCGGCGCTGGGCGAGGTCGACTATCCGCTCGGCATCATCGCGGGCGACCGGCCGATGAACGGCCTGCTCCCCGGCCGCATCTTCCGCGCGCCCAATGACGGCAAGGTCAGCGTCGCCGCCACCCATTGTCCGGGCGAAAGCGATCATATCACCCTGCCCGTCGCTCACACCGCGATGATCTACACCCGCCCCGTCGTCGATCAGGTCGCGCATTTCCTGCGCCATGGGCAGTTCGCGCGGACCTGATTCCCCCGCCCCACATGCGCGCGGCGGCCGTTGCGCAATTATTAGGGAATTGCGGTCAGATCGGCAGGACGGATTGGGTCCGCAGGGATTGGGGAAAACATGGTCATGATTGGAAAATGGGCGGCAGCGCTCGGTGCAGTTGTTGCGTTGGGCGGCGCGCTATCGCCGCATGTCGCCAACGCCAAGGCGCCCGGCCAGATCATTCTCACGCCCCAATCCGAAGAGGCGCTGGTCATCATCAAGACCGACTGGTGGCAACCGGCGCCGTCGATGCACTCGGCGTTCAAGCTGCTGCTCTCCACCTATGTCGATGCGGAAGCCCGGCTTTCCAGTGGGCCTTTCAGCGGCACCGCGCTGTTCGAAGCCAAGCAGAAGAATTTCCTCGACGGCTATCTGATGGTTCCCGTCAAGCCGGGGCGCTGGGTCGTGCGCAGCTATTCGCAGCAGGACAGCTGGGCGCTCTGCTTCAACGCCGCCTCGCTCCAGTTCGAGGCGAAGCCGGGCCAGGTCGTCTATCTCGGCCGGTTCGACGCGCTCTCCCATCGGCAGCAATTGACCAGGCAGGCGATCGCATCAGGCAATAGCAGCATTCGCGGCGGCGGCTTCGTCGATTATTTCGACCTGCCGCAGGGACCGATCTTTGCGCCGGTGGATGCGCCCCAGATCGCCGCCGTGCAGACCATGCTGGCGCGCCGCGTGCCCGGCGTCAGCGTGCCGGTGCAGGCCGTCGCCTTTACTCCCGCGACATTCGGCACCGGTTCCACTTTGTATGGCACACGGCGCTGCGGCGGCTATTTCCCGGCCAGCGGCAAGGGCAAGGCTGACAAAAGCTAAAACGGGAAGGCAGGTCGCCTAGCGGCGCGCCCCTCTCCCCGCCCCCCTTAAATTCTGCTAAGCCGACTCCAGAACAGAAAGGTCGCATGTCTTCCACGCTTTCATAGGGGAATGCATGTCCACTTCGCTTCATCTGCGGTCCGCCGCGCCACGCGCCGCGCTGCTCAGCTTCAGCTTCGTCCTTCTCGCCACGCCCGGCGCCAGCCAGCAGGCCGGCGGACCGATCGCCCGCTATTCGATGGATGCCGGCACCATGTCCGGCATGGCCGCGATGGCTGGCGGCGGTGGCATGGGCGGGGCCATGTCGATGATGATGGGCGGCGGCAACCAGCCTATCCATGAACTGGTGCTGCGCCTGGGGTCGACCCAGGCCGCGAGCGGTTCGCCGGCAGCCGAGCATTATATGCCCGCCGGTGCCCGGCTGGGCGCCTCCGTCCCGCTGGTCACGCCCAAGGTCACGCCGAGCGACGAGCCGGCGCTGCCCGGAGAGAAGCCCAAGGGGCGGCTGCTCATCTATTGGGGATGCGGCGCGACCGCCGGGCCGAACCAGCCGGTGGTGATCGATTTCGCCAAGGTCGCGCGCGGCCAGTTTCCGCCCGGCCTCTACATGACCGGCGCGGCGATCCCGCAGGAATGGCAGGTCCGCTTCACCAACAGCAAGACCTATGGCGAATGGCCCAATGGCCAGACGCGCAAGACGCTGTCGGGCAATTCCTCGCTGATCGGCGACCATCGCATCGCCGGCAATTATTCGCCCGAAATCAAGTTCGCGCTGAACCAGGACTTCATGACGCCGATCACGGGCCGCGCCAGCCCGGCGGCGGGCGGCGCCACCCAGTTGAGCTGGAACGCGGTGCCCAATGCGACCGGCTATTATGCCTGGGTATTCGCGGCCAAGCAGGGCGGCGACATGGTGTGGTGGGCGTCATCAGCCAGTCAGGCCTTTGGCGGGCCGGTGTGGGACTGGCTTTCGCCCGGTGCCGTGCGCAAGCTGATCGGCGACAAGATCGTCATGCCGCCCAGCCAGACCAGTTGCACCGTGCCGTCGCAGGTGGTGCAGTCGGGCGGCGAGATGCTGATGGGCAGCCTCTACGCCTATGGCCCGGAAGCCAATTTCGCCTGGCCGCCGCGCCCGGCCGATCCCAAGATCGCCTGGAAACCGGAATGGATCGCCCGCGTGCGCTATCGTTCCAACACCATGTGGATGCTCAATGGCCCGGACATGGGATCGATGATGAGCCAGGGCAGTGACGACAGTGCCGACGCCTCGGGCGACAATCCGCCACCCAAGAAGAAGAAATGCAAGGGCGGCCTTGGCGGCATGCTGGCCGGCGCGATGGGCGCGGGCTGCTGAAGCGACAGCCGGGGCGCGGCACCATCCGTCGCGCCCCGGCCACGAGTTGCACTTGAAACGAAAGGAAAATCCGGCAAGTCTCGCGCCATTCTTCCGTTTCGAGGTTTTCATGCGACACAAGCTACTGGCCGCGCTGCTGCTCGGCGCCGCCCTCTCCCCCCTGCCGCTCGCCGCCCAGTCGGCCGCCCCGTCGTCCAGGTTCGAGGGCCGCGACATCTTCGCGCTGCAGGTTGCGACCGATCCGCAGATCAGCCCCGACGGAAAGAGCGTCGCCTATGTCCGCCGCCAGGGCGACATCATGACCGACCGGCAGAAGGGCGCGATCTGGCTGGTCGACACCGCCACCGGCGCGCAGCGCCCGCTGGTCGCCGACGCCAGCCAGCCGCGCTGGTCGCCCGATGGCAAGCGCATCGCCTATATCGCCGCCGATGCGGGCAAGCCGCAGCTGTTCGTGCGCTGGCTCGACACCGGCGCCACCGTGCGCGTCACCACCCTGCCCGACGGCCCGCAGTCGGTCACCTGGTCGCCCGACGGCAAGTCCCTCGCCTATATCATGCGCGTGCCCGCCGACCCGATGAAGCTGGGCAAGGCGCCCGACAAGCCGGAGGGTGCCGAATGGGCCAAGCCGCTGGAGGTGATCGACCGGGTCGATTATCGCAATGATGGCGGCGGCTATGTCCAGGCCGGCTATGACCATATCTTCCTGGTGTCGGCCGATGGCGGCCCGGCGCGGCAGCTGAGCTTTGGCGACTATCAGGATGGCGGCCCGTTGAGCTGGACGCCCGATGGCCGCGCCATATTGTTCAGCGCCGTGCGCAAGCCCGACTGGCAGCAGAAGATATTCGATCCGGAAATCTACACGCTCGACATCGCCTCGGGCGCGATCAGCCCGCTCACCAGCCGCGACGGTCCCGATGTCGCGCCGGTCGTCTCGCCGGACGGCAGCAAGATCGCCTATCTCGGCTATGACGACAAGCGCCTGTCCTACCAGAACACCTATCTCTACGTCATGAACCGCGACGGCAGCGGCGCCCATGCGATCACCGCCAGTTTCGACCGCAGCATCGATCGCGCCTATTGGGCAGCCGACGGCAAGTCGCTCTACGCCCAATATGACGAGCGCGGCGTCAACCGTCTTGCCCGCATCACCCTCGACGGCCATGTCACCGAACTGGCAAGCGGCCTCACCGGCACCGCCTTCGATCGCCCCTATAGCGGCGGCGATTTCAGCGTCGCGGCCAATGGCACGCTCGCCTTCACCAGCGGATCGGCGTTGCGCCCGGCCGACCTGTCGGTCAGCAGCGGCGGCAAGAGCCGGCAGCTCACGCGCCTCAATGAGGATTTCCTGGGCCACAAGGCGCTGGGACAGGTGAAGGAACTGGCCGTCACCGCGCCTGACGGCCGCACCGTGCCGGCCTGGCTCGTGACGCCGCCCGGCTATCAGCCCGGCACCCGCGTGCCACTGCTGCTGGAAATCCATGGCGGCCCGCACACCGCCTATGGCCCGCATTTCTCGACCGACGACCAGCTTTATGCCGCCGCCGGCTATGCCGTGCTCTACACCAACCCGCGCGGCTCCACCTCCTATGGCGAGGAATTCGCCCAGCTGATCCATCATAAATATCCCGGCGACGACTATGGCGACCTGATGGCCGCGGTCGATGCCGCGATCGCTGCGGGCGTGGCCGATCCGGACAATCTGTTCGTCACCGGCGGTTCGGGCGGCGGCGTGCTGACCAGCTGGATCATCGGCAAGACCGACCGGTTCAAGGGTGCCGCCACGCAGAAGCCGGTGATCAACTGGATCAGCGAGGCGCTGACCATGGACAATACCCTCTTCACCTCGCGCTACTGGTTCCCGGCCAAGCCCTGGGAAGATCCGATGGGCTATTGGAACCGCTCGCCGCTCAGCCTGGTTGGCAACGTCAAGACGCCGACTTTGGTGGTGGTGGGCAGCGAGGATTATCGCACCCCGGTCAGCGAAGCGGAGCAATATTATGGCGCGCTGCAGATACGGGGCGTGCCCACCGCGCTGGTCAAGGTGCCGGGCGCGAGCCATGGCGGCATCGCCGCCCGCCCGTCGCAATCGGCGGCCAAGGCGGCGGCGATCATCGCCTGGTTCGATCGCTATCGCGACAAGCCGGCGGCGGCCCCGGCCGCAAGCCCGGCGCAATGATCGGACTGGCCGGAACATATCGTTCATGATATGTTCCGGCCACTTTCCAAGGAGAATGCACAATGGCGGACCCGGTTCTTCTCTATACCAACCCCATGTCGCGCGGGCAGATTGCCCGCTGGATGCTGGAGGAGGTCGGCGCCCCCTATGAGGCGGTGATCCTGGATTATGCCGGCGGCATGAAGACCGCCGACTATCGCGCGATCAACCCGATGGGCAAGGTGCCGGCGATCGTTCATGGCGGCAAGGTGGTGACCGAATGCGCCGCCATCTGCGCCTATCTGGCCGATGCCTTCCCCGCCGCCGGCCTGGCGCCGGCGACCGATGACCGAGCCGACTATTATCGCTGGCTCTTCTTTGCTGCCGGACCGGTGGAGGCCGCCGTCACCAACAAGGCGATGGGCTTCGTCCTGCCCGAGGGACGCGAGCGCAGCGCGGGCTATGGCTCGCTCGACGACACGCTCGATACGCTGGAAACGGCGGTCACCGGCCGCAGCTGGATCTGCGGCGGCACCTTCACCGCGGCGGACGTCTATGTCGGCGCGCAGATCGACTGGGGGCTCACCTTCGGCACCATCCCCAGCCGCCCGGCATTCGAGGCCTATGCCGCCCGGTTGCGCGAACGCCCAGCCTATAAGAGGCAGAAGGAGATCGACAACGCCCTGATCGCCGAGATGCAGAAACAGGGCTGAGCCTGCCCCTTCCCAACAAAGCAAAAGGCCCGGCGGAGATGTCCGCCGGGCCTTTTTTGACTTGCCGTTCGACCGCTATCAGCGACGATCGCCGAACAGGCGCAGCAGGAACAGGAACATGTTGATGAAGTCGAGATAGAGGTTCAGCGCCCCCATCACCACCGACTTGCCCATCATCTCCGTGCCGGCGACATAGGCATAGATGCTCTTGATCTTCTGCGTGTCATAGGCGGTCAGGCCCGCGAACAGCAGCACGCCGACGGCGCTGATCACCAGATCCATCATGCTGGAGCGCAGGAAGATGTTGATCAGGCTCGCGACCAGCAGGCCGACCACGCCCATGATCAGGAAGGTGCCGAAGCCCGACAGATCCTTCTTGGTGGTGTAGCCGAACAGGCTGAGACCGGCGAAGGCCGCAGCGGTCGCGAAGAAGGTCTGCGCGATTGACGTGCCGGTATAGACCAGGAAGATCGACGACAGCGACAGGCCCATCACGGCGGCATAGGCCCAGAACAGGCTCTGCATCGCGACGGTCGACAGCTTGTTGATGCCAAAGCTCATCACCATGACGAAAGCCAGCGGCGCGAACATGATGACATATTTCAGGATGCCGGGGCCGGCGAGGATTTGGAGCGCCAGACCGCTCGACGCGAACAGCATCGCGACGACACCGGTCAGCAGCACGCCGCTCGCCATATAATTATAGACCGACAGCATATATTTGCGCAGCCCGGCATCGAACGCCTCGCTGCGCGCGGCGCTGGCATTGCCAAAGCCTGCGATATCGGAACGGGGGTCGGACCAATTGGCCATGGGTAAAATCTCCTTGGACGGCCTTTCTCGGCCGATCGTCATAGTATCGGCGCTAACGCCTCTCAGTTCAAGTGAAAGCCGAAGCCTAACAGCGATGTCATGCTTCAGCGCGACATCACAAGATCATGCCGGATCGACTTGCGCGAAGGCCCGCACCGGGAATGTGCCCATGCCGACGATCTTGGGCGGCACGGCAGTGAAGGAGAAGCCCGCATCCGGCAGCGCGCCCAGATTGGTCATATGTTCGCAGATCAGCACGCCGGCACCCAGCAGCTCGCGATGGACCGGGCGACCGGTGCCGGGGCGGGTATCGTCGATATTATGGCTGTCGATGCCGACCAGCCGAGCGCCGCGCGCCACCAGCATCTGCGCCGCCGCTTCGGTCAGGAAGGGATGATCCTCATAATAGGCCGGCGTACGCCAGTGCCGGTCCCAACCGGTGTGGACCAGCACCGCGCGGCCGGCGACATCGATCCCATCCAGATCGGCGGCGTCGGTCGCCAGGCCCACGGCCTCGAACGGCCTGCGCACCACGATCGCCGGCAGGCTGGCCAGCCGGTCGAGATCGAGCATGGAGAGATCATCGCCCTCCTCGAAGCGGTGGAAGGGCGCATCGAGATAGGTGCCGGTGTTCGACACCATGTCGATCCGTCCCATCTGAAACGCGCTGCCATCGGCATAGTTGGCGCGCGACTGTTCGCGGGTCCAGTAATCGCAGATATGCGGCGCGGCGACGCCCTTATAGGTGGTCATGCCATGTTCGATGGCGTGGCTGAGGTCGATGAAGCGGGTCATGACGGGGACATTCTCCGACGGAAGATGCGCCACAGGGTGGTAAAGCCGACCACCGCCCAGATGATGTTGAGCACCATCGACGGGAAGGCGCCATGCCACCAGGTGTTGAGGATGAAGAAGGCGGCGCCGACGGCGTTCAGCCACTGGAAGGTCGCCGACCCACCCGACAGCCGCCCGGTCGAGACGCCGACATAGGCGATCAGCACCAATATCGCGCCGGCCCAGCCGACGATCTCCACGAACAGCGCCACCATCCACCCCCAAGAAAAAGGGCCTCTCCCTTCCGGGAGAAGCCCTCATTCCTTAGCTCAGCGCGTCAAGCGATCAAGCGCTCAGGCGGCCAGCTTGCGCAGCACATATTGCAGGATGCCGCCGTTGAGGAAATATTCCAGCTCGTTGACGGTATCGATGCGGCAAAGCGCGGTGAAGCTGAAGGTCGAACCGTCGGCGCGGGTGACCTGCACTTCGACATCCTGGCGCGGCTTGAGGTCGGCGACACCGGTGATGGTGAAGCTGTCATCGCCCTTGAGGCCCAGCGTGTCGCGGGTCTGGCCGTCCTTGAACACCAGGGGCAACACGCCCATGCCGACCAGGTTCGAGCGGTGGATGCGCTCGAAGCTTTCGACGATCACGGCGCGCACGCCGAGCAGGTTGGTGCCCTTGGCCGCCCAGTCGCGCGACGATCCGGTGCCATATTCCTTGCCGCCGATCACGACCAGCGGCGTGCCGTCGGCCTTGTGCTTCATCGCCGCGTCATAGATCGGCATGACTTCGCCCTGATAGCTGGTCATGCCGCCTTCGACGCCGTCGAGCATCAGATTCTTGATGCGGATATTGGCGAAGGTGCCGCGCATCATGACTTCATGATGGCCACGGCGCGAGCCATAGCTGTTATAGTCGGCCTGGGCGACCTGATGCTCGCTCAGCCACTTGCCTGCGGGCGAGGTCGCCTTGATCGAACCGGCCGGCGAGATGTGGTCGGTGGTGATCGAGTCGCCGAAGATCGCCAGCGGCATGGCGCCGATGATGTCCGTGACCGGCGCCGGGGTCATGGTCAGCCCCTCGAAATAGGGCGGGTTGGCGACATAGGTCGACCCGGCACGCCACTTGTAGGTGTCCGACCCGGTCACCTCGATCGCCTGCCAATGGGCGTCGCCCTTGTAGACATTGGCGTAGCGGGCGCGGAACATCTCCCGGTCGACCGCCCCCGCCAGGGTGGTCGCGACCTCGTCATTGGTCGGCCAGATGTCCTTGAG
Organism: Sphingobium sp. PAMC28499; assembly: GCF_004795815.1. Classification (NCBI taxonomy): domain Bacteria; kingdom Pseudomonadati; phylum Pseudomonadota; class Alphaproteobacteria; order Sphingomonadales; family Sphingobiaceae; genus Sphingobium; species Sphingobium sp. PAMC28499. Next base: position 4,068,900 of record NZ_CP039248.1, read on the forward strand.
ATAGACCGCTTCGCCATCCTTGCTCGTGCCGATCGGGGTGGTGATGAAATCCTCGATCACCGTGCCCTTGAGCGCATAGGCGACGACCAGCGGCGGCGAAGCGAGGAAGTTGGCGCGCACGTCGGGCGACACGCGGCCTTCGAAGTTGCGGTTGCCCGAGATAACGGCGGCCGCAACCAGGCCATTCTCGTTGATCGCCTTGCTGATCGGCTCGGCGAGCGGTCCCGAATTGCCGATGCAGGTGGTGCAGCCATAGCCCACCAGGTTGAAGCCGATCGCGTCGAGATGCGCCTGAAGGCCCGCCTTTTCCAGATAGTCGGTGACGACCTGGCTACCGGGCGCCAGCGAGGTCTTGACCCAGGGCTTGGGCTTGAGGCCCAGCTCATTCGCCTTCTTGGCGACCAGGCCGGCGGCAATCAGCACATTGGGGTTGGAGGTGTTGGTGCAGCTGGTGATCGCGGCAATGGTGACGTCGCCATCGCCAATGTCATAATCCTTGCCCTCGACCGGAACGCGGGTCTGCGCCTTCTTGTAGGTCTTCTCCATGTCGGCGTTGAACACGTCATCCACTTGCGGAAGCGCAACGCGGTCCTGCGGGCGCTTGGGACCAGCCAGGCTGGGCACCACGGTGGACAGGTCCAGCTCCAGCGTATCGGTGAAGATCGGCTCTATCGACGGATCGATCCAGAAGCCCTGCTGCTTGGCATAGGCCTCGACCAGCGCGATATTCTCGTCGCTGCGGCCAGTGAGGCGCATATAGTCGAGCGTCTTGTCGTCGATGCCGAAGAAGCCACAGGTCGCGCCATATTCGGGCGCCATATTGGCCAGCGTCGCCCGGTCGGCGAGGCTGAGCGTGGCAAGGCCGGGGCCGAAATATTCGACGAAGCGGCCGACCACGCCGCGCGCGCGCAGCATCTGGGTGCAGGTCAGCACCAGATCGGTGGCGGTCACGCCTTCCTTCAAATTGCCGGTGAACTTGAAGCCCACCACTTCGGGGATCAGCATCGATACCGGCTGGCCCAGCATCGCCGCTTCCGCCTCGATCCCGCCGACGCCCCAGCCCAGCACGCCCAGGCCATTGACCATGGTGGTGTGGCTATCCGTGCCGACGCAGGTGTCGGGATAGGCGATGGTGGCACCATCGGCCCCCTCGCTCGACCAGACGCCCTGGGCGATATTTTCCAGGTTCACCTGATGGCAGATGCCGGTGCCCGGCGGCACGGCGTAGAAATTGGCGAGGCTCTTGCTGCCCCATTTCAGGAAGTCGTAGCGCTCCATGTTGCGCTGATATTCGATCTCCATATTGTCCTGGAACGCGCGGGGCGTGCCGAACTCGTCGACCATGACCGAATGGTCGATGACGAGGTGGACGGGCACCTGCGGGTTGATCTTGCTGGCGTCGGCGCCCAGCGCATTCATCGCGTCGCGCATCGCGGCCAGGTCGACGACGCAGGGCACGCCGGTAAAGTCCTGCAGCAGCACGCGCGCCGGGCGATACTGGATCTCGCGCTCCGCCTTGCCCTTGTCATTCTGCCAATCGACGATCGCCTTGATATCGTCGGTGGTGACGGTCACGCCATCCTCGAAGCGCAGCAGATTTTCCAGCAGCACCTTCATCGAGAAAGGCAGGCGCGAAACGTCTCCAAGCTTCGCAGCTGCCTTTTCCAACGAATAATAGGCGATGTCCTTGCCGCCGACATTGAGCGTGTCGCGCGTGCCGAGAGTATCCTGTCCGGTGGCGGTCATAAGATATGCGTCTCCTCGCATAGGCCCGGCCATGCGGAAGGAAGCGTCGCGTTCCCACCAGAAGCCACGAAGACGCGGCAAGGTGGAGGGAGGCGCCCCAACCGATGGTCGAAGCAAGTGTGTCCCGATGAGCGGTGGCATACAGATTGCCACCGCCAAGTCAAAGGGACAAAATGGTCGAAACCGCCTTTATTTCCGCCATTTTCGCTTACTGAAAATCATTCGCAGCGACACGCACAAAGGCCGCACTTTTATTGTGCGGGGGGTGTGGAAATCGCTCCCGCCCCGCCCCATATCTTGCCTTTATTGGCGCTCTTTTCAGCGCGCCTTTTCCGCGGCGATCCAGCCGTCGATCTGGCTTTCCAGCACGGTGAGCGGCACCGCCCCCTGCGACAGCACTGCATCATGGAAACGGCGCAGGTCGAATTTGGCCCCGAGTTGCTGTTCCGCCCGCGCGCGCAGTTCGCGGATCTTGATCTCGCCCAGCTTGTAGCCCAGCGCCTGCCCCGGCCAGCTGATATAGCGATTGACCTCCGCATCGATATTGGCGTCGCTCAGAGCGCTGTTCGCCTTCATGAAGGTGACCGCCTTCGCCTTGTCCCAGCCCTTGGCATGGATGCCGGTGTCGACCACCAGGCGGCAGGCGCGCCACATCTCGTAGGACAGGCGGCCCATCATCTTCTCGGGCGTGTCGTAGAGGCCCATCTCCTCGCCCAGATATTCGGTGTAGAGCGCCCAGCCCTCGACATAGGCGGTGAAGCCGGCGAGATATTTGCGGAACGGCGGCAGCGGCAATTCCTGCTGCAGTGCGATCTGATTGTGATGGCCCGGCACCGCCTCATGCGCGGTCAGCGCCGGCAATTCCCAGAAGGGCCGCTGGTCCAGCTTCGAGGTGTTGACCCAATAGGTGCCGGAAATTCCTGCCTCGGGCGCGCCGGGGCCATAATAGGCCGTGGTCGTCCCCTCCGCCTCGGCAGCCGGGATCGACTTGATGCCATAGGGCAGGCGCGGCAGCGTGGCGAAATAGCGCGGCAGCAGGCCGTCGATCGCCTTGGCCTGGCGCGCGGCAACGCGCAGCAGTTCCTCGGGCGTCTTGGCGTAATAGCTGGGATCAGTGCGCAGATGCTGGATGAAGGCGGCACGGCTGGGATAGCCGGCCTTGGCCGCGATCGCGTCCATCCGCTTGCCGATGCGGGCGACCTCATCCAGCCCGATCTGGTGGATTTGATCAGGGGTCAGGTCGGTGGTGGTGTGGGTGCGCACCCGACTGGCATACCAGGCCGCGCCACCCGGCAGCGTCGATACGCTGTCGCTCTTGCGGCATTTGGGCAGATAGTCCGCCACGAACAGGTCGTGCCATTTGCCATATTCCGGCGTGATGACATCGCGGATCACCGCCACCGCGCGCGCCTGTAGCGCCGCCCAATCGGCATCGCTGATGTCGCGCGGCTTGGTGCGGGTGAAGGGCTCGTAGAAGCGCGTTCCTTCCGGCGCCCCGGCGACGATGCCGCTGATCCCCTTGGCAAAGCCGCCCAGCACCGAACAGGGCAGCACATAGCCGCCCTTGATCGCCTGGCGGGTGATCGCCATGCCGTCACCATTCTGCTTGGGGTAGAGCGCGAGGCGCTTCAGATAGCTCTCATAATCGGCGCGGGTGTAGAAAGGCAGGCCGTCGGCCATGCCGGAAAAGCCCTGATGCCAGCTATAGTAAGTGGTGAAGAGCATCAGCCGTTCGGCCTGATGCTTGTCGCTGGCGATATCGTCGCGCAGCATCCATAGCAGCACCGCGCGATTGACCTTGTCGGCGGCGTCCAGCCCGCCCTCGGGAACGGCGTCGAGGCGCGTGACGAAACCCTGCTCCACCTTGATCTGCGCATCCCGCGCGCCAAGCGACAGGTCCGAAATCTGGTCGTCATAGTCGCGCACGCCGCGTGCGGTCGCTTCCACCGGATGGACAGACAGATACCATTTCCAGTGATCGTCGATCACCTGGATCAGTTGGTCATGGGGAGTCTGGGCTTGGGCCAGGGCGGGCGCCGCAACGGCGAGCATCAGGGAAATGATCTTGCGCATGGGCGCAACTGATCGCGCGGCGCAACGATTCTGGCAAGATGGCCCGATGCCGGTTCAGGCGGCGGCTACGCCGTCCGCTTCGACAATGTCGTCGCCGGCATAATAGCCGCGCACCCGGACCCGCTTTTCCACATGGTCGACCGGCACCCGCAGCAGCACCAATCGCCAGGTGCCGCCCAGATCGCGCTGGAGCAGGAAGCCGGCCTCATCGCGCAGCAACCGCCCGGTTTCATCCACTCCAGCGCCAATCTCGATCATGCGTGTCAGTCTATCGCATCCTTGATTCCCTTGCCAGCCAGAAGGCCGAGGACGAGGAAGATCAGGAACAGGGCGATGGCGATGCCGAACAGCAATTTGGCGATGCCGACAAAGGTGCCGGCGGCGCCGCCGAAGCCGAGGATGGCGAGCACGGCCGCAATCACGAGGGCAATGATGGCAAGACGAATCATGGTGGGATTCCTTCCGTTTCTCTGATGTTTCCAAACGGAGGAAGGCGCGCATTGTTCCGCGCGCGCAGCGATCAGACCCAGCCTTCAAGCACCTGATTGGGTGGGCGATGGCCATCGGCCCAGGTGCGGATATTGGCGATGACGCGGGCGCCGGTGGCATCGCGCCCCTCGAAGGTCGCCGAGCCGACATGGGGCAGCAGGGTGACATTGGCGAGCGCCAGCAGCCGCGGATCGACCGCTGGCTCATGGGCATAGACGTCAAGCCCGGCGCCGGCGATCCGTGCTTCGGCAAGCGCCGCGATCAGCGCCGGCTCGTCAGTGATTTCCGCGCGGGAGGTGTTGATGAGATAGGCGTCCGGCCGCATCAGACCGATCCGCCGCGCATCGATCAGGCCGCGGCTGTCGGCGTTGAGCGGGCAATGGATCGAGACGATGTCGCATTCGCGCAGCAGCGCGTCGAGATCGTCATGCCAGCTGGCCTCCAGCTCCTGCTCCACCTCGAAAGGCAGGCGGTGGCGGTTATGGTAGGCGATGGAGAGGCCGAAGGCCCTCGCCCGGCGGGCGACGGCGCGACCGATGCGGCCCATGCCGATGATGCCCAGCTTCTTGCCGCCGATGCGGTGGCCGAGCATCCCCGACGGGCTCCAGCCATGCCACTGGCCCGAGCGCACCAGCTTCTCTCCCTCTGCCAGGCGGCGCGGCACGGAGAGGATCAGCGCCATGGTCATGTCGGCGGTGTCTTCGGTCAGCACGCCGGGCGTGTTGGTGACGATCACCCCCCTGGTCCGCGCGGCGGCGAGGTCGATATGGTCGACGCCGCTGCCGAAGCTGGCGATCAGTTGCAGCCGGTCGGGCGCGCTGGCGATCAGTTCCGCGTCGATCTGGTCGCTGATGCAGGGCACCAGCACGTCGCACTGCGCCATGGCGGCGGCGAGTTCGGCCCGGTTCATGGGGATGTCGCCGGTATTGAAGCTGGCGTCGAACAGTTCGGCCATGCGCGCCTCCACATTGGGCGGCAGGCGGCGCGTCACGATGACGCGCGGCGTTGCGGGGCGCGGTTTCCTGGCCATAGCAAGGCCGCTATTCCCGCCTGCCCCGCCGGTCAAGCGGATATGCTGCTGCCTGCGATTGAAAGCTTGTCGCGACCGGCCGGACAAGCGTATGGAAAGACCATGGGTGATATGGGCAAAGGGTCGGGCATGAAGCGCCTGCTGCTGGGCGCGGGCATGATCGCGGCACTGACCAACATGAGCGGCGCGGCGGCGGCCCCGGCCAAGCCTGTGCCCTATTGGGCGTCGCTGTCGCATGACGAGGCGCGGATGCGCGTCGGCCCCAGCCTCGATTACCCGTCCAACTGGGTCTATCAGCGCCGCGACCTGCCGGTGAAGGTGGTGCAGGTGCTGGGCCTGTGGCGCAAGGTGGAAGATCCCGACGGCGCCCAGGGCTGGATGCATGTCCGCCTGCTGAGCGATACCGCCACGGCGATCGTCACCGCGGCGCAAGCACCGATGCACGAGGGCGCGAGCGAAACCAGCCGTACCCTGTTCCGCGCCGAGAAGGGCGTGGTCGGCCGGATCGGTTCCTGCTCGAGCGGCTGGTGCGCGTTCGACGTGAAGGGCCAGAAGGGCTTCGTGAAGGCCAGCGATGTGTGGGGCGCCACCAGCGGCTGAGGCCAGAGCGGCAAAATAGGAAATGCCGCGCTTAACTTCGCATATTTCCCGCACATCCTGACATTTTCGTGCCGATGATGGAAATTATCGTGCGAGGCCGAGGACGCGCGCGGACGATGGGAAAGAACCAGCGACGGTATAGCGGAAAGCCGGCGCTGTAGGACAGACGCCACGGCCCCGGCGCCATCGCCCCTAAGGATTTTCCGCCATCGGCCATCCGGAATAGCCCGATTGTTTCGCACCCGACATCGTCATAGCAATCCGTTTGTCGCAGCGCGCCGGGATTGGCCCCGACATCTGCCTGGACATGGGGGACAGCGATGGCTTGGAGCAGGCGCGCATTCATCGGCGCAACGGCAGCATCGGTCACAGGCCTGTCCCTGATACCGGGCCTGATACCAGCCAGGGCGAATGCGCAGGCGAACCGGCAAAAAACCTATGGCGTCGTCGAAATCCGGCGGGGCGGAATGAGCGTCGCAGCCTACCGGTTTGACCGTGACCAGCTGGGCCGACGAAAGCTTTCAGGCTTCGAGCGCATGGCGCCGGAACCCACCGGCAAGGCCTTCGTGGAAACCGAACTGGCCAGCCCACTTGGCCCCGCAGCGGATGACGCCATGGCCGCCCAGAGCGTCGACATCGTGGCTGGCCATATCGATCGGCTGAAGTCCCAGCATGGATTGCAGACCAGCGACATTGCCGTGCTGGTCTCGGGCGGCCTTATCGACTTCGCGCCGGGCCGGGTGGAGCAATTCATCGCCGCCCTGCCCGCACGAACGGGCATCACCCCCGAAATCATATCGATCAAGGACCAGGCCCGGCTGGGCTATGACTGGATCGTGCGCCCCGCTGATCGCCGCAATGTGATGCACGTCAACATCGCCAGCGGCACTATCAAGGGCGGCTATTATGACCAGCATGGCCAGTTTGTCGCCCTTTCGGCGCCCTATGGACCCAAGACGATGGCCGGTGCGGTCAAGCTTCGCTGGCCGGACATCCGCACCGCCACCGTCGGCCAAAGGGCGTCGGAATTTTACGGCGATACGGTGGCGCCAGTGCTGGCGCCACAGATTGCGACGGAACCCCCGCCCCGCCAACGCCCGAACCTCTATCTGACGGGAGGGATCGTGACGGCAACCGCCGTGATCTTCCGCCCGAAGGCCATTATCCACCCTCATCCATGGGTGAAGATGCAACCCGATGATTTTGCGAACCTGCTCGGCCTGATCGCAAGCGGCACCCCTTATGGTGGGCCATTGCCCGCGACCCTGGCCGGCGAGGAAGGCGACCGCGTGCGCGACGCCCTGCGCCGGGTGCGGAACAGTTTCAACCCGCATGAGATGGCCGCCGGGGCGGCCATCGGCGATGGGCTGGCGCGGCAGTTGCGCTTTGACCAGCGGACCAGGCTGGCGCTGCCCCAATTGGCTGGCACCCAGATCTGGGTCTCGCAATATCTGCTCGAAAAATTCGGCTGATGCCCCGCGCGATCTACCATCAGAGCAAGGAGAAGTTTATGATGCTGGAGCTTCTCACGCGCCCATCGATACAACGGTCAGCCGCCATTCTGCTGGGCCTTATCGCCGCTCTGCCGGTCCAGGCCCAGAATCGGCTCGACAATTTCGACCAGCGCGTCCTGGCCGCCCATAATGCGGAGCGTGGCCAGATTGGCGTGCCCAACCTTAGCTGGAGCCCTGCGCTCGCCGCCGACGCGGCGCGATGGGGCGCCAATCTCCAGACGCTAAGCGATCTCGAACATGATGGTTCGCTGGTCGCCGAGGGCGAGAATCTGTGGCGGGGCAGCAAGGGCGCCTATACGCCCGAAGACATGGTCACCATGTGGATCGACGAGAAGGCGGCGTTCAAGAACGGCGTGTTCACCGATGTGAGCACATCGGGCCAGTGGGAAGATGTCGGCCATTACACGCAGGTGATCTGGCGCGACACGACGCAGGTGGGATGTGCGCTCGTCACCGTGGCCAGCGGCGAGGATGAGGTGCTGGTCTGCCGCTATCTCGACGGCGGCAATGTCACCGGCCAGATGACCTACTAATCGCGCGTGATCATGCGGCGCCTGTCGCGCAGGGAGGGCAGCATTCCTGTCAGAAGTCGACCATGACCGAGAGCCAGAGGCGGCGCCTTTTCCGGTTAATCGAATGGGTCGGCAGGTCGCGCCATGGACTGCCCTTTCGAACAGTCTACAGCACGACTTCCATGAATAGCTGATTGTTCTTGCCGCTACGTCCGGGGGCAGTTTGCCCAGATAGTGCGCTTCTATCGTCGCCCAGCTGGATTCACGGCCCCTAGAACAGGCTGCCGTCTATATCCGGCTCGGGGCTGTCTTGCATGCCTCTGGTCTGGATGGCCATTTCGACTTCGCCGGCCAGCAGAGCGGCGTCGTTGCCGGTGAAGCCGCTTTCGGTATCGATCAGATCATCCAGTTTGAAGCGGGCAGCAAACATCTGGAACCGCTCAAGGGCTTCATTCAGTTCATCGGGCATGGGGCCTCTCCTATATCGCGGTTGCGTCCTGCCCCAACGAGGCGGGGTCGCTTTGGTGCCATGGCCCCCGCATTTTGCCGGCAGATGTGCGCGGCATGAAAAAGGGGGCCGTGGCCCCCTTCCCCATCTTACCATTCATAGGCCTTGGGCAGGCTGCCTTCGGCCGGGGTGGCGTAGCGGTCGCGCAGCTTGGTCTGGCGATTGTCGATCGGCTGCTGGATGCCGTCGATCCACACCGCGACCGGCGCCGATTCCATTTCCAGCGGGTCGCCGTCCCAGATCACCACGTCGCCCGCCTTGCCGGCCTTGAGCGAGCCGATCCGGTCGCCCAGCCCCATCGCCTCGGCCGGGGCGGAGGTGATGCTGCGCAGCGCCTGGCCCCAGCTGAGGCCAGTGGCGCCCGGCACCTTGTTGAGCGCGACCATATTGCCCGCCTGCTGGGTGGCGAGGCGCAGCTGCAGCGCTTCGTCCCGGTCCATCAGGCCCATGGCGACGGGCACGCCGGCCTTGACCATGCGGCCGACATTGCTCTGGGTCGCGGCCAGCTTCTCGAAGCTGGAAGGCAGGTCGTCGAGCCCGCCGGCGATCACCGGCACCTTGGCGGCGGCGATCTGGCTGGCAACCATCCAGCCCTCGGTCGCGCCGGCGAGGATCAGCTTCAGCGCCGGGAAGTCCTTCCGGAGCGCCAGCACGCCGAGAATGTCGCGCGCGCTTTCAACATGGATCATCAGCGGCATCGCGCCGGTGACGACCGGGACCAGCGCCTCGGCATCGACGCGGTTGAGCAAAGCGTCCTTCGACCGGCCATCATAGCTGGCCGGGGCCTTGGCATAATCCTGCGCCTCGCGCAGCATCATCTTGAAGGTGAGGTAAGCGGCCGGTCGGCTGCCGCCGGCATCCTCCGCCCCTTCTTCGCCCATCTCGACATATTGGAAGGCGCGCGCCTTGGTGATCGGGTCCATGTCGGCGCCCAGATCGACCACCGCGCCCTGCCCGGCAAAGATGCCGTTGCCGGTCGCGGGCACCACCACCGCGCGGGTCACGCCGGCGGTGCGGCTGATCGCGATCGGATTGGCCAGCGGGTTGATTGCCGGTGCAACATCGATCGCGGCCGAGAAAGGCGTGCGGGCGTTGATGTCGTTGGTTTCCTTGACGCCGGGCACTTCGGCCAGGCCCACGCGCGAGAAGCCCGAGACGATGCCGGGCGTCACCCATTTGCCGCTGGCGTCGATGGTCCTGGCGCCGGCCGGCACGGCGACGCCGGCCCCGGCGGCCACCACCTTGCCGGCGGAAATCACCACGGTGCCATTCTGGATCGGTTCCGACCCGTCACCGATCGCCAGAGTGGCGCCAGTGATGGCGATGGTCTGGGTCAGGGCCATGGGCGAGGCGGCAACGGCCAGCAGCGCGGCGGCGGCGCGGATTGCGGTCTTCATCATCATTTCACGTCTCCCGCGCCGATCTGGCCGAGTTCGAAGTCGGTTACCGGGCGCCGCTTGGGATCATTGGCGTCATAGAGCAAGGCGCCGTCGACCCAGACCTTTTCCGGCCGGGTATAGGTGCTGAAGGGATTGCCGTTCCACAGCACGACGTCGGCCATCTTGCCGACCTTCAGGCTGCCGGTCTGGTCGGCGATGCCCATCGCCTTGGCCGGGTTGATGGCGAGCCAGGTCCAGACGATCTCGTCAGGGATATTGATGCCCATGCGACGGCCCGCGCCCAATGCCTTGGCCGCTTCCTGGTTCAGGCGCTGAATGCCATTCTCGTCATCGGAATGGACGATGGCGCAGGCGCCGGCCTGGTGGACGAGCGGGACATTTTCCTTGATTCCGTCATAGGCTTCCATCTTGAAGCCATACCAGTCGCCCCACATCGCGGCGCAGATGCCGTTCTCGCGCAGCAGGTCGGCGATCTTGTAGGCCTCGACCGCGTGGTGGAAGGCGGTGACCTTGTAGCCGAACTCCTTCGACATATCGATTACATTGGCCATCTCGTCGGCGCGGTAGCAATGGTTCTGGACCAGGATCTTGCCTTCCAGCGCGTCGGCCAGCGTCTCCATGCCCAGGTCACGGGTCTGGTCCTTACCGGCGGCGCGCTTCTTCTGATATTCGCGCGCCTTGATCCAGGTCTGGCGATCGACCGCCATATTGCCCATGCGGGTGCTCGGCTCGCGCCCCTTGGCGCCATAGACGCGCTTGGGATTTTCGCCACAGGCCATCTTCAGGCCATAGGGCGCGCCGGGGAATTTCATCCCCTGCATGGTGCGGGCCTGGACATTCTTCAGGATCACGCTGCGGCCGCCGAACAGATTGCCCGACCCCGGCAGGATCTGAAGCGTGGTGACGCCGCCATTGGCGAGTGCGCGACCAAAACCGGGATCCTGCGGCCAGACCGAATGTTCGGCCCAGACATGGGGCGTGACCGGCGAGGTCATTTCATTGCCGTCCGAATGCGCGTCCACGGCAGGCGAGGGATAGACGCCCAGATGGCTGTGAATGTCGATGACGCCGGGCGTCACGAACTTGCCCGTGCCGTCGAACACCGCGATGTCGGCCGGGATCGGCGTGTCGGGGCCGCCGATCGAGGTGATCTTGCCACCCGACAGGAAGACGACACCCTTGTCGATCCGCCCGCCTTCACCGTCAAAGATGGTTGCGCCGCGGATCGCGGTCGCGACGCCCGGATAGGGCTTGTAGGTCGAAGGATAGGGATTGTCCGGCTCGGCCGAACTGCCCTGAGACGCCGGTGCGGGCTGATCCTTTTCCTTCTTGGCGACCGCCGGCGCGGTCATGCCGGTCGCGACCAGCGCCAGCCCCAGCAGCAGCTTGCTGCGTGCGTTCATGCCTGTTTCCCCTTTTCAGCGGCAATGAGATCGAGATGCATCATGCGTTTCACATAGGGCGAGACGAGCAGCACCAGGCCGCCGACCACCACGGAAAACCAGCCGATGCGGCTGTAGACGTCCAGCACCTGGGTCACGTCGCCCGCTTCACCGCTGCCGGTGGCGCGCGCGATCAGGCCGGCGATGAAATTGCCCGCGGCCATCGCCAGGAACCAGGTGCCCATCACCAGCCCGACCATGTTCGACACCGACAGGCGCGTCATCGCCGACAGGCCGACCGGCGAGAAGCAGAGTTCCGCCATGGTGTGGAGCAGATAGATGAGGAAGACGAAGATCACCGGCGTCAGCGACTGGCCGGCCATCGCCGCGCCCGCGACCAGCACCAGGAATCCGGCGCCGCACAGGATGAGGCCGATGCCGAACTTGGCGGGCGAGGATGGTTCCGCCCGGCGCTTGTCGAGGAAGGTCCACAGCACCGCGAACAGCGGCGCGAGCAGGATGATGTAGATGGAATTGACCGACTGGAACAGCGAGGCCGGCACGTCCCAGCCCAGGATGACGCGATCGACATTGCGGTCGGTGAAGATGTTGAGCGAGGAACCGGTCTGTTCGAACAGGCCCCAGAAGAGCGGATTGAGCGCGATCAGGAAGAGCGCGGCGAACATCCGGTCGCGCTCCACCTTGGTCAGCACCGTCACCGAACGCCACAATATGTAGGCGACGGTCAGGGCGGAGAAGATCAGCAGCGTATAGCCCAGCAGTTCGGCATAGCGGATGACCATCCAGATCGCCGCCACGCCCAGCGCGGCGCTGGCATAGATGGTCCATTCCTGCGAGATCGTGCCGATCGCCGGCGCGCGCAGCTTTTCCGGCGCGGGCGGCTCGCCCTTGCCCAGCAGCCAGGGCCGCAGCCAGACGAACATGACGAGGCCGAGCAGCATGCCGACGCCGGCGGCGCCGAAGCCCCAGCTCCAGCCCCACAGCTCGCCCAGCAGGCCGCAGACGATCGGTCCGCTGGCGCCGCCCAGGTTGATGCCCATGTAGAAGATGGAGAAGGCCGGGTCGCGGCGATGATCGTCACGGGCATAAAGTTCGCCCACCAGCACCGAGATATTGGCCTTCAGGAAGCCGGTGCCGACGATGATGCTGGCCAGCGCCAGATAGAAGCCGTTGAGATAGAAGGCATCCTGCCCCCCCGGCCCTTCGGTGATGGCGATCAGGAAATGGCCGATGGCGATGAACACCCCGCCCACCAGCACCGCCTTGCGCGGGCCCAGGAACCGGTCGGCCAGATAGCCGCCTATCACCGGGGTGATATAGACCAGCGAGGTATAGGCGCCGTAGAGGATATAGGCCTTGTCCTCGCCGAACAGGAAATGTTTGGTGAGGTAGAAAATCAGGATGGCACGCATGCCATAATAGGAAAAACGTTCCCACATTTCCGCGAAGAACAGCAGGAACAGGCCGCGCGGATGGCCGAGCCAGGTCTTGCCTGCCTCCGCCGGTACGGTGATTGCGGTCGCCATCGGACCCCCTTGAAATTGTCTTTTTGTGCCGGCCGGCGAGAGCGGCGGCGTTATGGCGCGGACCCTAGAGGGGAAAGGTGGGCAGAGTCAAAGCAGGGTTGAAGCGATAGGAAGTGCGCCCTTCGCCCTTGCGCCCGACGGTAAAGCGTCCCATTTGGCAACCGATGTTCAACGACCTTTCCAGCCCCCTCACCCTGCTGCAGACCCGCCGTTCCGGCAAGCCGCGCGACCTGATCGCGCCCGGCCCGGACGATGCGCAGCTGCGCCAGATCCTCGAAGTCGCGCTGCGCACGCCCGATCATGGCAAGCTGGCGCCCTGGCGCTTCGTGATCGTGCCGCAGGACAAAAGGGAAAAGCTGGCCGCGCTGCTGGAGGCCGCCTATCGCGCCGAGAAGCCCGAGGCTGGGCGGCTGGAGATCGAGGCGATGCACCAGTTCGCGCATCAGGCGCCGACATTGGTAGTGGCGCTGTCCAAGCCGGTCGCGGGCAGCAAGATCCCGGTCTGGGAACAGGAATTGTCGGCTGGCGCGGCGATCATGAACCTGCTGCACGCCACCCATGCGCTGGGCTTTGCCGGCGGCTGGCTGACCGGATGGCCGAGCTTCAACGACGATGTGCGCGACGCCTTTGGCAGCGCGGACGAGCGGCTGGCCGGATTCGTCTTCATCGGCACGCCCTCACGCGCGCTGGAAGAACGGCCCCGGCCAGATTATAACGATATCGTATCGACATGGGACAGATAATTGCCGAAAATACGGGCTTTCACGTAACAAGGTCCATTGACCTGCACGGCTGTATTATGGCACTGATGCACTTATGAGCGACGAATCCAAACCCGTCTATCTCCGCCTTCGCGAGATCATTGCCGCCTCCATCCTGGATGGGGACTATCGCGATGGCGACCTCCTCCCCTCGGTCCGCGCCTTTGCCGCGCAGCAGGGCGCCAATCCGCTGACCGTGGCCAAGGCCTATCAGAGCTTTCAGGATGACGGTCTGGTCGTCGTGAAGCGCGGCGTGGGCATGTTCGTCGCCGATGGCGCGACCCGCAAGCTGCGCGAGGCGGAACGCAGCCGCTTCCTGGAAAGCGTGTGGCCGCCGGTCGCAGCGCAAATCCGGCGGCTGGGCATCCGGCTCGACGAACTGGACAGCCAGAAGGTCTGAAGAAGAGCGCCCTGCGGGGCGCTTTTTTTTTTACAATGAAGCGAGCGCCTTCACCGCCTGCTGGCGATCGGGGAAATGGGCGGCGGCCGCGCGCGACAAAGCGCGCTTCGCCTCCGCCTTGCGCCCGGCGGCGACATAGGCCTGCCCCAGATGGAGCTGGAAGGGCGGGTTTTGCGGCGCGAGGGCGACCGCCTTTTCGAGCAGGTCGATCGCCGCCGGCCCCTGCGCATCGGTGCGCAGCAGCACCAGGCCGTAGATATCGGCGGTGACCGGATTGGCCGGCATCAGGCGATAGGCCTGGGCGGCATAGAGGCGCGCCTTGCCGGGCGATCCCGTTTCCAGGCTCGCGCGGGCCAGATCGGCCATCAGCAGCGCATCATGGCCGCCGGTCTGCGCTTCCACCGCCTGCAACAGACGCAGCGCGCCGCGCCAGTCATGCGCCTGCATCGCCGCCCCGGCCGCCAGCCGTTGCATCTCCACGTCCATCGGATTCTGCGCCAGGAACAGGCTGATAAGTTGCAGCGCGCGGGCGGGATCGCCCGCCGCGCTCCAGGCCGCGACCAGCCGCAGCGCGGCATTGCGATCGAACCGGATATTGGCCGCCGCCTCGAAACTGCGGGCAGCATCGGCGGGCCGGCCGGCAGCGACCAGCGCATCGCCCAGCACGACATGGGCGGCCGGAGCGCCAGGATTGGCGCGCGCCAACAGCGCGGCGCGGTCGACCGCCTCGCCCGTGCGCCCCTGCATCAGCAGCGCGTGGATATAGGGGATATTGTCGGCCGCGGTGGCGACATCGGCCGGCGGCGTCATGACGGCGTTCGTACCGCCCAGCAGGTCCGACGAGGGACGCACCGGCCAGGAGGTGCGGGCCAGCAACGCATCGGCCTGCGCGCGATCGCCCAGTTGCTCCTGCGCGCGGGCAGCCAGCGTCAGCACATAGGGATCGGCATCATGGCGATCGACAAGGGGCGCGAGCGTCGCCGCCGTGCCGGCATAGTCGCCGGTCAGATAGGATGCGCGGGCCAGCAGCGTGCGCGCCACGCGATTGTCGGGCTGCATCGCCACCAGCGGCCCCAGCGCATCGGCCGCCAGCACGGCATTGCCATCCGACAGGTGCAGCACGCCGCGCAGCAACCGGGTCGCCGGTTCGCCATCCAGCCGGCCATCGGTGCGCGCCAGCAGGGTGCGGGCAAGATCGATCTGGCTGGCGCGGGCAGCGATCACCGCCTGAAGGAACCAGGCGCGCGGATTGCCGGGATCGAGCGCCAGGATGCGCCGGCTGACGCTGAGCGCGCGGCTCGCGCGGCCGGCATCGGCCAGCGTCGCGGCATATTCGGTGAGCGGGGCAAGCGCATTGGGATGATCGTCCAGCGCCCGTTCGAACCAGGGCAGCGCCGCCGCCAGCCCATATTGATCGCGGATCAGCATGCCGCGCAGGGTCAGCGCATCCGGATCGCCCGGTGCCAGCGTCAGCGCCTTGTCCGCGGCCGCAATCGCCCCGGCCTGATCGCCCAATGTCAGGCGGAACCGGCCGAGATCGATCCAGGTCCGTGCTTCGCGCGGGGCGAGATGCAGCGCATCGTCAAAGGCGCGCTGGGCGGCATCATTGTCGCCCTTGGCCTGCCAGGCGCGGGCGGCGACGCGGGCCGCCTCGGCCGACTTGGCTTCGCCCGCCTGCACCGCGCGCAGGGCGCCATCGGCATCGCCCTGCAACAGCAGCGCCTGCGCCAGCAGTCCATTTATGTCCGCGACGCTGGCGCCCAGCTTGCGCGCGCGCAGCAGATCGGCCTGCGCCCCGGCGCCATCACCCAATTGCACCAGCGCGCGGGCATGGCCCAGTCGCGCCGGCAGCGACGCCGGATTGCCGCGAATGGCGTTCATCAGCTCGATCCGGGCGGTGCGCGCATCACCGGCATCCAGCGCGGCCAGCCCGCGCGCGAGCGCGGCACTCCCGTCCGCCTCATGCACGCGCCACTGCCACAGGCCGGCCAGCGCCAGCAGCAGCAGGGCAAGGCCCGCCAGCAGGATCAGGCGTGAGCGCCGCATCGATCAGCCCTGCATCTTATATTGCTTGAGCAGGTCATAGAGGGTCGGCCGGCTGATCCCCAATATCTTGGCGGCGCTGGAAATATTGCCGTCGGTACGGGCGATCGCCCGGCGAATGGCGCGACGATCGGCCATTTCGCGCGCGGCCTTGAGATTGACGACCTCGCTGCCTTCGGCCCGATCGCCGTCGAGATCGAGATCGGCCGCCGTCACATGCTTGCCATCGGCCATGATGACCGCGCGCTTCACGCGATTTTCCAGCTCGCGCACATTGCCCGGCCAGCCCCAGGCGTCGAGCGCGGCGAGTGCATCGGGGGCGAAGCCCTTGACTTGCGGGTTCATGTCCTGCGCGAAGCGGGTGAGGAAGTGGCGCGCGAGCAGCGCCGGATCGCCCGGCCGGTCGCGCAGCGCGGGGATGCGGATGACGATCTCGGCCAGGCGATAATAGAGATCCTCGCGGAAGCTGGCGGCAGCAATCATCGCGTCGAGATCCTGATGGGTGGCGCACACGATGCGCGTATCCACCGCGATCGGCTGGCGCCCGCCGATCCGTTCGATCACCCTTTCCTGCAGGAAGCGCAGCAGCTTCACCTGCAAGGGCAGCGGAATGTCGCCAACCTCGTCCAGGAACAGGGTGCCGCCCTGCGCCTGCTCGATCTTGCCGGGGGTGGTCTTGACCGCACCGGTGAAGGCGCCCTTTTCATGCCCGAACAGTTCTGATTCCAGCAGGGTTTCGGGGATGGCCGCGCAATTGATCGCGACGAAGGCACCACCGCGACGCGGGCTGGCATCATGCAGACCCTGCGCCAGCAATTCCTTGCCGGTACCGCTGGCGCCCAGCAGCATGACCGAGACATCGGCGCTGGCGACCCGCTCGATCGTGCGGGCGACCCGCATCATCTCCGGCGCGCCGGTGATCATCCGGCCGAGCACCCTGCCCCCCTCCGGCGCGGCTTCGGCGAGGCGGGCATTTTCCTGCTCCAGCGCGTGGACGTGGAAGGCGCGGCGCACGATCAGGCCCAGTTCGTCAATGTCGACCGGCTTCTGGTAGAAATCATAGGCGCCGCCGGAAATGGCATTGAGCGCGCTTTCCCGTGCGCCATGGCCCGACGCCACGATCACCTTGGTATCGGGCTTGATGCGCAATATCTCCTCCAGCGTGGCAAAGCCCTCGCTGGTGCCGTCCGGGTCCGGCGGCAAACCCAGGTCGAGCGTCACCACATCGGGCGCCTCCATCCGCAGCATCTCGATCGCTTCCAGCCGGTCGCCGGCGATGAACAGCTGATAATCCTCATAGGCCCAGCGCAATTGCCGCTGCAGGCCGGGATCATCCTCGACGATCAGCAATTTGGGGCGGGTGTCGCTCATCAGGCGGCCTTTCCTTGAACATCATCGCGCGCCGGCGCGGGCGCCAGCGGCAGGCGCAGGGTGAAACGGCTCCCCACGCCGGGTTTGCTTTCCACATCAATCCGCCCGCCCATCGCCTCGGCAAGGCTGCGCGCCTCGAAAGCGCCGAGGCCAAAGCCGCCGGCCTTGCTGGACGAAAAGGGCTTGAACAGATCGCGGCGAATGAATTCGGCGGTCATGCCGCAGCCCTGATCGACCACGGCCAGCGTCGCCTGGCCATGCGCGCTGCCCAGATGCAGTTCGACCGGGCGATCGGTATCGCTGGCGTCGATCGCATTCTGCAGCAGATGGACCAGTATCTGCTCGACCCGCGCCGGATCGGCGAGCGCGACCGGCACGTCGCCGCTGACGGTGATGGCGCGCTGGCGGGCGCGGCTGCGCACGACCTGATCGACCAGCGGGCCCAGCGCCACTGGGCGCGGCTCTTCGGGCCGGCCCTTGTTATGCTGCGACAGGCGGGCAAGCATGTCGTTCATCTTGCCCACCGATTCCTTGAGCGTCAGCAGCATGTCGGCGCGAAAATCGGGATTGTCGGCGTGCCGCTCGGCATTGCGCGAGAGCAGCGACAATTGGCTGACCAGATTCTTGATGTCATGCGCGATGAAGGCGAAGCGGCGGTTGAACTCGTCGAAGCGCTGGGCGTCGTCGAGCGCCTGCTGCCCCTGCGCCTCGCTGATATGGGTCGCCGCCTGGCGCCCGGCAGCGCGCAGCATGTCGAAATCCTCCCAGTCGAGGCGGCGGTCGATCGGCGGCGGCGCAAGCAGGATCGCGCCGATCAGGCGGCCATAATGGAGCAGCGGCACCAGCGCCCAGACATGGGCATCCTCGATCAGCCAAGGCGGCAGGTCGAAGGTGGCATCGCCATCGCGGATGCGACCGACATCGACGATCCAGCCGCTCCCTTCCCAGCTTTCCAACTGGTCGAGCGGCAGGGACAGGCCGGCAATCGGCTCCTGCGGCCAGTTCCATTGCGCCTCGAACGCCAGCCGACCATCATCGGTGCGCAGCAGCAGCAAGGCAGCGGGGGAATCGGTGATATCGGCGACCGCCTTGGCCACCCGCTCGCCCAGCGGCGGGGCATTTTCGCCCGGACGACCGATGGTTTCGCCAAAGCGCATCCATTCGGTGCGATAATCGTAGCGATGCTGGAAGAAATGCTTGGCGACCTGCACTTTCCAGAGCGCGCGCATCTGTGGCGAGGGCAGCAGGACGAGCGCGGTAACCGCGACGAAGAAGACCGCGCCGATCTCCACCACCCGCGCATAGGGACCGGCGATCATTTCGATCAGCACCGCCGCCGCGGTCAGCACCACGACATAGAGGCCGACCGCGACCAGCGAGAGCGACTGGAAGGCAATGGTGCGCGACAATTGCAGCCGCCCGGCCATTTCCTTGCGCATGCCGATGGCGATCACCGGCGCCAGCAGCGCCATCAGCGGCCCGCGCAGCGCGTATAGCTCGTTGACCCGATCCATCGCGAAATAGCCGATGACATAGAGATTGAGGTCATAGGTCCACATCGCCGCCAGCGCGCCGAGCAGCAGCGATACCCGCCCGCGATCGCGCGAGGGCCAGGCGGTGTAAAGATGATGGACCAAGAGCAGGCAGCCGATCGCGGTCATCATCCGCAGCACCAGCGACACCGCCACCAGCATCTGGTGCAGATCGCTGCGGACCGGCAATTGCCGCCAGGTGAGATCGGTCGAGGTCTGGAGGAAGATGAGGCCGGCAACGGCGAGATAGACGAGACCGACGGCGACCAGCGAACCGCTGCGCGAGGCCGGGCCGCGCCGCAGCATGACGAACAGCAGCATCAGCCAGGCCGCGTTGCGGATGCTTTCCCCGATGCCCGACAGCGGCTTGTCGACGCCGCCGAACGAGACATAGAGCGCCCAGCAGGAGGTCAGCAGCAGCGCGCTGGCGAGCATGCGCGGCTCGGCCGCGTCGTCCCGGCGCCGCAGGATGAAGATGCCAAGCGCGGCGAACAGGACCGCGGCCAGTGCGTGGCCCCAGTCGCCGATGAATTGCAGCAGCGCGCTCATGGCCTGCCGCTCAGCGCGCGCCGTCGGGCCAGAGGATCACCCGCACCGTCTGGATCAGGATCAGCAGGTCCAGGAAGGGCGTGTAATTCTTGGCATAATAAAGATCATATTCCAGCTTGTGGCGAGCGTCCTCGATCGACGCGCCATAAGGATAGTTGATCTGCGCCCAGCCGGTGATGCCGGGCTTCACCATATGCCGTTCGGCATAATAGCGCAGATGCTGTTCCAGATCCTCGACGAACTGGCGCCGTTCCGGGCGCGGGCCGACGAAGCTCATCTCGCCCTTCAGCACGGTCCAGCTCTGCGGCAGTTCGTCGATGCGCAGCTTGCGCAGCCAATAGCCCAGCCGCGTGATGCGCGGATCGTCCTTCTCCGCCCAGACCGCCTGGCCCTTGACCTCCGCATCCTGGCGCATGGTGCGCAGCTTCACGATCCAGAATTCCTGGCCATAGAGGCCGACGCGCTGCTGCCGGTAGAAAGCCGGGCCACGGCTGTCGAGCTTCACCAGCAAGGCGGCGAACAGGATGATCGGGCCGGTCAGCAGCAGCAGGATCGAACTGGCGATGATGTCGAAGATGCGCTTGGCGATGCTGGACAGGCGACGACCGGCGGAAAAACCGTCGGAAAAGATCAGCCAGCTGGGATTGACGCTGTCGAGATCGACGCGCCCGGTCTCGCGCTCCAGGAAGGTCGAGAGATCGTTGACATGGACGCCGGTGGTCTTGATCCGCAGCAGGTCGGACATGGGGATGGCATTGCGCCGTTCCTCCAGCGCCAGCACGACCTCGCTGGCATTGAGACGCACCACATAATCGGACATGTTATAGATGGCGGTGCGGTTGATCGCCTCCTCCACCACCTGGTCGCCGTCATTCATGGCGATATAGCCGACCACCAGGAAACCGGCGCCGCGCTTCTGTTCCAGGTCGCGGATGCGGTTGGCGCGCCGGCCAGCCCCCAGCACGACAAGGCGGCGCTTGAACGCCTCCCCGCCGAGCAGCGACCCCAGCAGCATGCGCGCCAGCAGCAGCAACCCCATCGCCAGCCCCATCGCGTAGAGCGAGTTGGAGCGCCACAGGGTGATGCCGGGCAGCAGGAAATACATGACCGAGAGGAAGATGACGCCGAGCGAGATGGCGACCAGCAGGCGGGCGAAGGCGAAGCGGATCGATTGCAGCGCTTCGGGGCTGTAGACGCCGACCGCCATCATGCCGGTCTGGATGGCGAAGGCGAAGCTCAGCAGCGGGCCGATGCGGGTCGCGATCGGCTCGACATCCATGCCGATCTGATGCGCGCGCAGGATCCAGCCCGCTTCCGCCGCGCCGATCAGCAGCAGGAAATCGAGCAGGCCGAGCAGCAGCACCGCATGAGGGACATAATGTTTGAACAGCCTGATCATCGTATCGCGCTTCTTCCCGCAGCACCGCCCCTCCGGTCGGGAAGGGCCGCCAACTGGAGTCGGCCCAGCCTTACAACAAGCTGTAAGGAAATCCGACAGGGCTCAGACCCTGCCTGAAAATGGCAAAGAAAATCTGAAGATGGCGCCAATGACTGTAAATCAAGGCGACACCGGATCGCCTTGTCCCGCCCGATCGCAAGGAGGTTCAGTTGTTGTTGCGCAGCTTGTCCGCGGCATTGCGCGCGGCTTCACCCACGATCCGGGCACCATTGTCGACCGAATCCGCCGCCTGGGTAATGGCGTCGGCGCGCCGATCCTCTCGGCTTTCATTGGTGAGATAGAAGAAGCCGATCGCCAGGATCAGGGCCAGCGCCACCAGCGCGAAGACGATGCCGCCGCTGCCTTGCGGACGATCCGAGCGTCGCCCGGTCCGATCCTGTCGATGTTGCGGGTCGCTGCCCATGGCTTCCATCCTTCCCATGGCCTTTCAACCGACAAGCCGGGCGGATCGTTCCCGATCACGCCGTGGCAACGGCATTCCGCCCTCAATCCTCGGCGGTCTTGCCCCCCATGTCGTCATCGCCGTCGTCGCCGGCGCCATGGTCGACCAGATTGTCGGAAATGCGGCCACGGCTCAGGCGATCGACATCGTCCATGATCTCGTCCAGCACCGCCGTGTCGGTCGTTTCCTGCGTCCGGCGCGAGGGCAGCGCGCCCTCCTCCAATATCTGTTCGAGCGCGGCGCGACCGCGGGCCACGCGGCTTTTGATCGTGCCGACCGCAACACCGCAGATTTCCGCCGCTTCCTCATAGGCGAAGCCACCCGCGCCGACGAGGATCAACGCCTCGCGCTGGGGCTGGGGCAGTTGCAGCAGGGCGCGCTGCATGTCGCTGAGTTCGACATGCTTGTCCTGACCCGCAGGCGCGGCAAGCAGCCGGTCGGCAGTAAGATCGTCCCAGTCGCCGCGGAAGCGCGAACGGCGCATCTGCGAGAGATAATGATTGCGCAGGATGATGAAGGTCCAGGCACGCATGTTGGTGCCGGCCTGGAAGCGGGCACGGGCGGCCCAGGCCTTGAGCAGGGTTTCCTGGACAAGATCGTCGGCAGTGTCGCGATTGCCCGACAGGGATCGCCCGAAGGCGCGCAGATGCGGAATGACCGCGGCCAGTTCACGCTTGAACTCGCCGTCCGACAGTGCCTCGCGCGGCGCCTGGTTCAGCCCTTCATCCACGGCAGCAACCCCCGTTTCGACTGTCGCCCTCGCTGCATGAACCGAAGTCGTCAAAGCCATATATGCATCCGCACCCTAGTTCGATTACCGCCAAAGGCCAATTCCCAAGATACCCCTAGAAACGCCCATTTTTTCCACTGCCTTACCGCCAGAGAACCAGCAGCATCACGATCACGGCCAGTGCGAGCGAAATGCCCAGCACATAGCGAACGACGTGCGGCGTGGCGCCGCCCCGTGCGTCCTGCGTCGAGATATGCTGCTCCTCGTCGGCCATCAGCCCTCTCCGAATCGTTACGCATATTTAACGCGTTAAAGCCGGGAGGGTTCCGCCGACCGTCACAAAGGATCGGCCGGCGGGAAGACAGGTCAGGCCGGGGCGGTCGCTTCGTCGAAGAAAAGCGCCTGCGAGATCGCGGCCTTGACCGTCGAGCGCTGGAACGGCTTGGTGATGAGGAAGGTCGGCTCGGGCCGTTCGCCGGTCAGCAGCCGTTCGGGGAAGGCGGTGATGAAGATCACCGGCACCGAGAATTCGGCGAGAATGTCCTTCACCGCGTCGATGCCGCTCGAATCATCGGCCAGCTGGATATCGGCC
This sequence comes from Sphingobium sp. PAMC28499, assembly GCF_004795815.1. Lineage (NCBI taxonomy): Bacteria > Pseudomonadati > Pseudomonadota > Alphaproteobacteria > Sphingomonadales > Sphingobiaceae > Sphingobium > Sphingobium sp. PAMC28499. Next base: position 4,091,580 of record NZ_CP039248.1, read on the forward strand.
AGCACCAGGCCGGGCCGCTCCGCCAGCGCCTCGCGCACCGCATCCTCGCGGGTGACGGCGATGGCGGTCACGTCATGACCAAGGTCGCGCACGATCGTCTCGATATCCATCGCGATGATCGGCTCATCCTCGATGATGAGGACCTTGGCACGGGTCTGCGCCTCGATCTCCTCCAGCGCTTCCTCGACCAGGGCTTCGACATCGGCGGTGTCGAGGCCGATCAGATAGCCGGCATCTTCCGTGGTGAAGCCTTCGAGCGCGGTCAGCAGCAGCGCCTGACGCGGCAGCGGGGTCAGCCGGGCCAATCGGGCATGGGCGATCGCCTCCTGCCCGATCGATCCCGAGAAGCCGGGCTCGTCATCCAGATGCGAGGACGACCAGATCGCATGGAAGGTCTTGTAAAGGCCGAGGCGAGGATCGACACCGCTGGGAAATTCTTCTGGCGCAGCGACGATCGCTTCGAGCGTGGCGCGCACATAGGCGTCGCCATGAGTCTGGCTGCCCGTCAGCGCGCGCGCATAGCGCCGCAAGAAAGGAAGATGGGGGTGCAGTTGCTGTCCAAGCGACATCGGTAAGTCTTCTCCCTGCCCTGTCGGGCCTGTTGTCCGAAACATCGGCTCGCCGGAGGATGGGATGACGATGCCGCGCTGGCAAGCCCCTCTCCCCCTGCCGCCGAATGACCGACGGTGCAAAAAATGCTTCGAATGCCGGAACCATCGACACCAAGATTTGTTTCACTCTCGTTCGGTTTTTTCGACGGTAACAGCTTTTTGGTGAAATTTGCCCAGCTTGGTGAATTGACGCCGCTATGCGTTGCGGCGAAATAGCGGACAGGCTGGCGTCACGGATTTAGCTTCAAAGGGGCTGATTTTGGTTTCTTCAACAACGGAACGGGACAGGATGGGAGGGGATATTGACGTCGGCACGACCATCCGCGACCGCGACATGAAGACTGCGCCCGAACCACGCAAGCGCCGCGCGGCCGCGAAAAAGGACGAGGCCCAGGTGTCCCAGGTACTCAAGTCCGTCTATCAGCGCACGGTCGACGAAGATATTCCCGCCGAAATGCTGGACCTGCTCAGCAAACTGGACTGATCAACGCTGGTCGGGGCGGCATTTCCCTGCCGCCCATACAAGGACCCTCTCGATCCCCCATGACCATGTTCGGCGTCTATCTCCGGTCCACCGGCGTCAAGATGTTCCTCATCCTGACGCTCGCGCTGCTGCCGCTGGGGCTGATCGCGCTGGTGGCGTCGTTGCAGGCGATCCGCACTGCCGACCTGGAGAAGGAGGCGTTGCTGCGCGTCGCCGTGACGCAGAGCGCGCGCAAGCTAACCGCTGATCTCAACGCCGATCGCACCGCGCTGGGCCTGACCGTCAACGCGCTGGCCGATGGCAAGGCGGACGGCGAAATCTGCAACCGCCTCTCCTTCTTCCTCACCGCGCAGGACCGGAACGGCATCCGATTCTATATCTATGACCGATCGGGCAAGAAGCTGTGCGGATCGACCACGCCAGAGCCGGCCGGCATTCCGCCCGCGCGCCGTTTCATCGGTCCGCGCGTCGAACTGCTGTCGTCCGGCGACTTCCTGCTGTCGCGCACCCACAGCCATGACAACCGCGTCGCGGCGCTGGCCTATTATTCGCGGCCGCATCTCGAAAGCGTCGCCGATCCGGCCACCGCGCTGCAGAACCGGCAACTGAGCCTGCGCCAGGGCGAGCGGCAGATGATCGTCAGTCGCCCCGGCAGCCGGATCGACGGCCATAGCAGCAGCCTGTCCGCCCGGCTCGACCCGCCCGACATATTGCTGACCATGACGGTGCGCGAGCCGCCCGCGACGATCGCCCGGCTGCTGTCGCTGTTCCTGCCGCTGGTGATGTGGTTCGCGGCCGCGGCGATCGGCTGGTTCGTGGTCAATCGGCTGCTTATCCGCCCGCTGGTGCTGCTGCGGCGCCAAGTTGCCGCCTATCAGCCCGGCGAAGTGCTGGAGCCGTTGCGGCGCATCCGCACCCCCGCGCACGAGATCAGCGACCTGGGCGACACATTCCGCGAGATCAGCGAGGATGTCGCCACCCATGAGTCGGAAATGGCCGCCGCGCTCGACACCCAGCGCAAGCTGACGCGCGAGGTGCATCATCGGGTCAAGAACAACCTGCAGATCATCGCCAGCCTGATCAGCCTGCATGCCCGGTCGGCGCATGAGCCCGAAGCAGTTTCGGCCTATGGATCGATCCAGCGCCGGGTCGATGCGCTGTCGGTCGTCCATCGCAACCATTTTGCCGAGCTGGAGGACAATCGCGGCGTCGGCGTGCGTCCGCTGATCAGCGAATTGTCCGCCAGCCTGCGCGGCACTGCCCCGCATGAGGCGCGCCGTTTCGGCATCCAGATCGACAGCGACGATGATCTGCACATCAGCCAGGATGTCGCCGTTCCGGTCGCCTTCCTGGTGACCGAACTGGTCGAACTGGCGATGCTGTCCGATCCGCGCGCGACGATGCGGATATCGGTGCATCTGGAGGCCGATCGGAACGACCGCGCCCTGTTGCAGATGGCGTCGCCCGCGCTGCGCGCCGGGCCGGAAATGACGCTGTTGCTGAACGAACGCTATGGCCGGGTGCTGACCGGCCTGTCGCGCCAGCTCCGTTCCCCGCTCGATCATGATGCCGAAGCGGGCCGCTACAGCATCGCGATCAGCGTCATTCCCTGAAAAACCGTCAGACCCGCTGATAGTCGCGGCGGAAATCTGCCGTGAAGGTCGACAATGTGCCGGCCGCAATATTGTCGCGCAGGCCCTGCATCAGTTCCTGATAGAAATGGATGTTATGCTGGGTCATCAGCATCGCGCCCAGCATCTCGCCCGACTTCACCAGATGATGGAGATAGGCGCGGCTCCAGGTCGCGCAGACCGGGCAGCCGCAGCGCGGATCGAGCGGGCCCAGATCCTCGTTGAACTTGGCGTTGCGGATGTTGAGCGGGCCGGCCCAGGTGAAGGCCTGGCCATTGCGGCCCGACCGGGTCGGCAGCACGCAATCGAACATGTCGATGCCGCGCTCCACGGCGCCGACGATGTCGTCGGGCTTGCCCACGCCCATCAGGTAGCGCGGCTTGTCCTGCGGCAGCATGTCGGGCGCGAAGTCGAGCGTGGCGAACATCGCCTCCTGCCCCTCGCCCACCGCAAGGCCGCCCACGGCATAGCCGTCAAAGCCGATCTCGATCAGCTTTTCCGCCGAAATCTTGCGCAGCCCTTCGTTGAGCGAGCCCTGCTGGATGCCGAACAGGGCTGCGCGATCGGCATGGTCGCCGCCCGCATCGAAACCGTCGCGCGAGCGCTTGGCCCAGCGCATCGATCGCTCCATCGACCTGGCGGCCTCGTCATGGGTGCAGCCATTCTTGGTGCATTCGTCAAAGGCCATGACGATGTCGCTGTCGAGCAGCCGCTGGATTTCCATCGAGCGCTCGGGGCTGAGCATATGCTTGGAGCCGTCGAGATGGCTGGAGAAGGCGACCCCCTCCTCGCTCATCTTGGTAAGGGCGCTGAGGCTCATCACCTGATAGCCGCCGCTGTCGGTCAGGATCGGCCGGTCCCAGCCCATGAAGCCGTGCAGGCCGCCCAGCCGCGCCATGCGTTCTGCGCCGGGGCGCAGCATCAGATGATAGGTGTTGCCCAGGATGATGTCGGCGCCGGTGGCGCGCACTTCGGCCGGGCGCATCGCCTTGACGGTGGCGGCGGTGCCGACCGGCATGAAGGCCGGCGTGCGGATCTCGCCGCGGCGCATCTGGATCGCGCCGGTGCGGGCCTTGCCGTCGGTGGCGGCGATCGAGAAGGAAAAGCGGGGCTTGGTCATCGCCGCGCTCTAGGAGCGAACGCCCGCGCGCACAAGAGCAGCGCGGCCGGAGCGCCGTTTCAGCCGGCCCGGCGGACGCCGTCGAACAGGGTCATCGCGTCGATATCGAACCCCTCGACCCGGCGATAGCGGCCGATGAAGCGCAGACAATCGGTGGACAGGCGCAAGGTCCAGGGCTGGCCCTGCGCATCCTGTAGCGTGAGTGTCACATTCTTGCGGGCCGGAAGGCGATGCATGTCCATGCGATCGCTCTAATTAACAATGGTTAACAAAGGGCTGAGCAGACGGGCTGAAAAGGGGAAACGAAAATTTCTGTTGCGATATCGCAACAACAATCTCCATTTCGGCGCATTTACCGCGCTTTCCGGGCAACAGTTGCGGATAAAAATGGTTAATGATCTGTCAACTATTTGTCCCGCACTGCATCATAAGCGCCGACCGTCGAAGGTTCAGATTCAAGAGAAAAATGGGGCGCACATGATTGATTCAGGACGCTTTAGTGCAGCTGACGAGCGCGCGACCGAGGTCGAAGCGGCATTCGAGATCGAAAGCTTTGGCGAGGATGCCGTAACGTCATCCCCCGCCCCTTCCCAACTGTTCGACCTGGGCCAGATCGACGTGCAGTGGGAGGCCGAATCCGAAACACTCTGGGCGTTCATGACGCCGGCCAATAGACCCAATTTCAGCATGACCATGCTGCGCGACGTCCGCTACTGGTATGCCGAGACCAAGCGGCTGTTCGATGCTGGCCAGTTGCCGGTCAAATATATGGTCGCCGGCTCCCGCTTCCCCGGCGTGTTCAATCTGGGCGGCGACTTGGAATTGTTCGCCGGCTGCATCGAGCGCGGCGACCTGCCCGGTCTGGTCCAATATGGCCATGCCTGCATCGACGTGGTCCATCGCACCTGGCGCAACGGCGACATGCCAGTGGTGTCGATCGCGCTGGCGCAGGGCGACGCACTGGGCGGCGGGTTCGAGGCGCTGCTCTGTTTCGACGTGGTGATCGCCGAGCGCAGCGCCCGTTTCGGCCTGCCGGAAATGCTGTTCGGCCTGTTCCCCGGCATGGGCGCCTATTCGATCCTGTCGCGCAAGCTGGGCCGGCTGGCGGCCGAGCGCATGATCCTGTCGGGCAAGGTCTTCACCGCGGAAGAGATGTTCGACATGGGCATCGTCCATACGCTGGTGGAGGATGGCGAGGGTGAAGCGGCGGTGCGCGATTTCGTCGCCCGCAATCGCCCGCACCATGCCGGCCATGTCGGCGTCTATGAAGCCGGGCGACGGGTCGATCCGCTGCACCATGACGAACTGAAGGATATTGTCGAGAATTGGGCCGCTTCGGCGCTCAAGACCGACCTCAAGGATATCCGCATGATGCGCCGGCTGGCGTCCGCCCAGACGCGCCTGACCAAATAAGGATCAGGCCAGGCGGCGCTGGCGGATCAGCGCCGCCATGTCATGGATATCGGCCCTGTTGCGGTTGAGCAGGGCCTGCAACTCGCCGATCGGGACCGGCCGGCTGAGGACGAAGCCCTGAACGTTGGTGAAGCCGGTTTCGCGGGCGTAGCGCAACTGTTCCTCGGTCTCGATCCCCTCAGCCACCGTCTCCACCTCCAGCGCGCGGGCCAGATAGGCGACGGACTGGGCGATAGCGCGGTCGCGGGAATTTTCGCCGACGCCGCGCATGAAGCTCTGATCGACCTTGATCGTGTCGAACTCATGGGTGCGCAGCGCGCCCAGCGAGGAATAGCCGGTGCCGAAATCGTCGAGCGCCAGGCGCAGGCCGATACGGCGCAATTCGCTCAGGATCAGATGGGTGCGGCGATCATCTTCCAGGAAGATGGATTCGGTGACTTCCAGCTCCAGCCGGCGGGCCTTTAGCCCCGACTGGAGCAGCGCGGAGATGACCGCGCGCGGCAGGCCGTCGGTCTTGATGAGCGCGGGCGAGATGTTGACCGCAACCCGGATATCCTCGTCCCAGCCCATCGCGTCGCGGCACGCCTGTGCCAGCGCCCAGTTGGTCATCGGCTCGATCAGGGCCGAGCTTTCGGCGATCGGGATGAACTCTGCCGGGGAAATCCAGCCCAGTTCGGGATGCTGCCAGCGCATCAGCGCCTCGCAGATGGTGATCCGGCCAGTCTCGGTATCGAAGATCGGCTGATAATGAAGTTGCAGCTCGCCATTGGCGAGCGCGCTGCGCAGCCCGGTCTCCAGCTCATAGGTGCGGTTCTGCCGCTCCTTCATGGTCCAGTCGAACTGGGCATGGCGGTTTCGGCCGGCATGCTTGGCCTTGTAGAGCGCCAGATCGGCATGCTGCAGCAGTTCGTCGCCATCAGCGCCATCTTCCGGTGCGACGGCAATGCCCATCGAGGCGGAGATGGTCAGATGATGACCGCCGACCTCGAAATCGCCGGCCAGAATGCGGGTGATGTCGCCCGCGATCACTTCGGCCTGGATGCGGCTGACGCCGGGGCAGATCAGCACGAACTCGTCGCCGCCGAAGCGCGCGACATGGCCGCGCCGGTCGAGCGCACGGGTCAGCCGCTCGGCCACCTGGCACAGAAGCTGGTCACCGACGATATGGCCCAGCGTGTCGTTGATTTCCTTGAACCGGTCGAGGTCCATCCACAGGACGGCGGTCTGATCCGCATCGGAAATGCGATTGTCGAACAGGTCGCGCAGCCGCATCTGCATCGCCATGCGGTTTTCCACCCCGGTCAGGCTGTCATAGCGGGCCAGCCGCTCGAACTTGATCGCAAGGTTGCTCTTCTCCTGCTTGCCCTGCATCGCTTCCAGCACGATGCGGTGCGTGGTCTTGGTGATTTCCGCCATGGCGAAGATCATCAGGAAGCAGAGCACACCAAGCACGACATAGCCGACGCCGCCCGCGATCAGCAGGCCGATGGAGGTCGGCAGCATGGTGAAGCAGGTCTGGCCGACCGCGACATGGACCCGGCCGGCATTGCGCCCGGAAATGCCGCCCGCATAAGAGGCGACCATGCCGACGGCCAGCACATGCAGGGTCGCATCCTGGCTGATCGTCAGGGTCGCGAGCGATTGCAGCCCGAGCAGCGCGGCATAGATCCAGGCCCCCATTTCATAGGCGACCCCCCAGATCGGACGCGCCGGACCATCCTGATGCGCCAGCGCGCGCTGGAAATAGACGGCCGAAATGGAGCGACTGATTCCCACGATCAGGACCAGCGCGGCGATGATGTGCATGGTCAGAACATGGGCCTGCCAGGCGATCACGATACTGAGCGAACCTCCTGAAATCGCGCCAGAAAGCAGCGATGCCGGGGAGGCATAAAGCGCCTTGACGAGGCTGTCCTGTACCTCAGCATTCTGCTGGGTACGGGGCGCAAAGCGCGCGCGCAGGACTGCGCACAGATGGCGGACGAGGCGTGACACGTGCCAGCATAGTGGCGGATCAGCCTTGAGATTTGGTAAACCAGATGCCCACCAAAGCAGATCAATTCCGCTGCCCGATCAACAATATCCCCCTCTCCTCCCCGGCCAAGGCACCGTCATATGGGGCCGGAAACAGGCTGTAGGACAGCGGAAACGACAGGCATGAAAAAGGCCGGTGGATTGCTCCACCGGCCCCTTTCTTGTCGCGTGAGCGAGAACTTCTTTGAAGTCGCGATCGAACCGCGGGCGGGCGTTGCCCACCCGCTACGATCGCTTTTAGAAGTCCATGCCGCCCATGCCGCCCATGCCACCCGGCATGGCGGGCATGGCGGGCTTGTCTTCGGGCAGTTCCGAAACCGCGGCTTCGGTGGTGATCAGCAGACCAGCAACCGAGGCAGCGTTCTGGAGCGCGGTGCGCACGACCTTGGTCGGGTCGATGACGCCGGCGGCAACCAGATTTTCATAGGTGTCGGTCGACGCGTTGAAGCCGAACGAGGTGTCGGTCTGGTCGAGCAGCTTGCCCGAGACGACAGCACCGTCATGGCCGGCGTTGGCGGCGATCTGGCGAACCAGCGCGGTCAGCGACTTGCGAACGATGTCGATACCGCGGGTCTGGTCGTCATTGGCGCCAGCGACGCCTTCGAGAACCTTGGTCGCGTAGAGCAGCGCGGTGCCACCACCGGGGACGATGCCTTCTTCGACGGCAGCGCGGGTCGCGTGCAGGGCGTCGTCGACGCGATCCTTGCGCTCCTTGACTTCGACTTCGGTCGCACCGCCAACCTTGATGACGGCAACGCCGCCAGCCAGCTTGGCCAGGCGTTCCTGCAGCTTTTCACGGTCATAGTCCGAAGTGGTGACTTCGATCTGCGCACGGATCTGCTCGGTACGGCCCTTGATCGAGTCGGCATCACCGGCGCCATCGACGATGGTGGTGTTGTCCTTGTCGATGGTGACGCGCTTGGCGGTGCCCAGCATGCCCAGGGTGACGTTTTCGAGCTTGATGCCCAGGTCTTCCGAGATCACTTCGCCCTTGGTCAGGACGGCGATGTCTTCCAGCATGGCCTTGCGGCGATCGCCGAAGCCCGGTGCCTTGACCGCAGCAACCTTCAGGCCGCCGCGCAGCTTGTTGACGACCAGGGTCGCCAGCGCTTCGCCTTCGATGTCCTCGGCGATGATGAGGAGCGGACGGCCCGACTGAACCACGGCTTCCAGGATCGGCAGGATCGACTGCAGATTCGAGAGCTTCTTCTCGTGGATCAGGATGTAGGGATCAGCCAGCTCGACGGCCATCTTTTCCGGGTTGGTGATGAAGTAGGGCGACAGGTAGCCGCGGTCGAACTGCATGCCTTCGACAACGTCCAGCTCGAAGTCGAGACCCTTGGCCTCTTCCACGGTGATGACGCCTTCCTTGCCGACCTTTTCCATGGCTTCGGCGATCTTCTCGCCGACTTCCTTGTCGCCATTGGCCGAGATGATGCCGACCTGGGCCACTTCGGCCGAACCGGCAACCGGCTTCGAGCGCGACTGGATGTCCTCGACAACCTTGGCGACGGCGAGATCGATGCCGCGCTTCAGGTCCATCGGGTTCATGCCGGCGGCAACCGACTTCATGCCTTCGCGCACGATGGCCTGGGCCAGAACGGTCGCGGTGGTGGTGCCGTCACCGGCGATGTCGTTGGTCTTCGAAGCAACTTCGCGGACCATCTGGGCGCCCATATTCTCGAACTTGTCCTTCAGTTCGATTTCCTTGGCGACGCTGACGCCGTCCTTGGTGATGCGGGGGGCGCCGAAGCTCTTGTCGATGACGACGTTGCGGCCCTTCGGGCCCAGGGTCACCTTGACCGCGTCGGCCAGGATGTCGACGCCGCGCAGGATGCGCTCACGAGCGTCACGCGAAAACTTTACGTCCTTCGCTGCCATGATCTAATTCCTTCGAAAAATAGGGAAAAATGGAAAACCGAAATTCCGGAAATCGCTTAGGCGACAATACCCAGAATGTCCGATTCCTTCATGATGAGCAGGTCTTCACCGTCGACCTTGACTTCGGTGCCCGACCACTTGCCGAACAGCACGCGATCGCCGGCCTTGACGTCCAGCGGAGTGACCTTGCCGTCTTCGGCCTTCGAACCCGAACCGACGGAGACGATTTCGCCTTCCTGCGGCTTTTCCTTGGCGGTGTCGGGGATGATGATGCCACCGGCCGTCTTCGCTTCCGCTTCAATGCGGCGAACGAGAACGCGGTCATGCAACGGACGGAATGCCATGATGATTGCCTTTCCCTTTGTGCTGGGATGGGTCCGGCGCGGCCCGCAAGAGGAATGTCCCCGTGCGATATTGTGCCCCGCCTTGTCCTTCTCCCGATGAACTCTCTCATTGTTAGCACTCGCAGATGGAGAGTGCTAGCGGCATGCATATGGAAAAGTCGTTTCGCCGGTCAAGGGCGGGACGGGATAAAAATTTTCGCCGTCCCGATGGATCGGCGATCGATCGGGACGGCACGCAGGCCATAGCGCAATCGCCCCGCCCCGTCATGCCGGGCGCGACGGACCGCACGGGGATTGCGACGCGACAGGCGGCCGGCGGGTAGCAGCACAGGGCCACGCGCCTGTCGAAGTTCACAGTGTAAACGGGGCTTCCGGGGTCTTTGCACCGCCAACGCGCCGGGAACGCGTCGACTACGCGCCTGTCGCGCGTCGGGGGTGTGGGGGTGCGGGTCAGTGGCGCGCGCCCGTCATGCGGCGGCGAAGCGACGGTAACGCGACACATAGGCCCCTGCCGCGCATCGATGAGGCTACAGGCGAGGCAGAGGCGGCGATGCGAAGAAAGGCGCTGGTCCATCGCGCAGGGTAGATCAGAAATCGGGCATGTAGGACAGGGTGACACGAAGCGAGCATCTCCCGTCATCAACTCAGTTTGAGTGCGGCATTTGCGAATGTGATGAGCTTTCGCATGACGGCGGTGATGGCGACGATAGGCTTTTTGCCGTTTTGGATGAGGCGTTGGTAGAAGGGCTTGATGAGGGGGTGAGATCGGACGGCGGCGAGTGCGGCCATGAAGATGGCGTTTCGGACGGCGGGTCGGCCGCCCCTGACGCGGCGATAGGCGTCCTTTGATCCGCTTTGGCGGGGATGGGGCGCAAGGCCGGCGAGGGAGGCGGCCTGTTTACGCGAGAGGGTGCCCAACTCGGGCATGAGGGCAAGCAGGCTGTAGGCGGTGGTGGCGCCGATGCCGGGGATGGCGAGCAGGGTGCGAGCCCTTGCGGCGATCTGGCTGTGCCGAACGAGGGTGGCGATGGCGCCGTCGATGGCCTTGAGCTGGGTCCTGAAGCTGTGGACGATGGGATCGATGAGCGGCTGGATGTCCGCGGCGCCGGGGGCCTTTGTGCGATTGTTCCAGGCGGTGATGGCCGCGACGATATCGCGTCGCGCCATGACGAGGGCGTGCAGCTTCTGCTGCTCGGCCGGCCAGGGCTTCCATCGGGCCAGGCGATCATGGCGTTCCTGCCCGTAGCGGGCGAGCATACGCGCGTCGATGGCATCGGTCTTGGCAAGCGTGCCGAGCGAACGGATGAAGGCCTTCACCTTGCGTGCATCGGCGCGGTGGCAGGCATGGCCGGCGCTATACAGGGCGTCCAACAGGGCCGCTTCATAGCCGCCGGTCGCCTCGCACAGGACGAGGCAGCCCGGATCGAGGGTTTGCACGAAACGCGCCAACGCTTCAGGCTGGTTGGGCAGGATGTAGCTGGCGCCGCCATTGCTGTGAAAGACGGCGATCTCCTTTTTGCCGACATCGCAGCCGATAAAGCAGGTGGGGGTGATCATGGGCAGGCTCCTGACAGGCTTGCGATTGTCTGCGGGCATGCGCGAGGGCAGCCCCTTCAACTCATCAAGCATTGCAAGACAGCGGCCGGACGACCATGATGACGACGGGCGACGAGCCCTATTGCGAGACGGTCGATCCGGCCGCGCGCCGGGCCGGGTGGCCACCCGGCCCGGCGCATCCTCAGCGGATCACACAGCCATAGCCTATCTCAAACAGACAATTGCGAGCGGAGCGAAGCAATCCATCTCGCGCCAGTGGATTGCTTCGCTCCGCTCGCAATGACGATATCCGGCTTTGACAGCTAACGACCAGAAGCGGACATTCCTCCCCGGAACGGGGAGGTGGCAGCGCGAAGCGCTGACGGAGGGGCAGGAGCCTCTTGGCGCTGAGCTATCCGGCCTGTGCCCCTCCACCACTCGCTACGCGAGCGGTCCCCCTCCCCGTGCCGGGGAGGAATGTCTTGTTCCCACCCAAATCCGTCATTCCCGCGCAGGCGGGAATCCATCTCCTGACCTCGCATCTGGTCCGAAGCTGGTGAGATGGATCCCCGCCTGCGCGGGGATGACACTGTGAAACAGGTGGCCAGCTTCCCACCCCACTCCGCCATCTCAGCGACGGGTGGGAATGGCCGTGCCTGCCCCCTCCCCCATTGCCCGGCGATTGCGGCATGTCCTTATTCATGTCGGGTCGGGAATCTTTGATGACTGGGGCACCCCGCGCGCGCGTCGGTGGTTGGACGGCGCATAAGCGATAAGAGGAGAGCGCCATGTCCTACGCCACGATCGTCGCCGCCGTCGATGTCAACGCCCCTGACCTCGCCCGTGCCGCCATTGCCGGCGCGGCCGATGTGGCGGGGAACCAGGGCGTCGTCCATCTGCTCTATGTCCGCTATTATCTGCCGACCCGCTATTCCGAGCTGCTGGACGGCAGTTTCGACGAGAATGAGGAGCGCGATGCGCTGGCGGCGATGAAGACATGGGCGAGCGAGGCCGGGCTGGCGCCCGATCGCACCCATTTCCTGACCCGGCGCGGGCGGGTGCGCGACGAGGTGCTGAGCGAGGCGGCGCGGCTGAAGGCCGACCTGGTGGTGATCGGATCGCACCAGCCCTCGCTCACATCCAAGCTGCTGGGGTCCAATGCGTCGGCGATCATCCACCAGTCGCCGGTCAGCATACTGGTGGTGCGGACGCAAGCATCGGATTAGCAGAAATAATCAACAGCGGTTGAGCGGCGCTCGGTTGCGGCGGGCGGGCGCCGTTCCTACCTGCCGGGCATCAGAGATTTATCGGAGCGATGCCCGCATGACCGACAGCTATACCCCGCCCGCCGTCTGGATTTGGGACAAGGATAAGGGCGGCGCCTTTGCCAATATCAACCGGCCGATCGCCGGCGCCACCCATGACAAGGCACTGCCGGTCGGCCCGCATCCGCTCCAGCTCTATTCGCTGGGCACGCCCAATGGACAGAAGGTGACGATCCTGCTGGAGGAATTGCTGGAGGCGGGCGTCACGCAGGCCGAATATGATGCCTGGCTGATCCGCATCGGCGATGGCGACCAGTTCGGCAGCGGCTTTGTCGACGTCAATCCCAACAGCAAGATCCCCGCGCTGATGGACCATAGCGTGTCGCCGCCGCAGCGCGTGTTCGAATCCGGCGCGATCCTGCTCTATCTGGCCGAGAAGTTCGGCAAATTCCTGCCGACCGATCCGGCCAAGCGCACCGCGACCTTGAGCTGGCTGTTCTGGCAGATGGGCAGCGCGCCGATCCTGGGCGGCGGCTTTGGCCATTTCTTCGCCTATGCGCCGGAAAAATACGAATATCCGATCAACCGCTACACGATGGAAGTGAAGCGGCAGCTGGACGTGCTGGACCGGCATCTGGCGGAGAATGACTATCTGGCCGGCGACGAATATTCGATCGCCGATATCGCGGTGTGGCCCTGGTATGCGGGCGTGCTGCTGAACCGGGTCTATGGCGCGGCGGAATTTCTGGACGCGGGCAGCTACACGCATGTGCTGCGCTGGGCGAACCAGATCGATGCGCGCCCGGCGGTGAAGCGCGGGCGGATCGTCAACAAGACCAACGGGCCGCTGGAGGATCAGCTGCACGAGCGGCATGACGCCGGCGACTTTGCCACGAAGACGCAGGACAAGCTGGAGAGGGTGGCCTGACACCCCTTCCGTTCGTTTCGAGCTTGTCGAGAAACGGGAAGCACGGACGGAGGGGCATGATGCAAGGTCACGCACCGGCCCCTCCACCGCCTGTGGCGGTCCCCCTCCCCAAGCCAAGCTTGGGGAGGAATTTCATCAATAGCCTACGGTGAAGCGCTGGCGGATGTGCTTGGGCGCTTCGATTTCATCGGCGAGCGCGATGGCATAGTCGGCATAGGAAATGCTGCTATGGCCCTCGCCATCGACCAGCAACTGGTCGGTGCCGAGACGGAATGTTCCCTTGCGATCGCCGACGAAGAACAGGGCGGAGGGCGAGAGGAAGGTCCAGTCGAGATCCGCCACGCCGCGCAGATAGGTGAGGAAATCGCCGCCCCGGCCGGCTTCGGCCTTATAGGCTTCGGGAAATTCCGGCGTGTCGATCAGCTTGACGCCCGGCGCGACCTCCAGGCTGCCGGCGCCGCCGACCACCAGATAGCGGGCCACGCCCGACGCCCGCACCGCGCCGACCAGCGATGCCGGATCGGTGTCGGCGAACATCACGGCGCTCACCACCACATCATGGCCGGCGAGCAGCGCACTGAGCACAGCCGCATCATTGACGTCGCCAGCGACGGCGGTGATGCCGACGTCCTGCACCGCATTTTCGGGATGGCGCGAGATTGCCGTCACCTGATGCCCGCGACGGGCCAGTTCCGCGCTAATTTCCCGCCCTGCCCGGCCGCTGCCGCCGATGATCGCGATCTTCATGTTCCATTCTCCATGGGTAGTTACCAATGGAAACCAGATAGCGATTAGGATATCATGATCGCAAGAAGGCACTTTGCCATCACCTGGTTACGCCGAGGAAACCGCCTGCCATGACTGCGCCCACGCCCCTGCCCCGGATCGGCGACGCCTATGATCCCGATTGCCCGACCCGCCATGTGCTGGACCGGATCGGCGACAAATGGGCGGTGCTGGTGATGCTGACGTTGAAGGACGGGCCGGTGCGGTTCAACGATCTGCGTCGGCGGATCGGCGCGATCTCGCAGAAGATGCTGTCGCAGACATTGAAAAGCCTGGAACGCGACGGGCTGGTGAGCCGCGCCGCCTATGCCACGGTGCCGGTGACGGTGGAATATCGGCTGACGGAGATGGCGCAGGGGCTGATCGGCATATTGGACCAGATCACCCGCTGGGCCGAGGGCCATGTCGGCGCGATCATGGACGCGCGCCGGGCGCATGACGCGCGGGAGGTCGAGGCCGCCTAACCGGCCTGGGTGGCGCGCTGGCCCTGCGACGCGGTGCGGTCGCGCCACCAGCGGTTGATGCGACGGGCGGCGGGACGCTCCACGCCATAGGTGAGCGCGCTCGCCAGCAGCAGCGAGGCAGCCGTCGCGAGCAGGAAGCCGATCCAGGTCGACAGGCCGGCGCGGTCGACCAGATTCATGATCGCCAGCCCGGCATTATGGTGGATGAGGTAGAGCGCGTAGCTGATCGCGCCCAGCCAGAGCAGCAGCCGATGGCGCAGGAAGGGCAGCCAGCCGCGCAGCATCGCGGCGAAGATCGCCATCACCAGCAGCGCCGCGACCAGATATTCGCGCGGGTCGGCCCAGGCGATCGTCGCCAGCGCCGCCACGAAGAAGGGCGCCTGTTGCCCCCAGCGACGATGCCCCGACCAGATGCGGTAGAAGAGCATGCCGATGATGAAGAAGGGGATATAGTCGAGCACCAGCAGCATGACGAGGCGGCTGGGCATCGCGTGCCAGCCGGCAATCGCGGCCTTGATCGCCAGCCAGCCGAGCAGCAGCCATTCGAGCCGGGCAAAGCCGCGCCCCATCCAGATCGCCAGCATGCAGCAATAGAAGGCGAGTTCCACGCCCAGCGTCCAGTAGACGCCATCGACCGCGGGCAAATAGAAATAACCCTGCAGCATCGTCATGTTGACCGGGATCACCCAGGCGGGCGGCAGCAACTGACCGGCGCCGAGCAGCAGAACGATGCCGATCGAGAGCGCCATCGCCGCCCAATAGACCGGGAAAAGCCGGGCGAAGCGCTTGACCGAGAAATCGGCGGCACTGCGCGTCCCTTCCAGCGAGAAGGCGATGACGAAGCCGGAAATCGCAAAGAAGAGCAGCACGCCATAGCCGCCATGTTCGAACAAAGGCGGCAGGCGATGCCCTTGCGGGAAGAGCTTGGGATAGATGTTGAAATAGTGAAAGAGCAGCACGGAAAAGGCCGCGATGCCACGCAACGCGTCCAGTTCCTGCAATCGCGTCCTGCCCTGCCCCATCATCCCCCTGCCCTACGCCCCCACGCGATAAGATTGGGTAAATTTGTGTGAACGATAGCGCCCGCGCCGGGGCGCCGGCATCAATTGCCGTCGGCGTCGACCATGAACTGCATCGGCTTGCCGCGCGATTCCGGTTCCCAGCCGGCCGCCAGCGCCGCGCGCACGCCGCGCGCGACGATGGCATCGTTGATCTGGAGCCGGCCGCGCGCCAGTCCTTTGAGCAGGCGCTTGGGCGGCGGAAATTCCAGCACGGCGCCGCGCTGCGTCCCCTGCTGCTGCAGGGCGACGGTCATGCCGCGCCAGCCATCCGCATCGCTCCATTGCGGTTCGCGCCGCACTTCCCAATCATAATGCGCGCCGTCGACCAGGACGGTGCCACTGTTGTTGCTGTTTGACATGATGATCGCCCTATAGAGCATAATCCATTCATTCTGAATGGATTATGCTCTACTTTCCTTTTATTTTCCGCATTTTCCGAGCCAGCAGATGATACCATCTGCTTCGAAAATGCTCTAGCCTGCCGCCCTGACGATGTCAGCCCAGTCCTGTTCGCTAATCACCTCGATGCCGAGCGCCGTCGCCTGTTTGAGCTTCGATCCCGCGCCGGGGCCAGCGACGACCAGATCGGTCTTGGCGCTAACCGATCCCGCCGCCTTGGCGCCCAGCCGCTCTGCCTGTGCCTTGGCCTCGTCGCGGCTCATCGTCTCCAGCTTGCCGGTGAAGACGATGATCTTGCCGGTGACGGCGCTGGCGGTGGTCTCGACGACATAATCGGGCGGAGACACTTCGCTCAGCAGATCGTCCCATGCCTCGATATTATGGGGTTCGTGAAAGAAATCGGCCAGCGCATGGCCCACGGCGGCGCCGACATTCTCGACCCCGATATGCTCGGCGATCGCCTTGTCCTTCTTCGCCTGGGTCTCATGCTCCTGATCGCGCAGGGCAATGATCTCGTCCGCCAGGGTGCGCAGCGCGGGAAGCGTGGTGTAGCGTTTGAGCAGATCGCGCGCGGTGACGGCGCCGACATGGCGAATGCCGAGGCCAAACAGCAGCTTGGCGGCGTCTGGCGCGCGCTTCGCCTCGATCGCGGCGAGCAGATTGTCGACCGACTTTTCCTTCCAGCCCTCCCGCCCCAGCAGTTCGCCGGCATGGGTGCGCAGGCGGAAAATGTCGGCCGGCTCCTTGATCCAGCCAAGATCGAGAAATTCCTCGATCGTCTTTTCGCCCAGCCCCTCGATATCGAGCGCGGCGCGGCTGACGAAATGGCGCAGCCGCTCGAACCGCTGGGCGGCGCAGATCAGGCCGCCGGTGCAGCGATAATCGACTTCCTCCTCCTCGCGCACCGCTTCCGATCCGCAGACCGGGCAATGGGTGGGGAAGGGAAAGGGGTCGCGCACTTCGTCACGGGTCAGATTGTCGACCACCTGCGGGATGACGTCGCCGGCGCGCTGGACGACGATGCGGTCGCCCGGCCGCACGCCCAGCCGCTCGATCTCGTCGGCATTGTGCAGCGTGACGTTGGAGACGACGACGCCGCCGACCGTCACCGGGGTCAGGCGGCCGACCGGGGTCAGCTTGCCGGTGCGACCGACCTGGATGTCGATCGCCTCCAACGTGGTCTGGGCGCGTTCGGCCGGGAATTTATGGGCGATCGCCCAGCGCGGCGCCTTGGCCACGAAGCCGAGCCGCTGCTGCCAGTCGAGCCGGTCGACCTTGTAGACCACGCCGTCGATATCGAAGGGCAGGTCGGCGCGGGCGCGTTCGATCGCGCGATAATGGGCCAGGATCGCGTCGATGCTATCGACGCAGACCAGCATGTCGGACACGGGCAGACCCCAACTCGCAATCGCCTGCATCACGCCCAACTGGGTGTCGGCGGGCAGCGCGCTATGGGCGCCCCAGCCATGGGCGAGGAAACGTAAGGGACGGCTGGCAGTGACGCTGGCGTCCTTCTGGCGCAGCGATCCGGCGGCCGCGTTGCGCGGATTGGCGAACTGGCGCGCCTTGTCGGCATCCTCCGCCTCGTCCAGCAGCCGCTGGTTGAGGGCGACGAAATCCGCCTTGGCCATATAGACCTCGCCCCGCACCTCGAACAGGTCGGGGATGGCTTCGCCGGTCAGGCGCTGGGGGATGTCGGCGATGGTGCGGACATTGGCGGTCACATCCTCACCGGTGGTGCCGTCGCCACGGGTCGCGGCCAGCACCAGCTCGCCCTGTTCGTACCGCAGCGAACAGGACAGGCCATCGATCTTCGGTTCGGCGGTCATCGCCACCGGCGCGTCTTCAGCCAGCGCCAGGAAGCGGCGGACGCGGGCGGCGAACTCGACGATATCCTCGTCGGCAAAGCCATTGTCGAGGCTCATCATGCGGACCGCGTGCGGCACTTTCTTCAGCGCCGAGGTGGCGGCAGCGCCGACCTGCGCGTTGGGCGAGTCGGCGCGGATCAAATGCGGGAAGGCCGCTTCGAGCGCGTTATTCTCGCGGATCAGCGCGTCATAGTCCGCGTCGCTGATCTCCGGCGCGTCCTGGTCATGATAGAGGCGGTTATGCTTCGCCACCTCCCTGGCAAGGCGCATCAGGCGGTTGGCGGCTTCGGCTTCGGTAAGGCTGGCGGGATCGGTCATGGGGATGCCTTAACGCCCACTTCAGATTCCCGCCACCGGCACGGTTTCAAAATGCTGGGGGAAGCCGGCGATGATCGGGCGCGCCTTGGCGATGGCGGCGCGGACGGCGGGGAGCTTGAGCGAAGCGGCGTGGCTCTCGCGGCTGTCCCAGACTTCGGTGATCCAGAGCGCGTCGGGATTGGCTGTGTCGAGCGCAACGACATAGGAGAGACAGCCGGGCATCGCCCCGATCGCATCCTTGAGATAGCCGACCAGTTCGTCGCGCTTGCCCGGCGTGCTGAGCATCTGGCCGATCAGGCCGTAGCGCGGCCTTGCCTCCTGCGCGGTGGCGGGGATGGCAGTTGCAGCCAGCGTGGCGGCGGTGAGGCCGAGCATGTCTCTGCGATTATGGGTCATGCGGCTATCCTATCCCCTCCGTTCGTCCTGAGCGAAGTCGAAGGACGCGCCGAGCGGAGCGAGGCGCCTTCGCTTCGCTCAGGTGAAGGCTTCGACTTCGCTCAGCCCGAACGGTATGTGAAACGCGCGAATTGGCAAGCCTCAAGCTTCCAGCAGCCGTTCCGCCTGTGCGCGCGCTTCGGCGGTGATTTCCGCGCCGGAGAGCATGCGGGCGATTTCCTCGCGCCGTTCGCCATCGCTCAGCGCATGGACGCCGGTGCGTGTCACCGTGCCGTCGCTGGATTTCGCGATCAGCATATGGCCGGCGCCGCGCGCCGCGACCTGCGGGCTGTGGGTGACGACGAGGATCTGGTTGCTCTGCGCCAGGCGCGACAAGCGCTCGCCAATCGCATCGGCCACCGCGCCGCCGACGCCCCGGTCGATCTCGTCGAAGATCAACGTGTCGGCCCCGCCCTGCTCCGCCAGCGCGACCTTGAGCGCGAGGATGAAGCGGGACAGTTCCCCGCCCGAGGCGATCTTGGCGAGCGGCGCGAAGGGCGCGCCGGGATTGGTCGAAATCTCGAACTCGACCCGGTCCATGCCAGCGCCGCTCCATTGCCCTTCGTCGAGCGGGGCTACGACGGTGCGGAAGCGGGCGGCGTCAAGCTTCAGCGGCGCCAGTTCGCCCGCGACCGCCGCATCGAGCCGGCCGGCGGCCAACTGGCGTTCGGCCGACAGCGCCTGGGCGGCGGCGCGATAGGTTGCGGCCTTTTGCGCGACATCGGCTTCGAGCGCGGCGATATGCTCCTCCCCACCCTCGATCGCGGCGAGGCGCGCGGCCATCTCGTCACGCAGCGCGGCGAGATCGTCGGGCGCGACCTGATGCTTGCGGGCGAGACCCCGGAGGTCGAACAGCCGGGTCTCGATCGCGTCCAGCCGGGCGGGGTCGAAGCTCAGCGCTTCGGCCGCCTCGGCCAGCTTGTCCTCCGCCTCGCCCGCTTCGATCACGGCGCGGTCCAGCGCCTCCAGCACGGCGGAGAGCGGCTCATATTCGCCTGCGATCCGGTCGAGCCGGCGGGCGGCCTGCCGCAACTGGGCAAGACCGCCATCCGAGCCGGTCAGACAATCGGTGACGGCGGACAGATCATCGGACAGGCGCGCGCCCTTCTGCATGGTCGCGCGCTCCTCCGCCAAAGTCGCTTCCTCGCCGGCCTCGGGCGCGAATTTGGACAGTTCGGCGACGGCATGGTCGAGATAGTCGCGATCGCGCGCGGCCGTTGCGATCGTCTCGCGCGCCTGCGCCAGATCGGCAGCAGCGCTGCGCCAGGCGGCATGAGCGGTGGCGACCGCCTCCGCCTCGCAACGGCCATAGGTGTCGAGCAGGGCGCGATGGCCACGGGCGTTGAGCAGGCCGCGATCGTCATGCTGGCCGTGGATCTCGACCAGCGCACCGCCCAGATCGCGCAGCAGCGCGGCGGAACAGGCCTGGTCGTTGATGAAGGCGCGGCTGCCGCCGTCGGCCTTGACCGTGCGGCGGATCAGCAGCGGTTCGCCCGGATCGATCTCGATGCCATTGTCGGCCAGCAGCAGCGCGGCGCGATGACCGGCGGGCGGCGGATCGAAGCTGGCGGTGACGCTGGCCTGCGCCTCCCCTGCCCGGACAAGGCCGCTGTCTGCACGGGCGCCGAGCGCCAGCCCCAGCGAATCGAGCAGGATCGACTTGCCCGCGCCGGTTTCACCGGTGAGGACGGACAGGCCGGCGCCGAACTCCAGGTCCAGCGCCTCGATCAGCACGACATTGCGGATGGCAAGCGAGATCAGCATGGCGCCTGTCTACCTGCCATCGCACAAAAGGGGAACAAATAAAGCGTGCGCCTCAGCTCTTGACCGGATGCTGCTGCATCAGCTTGTAGCTGCGCTCATACCATTTGGTGCCGGGATAGTTGCGGCCGAGCACGGCGGCGGCCTTCTGCGCTTCGGCCGGGATGCCGAGCGAGAGATAGGATTCGACCAGACGCTCCAGCGCTTCGGGCGTGTGGGTGGTGGTCTGGAACTTGTCGATCACGGTGCGGAAGCGCAGCGTGGCGGCGAGCCACTGGCCCCGGCGCTGGTAGAAGCGGCCCAGCTCCATTTCCTTGCCGGCGAGGTGGTCATTCACCAGGTCGACCTTCAGACGGGCGTCGGCAGCATAGCGGGTGTCGGGATAGCGGCGGATCAGTTCGCCCAGCGCATCCATCGCCTGCTGCGTGATCTTCTGGTCGCGGGTGACGTCGGCAATCTGCTCATAATAGCACAGCGCGATCAGATAATAAGCGTAGGGCGCGTCCTTGTTGCCGGTGTGGATCGACAGGAAGCGCTGCGAGGCCGCGATCGATTCCGGATAGTCGCGGTTCATATAATAGCTGAACGCCGACATGAGCTGCGCGCGGCGCGCCCAGGGCGAATAGGGATGCTGGCGCTCGACCTCATCGAACAGCGCGGCGGCGAGCTTGTACTGGCCGCGATCGAGGCGGGCCTTGCCGCTGTTGTAGAGGGTCGACACGTCGCGGGCGACGTAGAGGGTGTCGGCCTTGTTCTTTGATGTGGAGCAGCCGGTCAGCACAGGCGAGGCGATCAGGACCAGAGTGGTGGCCGCGCCGATGCGCGTCAGGGTTTTCGTCAGCATGCGCCGGGTCATAGCCGAGCGGATCGCCGTCGCCAAGCGCCAGAATGTTGCAGAACGTTAAGCCGTGTCAGCGCGTCTGTTGCGGCAGGTCGAGGCAGGCCATGGCGCCGCCATCCGGCGCCGGTTCCAGCCGGAAACTGCCGCCCAGTTGCTGCGCCAGCGCGACGGCGATACGCAGGCCGATGCTGGTCGGTCCGTCGGGCATGGTCCCGTCCGGCAGGCCGCGCCCGTCGTCGACGATGCGCAGTTGGAGCGCGCCGCCCGTCTGCTGTTCCAGCGTCACCGCTACCCGCCCCGCGCGATCGGGCAGGCCATGTTCGATCGCGTTGCTGACCGATTCCGCCACGATCAGCGCCAGCGGCACGATGACATCGGGTTCGAGCGACAGGCCATCGGGCGCGCAGATGGTGCAATCGATATCGGTGCGGCCGGATGCATCGACGATATCGGCGCAGAGCATGACCATGAAGGCGCGCAGTTCCTGCCCCTGCCCCGAGGGATCATAGAGGGCGCGGCTGATCTTGCCGATCAAAGCGAGGCGGGCGGCGGCATCGTCCAGCGCGCGACGGGCGACATCATTGTCGATCTGGCGCCGCTGGAGCGAGAGCATGGCGGCCACCACCTGAAGATTGTTCGACACGCGGTGCTGGAGTTCGCGGAACAATAATTCGCGATTCTCGGCCAGGGCGCGGCTGCGCTCCCGCTCCACCGCTAGGTTGAAATTGGCGCGCTGCATGAAGTGGATGAGCAATATGTCGACGGCCACGACCATCGTGTAGAAGATCAGCGCCATCGCGACGCCGGGGTTGAAGGCCAGCGCATAGAAGGGCGGGATGAAGCAATACCAGGACAGCAGCCCGCCGATGACGGCGGCGAAGATGCCCGGCCGCACCCCGAACAGGAAGGAGGAGAGGATGACCGCCGGGAAGAAGGTGACGAAGGGATAGCCGACCGGCAGCAGCGTTTCCGCTGCGACACGCGCAAGCCAGGCGAGCAGGCAGAGCAGCAGGCTCAGCGCATAGCCATAGACCGGTCTTGGAAGCACGAGCGGCAGGCGCTCGACAAACCGCTCATTGCTGCGTTGCATGGACATTCCCCCGGAACCGTGACGCGACCGTATCAGATGTCGCCCCCCGCGCCTTGATCGAAATTAGCCCGGACGGGATTCGTCATGAAAAAGGGGCGCCCGGCCAAGCCGGACGCCCCCTTTTCCTGTCAGCGATGATGCTGCCGATCAGTCCTGGGTCAGGAAGTCGGGCAGGCCGGCGTTGGAGCCGTCATCGTCGCCCTTGCCTTCGCTGCGCGGGCCACGGTCGCGGCGCGGGCCACGATCGCCACCACGACCGCCACGGTCGCCGCCGTCACGGCGCGGGCCGCGACCACGATCGCCGCGATCACCACGGTCGCCGCGCGGTTCACGCGGTTCGCGGGCCGGACGGGTGTCTTCCAGTTCCTCGCCGGTTTCCTGGTCGACGACGCGCATCGACAGGCGAACCTTGCCGCGCGGATCGATCTCGAGGACCTTGACCTTCACTTCCTGGCCTTCCGACACGACGTCGGTCGGCTTTTCGACGCGCTCATTCTTCATTTCGCTTACGTGGACGAGGCCGTCCTTGCCACCCATGAAATTCACGAACGCACCGAAGTCGACGATGTTGACGACCTTGCCGGTGTAGATCTTGCCGACTTCCGCTTCCTCGACGATGCCCAGAATCCACTTCTTGGCAGCTTCGATCTGGGCGGTGTCGGACGACGAAATCTTGATGATGCCTTCGTCGTCGATGTCGACCTTGGCGCCGGTTTCGGCGACGATCTCGCGGATGACCTTGCCGCCGGTGCCGATGACGTCACGGATCTTCGACTTGTCGATCTGGATCGTCTCGATGCGCGGGGCGTGCGCCGACAGTTCGGTGCGGGTCGAGGACAGGGCCTTGTTCATCTCACCCAGGATGTGGGCGCGACCTTCCTTGGCCTGGCGCAGGGCGGTCTCGAAGATTTCCTGCGTGATGCCGGCAACCTTGATGTCCATCTGCATGGTGGTGATGCCGGCTTCCGTGCCAGCCACCTTGAAGTCCATGTCGCCGAGATGATCTTCATCACCCAGGATGTCCGAGATGACGGCGAAGTCGCTGCCTTCCAGGATCAGGCCCATGGCGATACCCGACACCGGACGCTTGAGCGGAACGCCCGCGTCCATCATCGAAAGCGAACCACCGCAGACGGTGGCCATCGACGAGGAACCGTTCGACTCGGTGATGTCCGAGAGAACGCGGATGGTGTAGGGGAATTCGTCCTTGGTCGGCAGCACCGGGTGCAGCGCGCGCCAGGCGAGCTTGCCATGGCCGACTTCACGACGACCCGGCGCACCGAAGCGGCCCACTTCACCGACCGAATAGGGCGGGAAGTTGTAGTGCAGCATGAAGTTTTCATAGTGCAGGCCGGTGAGGCCGTCGATCATCTGCTCGGCGTCCTTGGTGCCCAGCGTGGTGGTGCAGATCGCCTGCGTCTCGCCACGGGTGAACAGGGCCGAACCATGGGTGCGCGGCAGGAAGCCGACCATCGCCTCGATCGGACGGATCTGGGTGGTGGTGCGGCCGTCGATGCGCTGGCCGTCCTTCAGGATGGCGCCACGGACGATCTCGGCTTCCAGCTTCTTGGTCAGCTTGATGCCGGCCATCACGGTCTGCGCGTCGAGGCCGTCTTCCGTGAACATCGCCTTCGCCTTGGCGCGGGCTTCGTTCAGGGCGTTCGAGCGGGCCGACTTGTCGGTCAGCTTGTAGGCGGCGGCGATGTCGCCACCGATCAGATCCTTGAGCTTGCCCTTCAGCGCGCCGAGATCGTCGCCCTTGGCCATTTCCCACGGATCCTTGGCGGCCTTTTCGGCCAGCTGGATGATCGCGTCGACGACCTTCTTGCTCGCTTCATGGGCGAACAGGACAGCGCCGAGCATGACGTCTTCCGACAGTTCCTTGGCTTCGGATTCGACCATCATCACGGCGTTGCTGGTGGCAGCGACGACCAGGTCGAGTTCGCCGGTCTTCACTTCGTCCAGCGACGGGTTCAGCTGATATTCGCCATCCTTGTAACCGACGCGGGCGGCGCCGATCGGGCCCATGAAGGGCACGCCCGACAGGGTCAGGGCAGCGGAAGCAGCGATCATCGCGACGATGTCGGGCTCGCTCTCGCCATCGAACGACATCACCTGGGCGATGACGTTGATTTCGTTGTAGAAGCCTTCGGGGAAGAGCGGACGGATCGGACGGTCGATCAGGCGCGAAACCAGGGTTTCCTTCTCGGTGGCGCCACGCTCACGCTTGAAGAAGCCACCCGGAATGCGGCCCGCGGCCGAATATTTTTCCTGATAGTGAACGGTCAGCGGGAAGAAGTCCTGGCCGTCCTTCACCGACTTGGCGGCGGTCACGGCGCACAGCACCACGGTTTCGCCATAGGTTGCCAGCACGGCGGCGTCGGCCTGACGCGCGATCCGGCCGGTTTCGAGGGTCAGCGTCTTGCCGGCCAGCTCGATCGAAACTTTCTTTACATCGAACATATATGTTCCTTTGCCCACCTGGCCCTATTGCCGGGCGGGGCCTCATATGCGGACGAAACCGGTCCGCGGCGGTTGTGGAGCATCGTGTGGCCCCTGAAACGAAACGGGGCGCCGGATTGCGCCCGTCCCGAATGACATCCCCAAAAGGACGTCCGTTAGAATCGGAAACGGCCCCGAATGGGGCCGTCCCTTATTAGCAGGCTTACTTACGCAGGCCCAGCTTGGTGATGAGGTCGGTGTAGCGAGCCGCATCCTTCTTCTTCAGATAGTCCAGCAGCGAACGACGCTTGTTGACCAGCATCAGCAGGCCGCGACGGCTGTGGTTATCCTTGTGGTGACCCTTGAAATGCTCGGTCAGGTTCGAGATGCGCTCCGACAGGATCGCAACCTGGACTTCCGGCGAACCGGTGTCGCCTTCGACGCGGGCATGTTCCTTGATCAGCGCTTCCTTGCGCTCTGCAGTGATCGACATCGGGCTTCCTTTCGTATCTAGAGATTGAAGCCGCGCACCACCCGGATCTCCGGGCCACTGGACTCCACCAGCGCGACGGGCGTATCGCCCAACATCGCCAGCAGGAGACCGGTGTGCGGTTTCCCCATGAGCATCTTCCCCTGTCGGAGTGCCAATGCTTCATCGGGAGAGACTGCAAGAGCCGGGATATCGTCCAGCCCTGCCGTCAACGGGAGCATAAGCTCGCCGATGTCGCCGCCCCTAGCAGCTTCGTCCAGTTTGTCCAGCGAAATCGCGGTTTCCAGGGTGAAGGGCCCGGCCTTGATCCGCCGCAACATGGTGACATGGCCGACCGTGCCGAGCGCCAGCGCGATGTCGCGGGCGAGGGAGCGGATATAGGTGCCCTTGGAGACATGGGCACGCAAGGTGACGGAGGCCAATTCCTCCCCGGCACGGGGAGGGGGACCATGCGAAGCATGGTGGAGGGGCACGCCCCCCATATCCTGCCCATCCAAAGTCGCATCCAGCGACGCCTGCCCCTCCACCCCGTCGCTGCGCGACGCGGTCCCCCTCCCCGTTCCGGGGAGGAATAGTTCATGGATCGTCACCGATCGCGTCTTCATCTCCACCTGCTCCCCCTTGCGGGCGAGGTCATAGGCGCGCTGTCCGTCGATCAGGATCGCGCTATAGGCGGGCGGCGCCTGTTCGATCGGACCGGTGAAGCGCGGCAGGATGGCTTCCACCTGCGCCAGCGTCGGGCGCACATCGCTCTCCGCGATGACCTTGCCCTCCAGGTCGAGCGTATCGGTCTGTGCGCCAAAGGCGATGGTGAAATCGTAGATCTTGTCGCTGTCGAGCATCCGGCCGGCGAGCTTGGTCGCCTCGCCGATCGCGATCGGAAGCACCCCGGTCGCCAGCGGATCGAGCGTGCCGCCATGGCCGACCTTCCATTTCTCCGTCCCGCCCAGCACCTCGCGCTGGGTCCGCAGCGCGCGCTTCACTGCGCTGACCGCCTGGGTCGAGCCGAGGCCATGGGGTTTGTCGAGGATGATCCAGCCGTGCATGGCGGCGCGCTCTATAGCGCCCGCCCTGCCCTGTCAGCCCTTATCGCATCCTTACGTCCGTTCGTTTCGAGCCTGTCGAGAAACGGAGGCCAATGGAAGGAAGGATGAAACGCCTTGCCGATCAGCCATTTCCCCCTGCCCCGCGCCGCGCTATTCCCGGCGCCATGACGATCAAGCTCATCTGCCTCGATGCCGACGATACGCTCTGGCACAATATGCGTCATTTCAACGCGACCCAGGACGCGCTGACCGACATGTTGCAGCCCTTTGCCGATGTCGATGTGACGCGCGAGCGGCTGATCGCCTGCGAGATCCGCAACCTGCCGCTCTATGGCTATGGCGCCAAGGGCTTCACCCTCTCAATGATCGAGGCGGCAGTGGAACTGGCGGGCGAGCAACTGTCGACCGCGATGATCCAGGACATATTGGCGGCGGGCCGCGCGCTGCTGGCCCATCCGGTCGAGCTGTTCGACGGGGTCGAAGAGACGCTGGAGCGGCTGGCGGACATCGGCCCGCTGGTGCTGGTGACCAAGGGCGACCTGCTGCACCAGGAAAGCAAGCTGGCGGCATCGGGCCTGGGCGACCTGTTTTCCGGGATCGAGATCGTCAGCGACAAGAAGGTCGACACTTTCCGCACCTTGTTCGCCCGCCATGGCATCGCCCCCGAACAGGCGGTGATGGCCGGCGATTCGATGCGGTCGGACATATTGCCGGCGCTGGAGGCCGGGGCCTGGGCCGCGTTCATCCCGCAGGAGGGCGCCTGGTCGCATGAGCGGGCGCAGCCGCCGATTGGCGCGGCCCGCTATACCCAGTTGGAACGGCTGGGCGAACTGCCCGACTGGATTGCCGGCATAAGCTGAAACTCAGGCGGCGCGCGCGGCCCATTCGTCGGCGAGGATCGAATAGATTACCGTGTCGCGGACATGGCCGGTCCAGGTGATGCGCTGCTTGCGCAGCACGCCTTCGCGCACGGCGCCCAGCTTCTCCACCGCCTTTTGCGAGCGGATGTTGCGGGCGTCGATGCAGAACTGGACGCGGGTGAAGCCGCAGGCAAAGGCGCGGGCCAGCAGCAGCGGCTTGATCCGGCCATTAAGTCCGGTGCCACGCACCGACGGCGTCATATAGGTGCCGCCCAGTTCCAGGCCATTATGCGCGGCGTCGACATTCAGATAGCCCGACATGCCGACCGGCTCGCCATCGGCCAGAATGAGAAACGTGTGGCGATTGGGCGTCGCCAGGATCGCGTCGAAGGTCGGATCGAAATCCGCGCCGGCGAGATGGTTGGGATAAATCTCCCACACCGGATCGTCGACCGGGCAGATCGCGCGCAAGGCTTCGCGATGATGGTCGGCCAGTTGCTCCAGATAGAGGCCGGGCGCTTCGATCGGCGCCAGCAGATCATCCATCCGGCTCATCCGCGCATCTGCTCGACAAAATGGCGACGGCACAGCGCCACATAACGGTCATTGCCGCCAATCTCCGTCTGGGCGCCCTGGCGGATCGCCCGGCCCGACGCATCGACGCGCAGGTTCATCGTCGCCTTGCGGCCACAGTCGCAAACCGTCTTGATCTCGGTCAGCGCGTCGGCCAGGCCCAGCAGATGGGCGCTGCCCTCGAACAATTCCCCCTGGAAATCGGTGCGCAGGCCGTAGCAGAGGACGGGGATGTTCAGGCTGTCGCTGACCGCCGCGAGTTGCCAGACCTGATCGCGGGTCAGGAACTGGGCCTCGTCCACCAGCACGCAGGACAGCGGCGTCGCGTCATGCTGGGCGGCGATGGCGGCAAGCATGTCGACGCCCGGCTCGAACAGATGCGCCTGCGCCTCCAGCCCGATGCGCGAGGCGATCCGGCCATGGCCGAAGCGATCGTCGACCGCCGCGGTCCACAGCATCGTCGCCATGCCGCGTTCCTGATAGTTGAAGCTCGATTGCAGCAGGGTCGTCGATTTGCCCGCATTCATCGAGCTATAATAGAAATAGAGCTTCGCCATGGCCGCGCTTTAGCGCAGCGTCGGCGCAACGCCAGCCAGGAAACGCACCAGCGCATCGGCGAGCGCGATCCGCTTGTCGGAAAAGCTGTGATCGGTCGGCCAGACCATCAGCCGGCTGTTGGGATTGGCCGACTGGGCGTCCGCCCCCACCTTGCGCGCCATCGCGCCGATGCCACGCTCCGCGCCGATGATGGTCAGCGGCCGACGGCCATAGCCGACCAGCTTGCGGCCGAGGTCGAACTTCTGCGCATCGCCCTTGATCTCGGCGGTCAGGCTTTCATAGCTGGCGCCCGACAGCGGCGGCAGGTCGCCCGCCACCTCGGCCTTCCAGCCCGCCTCGCCCTGTGGCGTGGCGAGCGAGGCGACGGTCTGGGCCGGATCCCAGGGATCGATCAGGAACAGGCCGGCGACGCGCGGTTCGGCGGCGGCCGCCTCGGCCGCCATGAAGCCGCCCATGCTGTGGCCGGCGACCACGATCGCGCTGGTGTCGATACGATATTTGGCGACGGTCGACGCTTCCTCCAGGAACAGCAGCGCGTTGAACGCATCCTCCGCCGCGTTGGTGAAGGAGAAGATGCCGGGGCTGCCCCATGAGCCGCGATAATGGAGGGTCAGGACATTCCAGCCGGCCCGGCGCGCGGCCTGGGCTAGGTCCAGATTCTGCTCATTGCCCGGAAAGCCGTGGAGCAGCAGCAGGGTCGGATGCACGCCGCTGCCCGCCGCGACATACATGACCGCATTCATCGCCCCCTCGCCCGAGGGAATGACGAACGCATCCATCCGCGCCGGGTTGGCGGCGTCAGGCGCGGGATCGGCGGTGACGGCAGGATGGATGGCGGGTTCACAGGCGATGGCGGGCGTAGCCAATGCCAAGGCGGCCATACTGATTATCCCGCTCATCTTCATGCGTCTGCCCCTCTTGATCTTCCGGTTCCGGGAAAGACGCTGTTAGCGCTGCGGCACCGTCGCGTCGACGCTGGAAACATTCCGCGACCGGACGAAATGTGGCAAGATGCTTCGCACCTTTTCTGGAGCAAACACATGGCGAACGCGCAAGCCAGTGAAGCCTGTCTCTATCCCATCGTCCTCGTGCAGGACCGGTATAGCGGTGCCTATAGTGGCGGGGCATGGCTTGCACTGGCCGAGGGCGATCACTCCTGCGAGCAGGCTTCGCGGATAGGCTGGATCATGAGCCACGGCCCCAGCGGTAATGACCTGGAGGCAGCTGCGTTCTGGCAGGCGCATCCGGCCTGGATTGCTACAGGTAAAACGCCCGACGAGGCGATCGCGCGTTTACGCGCTCAAAATTCCATCGCAGCCATGGCCTAGTCCTCCCCCGGAACAGCGCTCCGGGGGCCAGCCCTTCAATCTTCGCTCTCATCCTGTTCCAGGTCGCGGGCGACCTTGGGATCGCGGAGCAGCTTGTCGATATGGCTGCCCTCGTCGAAGCTCTCGTCCGACAGGAATTTGAGCTTCGCCGCATATTTGAGGCGGATGCGGTGCGCGACTTCGCGCTGGAGATAGGCGGTGTTGGTGCGCAGCGCCTTGAGCACCGCTTCCTCATCCTTGCCGAGCAGCGACTTGATGAAGACGGTGGCGTGGCGCAGGTCGGGCGACATGCGCACTTCGGTGACGCTGACCACATGCTGGCTCAGCACATCGTCATGCACGTCGCCGCGCTGGAGAATGTCGGAAAGGACATGGCGCACCTGTTCGCCGACGCGCAGCAGGCGGACAGAGGGGCCTTCGGATTGTTGTTGAGCCATAGTCAGACCTTAAAAAACATATCTTCGAGCGAAACATTCAACTCCATGGCCAGCTTGCGCCAGAGTTCCACATTCGCGCTTCTCTTATTGCGTTCTACATTACTGAGATGGGCATGTGTCGAGCCCACCCGTTCCGCCAAAACTTTCAGCGTTAAGCCCCGATGTTTTCGCCATGCGCGTAAAGGGCTTTCCCCGGCCATCATTCCATCGACCACTTTCGCGGGAAGATATTCCTCGCCCTCATCGCGGCGCGCCTCAGCCTCTGCAGCTGCTACCGTGTCAGCCTTATCCTCCGCGATCTCGACAAGCCGTTGATAATCCTCAATCGGCAGCATCGCGATCTTCTGGCCCGCGATCTCGACAATTTGAACGGTCATGGGTTCACCTCATAAGCCGATCCGCGCGGCGCAATATCATCAATCCACAGAATATCCTGATCGAGACGGAAAATCACGCGCCAGTCCTGAACCCGCAACCGATATTCAGGACGCCCCTGCAGGCGTTTGACATTGGCATCAAGCGATGCGGGATCGCTCGCCAACTCGTCAATCTTCTGCCGAATAAGCGTTCGCTTGTTCGATC
Organism: Sphingobium sp. PAMC28499; assembly: GCF_004795815.1. Lineage (NCBI taxonomy): Bacteria > Pseudomonadati > Pseudomonadota > Alphaproteobacteria > Sphingomonadales > Sphingobiaceae > Sphingobium > Sphingobium sp. PAMC28499. The sequence continues at coordinate 4,122,166 of NZ_CP039248.1, forward strand.
GCAGCAGCGCTCTCATCGCCGTCTTCGAGAAGCGGATATCCACATCCGCAAATTATAGGCACGACAAAGGCCGGTGAAGAAATTTAGCTCACAGCTAAATTCCTCGACCGGCCTTCTGTAACTCACAGCGTGCGTGCGCGCTCTTCGACTTCGAACAGTTCGAGCGTATCGCCCGGCTTGATGTCGTTGGTGTCCTGCAGGACCGCACCGCACTCCATGCCGGCGCGGACTTCGGAGACATCGTCCTTGAAGCGACGCAGCGACGCGATGTTGGTGCGCGACACGATGACATCGTCGCGGGTGAGGCGCGCGGCCAGACCCTTGCGGATGATGCCGTCGAGGACGAGCAGACCGGCGGCCTTGTCCTTCTTGCCGGCCGGGAAGACCTGCAGCACCTCGGCGCGGCCGACGATCGTCTCGATCCGTTCGGGGGCGAGCTGGCCAGCCATTTCGCCGCGAACTTCCTCAAGCAGGTCGTAGATCACGTCATAGTAGCGCAGGCTGATCTTCTCGCGCTCGGCGAGCTGACGGGCCTTGGCATTGGGACGGACGTTGAAGCCGATCAGCGGCGCGCGGCTGGCCGCGGCCAGCGTGACGTCGCTTTCGGTGATCGCGCCGACGCCCGAATGCAGGATGCGGACCTTGATCTCGTCGGTCGAGATGCGGTTGAGCGAGGACACGATCGCTTCGACCGAACCCTGCACGTCGCCCTTCACCACCACCGGATATTCGATGACCTTGGTGTTCAGCGCCGAGAACATATGCTCGAAGCTGGTCGGGGCAGCCGTGGTGCGCTTCTTGGTCGCCTGTTCCTGACGATAGGCAGCGACTTCGCGGGCGCGGGCTTCATTCTCTACGACGGTGAGCTGATCACCGGCCATCGGCACGCCCGACAGACCCAGAACCTCGACCGGGGTCGAGGGGCCGGCTGTCTTCATCTGCTGGCCCTTGTCGTTGATCATCGCGCGGACCTTGCCGCTTTCCGAGCCGATGACGAAGGTGTCACCGATCTTCAGCGTGCCCTTGCGGACCAGCACGGTCGCAACCGCACCACGGCCCTTGTCGAGCTGTGCCTCGATCACATTGCCTTCGGCGTCGCGATCGGGGTTGGCGGTCAGTTCCATGACCTCGGCCTGGAGCAGGATCTTGGTGATCAGTTCGTCGAGGCCGGTCTTCTTGAGCGCCGACACTTCCACGTCCTGGACGTCACCACCCATGTCCTCGACCACGATTTCCTCGCTCAGCAGGCGCTCACGCACCTTCTGCGGGTTGGCGTCGGGCTTGTCGCACTTGTTGATCGCGACGATCATCGGCACGCCAGCAGCCTTGGTGTGGTTGATGGCTTCGATCGTCTGCGGCATCAGGCCGTCATCGGCCGCCACCACGAGGATGACGATGTCGGTGACGTTGGCGCCACGGGCACGCATTTCCGAGAAGGCTTCGTGGCCCGGCGTGTCGAGGAAGGTGATGAGATCACCGCTCTTCGTCTTCACCTGATAGGCGCCGATATGCTGGGTGATGCCGCCGCTTTCGCCGGCCACCACGTCGGTGCCGCGCAGCGCGTCGAGCAGCGAGGTCTTGCCATGGTCGACATGGCCCATGATGGTCACGACCGGGGCACGCGGCTTGAGCGTTTCGGGTGCGTCAGCCTCGCCTTCCATGCCGATTTCAACGTCGGCATCCGACACGCGCTGGATGCGGTGGCCGAATTCCTCGACCAGCAGCTCCGCCGTATCCTGATCGATCGGCTGGTTGAGCGTGACGGCGGTGCCCATCTTGAACAGCGCCTTGACCAGGTCCGCGCCCTTTTCGGCCATACGGTTGGCCAGTTCCTGCACGGTGATGCTTTCGGGCACCACGACGTCGCGGCTCTGCTTCTCGCGCGGCTGGCTGCCGCCCGAATAATGGGCACGACGTTCCTTCTCGCGCGCACGCTTGAGCGCGGCGAGGCTGCGGGCACGGGCGCTGTCGTCGTCCGCAAGCGCGCGGGTGACGGTCAGCTTGCCGGACTGGCGGCGATTGTCATCGTTGCGCTTGGCACGATCGGGCTTCGCCGGTTCGGGGCGCTTGACCGGCGCGACCGGGGTGAAGCGGCGCGGCGGCGGCATGGTCGAGCTGGTGGTCGCCGGTGCGGCGGGCGCAGCCGGGGCAGCAGCGGCAGGCTCGGCTGCAGCAGCCGGCGCGGCCGGGGCCTCGACCGGCGCAGCCGGCTTGGCGGCTTCGGCAGCCTTGGCCTGCTCGGCGGCTTCGGCAGCCTTGGCGGCCTCGACCTCGGCATTTTCGGCAGCCTGGCGATTTTCCTCGGCGCGGCGCTTTTCTTCTTCGCTGGCGGCAAGGCGCGCGGCATCCTCACGGCGGCGCGCATCTTCCAGCGCGGCCATGCGGGCTTCCTCGGCCTCGCGCAGCAGCTTGGCCTGCAGTTCCTGACGCGACATCAGGCTCTGCGGCGGCGCCTGGCGCACGGGGGCGGGCTGCGGCGCGCGCTGCTGCGGCGCAGGCGCGGCAGGACGGGGTGCGGCCGGCGCTGCGGGCGCGGCCGGCGTCGGATCAGCCTGGGGCGCAGCAGCGGGCGCAGCGCCGGTGCTTTCACCCGGCTTGCCCATGGGGACGCGGCGCCGCTTCACCTCAACCACGACCGTGTTCTTGCGGCCATGGCTGAACTGCTGCTGCACCTGACCGGACTCGACCGTGCGCTTGATCCCCAGCGGCTTGCGGCCCAGAACCGGCTTGTCTTCGTTGCTGTCACTCATCGACTATGTTTAACCCTTCACATCATCATCAGCCGGCGCAGCCGCCGACGTATCATTCCATGCAGCCTCATGCGCCTGCGCATCGGCGGAGTCCTGCTCCCCATGCACCGGCGCCCCGGTAGCGCATCCCAGATAGCTTTCCAAGCGGCCCAGAGCCGCACGCAGGCGCACTGTCGCCCGCGAGTCGGTCACCGCGATATGGACGACATTGTCGCGCCCCATTGCCATAGATAGGGCGTGCCGGTCCACAGGCAAGACGATGCCCGCAAGATCCGTGCCTTCCGCTTCCTGTCCCACGCGCAAGGCCTGGTCCAGTTTTCGATTGCCGTCCGTGCCCGCATCGGCGGCATGGAGCAGCATTTTCACCATGCCCTTGCGGCATGCGACGTCGATCTTTTCCGATCCGGTCAGCAGCATGGAGGCGCGAGCCTCCAGCCCCAGGCGGCTGAGCAGATCCTGCCGCAGCCCGGCCTCTACCAGATCGGGAAGATTGTCGGGAATTTCAAGAGCGCCTTCCTTGAAGGCGCGGGCGAGTGCGCCCTTGAGCTTGCCCTTGGCCAGCGCCGTTTCCAGTTCGGCCCGCGACACGCCGATCCAGGCGCCCCGGCCCGGCGCCTTGGCGCGGACGTCGGGCATCACCTGCCCTTCAGGGCCGATGGCCAGGCGGATCAGCGTTTTGGGATCGGCGCGGTCGCCGCTCAATATGCATTTGCGTTCGGTCATGCGCGCCCCTCCGCCAAAACGGACAAAAGGGCAAGACCAACGCTGTCGAGTAGGCTTATTCTCTCATCGGGGAGTGTCCGCAGCATTGGCGTCCTCCCTATTTGGAGAAATTGCGCGGTCGGCGATCAACTGACCGCCGGCCGCATAATTTTCGGTCGAGACTTCCGAGATCACGATCTGGACGGCAGCCGCCGGCTTTCCCAGCCGCTCCACGAGCGACTGGGTGACATCAGCAACGATCGCGGCTTTCTGCTCGCGAGTCGCGCTACCGGCCAGGCGGATGTCGACGAAAGGCATGTTGGCTTACGCTTCCTCGCCTTCGAACCAGTGGGCGCGGGCGGCCATGATGATCTCATTGCCCTGCTCATCGGTCAGACCATAGGCAGCCAGGATGCCGCCCTTGTCTTCATTGCCGCTGTCCGACTTGCGACGACGCTGATCGACGCGCTTCTTCTGCACCAGTTCGTCGGTGGCCAGATCGGCGAGATCGTCGAGCGTCTTGACGCCAGCCTTGCCGAGCGTGACCAGCATCGCTTCGGTGAGGTGCGGCATGTCGGCCAGCGCGTCCTCGACGCCCAGTGCCTGACGCTCTTCACGGGCAGCCTGTTCGCGACGGTCGAGCGCTTCCTGCGCGCGGCTCTGCAGCTCGGCAGCCAGATCCTCGTCGAAACCTTCGATCCCGGCCAGTTCCTCGACGCTGACATAGGCGACTTCTTCCAGCTCGCCAAAACCTTCGGCGACCAGCAACTGCGACAGCGTCTCGTCCACGTCCAGCTCGTTCTGGAACATTTCCGAACGGCTGACGAATTCCTTCTGACGCTTCTCGCTGGCGTCGGCCTCGGTCATGATGTCGATCGCCTTGCCGGTCAGCTGGCTGGCGAGGCGGACATTCTGGCCGCGGCGGCCGATGGCGAGCGACAGCTGATCGTCGGGAACGACGACTTCGATGCGCTCTTCTTCCTCGTCGATGACGACGCGGGCGACCTGGGCCGGCTGCAGCGCGTTGACGACGAAGGTGGCGGTATCTTCCGACCAGGGGATGATGTCGATCTTTTCGCCCTGCATTTCCTGCACGACGGCCTGGACGCGGCTACCCTTCATGCCGACGCAGGCGCCGACCGGATCGATGCTGCTGTCACGGCTGATGACGCCGATCTTGGCGCGCGAGCCCGGATCGCGGGCGGCGGCCATGATGGTGATGACGCCATCATAGATTTCGGGCACTTCCTGCGCGAACAGCTTCTTCATGAATTCGGGGTGCGCGCGGCTGAGGAAAATCTGCGGACCGCGATTTTCGCGGCGCACGTTCAGCACGACCGAACGGATGCGGTCGCCGACGCGAACCACTTCGCGCGGGATCTGCTGGTCGCGGCGGATCACGCCTTCGGCGCGGCCCAGATTGACGACGACATGGCCGAATTCGACCGACTTGACGACGCCGGTGATGATTTCACCCACGCGGTCCTTGAACTCGTCGAACTGGCGCTCGCGCTCGGCGTCGCGGACCTTCTGGAAGATCACCTGCTTGGCCGACTGGGCATCGATGCGGCCCAGGTCGATCGCGGGCAGCGGATCGACGATGAAGTCGCCGACCACGGCGTCCTTCTTCAGCTTGGCGGCCTGCTTGAGGTCGACCTGCTTGAAATAATCCTCGACCACCTCGACGACTTCGACGACGCGCCACAGGCGCAGGTCGCCACTGTCCGGGTCCAGCTTGGCACGGATGTCATTCTCGGCGCCGTAACGGGCACGGGCGGCGCGCTGGATCGCATCTTCCATCGCCTCGATGACGATCGCTTTGTCGATCATCTTCTCGCTGGCGACGCTGTTTGCAATCGCGATCAGCTCGGCCTTATTGGCGGAAATGGCGTTGGCCATGACGATAAAACCCTTATTCCTCGGTTTCGAACTCGTCCGCCCCATCGGAGGAGAGCGGCATGGTAGCAGAAATCAGTGCATCGGTCAGCATCAGCTTGGCATCGCCGACCAGCGCGAACGGGATGGTGACATCGCCGGCCTTGGCATCCTGGAACAGGATATCCTCACCCTCGACGCCCTTGAGGATGCCACGGAAGCTCTTGCGCCCCTCGACCACTTCGGTCGCGGCGATCTTTGCCTCATGGCCCGCCCATTCGAGAAAATCGTGCAGGCGGGTCAGCGGCCGGTCGATACCGGGCGAGCTGACTTCCAGACGATAGGCTTCCTCGATCGGGTCGACTTCATCCATCACGTCGGACAGGCGGCGCGAGATCGCAGCGCAATCCTCGATGACCAACTGCTTGGTCTTCGGGTCTTCGGCCATGATCTGCAGCGTATATTCGTCGCCCGATCCGAACAGCTTGATGCGCACGAGGTCGAACCCCAGGGCCTTCACCTCGGGCTCGATCAATGCGGTCAGTTCGGCGATGTCCGCCATGGATACTCCAGAAATCAGATAGGCCAAAAAATATATAGCTGCTTGTTGCCGCCGCAGGCTTGGTGCCTGCGACCCTGACATGTGTGACGATGTAAGGAAGCAATATCCATATAGGCAGGTTGCCAATGACCTGCAACATGTTTCGTAAAATGCGCTATTTCAGGGGTCTGCGCGCCCCGTCCAGTCGCGCCACATCCACGCCAGCAGATAGGGCCGGGCCAGCGCCCGGTCCAGCGCATAGGGAATCCAGCCGGGGCCAAAGGGCACATAGAGGCGCACCGGCACCCCCTGCCCCCGCGCCACCGCCCGGCAACGACGGCCCGGCAGCCCCCGCAATTGCTCCAGGCTGCACGGCGTGCCGGCGTCGCGCAGCAGGGCCAGCGCCCGGTCGGCCAGCGCGGGGCGATGGGTGGCGATCGCGACCGGCGCCGCGCGGCCGGCCAGCGCCTCGACCAGCGCCAGATAGGCGGCATCGGGATCGACGGCATCGCCCGCCGGATCGGGCCACTCCCCGCGCACGACGCGGACCGGTGCGCTGCTGTCGCGCAGCCAGGCCGCATCGGCCTGACTGCGCTGCCAGCGGGCGGGCAGGACGATGCCGGTTTCGGGAAAGTCGGGCAGCAGCCGTTCGACCGCCGCCAGCGTCTCGTCCGCATCCTGCGGGCCATGGGCGTCGAACACCAGCGACAGGCCGGACTGGCGCGCAATCTGCGCCAGTTCGCGCAGGCTGACCGGATCGAAACGCAATGGCGGCGCCTTCACCGACAGGCTGAGGTCCAGGCCGCGCGCCCGCTGTGCCACCCGCGCATAGGCGGCCATGATCGACGAGGGATCACCCCCCGCCCCTTCGAAATAGCCGATCGTGGTGGCAGCGCCGGCGCGGGCCTGTTGCCGGGCGATCGCCACGGCATGGGGGGCGTCGGGTGCCGGGATGACCCGCCCCAGCGCGCCGGGCAGAGCATAACGCGTGTCCCGCAACAGGCGCCAGGCGGCCCCGCCTCTCACCGCCGCAACAGCCGTTGCCGCGACCAGACAATAGCATCCGCCGCAAAGGCCGCCGCGCCGCGCAGATTATAGGGATAGGTGCGCAACTGGACGCAGTCATGCTCCGTCTGGGTCCAGAGCTTGCGAATCCAGGGTTCGGCGACGCCCAGAAATTCGAAACTGTGCAGCCGCGCCTGCGCCGCCCAGCCAATGGCATGGAGCATCAGCAGCCCGCCCGGCGAACAGGCGTTGAAGGCCGCGTCATGGCCGATCTTGAACAGCCAGTAGCGGCCGTTCCACAGCACCGCCATCTGCATCGCGATGGCCCGGCCATCGATCCGCAGGAAGGAGATGCGCAGGTCGCCGCGCTGCGCCACCGCGCGGAAGAAAGCGCGGAAGATCGCCGCCTGGCGCGGGTCAGTGGCGATGGCGGTGCCCGCCTCGCTCTTCCAGCCCAGCGCCTCGACCGCGACGGCCTCGTCGAACAGGGCGTCGAAATTGTCCACGTCCGGCGCCAGCGTCTCATACTGGAGCGGGCCGCACCCTTCCGCCTTGCGCCGAGCACGACGGAAGTCGGAGCGGCGACCAGCGTTGAAGCGGCTTTCCGGGTCGCGCCAGCCCTCATCGAGCGCGATATGGGGACAGGCCATGGCCGGTCGCACGACCAGCCGGCCGCGCCGCCGCACCGCTCGCGCCAGTGCGGGGATCAAGGGCGACCCGGCCGAAATGCGATCGAGCAGCAAGGGATGCGGCAAATGCGCGATCGCGCCGGCCAGTGCATCGCCGGCCGCCGTCCCGTTGCACAGCATGTCGCCCGGCTCATAGGTTTCGCGCGCGCCGATCATCCGCCAGCGAGCGAGCGCGCCAGCATCGCGGCACAGCGGCAGCAGCGCGACCAGATCGGCGCCCGCCCGGACCGTCATGATGCGGCTCGGCCCGGCAGCAATCAGGTCGTTCAGCGTGGCGGCGAACAGGCGGGTCTGGGTCGGCCAGTCGGCGCGCGCCTCCAGCCTTTCCCAGGCGCGGGCAAGCACGGTCGAATCCAGCGCGTCGGCAAGGCATAGCGGCTCGACGCGCAAGGCGCCTGCCTGCGCGCACGCAGCATCGAAATCCGATACGCCGTGCAGCACCATATTCCCCCTCTTGCCGCCCTGTCCTCTAGCGGCAGAAGCTTAAGAAATCGGCAGATCGCCGATGACGCTTGCATCCATGCCCGCATCCGGTGGAGGATGCGGGCATGGAACCCCCGCCGAAAATCGGCTTTCCCCCGCGAATATTATAACAGGAGTTTCCCATGCTGCGCGTGATGGCCGTCACTCTCCCCCTCGCCCTGCTGGCCTGTTCGGCGAACAATGCGACCGGCCAGAATGCCGGTGCGACCGCCGGGGAAAAGCCGTTCAAGACATCGGTGATCGCCGATTTCGAATCGCCCTGGGCGATGACCTTCCTGCCCGACGGGCGGATGCTGATCACCGAAAAGGCCGGCGAGATGATCCTGTTCGATCCGAAGAACGGCACCAAGATCCCGGTCGCCGGCATCCCCAAGGTCGACAGCGAGGGTCAGGGCGCGTTGATGGACATCGTCCCCTCCCCCACATTCGCGCAGGACAAGAAGGTCTATTTCAGCTTTTCCGAAGTCGGCCAGGGGAACCGCGCCGGCAGCAAGGGCGTGGCGCTGGCCACCGGCATCTTCGACCAGGCAAGCGACGGCACGACTAGGCTGGCCGACGTGAAGGTCATTTTCCGAGCCAGCGATTATGTCGAGGGCAATGGCCATTATTCCGGCCGCATCGCCTTCTCGCCGGACGGCAAATATCTCTTCTTCACCAATGGCGAGCGACAGAAGTTCGAACCGGCGCAGGATCCCAAATCGACCCTGGGCAAGGTGCTGCGCCTCAATCTAGACGGCACGCCGGCGGCGGGCAATCCGCTCAGCGCCAAGGGCTTCAACCCGGCGGTCTGGTCCTATGGCCATCGCAACCTGCTGGGCATCGCCTTCGACAAGGACGGGCGCCTGTGGGAACAGGAAATGGGCCCCAAGGGCGGCGACGAGGTCAATTTGATCAAGCCCGGCCTCAACTATGGCTATCCGCGCGTGTCGAACGGCAGCCATTATGACGGCCGCGACATTCCCGATCACAAGCCCGGCGACGGCTATGAGGCGCCGAAGGTCTGGTGGAATCCGGTGATCTCGCCGGGCGGCCTGATCTATTATTCGGGCGACCTGTTCCCGCAATGGAAGGGATCGCTGTTCATCGGCGGCCTGTCGAGCCAGTCGCTGGTACGGGTAAAGCTGGACGGCGAGAATGCGGAAAAGGCCGACCAGTGGGATATGGGCGCGCGCATCCGCGAGGTCGAACAGGGGCCGGACGGCGCGCTGTGGCTGCTGGAGGATGGCGGCAAGTCGCAGGGCCGCCTGCTCAAGCTGACGCCCAAGGCATAGACGGCGGCATGACCGACATCGATGCCCTGCCCGCGCGCAACGGGCAGCAACTGGCGCGCGCCGACATCATGGCGCTGGCGGGAACACCCCATGCCCTGATCGACTGCGACCTGGAGGAAGCGGAACTGACGCAGCTCGACCTTACCGGCTGGCAGTTCGAGCGCTGCAACCTGCGCAACGCCGATCTGGCCGGCGCCATGCTGGAACGAACGCGCTGGCAGGGTTGCCGGGGCGGCGGCGCGAATTTCACCGGCTGCGACCTCAGCGACGCGGTGCTGACCGGATGCGATTTCAACAATGTCGTGTTGCGGCGGGCGCGGCTGGAGGGCGCCCGGCTGGCCCAGTGCAAGCTGACCGGCGCCGACCTGTCGGACCTGCGTGCGCTGGAGGTCGACATGGCCGAATGCCTGCTGATCGACGCGCGCCTGCCTGGCCTGTCCTTCCGCAAGCAACGGCTGAGCCGCATCGATTTTTCGCAGGCGGACCTGCGCAAATGCGATTTCCGCATGGCCAGTTTCGAAGGCTGCAGCCTGCGCGAGGCGATGCTGGACGGCGCCCGGTTCGAGGGCGCCGACCTGCGCGGCGCGGATATAGGCGGCGTCCATCTCGGCGATGCCAGCCGCTTTCGCGGCGCGACCATCTCACGCGACCAGGCCGGCGAACTGCTCGCCGAACTGGGGCTGAAGGTGCGCTGATCCGTTCTATCGAACCGGCGGCATCTCGCTCGCCACCATCTCGCCAGCACCCCGGCCGATCGACCAGAGGCGCCGGGGCGCCTTGGGATCCCAGTCGATCGCCTGGCCGGGGGTGGCAATGCCGATCGTGCCGACATGCTCCAGCACCGATCCCGCCTCGGGCAGTTTCAGCGCATAGACTTCGGGCCGGTCATGACCGGTGGCATAGATCAGCCCGTCGGCGCCCCAGCTGAGGCCCGAGCAGCTTTTCGGCGCAAAGCGGCTCAGCACATCGGCCGGGAACGCCCAGCTTGCCTCCGCCCGGAAGGCGTCGTCCATCCGCACCAGCAGCGTATAGCGATAGTCGCGCCCCGGCTCGCCGCCCTTGCCCTCATAATTGGCGAAGACCGCCCACCATTTGCCGTCATGGCGATCCATGACGGTCAGCGATCCGGGGCCAAAGCCCAGGCTGACGCTGCGGACATGCTTCAGCGTCTTCGTGTCGAAAATCTCGACCGCGCTGGTCTGCGGCACGGCCGGATAGTTGGACGCGGCACAGACCAGTTCGGCGCCGACAACGGTGCAACTGTTCATGTGCGGATAGAGGCGGCGCTCCCCCTGCCACTGGGCGACGCGCTGGCCGTCGGCGATGCGATATTTGCCGATCCGGTCATTGTCGATCCCATAGACATGGGTGCCGTCCGACGCAGCCCCCTGATGCGCTTCCGGCGCCTTGATCCGCAGGCTGACTGGGGATGGCGGCGGCGACGGCGCATCCGCCGGCGCCTGGGCGATCGCCGCGCCGCCAAGCCCGAGGACCAGCAGCCCTGTCACGACACGTAGTGCCATCGCCATGAACCCGTCCTCCTTGTGGTGGCCGCAGATACGATGCCCGAGCGATGTTGCGGCGACAAGGCAAGGCGATGACGTATTGATGACGAATCCATGCCAGCAATCCAGCCCCTTTCGGCCGCCCGGCCGGCTTCCTATCTTGCGGGCCTTCTCTCCCCTCTCCCCTTCTGGAGACCTGCATGAGCGCTCCCAAGCTGTTCCAGCCCTTCGATGTCGGCGGCCTTACCCTCGACAACCGCATCGTGATCGCGCCGATGTGCCAATATTCCGCCGTCGACGGCGCGATGAACGACTGGCACCTCATCCATCTCGGCCAGCTTGCCCTGTCGGGCGCGGCGCTGCTGACGATCGAGGCGACCGCGGTGCTGCCCGAGGGGCGGATCAGCCATGCCGATGTCGGCCTGTGGGATGATGCCACGCAGGCGGCGATGCAGCGTGTGCTGGACGGCGTGCGGCGCCATAGCGACATGCCCATCGCGATCCAGCTTGGCCATGCCGGGCGCAAGGCATCTACCGAAGTGCCATGGAAAGGCGGCGCGCAGATCGCGCCCGACGCGGTCAATGGCTGGCAGACGGTCGCCCCCTCCGCCCTGCCCTTCACGCCGGGCACCCATGCGCCGATGGCGCTGGACCAGGCCGGGATCGAGCGGCTGCGCGATGCCTTTGTCGCGGCGGCGAAGCGGGCTGACGCGATCGGCATCGACGCGGTCCAGTTGCACGGCGCCCATGGCTATCTGCTGCACCAGTTCCTCTCCCCGCTCTCCAACCAGCGCGACGATGATTATGGCGGCAGCCTGGAAAACCGGATGCGCCTGCCGCTGGAGATTTTCGACGCGGTGCGCGCGGCCCTGCCCGCGCACAAGCCGGTGACGATGCGGGTGTCGGGCACCGACTGGGTCGAGGGCGGCTGGGACATCGATCAGACGATCGCTTTCGCCAAGGCGCTGGAAGCGCACGGCTGCAGCGCCATCCATGTGTCGAGCGGCGGGCTCGACCCGCGTCAGGATATTCCGGTGGGGCCGAGCTATCAGGTGCCGCTGGCCCGCGCGGTCAAGCAGGCGGTCGACATGCCGGTGATCGCCGTTGGCCTGATCACCGATTTCGAGCAGGCCGAGGCGATCATCGGCACCGGCGACGCCGACCTGATCGCGATCGCCCGCACCATCCTCTATGATCCGCGCTGGCCCTGGCATGCCGCCGCGCATTTGGGCGCGAGCGTGAAGGCGGCGCCACAATATCTGCGCTGCCAGCCGCGCCAGTATCGGCACCTGTTCGACGCGCCGAAGGGCTGAAACGAAAAACGGGGCCTTCCGGCCCCGTTCTTTTACACCAACCGGCTCTGCTTGACCGCCGCTTCGATGAAGCTGGCGAAAAGCGGGTGCGGGTCGAACGGCTTGGACTTGAGTTCCGGGTGGAACTGCACGCCAACGAACCAGGGATGGTCGGGCCGCTCGACGATTTCGGGCAGCGTGCCGTCCGGCGACATGCCCGAGAAGATCAGGCCACCCTTTTCCAGCGGTTCGCGATAGCCGGCATTGACCTCATAGCGGTGGCGGTGACGCTCGCTGATGTCGTTGCTGCCATAGATGCCGGCGACGACGCTGTTGCCCGCCAGCTTGGCCGGATAGGCGCCCAGACGCATGGTGCCGCCCAGATCGGTCTCGGCGGTGCGCTTCTGCAGGCCTTCCTTGCTCATCCATTCGGTGATGAGGCCGACGACCGGCTCGCTGGTTTCGCCGAACTCGGTGGTCGAGGCATTCTCGATCCCCGCCGTGTTCCGCGCGCCTTCGATGCAGGCCATCTGCATGCCAAGACAGATACCAAAGAAGGGCACGTCGCGTTCGCGCGCGAACTTGACCGATGCGATCTTGCCTTCCGACCCGCGCACGCCGAAGCCGCCGGGGACGAGGATGCCGTGCATCGGTTCGAGGCTGGCGGCGAGGTCGTCGCCCTTCTCGAACAGTTCGGCGTCGATCCACTTGATGTTGACCTTCACCCGGTTGGCAAGGCCACCATGGTGCAGCGCTTCATGCAGCGACTTGTAGGCGTCGAGCAGGCCGACATATTTGCCGACCACGCCGATCGTCACTTCGCCTTCGGGGTTGAGCTGGCGATCCATGATATCGGTCCAGCGGTCCATCGACGGCGCGGGCGCATCGGTGATGCCGAAGGCGCGCAGCACTTCATTGTCGAGACCCTCGGCATGATATTGCTCGGGCACGGCATAGATGCTCTTGGCGTCGAGCGCCGGAATGACCGCCTCGGGACGGACATTGCAGAAGAGCGCGATCTTCTTGCGCTCGCTTTCGGGCAGCGGATGCTCGGCGCGGCACAGCAGGATGTCGGGCTGGATGCCGAGCGAGGTCAGTTCACGCACGCTGTGCTGGGTCGGCTTGGTCTTCAGTTCGCCCGCCGCCGCGAGATAGGGCACCAGGGTCACATGGACGAAGATCGACTGGCCGCGATCCAGATCATTATGGAGCTGGCGAATCGCTTCCATGAAGGGCAGCGATTCGATGTCGCCGACGGTGCCGCCGATTTCGCACAGCACGAAGTCCAGATCGTCGGTCTCCGCCGTGGCGAACGCCTTGATCTCGTCGGTGACGTGCGGGATGACCTGGACGGTCGCGCCCAGATAGTCGCCGCGCCGCTCGCGCTGGATGATGGTCTGATAGACCCGGCCCTGGGTGACATTGTCCGACTGGCGCGCCGACACGCCGGTAAAGCGTTCATAATGGCCAAGATCGAGGTCGGTTTCCGCCCCGTCGTCGGTCACATAGACTTCGCCATGCTGATAGGGCGACATCGTGCCCGGATCGACGTTGAGATAGGGGTCGAATTTCCGGATTCGCACGCGATAGCCCCGCGCCTGCAACAGCGCTGCCAAGGATGCGGCCATGAGGCCCTTACCAAGCGAGGAGACCACGCCGCCGGTGATGAAAATATACCGCGTCATGGGAGAAGAGGCTTAGCCTTATACAAACGAGTTGAGCAAGCGCGCGAATCCGCACGCTCGCAAAAAATATGGCGATGAACGACGAAAAGGTCAGTTAGCGAGCGGAACTGCGCCGTTCGCTGCCGAACCATTGCCGGCGGCACTGGCCGCACCGGCCAGCGGGTCGGCGTTGCCGGTCGCGGGCGCCGGGGCCTGCGTGGCGGGGGCCGACTTGACCAGCGAGGTGTCGATGTCGCCGCCGGCATGACGGACCGAGGCGATGACCGCCAGGGTGATCGACAGCAGGACGAAGATGGTCGCCAGGATCGTGGTCGAACGCGTCAGGAAATCCGCCGCGCCGCGCGCCGACATCAGCCCGGCCGGGCTGCCACCGACGCCCAGACCGCCACCTTCCGACTTCTGCATCAGAATGACGGTGACCAGCAGGGCAGCGACGATCGCCTGCACGACGAGAAGGAAGGTGAACATGCGGGTTCTTTTCTGTCCAATGAAGGAATGCGTTGGCGCGCACATAGCGATGATGGACCGCCGGGGCAACCGGCGAGCCTGTCGATATGAACGAAGGCATGGATGAGGGCGCGTGCGGAGGCGGTTGCGACTGGCCTTCCATGCCTCCTATAATCAAGTCTGGACAGTGAAAGAACCGTTCAAGCTGAGCGAAGTCGAAGCCCTCGGCCGAGCGGAGCGAGGCAATAGCTTCGCCTTCGCTCAGCAGCGCCCTTCGATTTCGCTCAGGGCGAACGGAGTGAAGATAGCCCGCCCCTTCAACGCACAGCCAGCAACGCGCTCGACTCGCACCAAGCCAGAATGCCCCCTCTTCCGCACGAAGAGAGGGCGTTCGGCATCAATCCGCGGCGGCGATCACCGGTTCGAACTTGGCGGCCGACAGGCTGGCGCCGCCGACCAGACCGCCGTCGACGTCCGGCAGGGCGATGATCTCGGCGGCATTGTCGCCGTTCATCGATCCGCCATAGAGGATGCGCATGGCATCGGCCTGTTCCTGGCCGATCCGGCTGGCGAGCGCGGCGCGCAGGGTGGCGTGCATCGACTGGATCGCCTCCAGCGTCGGGATGCGGCCGGTGCCGATCGCCCAGATGGGTTCATAGGCCACGGCCAGCCAGTCGGCGCTTGCGCCTTCGGGCAGAGAGGCGAGCAACTGGGCGGTGACCACTTCGTCGGCATCGCCCGCATCGCGCACGGCCAGCGTTTCGCCGACGCACAGGATCACCTTCATGCCCGCGGCATGGGCGGCGACCGACTTGGCGGCGACATCGGCGTTGGTCTCGCCTCGCGTCTCGCGCCGTTCGCTATGGCCGGTGATGACCCAGGTCGCCCCCGCCTCGATCAGCATCTCCGCCGACAGCGAGCCGGTATAGGCGCCGCTCAATTCCATATGGCAGTTCTGGGCGCCGATGAAGGCTGCGCCCTTCAGCTGCGATCCGGCCATGATCAAAGTGGCCGGCAGGCAAAGCCCGACTTCCACCGCCGGATGCTGCGCGGCGAGCTTGCCGATCGCCTCCACCTCGTCGAGATGCGCGCGCATCCCGTTCATCTTCCAGTTGCCGACCACCAGCTTGCGCCTGCTCATCGGTCCAAGTCCCCTTGTGATTATTGCTGCACGTGCCCGCAGCGGGTCCCCACGGCATGCACCGCGTCTCCTGGTTCCGCTTTCAGGCAATCAAGCCGATGGACGGCGATGCAGCATTTGTCCAGACCGTCCGCCACGGCCGCACTTGCCGCCGGGTCGATCCGCCCCTAAAGCGGGCCGCCATATCGCCGCATAAAAACCGGACATTCTCATGCTCTCTGTCTTCCGCAGTTTCATCCGTTCCAAATTCGGCGCCTTTTTCGCGATCCTCTTTCTGGGGTTGATCGCGGCGGCGTTCATCCTGGGCGACATTTCCAGCGGCAAGTTCGGGACCGGGCTGGGCGGCGGCGACACCGTCGCCAAGGCCGGCGGTTCCAAGCTGCGCATGAGCGAGTTGCAGGACCGCATCCAGCGCGTGTTCGAAAATGCGCGCCGCGAAAATACGGGCATGCAGATCGGCGATTTCTTTGCCCAGGGTGGCGGCAAGCAGGTGTTCGACCAGCTGGTCGCCGCGCTGACGCTCAAGCAGTTCGCCAGCGATCAGGGCGTCCATATCAGCAAGCGGCTGGTCGATGCGCAGATCGCGCAGATCCCCGCCTTCCAGGACGCCGCCGGCAATTTCAGCCAGGATAATTTCCGCGCCCTGCTGCAGCGTGAGCGGATCAGCGAACAGTCGCTGCGCGACGATATCAGCCGTGAAATCCTGCAGCGCCAGCTGCTGGCCCCGGTCGGCCTGGGCGTGAAGCTGCCCGACAGCGTGGCGCTGCCCTATGCGTCGCTGCTGCTGGAAGAACGCCAGGGCACGATCGCCGCGATCCCGGCCGCCGCTTTCCTGGACGCCAAGGAGCCGACCGACGCGCAGGTCGCCGATTTCTACAAGAAGAATGCCGCGCGCTACACCATCCCGGAACAGCGCCGCATCCGCTATGCCGTGATCGACAGCGAGCGTTTCGCCCAGGCGGCCCAGCCGACCGAGGCGGAAATCACCGCCGCCTACAACCAGAACAAGGCGGCCTATGCTGCCAAGGAAAATCGCAGCGTCGAGCAACTGGTGCTGCCGACCCAGGCGGGCGCCAAGGCGATCGCCGATCAGGTGAAGGCCGGCAAGACGCTGGCCGCTGCGGCGCAGGGCGCGGGCCTTGCCGTGTCGACCCTGACCGACCAGAGCCGCGAGGCGCTGGCCGCCACCGCGTCCAAGCCGGTCGCCGACGCCGCCTTTGCCGCCAAGCAGGGCGAACTGGTCGGCCCGGTCCGTGGTTCGCTCGGCTGGATCGTGCTGCGCGTCACCGCGCTCAACAATGTCCCGGCTCGTGCGCTGGCGTCGGTGCGCGATGAGATCATCGCCACGCTGCGCACCCAGAAGGAAAAGCAGCTGCTGACCGACTTCACCGGCAAGATCGAGGACCAGATCGCCAATGGCGGCACCTTCGAGGAAGTCGCGAAGGATAATGGCCTGAAGCTGGAAACCTCGCCGCTGCTGGTGTCGACCGGCAAGCAGGTCGAGGACGAAACCTATCAGCCCAATAGTGACCTGCAGCCGCTGCTGGCCCCCGTCTTCGCGATGAGCGCCGACGATGATGCCCAGCTGGTGCCAATCACCGCCGACAAGCGCTATGCGCTGGCCGCGCCGGGCGACATCGTCGCCCCCGCCCCGCCGCCGCTCGCCAAGATCAAGCCGCTGGTCGTGGCCCAGTACAAGCTGAGCCAGGGCTATGAGAAGGCGCAGAAGGTCGCCGAGGACATCCGCGCCAAGGTCGCCAAGGGCACCAAGCTGGCCGATGCGCTGGCCCAGGCCGGCGTCAAGCTGCCCGCCCCGCAGGTCGTGGGTGGCCGTCGCGCCGACCTGATGCGCGGCCAGCAGCGCCCGCCGGCAGAAATCGCCATCCTCTTCTCGATGGCCGCCAACAGCGTGAAGACCCTGCCGATCGGCCAGGATCGCGGCACCTTCGTGGTGCAATTGAACGCCATCAAGCGTGGTGACGCCGCCGGTCAGCCCGAATTGCTGAACCAGGTCCGCACCCAGCTGGGCGACGTCGTAGGCGAAGAATATGGCGCCCAGTTCGAGCGCGCGATCGAGAAGGACATGGGCGTGACCCGCAAGGCGAACGCCGTGGCCGAAGCCCAGAAGGCGCTGTCCGCCACCAACAGCGGCGAGCAGTAAGATGGCGGCGCAGGGGGGAATGGTGGACGGCACGGCCGTCGCTCGCGCGGCACTGGCACAGGGCCGTTCGGGTCTGGTGTGGCGGCGGCAGATTGCCGACACCGACACGCCGATCTCCGCTGCGCTCAAGCTGTTCGAGCCGGACCGGGGCGACTTCCTGCTGGAATCGGTCGAGGGCGGCGCGGTGCGTGGCCGCTACAGCCTGATCGGCCTCGCCCCCGACCTCGTCTATCGCGCCGAGGGCGCAAAGGGCGAGATCAACCGCCAATGGGCGACCGATCGCGACGCCTTCGTCCCCGCCGAACAGGATGCGTTGCAGGCGCTGCGCGCGCTGGTCGCCGAATGCCGCGCCGATCTGGACCCCGCCCTGCCGGCCGCGCTCGCCTGTCTGGTCGGCTATTTCGGCTATGAGACTGTGGGCCTGGTCGAAAAGCTGCCCCGCCCCGCCGCCAACGACATCGCCCTGCCGGACATGCTGTTCGTGCGGCCGACCGTCATCCTGGTGTTCGATCGCCTGGCCGACGCCCTGTTCCTAGTCGCCCCGGTGTGGAAGGATCAGTCCGCCGACGCGGAAAAGGCGATCGCGCAGGCGCTGGAGCGGATCGACGCGACCGCCGCGCGCCTGGCTGCGCCGCTGCCGGCCGTGTCCGCCCCGGCCGACATTGCCGAGATCGACGTGACGCCGGTGCTGGAACCGGGCCGCTACGCCCAGATGGTCGACCGCGCCAAGGACTATATCGTCGCGGGCGACATCTTCCAGGTGGTGCTGGCGCAGCGCTTCACCAGCCCCTTCACCTTGCCGCCGATCGCGCTCTATCGCGCGCTGCGCCGGATCAACCCGTCGCCCTTCCTCTATTATCTCGACCTGCCCGGCTTTGCGCTGATCGGGTCCAGCCCGGAAATCCTGGTCCGCGCCCGCGATGGCGAAGTGACGATCCGGCCGATCGCCGGCACCCGCCCGCGCGGCAAGAATGCGGTGGAGGACGCCGCCAACCGCGCCAGCCTGCTCGACGATCCCAAGGAACGGGCCGAGCATCTGATGCTGCTGGACCTGGGCCGCAACGATGTCGGCCGCGTCGCCAGCGCCGGCAGCGTTACCGTGACGGAAAGCTATACGGTCGAATTCTACAGCCATGTGATGCACATCGTGTCGAACGTGGTCGGCCGTCTGGCGCCCGAAAAAGATGCTATCGACGCGCTGTTCGCGGGTTTCCCGGCCGGCACCGTGTCGGGCGCGCCCAAGGTCCGCGCCTGCGAGATCATCGCCGAACTGGAGCCGGAAACGCGCGGTGCCTATGCCGGCGGCGTCGGTTATTTCGGGCCGGACGGCAATATGGACAGCTGCATCGTGCTGCGCACCGCCGTGCTGAAGGATGGCGTGATGCACGTCCAGGCCGGCGCCGGGATCGTCGCCGATTCGACCGCCGAATATGAGCAGCGCGAATGCGAGGCGAAGAGCGGTGCCCTGCTCGCCGCCGCGCGCGAAGCCGTCAGCCTGGCCAAGCAGGCCGGCTACGGGCAGTAATTACAGCCGTTCGCCCTGAGCGAAGTCGAAGGGCCCTGCTGAGGCGAAGCCGAAGCCCTTCGCTGCGCTCAGGAGAAGGCTTCGACTTCGCTCAGCCCGAACGCCTTAATCCCTAACGACAGGCCCGCCAGCCCGTCGCGCCGCGTTCCGCCTGGTCGAGGTGGAAATGGTCGCGATGGGCGGCATTATAGTCGGGCGAGAGCACGGTCGAGAAAAGGTCGCAGGCGCCATCGCGCACCTCACGCAGGAAGGCGGCGTCCCTGCCCTGCCCCTTCCAGTCGCCGACCACGCTGATCCGGTGGCCATCGGCCAGCACGAAGCCCGCGACATCGATCGCGTCGGCCGTGGCATGTTCGCTGAAGTCGCCCTGGCTGCGGCCATACATGCGCCGGCAGCTATAGGAACCGAAATGGGTGATGGAGCGCACCGGCTGGCCGAACAGGCGCTGGGCGGCGGGCTGCACCACCTGCCATTCCCAGACGCGCAGGGCGGCAACCACCGGGCAGGACGGCGCCACCCCGGCGGGTGACAAGGCGATCATGCCCTTTTCCGCCTTCAGCCGGACCGCGTCGGCATAGCCGCACTGCCCGTCGCCCCCGCCCGGCTTCATCACCGTATAGGCAATGCCGGCCCGGTCGAGCAGCGCCAGACATTGCGCCCGATCGCCGGTCAGGGCGGCAAGCTTGCGACCGGTGAACAAGCCGACCGGCTGCGACAGGTCCAGCCTGGTCCAGGGCAGATCCTGCGGCCGCTGGCGCAGCAGCGCGTATCCGACCCAGAGCAGGCCAAGGATGACAGCGATAATGACAAGGGCACGAAGGGTCAGATGAAGGCGGCGCATGCCCTAACCACGCCGGACCTGCCGCATTGGTTCCGACGTGACCGGATAACCAAGATGCGCCGGGATGCAGAGATGCGGCTCGCCGTCGCGCTCCTCGAACCAGGGGCGCACCTTTTCCACCGGGATGCTGCGGGCATGGGCGGCGAGCGCGTCGAAACTGTCATATTGCGCCAGCCGCTCCAGATTGCGGCGGGTCGGAAAGATGACATGCCCGTCGCCGCCATCGGCGCGGGCGATGGTCGCGGCGGCGCTGCTCCAGAACAGGCGAACATTCTCGGTCGCGTCGACGCTCGCCTCCTGCCCCAACGGCGCGCGAGCGAGATAGAAGCGGGTATCATAGACGCGGATCGCCTTTTCCCGTGCAGACGGGTGCCAGCGGGCGAACGGCACCAGCGCATCCAACGCCAGGGCGATGCCACGCGGCGCCAGAAGATCGCCCAGCGACGCCCCGCCGAGCAGGCCCGCGCGAATCGCCGACACGGTCGCGGCATCGACAGACCCCGCCAGACCGACGCCCAGGCCGCTTTCCTCGATCGTCTCGCGAATGGCCGCGATCCGCGCGGCGACCTCATCACTGGCCAGATCGCTGGACATACTGGCGGCCAGCGCCCGGTCGCCATCGTCGACGCCACCGCCCGGAAAGACCAGCGCACCAGCGGCAAAGGCCATGGTCGCGGCCCGTTCCATCATCAGCAGGTCGGGCGCTCCGCCCGGCCGGTCGCGCACGATCACGATCGTCGCTGCGGGGCGTCCCGCGTCATTCTCTTCGCTCATGCCCCGGTCTAGGCCGCATCCGGCGGGGCGGTAAAGCCCCGCCCCGGCCAGAGGCGTCAGGCAGCCATCAGCGGAAGGCCGACATAATTTTCCGCCAGCGTGCGCTGCGCCGCCTGCGACCCACGAATATAGTCGATCTCCGCTGCCTGGATGCGGCGGGCGAAACCGTCCATGTCGGGGAAGCGGTGGGTGATCGAGGTGAACCACCAGGAGAAGCGCTCCGCCTTCCACACGCGGGCCAGAGCGCGGGCGGAATAGCCGTCCAGCCCGGCATCCGATCCGCCGCGATAATGGTCGACCAGCGCCTCGCTCAGCATGATGACGTCCGACGCGGCAAGGTTGAGCCCCTTGGCGCCGGTCGGCGGCACGATATGGGCGGCGTCGCCGGCCAGGAACAGCCGGCCCCAGCGCATCGGTTCCGACACGAAGGAGCGCAGCGGCGCGATCGACTTCTCGAAACTCGGCCCGCGGGTAACGCGCGATGCGGCGTCGGGGCCAAGGCGCAGGCAAAGCTCGTCCCAGAAACGATCGTCGGACCAGTCCTCGACCTGCTCATCGAGGCCGCACTGGATATAATAGCGGCTGCGCGTGGGCGAGCGCATCGAGGCGAGCGCGAAGCCGCGCTCATGATTGGCGTAGATAAGCTCATGGTCGGCGGGCGGCACATCCGCCAATATGCCGAGCCAGCCAAAGGGATAGACGCGCTCGAAGGTGCGCAGCACATGGGCGGGGATGCTGTTGCGGCTGACGCCATGATAGCCGTCGCAGCCGACGACATAGTCGCACTGCAATTCCTGCGCGACGCCATCCTGGCGCCAGCGGACCACCGGGTGATCGCCGTCCAGCCCCTCCAGCGTCACATCCTGCGCATTCCAGACGATCTCGACGCCGCGCTCCGGCGCCGCCTCGAACAGGTCGTGCATCACCTCCTGCTGGCCATAGACGGTGACCGCGCTGCCGCCGGTCAGCGCCGTCATGTCGATGCGGAACAGCGAACCGTCGAGCGAAATCTGGGTGCCGCCATGCACCAGCCCCTCGCGATCGAGCCGGCCGACAAGGCCCAGCCGATGCATCAGGTCGGTCGTCACCTGTTCCAGCACGCCGGCGCGGACCCGCCCCTCGACATAGGTCCGATCGCGCCGTTCCAGCACGACCGCGGCAATCCCCTCCGCCGCGAGCAGATGGGCCAGGAACATGCCGGCCGGGCCGGCGCCGATAATGGCTA
The DNA here is from genome assembly GCF_004795815.1 of Sphingobium sp. PAMC28499. Taxonomy (NCBI): domain Bacteria; kingdom Pseudomonadati; phylum Pseudomonadota; class Alphaproteobacteria; order Sphingomonadales; family Sphingobiaceae; genus Sphingobium; species Sphingobium sp. PAMC28499. Next base: position 4,144,078 of record NZ_CP039248.1, read on the forward strand.
TGCTGGTGCGCATTCGCATCCTCTCATGATCCGGGCGCGCTGACGGCGCCCCTGTTTGTCCGATGCGGCTACCCTATCCGCACGGCCGGCGATGGACATGGGCGCACCAGCCTATTAATTGGACAATTCATCAGCCCCAGCGCATCCCGACGGGACCATGCCCGATGTCGAAACAGTCTTTCCCGACCTTCTACCTTTATGGTGAACCCCACAGGCTGGTGGCGGAGGGGTTCGTCCATGTCGAAACGCTGGACAATCGCTCACGTCCCAGCGAATGGACGATCAAACCGCATGCCCATAGCGAGCTGAGCCATATCTTCCTCATCACATCGGGCGGCGGCGCGATGGAGGCGGATGGCGCGGAGCTGCGCTTCGTCGCGCCCAGCTTCCTGCTGGTGCCGGCCACCGCCGTGCATGGCTTCAAATGGCTGGAGGAAACCGCCGGCTTCGTCATCACCATGGCCGACGCCTATCTGCAGGATCTGGGCCGCCATGGCCCGGAACTGACCGGTCTGTTCGAGCGGCCCGACGCGATCGAGATGAACGCAGCGCAATTACCGCCGGTCGAGCGGCTGGTGGCCGATCTGATGCGCGAACTCAGTTGGTCGGCGCCGGGCCACCGGGCGGCGGTCGATGCGGCGATGCTGTCGCTGCTGGTGACGGCACTGCGCCATCGCAGCGCCGCCATCCATACCGCCCCGCGCGCCGGACCGCATGCGTCGATCGTCGCGCGGCTGCGCGAACGGATCGAGCAGCGCTTCCGCCTGCGCGAACCGGTGTCGGTCCATGCCGCCGCACTGGGCGTCAGCCAGACCGCGCTGCGCGTCGCCTGCGCCCGGATGGCGGGCCGATCGCCGGCCCAGATGCTGGACCAGCGCGCCCTGCTCGAAGCGCAGCGGGCCCTACTCTATTCCAACCTGTCGATTGCCGAGATCGGCTTTTCGATCGGCTTTGCCGACCCGGCCTATTTCAGCCGCTTCTTCCAGCGCAACATGGGCCTGTCCGCCCGCGCCTATCGCGATGCACAGCAGGGCGCGAACGGTTAAGGCGCGCCGCCCGCTCTGGACTTGGCGATCAGGCCTGCCTGGCTGCGCCGCCCAGCAAGGCGTTCGCCACATCGCGGGCATTAGCGGCAAGTTCCTCGTCCGGTAGCTCGCCCGCGGTCCAGAAGGAGAGCACGCCGCGAAAGCCGAAGGCCAGATGCCTTGCCAGGGCAGGCAGCGCTGGGTGCCCGTCGATCAGGCCCTCGCCAGCACCGATCGCCAGGGTCCACAGCGCGGTGGACTGCGCCAGCACTTCGCCATGGGTCGGCCCCGGCGTGCCGAGCCACCCCATCACCGCCCGGTTCACGCGCGGTTCTTCCAGCATCAGTTCGACCACCGTGGCGACCGCCAGCAGCACGCGCTGGCCGGCATCGTCGAGCCGCGGCTTGTCCGCGAAGCGCTGGGTCGCGGTGGCGATCCGCCGCGCCGACAGGGCGTGCATGATCGCGGCCTTGCTGCCGAACTGGTTGAACGGCGTGGCGAAACTGACGCCCGCTTCGGTCGCCAGATCGCGCATCGAAAATTCCGCCTTGCCGTCGCGCAGCAGGCGTTCGGCCGCGTCGATCACACGATTGCGCACGGGTTCACCACGCGAACCGGTCGAGGGGGGCTTGATGGACGTCATGTTGCTATCTATATCATGATATAGTTGATGTTCAAATCATGGAGTAGGCCATGTCGGCGCTGATCCCCAAGACTTTCCTGATTACCGGCGTCAGTTCCGGCCTGGGCCGGGCCTTTGCCGAGGGCGCGCTGGACGCCGGCCATGCCGTCGTCGGGACCGTGCGGAACCCCAAGGATGCCCAAGCCTTTGCGGCGCTCGCGCCCGGACGCGCGCATCCGCTGCAGTTGGACGTGACGCATCTGGACGCGATTCCGGCGGCCGTAGCGGACGCCGAGCGGCGCGCCGGGTCGGTCGACGTGCTGGTGAACAATGCGGGCTATGGTCATGAGGGCGTGCTGGAGGAATCGTCGATCGACGATCTGCAGCGCCAGTTCGCCGCCAATGTGTTCGGCCCGGTGGCAATGATGAAGGCGGTACTGCCCGGCATGCGCGAAAGGCGGCGCGGGCATATCGTCAACATCACCTCCATGGGCGGGTTCATCACCATGCCCGGCATCAGCTTCTATTGCGGCAGCAAGTTCGCGCTGGAAGGGATTTCCGAAGCGCTGGGCAAGGAAGTGGCGCCGTTCGGCATTCATGTGACGGCGCTGGCGCCCGGCCAGTTCCGCACCGACTGGGCCGGGCGGTCGATGGACCGCACGCCGCGCAGCATCGCCGACTATGACGCGGTCATGGACCCGATAAGGGCGGCCCGTCAGGCCAAGAGCGGGCAGCAGCCGGGCGATCCCGCGCGCGCGGCGCAGGCCTTGCTGGCGCTGGTGGAGGCGCCGGCACCACCGACGCGCCTGTTCCTGGGCGACGATGCGCTGGGCCTGGTCGAAGGCAAGATGGCCGCCATGGAAGCGGAGATCGCGCAATGGCGCGCATTGTCCCGCTCCACCAGCTTTGCCGCATAAGCGCGGCGATCGTCCGCCAACCGAAAGATACAGACCATGTTTGGAATAACGCCCCTGGGCTGGGTCCATACGCTCGGCAGCCTGCCCGCCATCCCGCTGGCCGCCTATATGTTTGCGCGCCATGGCCGGATCATGCCGCGAACGGCACCGGGCATCGCCTATCTCATCTTCATGCTGATCGGTGCCGGCACCGTGTTCCTGGTGGCGCATCAGCCCGTCAGCTACGGCATCGGCACGGTGACGATCCTGCTGCTGATCGCCGGCTATGGCGTGAACAATATCCGCTTTCTCGGGCGGGCGCGGCGCTATCTGGAAACCGTCTTCCTCAGCCTCACGGCGTTCCTGCTGATGGTGCCGACGGTGACTGAAATCCTGCGCCGCGTGCCGGACGGTCACCCGTTCGTCACCGACCTCAAGTCGCCCTTGCTGCTGGGATCGCAGGCTGTACTTCTGGCAATGCTGATCCTGGGCCTTGCCGCCCAGTTGATTGCCCTGCGCCGGCAAAATGGCAGGATCTCCTGATGATGACCGCAATGGCCCGCTTGCTTGCACTTCCCCTGTCTGGGCTGGCGCTGATCGGCGCTGCGGCACCCGAAACGCGTTTCGATATCAGCCTGCCGGCTGCGCTGGGCGACGACGCATCGGGACGGTTGCTGCTCTTTGCGGCACCGCTGAGCGCCGACAATGGCAAGAGCGAGGATATCGACATCTATGGCCCCGACGACGCCCGCATCTTCGTGGCGGGCCGCGATGTCGCCAGTTTCGGGCCTGATCGCACGATCAGCATCGATGCCGGGGAAAGCGCCTTCCCCAAGGGGCTCGCGGCCCTGGCGCCCGGAGACTATCGGGTGCAGGTCGTGCTCGATCGCGATGGCGACTATAATTATGGCGGGCGGGGGCCGGGCGACCTGGTCTCGAAGGTGGTGACGTTGCGCCTGCCGCTAGGCGCCAGGCCATCGATTGCGCTGGATCACAAATTGCCGCCGGCGCCCGCGCAGTTCGACGTCACCGGCCTGCCGCCGCGCGCCGCCGAGCAGATCACCGCGTCGCGCCCGCATCTGCACGACGAACAGGTCGTATCGAAAGTGCTGACCCGCTTTCGCGGCACGCCGCAGAGTGTCGCCGCCTGGGTGCTGACCCCGCCGGGCTATGATCCCAACGGCCGCGTCACCTATCCCACGGTCTATACGGCCGGTGCGTTCGGCACCAATCACCGGGTGGACGGGCAGCAATTGTCGCGCATCTGGCACCTGATGGAAACAAAGGCCATTCCGCCGATGATCTGGGTGACGCTGGACTTCGCCTCGCCCACCGGCACGACCGAATTTGCCGACAGCGTCAATAATGGTCCCTGGGGCGAAGCGCTGACGCGCGAGATCATCCCGGCGCTCGAAAGCCGCTATCGGATGGATGCCATGCCCTCGGGCCGGTTCCTGACCGGCCATAGTTCGGGCGGCTGGTTCGCGCTCTGGGCGATGGTGCGCTATCCCGCCTCCTTCGGTGGAAGCTGGGCCTCGTCACCCGATCCAGTGGATTTCCGGCACTTCATCGGGGTCGACCTCTATCAGCCGGGCGCGAACATGTATCGCGATGCCCAGGGCACGGCCCGTCCGCTGGAGCGCGCCCATGGCGCGGTGAAGACGACGATCGCGCAGGCAGCGGGGATCGAGACGGTGCTGGGCCGGGACGGCGGCCAGTTGCGATCCTTCGACTGGACCTTCTCGCCGCGCCGCGCGGACGGGACGCCGGCGCCGCTCTTCGATCGGGTGACGGGCGCAGTCGATGCGCAGGTCGCGGCCTATTGGCGGGACAATTATGATATCGGCCACCGGATCGAGACCCAATGGCCACGCCTGCGCCATGATCTGGAGGGCAAGGTCCATGTCGTGGTCGGGACCGCCGATTCCTATTATCTCGACGGCGCCGTCCATGATCTGGAGGCCGCGTTCCGCAAGGTGGGTGGCCGGGCAGAGTTCATCTATGTCCCCGGCGCGTCGCACAGCATCAACGAAGTCTATGCGCGCGACGGCGATCGCAACGCCTATTATCGGGAAATGGCGCAGGCCATGTATGCGGTGGCGCGGCCATCAGGGGCCACAGGCGGGCGCTGAAGCGAAATCCGCCGGCGGGCGGGAGGGTGTTTGACGCCCGGACGAGGCGCGGCTACCGCGCGGGGCATGATCGTTCTGCTCTCTCCCGCCAAGACGCTCGACTTCGAGCGCGCGCTGCCGCCCCTTGCCGTCACCACGCCGCATTTCGCCGAGGAAGCGCGCGGGCTCGCCAAGTCGGCCGCCAATCTTTCGCAGAAACGGCTGGCGGAACTGATGCATATCTCGCCGCGCCTGGCCAAGCTCAATGCCGACCGGTTCCGGGACTTTGCCGAGCTGCCCGAACGGCAGGCGCTCTATGCCTTTGCCGGCGACGTCTATTCCGGTTTCGAGGTGGACACGCTGGACGAGGCGGCGGTGGCCTTTGCGCAGGATCATGTGCGGATGCTGTCGGGGCTCTACGGGCTGCTACGTCCGCTGGATGCGATCCGTCCCTATCGGCTGGAAATGGGCACGCGCTGGGCACCGCGGCACAAGAAGCTGACCGACTGGTGGGGCGATCGCATCGCCGCGCTGCTGCGCGCACAGACCGCGGAAGAGGGATCGGGCGTCGTCCTCAACCTGGCCAGTCAGGAATATTTTGCGGCGGTCGAGAACAGGCTGGACGGCCTGCGTGTGATTCATGTCGATTTTCGCGAGCCGGGGCCGAACGGCCCGCGCTTCGTGAGCTTCAACGCGAAGCGGGCACGCGGCATGATGGCGCGCTGGATGTGCGAACATCATGTCGCCGATGTCGAGGCCATGCAGGGCTTCGACAGTGACGGATATCGCTTCGATCCGGCCGAGAGCGACGCTGACCACTGGCGCTTCATGCGCGCCTGACCGGCGCAGGGCATCTGCCGCGAGGCGGCGCGCATGATGCCGCTTGCATTCCCGACAAGGCCAAGGCACGCCGCCCGGATGCACATGGATACAGATCTGGAAACCGCTCTGCTGGGCCCTGTCATCCCTGACCGGTCCTGCGGCGATTGCACCATGTGCTGCACCATTCTGACCGTCGACACGCCCGACTTCAAGAAAGCGGCGGGCGCGCCCTGCGCGCATCTGGGCGAGCAGGGATGCAGCATCCATGCCGTGCGCCCGCATATCTGCCGGACATGGTTTTGCGCATGGCGCCGGGTCCAGGCCATGCCCGATGAAGCCCGTCCGGACCGGTCCGGCATCCTGGCGTCGATCGATTTCGTCCGCGAACCGCGCAACTGCTTCGAAGGCGTATCGATCATGGTTCGCATGCTGCCCGGCAGCGCGGCGATCGAGAATGGCATGGCCGGCGCGATCCTCGACAGCCTTTGCGATCAGCTGGTGCCCGTCTGGTTCAGCGACGGATCGCGGAAGATGTTGATGCATCCCGACAATGAGGTCGCCGCCCTCGTCCTGTCGGGGGACGCCGCCCCGGCCCACCTGCGCGCCGAAGTCGCCGCCTGGCGCGCGCGTTACATGAGCTTTTCATCCAGGGCGTGACACCGGCCCCGGCAAGCGCCGGTCGCCCGGCCGGTCATGTGGGACGCGGATGGCCCCTACCGCCGGCACATTGCTTGTGCCATTGATCGATCCATGACGACGCTGCGCCTCTCCGCCGAACCACGTCCGCTCGGCAAGAGCGGCATTTCCGTCTTTCCGATCGCCTGGGGCATGTGGCGCCTGGCCGGCGAGGATATCGCCGAGGCCCGCGCCAGGGTGGAGGCGGCGCTGGACGCCGGCATCACCCTGCTCGACACGGCGGACATCTATGGCTGCGACACACCCGCCGGTTTCGGATCGGCCGAAACGCTGTTCGGCCAGATATTGGCGGATGCCCCTGAACTGCGGCACCGCATGATCATCGCCACCAAGGGCGGCATCCGACCGGGCATCCCCTATAATAGCGGCGCAGACTATCTGGCCGAGGCCATCGATGCGTCCTTGACGCGAATGGGCATCGACCGGGTCGATCTCTACCAGATCCATCGCCGCGATTTCCTGACCCATCCGCAGGAAGTCGCCGCCAGCCTGACCCGCATGGTCGAAGCCGGCAAGGTGCGCGCGATCGGCGTGTCCAACTATGCGATTCATGAACTCGATGCGCTCCAGGCCTTTCTCGACCTGCCGATCGTCAGCACCCAGCCTGAATTTTCCGCGCTGCGCACGGCGCCGCTCCATGACGGCACGCTCGATCAGGCGATGGCGCGCGACATGGCGGTTCTGGCCTGGTCGCCGCTGGGTGGCGGTCGCCTCGCCAAGGCGCTGCACCCGGCCGCTGTGACGCTTGCAGATCAGGGTGAACGCTATGGCGTCGATATCACCGCCGCCGCCCTGTCCTGGATCATGGCGCATCCCGCGCGCCCGATTCCCATTGTCGGCAGCCAGTCCGCTGCCCGCATCGCCCGCAGCATCGATGCCTTCAAGGTCGAATGGACCCGCGCCGAATGGTATGCGGTTCTCGAAGCGTCAATGGGGGAAAGGCTGCCCTGATCCGCTCGTGCGAGATTGCGCATCTTGCCATGCTGTCCGATGATCATGGGGTGCGCCGGCCGGTGGCGTCCGGTCCGCGCCGCCAATGTCACACGGCACAGTTTATTCATTTCGAAGGGAAATGGTGGAGCCTAGGGGGATCGAACCCCTGACCTCGTCATTGCGAACGACGCGCTCTCCCAGCTGAGCTAAGGCCCCAAAGGTGGGCTGCCTATAGGCGAGGGATTTTCGCCTTGCAACGGTCTTTTGCGCAAAAAATCACGGCCTTTCCTGATCTCGATCAAGAGCCCCGGAAATCGGCCCTTTCCGCCTTCGACAGGGCGGTTGAAAGGCACGACGTTACCCGCCCGTAACGCCCGGAACGATGGGCCGCGCCACCCATTGATGGCCTGTCGGTGCAACACGCACGCACCACCGGAGGGCGCGATCCTCCGACAAGCACAAGGAGACGGACCATGGGTTATCAAGGCGGACGCCGCTATGGCGGCGATGATCGCTATTCGACCGACTGGGATCGCGGCAACGACCGTTACAATGATCGGTACAGGGCACCGCGCGACGAGCGCGCCTATCGATATGGCATGCGCGGCCAGTTCAGTGGGCCGGGTGCCCGCCCCTACCCCCAGGGCTATGATCCCGACGAGCGCGGCTTCCTCGACCGGGCGGGCGACGAGATTCGCAGCTGGTTCGGCGATGACGAGGCGGAACGCCGCCGCGAATATGACGAATATTATAACCGCCCCTATGGCGACCCCCGCGACCAGTCGAGCCGGCTTGGCTATGCCTCGGCCGCGCGCAGCGACTATCTGCCCGGCCGTGGCTTTGCCCCCTATACCGGGGAGCGCAGCGGCTATGGCAGCGAGGATCATGGCTATCGCAACCGCGCCTTCGGCCCGCAGCAGGACTATGGCGCGCATCATGACAGCAACTATTATAGCTGGCGCCAGCAGCGGATCGACGAATTGGACCGCGACTATGCCGAGTATCAGCGCGAACATCGCGATCGCTTCAACAGCGAATTCGGCACATGGCGCACCCGTCGCGGCGAGCAGCGCCAGGCGGTGACGCAGGTGCGCGAGCATATGGAAGTGGTCGGCAGCGATGGCGAGCATGTCGGCACGGTCGACAAGCTGCGCGGCGACCGCATCATCCTGACCAAGAGCGACAGCGATGCGGGCGGCGTCCACCACTCCATCCCCTCCTCCTGGATCAAGTCGGTCGATGCGACCAAGGTGACGCTGGAGAAGAGCGCGGACGAAGCGCAGCACGCCTGGCGCATCGAGCGCGAACAGCAGGCGCTGTTCGGCGATCGGGACGATACGCGCGGCACCTATGGCGCCGGATCGTCGACCAATTATGAAAAGAGCCGTTACCGCTAAGAGTCTGTTTTGACATGCGCCTTTGGCGCATCCGCACCGGCCCACACCCCCACCCGACCTCCCATTCAGGATACACTCTGTGGGTGGTCGGGTGGGGGTGTGGGCCGGTGCCGCGTCCGAAATGCGCTCTTTCGCGCATTTCGAGAAAAAGTCCGAACAAAGGCAACTACATGGAAAGGCCCGGCCGCGATGCCGGGCCTTTTTTTTTCAGAGCGCGGCGAGCACCCGCTGCGCCTGCACCAGATGCGGGCGATCGATCATCTTGCCGTCCAGCTTCAGCACGCCGGCACCCGGATTGGCAGCAAAGGCGTCGACCACCGCGCGGGCATGATCGACCTCCGCCGGGGTCGGGGTGAAGCCGGCATTGATCGCCGCGACCTGGACCGGGTGGATCGCCATCATGCCGGTAAAGCCATCGCGCCGCGCCCGGCCGACATAGGCGGCCAGATCATCCATCGCATCGATCCGGGGGAAGACCGTGTCGATCGCCGCGACACCGGCGGCGTGGGCCGCGAACAGGGTCAGGCTGCGCGCCATCTCGATCGGCGCGGTATAGCGGCCATCGGCTTCGCGCGCGCTGGTGGCGCCGATCGAGGCGGGCAGATCCTCCGCGCCCCAGGTGAGGCCGGCCAGCCGATCACGAACGCTGCGATAGCTGCCAAGCTCGAACAAGGCCGCGGGCGTTTCCGTGGCGATCGGCAGGATCGGCGGCAGGCGCCCTGCCCCGGCCAGTTCCTCCAGCGCCAGGATGCTGACCGCCCCTTCCGCCTTGGGCAGCATGATGCCATCGGGCGCGGCCGGCAGGATGACGGCCAGATCGTCGGCGGTCTGCCCGCCCTCCAGTGGATTGACCCGGACGAAGGCGGTGCAATCGCGCGCCTCCCCCAGCCACGCGGCGATCGCGTCGCGGGCATAGCCCTTGCGCTCGGGTGCGACCGAATCCTCCAGGTCGAGGATGATCGCATCTGCGCCGCTCGCCGCCGCCTTGTCGAACCGTTCGGGACGATCGCCCGGTACAAAGAGCAGCGAGCGAAGTTTCATGCAGACCTCTTCTTGAGCAACGCCATGCGCAGGCACTGGCAGACAATCTCGTCCCGCTGGTTGAGCAGGCGATGGGTGAAGGTGACGATGCCGGCCTCCGGACGCGAGCGACTTTCCTTGAGGTCCGTAACCTCGGTCTCGCAGCGCAGCGTGTCGCCGATGAACACCGGCTTGGGCATGACGAGTTTGTCATAGCCCAGGTTCGCGACCAGCGTGCCCATGGTGGTATCGCCCACCGACAGGCCGATCATCAGCGCGAAGCTGAAGGTGCCGTTGACGAGGATCTGGCCGAATTCCGACGCCTTGGCCGCCTCGGCATCCAGATGCAGCGGCTGGGGATTATGGGTCATGGTGGTGAACAGCAGGTTGTCGGTCTCGGTCACCGTGCGGCGCAATTCATGCGCGATCCGGTCCCCCACCTTCCATTCGTCAAAATGCCTGCCCGCCATAGTTCGCCTCTATATAAATATGCACATTAGTGCAATTATCATTCCATGGAGCCGGATCGGCTCAGCCCTCGGCCTGATCGATCCGGGCCAGCAATACGCCCTCGCTCACCTGGCCGCCCTCGGCCGCGTTCAGGTCTGCGACCACGCCATCGAACGGCGCGACCAGGCTATGCTCCATCTTCATCGCTTCGAGCGTCAGCAGCTTCTGCCCCTTGGTCACCGCCTGCCCGGCCGTCACCGCCACGGCAATGATGCGGCCGGGCATGGGCGACAGGATCGCGCCGTCGGATGCCGCGCCACCGGCGCCACCGGCAACACGCCAGGGGGTCATTTCCCAGACCTGCCCGCCCTCGGCAATCAGCACATCCTCCAGCGGCCGGACGTCGCCCAGACGCGGATCATAGCGCACCGCATGGGGATGGCCGTTCAGCAGGAAATTCGCTTCCGCCCGGACCGGCGCATTGAGGCGGAAGCCAGCCAGCGCCCCGCCCGGCGTCAGCGCCGCTGCCGCGTCGGCCAGTGCCGCGTCGGACGGATCAGCCGGCGGCAACAGCGCGTCGCCCTCCCGCGCGATCAGGCCGGTGTCGAGCCGGGCCGCCGCGAAATCCGCATTCTCCAGCGCCTTGACCAGAAAGCCCGCATTGGTGCGCAGCGGCCAGATCACCGTCTCATCAAGCGCCGCCGCCAGCCGCAGCCGCGCCGCGTCGCGCGTGTCGCCATGGGCGATGACCTTGGCGATCATCGGATCATAATAGGGCGAAATGGCCGCCCCTTCCTCGACGCCGGTATCGATGCGCGCACCGCCGCCCAGTTCGAACGTCTCGAGCGTGCCGATCGAGGGCAGGAAGCCCTTGGCCGGATCCTCAGCATAGAGGCGCGCCTCCATCGCCCAGCCATTGATCGACAGTTGATCCTGCGTCCGTGGCAGCGGTTCGCCCGACGCGACGCGCAACTGCCATTCGACCAGATCCTGGCCGGTGATCTCCTCGGTCACGGGATGTTCGACCTGAAGCCGGGTGTTCATTTCCATGAACCAGATGCGGTCGGCACGCAGCCCGCCCGATCCGTCGGCGATGAACTCGATCGTGCCGGCGCCGACATAGTCGACCGCCTTGGCCGCATTGACTGCTGCCTGGCACACGGCCGCGCGGGTCGCCTCATCCATGCCGGGTGCGGGTGCTTCCTCGATCACCTTCTGGTGGCGGCGCTGGAGCGAACAGTCGCGCTCGAACAGATGGACGACATGGCCATGCTTGTCGCCGAACACCTGCACCTCGATATGGCGCGGATTGGTGATCCATTTTTCCAGCAGCACCTGGTCATTGCCGAAGCTGGACGCCGCCTCGCGCCGGCAGGACAGCAAGGCATCGGCGAAGTCGGCCGCGGCATCGACCTTGCGCATGCCCTTGCCACCGCCACCGGCGACCGCCTTGATGAGGACAGGATAGCCGACCGCGTCGGCCTCCGCCGCCAGCCGCTCGGGTGACTGGTCTTCGCCCAGATAGCCCGGCGTGGTGGGCACGCCGGCATCCTGCATCAGTTTCTTGGCCGCATCCTTCAGGCCCATGGCGGTGATGGAGGACGGGTTGGGGCCGACCCAGATCAGCCCCGCGTCGATCACCGCCTGCGCGAATTCGGCATTTTCCGACAGGAAGCCATAGCCGGGATGAATCGCCTGCGCGCCTGTCGCTTTCGCTGTCGCGATGATCCGGTCACCGACCAGGTAGGATTCGCGCACCGGCGACGGGCCGATATGCACCGCCTCATCCGCTTCGCGCACATGCAGCGCGTCGGCGTCAGCATCGGAATAGACCGCGATCGTGCGGATACCCAGCCGCCGCGCGGTGCGGATCACCCGACAGGCAATTTCGCCCCGATTGGCAATGAGGAGGGATTGGATCATAGTGCATTCCTCCCCGGCACGGGGAGGGGGACCGTGCGAAGCACGGTGGAGGGGCAGGCGCCATGTTGACCGGACCAGGCCGAACGGTGAAGCGCGCGCGTGAATTGCGCCGCCAGATGACCCTGCCGGAAGGGCTGTTGTGGCAGGCGCTGCGCCAGCGCCCGAACGGCTTCAAATTCCGTCGTCAGCATCCAGCCGGCATCTATATCCTGGATTTCTACTGCGCGGTCGTTCGACTGGCCATCGAAGTCGACGGCAGCAGCCATGACGGGCCTGATGCCCTGCGCCATGATGCAGCCCGAACCCATTGGTTGACGGCGCAAGGCGTTACGGTGCTGCGCATAGCGGCCGCCGATATCCTGCGAGATTTGCCTGCTGTGGTCGATCATATCATCTCTCACTCTCAAAGGCTCCTGCCCCTCCACCACTCGCCTCCGGCGAGCGGTCCCCCTCCCCGTGCCGGGGAGGAATGATCACATCCGGAACACGCCAAATTGCGCGCGTTCGTCCACCGGCGCGTTCAAGGCGGCGGCGAAGGCCAGCCCGAGCACATCCCGTGTCTGGGCCGGGTCGATCACGCCATCGTCCCACAGGCGCGACGTCGCGAAATAGGGATTACCTTCATCCTCATATTTCTGGCGCACCGGCGCCTTGAAGGCTTCGGCCTCTTCCGGCGTCCATTTGGCGGCGTCGCGGTGGACGGTCGCCAGCACGCTCGCCGCCTGCTCGCCACCCATCACGCTGATGCGGGCATTGGGCCAGGTGAAGAGGAAACGCGGCTGATAGGCGCGGCCACACATGCCATAATTGCCCGCGCCGAAGCTGCCGCCGATCAGCACGGTGATCTTGGGCACCTGCGCCGTGGCCACCGCCGTCACCAGCTTGGCGCCATGTTTGGCGATCCCCTCCGCCTCATATTTGCCACCGACCATGAAGCCGGAGATATTCTGGAGGAACAGCAGCGGAATGCGCCGCTGGCAGGCCAGTTCGATGAAATGGGCGCCCTTCTGCGCGCTTTCGCTGAACAGCACGCCATTGTTCGCCAGGATCGCGACCGGCATGCCCCAGATATGGGCGAAGCCGCAGACGAGCGTGGTGCCGTAGAGCGGCTTGAACTCGTGAAATTCGCTGCCGTCGACGATCCGCGCGATCACTTCGCGCACATCATAGGGGGCGCGCACATCCTGGGGGATGATGCCATAGAGATCGGCCGGATCGAACTTGGGCGGACGCGGGTCGCGCAGGTTGAGGTCGCTCTGGCGGTCGGGCTGCAGGGTCGAGACGATGTCGCGCACGATCGACAGCGCATGCTCGTCATTGTCCGCGACATGATCGACCACGCCGGACTTGCGGCCATGCAGGTCGCCGCCGCCCAGATCCTCGGCGCTGATGACCTCGCCCGTCGCCGCCTGCACCAGCGGCGGGCCGGCGAGGAAGATGGTGCCCTGGTTGCGGACGATCACCGTTTCGTCCGACATGGCCGGGACATAGGCGCCACCGGCGGTGCAACTGCCCATGACGCAGGCGATCTGCGGAATGCCGCGCGCCGACAGGTTCGCCTGATTGTAGAAGATGCGGCCAAAATGGTCGCGGTCGGGAAAGACCTCCGCCTGGTTGGGCAGGTTGGCGCCGCCGCTGTCGACCAGATAGACGCAGGGCAGCCGGTTTTCGAGCGCGATTTCCTGCGCGCGCAGATGCTTCTTCACCGTGACGGGATAGTAAGTGCCGCCCTTCACCGTGGCGTCGTTGCAGGCGATCATCACCTGTCGCCCCGACACCCGGCCGATGCCGGCGATCATGCCCGCGCCCGGCACCTCATCACCATATTGGCCATTGGCGGCGAGCTGGCCGATCTCCAGGAAAGGCGAACCGGGATCGAGCAGCCGCTCGACGCGATCACGCGGAAGCAGCTTGCCACGACCGGTATGCTTGTCGCGCGCGGCCGGCGATCCGCCCAGCGCCGCGTCGGCAACCCTGGTGCGCAATTCTTCCGCCAGCGCGCGATTATGCACAGCATTGGCGCGGAAGCCCTCGCCATCGGGTAACAGCTTGCTGTCCAGAACCGGTGCGCTCATGCCCTCGCCTTCCCGGCGTCCGCGTGCCACAGAGCAGATATGCCCACCATCATCCTTCTCATCCTCTCCAACCTGTTCATGACCACCGCCTGGTACTGGCACCTCAAGGGCGGCATGAACAAACCGCTGATGCTGGTCATCCTGATCAGCTGGGCGATCGCCTTCGTCGAATATTGCCTGGCGGTGCCCGCCAACCGCATCGGCTTTGCCCATGGCTGGTCCGCCGGACAACTCAAGATCGCGCAGGAAGCCATCGCCCTCGTGATCTTCGGCATCTTCATGGTGACCGTGCTGGGCGAACCGCTCCACTGGCGCCACGCGGCCGCCTTTGCCTGCATCATGGCGGCGGTCGGCTTCCTGTTCGTGGGGCGGACTTGATTTAGGGAAAAACGGTGCCGGCCCACACCCCCACCCGACCACCCAACCAGGATACTGTCGTGGGTGGCCGGGTGGGGGTGTGGGCCGGTGCGGCCAAATGCGCTCTTTCGCGCATTTGCAGACAGACTCCTCACGCGCCGATCAGTTCGCGGCCAATCAGCATGCGGCGGATTTCATTGGTGCCGGCGCCGATGTCGAGCAGCTTGGCGTCGCGCATATAGCGTTCGACCGGCCAGTCCCTGGTATAGCCCGCGCCGCCCAGCGCCTGCACCGCTTCCAGCGCGACCTTCATCGCATTCTCGCTCGCCAGCAGGATCGCGCCGGCGGCATCGAAACGGGTGGTCTTGCCCGCGTCGCAGGCGCGCGCCACGGCATAGACATAGGCGCGCGCGCTGTTGAGCGCGACATACATGTCGGCGACCTTGGCCTGCATCAGCTGGAAGGCACCGATCGGCTTGCCGAACTGCCTGCGCTCGCGAACATAGGGCAGCACCGTGTCGAGACAGGCCTGCATGATGCCGAGCTGGATGCCGGCAAGCACGGTGCGCTCATAGTCGAGGCCCGACATCAGCACGCCAGCGCCACCGTTCAGCGGCCCCATGATATTTTCTTCCGGCACTTCGCAATCGTCGAACACCAGTTCGGCGGTCGGACTGCCGCGCATGCCGACCTTGTCGATCTTCTGGCCGATCGAGAAGCCGGCAAAGCCCTTCTCGATCAGGAAGGTCGTGATGCCCTTGGAGCCCTCGCCGGTCTTGGCATAGACGACCAGCGTGTCCGCCTCGGTCGCGTTGGTGATCCAGAATTTCGTGCCGTTGAGGACGTAGCGATCGCCCTTCTTCTCGGCCTTCAGCTTCATCGACACGACATCGGACCCGGCACCGGCCTCCGACATGGCAAGGCTGCCGACATGCTCGCCGGAAATCAGCTTGGGCAGATAGCGCGCCTTCTGCGCGTCATTGCCCCAGCGACGGATCTGGTTGACGCAGAGGTTTGAATGCGCGCCATAGCTGAGACCTATGGAGGCGGAGGCTCGTGCCACTTCCTCCTGCGCCACCACATGCTCCAGATAGCCCAGGCCCAGGCCGCCATCCGCCTCGTCCACGGTGATGCCGTGCAGGCCAAGCGCGCCCATGGCGGGCCACAGGTCGCGGGGGAACCAGTCCTTGGCATCGATCTCCGCCGCCAGCGGGGCGATATGATCGGCGGCGAAACGGGCGGTGCTTTCGCGGATCATGTCCGCATGCTCGCCCAGCGCGAAATCGAAGTCGGTCATTGGCATCTCTCCTGCGCCGCACCCTAGTCCTGAACGCTGCAAGGGAAAAATTGAAACCACGGGCAGGAGTGTATAGTTTCCATCTATGATCGAACGTTATCTGCTGCGCTATTTCCTGGCGGTCGTGGACCAGGGCAATTTCTCCCGTGCGGCGGCGCATTGCCTGGTGTCGCAACCGACCCTGTCGGTCGGCATCGCCAAGCTGGAACAGGCGGTCGGCGCGCCCTTGTTCCTGCGTAGCAACCAGCGGGTCGAACTGACCGAGGCCGGCAGTCGCCTGCTGAGCCACGCGCGGCGGATCGAGCGCGAGTTCAACCTGGCCGAACAGGCGGGCGCGCAGACGGCCGAAATCCAGACGCTGCGCATCGGCCTGCTGACCAGCATCGCCGGCGCGCCGGTGGCGGCAGCGGTCGCCGCCTGCCCGGCCGAGGCGCGCGGCCGGGTGGAGTTTATTCCAGGATCGGAGCGCGAACTGCTCGGGCGCTTGGATGCCGAGCGGATCGACGTGGCGCTGACCCTGGTGCGGCCGGGCGCGGAAGAGCGTTATGCGGCGCGGCCACTGGCAGAGGAAGGCTATGGCCTGGCCCTGCCCGCCGATCACCGTCTGGCCGGGCGCGAGACGATCGCGGCGGAGGAACTGGCGGGCGAAACGATGATCGTGCGCCGTCATTGCGAGGCGCTGTCGGCGACCAGCCGCTATTTCGTCGATCGCGGCATCCGCCCGCATTTTG
This sequence comes from Sphingobium sp. PAMC28499, assembly GCF_004795815.1. Taxonomy (NCBI): domain Bacteria; kingdom Pseudomonadati; phylum Pseudomonadota; class Alphaproteobacteria; order Sphingomonadales; family Sphingobiaceae; genus Sphingobium; species Sphingobium sp. PAMC28499. The sequence goes on from NZ_CP039248.1 coordinate 4,160,433, forward strand.
CCTATCGGTCGACCAATGACGAGCGGGTGATGCAGATGGTGGCGGCCGGCCTGGGCGTCACGGTGATGCCGCTGGGCTATCAATGGCCCGGCATGGCGCGCGCGGCGCTGCGCGACTTTGGCGAGCGCCGGACGATCGGCCTGCTCCATGGCCCGCGCGCCATTCCCCTGCGCGACACGCCACCGCCGATGCTTCGCGCGTTGGCAATGGCGTTTGGCAACATCTAAGAGAGTGGTTGAGACATCGCGAAAGCGCGATTTCCGATACGGTGCCAGCCCGCTCCCCCTCCCGGCCACCCAACGGCAGTATTCTATGGGTGGCCGGGAGGGGGAGCGGGCTGGTGCCGGAATGCGCCGGATGGCGCATTCTCAAACAGACTCTAAGGCGCTGGCGCCGCGACCGGCTTGCGCCAGATGTCGAAGGTGCCGGGCGGTTGCTGTTTCAGCGTCTCGCGCAGTTCGATCATCGGCCCCTGGCTTTCGACGATATTGCCGCCCGCCGGCCGGTCGATATCGATAATCAACATGTAGGACATGGTGAAGAGCAGGAATAATATGCCCGCCAGCATCCGCCCCTGTGTTTCCGACCGGGCATAGCCCAGCATCCCCGCGGTCACCGCGATATAGAGCCACAGCGCCAGGAACACCTCGCCCGGCACCCGGACCTTGCGCGCCGCCTTACGCGAGCTGTCCATGTCGATCACTTCGTTGACGGTCGAATGGAGCGAGGAGGCCAGCGCGGAATTGCCGATCGTGTCGGTCGCCGCCAGCGTGCCGGCCCATAGCTCGACCAGCAACCTATCGCTGGCGACGATCAAGGGCGCCATCTTGTCGGGGCTGGCCGTGCCCAGTTCGACGCGATTATTGGTGTAGTTGACCAATATCTGCGACATCCGCGTGCGATGCGGTTCGGGCAGGCCCTGGACCCGCAAATAGCTGGTGCCGATGGCGTTGGCTTCCTGCAGCACCAGCGCCCGGCGCGTTTCGAACCGGCCAACTGCCAGTGCGAAGGTGAAGCCCAGCAGCAGCGCAACCAGACCGATCACGGCAGAGACGATATAGCCTTCCGCCCCATTTTCTTCCGTGGCGCCCTTGTGCGTCAGCAGCAACCGCACACGCCGCCGCAGGACATAGCCGGCTGCCGCCGTCAGCATCATCGTTGCCAGCATCAGCAGCCCGACCAGCAGGATGGGCAGCTTGTCCAGAAATTCCGCCAGATTGGCCATATGACCCCCTCAATGTATCGGGGGCAGCATGTCCCGTTTCCGGGGCCGGTAGCCATCGGGCGAAACACCGGCATGGCTCAGGGATTATCCCTAGTGGTGACCGGCCGACGCCGGCTTTCCATGACGATAGTCAGGCGAGAGCGCAAAGCGATCGACATGTGGGGACATCGCCATTTCAGTTGCTTACGCATGCCCTGCCCTGCATCCGTCCGATCGCATTCCCCCGAATGTCACGGCGCAATTCGACGGCTTTGCCTTGAAGCTGCGCAAGATCGCCGGCCATGCTTCAGTGTTTGTCCCGATGGCTCCTCTGCCGGAGATGAGGGATGGATAGCGCATGGCCATCCGCCCGCCTCTCCCACAGGCCCCGGCATGATCCGGCGCTATCGCCTCGGATGCGTGGCGCTTACGTCCGTCCCCTGCCTGTCAGCGGGCATGGCAATGGCTCAGAGCGAGACCGACGCGAACAGCCTGTCACGCGCCCTGCCCGCCGAAGGCAGGACTGCAGCCTCCCCCACCCGCAAGCCCCAGATCCTCTTCGCGCCCGTGCCGCTGTCCAATCCGGCAACCGGCACCGGCCTCGCCGCCGGTGCCATCGCCTTCTACAATCCCAATGCCGCGCCCCAGCAGTGGATCAGCGCTGGCGGCATCATCTATACCTCGCGCGGGACCAGGGGCGTCGGCGCCTTTCATTCCATGTCGTTCGACAAGGATCGGCTGCGCTTCAGCGCCAGCCTCTCCTATATCGACGATCGCAACGACTATTATGGGATCGGCGCGGCTGCGGGCGATGACGGTATCCATCGCGAGATCGACAGCAAGCAGTTGAACATCGACCTCCAGGCGTTGATGCGCGTCTTCCCGCGCGGCTATGCCGGCATCCGCTATCGCCTGCGCACCACCGACGCGCGGCTGAAAGAGGCGGAGGCAGAATCCTTGCCGGCGCCGCCGCTCGACGCCATGAACAGCAACCTGTCCGCGATCGGCCCCAGCTTTGCCTATGATACGCGCGACAGCGCGACCCAACCGCATCGCGGCATGATGTTGAGCGCCAATTGGCTGTTCGGTCTGCGCGCCCTGGGCGACAGTTATAGCCATGACAAGTTGCAGATGGCCGCCAACGCCTATCTGCCGATCGGCTCTGGCACGGTGATCGCACTGCGGGGCGCGCTATGTGCCGCCGGGGGCAACGCCCCTTATTATGATCTGTGCCTGTTCGGCGCGAACAACGATCTGCGCGGCTATGTCACCGGTCGCTATCGCGACAAGGCCAGTTGGGCGACGCAGGCCGAATGGCGCCAGCATGTCAGCGGCCGCTGGGGCGCGACCGCCTTTGTCGGGCTGGGCGGCATCGCGCCATCGGCCGGCACGATCATCGACAAGGGCAAGCTGCTGCCGGCCGGCGGCATAGGCCTGCGCTATCGCCCTTTCCGCAGCAATGACGTACAGTTGCGCGTCGACCTTGCGGCGGGAAAGGACGATCATGCCGTCTATGTCGGGATTGCGGAGGCCTTCTAGCCACCAGGTTCAACCTTGCGGCAGCAGCAGCGAGGAATGAACCGATAGCGCCACGCGACCAAGGTGCGGCTTTCCTCGGCGAAAGGGCGGATCACACCATCCTCGCTGGCCGCGACACCACCCCCGACCACGAAGCCCGCCTTCACTTATCCATATATTAACCATGGCAAATCACTGTCCTCGCAATTCATCCGAGGATCCGATCTTGCCCGAAACTTCCGCCGCGCGCCGGTTGCCCGCGACACCGATCATCCTGCTGACCGGCAGTTTCTTCCTCCTTGGCGCCCTCTATCTGGTCGGCATGCGCTTAAGCTTGGCGAACACGACCCCATTGTGGCTCGATGAAACCTGGAGCGGGATGATCGCGACGCGACCGGACTGGTCGTCCTTCTGGCGCGAGGCCTGGCTCGATTGCAATCCGCCACTCTATTATCTGCTGCTGACAGGCTGGGTGACGCTGTTCGGCGACAGCAATCTGATGCTGCGCCTCCCCTCCATCCTGTTCGTCCTCGCCGCCGCCCTGTTGCCGCTGCTCTGGCGCCCGCGCACGCTCGGTCGCACCGGCGCCTGGACATGGGCCGCCCTCCTCTTTCTGTGGCCGCCCAATCTGGGCATCATGGTGGACGCACGCGGCTATGGCCTGATGATGATGCTGTCGACCGCATCCTGCCTGACCGTCGCGCATCTGCTTGAGCGATTGACGCTGCGCTGGGCGATGCTCTGGGTCGGGCTTGGAACACTGATGTTCCTCACCCATTATTATGCCGCCGTCCTGATCCTGGGCCAGATACTGGTGCTGCTGTACCGACATCGCCTGAACCTGGCGCGGATGTGGCCGGCGATGATCGTGGCGACACCGGGCCTTGGCTGGTTCGCCTATCATCTGCCCCGGCTGGCAGACTATGCGCGCGACGATGTCGCCTGGTATGATCCTACCAGCCTGTCCCGAGCGATGCTCAACCTGGCCTTCGTCCTGGGCGCGCAGAATATCGTCGCCCTGTTCGCGGTCATCGCGCTTGTCATCGTCGCGACGATCCATATGCGGCGCCGGCAATCCGATATCCTATCGAGCGGCAGCGACCCGTTGCCGCTGACGGCACTGACGGCGGTAATCGGCTTTGCCATTGCGATCCTGGTCAGCCTATTCCAGCCGTCCCTGACCGACCGTTATCTGGTGCCACTGGTGCCAAGCGCGATGCTGGGCCTGACCCTGTTGATCCAGCGCACGCCGCGTCCCGTTCATGCCGCACTGGGCATGGCTTTCGCCTTCATGGTGCCCGTCCTCAACCCAACGCTGATGCGGACCGAACTGGGCGACCGAACGATCTACGGCTATGAACAGGGCAGCGACTTCATCCGCGCGGAACGGCCCGACCGCGTCCTGTTCCTATGGGATTCGCCCTCGGCAAAGATCATGGATCGCGCATCGCTTGCGGCCATCGGCGGCTATTTCCTGACACGGGCCGGAATGGACCTGCCAGTGGAACCGCTGGTCGTGGACCGCAGGGCCGATCCGAACGCAATATTGCGCGCCCATGCCATAAACGGCCGCCCCGCGCTGATCTGGCTATATAATGCCCATTATCGTTCGGCCGCCAAGGACCATCCGCCGACATTGCAGGATGACCCGTCCTGGCACTGCAACCGCGGCACCCGCACCGACATTGTCGGCAGCATCGCCTGCGTCAAACGAGCGGATCAATGACCGATCGCCGTCACGGCAGCAGCAGCGAAGAGTCCCCATAGCTGTAGAAGCGATAGCCGGTGGCGATCGCATGGGCGTAGACCTGCTGCATCCGATCGCGGCCCATCAAGGCACTTACCAGCATGAACAGGGTCGATTTGGGCAGGTGAAAATTGGTCATCAGCCCGTCGATCGCGCGGAAGCGGTAGCCGGGCGTGATGAAGATGCGGGTTTCGTCGGCGAAGGAGCGGATCACGCCATCCTCACCGGTCGCGCTTTCCAGCAGGCGCAGCGAAGTGGTGCCGACCGCGATGATCCGGCCGCCGGCCGCGCGCGCGGCGTTCAGGCGATCGGCCGTGTCCTGATCGATCCGGCCCCACTCGGCATGCATGCGATGGTCGTCGGTATCGTCCGCCTTGACCGGCAGGAAGGTGCCCGCGCCGACATGCAGGGTCAGCGTTTCGGTCAGCACGCCGGCCTGCGCCAGTGCGGCGGTGAGGTCGGGCGTGAAGTGCAGCGCGGCGGTGGGGGCAGCGACCGCGCCATCCTCGCGCGCGAACATGGTCTGGTAATCGCTGCGGTCACGCTCGTCGGTGGCGCGCTTGCTGGCGATATAGGGCGGCAGCGGCATGCGCCCGGCCCGTTCCAGCAGAATCTCGACCGGTTCCTCGCCCTCGAAATCGAGGGTGACGCCGCCATCCTCGTCGCGCGGGCCGGCGATCGCAGTGACGCCGGCACCGAAATCGATCCGGTCGCCATCACGCACCCGCTTGGCATTGCGCAGGAAGGCCTGCCACTGGCGCAGGCCCAGCCGCTTGTGCAGGGTCGCGCCGATCCGTGCCTCGCCCCGCATCCCTTCGAGCTGGGCGGGAATGACGCGGGTGTCGTTGAAGACCAGCACATCGCCCGCGCGCAGCAGCGATGGCAGGTCGCGCACGATGCGATCCTCCATCGCGCCGTCACCGGGCACGAGCAGAAGGCGCGCCGAATCGCGCGGGCTGGCCGGGCGGAGGGCGATATTCTCCGCCGGCAGATCGAAATCGAACAGGTCTACACGCATGACGATGGCCCTTCCGGGCGCAAGCTCACTTCTTCTTGGGGGCCGGCTTCTTGGCCGGGGCAGCCGGCTTCTTCGACGGCAGGGCCGCAGGTTCGGGCGCCGGCGGCGGGGGCGGCGGTGCCAGCACCGGCGGCTTGCCGTCGCTCTCGATCGAGGCCTGCAGGATCACGGTCGGGTCGGCCGGCGGCTCGCCCTCATGGATCGCGTCGACATATTGCATGCCTTCGATCACGCGACCGAAGACGGTATATTTCTTGTCGAGCTGCATGCGCGGCAGCAGCACGATGAAGAACTGGCTGTTGGCGCTGTCTTCGCTCTGGGCGCGGGCCATCGACAAGGTGCCGCGCAGATGCGGCATCGGGTTGAACTCGGCCTTGAGGTCGGGCAGCGTCGAACCGCCGGTGCCGTCGCCCTTGGGATCGCCGCCCTGGGCCATGAAGCCGGGGATGACGCGGTGGAACTTCAGGCCATTGTAGAAGCCCTGGCGGGTCAGTTCCTTGATCCGCTCGACATGATTGGGGGCGATGTCCGGGCGCAGCTGAATGCGCACGCGGCCGCCGCTCGACAGGTCGAGATCCCAGATATTCTGCGGGTCGGCCGGAATGGTCGCCGGCGGCAGTTGCGGCGTCAGCTGGGCGCCCAGCGACTTGGCATTCTGCTCCGCCTTCGCAGCGGTCTCCGCCTTCTTCATTTCCTCGGCACCGCCGCCGCCACCGCCGCCACCCTGGGCGAAGGCCACGCTGGACGCGGTGAGGGCGAAACCGATCGCCACGGTCTTGAGCGCGGAAGTGAAACGCATGCGAATAAGCTTTCCTTAGATCTTGCCCGGGAAGGTCAAGCCGTCCTGATAGCGCCCTGATCGGGATTGGCAACTGAACGCGGGCTGAAACGAGACGGCAACAATGAAGGCAACCCGTTCCTAGTGGTCCGATTCTGACATTTGGCACCGTTTGCCCGACCGGCGTATCCAAATGTCAGAATCTTCGTGGACCACTAGAAGATTCTGATTCTAGTGGATTTTACGATTTTGACATTTGCAGACTGATCCCAGCCGCCAAAGGGTGCAAATGTCAAAATCAATCCACTAGCCCTGCCCCTTGAGGCCAAGCGCGGCAACCCGCGCCTCCACCTCCTCGCGCACGGCGGGGCTGACGAACTTGTGGATCGGCCCGCCATAGAGGGCGATTTCCTTGACCAGACGCGACGCGATCGGCTGCAACGAGACGTCGGCCATCAGGAAGACGGTTTCGACCCGGCTGTTGATCTGCTGGTTCATGCCCGCCATCTGATATTCATATTCGAAGTCGGCGACGGCGCGCAGGCCCCGGATGATGACGCTGGCCCCCTGCGATTCGGCAAAGTCCATCAACAGCGAGTTGAAGCCGGTGACGACGATTTCAGTGTCGATGTCCGCACATTCGCGGCGAACCATGTCCAGCCGTTCCTCATCGGAAAACATCGGCGACTTGCTGATGTTGGTGGTGACGCCGATCACCAGCTTGTCGACCAGCTTCGCGCCGCGGCGGATGATGTCCATATGGCCAAGGGTGATGGGATCGAAGGTGCCGGGATAGACACCGATACGCGACTTGCTCATGATCTAGCGGTCCCTCTCCACAATATAGTCGGCAATAGCGCGCAGCAGGTCCGCCTCCGCGCCATGGCCGTGCAGGTGCGCCTTGGCCTGTTCAACGAGCAGACGCCCCTGTTCCCGCGCCCGGTCTACCCCCAGGAGCGAGACGAAGGTTTCCTTGCCGGCGGCGGCATCCTTGCCCAGCGCCTTGCCGGCGAGGGCCGCGTCGCCCTCCACATCGAGCAGGTCGTCGGCAATCTGGAAGGCAAGGCCGATGTCGCGGGCATAGCCGTGCAGACCAGTGCGCGCTTCGACCGGGATGCGCGCCATGATGGCGGCGGCATCGACGCAGAAGCCGATCAGCGCGCCGGTCTTGAGATTTTGCAGCCGGGTGACGGTGGCGAGATCGAAGCGGGTCTTTTCCGCCTCCAGGTCCATCATCTGCCCGCCCGCCATGCCGGCCGGGCCGCTGGCGACGGCGAGCGCCTTTACGAGGTCGATGCGGACGAAGGCATCGGGATGGGTCTGTTCGTCGGCGAGGATTTCGAAGGCGAGATCGTGCAGGCAGTCACCGGCCAGGATCGCGGTCGCTTCGTCGAACGCCTTGTGAACGGTCGGCTTGCCGCGCCGCATATCGTCATCGTCCATCGCCGGCAGATCGTCATGCACCAGCGAATAGACATGGATGCATTCGATCGCGAGGCCGACGCGCAGCGCGGATTCGCGGGAAATGTTGAACAGGTCGCAAGTCGCCTGCACCAGCAGCGGCCGCAGCCGCTTGCCACCCCCAATCGCGGCATGGCGCATCGCTTCATAGAGGCGATGGCGCGGATCGTCGGGGATCGCCAGCAGCGCGTCGAACGCCCGGTCGATATCGGCCGCGACCGTTGCCGCACGGGCGGCGACCAGCGCGCCTGCCGCGCTCCGTTCCATGCAGTGGGTCAATCCGCGCCGAACGGCTGGGCGCCGGTGATGGCGCCGCCGGCATCGACGGTCAGCTTGCTGATGCGCGCCTCGGCCGCCTGCAGCCGCTCGGTGCAGCGCTTGCGCAGTTCTTCACCCTGGGCATAGAGCGAGATCGACTCATCGAGCGGAACATCGCCGCTTTCCAGCCGGCGGACGATCGATTCGAGTGCGCGCAGCGCATCCTCGAACGACAATTGGGACAGATCCTTTTGCGGGGTATTTTCCTCAGCCATGCGCCTGCATTGACCGCCCCTGTCCACGGGGTCAAGCGCGGATGACATGGCAGCAGACCTAAGGCCGCTCAATAGTGGGTCAATCCCGCCGCTGTCACGCAAACGTCATGACGTCGCTGCACAGGCGTGGCGGAATTCGGGCAGTTTTGCGTTGACGCACAATGTTGCAAGCGCACATAAAAGGATCGCTATGAAATATTATCTCCCCCTCATCGCCGTTGCCGGCCTGACCATGCTGTCGGCCTGCAACAAGAGTGACGAACCCGAAGTCGTCGGCGGCCCCGCCGATCCGATGGCTGCCCAGCTTGCCAACGCCGCGCCGGTCGAGCTGCCGCCGTCGGTCAAGGCCAACAAGCAGTTCCGCTGCAAGGACAACAGCCTGTTCTTCGTCGACTATATGAGCGACGACAAGAGCGCGATCCTGCGCACCGAAAAGAATGGCGCGCCCACCATGCTGAAGGCGGCCGAAGCCGGCCAGCCCTTCACCGCCGAAGGTGGTTATGAGGTCAAGGGATCGGGCAACGACGTGACGATCACCGTTCCCGGCAAGTCGGCGCAGGCCTGCCACGTCTGATCGCAGCATTGCCTGAGTCTTTTTTCTGACAGGGGCCGGCTCTTCCCTAGGAACCGGCCCTTTTTCATGCCCAGCGCCTTTCCTGAACGACAGATAACGTGCCGGTTCAGGATGTTGCCAGCCAGCCGGTGGCAGAACAGCCTCGTACCAGAGATAAACAGGTCGAGGAGATGACCCATGAACTTCAAGAAGAGCCTGATCGCCATGGCCCTGGCGACTGCAACCGTCGCCACCGCCGTTCCGGCGACCTCCTTCGCCCGCGGCCATGACCGTGGCTGACACCGTGGCGACCGCCATTATGACCATGGTCGCTATTCCGACCGTCGCGGCTATCGCGGTGACTATCGCTGCCGCAAGTCGGGCGGCACCACCGGCCTGCTGCTGGGCGGCGTTGCCGGTGCCCTGCTGGGCCGCGCAGTCGACACCCGCGGCGATCGCACCACCGGCACCGTCGTCGGCGCTGGCGCCGGCGCCCTGGCTGGCCGCGCGATCGACCGCAACAGCAGCTGCTAAGCGACTTAAGAGCGGCGGCCATGACTTGGCCGCCGCCTCCCCATTGTGAATCCCGCGCCACGCGGCTAAAGGCGCGCTCATGTCCAGCAGCGCCCCCCAGATCACCCCGCAGATCGTTGCCGAGCACGGTCTGTCCCCCGAAGAATATGATCGCGTCCTGAAGGCGATCGGCCGCGAGCCGAACCTGACGGAACTCGGGATCTTTTCGGTCATGTGGTCCGAGCACTGCTCGTATAAATCCTCCAAGATCCACCTGATGAAGCTGCCCACCAAGGGTCCGCAGGTGATCTGTGGCCCCGGCGAGAATGCCGGCGTGGTCGACATCGGCGATGGCCAGGCCGCCATCTTCAAGATGGAAAGCCACAACCACCCCAGCTACATCGAACCCTATCAGGGCGCCGCGACCGGCGTCGGCGGCATCCTGCGCGACGTGTTCACCATGGGCGCCCGCCCGGTAGCCAACATGAACGCGCTCCGCTTCGGCCGCCCCGATCACCCCAAGATGAAGCATCTCATCAGCGGCGTGGTCCATGGCATTGGCGGCTATGGCAATTGCGTCGGCGTGCCGACCGTGGGCGGCGAGGTGAATTTCCACCCCGCCTATGACGGCAATATCCTGGTCAATGCGATGACCGTCGGCATCGCCGATACCGACAAGATCTTCTATTCGGCCGCCAGCGGCGTGGGCAACCCGATCGTCTATGTCGGGTCCAAGACCGGCCGCGACGGCATCCATGGCGCGACCATGGCGTCGGCTGATTTCGGCGAGGATAGCGAAGAGAAGCGCCCCACCGTCCAGGTCGGCGACCCCTTCACCGAAAAGCTGCTGATCGAAGCGTGCCTGGAACTGATGGCGTCGGACGCGATCGTCGCGATCCAGGACATGGGCGCCGCCGGCCTCACCTCCTCGAGCGTCGAAATGGCGTCGAAGGGCGGCGTCGGCCTGCACCTCAAGATGGATGACGTGCCGCAGCGCGAAACCGGCATGACCACCTATGAGATGATGCTGTCGGAAAGCCAGGAGCGCATGCTCATGGTGCTCAAGCCCGGCCGCGAAGCCTTTGCCGAGGCGATCTTCAAGAAGTGGGAACTCGACTTCGCCGTCATCGGCCATGTCACCGACACCGGCCGCATGGTGCTGGAGCATAAGGGCGAGATCGTCTGCGATATTCCGCTCGCGCCGCTGGCCGACGATGCGCCGCTCTATGACCGTCCCTCGATGCCGAAGGATGAGTATAAGATCTGGTCGAAGGTCGAACCGCTGGGTGAGATCGCCGAGAGCGCCGATATCGGCGCTGACCTTGTCACGCTGATGGGTAGCCCCGACATTGCCAGCCGTCGCTGGATCTGGGAACAATATGACCATATGGTCGGCGCCGACACGGTGCAGCGCCCCGGCGGCGACGCCGCGGTGGTCCGGGTCCATGGCAGCAGCAAGGGCATTGCCATCAGCACCGACTGCACCCCGCGCTATTGCTATGCCGATCCCTATGAAGGCGGCAAGCAGGCGATCGCGGAATGCTATCGCAATCTGAGCGCGGTCGGCTCGACCCCGCTGGCCGTCACCAACTGCCTCAACTTCGCCAATCCGCAGCGCCCCGAGATCATGGCGCAGCTGACCGGCTGCCTGGAGGGCATGGGCGACGCCTGCCGCGCGTTCGACTTCCCGATCGTGTCGGGCAATGTCAGCCTCTACAATGAATCCAAGGCGACCGGCGGTGGCTCGGCGATCCTGCCGACCCCGGCGATCGGCGGCATCGGCCTGCTGGCCGATATCGACAAGATGGCGACCGTGGCGTTCAAGAATGAAGGCGACGCGATCTGGCTGGTCGGCGGCGAAGGCACGCATCTGGGCCAGTCGATCTGGCTGCGCGAGATTGCCGGCCGCGAAGCGGGTGATGCGCCCAAGGTCGACCTGGCGGTCGAGCGCGCCAATGGCGACGCCGTCCGCGCGCTGGTGGTGGCCGGCACGGTCAATGCCGTGCATGACATTTCCGACGGCGGCCTGATCGTCACCGTCGCGGAAATGGCGCTGGCCGGCAAGATCGGCGCGACGCTGGACGTGGCGCTGACCACCGCTTCGGCGTTCGGCGAAGACCAGAGCCGCTATGTCGTAACGGCGCCGGCCGGCGTCGAGATTGCTGGCGCGGTCAAGATCGGCACCGTCGGCGGCGACAGCGTGGCGGGCGTGTCGATCGACGCGCTGCGCACCGCACATGAGGGCTTCTTCCCCGCGCTGATGGACAGCGAACTCTAAATCTTTCCGTCCCGCCGGGTGCAGCGCATCCGGCGGGACAAGTTCATCGCAATCTGTCATGATCCGCCCCGAGAAAATGGGGAGCGCACGATGCGCGAGAGGATCATCCGGGCAGCCCTGGTTGCCGGCACACTCGACATATTTTCCGCCTTCGTCTTTGCCGGCATGGCAGGCACGGCACCGCATGCGGTGCTGCAATTTGTCGCGAGCGGCCCGCTGGGCGATCGCGCGCGGGGCGATCCCGCCTGGATTGGGCAATCATCGGCCTGGCCGTCCATTTCGCGATCATGGCCTGCATGGCGGGCGCCTATATGCTGATCGCGCAGCGGCGCCCTGCCCTGCGCCGCCATCCGGTCGTCGCCGGCCTGCTCTATGGCCTGCTGCTCTGGGCGATCATGTACTGGATCGTGCGGCCGTGGCGCTGGCCCGCCATGTGGTTGCCCGCCGCCTATGCCGCGCTGCCGATCGGGCGGATCGCCTGGAACATCGGCAACCAGCTTTTCTCCCACTGCATCCTGGTCGGCCTGCCGATCGCCTTCATCGCCGCCGGGCGCCGACGATAGATAGTGACAGCGAAATTGACATATCCAGGCCGGTTTGCATGCACCGTACCGGATTTTTGATAGCGCTATCAAAAACTCCTGCCTATGCTCGGCAAAAATGGGAGGAGAGGATATGCGCAAGACCCGTCGTGCCGCCTTGCTGTTGCTGGCCGCCATTGCCGGCCCGGCCCTGGCAGGCCCCGCCCGCTTCAGCGATTTCCGCTATGACGGCCGCGCCCAGGAACAGGTGACGCCCGGCCCGGACGACTATCGCAACCCGATCCTGTCGGGCTATTATCCCGACCCATCGATCACGCGGGTCGGCGACACCTATTATCTCGTCAACTCCTCCTTCGCCCATTATCCGGGGCTGCCGGTTTTCCGGTCGAGCGACATGGTCCATTGGCGCCAGATCGGCAATGCGATCGACCGGCCCGACCAGTTTGATTTCAGCGGCCTGCGCAGTTCGCGCGGCATGTTCGCGCCCGACATCTCCTTCCATGACGGGCTCTTTTATCTGGTCGGCACCTGCGTCGATTGCGGCGGCAATTTCGTGATGACGGCAAAGGACGCGGCCGGGCCATGGTCCAAGCCGCACTGGCTGCCGTTCGAGGGGATTGATCCGTCGATCTACTGGGAAGGCGAGCGCGCCTTCATCGTCAATAATCGCGCGCCGACCGAACCGCCCCGCTATGAGGGGCATCGGGCGATCTGGGGGCAGGAATTTGACTGGCGCGCGCTCAAGATGAGCGGCACGGCGACGCAGATCGTCAATGGCGGCGTCGACATCAGCCAGAAGCCGTCCTGGATCGAGGGACCACATCTGCTGAAGCGCGAAGGGTTTTATTATCTGATCGCGGCCGAGGGCGGCACCGGCGACCAGCATAGCGAAGTGGTGTTCCGCGCCCGCAACCTGCGCGGCCCCTTCAGCCCCTATGCCGGCAATCCGATCCTGAGCCAGCGCAGCCTAGACCCGGCCCGCCCCCATCCGGTGACATCGGCCGGCCATGCCAAGCTGGTGCAGACGCAGGCGGGTGACTGGTGGGCGACATTCCTCGCGACTCGTCCCTATGGCCCGGACCTCTACAATATCGGGCGCGAAACCTTCCTGCTGCCGGTCGCATGGCGCGATGGCTGGCCGCATATATTGGAGGCCGGCAAGACCATTCCCTATGCGGCGAAACGCCCGCCCCTGCCCGTGCGCGATACCGATGCGCCGCCGACCAGCGGCGATTTTGCCTATCGCGACCGGTTCGACGGACCGCGCCTTAGCATGGACTGGATCGGACTGCGGACGCCCAAGGCGCCGCTTTACCGACTGGAGGCGGGCGCGCTGGTGCTGGACGGCACGACGGCGCTGGGCGACCTCAGCGGCGCCCCGGCCTTTGTCGGGCGGCGCCAACAGCATCATGTCGCGACCATCAGCACCGACCTCCGCTATCGGCCGGAGACGGAGGGGGATCGTGCGGGGCTGGCGGCGGTGCAATCCGACCGATCCTTCCTGTTCTTCGGCGTGACGCACAAGGACGGGAAACCGCAGCTCGCCCTGATGGTGCGCGAGGACAGCGATCATGACAGGCTGGTCGCGGCCGCGCCGATCGATCCCGCCAAGCCCGTCCGCCTGACCATCGCCCTTGACGGCGGCACGGCGCGCTTCGCCTATGGCGTCGACGGGCGGGAGACAGTGCTGGCACGCGATGTCGATATCCGCTTCCTCAGCACCCATGAGGCTGGCGGCTTCGTCGGCACGGTGGTCGGCCCCTATGCCTGGTCCGCGCGCGTCACCCGACCGATCAGCAACTGATAGACATCGCGGCCGCCCGCCTCGTCATAGGCGGCCATCACCCGGCGCAGCGCGGCGGGGGAGAGCGGCCGGCGCCCCTCGTCCGGCACCACCGCGCCGATCCCCTTGAGATGGCCGATCAGTGCGCGCGCGCCCTGCCCCTCCAGCAGGACGGTCTCGTCAAAGGCGAAGGCGTCGCCATAGGCCGCCAGCATCGCGCGCAGCGCGTCGAGCGAGGGGTAAGCGGGGACGCCGGGCGTCAGATCGCAGGCCGCATGGGCAGCGCGCCAATTGGCAAAGCTGCCCTGTCCCATGGTCGAGAAAATGAGGCTGCCGCCGGGGCGGAGCAGCGCCACCAGCCGCGCGATCGCAGCGGGCAGGTCGTCAAACCATTGGAAGGCAAGGCTGGAGAGAATGAGGTCGAACCATTCGCCCTCGAAAGACGGCGCCTCCCCATCCATCGTAAGGAAGGTGCCGGCGACCAGCCCGGCCGATGCAGCCCGGTCCAGCATCTTTGGCGAGATGTCCGTGGCGACCAGATCCGCGCCGGGCCAGCGGGTCTGGATGTCGCGCGTGAGCAGGCCGGTGCCGCAACCGATTTCCAGGATGCGCGCGACGCCGTCCGGGCTCTGTCGCTGGGCGATGTCGGCGACCAAAGCTGCAGCCGTCCGCTGCGGCCCGGCATGTTCGTCATACCGGTCGGCCGCCGCGCCGAAGGAGTCGCTTATCCGTTGCTTGCGGACCTGATTCATGGGTAGGCGCATGGCAGACCAATGCCCTGATGGCCAGCATCTTCAAGGATCGCCCCGCATGACCGCCGCATCGCCCCGTATCCCCGCCATGGACGTGCTGCGCGGCTGCGCGGTGATGGGCATATTGTGGATGAACATCACCGCCTTCGCGCTGCCGCAGAACGCCTATTTCAATCCGGTCGCGGCCGGGCCGATGTCGGCCGGCGACATCGCCTTCTGGGCCAGCAGCCTGATCCTGGTCGACGGCAAGATGCGCGGGCTGTTCTCGCTGCTGTTCGGCGCGTCGATGCTGCTGCTGATCGACCGGGAGGAAATGGCCGGGCGGGATGGCACGCGGACGCAACTGGTGCGCGGCGGTTGGCTGCTGGCGATCGGCCTGCTGCATCACATATTGCTGTGGTGGGGCGACATATTGGTGACCTATGCGGTGGTCGGCACCATCGCCCTGCTCTTTGCCCAGAAGGAGCCGCTGGCGCTGGTCAAATGGGCGTTCCTCGCCTTCCTGATCCATTTCCTGATCTGTGGCGCCTTGATCGCCAGCCTCTATGGCTGGGCTCATGCCGCGGCCGCCCCCGATGCAGCCGCCGCAACGCGCGAAGGACTCGACAGCTTCCTCGCTGGCCTCTCCGACCCCAGCAGCCCGATCATCCAGCAGGATATCGCCATCTACACCGGCAGCTTCGGCGGGATCGTGCGCCATCATCTGACCGGCTTTGTCGGCGACTGGCTGTGGACCTTCCTCTTCACCGGGCTCGATACGCTGGGCTTCATGCTGCTGGGCATGGCGATGCTGAAAGGCGGCTTCCTGATCGGTCGCTGGCCCGCCGAGCAATATCGGCAGACCGCGCGCCACTGTTTCCTGATCGGGCTGGTGCCGATGATCGGCCTGACCATCTGGGTGGTGGCGAGCGGCTTCGCGCCGCTGACCGCCTTTTCGACCGCGCTGCTCTGGTCCTTCCCCTTCCGCATCCCGCTGGCGGTCGGCTGGGCGGCACTGATCCTGTGGCTGCTGGCGCGGCATCGCGACCATTGGCTGGTCGGTCGGATCGCCGCGACCGGGCGCATGGCGCTCAGCAATTATCTGGGCACCAGCGTCATCATGACGGCGATCTTCTACGGCTGGGGCCTGGGGCTGTTCGGACAGGTGCGCCCGGCAGCCTTTCCGCTCTTCCTTATCGCCGCCTGGGCGGTGATGCTGCTGTGGTCCAAGCCCTGGCTCGACCGATTCGCTATGGGTCCGGCCGAATGGGTATGGCGCAGCCTGCAACGGGGGAAACTGCAAAAGATTCGCAGGAGCGCATGATCTTCTATTGCGATCCATTAGCATCTGACCTATTTCACGGGTCAGGAGAATCCAATGGTCGTCTGTGTTTGCAATGCCATTCGCGAAAAGGATCTGCGGGAAGCGGCGCGCGATGGTGCCGATACCCCCTGTAGCGCCTATGCCCGTTTCGGCCGCCGTCCCAAGTGCGGCCAATGTGTCGGCTATGCCCGCACGATCATCGCGGCGGAGCGCGCGACGGCCTGAATAGATTGCGAAGCAGGCGCAGTAAAAGCCCCCTGACAATCGCGAACATCACGCAATAGCTGCCTGAAAAATGGCGGTTTTCTGCGCCTTTCCGGCTTAACAACCGGATGCGAAACCTTTATATGTCCGGCATTCCCAATAACAGCCGGAGCATAGCGCCATGAAGGGCGACCAGAAGGTTATCGATTATCTGAACGAGGTCCTCAAGAACGAGCTGACCGCGATCAATCAATATTTCCTCCACTATCGCATCCTCAATCACTGGGGCATCGAGAAGCTCGCCAAGTTCGAATATGAGGAATCGATCGACGAGATGAAGCACGCCGACAAGGTGGCGGAGCGCATCCTGTTCCTCGACGGCCTGCCCAATTTCCAGCTGCTCGGCCGCCTGAAGATCGGCGAAACCGTCGAGGAAATCCTCAAGGCAGATCTGGAGCTGGAATATGAAGCGCTGCCGGTGCTGCGCGATGCCATCGCCTATTGCGAGTCGATCAAGGACTTCGTCAGCCGCGACCTGTTCCAGTATATCCTCGAAAGCGAGGAAGAGCATGTCGACACGCTGGAAACCCAGTTCGAGATGATCGAGCGCATGGGCATCCAGAATTATGTCCAGCTGCAGAGCAAGGCCAAGGAAGACTGAGACTGACGCGCGGGGCCGGCTGTCCGGCGGTCGGCCCCGTTACAGGCTGCGGGGGAAGGTGCGGATCGCCCTTCCCCCGCCCTTTATAGCCTGCCCCTGCACCATCGGTGCAGAGCCGGATTTCCGTTAGATGAGCGCGTCGAGAATGCCGATCAGCGGCAGGTCGGCCGGTGGCATGTCGAGCGCATACATTTGCGCAGGCCGCACCCATTGCAGCGCGGTGGCATGGCGCGCTTCGGGCATCCCTTCCCATTTGCGGCAGACATAGAGCAACAGCAGCAGATGTTTGTTCTCCAGCGGCGCGCTGGCGAAGGTTGCGGGCGCCAGGCAGCTTTCATGGGTGCGGATACCCAGTTCCTCCTCCAGTTCGCGCACAAGCGCCGCCTCGGGCGTTTCGCCGCGCTCCACCTTGCCACCGGGGAACTCCCACAGGTCCGCCATCGGCTTTCCGGGCGGCCGTTGCTGCACCAGAACGCGCCCATCCGCATCGATCAGGGCGACGGCGACGACCAGAAACGGGGTAAAACTCTGCATAACGCTCCCTTGCAAGGGCTTTGTTAACCGTGGCTGCTTTACACCCAGATCGTGGAGTGTCTGTAGCCAAGCGGGGTCATATGCGCGCGATCATCGAATTCGTCACGAAATCCGCGCTTTCGCGATGTGAGCGGGGGGCAACCGCGGTCGAATATGGCCTGATCATCGCGATGATCGTGCTGGCCATGATCGCGGCACTGAACAACGTCGCGACACGAACCACCGGCATGTGGAACAACGTCGCCGAAGAAGTTACCAAGCATTAACCAACAAATTCTGACACGCCACTTTCCGCATTAAACTTTTCTCAACCGAGCCAATCTAGAGAGGTCTTCGCTGACCTAATCCAAAGCGGGGCGGCCGGGTAGTTTAACGTAACGTTTGTCAAGGAGACATCACATGCAGTTCATTCGCAAGATGCTGAAGAACGAAAAGGGCGCGACCGCCATCGAATACGGCCTGATCGCCGCTCTGATCGCCGTGGCCGCCATCGGCGCCATGACCAGCCTGGGCTCGAAGCTGGGCAGCACCTTCAACAACGTTTCGGGCAACCTGAAGTAAGCTCGAAACCGATGTTAGAAAAGGGCGGCGGAAGCAATTCCGCCGCCCTTTTTCTTTGCCAGGAATGTGCCGAATCTTACCAGGTGACGATCTTCACCCGATCGCCCGGCTTCAGCGTGGAGCGTTCGTTGAGGGCGTTCAGCACCAGGAAGCGTTCCAGCGGATAATCGCTATAGGCCATGCGGCGGCCGAGCGACTGGACGGTGTCGCCCGCCTTGACGGTCACCAGATTGACCCGGCGCGGCTTGATCGCCGCCGCCTCCTGCGCCGACAGGCGCTGGACCGAACGGACCATCGAGTCGAATGGACCGATACCCTTGCCCGCCGGGGTCAGCAGTAGGAAATGATAGGCCTTTCCGCCGCCGAAATCATAGGCAAAGACGGTCGCGTCGATCTGACCCGACTTGGTGTTGGCGCGCACCGTGCGCCAGGCGGCCGGCAGGCCGTTGATCGTCGTGCGCTGCACCTCGCCTGCAGGCGGGGCGCCGGCATTGCCCGCGAGTCGCTTGAGCACCGAATCGATATAGGTCGACAGATTGCCATTATAGGCCATGCCGCCGAACTGTGCCTGACCGCCCGAACCGGTGACGCTGACCGCGTCCGCGCCATTTTCCATGCCGAAGCCCGAGGGCGCAGTGAAGGACAGGCGCAGGTCGGGATGGCGGAAACGGCTGCCATCGATCACGCCCTGCTTGGGATCGTCGCCATAGAGGACGCCATTGAGCGCGGTCAGGAAGGCATCGCGGTTGCGCAGCGTGCTGGTCGCGCCGGTGCGTGACGCCATCTGCGCCGCCCGATCGACGCGCTCACCCGGATCGGGATGGGTGCTGGCCCACTCGGGCATGGAGCGCGCGTCGCCCGACACACGCTGGTCCAGGCTGGTCTGCGCCGCCAGCGAGGCGAGCATGTCCGACAGCGCACGGGGATCATAGCCGGCGGAGGCGAGGTAGCGGATGCCCAGATCGTCCGCCTCATATTCCTGGCTGCGCGAAAATTTGAGGGTCAGAAGCTGGCTGCCGGTGCCGATCCCCTGCTGCAGCACGCCACCCAGCGCCGAATCGCCCAGCAAGGCGCCGGTCAGCACCTGCAGCAGCGCGCCGCCAATCGCGTTGCGCTGCGCCGCCTGCTGGCGCCGCTGGCCATGCTGGGCGGCAACATGGCCGACTTCATGGCCCAGCACGCCGGCCAGTTGCGCCTCGTCATTCATCAGCGCCATCAGCTGGCGCGTGACATAGACATAGCCGCCGGGGATGGCGAAGGCGTTGTTGACCGGGGAGTTGAGCAGGGTGACGGTGAAATCACCCTGCGCGTTGGAGAGGCCGGACTGGACCGCGATGCGGCGTCCGACCGTTTCCACATAGCGCGCCTGCGGCCCGACATAGGCGCCGCCAAATTCCTTGAGCAGTTCGGGATGCTGCTTGGCGCCCGATGCCTTGTCCTGCGCGCTGATCGAGGAGACAGTGCGAATCGCCCGCTGCTGCCCCAGCACCGCCGGCGCCACGCCCGCGACGATCAGGCCGACGCCAAGGCCGGCCGACAACCATGTCCGATTCATTCCATTCCCATCCTTGACACCCTGCCCCCTGTTACCGTGCCGTAACGAGCGAGGACAGGATGCTGTTCCGGGAAATTGACGTCAGATACCGATGGCCAGGAACTTGTCGGCGCGATCGGTGCGCAGCGCCTGCGGTTCGAGGCCGGACAGCGCGTCCAGTTCCTCACCGATGGCGGCGCCCAGATTGGCGATCGCCTGCACCGGCTCGCGATGGGCGCCGCCCACCGGCTCTACGACGATACGGTCGATCACGCCCAGGCCCTTCAAATGCTGCGCCGTGACCTGCATCGCGGTCGCCGCATCGCTTGCCTTGTCGGCGGTGCGCCACAGGATCGAGGCGCAGCCTTCGGGCGAGATCACCGAATAGACGGCATGCTCGAACATCAGCACGCGATTGGCCGCAGCCAGCGCCACCGCGCCGCCCGAGCCGCCCTCACCCACCACGGCCGCAACCATGGGGACGCCGAGCGCCAGACAGGCTTCGGTCGAACGGGCAATGGCTTCGGCCTGACCGCGTTCTTCGGCCTGAACGCCGGGAAAGGCGCCCGAGGTGTCGACCAGCGTAACCACAGGCAGGCCGAACCGGTCGGCCAGTTCCATCAGGCGGATCGCCTTGCGATAGCCCTCCGGCTTGGCCATGCCGAAATTGTGGCGGACGCGGCTGGCGGTGTCGTCGCCCTTTTCATGACCGATGACCATGACCTTGCGCTCGCCCAGCGTCGCGAAGCCGCCGATGATCGCCTGATCGTCGGCAAAGGCGCGGTCGCCGGCCAGCGGCATGAAATTGTCGAACATGCCCGCGACATAATCCTTGAAGTGCGGGCGTTCGGGGTGGCGGGCCACCTGCGTCTTCTGCCAGGGCGTCAGCTTGGCATAGATGTCCGACAGCATCTTGTCGGCACGCTGTTCCAGCGTGTTGATCTCGCCACTGATGTCGATGTCGCCGACGGAGGCCGTCTGGCGCAGTTCGATGATGCGGGCTTCCAGCTCTGCGACCGGCTTTTCAAATTCGAGAAAGCTTACCATGGCGGATGGCGTTAAGGCGCGGACGCGTCGCCGTCAACGCGGGGATGCGCGATCCTGGCTTGCATGCCGGCCAGCGGGTGCCGGCTGTTGACCAGTTCGACCAGCCGGCGGCTGTCGACATGGGTGTAGATTTGCGTCGTGCCGATATCCGCATGGCCCAGCATGGATTGCAGCGCGCGCAGGTCCGCCCCGCCCTCCAGCAAATGGGTGGCAAAGGCATGGCGCAGCACATGGGGGCTGACCCGTTCGGGCGCGATGCCGGCCGCCGCAGCCAGTTGCTTCACCAGCTGATAGAGGCGAATGCGGCTGACATGGCTCTTGCCCGAAGGGAAGAGCCAGGGGCTGTCCGCCGGGACATGGGCGAGCCAGGTGGCGACGGCAGCGCGGGCGCGGTCGGAGATCGGCACCAGCCGTTCGCGCGCACCCTTGCCCCTGATGATGAGGAAGGGGCGATCGACCGCCAGCGCCTTGCGCGGCAGCGAGACCAGTTCGGTCGCGCGCAGGCCCGAGCCATAGAGAAGTTCGATCAGCGCCGAGAGCCGCAGGTCGAGCGGCGCGGGATGCGCCGTCTCCACCCGCTGGGCGATCAGGGCGAACAGCGAATCGACCTCCTGCGACGACAATATCTTGGGCAGCGGCCGGCGCGTGACCGGCCGGGGCAATGCTGCGCCGGGATTGTCGGCGCGCAGCCCCTCTTCCTCCAGAAAGGCGTAGAAGGCGCGCAGCGCGGACGCCTTGCGCGCCACGGTGGAGGCGGCGAGCGGCGCCCATTCGCCGGCGAGGCGGCCAAGCGCATCCTGGCTGGCGGCGGCAAGCCCGCCGACAATCTCTCCCGCGCCCTGAAGATCGGTGCGATAGGCGATCAGCGTGTTGCGCGACGCGCCCCGTTCCGCCGCCATCATTTCGAGGAAGCGGTCGATCAGGACGGCATCGTCATCCATCACCCCGGACCGGGTCAGGACAGGCGGGTCAGGGCCTCGGCCGCGATCATCCGCGCCTCCGGGTCCAGCCCGACGCGATGGAGCGCCGCCACCACATGATAGAGATGACCAGGCGGCAGGCGATGCCAGTCGCGCCCCTGCATGCCGACGGCAGCGAGCAGTGCCACGGTCGCCTTCTCGCCCCGCTGCGACGCGGCGTCGATCGCACGCGCCCAGCGACTGTTGGCGGCCAGGGTGAAGCCATTATCCTGCGCCAGCGCGGCCGCATCATTGGCCGACAGACGCGACAGGCCCGCCAGTGCGGCGATCAGCATCCGTCCCTTTTCAGGGCCGGCATCGCCGACATAGCTGGAGATGCGGCTGCTGCCGCTGTCGACGACCGTGCTGGGCGCGCCGACCGCGAGCAACGCCCAGAAATCCTGTGCGCCATCGCCATCGATCTGGCCGATAGCCTGCGCCCAGCGGGCCGCATTGCGATCATAGCCGGCGGTCAGCATCGCCGCGACCAGATTGGCGGCATCGCGCGCATCCGCCTGCGACACCGGCAGCGCGGCGGCGGCGCGGGCCGTGGCGATCAGGCCGACATAATCGGGCGCGCCATTGTCCCGCCACAACGTCTGCATCGCCTGGATGCGGGCACCCGCAGTCGGGCCGGAATAGGCATTGCGCAGCGCATCGACGCGATCGGCCAGATCGGACGCGAGATCGCCTTCGCTGCCCAGCTCGGCATAGAAATTAACCAGCGCCTCGCTGGAGAAGACACCCAGTCGTGCGGCGACTTCGCTGCCCGGCAGGCGGCGCACGGCGGTCAGTGCCGGCGCGCGGGCTTCCCAGGCGCGGACGTGCGGGCCGACACTACCGAACATGTCGTCGGGGATCGGCACGTTGAGCGCCGTCGCCAGTCCATAGCGCCAGGCGGTGAGGCCATCGACGCCGTCCCATTCGATCTTGACCGAACGACGCGCATTGAAGCCCGCGCCGACCATCTTTTCGGCCAGGCGATAATCGATGCCGCGCACCACGCCCTTGCGCTGGGCCTGGTTGAGTGCGGCGCTGGCCGAACCCTGATCGCCCGACAGCGCGGGGCAGATCGCCCGTGTCATGTCCCAGCCCGGTTCCTTGCTGGTGCGCAGCGCGCCCGCCGACAGCGGGCACAGGCCCGCCGGATCGGCCGTCGCCAGATAGGTCTGCATCGCGATCGCGTAGAGGCGCGGCGTATATTTGTCGGGATCGACGCTCTGCACCAGCAGCCGGGCGCTATCCGCCTCGCCCATGCGCAGCAGCAGCCAGGCGCGCTCGGCCGCCCAGTCGGCGCCATTGATGCCGCGCGGCGTGTTTGTGGCGCTGAGCAGCGCGCGCCGCAGCAGGATGGAGGCCCAGCGCGACAGGATCGGCGCATGGGTCTGCTTCATCAGCGTGGCGAGATAGGGGCCATATTCCGCGCCGAAGGCGTCGGGTTCCATGCCGCGCGTGGCCGGCGTCAGCGGGCCGATGCGGTCGAGCGAGCGCCGGGCGCTCTGCGGCAGGTCATATTTGGCCTTTTCAGCGGCCAGTTCGTCCGCGCTCATCGCCTCGGCGGCATTGTCCACCGCATTGGCGACCGACAGGTCGAGCGGCTGGACGATTTCGCCAGACGGCGACGGCGTGACCGGCACGGTCGGGACGACCGGTGCGGGCGATGCCGGACGAGCCGGCTGCGCCGGCGTGGGGGTCGGCGCCGGGGCCGGATCACCAAAGCCGGGCGGCAGCAGCGATTCGGGCGCCTGCTGCGCGACGACCGGCAGCGCCAGGGCGAGCGCAAAGCTGCCCAGCGCCCATTTCGCATTCCCCCGCAGGCGGCTCATGCGGCTTACTGACCCAGTTTCTCGGCCGGGATGACCTTCTCGACGGGCTGTTGCGGCTGCTCGCCACCGCGCGACCAGAGCACGCCGATCAGCAGGACAAGAACCAACACCGCCGCGATCGGAAGGATCGGCAGACGGGTGCGACGGCGCGAACCGCCTTCGAAACTGCTCAGGGAACGATTATTCTTCATGGTCTCTTCTGCGGCTGGCCCGGCGATGTTTGCCGGACGACAGGGGAAAGTTGCGTTTGCCTCAGCGACGGCTGGCTGTATAGCCCCCCTCGCCATGCAGCGAAACAGCAAATTCCCGGAGAGCAAAGCCAAGCGCGGCCCGATCGTGCTGATCGGCATGATGGGCGTGGGCAAATCCACCGTCGGCCGGCGCCTTGCCGCGCGCCTGGGCCTGAGCTTCGTCGATGCCGATGAAGAGATTGAGCGGGCCGCCGGCATGAGCGTGAGCGAGATCTTCGCCCGCTATGGCGAGGCCCATTTCCGCGATGGCGAGCGCCGGGTGATCGCCCGGCTGATGGACGGCGTGCCCAAGGTGATCGCGACCGGCGGCGGCGCCTTCATGCAGGACGAGACCCGCGCGCTGATCCTGGACCATGCCACCACCATCTGGCTGGATGCCGATATCGAGGTGCTGGTCGACCGCGTGTCGCGCCGTGAAGGGCGCCCGCTGCTGAAGGATCGCGATCCGCGCATCGTGCTGACCGAGTTGGCGGCAGTCCGCAACCCCATCTACGCGCTGGCGCCGATCCATGTGAAGAGCATCGCCGCGCCGCACGAGGTCGCCGTCGACCGCATCCTGGAGCAGCTATCCGCATGGCACTAGTCCCCGTCGCGCTGGGCGCACGCAGCTATGACATCGTCATCGAACAGGGCGCGCTCGACCGTGCGGCCGACCATCTGGCGCGCTATGCCCGTGGCGGGCGGCTGGTGGTCGTCACCGACACCCATGTCGCCGCGGCGCAACTGCCCCGGCTCGACGCCAGCCTGCGCCGGGCCAATATCGTCATCGAACCGATCATCCTGCCGGCGGGCGAACAGACCAAGAGCTGGCGCCATCTGGAGGAACTGCTCGACGCGCTGCTGGCGCTGGAGATCGAGCGTGGCGACCATGTGATCGCGCTGGGCGGCGGCGTGATCGGCGACCTGGTCGGCTTTGCCTCGTCCATCCTGAAGCGCGGCTGCCATTTCGTGCAGCTGCCCACCACCCTGCTGGCGCAGGTCGACAGCTCGGTCGGCGGCAAGACCGCGATCAACGCGCGCGCCGGCAAGAATTTGATCGGCAGCTTCTACCAGCCCAGCCTGGTGCTGATCGACCCGTCGGTGCTCGACAGCCTGCCGCTGCGCGAAACCCGCGCCGGCTATGCCGAGGTGGTCAAATATGGCCTGATCGACGATCCCGACTTCTTTACCTGGTGCGAGGCCAATGCCGACCGGCTGCTGGCCGGCGACGCGGAAGCCCGCACCTATGCGATCGAGCGCAGCGTGCGCGCCAAAGCGGCGATCGTCGCCGATGACGAGCGCGAGACGACCGGCCGCCGGGCGCTGCTGAACCTTGGCCACACCTTCGGCCATGCGCTGGAGGCCGATACCGGCTTTTCCGACACGCTGCTCCATGGCGAGGGCGTGGCCGCCGGCATGGCGCTCGCCTTCCGCTATTCGGCGCGCCTTGGCCTGTGCAGTGCGCAGGATGCGGAACGGGTGACCGCGCATCTGAAGGCGATCGGCCTGCCCCATGACCTGGCCAGCGCCCATGTGAAGGCCGACGGCGCGGCGCTGGTGGCGCATATGCTGCACGACAAGAAGATGGCGGCGGGCACCCTGCCCTTCCTGCTGGCGCGCGGCATCGGCCAGACCTTCCTGTCGAAGGATGTGGTGCTGGACGATGTGGCGGCGTTCCTCGAAGCGGACCGCGCCGGCGCCTGACGAGGGCCTATTATACAGCAGGCAATTACCGCCCCTCCCTTCCAGGGAGGGGTTGGGGTGGGTAGCGAGCGCAGCGAGCTTCCTCCCTATCGACCGTGGAGCGCCGCTGATGCGGCGCACCCACCCCCGCCCCCTCCCTGGAAGGGAGGGGAGAAATAAAGCCTCGCCCCGACATTTCAGCACCGATCGGCCTCGGTAATAATCGGGACATTCGCCCGCAGCATTTGCGGGCTAGATCATTCCTTGTCAGCGGCATCCCCTTGCAGATCCCCCTCTGTCGCCGCTGATCCTCCCCTGAACCTCGGCCTCCAGCTTTTAGCTGGAGGCCCTTTTTTTGTGCCATGCGCATCGCGTTCAGGCACAAAAAAGGGCGCCCGCAGGCGCCCTTTCCATTCGTACCTTAAAAGGCCGATTACTTCTTCAGCGTCAGGCCGCCAAAGCGCTTGTTGAAGCGCGCAACCTGGCCACCGGTGTCCAGCTGGCGGTTGCCACCGGTCCAGGCCGGGTGCGACTTGGGGTCGATGTCGAGCGCCATCGTGTCGCCTTCCTTGCCCCAGGTCGAGCGGGTCTGGAAGGTGGTGCCGTCGGTCATCTGGACGGTGATGAAGTGGTAATCGGGGTGGGTATCGGCCTTCATGGCGTCTTGCTCCGTCTATGTGCCGGTTCCGACCGGCTATGGATGCGATAAAATGCGAAGGCGCGCCGTTAGCGTTTTCGGCGCGCCAAAGCAAGGAAAAGGATGTGCCTTCGCTCAGTCCTTGGGCGGATCGGCGATCATCGCGACGAAATTGGCTTCCGCCGCCAGCTTGCCATCGATCAGCGCACGGCCCGCGAACTTGCAGACCGCGCCGCGCATCTGCGTGACTTCGACATGCAGGTCGAGCAGGCAGCCCGGCTCCACCGGAGTCCGGAACTTCGCGCCGTCGATGCTCATGAAATAGACCAGCTTGCCCGAATCCGCGAGCCCCAGCGAATCGACCACCAGCACGCCGGCCGCCTGGGCCATGGCCTCGACGATCAGCACGCCCGGCATGATCGGCCGGCCGGGGAAATGACCCTGGAAGAAGGGCTCGTTCATCGACACCGCCTTGATCGCGTGGATCGACTGGCTCGGCACCAGCGACGCCACGCGATCCACCAGCAGCATCGGGTAGCGATGCGGCAGGGCAGCCATAACCCGACGGATATCCATCGGGCCACGGGCTTCCTTGTTATCAACCTCTCCGGTCATCTTATCAGCGCGACTTGGGCGCCTGCGCCGGATTGGCGGGGGCCGGAGCGGCAGCGGCCGGGGCCGCAGCCTGGCCCTGACGACCGCCCGGCTGCCAGCCGGCGGGCGGGGTGATGCCGACGCTGGGCACCAGCGTGTTGAGTTCGGTCACGACCGCGGCGGTGATGTCGACGGTCGGCTGATAGGACACGGTCGCGTCGGGCGACAGGACCAGGTCGACCTTCGACTTGGTCATGGCGGCCTTCAGCGCGTCCGACAGCTTGGCGGTGATCTGTTCCTCGACATAGGCGTTGGCGAGCGCGATCGGCTGGCCCAGGCGCTGCAGTTCGGCCTGCGCGGTCTGCTGCGACTGCTGGAACTGCTGATACTGGGTTTCGATCGCCGGGGTCGGCTTGCCGCCGGCCGCCTTCAGGGCAGCCTGCAGGGCGTCGCCCTTGGTCTTGAGATCAGTGTCGATCGCGGTCTTGCGCGCGGTGAAGCTGTCGATCTGCGCCTTGTAGGTGGTCTGGATCTGAGTGCGGGCCGTCGAATAGGCCGCGCTGGTGGCAACCGCGCGCTGCAGATCGACGACGGCGATGCCCTGCTTCGACTGGGCAGCGGCGGGCGCGGCGGTCAGAGCGATGGCGGTGACAGGCGCGATACCGAGCGCCAGAGCCTTGATAAACGTCTTCATCAGAATTGAGTCCCTACGTTGAAGGTGATGAGTTTGTTGTCGTCCCCTGGTTCCTTGAGCAGGGCCTTGGCGATGTCGATGCGGAACGGCCCGAATGGCGAGTTCCAGTTGACACCGAAGCCCACGGACAGACGCGGTTTCAGCGTGTCGCCCAGATAATCTTCCTCGAACATGCCGCTCTTGGTGTCATAGCCAACAGGGCAGACCGGGCTGGCCGCCGTGCCGGTCGCACGGACGGTGCTCAGCGAACCGGTGGAGTCGGAGCAATAGCCCGCAAAGTTGATGGTGCCCGGATTCTTCAGGCCGGCAACGGCGCCGACATCCGCGAAGATCGACGGACGCAGGCCCATTTCACGGGCACCCGAACCCAGCGGAATCTCCATTTCGGCGCGGGCCATATAATAGACGCGGCCACCCAGCGCGTCATCCGACACATTATTGTTGCCGGTCTGGCGGACATAGCTGGTGGAACCGTCATCATTGGTCTGCGAAACCAGATAATAGCGCTTCACGCGCGGACCAACGCCGCGAATGTCGAAGCCGCGCATCTGCGGTTCACCCAGGAAGAAGCGGTCGGTCAGGCGGATCGGGTCGACTTCGGCGCCGGTGGCGTCATAGCGTGTGCCCTGGAGGCTGTGGATATAGCCGCCTTCGCCCGTCAGCGAGAAGATGAAGCCGCCGCCCAGGCCCCAATATTTGGCGGCATTGGCGCGGGTGCGGATGTAGCGGACGTCGCCGCCCAGGCCGGCAAAGTCCTGGCTCAGCGTGACGGTCTGGCCACGGGTCGGACGGATGCGGTTGTCGCGGGTATCATAGATCAGCGAGTAGCCGATCGACGAGGTCGTGCGCTTGCCGATGGCATCGCAGAGATAGCGGCCGGCCAGCAGCGGGTCGCAGACACCGTCGGTATAATAGGTGTCCTTGTCCAGCGTCACGTCGTCGAAGTTCAGCGTGTAGCGCAGCGCCAGCGACACATATTCGGTGATCGGCACGCCGGCACGCAGCTGGAAGCCGGTCGTGGTCTGTTCATAGGTGGTGTCGCGGTCGTTATTGCTGAGATAACGGAAGCTGTTGAGGTCGCGGCGATAGATGTCGCCGCCCAGCGCGATATTCTTGTCCATGAAATAGGGCTCGGTGAAACCCACTTCGACCGACTTGGAATAAGCCGAATAATTGACCGAGGTGCGCAGTTCCTGGCCCTTGCCGCGGAAGTTGCGCTGGGTGATCGACGCCGAGATGATGAAGCGTTCGAGCGAGGAATAGCCGGCCGAAAGCGAGAGTTCGCCGGTCGACTTTTCCTGGACGTTGGTTTCCAGCACGATGCGGTCGGGCGCGGAGCCGGGCTTCTGCTCGATGTCCAGCTTCTCCTGGAAGAAGCCGAGCGAGTTGATGCGGTCCTTCGAGCGCTTGACCAGGAAGCTGTTGAAGGCGTCGCCTTCGGCCAGGCGGAACTCGCGGCGGACGACCTTGTCCTGGGTCAGCGTGTTGCCGTTGATGTCGACGCGCTCGACATAGACGCGCGGGGCGTTGGCGATGCGGAAATTGATCCCCATCGTCAGGTCGTCCTTCGACCGGTTGAAGTCGGGTTCGACCTGGGCGAAGGCATAGCCGAACAGGCCGGCGGTTTCGCTCAGCGTATCGACCGTGTCCTCGACCTGCTTGGCATTGTACCAGTCGCCCTTCTTCATCGGCAGGCGGCGGGTCAGCGCATCGCCCGACAGGTCGCGAATGTCGCTTTCGACCTTCACGTCGCCGAACTTGTAGCGATCCCCTTCCTCGACCACATAAGTGATGATGAAGTCCTGCTTGTCGGGCGTCAGTTCCGCGACGGCCGAGATCACACGGAAATCGGCATAGCCTTCGGTCAGGTAGAACTGGCGCAGCTTCTGCTGGTCATAGGCCAGGCGATCCGGGTCATAGCTGGTGCCCGACGAGAAGATGCGGAACCAGCGCGACTGCTTGGTCACCATCTGGCCGCGCAGTTCGCCGTCCTTGAACTTCTCGTTGCCGATGATGTTGATCTGGCGGACCTTGGACTTGGGCCCTTCCGAGATTTCGAACACGATGTCGACGCGGTTCTGGTCCAGCTGGACCATCTTGGGCTCGATCGTCGCGGCAAAGCGGCCCTGGCGGCGATACAGCTCGACGATGCGGGCGACGTCGGCGCGGACCTTGGAGCGGGTATAGATCTGGCGCGGCGCCAGTTTTATTTCGGGACGGATCTTGTCGTCCTTCAGGCGCTTATTACCTTCAAGGACGATACGGTTGATGACGGGGTTTTCCTTCACCTCGACGGTCAGCGCGCCGCCATCGTTGCGGATCTGGACGTCGGCGAAGAGTTCGGTCTCATACAGGTCGCGCAGCGCCTGATCGAGCGATTCCTGGCTGAAGGCCTGGCCCACGCGCAGCTTGGTGTAGGACATGACCGTGTCCTGCTCCAGACGCTGGGTGCCGGTCACGGTGATGCTGCGGATCGTGCCTTCGGGCGTATTGGCCGTGGACGCCGCGATCGGCGCAGCCGCCGGTGCTGCCGGGGCCGCATTCTGGGCCATCGCCGGCACGGCCGACAGGCCCGCAATCATCGTCGTGGCCAACAGGGCCGCGATGATCGGACGCTGGCCCTTGCTGCTGTTCATCGCTGTCACCCGCTCACCTCAAAAAAGTAAAAAACTGTTTCGCCAGAAATAGACGGCGCCGAACCGCGCCTTCCCTGCCCGATGCGGCTCAGCCGATCAAGCCGGACAGCCGCTCCCACAATCCGAAAGACGACAAATCGTTGAAGGTCACCAGCAACATGACCGTCATCAGCAGCGCCAGACCCGACCGATAGGCCCAATCCTGCACCTGCGGGCTCACCGGCCGCCGCTGCACTGCCTCCACCCCATAGAAAAGCAGATGACCGCCATCCAGCATGGGAATTGGCAAGAGGTTGATGAACCCCAAGTTAATCGAGATGAGGGCGATGAAGAAGATGAAGCTCTCCAGCCCCAGCGTCGCCGCCTGTCCCGATACCTGCGCGATCTTGAGCGGCCCGCCCAGTTCCTTGACCGAACGGTCGCCGCCGATCACCTGGCCCAGCGTCTCCACCATGGTGCGGATGATCTGGCCGGTCCGCTCGATCGCCACCACGGGCGCGCGCAGCAGGCTGACCGGCTCGATCACCGGTTCGCCCGGCGCGATGCCCAACCGCCCGATGCGGAACTTGTTGCCGAAACCGTCATCTTCGCTGACCGCGCCGACATGGCCCTGCTTCTCGATCACCTGCCCCTTGCGGTCGAGCAGGATCGTCACCGGCTCACCGGGACGGATCTGAGCATAAAGACGGATATCGTCGAAGGTGCTCATCGCCCGGCCATTGAGCGAGACGATGCGATCGCCCGGCTGAATGCCGGCCATGGCAGCGGCGCTGCCGGGCTGGACCATGCCGGCAACCGCCGGCGTCCGGCTTTCGCCATGCAGGAAGGCGAAGGCAGCAAGGATCAGGATGGCGAAGAGGAAATTGATCGCCGGGCCGGCGGCGACGATCGCCGCGCGCTGCCATAGCGGCTTGGCCGGGAAGCTTTCGGCGCGATCCTGCGCTGACATTTCCAGCCATTTGGGATCGGTCTGGCTGGCCGCGTTCATGTCGCCCTTGAAGCGGACATAGCCGCCCAGCGGCAGCGCAGCGAGCCGCCAGCGGGTGCCGCGCCTGTCCACCCAGGCGGCGATTTCCGGGCCGAAACCGATCGAGAAGGCCTCCGCCTTTACCCCGCACCAGCGTCCGACCAGATAATGACCCAGTTCATGCACGAAGACGAGCGGCCCGATGACCGCCACGAAAGCCAAGATGGTCAACAGGAAACCGGGATTGTGGATCAAACCGTCAATCTTTCCATCACATCACCCGCCATAACCCGTGCCGTTGCGTCGGCGTGCAGGACATCGTCCATGCAGGCAGGCATCGGCGCGCTATAGCGGTTGAGAACATCCTCCACAATCATGGCGATATCAAGGAAGCCGATGCGGCCGGCCAGAAAGGCCGCCACGGCGACCTCGTTCGCGGCGTTGAGGATGGCGGCCGATGCGTCGCCCGCCTGCGCCGCCGCGCGCGCCAGGCGCAGCGCCGGGAAACGCCGGTCGTCGGGCGCTTCAAAGTCCAGACGGCCGATCCGGGCCAGGTCGAGCGGCTGACAGGGCGTCGCGATCCGCGCCGGCCAGGCCAGCGCATGGGCGATCGGGATGCGCATGTCGGGCGAACCGAGCTGTGCCAAAGTGGACCGGTCGCGATATTCGACCATCGAATGGATGACCGATTGCGGGTGGACCAATATCTCGATCCGGTCGAGCCCGACCGGGAAGAGATGGGCCGCCTCGATCAGTTCCAGCCCCTTGTTCATCATCGTCGCGCTGTCGACGCTGATCTTCGCGCCCATCGACCAGTTGGGATGCGCCACGGCCTGCGCCGGGGTGATGCCGCGCATATCCTCATAGCCGAGCGTGCGGAACGGCCCGCCGCTCGCGGTCAGGATGATGCGCGCGACATCGTCCAGGCTGCTGCCCGCCAGGCACTGGAAGATCGCATTATGCTCGCTGTCCACCGGCAGCAGCGTCGCGCCCGATGCTGTCGCCGCCTGCATCATCAGCGCGCCGGCCGACACCAGCGATTCCTTGTTGGCGAGCGCCACCGTGCCGCCGGCCTGCAGCGCGGCGATGGTGGGCTTGAGGCCCGCGCAGCCGACGATCGCGGCCATGGTCCAGTCGGCACCCGCCGCTGCGGCATCGACCAGCGCACCCTCGCCCGCCGCCGCCTCGACACCCGATCCGGCAAGCGCGTCCTTGAGCGCGCCATAATGGGCTTCGTCCGCGACCACGGCGATCTGCGCACCGACCGCGCGCGCGGCGGCGGCAAGGCCGGCGACATCGCGATTGGCGGTCAGGGCGATGACTTCATAGGCATCGGGGTCGCGCTGGATCAGGTCCAGCGTCGACATGCCGACCGATCCGGTGGCGCCAAAGACGGAAACGCTGCGCATCAGGCGCCCGCCAGGACCAGATAGAGCAAGGCGGCGAGCGGCGCCGCCGCTACCACGCCGTCGAGCCGGTCCATCACCCCGCCATGGCCGGGCAGCAGATTGCTGCTGTCCTTGACGCCGGCGCGGCGCTTCATCGCGCTTTCGAGCAGATCGCCAAGCTGTGCCGCAACCGCGAGCAGGCCGCTCGCCGCCGCCAGTTGGATCGGCAGGTCAGCAAAACGATAGAGAAGGAAGCCGGTGAGCAGGGCTGCCAGCACGCCGCCACCCAGCCCCGACCAGGTCTTGGACGGGCTGACCCGTGGCGCCAGCTTGGGCCCGCCGATCGAGCGACCGGCAAAATAGGCGCCGATATCGGTCGCCCAAACCAGGCCCAGCGCCCAGAAGGCGAGCAGCAGGCCATGGCTGTCAGGCGCCTGCCCGCGCAGGAACAGCAGCGCCATCACCGGCAGGCAGATATAGAGAATGCCGAGCGCCAGCTTGATCGCGCGGCTGGTGATCAGCACGAAGAAGAAGGAAGCCATCATCAGGCCGAAGCCGAGCCAGGACACGCCCGCCGCCACCGGGCAGAGGATCGCCAGCGGCACCGAGACGGCATACATCGCCATCTTGCGCTGATCGGACGAGGCGCCGGTCAGCATGCCCCATTCGCCCATCATCAGCACACCGGCGATCGACAGCAGCATCCAGAAGACGAAGCCGCCAAAGACCAGCGCGCCCACAGCCATGGCGATCAGGCCAAGGCCAACGATCGTGCGGGTCCGCAATTCACTCGACATGTTACTCACAGTCCGCCGAAACGGCGGTCCCTCATGCGGAAGGCGTCGAGCGCCTGCGCCAATGCCCGGCCATCGAAATCGGGCCAGAGCATATCGGTAAAATAGAGTTCGGCATAAGCCGCCTGCCACAGCATGAAATTGCTAAGCCGCTGTTCGCCCGAGGTGCGGATCAGCAGGTCGAGTGGCGGCAGGTCGGCGGTGTAGAGTTCGGCGTCGATCGCCTCGATGCCGATATTCTCGGCCGACAATTCACCGCTCGCCACCCGCTGCGCCAGACGCTGCGCCGCGCGCACCATCTCGTCCTGCGCGCCATAGTTGAGCGCGATCGCGATCACCGGGCCAGTGTTGGCGGCAGTGCGCGCCATCGCGCTTTCGATCAGCTCGACCAGGCCAGGCTCGAGCGCCTTGTAGTTGCCGATCACCCGCAGCCGCACGCCATTGGCATGAAACTCATCGATATCCGACTGGATGAAATGGCGCAGCAGCCCCATCAGGTCGGACACTTCGGTCGCCGGACGCTTCCAGTTCTCCGAGGAGAAGGCGTAGAGCGTCAGGCATTCAAGGCCCATATCCTGCGCCGCACGGGCGACGCGACGTACCGCCTCCACCCCGGCGCGATGGCCGGCGATGCGCGGCAATAGCCGCTTCTTCGCCCAGCGGCCGTTGCCGTCCATGATGATGGCGACATGACGCGCACCATGGGCAGGCGCAGCGCTGGTAAGATCGGGCTTGGCTTGTGTGGCCATCAGATAGGAATGCGTGCTTTGGCCGCGAAAGAAAAGCCCCGGCTTACTGGCCGAGGATTTCCTTTTCCTTGGCCGAAGCGGCCGCGTCGATATCCACGATGGTGGCGTCGGTCAGCTTCTGGACTTCGGTTTCCAGACGCTTGCGCTCGTCTTCGCTGATCTCGCCCTTCTTCTCGTCGGTCTTCAGGCTGTCCATGCCGTCGCGACGGACGTTGCGGACGGCGACGCGCGCGCCTTCGGCATATTTGCTGGCGAGCTTGGCCAGTTCCTTGCGGCGTTCCTCGGTGAGGTCCGGGATCGGCAGGCGCAGCGTCTGGCCGTCGACGATCGGATTGAGGCCCAGGCCCGCCGAGCGGATCGCCTTGTCGCAGGGGCCGACATTGGCCTTGTCCCACACCTGGACCGACAGCATGCGCGGCTCGGGCGCCGACACGGTGGCGACCTGGTTCAGCGGCATGTTGGCGCCATAGACGGTGACCATGACGGGATCGAGCAGCTGCACATTGGCGCGGCCGGTGCGCAGACCGGTGAGATCGCCCTTCAGCGCTTCGATTGCACCGGCCATGCGGCGTTCGAGGTCGGACTTGTTATACTGGGCCATTATTAGCGCTCCTGATTTTGCACGATCGTCGCGGTGCCTTCACCCGCCAGCACCTTGGCCAGGTTGCCTTCCTCGCGGATGTTGAAGACGACGATGGGAATATGATTTTCACGGCACAGCGCGATCGCGCTGGCGTCCATGACCTTGAGATTGTCGGTCAGCACCTGATCGAAGCTGATCGCCTCATAGCGGGTGGCGTCCGCCACCTTCTTGGGATCGGCGTCATAGATGCCATCGACACTGGTGCCCTTGAACAGCGCGTCGCAGTTCATTTCCGCCGCGCGCAGGGCCGCCGTGGTATCGGTGGTGAAGAAGGGATTGCCGGTGCCCGCCGCGAAGATCACGATCCGGCCCTTCTCCATGTGGCGCACGGCCTTGCGCCGGATATAGGGTTCGCACACCGACGCCATCGGAATGGCCGACTGGACGCGGGTGTCGCAGCCGATCTTTTCCAGCGCATTCTGCACCGCCAGCGCGTTCATCACGGTCGCCAGCATGCCCATATAGTCGGCACTGGTGCGGTCGAAGCCCTTGGCCGCGCCGGCAAGGCCGCGGAAGATGTTGCCGCCACCCACGACCACGCACAGTTCGAAGCCCGCATCCTTCGCGGCGGCGATTTCGCCAGCGACGCGATCGACGGTCTCGGGATCGATGCCGAACTGGCCGGACCCCATCAGCACCTCGCCCGACAATTTCAGCAGGATGCGTTTGAAGGCTGGCCGGGTCATGTGGGGCAAGAATCCTTGATGGTTGGCAGGGGAAGCGGCCGGGACATTAGAGGCGGTAAAGCGCGATGCCAAGGGGCGTTTGTCGTGCGCTCCAGCCTCTTCATGGAGAAAGCGGCACCGATGGCGCCCGGCCCGACCGGCGCCGACCGCCGAACGCACCATGCTCTCATAGAAAAAGGGCGCCCCGCAGGACGCCCCTTCCCTTTGCTTGTCGCTCGATCGGCGATCAGGCGCCGGCGGCAGCAGCCACTTCGGCGGCGAAGTCGCTGACTTCCTTCTCGATGCCTTCGCCCAGCTGGAAGCGGACATAGGACTTGAGCGAGATCGACTTGCCGGCATCCTTTGCCGCCTTGGCGACAACGTCGGCGATCGGGGTCTTGTTGTCCATCACGAACAGCTGCGAGAGCAGGGCCTGTTCCTTGGCGAACTTGGCGACCGCGCCGTCGACCATCTTGGCGACGATTTCGGCGGGCTTGCCCGATTCGGCAGCCTTTTCAGCGGCGATCGCGCGCTCACGCTCCAGCAGGGCCGGATCGATGTCGTCGGCCGACAGGGCCAGCGGGAAGGCAGCGGCGATGTGCATGGCCAGCTGCTTGCCCAGCGGCTCCAGAACGTCGGCGGGGGCATCGCCCTCGAGCGCGACGAGCACGCCGATCTTGCCGAGGCCCGGCGCAGCAGCGTTGTGCACGTAGGGCACGACGACGCCTTCGGTCACTTCGACATGGGCGACGCGACGCAGATTCTGGTTTTCGCCGATGGTGGCGATGTTGGCGACCAGCTTTTCGGCGATGGTGCCGCCGGCGGGGTGCGGCTGGGCCGACAGGGCTTCGGCGTCAGCCGCGCCCGATTCCAGCGCAACGGTCGACACGGTGCGAACGAAGTCCTGGAACTGGTCGTTCTTGGCAACGAAGTCGGTTTCGCTGTTCACTTCGACGGCAACGCCCTTGGTGCCGGCGACGGCAACGCCGACCAGGCCTTCAGCAGCGGTGCGGCTCGACTTCTTCTGGGCAGCAGCCAGACCCTTGGCGCGCAGCCAGTCGGTCGCCGCTTCGATGTCGCCATTGGCTTCGGTGAGGGCCTTCTTGCAATCCATCATGCCCGCGCCCGAACGGTCGCGCAGTTCCTTGACGGCGGCAGCGGTAATCTCGGCCATGTTGAGGCTCCTAAATCAAAAGGGGTTTAATCAGATAAGCACTAGGGCGCGTTCCGTAATGGACCGCGCCCTAGCCTGTCATTCTTGCAGTTCGAAGACCGCGGATCAGGCCTGCGCGACGACCTCTTCGGCCTCGGGCTCGTCCAGAGCGCCCAGGTCGATGCCCGAAGCCTGCTGCGCACCACGGTTGCCCTTGGTGGCGGCGGCGGCAACGGCGTCGCAGTAGAGGCGGATGGCGCGGCTGGCGTCATCGTTCGCCGGAACCGGGAAGGCGATGCCGTCGGGCGAGACGTTCGAGTCGAGGATAGCGACAACCGGGATACCCAGGGTGTTGGCTTCCTTGATCGCCAGCTCTTCCTTGTTGGCGTCGATCACGAACATGACATCGGGGATGCCGTTCATGTCGCGGATGCCGCCCAGCGACAGTTCCAGCTTCTCGCGCTCGCGGGTCATCTGGAGGACTTCCTTCTTGGTGAAGCCGTGGGTATCGCCCGACAGCTTCTCTTCGAGGGTCTTCAGGCGCTTGATCGAGCCCGAGATGGTCTTCCAGTTGGTGAGCATGCCGCCCAGCCAGCGGTGGTTGACGAAGTGCTGACCCGACTTGCGGGCGGCTTCGGCGATCGGATCCTGGGCCTGGCGCTTGGTGCCGACGAACAGGACCTTGCCGCCGCCGGCGACGGTGGCCGACACGAAGTCGAGCGCGCGCGCGAAGAGCGGCACGGTCTGCGACAGGTCAAGGATGTGGATGCCGTTGCGGTCGCCGAAGATGTACGGCTTCATCCGCGGGTTCCAGCGGTGGGTCTGGTGGCCGAAGTGGGCGCCAGCCTCGATCAATTGCTGCATGGTGACGACGGGGGTCGCCATAATCATTTCTCCTTCCGGTTGCTACCTCTGGGAATCAGGAACCTTGGATGGTCTCAAAGACCCGTCCGGCACCGGATATGTCGATTCCCATGTGGAATGGGCGCGCCTTTAACGCCCAAAACCCCGTTGCGCAAGGGGTTGACTCGCTCTCAATATGAGAACATAAAGTGAACAGATGGAACAAACAGTCTAAACGCCCGTTTGCACCGACATAGTGAGCCTAAGCGTGCAAATGGCAAGATAGAAAGTCAGCGGCCATGTTCACCATTGTTGCAGCGACCATTTTCTCCGCCGCCTTCCTGCTGGCGGTCGGCACCATTGCCTGGATGTTTGCGCTCTATCATCAGAAGATGGCGGCAGCCCTGCTGTTCGAGCCGATTCCCCAGACCCCGCCCGTCTATCATATCCGCATCACGCGGAACCGCGTGCGCCAGCCGGCCCGCGGCGCCACCCTGTCCGCCCCCGCCCTGCCCGGCAGCGTGCTCGCTGCCTGAACAGGGCATTCGGCTCAGCCGACAGGCTGCTTGCGCACCTTGGCGTAGGACAGGATGCCGAACGGGATCAGCAGCACATAGACGCCGCAGATCAGCAGCAGAGTGAACCAGGGCTGGGTCGCCAGCGCCGCCGCCAGCAGGCCGACAAAGGCGATGAGTTCCAGCCGGATGCGCTTGCGCAGCCGCAGCGCCGACCAGCTATAGGTGGCGATGCTGGAGATCATCAGGAAGGCCACGAACGCGGTCCAGGGCGCGACCACATACCAGGCGCGGAAAATCTCTTCGCCCGTCACCATCCACAGATAGAGCGGCACGAAGGTGAGGCCAGCGCCGGCCGGGGCCGGCACGCCGGTCAGGAAACCGGCCGACTTGTGCGGCTGCTCCTCCACATCGATATTGGCGTTGAAGCGCGCCAGGCGCAGCGCGCAGGACAGCGCATGGGCAAGCGCGAAGATCCAGCCGAATTTCGGCATGGCATGCAGCGACCAGAGATAGAGGATCAGCGCCGGCGCGACACCGAAGGCGATCGAATCGGACAGCGAATCCAGTTCGGCGCCAAAGCGGCTCTCGCCCCGCAGCATCCGGGCGATCCGGCCATCGAGCCCGTCGAGCACGCCGGCGAACAGGATGGACAATACCGCCCGCTCCCAATCGCCCGAAATGCCGTAGCGCACGCCGGTGAGGCCGAAGCACAACGCCATCGCCGTCACCGCATTGGGTGCCAGCATGCGCAGCGTAATGCCGCGCCGCAGCCCGCGCGGAACGGCGCGACGCCGCCTCACTGCTGGATGCCCGCAATCACGCGGCGATCGCCGATCTGGCCCAGGATCGTCTCGCCCGCGACGGTACGCTGGCCCAGGATCACGCGCGGCGCGGTGCCGGCGGGCAGATAGACGTCGACGCGGCTGCCAAAGCGGATGAGGCCGATGCGCTGGCCGGCGGCGACCATGTCGCCCGGCTTGACGAAGGGCACGATGCGGCGCGCGACAAGGCCGGCAATCTGGGTGAAGCCGACGCGCAGGCCGTCATGACGCTCGACCAGGATATGCTGGCGCTCATTATCCTCGCTCGCCTTGTCGAGATCGGCGTTGAGGAACTTGCCCGAAATATAGGTGACGGCCTTCACCGTGCCGCCGATCGGGGTACGGTTGATATGGACGTCGAACACGCTCATGAAGATCGACACACGGATCAGCGGCTGATCGCCCAGGCCATCAGGGCCGGCCATCTCGCGCGGCGGCGGCACGCGCTGGATCAGCGTCACCAGGCCATCCGCCGGGGCGATGATCGCGCCTTCATCCTGCGGCACGGCGCGGATCGGATCGCGGAAGAAGGCCAGCACCCAGATGGTGACCATCAGCATCAGCCAGCCGATGATTTCCCAGCCCATCACGAAGAACAGGCCGGTGATCGCAGCCGCGATCGCGCCGAACTTCACCCCTTCGGGATGGACCGAGGGGAAGCGCCATTTGACATTGCCGCCTGCGGCAATCGTGATCTCGTCATTTTCCATGGGCATGTCTTTAGGGGGAGACATTGATCCTGACAACGACGATCCCCGTCCTTGGCTCCCGGCATGAACGCGCATCGCACAACAGTCTTGCGCATGCATCGCATGATCGGCCGGAAATCCGGCGCTGGACGGTTGAACATTGGCGGCGCAGGCCGTAGGGCGTCCCCATAATTCCACCCAAGAGAAGAAGGCGAATAGGCGCTATGGCGAAGATCAAGGTGAAAAACCCCGTCGTGGAAATCGACGGCGACGAAATGACCCGCATCATCTGGGAATGGATCCGTGAGCGCCTCATTCTCCCCTATCTCGACGTCGACCTGAAATATTATGACCTGTCGGTCGAGAAGCGCGACGAGACCAGCGACCAGATCACCATCGACGCGGCCAACGCGATCAAGGAATATGGCGTCGGCGTGAAGTGCGCCACCATCACCCCCGACGAAGCGCGCGTCGAGGAATTCGGCCTCAAGAAGATGTGGAAGTCGCCCAACGGCACGATCCGCAACATCCTGGGCGGCGTCGTGTTCCGCGAACCGATCGTCATCAAGAATGTCCCCCGCCTGGTTCCGGGCTGGACCGACCCGATCGTCGTCGGCCGTCACGCCTTTGGCGACCAGTATAAGGCCACCGATTTCAAGGTGCCCGGCGCCGGCACGCTGACCATGAAGTGGGTCGGCACCAATGGCGAGGAACTCGAATATGAAGTGTTCGAATTCCCCAGCGCCGGCGTTGCCATGGGCATGTACAATCTCGACGAATCGATCCGCGATTTCGCCAAGGCCAGCTTCAACTATGGCCTGAACCGCGGCTGGCCCGTCTATCTGTCGACCAAGAACACCATCCTCAAGGCCTATGACGGCCGCTTCAAAGATCTGTTCCAGGAAGTGTTCGACGCCGAATTCGCCGACAAGTTCAAGGCGGCCGGCATCGTCTACGAACACCGCCTGATCGACGACATGGTCGCTTCGGCGCTGAAGTGGAGCGGCAAGTTCGTCTGGGCCTGCAAGAATTATGACGGCGACGTCCAGTCGGACACCGTGGCCCAGGGCTTCGGTTCGCTCGGCCTGATGACCTCGGTCCTGCTGTCGCCCGACGGCAAGACCGTGGAAGCCGAAGCCGCGCACGGCACCGTCACCCGCCACTATCGCCAGCACCAGCAGGGCAAGGCGACCTCGACCAACCCGATCGCCTCGATCTTCGCCTGGACCCAGGGCCTGTCGTTCCGCGGCAAGTTCGACGATACGCCGGACGTCGTGAAGTTCGCCGAGACGCTGGAGCAGGTCTGCATCAAGACCGTCGAAGGCGGCGCGATGACCAAGGATCTGGCCCTGCTGATCGGCCCGGATCAGGCCTGGATGACCACGGAGCAGTTCTTCGAGGCGATCCGCGTCAATCTGGAAGCCGAAATGGCCAAGTGGGCCTGATAAAGGCTTTTTCCCGGAACTGATCGCTTCCTGAAGCTTTCAATACGGAAACGGAACGAGGCGGCGCCGCATCCCGGCGCCGCCTTTTCCTTTTCGGATTGATGCGACGGGAGCAAAGAATGACCACGACAGCCAAGAAGCGCCTGGAAGTCCGGGCGGCGGTGCCCGGCGATGTGCGCGGCATCCAGCGGCTGATCGCCCGCGCCTATCCCGGC
This sequence comes from Sphingobium sp. PAMC28499, assembly GCF_004795815.1. Lineage (NCBI taxonomy): Bacteria > Pseudomonadati > Pseudomonadota > Alphaproteobacteria > Sphingomonadales > Sphingobiaceae > Sphingobium > Sphingobium sp. PAMC28499. The sequence continues at coordinate 4,201,106 of NZ_CP039248.1, forward strand.
ATGCCCAATTATTCGCTGGCCACCATCCGCGGCCAGATCAACAATTTCCCCAATGGCTGCTTCGTCGCCCTCTATGACAGCAAGGTCGTGGGCTATTGCGCCACCATGCGCGTCAGCAAGGCGATGGCCTTTTCCCATCATGACTGGGAGGAGATCACCGCCAACGGTTTCGGCACCCGCCACAGCGCCGCGGGCGAATGGCTTTACGGCTATGAGATGGCGGTCGATCCCAAGCTGCGCGGGCTGCGCATCGGCCAGCGCCTCTATGACGAGCGCAAGGAACTGGCCGAGGAACTGGACCTGCACGGCATCGTCATTGCGGGCCGCATGCCCGGCTATGCCCGCGCCAAGCGCCGCGCCGGCAGCCCGGCCGACTATCTGGAAAAGGTGGTCAGCGGCAAGCTGCGCGACCAGGTCATCAGCTTCCAGTTGAAGAACCAGTTCGAGCCGCTGGGCGTGCTGGAAAATTACCTGCCCGAAGACAAGCAGTCGGACGGACATGCCGCGCATCTGGTCTGGCGCAACCCCTATGTCGACCCGGACGAGGCGCCGGAAATGCGGGTGCCGCGCGGCGTCGAAAGCGTCCGCCTCGCCACCTGTCAGCTCCAGGCGCGCGCGGTGAAGGATTTCGACGAGTTCGTCCGTAACATCGAATATTTCGTCGACGTGGCGGCGGATTACCGATCGGACTTCATCGTCTTTCCCGAACTGTTCACCCTGCCCCTGCTCTCGTTCGAGACCAAGAAACTGTCGCCGATCGAGGCGATCGACCGGCTGACCGGCTATACCCCGCGCCTGACCAAGGAACTGACACGGATGGCGCTGGAATATAATATCAACATCATCGGCGGGTCGCACCCCACCCGCGCCGACGATGGCGACATCCAGAATATCGCCTATGTCGCGCTGCGCGACGGATCGGTCCACACCCAGGAAAAGATCCACCCGACCCCCAACGAGGCCTTCTGGTGGAACATCAAGGGCGGCGACGCGCTCGACGTGATCCAGACCGACTGCGGCCCGATCGGCGTGCTGATCTGCTATGACAGCGAATTTCCCGAACTGGCCCGCCGACTGGTCGACCAGGGCGCGCGCATCATCTTCGTCCCCTTCTGCACCGACTCGCGCCTGGGCTATATGCGCGTGCGCTATTGCGCGCAGGCCCGCGCGATCGAGAATCAATGCTATGTCGTGATGTCGGGCAATGTCGGCAATCTGCCGAACGTCGACAATATGGACATCCAATATGCCCAGAGCGCGATCCTGACGCCGTGCGACCTGCCCTTCGCCCGTGACGGCATCGCCGCCGAGGCGAGCGAGAATGTCGAGACGCTGACCATGGCGGACGTGAACCTGGCCGACCTCAGCTGGGCGCGGGCCGAAGGCACGGTCCGCAACCTGCGCGACCGCCGCTTCGACCTTTATCATATCGACTGGGACAGCAATCCCGACCACAGCCACGCGCCCAGCGGTGGCCCGGTGCCGGCCGGCGGCCATAATTCGCCCGGCGGCGGCTGATCGAAGCGCGAGCAGCCAAGACCCCTGCCATCATGATGGCAGGGGCGGCCCGGCTCACTCCACCGTGACGCTCTTTGCCAGGTTGCGCGGCTGATCCACATCCGTGCCCTTGAGCACGGCGACATGATAGGCGAGCAGTTGCACCGGCACGGCATAGACCATCGGCGCGATCAGCGGGTGGACCTTGGGCATGGTGATGGTGGCGAGGCAGCCTTCGCCTGCCGCCTGCACCCCGTCATAGTCGGAAATCAGCACCACCTTGCCGCCGCGCGCCTGCACTTCCTGCATGTTGCTGACGGTCTTTTCGAACAAGGGGCCGCTGGGCGCGATGCAGATCACCGGCACCAGTTCGTCGATCAGCGCGATCGGGCCATGCTTCATCTCGCCGGCCGCATAGCCCTCGGCATGGATATAGCTGATTTCCTTGAGCTTCAGAGCGCCTTCCAGCGCCAGCGGATAGTCGGTGCCACGGCCGAGATACAGGACATCGCGCGCCGGCACGATATGATGGGCCATCGCCTCGATCGCCTCGTCATAGGCGAGCGCGCCGTTGATCGCAGCGGGCGCTTCGGCGAGATGGCGGACGATTTCCTTCTCGTCCTTGGCGCTGAGCTTGCCCTTGGCCCGCGCCAGATTGGCGGCAAAGGCGGCCAGCACGGCCAACTGGCAGGTAAAGGCCTTGGTCGAGGCGACGCCGATTTCCGGGCCGGCATGGGTCGGCAGCAGCAGGTCGGCCTCGCGCGCCATCGAACTGGTCGGCACATTGACGACGACGGCGATCTTCTGCCCCTGGGCGCGTGCATAGCGCAGCGCAGCAAGCGTGTCGGCGGTCTCGCCCGACTGGCTGATGAACAGGGCCAAGCCGCCCTCCTCCATCACCGGTTCCCGATAGCGGAACTCGGAGGCGAAATCCAAATCGACCGGCACGCGGGCGAACTGTTCGAACCAGTAGCGCGCGACCATGCCGGCATAGAAGCTGGTGCCGCAGGCGACGATGGTGACGCGGCGAATGGTCGACAGGTCGAAATCCGGGATCGGCAGCGATACGCGATCATCCATCCGCTGCAGATAGGCCTTGAGCGTCTGGGCCACGACGACCGGCTGCTCATAGATTTCCTTCTGCATGAAATGGCGATGATTGCCCTTGTCGATCATCGCGCCGGACACGCCGCTGATGGTAACCGGGCGTTCGACTGGGTTATTGTCCTTGTCGAAAATCTCGGCACCGTCCTTGGTGATGACGACCCAGTCGCCTTCCTCCAGATAGGCGATGCGCTGGGTCAGCGGCGCCAGCGCGAGCGCGTCGGAGCCGAGGAAGGTCTCGCCATCGCCATAGCCCACGACCAGCGGCGAGCCGAGGCGCGCGCCGATCAGCATGTCGGGATGACTCTTGAACAGGATGGCCAGCGCGAAGGCGCCGTGCAGGCGCGGCAGTACCTGCGCAACGGCCTCCTTCGGCGCCACGCCCTGCTCCACCAGTTCGCTGACCAGATGGGCGACCACTTCGGTGTCGGTCTGGCTGTCGAAGGTGCGGCCGCGCCCAATCAGTTCGTCGCGCAGCGGCTTGAAATTCTCGATGATGCCATTGTGGACCAGCGCCACTTCGCCGGTCGCATGGGGGTGCGCGTTGCTGGTGGTCGGTGCCCCATGGGTGGCCCAGCGGGTATGGGCGATGCCGGTGGTGCCGGGCAGCGGCGAGGCGGCCAGTTCCTTGACCAGATTGTTGAGCTTGCCCTCGGCCCGGCGGCGATCGATCCGGCCGTCATGCACGGTGGCGACACCGGCGCTGTCATAGCCGCGATATTCCAGCCGCTTGAGGCCATCGACCAGCCGCTCCGCGACCTGATCCTTACCAATAATTCCGATGATACCGCACATGGTGGAAAGCCCCGCCGAACCAGATTAGTCAGATAGCGTCCATATAGGACAGCTTTGTCGCCATGCCATTAATGCCGGTCAGGCGACAGCGCCATGGCTGAGCCATGAAAAGAATGTCATCGTGGCCGGATGGTGATCAGCCAGATGTCGGGCGGCGCCAGCATGCGGAAAGGCAGGCCGCTGGTGCCCACGCCTCCGGACACGATCATCGCCTTCCGCCCATCCTGATAGCGGCCGCAGGCATAGCGGGTGCCATAGCGGGAGGGGACATAGACGATTCCCGCAAAGGGCAGCGCGACCTGACCGCAATGGGTATGGCCGACCAGGGTCAGCGACGGCGCATCGGGCAGCAGCGGGAAGACATCGGGCCCGTGCGACAGGATGACCGGCGCGCCGCCAATGTCCTGCATCGCCTTCAGCGTATCGGGTATGTCGGGCTTGCGGGTATAGATATCCTTGAGCCCGCCGATCGCCAGCGGCCCGCGCCGCACCGCGCCATCCTGCACCAGGGTGATGCCCAGATCGGCAAAGGCGCGCTGCCAGTCATCGGCGCTCAGCGCCACCCGGTTCTTCCTGCTGCGACTGTCATGATTGCCCAGCACCGCGACCACGCCCATCGGCGCGCGCAGCCCGGCAAAGGGGGCGATCGCGTGGCGCGCATCATAGGTCGCGCCCCATTTATTGTCGCCGATATAGTCGCCGCCCAGCAGGATCAGGTCGGGCTTGAGGCCGTTGATCCGGGCCACGATCCGCGCCATCCGCGCCGGGCTGTTGTCCGGCCCGGACAGATGGGTGTCCGTCAGCAGCGCGACCTTGATCGGCTGCTGCGACGCGCCCGCCGGGAAAGGCAGCACGACATCGGCGCGTCGCACGACCGGCATGGCGCGCGCATTCATCAACAGCCAGAGCGGCCCTGCCACCGCGATCAGCAACAGGAGCAGCAGAGCGGAGAGAAACGGCCGGCGCCGGATGAAGCTCAAGCCTTCGCCTTCCGCTCGCGCATGCGGGTGCGGAACGCCGCCGCCCAGCCCGGCTTGCTTTCCTGTTGCGGGCGGACCAGACACAGCGCGTCGGCCGGAACCGGCTTGGTCACGACGCTGCCCGCCGCGACGATCGCGCCATCGCCGATCGTCGCCGGCGCAACCAGCGCGCTGTTGGAGCCGATGAAGGCCCCCGCGCCGATCTGCGTCTTGTATTTGAAGAAGCCGTCATAGTTACAGGTGATGGTGCCCGCGCCGATATTGGCCGCCGCGCCGACGCTGGCGTCGCCGATATAGGACAGGTGATTGACCTTCGCCCCTTCGTCGAGGCGCGCCTTCTTGATCTCGACGAAATTGCCGACCTTCGCCTTGGGGCCGATATCGGCGCCCGGACGCAGGCGGGCATAGGGGCCGATATCGGCGCCGCTGGCGATGGTAGCCCCCTCCAGATGGGAGAAGGCATGGATGACGACATTGTCGGCGATGGTGACACCCGGACCGAAGACGACATTGGGTTCGACCGTCACATCGCGGCCCAGCACCGTGTCGTACGAGAAGAAGACGGTCTGCGGCGCGACCAGGGTCACGCCCTCGCGCATCGCCTCGGCCCGGCGGCGGTCCTGCCACACGGCTTCGACGCCGGCCAGTTCGGCGCGGCTGTTGACGCCGGCCACTTCCCACGCTTCCGTCTCGATCACGGCGCTGTTCGCACCGGGCAGCATGATGATGTCGGGCAGATAATATTCGCCGGCCGCATTGTTGTTGCCGATCTGGTCGAGCAGCACGAACAGGTCGCTCGCCCGCACCGCCATCAGGCCGCTGTTGCACAGGGTGACGGCGCGCTCGGCCTCGCTCGCATCCTTAAACTCGACCATCTTCTCGATGATGCCCTGGCCATCGGCGATGATCCGGCCATAGGCGGCGGCATCATCCGGGCGGAAGCCCAGCACCACCGCGCGCGGCTCGTCGCCCCGGCTCAACCGATCGAGCATCGCCTTCATCGTCGCGCCGCTGACCAGCGGCACGTCGCCATAGAGGATCAGCACGTCGCCGGCGAACCCCGCCAGCGCATCATGCGCCTGCGCCACGGCATGACCGGTGCCAAGCTGCTGTTCCTGCACGGCGATGGCGACGCCGCTGCCCTCGACCGCCTTTTCCACCTGCTCGCGGCCGGCGCCGACCACGACCACTTGCCGCTCGGGCAGCAGGTCCGCGACGCTGGCAAGCAGGTGCAGCAGCATCGGCCGCCCGGCGATCGGGTGCAGCACCTTGTGCGTGCCGGACTTCATCCTTGTGCCCTGCCCGGCGGCAAGGATGACGACTGCTAGGGGGCGAGGTGCGGTCACGGCGAGCGCGTCCTTTTCGTTCAAGTGGTCTGGAATATCACGGCTCTCTGCCATGTTTGCCTTGCCATTGCCACCGCCGACGCGGCATGGCGATGCCATGGCACGCTTATCCTTCGACATTGTCGGCTTCGACCTCGACGGCACCCTTCTCGACACCAGCGGCGATCTGGCCGCGGCGGTCAATTATGCGATCGGCACGATCGGCCGAGCCCCCTTCCCGGTCGATTCCATCCGGCCCTTCGTCGGCAAGGGGGCCAAGGTGATGCTGCAGCGCGCGCTCGACGCGTCGGGCGGCTATGACGAAGCGATCCTCGACCAGACGCTGCCGATCCTGCTCGATTATTATGAACAGAATCTAGCGCTCCATTCCCTGCCCTATCCCGGCATGATGGCGATGCTGGATGCGCTGGCGGAGCGCGGCGTGAAGCTCGCCATCTGCACCAACAAGGCGGAGCGCTTCACGATTCCCTTGCTGCACCAATTGGGCCTATTCGAACGCTTCGCCTCGGTCGTGGCCGGTGACACGGTCGGCATTGCCAAGCCCGATCCGGCGCCGATCCATGCGATGATCGAGCGGGCCGGTGGCGGCCGCGCCATCTTCCTGGGCGACACGATCAACGACATTGCCGGCGCGCGCAATGCCGGCATTCCCAGCATCGCGGTCAGCTTCGGCTTCCTCGACGGCCCGGTCGAAAATCTGGAGGCCGATGCGGTGATCCACCATTTCGACGAGTTGGTGCCGATGCTGGAAGCCTGGCCGGCATGAGCTTGCGCCTGGAGCGGGACGGCGCGATCGCCCGGCTGCTGATCGACCGGGCCGATCGCCGCAACGCCATGACCCAGGCGATGTGGGAGGCGATGCCCCATCTGGTCGCCGATGCCATGGCCGATGCGGACATCCGCGTGCTGATCCTGGCCTCGGCGACGCCCGGCCTGTTCTGCGCCGGCGCCGACATCAACGAATTTGCCGCCTGCTCGGGCGACGCTGACTGGCGCGCCGCCAATCAGGCCGCGATCCGCGCCACCCAATATGCGCTGGCCCATGCCGAAAAGCCGGTGATCGCGGCGATCGACGGCGATTGTGTCGGCGGCGGATGCGGGCTGGCGATCGCCTGCGACCTGCGCATCGGGGCGCCCACCGCGCGGCTGGGCATCACCCCGGCCAAGCTGGGCATCGTCTATTCGCTGTTCGACACCCGCCTGCTGGTCGATCTGGTCGGGCCAGCACGAGCCAAGCGCATCCTGTTCACCGGCGCGCTGCACGAGGCCGATGCGGCCCTTGCCATCGGCCTGATCGACGAGATTGCGGCCGATCCGCTGGCCGCCGCCGACGCACTGGCCCGCAAGATTGCCGCCAACGCCCAGCATAGCGTGCGCGCGTCCAAGGCGATGGTCCGCCGCATCCTCGACGGACAGGCGGATGACGACATGGTGACGCTGGAGATGTTTCGCGACGCCTTCACCTATCCCGACTTTGCCGAAGGGGTCGCGGCGTTCCGCGAGAAGCGGAAACCGCGTTTCTGATCCAGGTTAGGCAGTTTCCCGCTCGGCCCGTCGCAACCGTTACGCTCTCTTAACCATCGACATTTACCGGAAAATGCAGGATGGCGCTCCTGCATGACGCGACGTCATGCCGCCATGCTGCACAAAGGATCGGTCGCACTTCGTGGGTGAGAATTTCGCCTTCTTCCTGCCCATCATGATGGCCAGCTTCGGCGTCGCCTTCCTCATCGTCTGGGGCTGGGGCGCGCGGGAAGCGGGCTGGTGGAGCGGCGCCTTCTTCAGCGTCGCTATGGGTTTTGCCGTGCCGGTCGCGTTCGACTTCCTGCCGACGGACCTGTGGGGCATCGTCGCCGACACCGCCTTTGCCACCGGCTTCCTGCTGTTCAGCCAGGCATTGCTGACGCGCTGGCGCCCCAATTGGGTGCTGGGGCTGCGCATCGCCATCTGGGCGATATCGATCCTGCTCTGCAGCTTTGCGGTGATGCAGGACATCGTCCCGCTGGAACTGGTGTCGTCCGACTTCGGCTGCTTCCTGCTGATTTCCATTCCGCTGATCGCCGGGCGCGGCCAGCTTCGCGGCTGGCCCGATCGCGCCCTCTATGCCGCCGTCACCCTGGTGGCGCTCGACAATCTGCTGCGCGGCAGCAGCGTGTCCTTCACCCTGCCCGGCGGCGTAGCGTTCCGCGACAGCCAATATGCCTTCCTGATGCAGGCGCTGGCCTGCATGTTCGGCCTGTTCCTGGCCCTCTCCGCGCTCGCGGCGGCCATGCAGGATGTGCTCACCCGTTATCGCCATGATGCCCATGTCGATCCGCTGTCGGGCCTGCTCAATCGCCGCGGGTTCGAGGAAGCGGTGGCGCGCCATGATGCCAGCGGCAGCCTGATCGCCTGCGACATCGACCATCTCAAGCGGGTCGACGACGCCCATGGCCATGGGCTGGGCGACCGGGTGATCGTCGCGCTGGCCGATGCGCTGCGGGCGCTGGCCCCGGCCGATGCCGTCATCGCCCGCTTCGGCGGCGAGGAGTTCATCCTCTTCCTGCCCGGCGCAGACCCCGCCATGGCGACCGGCATAGCCGACGCGATCCGGCTGCGCTTTGCCGAACAGGCGGCAAGCCGGCTTGGCCTGCCCGGCCCGCTCACCGCCAGCTTCGGCCTCACCAGCCTGCACCGCGCCGACCGCTCGATCCATGACGCGATCGCCCGCGCCGACAGCGCGCTCTATGAAGCGAAGGAAAAGGGCCGCAACCGCGTCGCCATTCGGCCCGCGCTGGCGCCCGCCGGCGATGCTCAGTCGAGCCGCGCCATCGCCTGAAGAAAAGCGTCGCGCGCGGCCTGGCGCTTGAGCCGCCGGCGTCGCAGCAGGATCGCGACCGCGCCGAAGGGCAGGCACACCGCCAGTCCCAACGCCGTCTGCGGCAATATCTGCAACGTCATTTCGAGATGGCGAACGATCGCGATGATGTCGGCCAGCGCGGTCAGCACCGAAAAGATGATCCATAGCGCAAAGAACAACCGCTCAGGATTGGCCGACGGCACCGACTGGCTGGAGGGAAACTGGTTCATGCGCGTCCGATAGAACAGCGCGCGTCCTTCCCCAAAAGAAAAAGGCCCCCGCTTGGCGGAGGCCCCTTCCCTTATCCTGCGATAGCGCAGTCGATCACATGTGGATCGGCTTGCCGGTCACGGCCATCGCCGCTTCCTTGATCGCTTCGCTGTGCGTCGGATGCGCGTGGCAGGTGTAAGCGATGTCTTCGCTCGATGCGCCGAATTCCATGGCCTGCGCCGCCTGTGCGATCATCGTGCCGGCGACGGTGGCGATGATCCACACGCCCAGCACCTTATCGGTTTCGGCGTCGGCGATGATCTTCACGAAGCCGTCGGGCTCGTGATTGGTCTTGGCACGGCTGTTCGCCATCATCGGGAACTTGCCGACCTTGACGGCGCCACGTTCCTTGGCGGCTTCCTCGGTCAGGCCCACGCCCGCGATTTCCGGCTTGGTGTAGACCACCGAGGGGATCACGTCGTGATTCACGATGCCGGTCAGGCCGGCGATATTCTCGGCGACGGCAATGCCTTCGTCCTCGGCCTTGTGCGCCAGCATCGGACCGGGGATGACGTCGCCGATCGCCCAGACGCCCGGAACCTTGGTGCCGAACTCATGATCGGTCTCGATCTGACCGCGCGCGTTCAGCTCCAGGCCGATCTTGTCGAGGCCGAGGCCCTCGGTGTTGGGACGACGACCGATCGACACCAGGACAACGTCGGCCTCGATCTTCTCGGCTTCGCCACCAGCGGCGGGTTCGACGGTCAGGGCCACGCCCGACTTGCCGACTTCGGCGCCGGTCACCTTGGTGCCGAGCTTATATTCGAAGCCCTGCTTCTTGAAGATCTTGTTGGCTTCCTTGCGGACTTCGCCGTCCATGCCGGGCAGGATCTGGTCGAGATATTCGACCACGGTCACCTTGGCGCCCAGGCGCTTCCACACCGAACCCAGTTCCAGACCGATGACGCCGCCACCGACGACGACCAGATGGCCCGGAACCTTGTCCAGTTCCAGCGCGCCGGTCGAATCGACGATCTTGCCGCCCGCATTGTCCACGGCCACACCCGGCAGCGGGGCGACCGACGAACCGGTGGCGATGACGATGTTCTTCGCCGTCACCTTCTCGCCATTCACTTCGACAGTGTTGGCGCCGGTGAAGCTGGCCAGGCCCTTGAGCCAGGTCACCTTGTTCTTCTTGAACAGATATTCGATGCCGCCGGTCAGGCCCTTGATGGCATCGACGCGCTGGCCCTGCATGGTGGGCAGGTCCAGGCTCATCTTGTCGATCTTGACGCCCAGCTTGGCGAGCGCGCCGTTGGCGGCCTCGTCATAGAGTTCCGAGGCGTGCAGCAGGGCCTTGGACGGGATGCAGCCGACGTTGAGGCAGGTGCCGCCCAGCGTCTCGCGGCTTTCGGCGCAGGCGGTCTTCAGGCCCAGCTGCGCAGCGCGGATCGCGGCGACATAGCCACCCGGACCAGCACCGATAACCAGGACGTCATAATCGAAATCGGACATGGGGTTTTCCCTTCTCCAGTCATGCCAGCCAAACTGGCATCGCTCTGCCCCAAATCAAGGGCAAGAGGCGCCCCGGCCGAAGCCGGGGCAACAATAAATGGTGATTATTACAGGTCGATCAGCAGACGGGTCGGATCCTCAATCGCGTTCTTGACCGCGACAAGGAAGGTCACCGCTTCGCGACCGTCGATCAGACGATGGTCATAGCTGAGCGCCAGATACATCATCGGGCGGATCACGATCTGACCGTTGCGGACGACCGGACGGTCCTCGATGCGGTGCAGGCCCAGAACCGCCGACTGGGGCGGATTGATGATCGGGCTGGACAGCAGCGAACCGAACACGCCGCCGTTGGAGATGGTGAAGGTGCCGCCCTTCATATCTTCCATCGTCAGCTTGCCTTCCTTGGCCTTCTTGCCGAAGCCGCCGATGGTCTTTTCAATGGCAGCGACGCTCAGGCTTTCCGCATTGCGGATGACCGGAACGACCAGGCCGGTCGGGGCCGAGACGGCGACCGAGATGTCGGCGAAGTCGTTATAGACGATCTCGTCGCCTTCGATCTGCGCGTTGACGCCCGGAATGTCCTTCAGCGCCATGCAGACGGCCTTGGTGAAGAAGCCCATGAAGCCCAGACGGACGCCATGCTTCTTCTCGAACAGATCCTTGTACTTGGCGCGCGCCTCGATGACGTTGGTCATGTCGACGTCGTTGTACGTGGTCAGCAGGGCAGCGTTGTTCTGCGCTTCCTTCAGACGCTTGGCGACGGTCTGGCGCAGGCGGGTCATCTTGACGCGTTCCTGCTTGCGGCTGGGGCCAGCGGCCGGCGCATCGGCGGCAGGCGCCGATGCCGGGGTCGCGGCAGCCGCCTTGGCAGTGCCGGCGGCGACGGCGGCCATGACGTCGTCCTTGGTCAGACGGCCGTCCTTGCCGGTGCCCTTGATCTTGCTCGGGTCAAGACCATGCTCCAGCACCAGGCGGCGGACCGCCGGCGACAGGGTCAGGCTGCCGCCCTCTTCGTCGTCCGATGCAGCCGGGGCCGAAGCGGCCGGCGCGGGTGCAGCGGCTTCCGCCTTGGCGGCGGGAGCAGCGGCAGCAGCCGGCGCGGCGGCAGCGGCACCGCCTTCGTTCACATAGGCCAGCAGCGCGCCGACCTCGACCGTGTCGCCTTCCTTGGCGACCAGATCACCCATGACACCGGCGACCGGCGAGGGCACGTCGACCGCGACCTTGTCGGTTTCCAGGCTGACGATCGGCTCGTCGGCCTTGACCGCTTCACCCGGCTTCTTGAGCCACTGACCGACGGTGGCTTCGGTAACGGATTCGCCCAGCGTGGGGACTTTGACTTCGGTTGCCATGTGCTTTCTCAGCCTTTCTTCTGGCGACGGATTTCTTCACGAACGCTGTGACCCAGCGCATCGGCGACGAGGGCGCCCTGTTCGGACACATGGCGCGAGGCCAGGCCCGTGGCAGGCGATGCCGATGCCTTGCGGCCGGCATAGCGGGCGCGCTTGGGCGCCTTGCCGGCCTTGGCCAGCGCTTCCTCGATATAGGGTTCTACGAAGGACCAGGCGCCGTTGTTGCGCGGTTCTTCCTGACACCAGACGACGTCTTCCAGATTGGTCATGCGCTCGATGCGCGTGGCCAGTGCGTCGGTGGCGAACGGATAAATCTGTTCGATACGGACGATCTGGGTGTTGGCGTCGCCGGCGGCGTCGCGGGCTTCCATCAGGTCGTAGAAGACCTTGCCCGAGCAGAGCACCAAGCGCTTGGTATCCTTGTCGGCCGACCCATTGGGGTCCGACAGGATGCGCTTGAAGTGCGTTTCGCCCAGGAAGTCCTCGGCCTTGCTGACGGCGGCCTTGTGACGCAGCAGCGACTTGGGCGCCATGATGATGAGCGGCTTGCGGAAGGGCCGCAGCATCTGGCGACGCAGCGCGTGGAAGTAATTGGCCGGGGTCGTGATGTTCGCGACCTGGATATTGCCTTCGGCGCAGAGCTGCAGATAGCGTTCCAGACGCGCCGAGCTATGCTCGGGGCCCTGACCTTCATAGCCGTGCGGCAGCAGGCAGACGAGGCCGTTGGACCGCAGCCACTTGGTTTCCGACGACGCGATATACTGGTCGAAGATGATCTGCGCGCCGTTGGCGAAGTCGCCGAACTGGGCTTCCCAGATCACCAGGCTCTTCGGGTCCGCCAGGGCGAAACCATATTCGAAGCCCAGCACGCCATATTCGGACAAAGGCGAGTCCAGCACTTCGAAACGGCCATGCGGCACGGTCGAAAGCGGGATATACTTGGCCTCGGTGTCCTGATCGGTCCAGACCGCGTGACGCTGGCTGAAGGTGCCGCGACCCGAGTCCTGACCCGACAGGCGAACGCCATAGCCTTCCGACAGCAGCGAACCGAAGGCCAGCGCCTCGCCGGTCGCCCAGTCGAAATTGGCACCCGACTTGAACATCTCGGCCTTGGCATCCAGCACGCGCTTCAGCGTCTTGTGGACATTATGGCCTTCGGGAACGGTGGTCAGCGTGCGGCCCAGGCTGTCGAACAGCTTCTGGTTGATCGCCGATTCCACGCTCTGACGCGCGGTTTCGGCATCGGCCGGCTTGTGCAGGCCCGACCAGCGACCGGCGAACCAGTCGGCCTTGTTGGCCTTGTAGCTCTTGGCGGCTTCGAACTCGTCTTCCAGATGGGCGACGAACTCGTCGGTCGAACCGGAAACGAACGCATCGTCCACCACGCCTTCCGCCTTCAGGCGCGCGGCATAAATGTCGCTGACCGGCGGATGCTGACGGATTTCCTTGTACATCAGCGGCTGGGTGAAGCCCGGCTCGTCGCCTTCGTTATGACCGAAGCGGCGATAGCACCACATGTCGACGACGACGTCGCGATGGAATTTCTGGCGATATTCCATGGCGAGCTTGGTCGCAAAGGTCACGGCTTCGGGATCGTCGCCATTGACGTGCAGGATCGGTGCCTGGACACCCTTCGCCACGTCCGACGGATAGGGCGAGCCGCGCGAGAATTGCGGGCTGGTGGTGAAGCCGATCTGGTTGTTGATGATGAAGTGAACGCAGCCGCCGGTGTTGTAGCCGCTGACGCCCGAGAAGCCGAGGCATTCCCAGACGATGCCCTGGCCGGCAAAGGCCGCGTCGCCGTGGATCAGCACGGGCAGAACCTGCTCATGCTTGGTGAGGTCGTCGCGGAAGGTCTGCTGCGCGCGGACCTTGCCCAGCACCACCGGATCGACGGTTTCAAGGTGCGACGGGTTGGGGACCAGCGACATATGGACCTTGACGCCGTCGAACTCACGGTCGGTCGAGGTGCCGAGGTGATATTTCACGTCGCCCGAACCACCCACGTCTTCGGGGTTGGCGGTGCCGCCCGAGAATTCGTGGAAGATGACGCGGAAGCCCTTGGCCATGACGTTGGCGAGGACGTTCAGGCGGCCGCGATGGGCCATGCCGAACACGATCTCGCGCACGCCCGATGCGCCACCATATTTGATGACCGCTTCGAGCGCGGGGATCATGGACTCGCCACCGTCGAGGCCGAAGCGCTTGGTGCCGACATATTTGCGGCCCAGGAACTTCTCATACTGCTCGCCCTGGATGACCTTGGCCAGGATCGCCTTCTTGCCCTCGGGCGTGAAGTGGATTTCCTTGTCCTTGCCTTCCAGGCGTTCCTGCAGGAAGCGGCGCTCTTCAACGTCCGCGATATGCATATATTCAAGGCCGACATTGCCGCAGTAATTCTGGCGCAGGATCGTCACGATCTCCGCGACGGTCGCATACTGCAGGCCCAGCGTGCCGCCCAGGAAGACCTTCTTCGACGCGTCGGTCAGGCCATGATATTCCGGGGTCAGGTCCGCCGGCAGGTCACGCTTGGCCAGGCCCAGCGGATCGAGATTGGCGGCCAGATGACCGCGCACGCGATATGTGCGGATCAGCATCTGCGCGCGGATTGCGTCCTCGGCAGCCGATGCGATATCGGCCTCGGAAACAGCGGCACCCTGCGCCTTTGCAGCAGCCTTCACGGCCACCTGCATCTGCGTCGGGTCCATCGCCCCGGTCAGGTCGTCGGTGTCCGCCAACGGCCAGTTGGGGCGTGCCCAGCTCGGCCCCTGTTCGATCTCGAAATCCTGGTTCTCGTAACCCATCGTCTTGTGTCCCATGCATGCCGCGTGCAGTCGCGGAGCGGGAAAGTGCGGCCGGGGTGCAGCCCGGCCGCGTTTCCATATCATATTTTAAAGGCGGATCAGCCCTTCAGCACTTCCAGCAGGGTCTCGCCCAGCAGGCTCGGGCTGGCAGCGACCTTGATGCCGGCCGCTTCCATCGCCGCGATCTTGCTTTCTGCGTCGCCCTTGCCGCCCGACACGATCGCGCCGGCGTGGCCCATGCGACGGCCCGGAGGCGCCGTGCGACCCGCGATGAAGCCGGCCATCGGCTTCTTGCGGCCCTTCTTGGCTTCGTCGATCAAGAACTGGGCAGCCTGTTCTTCCGCGTCGCCGCCGATTTCACCGATCATGATGATCGATTCGGTGGCGTCGTCGGCCAGGAACAGTTCCAGCACGTCGATGAAGTTGGTGCCGTTGACCGGGTCACCGCCGATGCCGACGGCCGTGGTCTGGCCCAGGCCCGCATTGGTGGTCTGGAACACGGCTTCATAGGTCAGCGTGCCCGAACGCGACACGACGCCGACCGAACCCTTCGAGAAGATGTTGCCGGGCATGATGCCGATCTTGCATTCGCCCGGCGTCAGCAGGCCGGGGCAGTTCGGGCCGATCAGGCGCGACTTCGAACCCGACAGGGCGCGCTTCACCTTGACCATGTCCAGAACCGGGATGCCTTCGGTGATCGCGACGATCAGCGGGATTTCGGCATCGATCGCTTCCAGGATCGAGTCGGCCGCGAACGGCGGCGGAACATAGATGACCGAGGCGTCGGCGCCGGTCTTCGACTTGGCTTCGGCAACGGTGTCGAACATCGGCAGACCGATGTGGGTCGTGCCGCCCTTGCCGGGGGTCACGCCGCCAACCATCTGCGTGCCATAGGCAAGAGCGGTTTCGGTGTGGAAGGTGCCGGTGGCACCGGTCATACCCTGGGTGATGACCTTGGTGTTCTTGTTCACCAGAATGGACATATGTGTCCCTTTATTCTCTGTGGACGTGGCACTTGGGTCTAAAGCGACCCGTCCCAGGCTGCGCACTTACCTGGAACGGGACGGTGCAAGCTGGTTGGCTCAGGCGAGCGAGGGATCGATACCCTTGCAGGCTTCCAGCAGTTCCTTGACGGCGTCGACCGACACCTGGAGGTTGGCCTTGGCTTCGTCGTTCAGCTCGATCTCGATGACCTGCTCGACGCCGTCCTTGCCGATGATGACCGGCACGCCGACATAGAGATTGTCGACGCCATACTGGCCGGTCAGGTTCGCGGCGCAGGGCAGCAGGCGCTTCTTGTCGCCCAGATAGGCTTCAGCCATGGCGATCGCGCTGGTGGCGGGCGCATAGAAGGCCGAACCGGTCTTGAGCAGCGCGACGATCTCGCCGCCGCCCGAACGGGTGCGCTTGACGATGGCGTCGATGCGCTCCTGGGTCGAACGGCCCTGCTTGATCAGGTCGGGAACCGGGATGCCGGCGACGGTCGAATATTCGATCACCGGAACCATGGTGTCGCCATGGCCGCCGAGCACGAAGCTGGTGACGTCCTTGGCCGAGACGTTGAATTCTTCCGCCAGGAAGTGGTTGAAGCGCGAGCTGTCCAGAACGCCGGCCATGCCGACGACCTTGTTTGCGGGCAGGCCCGAAAATTCGCGCAGCGCCCAGACCATGGCATCCAAGGGGTTGGTGATGCAGATGACGAAGGCGTCGGGGGCGTTGGCGGCGATGCCCTCGCCCACGGCCTTCATGACCTTGAGGTTGATGCCCAGCAGGTCGTCGCGGCTCATGCCCGGCTTGCGGGCGACACCGGCGGTGACGATGATGACGTCCGCGCCCGCGATATCGGCATAGTCGTTGGAACCGGTGATCTTCGCATCGAAGCCTTCGACCGAGGCGCACTGCGACAGGTCGAGAGCCTTGCCCTGGGGAACGCCTTCGACGACGTCGAACAGGACGATGTCACCGAGTCCTTTGAGAGCCGCGAGATGCGCGAGCGTGCCGCCGATACTGCCAGCGCCAATGAGCGCGATCTTCTTACGGGCCATATGCAATCATCCTCCAAGATGTGAACTCTGGAATTGTCAGTGCGCCTACGCCCATATTGTGGGGGTTTCAACCAAACAAAGCCCCCTGCAGCAAATTATCTTTGCAATTCATTCGCAGTTGCATTAGAGGCTTTTTCACACCCTGTCGCTCCTGGTCTCCTACCCTGGACCTAGAGCCTTCCCTGCAGCGGTAGCCTGCCGGATGCTTCCCAAGTGGAAGCATCCGGTCTGTTTTTCCGTAAGAAAGTTGCGCCCTGATGAACGTCGACGCAAGCGGCGATAGGGCGAAATGCGCGCACGACGGGGTGCGCCGCGCTTATTTGGGGCCGTGGCCCAGCGCGAGATAATCGTCGGACTGCATCTCCATCAGCCGAGACACGGTCCGCTCGAATTCGAACGCCCCATCCCCTTCGGGATAGAGTCGCATCGGCTCGGCATCGGCCGAGGCGAGCAATTTGACCTTATATTCGTAGAGCGAGTCGATCAGCGTGACGAAGCGCGCCGCCTCGTTGCGCTTCTCCGGCCCCAGCACCGGAATGCCGACGATGATGACCGTATGATATTTGCGCGCGATCGCCAGATAGTCGGGCGCGCCGCGCGCCTCGACGCACAGCCGCTTGAACGAGAAGACGGCAACGCCCTTCAGGCTCTTGGGCACATGCATGGTGCGCCCGCCCTGAACGACGATCTCCTCCGAGGGCACCTTGGCCCGGTCCTCGACCGAAAAGTCGGTCAGGCGGAAAAAGGCCTCCGACAGCGCCCTGGTCGCCTCCGGCCCATTGGGCACATGCCACAGCTTCGAGTCGCCCAGGCGGTCGCGGCGATAATCGACCGGCCCGTTCAGCGTCATCACGTCCAGCTTGGCCTTGATGAGGTCGATGAAGGGCAGGAAGAGCTGGCGGTTGAGGCCATTCTTGTAGAGTTCGTCCGGCTCGCGGTTGGAGGTGGTGACGATCGTCACCCGCTTTTCCAGCAACCCCGTGAACAGCCGCGACATGATCGCCGCATCAGCCATATTGTTGACGACCATCTCGTCGAAGCAGAGCAGCCGCGCCTCTTCGGCCAGCGACTCGACCACCGGCGGGATCGGGTCGCCCGACTCGGACTTGCGCGCCTCGGCCAGGCGGGCATGCACGTCGAGCATGAATTCATGGAAATGGGCGCGCTTCTTGCGCTGCACATGGACCGTGTCGAAGAACAGGTCCATCAGCATCGACTTGCCGCGCCCGACCCCACCCCACATGTAGAGGCCGCGCGGCGGCTCGGGCTGCTTGCGCAGCAGCTTCCACAGCGTCGAGCCACGCGCGGGCGTCGCTTCCAGATCATGCTGAAGCTGATCGAGTCGCACGGCGGCGGCCCGCTGGTCCGGATCGGGCCGCAATTCGCCAGCCGCGACCAGCGCATCATAACGGGCGATGACGCTGGTCACTGCGCCTTGGGCGCCTTGCGCAGCGTGGCGGTGGACGCCGCGACCGGCTCGCCCTCCTGGGTGATCAGCATGCGCAGGAACATGAGGCGCCCGGTCTCGCGCAGCAATTCCACCTCGGCCAGCAGGTCGGGACCGACCTTGCCCGCGCCCAGATATTGCATCGACAGGTCGATGGTCACGCCGTTGACCTGGCCCTGATGGCCCATCGCCCAGAGTGCGCCGAAATAGGCATGGTCGGCAAAGGCGGCGAGGAAGCCGCCATGCAGCGTATCGAGCCGGTTGCGGTGGCTGGTGCGGGTTTCCAGCGCGACATGCGCCTTCTTCTCGCCCAGCCCGCGCATATAACCGCGGCCGATGGCCTGAAGGAAGGTGTCGGGATGCGGATCGTGCCAGGCGGTCCAGCCCGACCATTTCCCTTCGTTCAGCGGTCGCCCGCCTGCAACACCGTCGCTGGTCAACTTACAGCTGCCGTTCGACCATCATCTTCTTGGTCTCCGCGATCGCCTTGGCCGGGCTCAGGCCCTTGGGGCAGACGTTCGCGCAGTTCATGATGGTGTGGCAGCGATAGAGACGGAAGGGATCTTCCAGCTCGTCGAGGCGCTCGCCGGTGAACTCGTCGCGGCTGTCGGCCAGCCAGCGATAGGCCTGCAGCAGGATCGCCGGCCCCAGGAACTTGTCGCTGTTCCACCAGTAGCTGGGGCAGCTGGTCGAGCAGCAGGCGCACAGGATGCACTCATAGAGGCCATCCAGCTTCTCGCGATCGGCGGGCGACTGCAGCCGCTCCTTGCCGCTCGGCGCGGGGCTGACGGTTTGCAGCCAGGGCTTGATGCTGTTGTACTGGGCGTAGAAGTGGGTGAAGTCCGGCACCAGATCCTTGATGACGTCCATGTGCGGCAGCGGGGTGATCTGCACCTGCTTGCCGGCGCACTCGTCGATCGCGGTGGTGCAGGCCAGGCCGTTCTTGCCGTTCATGTTCATCGAACAGGAACCGCAAATGCCTTCGCGGCACGAACGGCGGAAGGTCAGGGTCGAGTCATACTCGTTCTTGATCTTCAGCAGCGCGTCGAGAACCATCGGGCCGCAATTGTCGAGATCGATCTCGAACGTATCGTAGCGCGGATTCTCGCCCGAGTCCGGATCGTAGCGATAGACCTTGAAGCTGCGGACATTGGTCGCGCCCTCGGGCGCCTTGTGGGTCACGCCCTTGCCGCTGATCTTGCTGTTCTTGGGCAAAGCAAATTCGGCCATCGCTCGTCGAGCCTCTTCGTCGATGTCTGTCTGATGGGGGTCCGCATAACGAAAAATCTGCAAAGGTCCAGCACTGAGACCATGATTCTGCCCCGGCGGGCCTTGTTGCAAATCGATTGCAAATAATCATTGCCGAAGAGGGGCTTCGGCTTGCGTCCCGCGCCAGCCACGCTAGAGCGGCCTCGTTTCGCTCCCCCCTCGCATTGCGACGCGGGGCGAAGTAAAGCAAACGCAGGTCATGCCCCTGCGGCGGCGAATATCTGTGGGGACCGCCTTCATTGCCGATCGACATCGCCTTTCTTGCCATCGCCGAAGCGCAGCAGGTGTTTCACTGGCTGCCGGCCGCGCTTGAGCTGGGCAAGCGCGCGGATGTGCGCGTCCATGTGCTTTCGCCCTCGCGCCTGATTCTCGATCTGGTCGCCAGCTATGATCCCGAAGGACGGCTCGACCTCATCAAGCTGCGCCGCCCCTCGACCAAGCCCGACTCCCTGTTCCGCCTGCCCTCGCGGCTGGCGACGTTGCTGCTCAACTATCGCGCCATCGCCCGCTTCCCGACGCTGGTGACGACGGAGATCACCAGCGCCTGGCTGAAACGGGTGCCCGGCTTTGCCACCCGCCTGATCCTGATCAAGCATGGCGCGGGCGACCGGGCTGGCGGCTACAAGCAGCGCCACGCCGATTTCGACCTGACCATCGTCGCGGGCGAGAAGGACCGGCGGCGGATGATCGAATATGGCCTCTGCACCCAAGCCAATTGCCTGGTCGGCGGCTATGCCAAGTTCGAACTGCGCGCGCCGCGCCGGCCCTTGTTCGACGATGACAAACCGGTGCTGCTGTACAATCCGCATTTCGACCCGGACCTGTCCTCCTGGGTCAGGCACGGGCCGCAGGTCATGGCTGCACTCGAAGCGCTACAGGGCTGGAACGTCATCATCGCGCCGCATGTGAAGCTCGCCCGTCGCGTCCCGCCGATCCACAGCGACAGCCCGCATATCCGTGTCGACATGGGCAGCCGCCATTCGATCGACATGAGCTACACAACCAGCGCCGACGCCTATCTGGGCGACGTGTCGAGCCAGGTTTACGAGTTCCTGCTCACGCCCCGCCCCTGCATCTTCCTCAACCTCGACCATCATGACTGGCGCGAGGATCAGGCCTTCGCCCATTGGCGTCTGGGCCAGGTGATCGACCGCGCCGATGCGCTTCAGGGCGCGCTCGATCGGGCAGCGGACTTGCAACCGGGCCTGGTTGCTGCTCAGGAAGCGGCAATGCAGGATAGTATCGATCTTTCCCCGGTCCCCGCCTCGCAGCGGCAGGCCGCCCTCATCCTCGATTTTGCGCAGAAGGCACAGGCATGATGCAGACGATCAGCACCACCCTCGGCCCGGTTCGCCTGCTCGGCGAGAATGCGACCCCGATCTGGGGCATGTCCAACGCCAAACGCAATCGCCGCATGGTGGAAAGCGCGGCCAAGAATGGCAGCACGCTGGCGCCGGGCCATGAACTGGTCTTCAACCTCGCCTATGCCTTCGATCCGCTGCTGCTGCGGCTGGTGTTGGAAACGCCCGGCACGATGTTCGCCTGGGCCGGCCAGCCGATCGTCGGCCAAGTGCCGGCGGGCAGCGACCCGATGCAGGCCAGCGGCCTCATCGACCTGTCGGACGGGCGCAAGCTCTACAATCGCCAGCTGCGCAAGCTGGAACAGCCGATGGTGCGCGAACTGGTGCCCCAGACCCGCAAGGCGATCGAGCGGCAAAGCTATTTCGGTGCCTATAAGGGCGTAACCGACCTGCTGACCAAATATCTCTGGCCCGAACTGGCGCTGATCCTGACGCGCATCGCCGCGCAGCTGAAGATGACGCCGAACATGGTGTCGGTGATCGGCGTGACGCTCTGCCTGGTCGCCACCTTCCTGTTCGCCAAGGGGCTGTTCTGGACCGGCTTCCTGTGCGGCTTCATCTTCATGGTGCTCGACACGGTGGACGGCAAGCTCGCCCGCTGCACCATCACTTCGTCCAAATGGGGCAATGTGATCGACCATGGCGTCGACCTGGTCCACCCGCCCTTCTGGTGGTATTTCTGGGGCGTGGGCCTCACCTATTGGGGGCTGGGCCTGTCGGCCGGCACCTTCACCTTCATCATGACCGCCGTGATCGCAGGCTATATCCTCCAGCGCCTGATCGAAGGGATGTTCCTCAAGGACTTCAAGATGGACATCCATGTCTGGCGCCGGTTCGACAGCCAGTTCCGCCTGATCACCGCCCGCCGCAACCCGAACATGGTGATCCTGTTCGTGGCGCTGCTGTTCGGCCGGCCCGACATCGGCCTGATCGCGCTTGCCTGGTGGACCATCATCTCGCTGGTCGTCCATGCCGTGCGCCTGGCCCAGGCCTATATCGTCCACCGCTCCGGCCGGCCGATCGTCAGCTGGATGGATGAGGCGGAGGCAGCGGCATGAACGCCACCATCGCGAAATTCGGCTGGCCTGCGACGCTGGTCGCCGAATTCGACCATTGGGTCGTGCTGCTGCGCCCGGCCCAGCCGACGCTGGGATCGCTGGTGCTGGCGGCCAAGAGCGACGCGACCGCGTTCGGCGACCTGCCGGGCGCAGCCCATGCCGAACTCAAGACCGTCACCGCTGCGATCGAGGCCGCACTGACCAGCGCGGTCGGCTATGCCAAGATCAATTATCTGATGCTGATGATGGTCGACCCGCATGTCCATTTCCACGTCATCCCCCGTTATGAAGGGGAACGCAGCGCTGTCGGCCTGACCATTGCCGATGCCGGCTGGCCGGGCCAGCCCGACCTTGGCAGCGCGGTCAAGATTGACAGCGAAGCTGACACGGCGCTGCGCGATTGGCTGAAGGGGCATTTCGCCCTCTGATCGGACGGATCGGGGCCGGCCGGATCAGGGCCGAAAGGTCAGGCTCAGCACGAAGCGGTTGGATTCCTGCCCCAGATTATATTCGGCCTGCATCGCCCAATGGCTGGACAGTTCCAGATTGGCGCCGGCGATGCCGGCCCAAGGGCGGCGGCTCGACAGGTCGACCTTGTAGCGCAGGCCGACACCATCGCCGTCCTCGAACAACGGGCCGCTGCGCACCAGCCCCGACACAGTGACATCCATGTCGAAATAATTGGCGCCGACATAGGGTGTCAGGATCGTGTCGCCGCCCAGCGAGACGCGCGGGCCCGCTCGTGCCGCGATGTTGGTCATCCGCATGTCGGACCGGTCCTTCTTCGCCACGCTGATCGTCTTGGCGAGGGACAGGGCGGCAAACCAGCTGTTGCTGCCATAACCCAGGATGCTGCCGAAGGTGAAGGAGGTGTTGTCGACATCCGCCCTGAAGGGCAGCTGGCTATGACCGCAGGGCTTGGCCGGGCGACAAAAGGGGAAAGGCACGAAGGCATCGAGGTCGATGTCGACGCCGACATCGACATGCCCCTTCACCTTGCCGATGCCGGCGAACAGGTTGAGGAAGGGAAACAGCCAGACATCCGCCTTGAACTCGCTGTTGCTGGTCCGGCTTTCCATCTCCGTCGTCGTGACGAAGGGCACCTGTAGCAGCGATGCGCCCTCGGGCGGATCATCGCCCTTGGCAATGGCGACTGCCAGGTTCCGGCTGTTCATATGCTGAACATTGTGGATCAGCATGCCGCTGGCGCCCAGCGCGCGCTGGATATGATAGCCACGTTCTATCGCCACCCGCCCGCCGATCGGCAGCAGCGGATATGTCCTGCGCTCGGGCGGGGGCTCCACCGCCTCTTCTGTGGGCGCAACGGGCATCGGCGTGTCGGCCGTCCCGCTGACGGGATCGGCGCTGGTCGCGACCTGGGTAATGATCGGGACGGGCGGCACTTCTTCTGCGCGGGCATGGCCCGCCACACCCAGCGTCATGACCGATAGCAGCGTCAATCCTCGCATCGCCATCATCCCCTGTCCCCCGGCCCCGCGCCCTGCTCCTTCGGGCCGGACAGACAATATGCGGGAAAGGCGCTTGCCTGGCTTCTGGGTAATTTCCCCCTTTTGCCTGCACATTTCCCCCGATGGTGCCGCCCCCGCCTTCCTCTAGGCTGGTCCGATATGACAGGGAGACATGGCGTGCGACACGCGCTGGCCGGCCCAAGCCTGATGATGTGCCTGGGCATGGCCCTTCCCGCCGCCGCCCGGAATACCCCATCGCGCGAGATCATGGATCAGGCGCAGAGCGTGCAGGCCGGCGAACCGGAACCCGCGCCCGATGCCGCCCTGCCCCCGCCCAGCACCAAGCCGGATCTGGTGATCGCGCCGATCCCGCTGTCCAATCCGGCGATGGGCACCGGCCTCGCCGGTGCGGCGGTGCTCTATTATAATCCCAACGGATCGTCCCGCCCCTGGGTCAGCGGCTTTGGTGGCGGCTACACCAGCACCGATAGCTGGGGCCTGGGCGCGTCGCACAATATGACGCTGGCCGACGACCGGCTGCGCTTCCAGGGCTGGGCCGGCTATGGCATCGCCAATCTGCGCTTCTATGGCATCGGCGCCAATGCCGGCGCGTCCAACCTGTCGATCAAGCTGCGCGACAAGGCCTTCGCCGCCATGGTCGACACCCAATATCAGATCTTCAGCAAGGGCTTCCTGCGCCACCTCTCCTTCGGCGCGCGCCTCTATTATCTCGACATGAACGCCCGCGTTTCACTGCCGCTGCCCAATCATCCGAACCTGACACCGCCCGCGATCGAGCGGCACAGCCAGATTGCAATGCTCGGCCCCTCCTTCACCTTCGACAGCCGCAACAATCCGGTCGATCCGCGCAAGGGCGTCTACACCACCGGTTCACTGACCTATGGCGCCGACTGGCTGGGCAGCGACTTCACCCATCATAAGTTGCAGATTGCGGGCAATGGCTATTTCCCGCTGGGGCGCGAGACCGTGCTGGTGGTGCGCAAGACGCTGTGCGAAGCGTCAGACGGCGCGCCCTATTATGACCTGTGCCTCTATGGCCAGAATGGCGACCTGCGCGGCTATGAGACCGGCCGCTATCGCGACCGGGCCAGCTGGGCGCTGCAGGGCGAGGTGCGCCAGCATCTGTTCGGCAAGATCGGCATGGTCGCCTTCGGCGGCATCGGCGGCATTGCGCGCAGCGGCAAGGATATCTGGAAACATACCAAGATGCTGCCAGCCGGCGGTTTCGGCCTGCGCTATCTCGCCTCGAAGGAGGCCAATGTAAATCTGCGGGCCGACATTGCCTGGGGCAAGGACGGCGCCGCCTTCTATTTCGGCATCGGGGAAGCCTTTTAGGTCGGGTAGACAGATCAGACGGTCGGCAAACGACCATTTTTTGCCGTTTAGACTACCGCCAGTTGTTCGCGATTGCGGACATTCTGTTCACCGCTAAAGTGCAACCATGAGCATCATCAGGCCTTCGCGCGACATATGGCTGATGCTAGGCATGCTTAGCGCAGCCAGCGCCTTCTTTCGCTATGTCGGCCTGTCACCCATCGTATATACTATCTGCTATGTGCTTCTTGCCTTGTTGGGCCTTGGGACCGCGACCTATCTCACGTTCCAAGCGCGACGGTCAGTCCGCGTCGACAGCAGTTCTTTCATTGCGACCCTAGCGCCAGCTCTACTGCTGTTTATCGATCTTCCAAGCAAATGGCGCATCATCTGCCTCTTGGTAATTACGCTGGTTGCGATGCTGGAGTGGAGATCACGCCTTCCGGGAGGCAGCATCAGGTAACGACCACAGTTCGGCTTTTGTCGCGGCTATGAGCGTCCCCAAGAGCAGAAAACTATCCAAAGGCCGCAAGCAAATTGCTCAGAATTTAACGCATAAAAAATTGGATGAGCCGAAGCATTAGTAATGGAAATGGAGCAAGTACAAGTGCCCATACCATCAACCAAAATGCTATAGATATGAGGTCAGCATTGGCCGGCGGACCTATAAAGACGTTTAGAATGCCACCAGAAAATCTAATTCCAAGCAAAAATAATACAACGGAAACAAAGCCCCATATCAACAGGAGAGGCATGGATATTTTATTAAAAAGCATTTCCTTGTTCCCGTGATCCGGTCCGCGTCGTGATAGGCCTAGACCAAAAGCAGACCGTCTCAAACCCACCCATTCCGGCCATTTGGCAGTGCTACGCAACCCGGGGCATCATGCCCCGTAACGGCCCTCTTCCACCCATTTTTCGGTCAGCGCGTTGGCGGCATCGACATCCTGCGGGAAGTCGACTTCCTGCCATTCCAGCCCCTCGATCGACACGGTGCCGACCCGGTTGCCCTTGGCGATGATGTCGATCGCGCGCAGATACCAGCGGGCGACGCCTTCGGGCGTGCGCATCATCTGGTCGACCTGGTTGCGGAAGATCGCCGGCCCTTCGCCCACGAACGCCAGCATGCCGATCGATTCGGCATTGGTGTCGGGCGGCAGCAGCCGCTTGCCGATATGGTGCAGGCGACCGGTCTCGTCCCGGTTCACCTTCATGTCGTCATCGTCATAGTCGCCGTCCGGCTTCACATCGACGGTGACGGTGATCGCGTCCTTCGCGCCCGTGACCAGCTTCGCGACGATCTCGTCCGACACGATGGTGTCGCCGTTCAGGATGATGAAGTCCTGGTCCATCTCCTCGCGCGCGATCCAGCAACTGCCCAGATTGT
Source organism: Sphingobium sp. PAMC28499 (assembly GCF_004795815.1). Classification (NCBI taxonomy): domain Bacteria; kingdom Pseudomonadati; phylum Pseudomonadota; class Alphaproteobacteria; order Sphingomonadales; family Sphingobiaceae; genus Sphingobium; species Sphingobium sp. PAMC28499. The sequence continues at coordinate 4,226,922 of NZ_CP039248.1, forward strand.
CGGCGACCTGGAAGAACGGATTGAACAGCGTGCGAATGCGCGCCCCGGTCTCGCGATAAAGCTGCAGCGCATGATCCTCGACCCGTTCGGTGCGGAAGCCGGTGACGACGACGATGTCGGTCACGCCATTGGCGACCAGCGCGGCGATCTGCCAGCTGATCAGGGTGCGGCCGTTGAAGTCGATCATGCACTTGGGCACGTCACGGGTCAGCGGCAGCAGGCGCGAACCCTGGCCGGCGGAGAGGATGATGGCTTTCTTGATGGTCATGCCCGCGCTTTAGAGCGATTTCGCAGCGCAGGGAAGAGAAGGACGCATTTGCGCAATGCGCCGCCCTTCCCTAGATAGACGCCCGCCAGCAACAAACGGCGTGTCACGCGAAAGGCTCCTGTTCCGGTGAAGTTGAAGCGCGCAAAGGGTAGCAGCGCACAGGATGGCTTTGCCCGTATCCTGGCCAATACCGGCTGGCTGCTGGGCGGCAAGGGCGTGGGCGCGGTGCTGAGCCTTGCCTATCTCGCCATCGTCACCCGCACGCTCGGCGTCGCCGATTTCGGCCGCTTCGCGCTGGTGCTGAGCGCCGCAAACGTGATCAAGACGTTGGTGTCCTTCGACAGCTGGCAGATCGTCGTGCGCTATGGCCAGCCGCATCTGGCGGACGGCAACGGCAATGCGCTCAACCGGGTGCTGCGCTTCTGCATTCTGATCGATCTCGCCTCGGCCGTGGCCGGCGGCCTGATCGCCGCGATCATCATCCTCGCCTTCGGCAACCAGCTGCAGCTGGGGCCGGGCATGGGGCTTCAGGCCTGGCTGTTCTGCATGGTGATGATGATCACCATCCGCTCCTCCCCCACCGGCATATTGCGCCTGTTCGACCGGTTCGATTCGGCCGCTGTCGCCGAAACCATGATCCCGGTCGGACGGATGATCGGCGCGGGCCTGGCCCTGGCGCTGATGCCCGGCATCACCGGCTTCCTGATCGCCTGGGGCGCCGCCGAACTGCTGTGCGCGGCGGCCTATTGGTATCTCGCCTTGCGCGAAGGCAAGGGGCGGCTCGGCAGCTGGACCGCCGGCCGGGCGCTCGATGCGCGCCACGAAAATCCGGGCATCGTCGGCTTCCTGACCGCCACCAACCTGCAGACCAGCCTGTCCGCCATGGGACAGCAGGTGGCGGTGCTGGTCGTCGGCCTGTTCGTCGGGCCGGTGGGCGCGGGCCTCTATCGCCTCGCCAACCAGCTCGCCCAGTCGCTGACCAAGATTTCCAGCCTGCTCTCGCGCAGCATCTTCGTCGAACTGTCGCGCACCCAGTCCAGCCATGGCGTGGATGCGCTGCGGTCTCTGTTCCGCCGGACCAACCGGCTGGCGCTGATCGCCGGCGCCATCATCATCGCGCTGATCCTGACCATCGGCCATCCGCTGCTGGGCCTGATCGCGGGCAAGGAATTCCTCCCCGCCTATCCGCTGCTGATGCTGCTGGGCGTGTCGGCCTGCATCGACCTGGTCGGGGTCAGCTATCGCCCGCTGCTGATGGCGACCGACCGGACCGGCCTGTCGCTGCGCATCACCTTTGCCTCCACCCTGCTGCTGCTGGGGATGCAGGCGGTGCTGCTGCCGATGAATGGCACGATCGGCGCTGCGATCGCCAATATCGTCGCCTCGATCGCCGGCTTCCTGATGATGGGTCTTGCCACCCGCCATGCGCTGGCATTGCGCGATACGCTGCCGCCGGAGCCCGACGCGAACTGAGCGACACCAGCGCGCCATCCCTGGATCGAGGGGGGAGAGGAACGACGCACTGGTGCCGCGCCCGGTTCAGCCTGATGAGACCGGGCTAGGGAAATTCAATAATATTTGAAGGCGGTTACCACCCCATTCTGGGTGCTGCACTTGAACGTCTTCTTGACCGTCTTCTGCTTGCCGTCCTTGTCGATCACGACATTGACCAGCGCGCGCACGGCGCCGCGGCTGTCGCTTTTCTTGTCGGTATCCTCGACCTCGCGCAGGGTGACATCGATCACGCCCTTCTTCGCGCCCTGGGCCTTGGCTTCGTTCAGGCAGGCCGCAACCGACACGTCGCGGGAATCGCCGCTGACCGGAGTGACCGGGGTCGGCGCCGGCGGCGGGGGAACCGCTTCGGGCGCTGTCTGTGCCATCAGGACGAGGGTGGCGGGCAACAATGCCGCCAGGGGCAGAATCTTGCGCATGCGGGTGCTCCCTTCATCGGGCCCATCTGCCGGGTCCGATTGTTTCTAGCATGCAGCCACAGCGCGCGGCATCGGGAATAACCCGATAGGGAAACGCCCTGCCCCTTAGCGCGCGAGGATGGATTCGATCAGCACGATGTCGTCGGGCTTGTCGGCGTCGATGCAGGCCTCCGCCTGGTCCATCGCCACCAGCCGCGCGGTCAGGCCGAAACGCCGCCCCACCCGCGCAATGCCGCCGCGCAGGGTCAGGATGCGCAGCAGTGCGCCGACCAGCGCCAGCGGGCCAAAGGCGGACAGGATCTTCCAGCCCTTCTTCCGGTCCTGCTCGACATCCTGCCACAACGCGATCACCGGCCGCGCCCTGGCACTGCCGAACCAGAAGATGTTCGCGCCCGACCACCAGCCGTCGCGGAATTTGAGCCAGGTGCGACGCGACTGCGGATAATGGGCCAGCAGGGTCGCCTTCTCGACCATGGCGACGGCGATGTCGGCGCCCGTCGCCTCCGCCACGAACTGGTCCAGCATCGCCGCGTCGAGCAGCACATGGTCCGCCGTCGTCATCAGCAGCGGGAAAGGCAGGTCCGCCTTCTCCATCAGCTCCAGCAGAGAGGAGGCAATGCCCTTGCCGCCGCGCTCGAACCGCACGCGCGGATCGCTGGCCAGCCAGGCAGTGGCCGGATCATCGGCGAAATATTCGGGATTCTGCGTCAGCACCACCAGCTGGCCGATCGCCGGATGGGCGAGCAAGGCGCGTGCCGGGCGGTTGATCATCGGCTCGCCCGCGACCGGCACCAGCGGCTTGACCGGCACGCCGGCAGCGGTGGCGAGCGGATCGGCGATCGGCCGCGCCCCTGCCAGCAGGATCGCGGTGATGGTGGCGGGATCGGAGGATGTCATGCCCGCTCGTTAGCCGAGCGAGCCACCGCCGCAAAGCCGCTTATTTCCCCGCAGCGGCCGGTGCGCCCGCGGTCGGCGCGGCCGCCGCCACCTCATGCGTGCCGACCTTCAGCCCCTTGAGCTGGGCCAGGCGCGCGCGGAAGGCGGCCAGATTGCTGCCGGTCAGCTGCGCCGTCGTGGTGAACTTCACCGACAATGGATTGACCACCTGCCCATTGCGATACAGCTCATAATGAAGATGCGGACCGGTCGACAGGCCGCTGGAGCCGACATAGCCGATCACCTGGCCGCGCCGCACCCGCTGGCCGGGTACCGCCGCGATCCGGCTCATATGGGCATAGCCGGTGGCCAGGCCCCCGCCATGGGAAATGCGGACATAATTGCCATGACCGCCATGGCGGCCGGCAAAGGCGACCACGCCGTCGGTCACGGCATAGATGGGCGATCCATAGCGCGCGCCGAAATCGATGCCGGCATGCATGCGGGTATAACTCAGGATCGGATGGCGGCGCATGCCGAAGCCCGATGTCATGCGAGCGCCGTCGACCGGCGCGCCCAGCACGCCGCGTTTTTCACCCACGCCCGATGCCTCGAACCATTCGGTGCGGCCGTCGCTGGTCCATTTCAGCATGTCGACCGCCTTGCCCCGCGCCCGGCGGAAACCGGCGTAGAGCAGCTCGCCCACCTCGACATCGCCGGTTTCGGCGCGATGATATTCGGTGATGATGTCATAGCGGTCGCCTGCGCCGATCGATCCCAGATCGACCTGCTTGGCGATCACCCGCAGGAAGGCCTGCACCGCCTTGGGCGGTGCGCCGGCGGCGCGGGCCGAACGATAGATGCTGTCGCCGACCACGCCCTGGATGCGCAGCGGGGTGTTGTCGACGCGAATGGGCACGCGCGTCACCTGCAGCACGCCGCCGACCCGGTTGAGTTCGACCGCAAGGTCGAGCCGCGCGCGGAAATTGAGCTTGTCGAGCGGCCGGGGCGACGTGCGGCTGGCACGGCGGCCCAGGATGATGTCGAGGCGCGTGCCCGGCTTCACGCCCGCGCCGATGTCGCCGCCGACCATGCTGGTCACGGTCGCGACATCGCCGCTGCTGACCCCGGCACGCGACAGGGCGCGAGCCAGCGTGTCGCTGCTGCCGATCTGGGCATTGAGTTCGATCTGCGGCCGCTCGGGCGTTTCCTTGAGCGGCTGCACCGCATCGGTCGCGCCCATCCGCCGGCCGCTGTCCGCGCCCAGCGCCAGCGGCGTGATCATCTGGCTGCGCACCTCGTCATATTGCGCTGGCGCCAGCAGGGGTTCGGGCGCGCCGGGCACCGGCTGGAAACCGGGCGAGAGATAAAGGGCAGTGGCGCACAGGCCAAAACAGGTGGCAAGGCCGCGAAACCAGGTGAGGCTGCCAACATTCTGCCCCAGGTCCGGGACGAGGTTGACGTCCTCCGCCCAGTCGCGCAGGCGCGTGCGCCAGTCGCGCGGCGCCGCCGGTCGCTGCAGGCTGTCCGCCAGCCATAGCGACATGGACGCGCCACCCTGCTGAAAACCCGACTGATTATCCTGGAACAAAAGCCGCAACCCCCGGGGTGCTTTTTATCGCATCGCCAACGCAATGGTCCCCGCGCCATGCGTCGGACCGCACCCTTGTGAACGCGCAGGGTTAAAGTCAATTTAAGACGCCGCCATGACCCGCGCCGCTGCGACGAAACGTGCCCATGGCCGGGCAGAGTCCCGTTAACCACCGGAACATCGGGCGGATCGCGCAAAGTCCTTGCCCTGCCCGCCATCCTGCACGACATAGGCCCCATCATGGCCCAGTTCGCCCGTTCGCCCGTCACCGCTGTGCTGGGCCCCACCAATACCGGCAAGACCCATCTCGCCGTCGAGCGCATGTGCGGCCATTCGAGCGGCATGATGGGCTTTCCGCTGCGCCTGCTGGCGCGCGAAGTCTATGACCGCGTCGTCGCGATCAAGGGCGCGCAGCAGGTTGCGCTGATTACCGGCGAGGAAAAGATCGTGCCACCGGGCGCGCGCTATTTCCTCTGCACGGCCGAATCCATGCCCATCAGTGGTGGCAAGGAAGCCGCCGCGATGACCGGCGGCCTCAGCGATTTCGCCTTTGTCGCGCTGGACGAGGCGCAACTGGGCGCCGATCCCGAGCGCGGCCATATCTTCACCGACCGCATCCTGCGCGCGCGCGGCCGGGAAGAAACGATGATCCTGGGCTCCGCCAGCATCGCGAAGACGGTCAAGAGCCTGGTCCCGGAGGTCGAGATCATCGGCCGGCCGCGTTTCTCCACCCTCTCCTATGCCGGCGCCAAGAAGCTGTCGCGCCTGCCCCGCCGTTCCGCCATCGTCGCCTTCTCGGCCGAGGAAGTCTATGCCGTGGCGGAAATGCTGCGCCGCTTCCGCGGCGGCGCGGCGGTGGTGATGGGCGCCCTGTCGCCCCGCACCCGCAACGCCCAGGTACAGATGTTCCTCAATGGCGACGTCGATTATCTGGTCGCCACCGACGCGATCGGCATGGGCCTCAATCTCGACGTCGCCCATGTCGCCTTCGCCTCGCTGCGCAAGTTTGACGGCCGCCGGTCGCGCCGGCTAACGGTCGCCGAAATGGCCCAGATCGCCGGCCGCGCCGGGCGCCATCACAAGGACGGCACCTTCGGCAGTCTGGGGTCAGAGGATGGCGATGCCGCCTTCACGCCGGAAGAGATAGAGGCGATCGAGGCGCATCGCTTCCCCTCCGTCGACCAGCTTTTCTGGCGCGACGGCGCCCCGCGCACTGACAGCATCGATCATCTCATCATCGATCTGGAGGCCCGGCCCGACCGCCCGGAACTGCGCGCCGCGCCACAGGCGGTCGACCTGGCCGTGCTGCGCCGCATGGCCGAAGACCCGGAAGTTCAGACCCGTGTCCGCTCCAAGCGCGATGTCGAACGGCTCTGGGCCGCCTGTGGCCTGCCCGATTTCCAGAAGCTGGGCGCGGAGCATCATGCCCGCACCGTGGCGCGCATCTGGCGCTTCATCGCCGGCAATGGTTCGGGCTTTGGCGGCCATATTCCGCGCGACTGGTTCGCCCAGCAGATCGCCCGCCTCGATTCGGTCCAGGGCGACATCGACACCTTGTCGGGCCGGATCGCCGCCGCGCGCACCTGGTCCTATATCGCCCATCGTCCCGACTGGCTGGCCAATCCGGTAGAGATGGCGGAACGCACGCGCATGCTGGAAGAAAAGCTGTCAGATGCGCTGCATGCGGCCCTGACGCAGCGTTTCGTGGACCGACGCACCTCTGTTCTGCTAAGGGATATCGGACAGAATGCGAGCAATCTGCCGGTCACGGTCGACCCGGATGGGACGGTCTGCGTCGATGGCGAGACGATCGGGCGACTTGACGGATTTCGTTTCTCAGTCGATCCCGCTACGCGACTCCAGGACAGAAAGCTGTTGCTGGCGGCGGCGGAAAGGCGCCTTGGAAAGGTATTACGAGTGAAGGCTGACGAATTGATGAGCGCTGCGGATACGGATTTCGCGCTCATGGACGATGCGGGACAGACGCCGGGCATCGCCTGGCAGGGAACCCCGGTCGCAACGCTGATGGCGGGCGCAGGCCTGCTCGCGCCCGAAATCCGGCTTGATCGCGCGCTCGCCGCGTTGGGCCCGGATGTGCAGAAGCAGGTGACGACCCGTCTGGCGACCTGGTTCGAGGCGCAGAAGCAGAAGCATCTGCTGCCGCTGGTCAAGATGAGCGAAAGCGCTGCCGATCCGGCCGTGCCCGCCGTCGTCCGCGCGGTCTTCGCCCAGCTGGCCGATGCCGGTGGCGTCGCGCCGCGACTCGACCTTGATTCGGCGCTCGGCCATCTCGACAAGGATCAGCGCCATCTGTTGCGCCGCGCCGGCATCGATATCGGCGTGCTCGACCTCTATCATCCCGGCCTGTTGAAGCCGGGCGCGGCGCGCTGGCGCGCGGCGCTGCAGGCGGCCCGCATCGGCAAGCCCTGCCTGCCGCTGCCCCAGCCGGGCCTGACCCTGATCCCGACCGGCGACAAGCCGCAGGAAATGGGCGCCCGCATCGCCGGCTTCCGCAGCTTCGGTCCGCAGATGCTGCGCATCGACATGGCCGAGCGTATGGCCCGCACCGCGCATGAGACGATCGCCAAGAATGAGCCGTTCAGCGCGCTCAGCCCGCAGATCGTGTCGTTGGGCCTGAGCGAAGAGGCGTTCCTGCAGCTGATGCGCGCCGCCGGCTTCCGCCCGATCGATCCGGTGCCGACCCCAGCGCCCGTCGCCGAGGCATTGGCCGAAGCCGCACCCGCCGTGGAAGGCACGGACGTGGTCGAAGCGACCGACGCTGCGCCTGAAGCCGCAGCGGAAGCCGTTGCCGAGGCTCCCGTCGAAGCGGACGCGGGAACGCCTGGCGAAGCGACGACCGAAACCCCGGCCGAAGCGCCCGTGGCCGCCACCGGCGCCAACTGGGTGTTCAAGGGCCGGCAGAAGGGCCGCCCGCAGGGCGATCGTGGTCCGCGCGGTCCCCGCCGCGATCAGCAGCAGCGCCCCGAGGGCAAGTTTGCCGGCAAGAGCGACAATCGCGGTGAAAACCGCAGCGACAACCGTGGCAAGGGCGGCGATCGCGGCCCGCGCAAGGGTGGCGACCGCGACGATAATCGCGCGCCGCGCGCTACCCCCGCCAGCCACAAGGCCGCGACCAGCAACCATGCCTTTGCCGGCCTGGCCGAACTGCTGGGGCGCAATGGCTGACCCCAAGGGGGCCATGACAATGCCAGGGAAGGGGCCAGGGACGGGCCTCGGCCCGTCCCTGCGCATCGACAAATATCTGTGGTTCGCGCGCCTGTCGAAAAGCCGATCGACCGCGCAGAAGCTGGCCGAGGACGGCCATATCCGCCTCAATGGCCGGCGCATCGACCGGTCCCATGCGCCGGTGCGCGCCGGCGATCTCATCACCTTTCCCCACGCCGCCGGCGTCCGCGTCGTCCGCGTGATCCAGCTGCCCAGCCGGCGCGGCCCCGCGCCCGAGGCGCAGGCCTGTTATGAGGAATTGACGGTCGGCAGTTGATCTCGCCGGTGATTCAGAACCGGTAGGCGAGCGCCAGGAAGCCGTTCGGCCGCGTCGCATGCTCGACCAGCGGGCTGTCCTTGACCCGGCCGAGCAGGCTGGTCGCCCCGACCGATCCGGTCACACTCCACCGGCTGTCGAGCCGATAGACGATGTTGAGCAGCGCCGAGACATCCTTGAACCCTGCCTTGCCGCGATATTGGTCCAGCCCGGATGCTGCCGCCTCCCGCGCATTCACCCCGAAATAGCCGTCCATATGCTTGCCGTCGGCAAAGCTGGTGGCGATCGAGGGGGTGATGATGACCTTCGGACTGAGGATGACCGGATAGGAGAGGCTGGCGTCAGCAATGAAGCCGCCGGTGCTGCCCGTAATGCCCTGCGTCGCGCCCAGCGTCGCCACCACGCCGCCGCCGGTCAGATTGGCGAACACGCGGCCACCCACGCCCCAGGACAACCGATCGACGCCCGTGGGCACGTCGCGCCGGCGATAGCCGGGCATCGGCGTGACACCCGCGCCGATGGTCAGCGCCCGGTCATCGACCAGATTGAGCCCCACGCCATTGCGGAAATTGGCGAAGAAGCGCCCCTCGACAATGTCGATCGCGGGCAGCGGCAGCACGCGATAATCGTCGGCGCCCTGATAGACCGGCGTCACCGCCGCACCCAGGCCGATGACGATCCGGTCCTTGCTCGGCTGCCCCACCGACTGGCGCGAACTGCTGAGATCCTGCGCCTTGACTGCCACCTGCGCTGCTGCGCCCATGGCAAGCAGCGCGATGCTCGATCGGACCATCGTCGATTTCATTATGCAAATCCCTGTCGAAACGGCCGTCCGAAGATCGACCAGCCCCCGTGCCGGCGCACGGGCACCATGGCCCGGCACAATAATTTCCAAGCAATATACTGTAAATACAGCACAATGTTTCCGGACAATGTCCAGCATCGGCCCGACGCAGGAAGATCACAACTCATCCTGCATATTTGTTCGGCCCATCGAGCAGATGGTCAGAACTGGTCGGCGATATCCTTCAGGCCCAGCAGCTTCTTCGGCGCAATCTGGCGCCAGCTGGCGTGGAGCCGCTCGCCGATATGGTCCCAGTCGGTATCGCCCAGGTCGAGGCGGATGCCGACCCAGTCATTGCCGAAATAGGCGGGGCGATAATAGCGGGCCGGGTCGGCTTCGATCAGGGTCGCCTGCTCTTCCGGCGCGGTGGTCTTCACCAGCACGGCGATGATGCCGTCGCCATGATGGTCGCGGGTGAAATAGGCGAATTTCTTGCCCTTCACGATGCCGAAGCAGGGCATGCCGTGCGACACGATCTCGTCCGCCTGCGGCAGCGCCAGCGCGGCTTCACGCACCTTGTTCAGCAGCCAGTCGGGCTGACGCTCGCGGGTGACGAAATCAGCGAGCGTGCGCGAATAGAGCTGATGTTCGGCGATCAGGATGCGCCCGGCCAGGCTGTCGGCCGTGTCGCCGGGCAGGATCGCCACCGGGGTCAGGCCCAGCACCGGGCCATCGTCCAGTTCGGCGGTAACGATATGGACCGAACAGCCGGCGTGGCTGTCGCCCGCATCGATCGCGCGCTGATGGGTGTCGAGGCCCTTATATTTGGGCAGCAGGCTGGGATGGATATTGAGCATCCGGTCTTCCCAGCCGGACACGAATTCGGGCGAGAGCAGGCGCATATAGCCGGCCAGCGCGACATATTGGACGCCGGCAGCACGCAGTTGCGCGTCGATCACTGCGTCGAACTCCGCGCGCTTTAGCCCCTTGTGGCTCTGGCCGAAGGTGGTGATGCCCTCGGCCGCGGCAAGCGCCAGGCCGGGGGCTTCCGGATCATTGGCGGCGACCAGCACGATCTCATAGGGGCAGTCCGCGGCCTTCGCCGCGTAGAGCAAAGCCGCCATGTTCGAGCCGCGACCGGAAATCAGGACGCCGATCTTTGCTTTGGTCATAGGGTCTCCCCTCCCGCTGGCGGGAGGGGTCGGGGGAGGGCCTGTCTTAAAGGCGATCCCCTGGAAAACCCTCCCCTAACCCCTCCCGCAGGCGGGAGGGGGATTGGTGGTGCTTGTCAGCCCAGATGCGTGGCGGACCAGTCGGCCTTGGCGCTCCAGGTTTCGGTGCTGCCCCTGACGGTGCAGCCCTTGTCGCCTTCGCTGACAGTGCCGACGCGGAACACGGTTTCGCCCGCATCCTCCAGCGCCTGGGTGACGCCCACAACATGCGCCTCGTCCACGGCCAGGATCATGCCGATGCCGCAGTTGAAGGTGCGCGCCATCTCTTCCGGCTCGATATTGCCCTGGGCCTGGAGGAACGCCATCAGGCGCGGCTGTTCCCAGGCGTCGGCGTCGACCGTGGCATGGGTGCCTTCGGGCAGGACGCGCGGGATATTTTCCAGCAGGCCGCCGCCGGTGATGTGGGCGAGCGCATTGATCATGCCGGCGCGGACCAGCGGTAGCAGGCTCTTCACGTAGATCTTGGTCGGCGCCATCAGCGCGTCGATCAGCAGCACTTCATTGTCGAACAGCGCCGGGCGATCGAGCTTCCAGCCCTTGTCGGCGGCGAGGCGGCGGACCAGCGAGAAACCGTTGGAGTGGACGCCCGAGGAGGCGAGGCCGATGAGGACGTCGCCAGCCTTCACCTTGTTGCCGGTCAGCGCCTTGGAGCGCTCCACCGCGCCGACGCAGAAGCCGGCCAGGTCATAGTCGCCGTCAGCATACATGCCCGGCATCTCGGCGGTCTCACCACCGATCAGCGCGCAGCCGGCCTGGCGGCAACCCTCGGCGATGCCGGCGATGACGCGCTCGGCGACGCCCGACTCCAGCTTGCCGGTGGCATAATAGTCGAGGAAGAAGAGCGGCTCGGCGCCCTGCACGATCAGGTCGTTGGCGCACATGGCAACGAGGTCGATGCCCACGCCGTCATGGCGGTCATGGTCGATCGCGAGCTTCAGCTTGGTGCCGACGCCATCATTGGCCGCGACCAGCAACGGGTCGTCATAGCCCGCGGCCTTCAGGTCGAAAAAGCCGCCGAAACCGCCCAGTTCGGCGTCCGCGCCGGGGCGACGGGTGGCCTTGGCCAGGGGGGCGATGGCACGGACAAGGGCGTTGCCCGCGGCGATGTCGACGCCAGCCTTGGCGTAGCTGTAGGATTCGTTGTCGCTCATGAGGCTGCGCCCTAGAACAATAGCGCCGAAAACGGAAGGCTGGATGGGTTGGCGCTTGGCAGGCGAGGCTAAACTCGCCAAAAGGACGCCCGTGATCCTTGCCAAGACTCTTCGTCGCCTGTCGTTTCCGCCAGCGCTTGCTCTCCACGCCCTGTCCCGCCCGGCGCAGATCGTCGGCGCGGTAGGAATCGGCTTGGTCGGCGCGGCGCTGTTCGCCCAGATGGAGGGCGAACGCGGCGTCCCGCCGATCGCCAGCGGCGGCGATTATGAGGTGCGCGGCGTGAAGGTCGACGTCCAGGCCGGCAGCGCCGACGCAGCCCGATATGCCGGATGGCGGCTGGCCCAGCGCCAGGCGTGGAAGATGCTGTGGACCCGCACCCATGGCGGCACCGGCGTGCCTAGCCTTTCCGATTCGCAGCTCGAAGCCATGATCTCGGGCATCGAGGTCGAATATGAGCAGGCCGGTCCCGGTCGCTATGTCGCGACGCTCGGCATCTTGTTCGACCGCGCGCGCACCGGCCAGTTGCTCGGTGTTTCCGGCAATGTGATGCGCTCGCCGCCGCTGCTGGTGATTCCGGTCATGTGGGATGGCGGCTCCGCCGTATCCTATGAACGGGTCAATGAATGGCAAAAGGCCTGGGCGCGTTATCGCACCGGCGACAGCGCGATCGACTATGTCCGCGTCGCGGGCTCGGTCGCCGACCCGGTATTGCTCAACGCCGGCCAGACCGGGCGGCGCGGCCGCCTGTGGTGGCGCGTGCTGCTCGACCAATATGGCGCGGCCGATGTGGTGATCCCGATGGTGCGGCTCGACCGGCAATGGCCCGGCGGCCCGGTGACGGCCAATTTCACCGCGCGCTATGGCCCGGACAACAGCCTGATCGGCAGCTTCGCGCTGCGCGCCTCGAACGACAGCGGCATACCGCAGATGCTGGACGAAGGCGCGCGCCGGATCGACGAGCTTTATATCCGCGCGCTCAATGACGGCCGCCTGCGGCCCGATCCGTCGCTGATCATCGAGGAACCGGTCGATCCCAGCGCGCTGGCGATCGAGAATGCGACCGAGGCGCCGATCGAGGCGGTCGACATGCCGCTGCCCACCGCCGGCGCCAGTGTCGCCAGCTTCGCGATCCAGTTCGACACGCCCGACGTCGGATCGGTTACCGCCGGCGAATCGGCCTTGCGCAGCATTCCGGGCGTCCGCTCGGCCGCGACCAGCAGCCTGGCGCTGGGCGGCACTTCGGTGATGCAGGTCAGCTTCGAGGGCACGGCCGACGCGCTGCGCACCGGATTGCAGGCGCGGGGCTATAGCGTGGCGGTATCGGGCAACACCATGCGCATCTCGCGCCGGCAGGCGCCCGCAGGACAGCCATGAGCCAGATCAGCCTGCCCTTCGAATGGCAGGGCCAGGGCGAGGAGTTTCTGGTGAGCGAGGCCAATCAGCTGGCCGTTGCCCATCTGGAACGCTGGCGCGACTGGCCTGTGTCCGTGACCGTGCTGACCGGCCCGCCACTGTCGGGTCGTTCGGCGCTGGGCCGCCAGTTCGTCGCGATGAGCGGCGGCAGCGTGATCGACGATGCCGAGGGGCAGGACGAGCATATGCTGTTCCATGCCTGGAACGAGGCGCAGACCGAACATCGCCCGCTGCTGATGATCGGTCGCACGTCCCCGCTGCGCTGGACGGTGGCGCTGCCCGACCTGCGATCGCGGCTGGCCGGATCGCCCCATGTCGCGATCGAGGAACCGGACGAGGCGCTGGCGCTCGCGCTGATCGAGCGGCGGCTGGGCGCATCGGGCGCCAGCTTCGCGCCGGACCTTGCCCCCTGGCTGCTCCGGCGGATCGAGCGCAGCTATGGCGCGATTGCGGCGGTCACCGCGCTGCTGGATGAGGCGTCGCTGTCATCTGGACGTAAGATTTCGGTCGCACTGGCGAAAGAGGCCCTGCAATCTGCAGGAATCTTGCCTATAGTCCCGCCCGATCCCACCAACGACCAGCGCGAGTAATCCGTGGCCGAAGCCGATCCCATCGCCAGCCTTTCGCCCGCGGGCGAGCGCTATTTCAACCGCGAGCTTTCCTGGCTGGCCTTCAACCAGCGGGTGCTGGAAGAGGCGATGAACCGGGCCCACCCGCTGCTCGAACGGCTCCGCTTCCTGTCGATTTCGGGCGCCAATCTCGACGAATTCTTCTCCGTTCGCGTCGCCGGCCTCAAAGGGCAGCAGTTGCAGGATGTCGATCTGCGGTCGGCCGACGGCCTGACCCCGGCGCAGCAGCTCGGCGCGATCACCGAAACCACGGCCAGCCTGATGCGCGCCCAGCAGAAGGTCTGGGGCGCGCTGCATGGCGAGCTGGTGCAGGTCGGGATCGAGGTGATCGGTCCGTCCGCGGAAATGGATGTCGGCTGCGCGGGGTGGCTGCGCGAGCATTTCCTGACCCAGATCTTCCCGATCCTGACGCCCCAGGCGCTGGACCCGGCACATCCCTTCCCCTTCATCCCCAATCAGGGTCTGTCGATCGTCTTCGATCTGGAGCGTCTGTCGGACAAGCAACCGATCCGCGAACTGGTGATGATCCCCTCCTCGCTCGCCCGCTTCGTGCGCATTCCGGGCGAACCGATGCGCTACATGGCGCTGGAGGCGGTGATCCGCCGCTTCTCGGCCGATCTCTTCCCCGGCTATCGCGTCCGCAACAGCGGCGTGTTCCGCATCATCCGTGACAGCGACATCGAGATCGAGGAAGAGGCGGAAGATCTGGTCCGCTATTTCCGCAGCGCCATCAAGCGCCGTCGCCGCGGCCGGGTGATCCGCATGGAGATAGAGGAACGCATCCCCGAACCGGTCGAGGAAATGCTCCAGGACATGCTCCAGGGCCATGAGGCGATCGTGGTCGAGGTGGAGGGCTTCATCGGCATCGGTGACCTTAGCGGCATCGTCGACGCCGACCGGCCGGACCTCAAGTTCGAACCCTATGCGCCGCGCTTCCCCGAGCGCATCCGCGAATATGGCGGCGACTGTTTCGCCGCGATCCGCGCCAAGGACATCGTCGTCCATCATCCCTATGAGGCGTTCGACGTCGTCATCTCCTTCCTGAAGCAGGCCGCGTCCGACCCGGACGTGGTCGCGATCAAGCAGACCCTCTATCGCGCGGGCAAGCAGTCGGCGATCATCCGCGCCCTGATCGACGCGGCCGAGGCCGGCAAGTCGGTGACCGCCGTGGTCGAACTGAAGGCGCGTTTCGACGAGGAACAGAATCTGATGTGGGCCGACGCGCTGGAACGCGCGGGCGTGCAGGTCGTCTATGGCTTCATCGACTGGAAGACCCATGCCAAGGTGTCGATGGTGGTGCGGCGCGAGGGCGACCAGTTCCGCAGCTACTGCCATTTCGGCACCGGCAACTACCACCCGATCACCGCGCGCATCTATACCGATCTCAGCTTCTTCACGGCTGACCCCGCCTATAGCCGCGATGCCGCCGCTTTGTTCAACTACATCACCGGCTATGTCGAGCCGCAGCGGCTGGAAAAGCTGGTCATGTCGCCCCGCGACCTGCGCGACACGCTGTGCGCCTGCATCGATGCGGAGATCGACCATGTCCGCGCCGGCCGCCCCGGCACCATCTGGGCCAAGATGAACAGCCTGGTCGACCCGGCGATCATCGAGAAACTCTATGCCGCCAGCAATGCCGGGGTGCAGATCGACCTGATCGTGCGCGGCATCTGTTGCCTGCGTCCGGGCGTGCCGGGCATGTCGGAAAATATCCGGGTCAAGTCGGTCGTCGGCCGCTTCCTGGAACATAGCCGCATCACCGTCTTCGGCAATGGCAAGGCGCTGCCCAATAATGGCGCGAAGGTCTATATCAGCTCGGCCGACTGGATGCCGCGCAACTTCGACCGCCGCGTCGAATTCCTCGCCCCGGTCGAAAATCCCACCGTCCATGACCAGATTCTCGACCAGGTGATGGTCGCCAATCTGATCGACACCGAACAGAGCTGGGTGCTGGACCGCGACGGCCATTATACCCGGCTGGAGCCGGGCGACCGGCCGTTCAACCTGCACCGCTATTTCATGACCAACCCGTCGCTGTCCGGGCGTGGCGCAGCGCAGGAGCATGGCGCGGTGCCGACCCTGCGCCTGCGTGGCCGGGCCTGATCGCGCGATGAACTCGATGCTCAGCCGCGTGCGCGCCATGGCGGAGACCATGGCGACCTCGCCCGAACCCGCTACCGCGCGCTCGGCGATCATCGACATCGGCTCCAACAGCGTCCGCCTGGTCGTCTATGACGGGCCACGCCGCATCCCCTTCATCCTGTTCAATGAAAAGGTGATGGCCGGTCTGGGCGCGTCGCTCGCCAAGACCGGTGCGATCGAAGCGGAGGCGATGGAACGCGGCCTGCGCGCCATCGGCCGCTTCGCCCATCTGTGCCGCGACATGCGCGTCACCGACATACGCTGCGTGGCGACGGCCGCCGTGCGCGACGCCACCAATGGCGCCGAGTTCATCACCCGTGCCAAGGCGATGGGCCTGACCGTCGAACTGCTGTCGGGCGCGCAGGAGGCGATCGGCGCCGCCATGGGCGTGCTGTCGGGCATTCCCGATGCCGACGGCATTGTCGGCGACCTGGGCGGCGGCAGCCTGGAACTGGCCCGCGTGCGCGAGGGCGCGGTCGAACAGACCATCTCGCTGCCGCTGGGCGTGCTGCGCCTGCCGCAGATCCGGGCCAAGGGGCCGCGTGCGCTTGATCGCTGCGTCGCCAAGATGCTGGAAAAGGCCGGCTGGCAGGCGGAACCGGACCTGCCCTTCTATCTCGTTGGCGGCTCCTGGCGCTCGCTCGCCCGCTTCGACATGCAGCTCACCCATTTCCCGCTACCGGTCGTCCATCAATATGAGATGAGCGCCGCCCGTGCCGAGCAGCTTACCCGCATCATCTCCCATGTCGACAAGGGCCGGCTGAAGCAGATCCCGGCCATGACCGGATCGCGCGTGCCGACCTTGCCGGATGCCGCCGCGCTGCTGTCGGTGGTCGTGCGCCAGCTCAAGTCCAGCCGGATGATCGTGTCGGCCTATGGCCTGCGCGAAGGGCTGCTCTACGAAAATCTGCCCGACGACATCCGCGCCCATGATCCGCTGCTGGTCGCGGCCGAGGCGGAGGGCGAGGCACAGGCCCGCTTCCGCGGCCATGGCGACCGTATCGACCGCTGGATCGCCCCGCTCTTCCCCGACGATGACAAGGGTGCGCGCCGCATCCGCCGAGCCGCCTGTCTGCTGGCCGATGTCAGCTGGCGTGCCAATCCCGATTTCCGCGCCGAACGCGGCGTCGAAATCGCCCTGCACAGCAATTGGGTCGGCATCACCGCTGCCGAGCGGGCGATGCTGGGCCAGGCGCTGCACACCCATTTCGGCGGCGATGTCGGCACGCTGCCCAACCTCGACCGCATGGCCAGCCCCGACGCGCTGCGCCGCGCCGCGCTCTGGGGCCTCGCCATCCGCCTGGCCCAGCGCCTGTCGGGCGGCGTCGAAGGCCCGCTCGCCATTTCCCATCTGGAACGGCATGGCGACCGCATCGACCTCCACCTGCGCGACGAGGATGCCGATCTCTACGGCGAAGCGGTCGAACGCCGCCTGCGCAACCTCGCCCAGGCCATGGGCCTCAAATATCAACTGCTGGGCGGGCAGGGTTAGGCCGACACCGACCGCGCCCGGTCAGGAAAGGGCGGTCGCTTCCCGCACCACCAGCACCGGCACGCCGTCGCGCACCGGATAGGCGAGGCCTGCCGCATCCGACACCAGCGCCTGGCGCGTCGCGTCCCAGCGCAGCGGCGTGCGCGTCGCCGGGCAGACCAGCTTGTCCAGCAGCCAGGGATCGATCGGGGCCGTTTCTTCGCGCATAATCTCGCTCATTGCATCGTCGCGCCGCCGTCGCGCTCGGCGCGGCCGACGATCTGCATCAACTGGATGATCCGGTCGGCCCGCTCGCTCAGCGTGTCGGCCTCCAGCAGCGTCTGCTTGGCCGCCGGGTCGAACGGCGCGATCTGGGCGATGCCGTTGACCAGCGCGGCATCGTCCAGCCGCGACACCGCCGTCCAGTCGACCGCATAGCCCAGCGCATCGGCAAAGCGGCGCGATTCCTGCTCCAGCGCCGCCCGCTCGACCATGTGCAGCGCCTCGTCCTCGGGCGGCGCCTGCTCGACCTCCGCCTCGATCTGGCGGAACAGCGTCGACACCTCCAGCTCGCGCACCAGCCGGAACCGGGCCAGCCCGGTCAGGATGATGTTGAACCGGCCATCGTCCAACGCCTCGATATGGCTGATCCGCCCCAGGCAGCCGACGTCGAACAGCGCCGGCTTCTGCCCCTCGCTGCGTGGCTGGATCATGCCGATGCGCCGGTCGCGCGCGGACGCATCCTGCACCAGCGCGCGATAGCGCGGCTCGAAGATATGCAGCGGCAGCTCCATGCCCGGCAGCAGCAGCGCGCCGGACAAGGGAAAGATCGAGATGCGCGCGCGATTCACCGCTCACCGATCCTTTAGGAAAACAGGATCTGCGACAGCTTGCGGCGCTGCGCCGACACCCACGGATCTTCCAGCCCGACCGCCTCGAACAGGGTCAGCAGCTGGGTGCGCGCGGCGCCGTCATTCCAGGCCCGGTCGCGGCGCACGATCTCCAGCAGCTGCTCGGCCGCACCATCGCGGTCGCCATTGCCCATCAGCCCGGTCGCCAGCTCGAAGCGCGCCACATGATCGTCACCATCGGCCGCCAGACGCGCCTCGACCCCCGACAGGTCGGCCACGGGCTTGGCATTACGGGCCAGCGCCAGCGCCGCCTTCGCGCGCTCGATCGCCTGGTCCTTCTGCATCTCGGCGGGCAGTTCGGCGAGCAGCGCATCAGCCTCGTCCAGTTGCCCCAGCGCCACCAGCGCGCGCAGCAGGCCGCTCAGCACTTCGGCATTGTCCGGCGCGATGTCGGCAATCTGCTGGAACACCGACAGGGCGCGCTCCGCCTCGCCGCCGGCCAGCATCTCCTCGCCCATCGCGATCAGCGGCGCGATCTCCTGCGCCTGCGCCTTCTCGTCCGATTCGATCGGCAACTGGCTCAGCAGCTGGTCGAGATATTGCTTCAGCTGTCCCTCGGTCCGCGCCTGGCTCAGGTCCGCGACCGGCTGGCCCTGGAACACGGCATAGACGGTCGGGATCGACTGGACGCGGAACTGGCTGGCGATGAAGCCATTTTCATCGACATTCACCTTCACCAGCTTGACGCCCTTGCTGGCATAGTCGGCGCAGACCTTCTCGATCACCGGCGCCAGCTGCTTGCACGGGCCGCACCATTCGGCCCAGAAGTCGACGATCACCAGGCTCGTGCGCGAAGGCTCCACCACATCCTGGCGAAACGCCTCCACGGCCGCCTTGTCGGCCTCGCTCAGTCCCAGGGTCGCCACGCTTCATTCTCCTGCAATGCGGTTAGTCGCCGCCGTCATACAGCGCCTTATGTGGGGCGTCACCCCTTGCCGACAAGTCGCGGCGGCCCGCATCGTTACAGGAAATATTTGAGCCGGATCGCCTGCCGCACCGGCGCGCCGCTCACCACGAACTCGGCCGACCGAAAGCTGGGCGCGCCAAAGCGCAGCACCGGATTGCGCGAAAAGCCCACGCCTTCGCGCGGAATGCCGGCAAAAGTGTCCAGCTTGCCATTGCCATTTTCGTCATGGATGATCGCGATCGCATAGTCGCCCGGCGCCAGATTGCCGAGCGGGATGGCATTGCCCGTCGTCGCCACGATCAGGTGGCGCTTGTCGGGATCCTTGCTGCAATCGGGGAAATAATCGGCCGATCGCGCCACGCAGATCAGGATGCGCCCCTTGGCCGATCGCAGCCCCTCGGCCGTCATGCTGATCGGCTGGGCCAGGTCCACCGGCGCCGCGCCCGCCAGCCCTGCCAATGCCGCCACCGCAAACAGCACCCGACCGATCACGCCTGTTCCTTCCTCAAATCACCGCCAAATTCACCCAGCCCCCGGTCGGTGCCGCACAGCCGGTCCCAGACGCGAAAATAGAGGCCATAATTGCACCGATATTGTTCATGATGCCGCTGATGATGGCTGGCGGTGATCAGCCAGCGGCCGATCGGCCCGCGCACCATCCAGCGCGGAAACATCTCCCACCCCATATGGTTGGACACGCCCATGATCGTCATGATCGACAGCACCACGCCCAGCGCGCCGACATGGATCGGGATCAGGAAGACCAAAGCCGGGATCACCACCGCCCCGGTCAGCGCCTCCCACGGGTGAAAGCTCATCGCCGCCCAGGCGGTCGGTGGCCGGCTGGCATGATGGACGGCATGGGCGATGCGGAACAGCCGGGGAGCGTGCATCCACCGGTGCGTCCAGTAGAACCAGGTATCATGCGCGGCGAGAAAGAGCAGCACCGACACCGGCAGATACCAGAGCGGATAGCGGCCCATATCCTCATAGATGCGCGTCCACCCCCGCGCCTGCCAGCCCCAGGCGACGATACCGGCGGGAATGCCATAGATGGCGGCGGACGCCAGCGACCAGCCAATCTCCCGCCCGATCTGCCGCCCCTGCCCGCGATAGAGGCCGGGCTGCCGCATCCGCGTCGCCAGCGCAAAACCGCCACTGGCAATCAGATAGCGCACCCCGACGATCAGCGTCATCGCCAGCGCGGACAAGAGGATCGCAGCGACCATGGCGGGGCTATAGCGGTGATTGCGGGGCAGCGGAAGCGGAGGGGTGGGAGGGGGTGGCCCAGCCAAGTAAAGCGCTGAACTTCGTTCTAGAAAGCCGCTATTCGTCATTACAAGGCAATTGGACCATGAGCATTATCACACGTGGCCGAATTTCAGTTTAGCAACTAGGCGAAACCCAAAACACCCGCGATCATGATATCGCAGTGAGAACGTCTTGTTCCAGATCAGCTACCTCTTTCGCAACCAGATTACGAAAATCTGCCTGCGTTACCTCTACTGATCGGCTGTCCAGTTCTTCGAACGGAACTCCAGTAAGATTATTTATAAGCGCATACTTCTGTTCAAGAGTAAAATTGTCGAAGTTTGGAATGTATCCGTTAACGACCCCCTTGAACCTGATCTCGTGGTAAGCTTTAACGAAGCGCGCGATATCGGAGGCTTTAGGGTTGATGCCAACGCGTCGACACTGAGTCGCAACAAACTCATCCAGATAACGAAGTTGGGATAAATCATCCGTTTGCGAAAAGAAAAGCAGCCACCCTTTTCTTTTACCATCAACAACACAACCTGTTATTCTTAAATTTAATTTGAACAAAAATTGCTGTAAGTTTTTCTTGTATTTATACTGAGTAAATACCTTACTAAGATTTTTGAACATTCGATGATAAGATGACGTTCGCACGGAAATTTTCCGGGGCGTAAGATGATATCCCAAATAGTCTATGCCTTCAGAAATCCGCTTTATTTCAGTTTTTCCGGAACGCCCCATCGGATGGGGATCAAGCCTCAGCTCGAGCAGGCCAGCATGTATCTCCTTAAAGCGGGCAGTTATCTCATGGGAGGGCGCAACAACCAATATGTCGTCCACGTACCTGTGGTAAACTGAACGCTTCGCGGCCTCAGCATCAAATTCTTGCATATACACAGATGCGAGCAGATTTGAGATACTGAGCCCTTGCGGCACACCGACACCGGACACAACGTAGTCAGGAGCCGAGCCTGTCTGATTTTCTATTGCCTTCTGAATCTGGGTCAGGATCAATGATTCAACGCCAAGATCTTTCAGCTTGGAAAGTAAAATATTGTGCTGAATCGAAGGAAAGAAATCACGAACATCCACCCGGAGAAAAGATAGAGGCTCGCTTGTCCCTTTGATCAGGCTGGCAATGGCCTTGATGTAGCTATGCGGCGGCGCCGAACGAGCGCCCGGAACCGCTTCAGCGAGCAGATTGCAAATCGCTCTCAAAGCTAGCCGGTCTCTGACAGTAGGTATGGAAATGCGCCGGGGTAATCGCGTCGCCCCCTTCAGGATCAGCTTCTCGCGATAGCGGGTGAAGGTATAAGTGCCACAAAGCACCTTCCGCTCAATGAGCGCACACTCTTCGTCTAATCGGCTTGTGAATGCCTCCAGCCGCGTACCATCTAAACCGACAGCGCGAGACTTAATGATGCGCGAGCTAAAAAGCGCTTTAAGCGATGACTCGCTAAAATGAAGCTCCTGCACGGTAGCCAACTACGAACCCCAAAGGCCAAAAAAGGAAAAACCTAAAGGAATAAAAAATAGAGAAAATGTAACCAAGTTTCGAACAAAATGACGAAAATATGATGCGACCACTTTCCGCCAACCAAACAGGATTGGCTGACCGTCCGTCCCACTTAGTGTTCTTCCAAACCGCCAAGCATCGAACAATAAATCATCGTAGTCACTATCCGAGTGATTTGGATAATGCTCAAGAAGACTGCTGTATCTTTCTAACTTAACATCGTCAGATTCTGGTGATTGGTAAACTCTCTGCATCGATATGTAGCATTCTCGATGGATTCGAGCGAGATCATCAAATCTCAAGCCATAAATAATCAGCGACAAACCAAAGGTAAGAACCGACATAACCAAGGCAGCTTGAGAAGCGCCAACCACTCCTAAGCTTTGGGCAAAACGATCTTGATAGATGCTAAAAACGATTGAGAGAAATGCATACCAGCTAAGAGCTAGATGGCTTACGATCGCGTATCGTTGATAACGCCGCTCAGATATGATCCGCGTTTTGTAAGTTAACCAAATACGCGAAATCGGATCGGCAGCCATCAGGCACCAAGACTAAAAGTGGTACGGGCACGATAGATTGGAAGGATCTTTTTCCTCAAACGAAGAAAGCCAAGGCTGGAAAACCCGACATATAAGAACAGCTCGTGAGAGCTGACGCCGCGTGGCGTCCTGCCCGTACCATTGTGCGCGATACAGTAGCTCGATAGCCTGCACAAGTACCACGTTTGCCGCATCTACTTAGATGCCAAGCAACGAACAGAAGTCAATGTGCTCCTGCTAGCGCAGCCACTCCCTTAACGGCCAATCCAACCCCAGCTTTCCTACTCAGCCAATATCTGATCTATCCTCCGCGATGGAGCAGCCGCGATCCCGCCCCTATGCGCACACCGATGCGCCGCCACCCCCGCAACCCAACAGGCGCGTCACCGTGACCCTGATGGCGCTTCGCCATGCCCCGGATGTGATCCAACAGGCGCGTCGGCGGCGCGTGGCAGGCGCGAAAACGGCGAAAAACGCCGATATCGTCGCGTCACGACACTGTGAACTTCGCGCCATG
This sequence comes from Sphingobium sp. PAMC28499, assembly GCF_004795815.1. Classification (NCBI taxonomy): domain Bacteria; kingdom Pseudomonadati; phylum Pseudomonadota; class Alphaproteobacteria; order Sphingomonadales; family Sphingobiaceae; genus Sphingobium; species Sphingobium sp. PAMC28499. The sequence continues at coordinate 4,249,563 of NZ_CP039248.1, forward strand.
CCCCTGGAGAGACCCAGGCGTGACCCAAAAACCGCCCTTTATCGGGCGCACCACTCAGGTACGGGGGCGGGCCTGGCGGTAGCTGCCCAGCACGCGCACCCATTTGGTGTGGAATTCCAGTTCGGCGAGCGCGCGGTCGACCGCCGGGTCGCCCGGCATCCCTTCGATATCGCAGTAGAATTCGGTCGCGGCGAAGCTGGCGCCGCGCTGGTAGCTTTCCAGCTTGGTCATGTTGACGCCATTTGTCGCAAAGCCGCCCATCGCCTTGTAGAGCGCGGCCGGGATATTCTTCACCTCGAACAGGAAGGTGGTCATGACCGGGCCGACGCCCGCCGCCGGTGCCTTGGGCTCGCGCGCCAGCACCAGGAAGCGGGTCATGTTGTCGTCGCTATCCTCGATATTCTCGGCGATCAGGCGCAGGCCATAGATTTCGGCGGCCAGATAGGGGGCGATCGCCCCCTCGCCCGGCGCCCGCGTCTCCGCCACCAGCGCGGCGGCGCCGGCGGTGTCGGCATAGGCGACCGGCTGGATGCCGCGCTCACGCAGATAATGGCGGCACTGGCCCAGCGCCTGCGGATGGCTGATCGCGCTCTTCACCGGCACCGTGTCGGGCGCCATCAGGCAGTGGCGGATGCGCAGGAAATATTCGTCGACGATGTGCAGCCCGGATTCGGGCAGCAGGAAATGCATGTCGGCGACGCGGCCGTGCAGGCTGTTCTCGATCGGAATGATCGCTCGGGCGGCAAGGCCATTGCGCACGGCGTCGATCGCATCCTCGAACGCAAAGCTGGGCAGCGGCACGCAATCGGGGGCGTAGCCAAGCGCGGCCAGGTGCGAATTGGCACCGGGCGCGCCCTGATAGGCGACGGCGCGCGCCGGATCGGCAGCGGCCTTTTGCGACATGTCGGCGACCAGCGCGCGAGCGGGGGCGGGATAATTTTCCATGCGTGCCTGCGCGCTTAGGCAGTTGGGGGATCGCGCGCAAGCATCGGCGGGGCGGCGGGGCGCGAAAAGCGCCACGGCGGGTTGCACCCCGGCCTATCCCCCATTATGGCAAGTGCTTAAGTGGGGGAGCGCACGACAGCCTCCATAACAAAGATGCGAGGGAAATCTGCGGATGGGCGATCGATTCAACACCGTTGCAGGGTGGGCGTTGTTTGCAGGCATCATCGCGCTGGGTGGCGCGATCGTCAGTTCCAAATATTTCCACGATGAACGGCCCGAAAAGATGGGCTATGCGATCGAGGGCGTCGAGGTGGAAGGCGAAGGTGGCGGCGACAGCGGCCCCGGCCTCAACACCCTGCTCGCCAGCGCGGATGTCGCGGCCGGCGAAAAGGTGTTCGCGAAATGCGCCGCCTGTCACACCGTCAATCAGGGCGGCGCCAACGGCATCGGTCCCAATCTCTATGCCACCGTCGGCGAAGGCATCGGCCAGGGCAAGGGCGGCTTCGCCTTCTCCGAAGCGCTCAAGAGCAAGGGCGGCGAATGGAGCTTCGACAATCTCGACCATTGGCTGAAGAGCCCGCGTGAATTTGCCCCCGGCACCAAGATGACCTTTGCCGGCCTCTCCAACCCAGCCGATCGCGCCAACCTGATCGCATGGCTGAACACGCAGGGGTCCAACCTCCCCCTGCCCGCCGCCGATGCCGCGCCCGCTGCGGCGGACAATGCGGCCCCGGCCGAAGGCGGCGACAACGCCGCCAACGCGACCGAGGCCCCGGCCGAGAACGCGGCGCAGTAAGATTTCTGGAAGGGCGCGGCCGGTGGCGGCGCTCTTTTCGGCTATCGGCCGCGAACCGCCGTCACGCCGCGCTGGGCATCCAGCGCCACGACCAGATCGGCCCGCCCCGGCATCTCGTCCAAGATATGCCGGGTCAGCCGCTCATAATGCTGGATGAAGCGGGCAACCTGCGCATCGTTCATCACCGCGCTGCCACCGCCACCCGCGCGCAATTCGGCCTCCTGCTGCGTCCGCCAGCCCTGCACCACGTCGAACCCCGGCGCCGCCAGCAGCGCCAGCGCATCGATCCGCCCGAACAGCGTCTGATAGTCCCCCGCCAGCGCATCATTGACGAAGTGCCGCCAGCGCCCGTCGCCATCCTCGTCCCGCTCCAGCGCGTTGACCGGGGCATCCAGCTCACTTGTCTCCTGCGCCCGCGCGCCCACGCACCAGCCCTCCAGGATCAGCAACCGCAGCCCCGCCCCTGCCTCCGGCCACGCGCTTTCAGGCAAGCGATCATCCACCGCCTTGTCGAACCGCGGCAGCCGCACCGCTTGCCCCGCCGCCAGTGCATCCAGCACCCGCAGCCCCAGCGCGACATCATGCGTCCCCGGCACGCCCCGAGTCCGCAGCAGCGGATGCACGCTCTGCGCCAGCCCTTCCCGCTCACGCTTCGTCAGATACAGATCATCGATCGACAGGATCGCGCTCGCCACGCCACGCGCGCCCATGCGCGCCTGCAGCGCCTGCGCCAATGTGCTCTTGCCGCTGCCCTGCGCCCCACACAGGCCGAGCACGGCCAGGCCGTCCTTCTCTTCCAGCAGGCGCAGCGCCAGGCGGTCGACTGCATCGAGCGCCGACGCCACCATCGTCAGAGCTGCGCGACCAGCAGCTTGTCGATCTTGCGCCCGTCCATGTCGACAATCTCGAAGCGCCAGCCCTGATCCTCGGCATAGTCGCCGACTTCGGGCAGGCGCTTGAGCAGCCAAAGCACATGGCCCGCGACCGTCGCATAATCGCGGTCCTCGGACAGGTTGATGTCGATCTTCTCGGCCAGTTGGTCGATCGGCATCTGGCCCGACACCAGCAGGCTGCCATCCTCGCGCTCGACCAGATCCGGCTCGTCATAGACGTCGCGGTCGGATGCGAAATGGCCGGCAATGGCGGACAGCAGGTCGGCCGGGGTCACGATCCCCTCGAAATGCCCATATTCGTCATGCACCATCACCATCGGCACGTCGGACTTGCGCAGCACTTCCAGCGCATCCATCGCGTCGACCTGGTCGGGCACCACCTCCGCCTTGCGCAGCAGCGCCTCGATATTCAGCGCCTCGCCCCGGAACAAGGCGGTCATGATGTCGCGCGCCTGGACGATGCCGATAATATCCTCCACCGATCCGCGCCCCACCGGCAGGCGGGTATGCGGCGTTTCCAGCAGGCGCAGGCGTACTGTTTCCTCGTCGGCGTTGATGTCGATCCAGTCGACATCCATGCGCTGGGTCATCACCTCGCGCACCGGCCGGTCGGCCAGCCGCACCACGCCGGAGATGATCGCCCGCTCGCTTTCCTCGATGATGCCCGACCGGCTCGCCTCGGCGACGATCAGATGCAGTTCCTCGACCGTGACATGATGTTCGGATTCGCGGTCCAGCCCCAGAATCTTGAAGATCAGGCCGCTCGACTTGTCGAGCACCCACACCACCGGCGCCGTCAGCTTGGCCAGATACAGCATCGGCGTCGCCACCAGCACGGCGATCGGCTCGGGCTGACGCAGCGCGAACTGCTTGGGCACCAGTTCGCCGATGATCAGCGAGGCATAGGTGGTGAGGCCGATGACCAGCGCAAAGCCAAGATTTTCCGCCATATTGGGCGACAGGCCCAGCGCCGCCAGCCGCTCGCCGGTCGGCCCGCCCAGGCTGGCGCCCGAATAGGCGCCCGAAATGATGCCGATCAGGGTGATGCCGATCTGGACGGTCGACAGGAACTTGCCGGGGTCCGCCGCCAGCTGCAAAGCCGACTTGGCACCGCGCTTGCCCGCCTTCTCCATCGCCTGCAGCCGCGGCTTGCGCGCGGACACGATGGCCAGCTCCGACATCGCGAAGACGCCGTTCAGCGCGACCAGCGCCAGGATGATGATGAGGTCTACCCAGGGGAAGGGCGTCGGAGCGGGAGGGGGGATCGTGGCCATGGTGGTCCCCTCCCCTATAACCTTTATTCTTTCGTTTTCACAACCATCCCATCATCACCCGTTCAGTTCACTTGTGGAACAATCCATCGCCTGGGTTATTAGGGACGCATCCATCCACGCGGATGCCAAGGACAAGGGAATAGAAGAATGAGGATTTCGCACCGGATCATGATGGCCGCCGGCCTGGCCGCGATGCTGACCACCACGGCCTGCACCACCGACCCGGAAACCGGGCAGAAGCGCATGTCGAAGGCGGCGATCGGCGGCATTGGCGGCGCGCTGGGCGGCTATCTGCTGGGCGATCTGGTCGGCGGCCGGCATGACCGCACCGAAAAGATCCTGGGCGCCGGCATCGGCACGATCGCGGGCGCCGGTATCGGCTCCTACATGGACGAACAGGAACGCAAGCTGCGACAGCAGACCGCCGGCAGCGGTGTCGACGTGATCCGCCAGGGCGACGACCTGCTGCTGCGCATGCCCTCGGGCATCACCTTCGCGTTCAACGACGCCAGCGTCCAGCCGCAGTTCCGCCCCACGCTGGACGAGGTATCCTCGATCCTGTCGCAATATCCCAAGACCTATATCGACGTTTATGGTCACACCGACAGCGACGGGTCGGACGCCTATAACCAGACGCTGTCGGAACGCCGCGCCCAGTCGGTCGCCGGCTATCTGACCAGCCATGGCGTCCAGTCGGCGCGCATCGCCACGCGCGGCTTTGGCGAAACCCAGCCGATCGCGTCGAATGCGACCGAGGAAGGCAAGGCCGCCAACCGCCGCGTCGAAATCAAGATCTCGCCCGTCACCGAATCCGACGTGCGCAACTGACGATGGCTCGGGCCGCTCGAACGGGCGGCCCGACCGACCATCTGCGCTGCCGACAGCACAAAACCGCCCCTACGCGCCCGTCAACATTATCCTCATTGACCTTCGCGCGCGCCGGGCATAGCAGGGCCGCCGCTGTCGCAACCCAAAGAGTGCCCTGACAATGACCTATGTCGTGACCGACAACTGCATCCGCTGCAAATATATGGATTGCGTCGAGGTCTGCCCCGTGGACTGTTTCTACGAGGGCGAGAACATGCTGGTCATCAATCCCAACGAGTGCATCGACTGCGGCGTGTGCGAACCGGAATGCCCGGCCGAGGCGATCCTGCCCGATACCGAGAACGGCCTCGAAAAATGGCTGGAACTCAACACCAAATACTCGGCCGAATGGCCCAACATCACGGTCAAGGGCGAGGCCCCGGCTGACGCCGACGCGATGAGCGGCGTAGAGAACAAGCTGGAACAGTTCTTCTCGCCCGAACCCGGCGAGGGCAGCTGATCGATATTATCCTGCGCCATCAAGGCGCAGCGTCCCATTTTGTGCCGCACCCCCAGACTTTGTGTCCGGGGGTGGCAATTTTGTTACGAATCTGCTAAATAGCGCCCAGCGGACGAACATGGTCGCGTTCGTCCTGGAGTATTCGCATCATGTCTTGACGGTGACGCCGCGGACTTTCCCCGACTCGTGCCCCTGCTGCACCTGCCCCGCGACGGCCCGTTCCCCGGTTGAATAGAAAGGTTTCAAATGGCTGCCAAGGCGCTGTCCTTTGACGTTGGTGATTATGTCGTTTACCCCAAGCACGGCGTGGGCCGTGTGATCGAACTCCAAAAGGAGCAGATCGCGGGCATGGAACTGGAGCTGTATGTGCTCCGTTTCGAAAAGGAGCGCATGACGCTGCGCGTCCCCACCAACAAGGCCGAAGGCGTCGGCATGCGCAAGCTGTCCTCCAACAAGACGCTGGAGGAGTCGATGGAAACCCTGAAGGGCAAGCCCAAGGTCAAGCGCACCATGTGGTCGCGCCGCGCCCAGGAATATGAAGCGAAGATCAATTCGGGCGACCTGGTGTCGATCGCCGAAGTGACCCGCGACCTGTTCCGGGCCGACGACCAGCCCGAGCAGAGCTATTCCGAGCGCCAGATCTTCGAAGCCGCTTCCAGCCGCCTCGCCCGCGAACTCGCCGCGATGGAAGAGACCGACGAGCCCACCGCGCTGCAGAAGATCCTGCGCATCCTCAATGAGGCCGCGCCGAAATATGCCAAGGTCGAAGGCTGATCGCTTCGCCCGAACAGGCTGAAACATGACGAAGGGCGCCCTCCCAGGGGGCGCCCTTCTTCGTTACAGCAAGGCCATTGCGGGAATCCCGTCCTCGTCCGTTGACTCCCCCGAACCGTTCTTCAGGACGCATAGGGGAATAGCCATGAACGACCAGAATGACGCGCAGCAGGATCTGATCCAGCGCGGCTATTCGCGCCGCGACGCCGCCCGCATATTGGGCGTGCTGGGCGCGGGCGTGGCGGTCGCCACCGCCGGCACCCCGGTCTGGGCGCAGCGCAATGACGGCCCTGAAGAAGGCAATTTCCCCAAGGTGCGGATCGGCTCCAACGAATGCTGGACCGGCCCCTTCCCCGTCGCCCAGGCCGCCGCGGCGAAGATCGTGTCCCACGCCAATTTCTACCATCCCGGCACCGAAGTCACCGACTTCAAGAAGACGCTCGCGACCATCGAGGGCGTGCCGGTCGATTATGTCCTGCCATGGCCGGGGTCCAGCGACCCGCTCTCGCGCATCGTCGTCGCCTTCTGCTCGCCGCAAAAGGGGCTGGTGACCGCCGATGTCAGCTATGAACAGCCCTGGGGCACGGCGGAATGGGCCGGTGCCAAGGTAACGAAGGTGCCACTGACGCCCGATTATCGCCATGACGTGAAGGCGATGCTGGCCGCCAATCCGGACGCCGGCCTCTATTATATCTGCTCGCCCAACAACCCTACCGGCACGCTGACGCCGGTGGCCGACATCGAATGGCTGGTCGCCAACAAGCCGGCCGGATCGATCGTCCTGGTGGACGAAGCCTATCTCCATTTCTCGCACGGCCAGTCGGCCGCGCCGCTGGTTGCGCAGGGCAAGGACGTGATCGTGCTGCGCACCTTCTCCAAGCTGTTCGGCATGGCCGGCATGCGGCTGGGCGCCACCATCGCGCGACCGGACCTGCATGCCAGGATGATGCGCTATGACGGCAAGCGCATGTCGACCAACCTGCCCCTCCCCTCGGTCGTGTGCGGCACGGTGGCGCTGACGCAGAAGGCGCTGATCGAGCAGCGCCGGGCCGAGATGATCGCCGCGCGCGACTTCACCTTCGCCCACCTCACCAAGCGCGGGGTCAAGTTCATCCCGTCGGACGCCAACATGTTCATGGTCGACTGGGGCAAGCCGGCGGCCGGCGTGCAGGCCCAGTTCCTGGCGGCGGGTGTCGGCATCGGCCGCAACTGGGCGCCCTGGCCCACCATGTCGCGCGTCACCGTCGGCTCGATGGCCGACATGCAGGCCTTCTGCGCCGCGCTCGACAAAATCATGGTCTGAAAAAGGGCCGGCTTCGCTGTGGAAGCCGGCCCCTTGGATCAATTGCCCTTTACCGAATCGGCGGCATCCTTGGCGGCGTCGCCGACATCGCTCGCGGCCTGCCCGACCTGGCTCGCCGCGCTCGACACCGCATCATCCTTGCGGGTCTGGCTGCTGATCAGGAAGAAGGCGGCAACCGCCACCACCACGACCAGCAACAGGATCGCGATGGTCGTGCCACCGCCGCCGCTGCGCTTTTCGATGATCGTCGTCGTGGGCGCCGGGCGTTCCTGATAATCTGCCATATAGTCTCTCCTCTTTGTCACCCCGTGGGGGCAACAATGCCGGAGAGCGGGCAAAGGTTTCAGCCGCCCCGCTGGCCCGCCTTACTCGCCGGTCGGGACAAAGGCGCCCTTGGCGCGGTCCTTGACCACCTTGTCGGCGCGGAACACCGATCCGCTCATGGTGATATAGACGCCCGGCTCGGCGACCTGCGCGGTGGCAAAGGCCATGCCAAGGTTGAAGCTCGCATCGCTCTCGCCAAAGCGCGCCGGGGCCAGCGCACCGACCAGCACGACGGTCTTGCCGGGAATATCCTGCAACAGCTTGGCCGTCTCGGTCATGGTGTCAGTGCCATGGGTGATGACGATATGCTTCTCACGCGCTGCAGCGACGCGGGCGGCGATCAGCGCACGATCCGTGTCGTCCAGTTCCAGGCTGTCCTTGCGGGTAATTTCCTCGATGCGGAAGGGCCGCTTGACCCGCGCCACCTGCAACAGCTTGGCCATCACCGTCTCGCCGACCTGATAGTCGGACAGGGCGTCGAAATAGACCTTGTCGATCGTGCCACCGGTGGTGAGCAGCAGGATGGGGGTTTCGGGGGACAGCATGAACGGACTCCGTATATCGATCGCGCCCCCTTAACGGATAATGGCGCCGACCGGAACCGTCCCTATTCGCCCCGCGCCATCGCCGCACCCCGGTCACGCGCGGCGACCAGCGTGTCGGTCAGAAGGTCGAGCAGGCGATTGTCGGCGTCCAGCACATTGAGGCCCTGGCGCGTCATGCCGCCGGGGCTGGCGACCTGATCCGCCAGGGTGGCCGGACTGACGCTGGCGCGCGCCGCCATGTTCGCCGATCCCTGCACCGTGGCCAGCGCCATGCGTGCGGCCTGATCGGCAGGAATGCCCAGCGCCTCGCCGGCGCGCGACAACGCATCGATGAAGCGGAACAGGAAGGCCGGACCGCAGCCCGACAGGGCCGTCACCTGATTGAACAGGGCTTCGTCACCCATCCATTCCGCCAGACCCAGCGGCGCGATCAGCGCGGCAATGTCGGCCTTGGCCACCGCATCCGTCGCCGCATCGGTGTAGAGCGCCACCACGCCCTCGCCCAGCCCGACCGGCAGGTTGGGCATGGCGCAGACGACATCGCGCGGCGCCGGGAAATGCCGGCGCAGATCCGCGATCGGCGTGCCGGCCAGGATCGACACCAGCCGCGTTTCCGCCGTCAGCAGCGGCGCAAGCCCCGCCGCTACGTCGGCAATCTGATAGGGCTTCATGCCCAGCAGCACGGTCGTGCCGGCCGGCAGCGCCGCGGGATAGGCGGTGACGACGGTCACGCCGTGCGCCACCGGCTTGCCGCTTGGCCGCAGCACGGTGACGCGGGCGGGATCGAGCCCGCACGCCAGCCAGCGGGTCAGCATCTGCCCCGCCATATTGCCGCAGCCGACAAGGAAAAGATGATCGGGCCAGCAGGCAATGGTCATGGTCAGGCTTTCAGGCAGAAATGTCAGGCTTCGCCGCGGGTTTCGATCAGGCTCGCGCTGATCGCCTCGCTCGGGCTCTTGCCGCCCCACAGGACGAACTGGAACACCGGATAGAAACGCTCGCACTCGTCGATCGCGGTCTCGATCAGCACCTGCGCCTGGTCCAGCGTCAGCGTGCCGCCCTGCCCCAGCAAGGCGCCATGGCGGAACAGGATGATGCCGCTCGACGACCACAGCTCGAAATGGCCGAGCCAGAGCTGCTCGTTGATCAGGCCCAGCGTCTCGTAGATGACGGCGCGCTTGTCGTCATTGACGCGGATGTCGGGCAGCGCGAGAAGCTGCAGCACCTGATCCTCGTCACGCCAGATGCCGCGCAGCTCATATTGCGCCCACGACCCTTGGGTGCTCGCGACGATCTCGTCCTCGCCGACCTGCTCATAGCTCCAGCCATGCGCCTCGTAAAAGGCCGCCAGCATGTCGATCGGCGCGGCCTCATGGCCGCCATTCTCAAATTCGTCGCTATCCATCATCGGCGCGCCTTTATCACCGCAAGCGGCGAAAGGACAGGGCGCTTACTCGGCGCCCGCATCCTTATCCACAGCTTTCGTCTTGGCGGCGCGCACGGTCTTGGTGACCGGCTCGGGTGCCTTGCCTTCCAGCGCGTCGAGGCGAGCCTTGAGCAGTTCGACTTCCTCACGCGCGGCGGCGGCCATCGCCTTGACCGCGTCAAATTCCTCGCGGCTGACGAAGTCGACGCCGCCGATCCATTCCTTGGCACGTTCGCGCGCGTTGGATTCGAACTCGCGGGTCATGCCCGCGACCGTGCCGGCAGCGCCGTTCACCAGCTTGGCCAGGTCGTCGAAAAAGCGGTTCTCGCTCTGCATGATCGTCTATCCTCGTATCAGGCGCGTGGATGCGCCGAAATCATATCTGGGTCTGGAGTGCCGGCGCGACAAGCCTGTGCGCATCCGGGTTCAGGCGGCCGACCTCATAGTTGAGGTAGGAGGCAAAGACCAGCCAGACCAGATAGGGCAACATCAACGCACCGGCAAAGGGACGGATCCGCCAGAACAGGGCGGTGGTCAGCGCCACCAGCAGCGCCAGCACCAGGATCAGGCCCAGCGCCGCCCCCACCTGATGCGCGCGAAAGAAGAGCGGCGACCAGGCAAGGTTGAGCGCCAGCTGCACCAGGAACAGCGTGACCGCCGCCCCCCGACCCCTGGCCCCGCGCGCATGCAGCACGATCGCGAAGGCCAGCGCCATCAGCACATAGAGGATCGTCCAGGCGACGCCGAAGGCCCAGCCCGGCGGCATCAGCGCGGGCAGGTTGAGCGAGGAGAACCAGCGATTGCCAAAGCCGCTATTGGCGAGCCTGCCCGACAGGAAGCCGAGAAAGACGATCGCGGGCACCGTGACCAACGCCCAGCGCAGATAGGCAAGACGCAACTGACCCTGGGACGCGATCTCGTTCATCGGCAACGCAGCTCCAAGCTATTCGGCGGGTTCGGGCGAATCCTTGAGCGCCGAATCCAGTTTGCGACCAACGGTTTGCGGAGAAACCGTGCGCTTGGCAACGCGCGAATAGAAAATGGGAATGAGGAACAGGGTGATGAGCGTCGCCAGGCTGACACCGAACACGATCACCACGCCGATCGAATGGCGCGCCGCCGCGCCGGCCCCGCCGCGCAGCACCAGCGGCACCGCGCCGATGACGGTCGCGATCGACGTCATCAGGATCGGGCGCAGACGCCGCTTGGCCGCCTCGCGGATCGCCTCGGCAATCTCCATCCCCTCGTCGCGCAACTGGTTGGCGAACTCGACGATCAGGATGCCATTCTTGGCGGCCAGACCCACCAGCATGACGATGCCGATCTGGCTGTATAGGTTGATCGACCCGCCGGTGATCGCCAGGCCCAGCGCGCCGCCCGCCACCGCCAGCGGCACCGTCGCGATGATGACGCCGGGGTGGATGAAGCTTTCGAACTGGGCGGCGAGCAACAGATAGACGATCAGGATGGTGAGGCCGAAGACGATCCAGATCGACCCGCCGGTCTCACGCAGCGACTGACTTTCGCCGCGATAGCCGATCGCCAGCACCTCGGGCGACTGGCGCGCCTGATCCTCCAGGAAGGCCAGCCCCTGCCCCAGCGATGTGCCCGGCGCCAGCGCGGCGGTCAGAGTGATGGCGCGCAGCTTGTTATAGCGGTTGAGCTGACGCGGCCCGGCCACTTCGCGCACGGTCACGACCGCCGACAGTGGCACCAGCACGCCGCTGCGGCTGCGCACCTGGATACGTTCCAGATCGGCCAGCGTCTGACGCCCGTCACGCTCCGCCTGCACCAGCACGCGATATTCCTCGCCCCGGTCGACATAGGTGGTGACGCGGCGCGAACCGAGCAGGCTCTGCAGCGCCTGGCTGACATCGTTCACCGACACGCCCAGGTCGCCGGCGCGCTGCAGATCGGTTTCGATCCGCATCTGCGGCTTGGTTTCCTTGTAATCGCTGTCGAGGTTGATGAGGCCCGGATAGCTCGCCGCCGCCAGCATGATGCGGTCGCGCGCCGCCACCAGCCCTTCATAGGTAGAGCCGGCCAGCACGATATTGACCGGCAGGCCGCGACCACGGCCCAGCCCCGATCGCGGCGCGGCATTGCCGCGCACGCCCGGCTGGTCGGCGATCACCTTGTTGATGATGGTCGCGACTTCCGCCGTGGTGATGGTGCGGTCTTCCCACGGCCTCAGGAAGGCGATGACATTACCATTGTTGTAATCGTCGGTGGTGCCGAAGCCGCCGGGGGTGCGGATCACCAGATTCTGCAGCGTGCCGTCCTTGCGCAGGAAGGCGAGATCATTCTCGATCTTCTGCATATAGGCCATCATCCGGTCGAAGCCGGTGCCTTCGGGCGCGTTGACATTGGCCTCGACCACGCCGGTATCCTCGGCCGGGGCCAGTTCGGCCGGCAGGCGGGTGAAGAGGAAGAAGGCGACGCCCAGGAAGATCGCGACGCCCAGCAGCGGCATCAGCGGCTTCTTCAAGGTCCAGTCGAGCCAGCGGCCATAGCCATGCTCGATCCGCTGGAAGCGATCATCGACCCAGCGCGCCAGCCGGCCGCGCTCGGCATTTTTCAGCAGCTTGGAGCAGAGCATCGGCGCGAGGCTCAAGGATATGAAGCCCGAAAAGCCGATCGCCGCGATCATCGCGATGGCAAGTTCGCGGAACAAGAGGCCGGTCTGGCCGGCCAGGAACATCACCGGCACGAACACGGCGCAGACGACCAGGGTGGTCGAGATGATGGCAAAGCCCACCTGCCGCGTGCCGAGATAGGCGGCGACCAGCGGATCATCGCCCTGCTCGACGCGGTGATAGACATTTTCCAGCACCACGATCGCGTCGTCGACCACCAGGCCGATGGCGAGGACGAAGGCGAGCAGGGTCAGCAGGTTGATCGACAGGCCGAGCAGCCACATCACCGCGCAGGTGGCGAGCAGGCAGATCGGCACCGTCACGGCCGGCACGATCGTCGCGCGCACCGATCCCAGGAACAGGAAGATGACGAGGATGACGAGCAGCGCCGCCTCGATCAGCGTGTCATAGACATTGTCGATCGCGCGTTCGATGAACAGGGATTCGTCGGTGCCGATCGCCACCTTCATGCCCTTGGGCAGGGTCGGCGCCAGCTCCTTGATCAGCGCCTTGGCCTTCTGCGCCACTTCCAGCGTGTTGGCGCCCGACTGGCGGATGATGCCGATGCCGATCGCCGTGCCCTGGTTGGAACGGAAGCTGCTATAGGGGTTTTCGGCCCCTTCCTCGATCCGGGCGACATCGCCCAGCTTCACCTGATAGCCATCCTCGCCCCGGCCCACGACCAGCTGCGCGAACTGGTCCGGCGTGGCGAAGGGCCGCTCGACGCGCAGCGTCTGGTTCTGGTCCTTCGATTCAAAACGGCCGGCGGGCAGTTCGACATTCTGGGTGCGCAGCGCCGCCTCGACATCGGCCGGGGTCAGGCCGAAGGCGGCCAGCTTTTCCGCGTTGAACCAGATGCGGGTCGACGGGCGCGCCTCGCCGCCGATGGTAACGCGGGCGACGCCGTCGATCGCGGCAAAGCGGTCGGCAATGTTGCGGTCGAGATAGTCGCTGATCTGGATCGGCGACCAGCCGGGGCGCGAGAAGGCCAAGAACAGGATCGATCGCGCGTCGGAATCGACCTTGCGGATCTCGGGCGCCAGCGCATCCTCGGGCAGATCCTGCGTCACCGACCCGACACGGTCGCGCACGTCATTGGCGGCGCTGTCGATGTCCCGCGAGGGATCGAACTCGATATTGATGTTGGACGTGCCGTCCTGCGAGGTCGAGGTGATGGTCTGGATGCCCTGCACGCCCGCGACCGCATCCTCGATCTGCTGGGTGATGCGGGTTTCCACCACCGACGCGGCGGCGCCGGTATAGGTCGTCTCGACCGAGACGATCGGCGGATCGGTATCGGGATATTCGCGGACCGACAGGCTGAAATAGCCAACCAGGCCGACGATGCACATCAGCACCGCGACCACCGCCGAAAAGACCGGCCGGCGGACCGAGAGATCGGAGAGCTGCATCGGCTTAGCCGGCGGCCTTGGCGGCCTTGCCGCCCTTGTCGTCATCACCCTTCTTGTCGCCGGCCAGGCGCACCGGTGCGCCATCGGTCAGCTTCACCACGCCCTCGGTCACGATCTGCTGGCCGGCCTTCACGCCGCCCAATATCTCGACCAGGCCGTTCTGGCGGATGCCGGTTTCGACCTTGGTCCGCTTGGCGGTGCGACCGTCCAGCACGAAGACGAAACGCTCGTCACCATCGCCGATCACGGCCAGTTCGGGCACGCCCAGAGACTGGCGCTCGCGCGAGAAGACGCTGACGGTCAGCAGCATGCCGGGCTTCAGCGCCTTGTCGGGATTGGGCATGATCGCGCGGACCCGCACGGCGCGGGTGGCGGGATCAATCACCGGATCGATCGTCGCGATCGTGCCGTTGAAAGGCCGGTCGGGCCAGGCGGCGGACAGTGCCTTGATCGGCATGCCCTCGCGGATCATCGACAGGCGCGTCTCGGGCACGGTGAAGTCCAGCTTGATCCGCGAAATGTCGCTGACCGTGGCGATCGCGGTGCCGGCGGTGATGACCGCGCCGGGCGAGACCGTGCGCAGGGAAACCCAGCCGCTGAACGGCGCGCGAATGGTGCGGTCGCCGATGCCGGCACGGGCGAGGTCGGCATTGGCGCGGGCGCTGCTGGCGAGCGCGATCTGCTGCTCGACCGTGGCACCGGTGGCAAAGCCGCGCGACTTGAGCGCCTGGATGCGCTTCAACTGCTGGTCGGCCTGCAGCGCGGTCGCCTCGGCGGCAGCCAGTTCGGCCTTTTCCTGGCCCACGGCCATGCGGGCGATCACCTGCCCCTTGGACACGAAGCCGCCATCGGTGAAGTTCAGCACGTCGATCCGCTCGGTCACCGGCGCGGACAGCACCACCTGCTCATTGGCGAGCGCGGTGCCGACCGCCTCGACATTGTCGGTGAAGCGGGTGGGCGCAATCGCCACCGCCTCCACCAGCGCCGGCGGGCGAGCTTTCTTTTCCTTCTCTCCGCCGCAACCGGCAAGACAAAGGGCAACGAGAATGACAGGCAGGGTCGAGCGCATGACGAGGGGCTAACGGGCCTTTGTGACGGACACAACCGCATGGAATGTGTCAAAATGTATCGCAGGGCGGGTAACGAAGCTGGCGCGATTATCCGCCAAGCCGCGCGTGAATCAGAAATTCGACATTGCCTTGCGGTCCGGTGATCGGACTGGTCGTGATTCCAAGCACTTCCCAGCCCTTCTCACGGACCCAGGCAGCGACCTCGTCGCAGACGCGCTGGTGGATGGCGGGATCGCGCACCACCCCGCCCTTGCCCACTTCCTCGCGCCCTGCCTCGAACTGCGGCTTGATGAGGGCGACCATCTGCGCGCCGGGCCGGGCGAAGCCGATCGGCTTTTCCAGCACCTTGGCCAGGCTGATGAAGCTGGCATCGCACACGATGATGTCGACCGGCTCGGTTATGTGGGCGTCGGTCAGGATGCGGGCGCTGGTCTGTTCATGGACGATGACGCGATCGTCGGAGCGCAGTTTCCACGCAAGCTGGTTGGTGCCGCTGTCGACGGCATAGACCTTTGCCGCGCCCTTGGTCAGCAGCACGTCGGTAAAGCCGCCGGTCGAGCTGCCGACGTCGATCGCGACGAAGCCAGTGACGTCGATGCCATATTCATCGATCGCATGCGCCAGCTTGATGCCGCCGCGCGAGACCCAGGGATGGTCGCGCCCGCGCACGTCCAGTTCGGCGTCGGCCGCCACCTGCTGTCCCGCCTTCTCCACCTTCTTGTCGCCCATATAGACGAGGCCGGCGAGAATAAGTGCCTGCGCCCGCGCCCGGCTTTCGGCGAGGCCATTGTCGACGAGCAACTGGTCGGCGCGAATCTTGGCCATCAGCGCACCAGTCCGGTGAGGGTCGACGGAGTAAGCAATTGCGGCAATGTCTGGGCCTCCTTGCCCGGTGCGTACCAAAGGTAGAGCGGCACGCCCGAACGGCCCTGCGCTTCGAGGAAGCGGGTAATCGCCGGATCGGCATTGGTCCAGTCGCCCATCATGACGGTGACGCCCGCCTTCTCGAACGCCGCGCGCACCTCCGCCCGCTCGATCGCGGCGGCCTCATTGGCCTTGCAGGTCAGGCACCAGTCGGCGGTGAAATAGAGAAAGACCGGCTTGTTCGCGGCGCGCAGCCCGTCGAGTTTCTCCGCGTCGAAGGCGACGACGTTGCCTTCATCCTGATGTTGGAGGCGAGGGTCGGCATAGGGCACCGAGGCTATGGCAACAACGCAGATCAGGGCAGCGCCAACCAGCCATGTCATGCCGCCCTTTTTTCCGGATCGCTGCCTTTCGCCATAGAATGCCAACGCACCGCCGAACACCAGCACGGCGAAGAAACCAATGCTCAAGCCCTCCAAGCCCCGCTGCCGCCACAACAGCCAAGCAAGGCCCAAGGCTGTCAGGAACATCGGGATCGACAGGATACGCTGCAAGCGGCCCATCCACGCACCAGGACGTGGCAGGCGATTGCGCAAAGCCGGCAGATAAGCGAGCAACAGGAAGGGCAGCGCCAGACCAAGGCCAAGGCCGGCAAAAATCGCCAGTGCCGCGCCCAGGGGCAGCACCAGCGCTGTGCCCATCGCCGCGCCCATGAACGGCCCGGTGCAGGGCGTCGCAACGAAGGCGACCAGCGCGCCGGTCCAGAAGGCACCGGCCGCGCCTTGCTGGCGGGTCAATCGATCGCCACCACCAAAAGCGGGCAGGTCGAACAGACCGGCAAGATTGAGCGCTATGGCCGTCACGAGCAGAAGCAACAGGATGATAATCTCGGGCCGTTGCAACTGGAACGCCCAGCCCAGCGCCGCGCCACCAGCACGAAGTCCGAGCAAAAGACCGCCCAAAGCCAGACAGGCGACGATCACGCCAAGGGTGTAAGCCAGCGCCTCGCGACGCGCCGCCCGCTCGTCGCCGCCCGCCTTGGCCAGGCTCAGTGCCTTCAACCCCAGGATCGGGAAGACGCAGGGCATGACGTTGAGCAGCAGCCCGCCCAATATCGCCCCGCCCAGCGCCAGCAAGATCGTGCCCGCCAGCCCCTTGGACGCGATCGCCGCGACCTCGCCGGGCTTGGCGCTCAGCAGGAAGCCGACATGGTCGCCGGTCCGCAGCACCGCCTGCGCAGCGCCGCCCTTGAAGCCCTCGCCCGCCTCGGTCTCGACCAGCAGCCGGTCGCCATCGCGGCTGACCTTCTGCGCGGCGGCGAAGCGAGCCAGCCCGTCGCTCAACGGGAAGAGGTGAACCTCGCGCGCCTGCGCATCGGCGGGGAACGGCACCGACAGGCGCAGCTTGCCATCGACGATCTGATAGATCGCCTCGCTGCCCAGCGGCCGGGGCAGATGGCCGCGCCAGCCATCGAAGCGCGCCTGCATCGCCGGCACGACCTTGCCATCGCCCGCGACCAGTTCGAGCGCCAGTTCGCCGCTTTCGGGCACGCAGATCTTGTCGGTGCAGGCCAGCCATTCCGCCTTCACCCGGATCGGCAGGCGGGTGCCGGCCGCCACGTCCGGCGCGACGCCCAAATTGGCGAGCACCGCATAGGGGCCTTCATAGACATGGTTCATCAGGCCCGAAATCAGCAGCGTCTCGGGCACCGGATAGCGCAGCGCGCCAATCGTCACGCCCTTGGGCAGCGTCCAGGTCACGGTCATGCCCAGACCCGCATCGCCCGGATTTTCCCAATAGCCGTGCCAGCCCTTTTCCGGCTTCATGGCGAAGGCGATGGTCGTGCCCTTGCCGGGCGCGGGCGCCGCACTTTCGGCCATCAACTGCGCGGCGATATGCGCCGGGCCGCCGCCAAAGGCCGCCTGGGCCTGCACCACGGGAGATGCGATCGACAGCCCCGCCAGCATGGCGAGCGTCACGAATATGACTTGAAAAATCCGCATCGGGCCTCTGGTCGGGTGGATGCAAGGGGGCTAGGTCGCTCCCTATCCGCCGTCAAGGCATGAGAAGGTACCCATAATGTTGAAACACGTCGCCGCTGCCCTGTTGCTCGCCACTGCCATGCCCGTCGTGGCGCAGAGCCCCGCGCCTGCTGCCGCTCCTGCGCCAGCCGCCAGCAGCATTGCCGCGACGCCGCCCAAGCTGATCGTCGCCATCTCGGTCGACCAGTTTTCGGCCGACCTGTTCAGCGAATATCGCCAATATTATACCGGCGGCCTCAAGCGCCTGACCAGCGAAGGCGCGGTCTTCCCGCGCGGCTATCAGAGCCACGCCGCGACCGAGACCTGCCCCGGCCACTCGACCATCCTGACCGGCAGCCGCCCGTCGCGCACCGGCATCATCGCCAATAACTGGTTCGACCTCGACGCCAAGCGCGAGGACAAGAATCTCTATTGCGCCGAGGATGAAAGCCAGCCGGGCAGCAGCAGCGACAAATATGAAGCCTCGCCCCTGCACCTCAAGGTGCCGACGCTGGGCGGCCGGATGAAGGCGGCCAATCCCGCCACCCGCGTCGTGTCGGTCGCTGGCAAGGATCGCGCCGCGATCATGATGGGCGGCGCGACCGCCGATCAGGTCTGGTGGCTCGGCGGGCCGCAGGGCTATGTAAGCTACAAGGGCGTCGCCCCCACCCCGCTCGTCACCCAGGTCAACCAGGCCTTTGCCCAGCGCCTCGCCCAGCCCAACCCCGGCTTCGAACTGCCGGCCCAGTGCGTGTCGAAGGATTTCCCGGTCCAGGCCGGCAACCGCACCGTGGGCACCGGCCGCTTCGCGCGTGACGCGGGCGACTATAAGGGCTTCCGCATTTCGCCCGAGCAGGATGCGATGACCCTCGCCTTCGCCGCCGCTGCGATCGAGAGCATGCAGCTGGGCAAGCAGGCGCAGACCGACATCATCTCGATCGGCCTGTCGGCGACCGACTATGTCGGCCACACCTTCGGCACCGAAGGCACCGAAAGCTGCATCCAGGTCGACCGGCTCGACACCGAACTCGGCGCCTTCTTCGACAAGCTCGACAAGGACGGCATCGACTATGTCGTGGTGCTGACCGCCGACCATGGCGGCCATGACCTGCCCGAACGCCACCGCATGAACGCCATGCCGATGGAACAGCGGGTCGACATGGCACTGACGCCCAAGGCGCTCAACGCCACCATCGCCGAGAAGGCCGGCCTGCCCGGCAAGAAGGTGATCTGGAGCGACGGCCCGTCGGGCGACATCTATTATGACAAGGGCCTGACCGCCGCGCAGCGCGCCAGGGTCGAGACCGAGGCGCTCAAATATCTGCGCGCCCATCCGCAGGTGCAGACCGTCTTCACCAAGGCGGAAATCGCCGCCACCCCCTCGCCCTCGGGTCCGCCCGAAAGCTGGAGCCTGATCCAGGAAGCGCGCGCCAGCTTCTACCCCAGCCGCTCAGGCGACCTGCTGCTGCTGCTCAAGCCACGCGTCATGTCGATCCCCGAACAGGCGGTGATGGGATCGGTCGCCACCCATGGCTCGCCCTGGGATACCGATCGCCGCGTGCCGATCCTGTTCTGGCGCAAGGGCATGCAGCATTTCGAGCAGCCGCTCGGCGTCGAGACGGTGGACATCCTCCCCAGCCTCGCCGCGCTGATCAAGCTGCCCGTGCCCAAGGACCAGATTGACGGCCGCTGCCTCGACCTGGTCGCCGGCAACGGCGACAGCTGCGCCGGGCAATAAGCCCTTGCCGATCCTCCCCCCGTCAAAAGGGGGAGGATCAGATATTCTCGCCGATCCCGTCCGTGCTTTCCAGCAGCGCATGGACGCGATGCGGGGCAGATACCTCGACCCGGCTGGTCACTTCATGCCGGGCCTTGGCCTGGCGCACATTGCTGTCGGCCGGCACGCTCTCGGTCAGCCAGACATTGCCGCCGATGACCGATCGGCTGCCGATGATGATCCGGCCCAGCACTGTCGCGCCGGCATAGATGACGACATCATCCTCGATGATCGGATGGCGCGGCTGCGCCTTTTCGAGCGCGCCCTTCTCGTCCGAGGGGAAGCTGCGCGCGCCCAGCGTCACGCCCTGATAGAGCCGCACCCGATCGCCGACGATCGCCGTCTCGCCGATGACCACGCCGGTGCCATGGTCGATGAAGAAGCCGTGGCCGATGCGTGCGCCGGGATGGATGTCGATGCCGGTATGGGAATGGGCGATCTCGGAAATGATCCGCGCCACCAGCGGCGCGCCCAGTTCATAGAGGCGATGCGCCAGTCGATGATGGATGATCGCCAGCATCGATGGGTAGCAGATCAGCACCTCGTCCACGCTGCGCGCGGCCGGATCGCCCAGGAAGGCCGCCTCGACATCGCTGTCGAGCAGGGTGCGCAGCGCCGGCAGGCTGCGCGCGAACTCGCCGATGATCCGCGCCGCCGCCGCGTCGACTGCGGCAATCGGATCGTCCTTCATCGCATAGATGAGTTCGAGCCTGATCTGGCCATAGAGGCGGCTGAGCACGGTCTGCAGCGTCTCGGCGACATAGGCGTCCTCATTATGCAGTCGCACGAAGCTCGGCCCCAGCCGCAGCGGGAACAGCGCGCCGCACAGCGCACCGGTGATCTTCACCAGATTGGCGCGAGACGGGAATCCTTCGGCGCCATATTCGGCATGATGCTGCTGTTCCTGCCGCCAGCGACTGCGCGCGGCGGCCAGGTCCGTGACCAGCCGGTCCAGATCCCAATAGCCCACGCCTTCACCCTGCATATCGCCGTCCGCCATTCCCTGCGCCTCTTGTCCGATGGGCAACCGGAATAACCCGCGTCTGCACGCCAGGATAAACGAGTTTTGCTTGGGGGTCGCGAGATTCTCTTTGCCGAACGCGCCGGGAGGCCGATCAGACCTTGGCTTCCGGCCTGTTCAGATAGAGGCAGATTTCGACGCGCAGCCCGCCCTCGGGTCGGTTGGCCAGCGTCAGGCGACCGCCCTCCTGCTCCACCGTCTTGGCGACGATGGCCAGGCCCAGCCCCATGCCGCGCGTGTTGCGCTGACGCGCCGTATCGAGCCGGTGGAAGGGTTTCAGCACTTCCTCCAGCCGGTCGCGCGGAATGCCGGGGCCATCATCGTCGACGCGGATCAGCACCTCATTATCGTGCCGCGCCACGCTGACCCGCGCACGCACCCCATAATGGAGCGCATTCTCGATCAGGTTGCGCACGGCGCGGCGCAGCGACAGCGGGCGAACCTCCATCTCCAGATGATCCGGCCCGTCATAGATCACATCGTCGCCATGATCCTGGAAGGCGTCGACCACCGTCGCGATCGTGACCGCCAAGTCGATCCGCACCGCCGGCTCGGGATTCTTCTCGCCGCCCAGAAAGGCCAGCACGGACTCGATCATCTCGCCCATCTCGGCCAGATCCTCGCCCATCGCCTCGCGGATTTCGGGGTCGTCCACCGCTTCCAGCCGCAATTGCAGCCGGGCGAGCGGCGTGCGCATGTCATGACCGACCGCCGCCAGCGTCTCGGTCCGCTCGTTGATCAGGCGATGGATGCGGGTCTGCATCGCGTTGAAGGCGCGGATCAGGTTGCGCACATCATTGGTGCCCGCTTCCGCCACCGCCACCTGTTGGGCCAGGCCGATCCGCTTGGTCGCATGCGTGAGGTCGCGCAGCGGCGCCAGGGTCCGCCGGATCAGCACGCCGCCCGCAATCAGCAGCGCCAGCACGGGGATCAGCGCCAGGCCGAAGCGGCCGAAGGTGAAGGCCCATTTGCCGCCACTATGGTGCATGCCGAAATAGAGCCAGCTGCCGTCCGCCAGCTGCAGCCCGCCATTGATCTGCGAGGAACGGCCGGGCGAATTGAGCCGCAGCCACAGCCGCGATTCATGCAGGCTGGGTTCCCAGTCGACGATCTGCTGCCGCATCCGCGCCAGTTCGGGCGACAGCGGCGGCGGCGGCGGCGCGGCCAGCGTCCAGTGGATATCATAGCGGTCGGTGGTCAGTTGCGCGCTGACCCCGCCGCGCTGGCTGACCGGCGCCTTGGCCACCAGCTTGCGCGCGATCACCAGATGCTCGGCCAGGCGGCGCGCCTCGTCATCCTGCAAAGACAAATGGCTGGCGCGCTCATAGATGAGCGTGCCGACCACGAATTCCAGCAGGACGGTCAGCAGCAATATGCCGAAGATGCGGCCGACCAGCCCGAGCGACCGGCTGAACCGCTGTCGTCTCAAGCGCGCGCGACTTCCGCGTTGAACATGTAGCCGACGCCGCGCACCGTGGTGATCGGCGCTGGCCGGTCCTCGGTCGACAGCTTGCGGCGCAGGCGGCTGACCAGCACGTCGATGCTGCGGTCGCTGCTATCACCCATGCGGGTACGCGACAATTCGATCAGCCGCTCGCGCGCGATCACCCGCTGCGGATGGCTGAGGAAGCTGCCCAGCAGGTCGAATTCGGCGCCGGTCAGGTCGACGATCGCACCAGTCGGCGACCGCAGTTCACGACGCGGGAAGTTGACGATCCAGCCGTCGAAGCGCGCTTCATTCTCGCGCTGCTCGTCCGGGCCACGCTCCACGCCGACGCGGCGCAGGATGGCGCGGATACGGGCGATCAGTTCGCGCGTGCCAAAGGGCTTTGGCAGATAATCGTCGGCGCCCAATTCCAGCCCGACGATACGGTCGGTCTCGCTGCCCTTGGCGCTGATGAAGATGATGGGCACGTCGCTCTTGCGACGGATCTGGCGGCACAGGTCGATGCCGTTGGTGCCGGGCAGCATGACGTCCAGAACGACCAGGTCGACCGGGCCGGCATCGAAGGCCACCCACATTTCCGGGCCGGACGAGGCCGGACGGACCTGATAGCCATGTTCCTGCAACGCGCGCGCCGTCAGCGTGCGGAGCGGCGGATCGTCTTCGACAAGGATGATCGAGGGGGCGGTCATGCGCGGAGCAACATCAGGCTGTTCATGATGTTGGGAGATAAGCAGCGACCGGTGGAGGGTCAACCGCAGCTTGCTGCCGAAACAGTTGACGGGGGCCACAGCAACAATTTGTCACGCCGGCGACAGCTCGGCACAAGATAAGGCCCGGAAATACAGCAGATCGGGCCCGCGCGAACGGGCCCGATCCGTAAAGATCAGAAAGCGGCCGAGATCGAGAAGACGACCGTGCTGCGTGCGATCGACTTGCCGAAATTGTCGCCGTCCGCGACCTGGAAGTTGGGACGCAGATAATTTTCCTCGACGCGGGCAATGTCGGTGTCGACATAGGCGATGCTCAGCGTGAGCGGCGTGCCCGGCACGGCCAGGTCGGCTCCGACCAGCCAGTCGAGATATTTGCCGGTCGGCGCGACCGACGTGCCGTTCGGGCCCAGGCCGCTATTGCCGTTCGACCAGCCCAGATGCGCCTTCAGGCTAACCGGGGTGTTCGGGATCGCACCGCTGACATCGCCCCAGATGTAGAAATTATCTTCCTTGTCACCCGGATCATAGACGGTGCAAGCCGCGTCGCTGCACCACTTGCCCAGCGCTTCCTGCTTGGGGGCATAGGCCACGCCGAGCAGACCCTTGACCGGGCCGACCTGGCTCGACAGCTTCACATAGGGCTCGGCGAAGTCGGTCTTGTCGGCGCCCGACGGGTACATGTACCAGGTCAGGCCGAGGTCCAGCGTCGCGCCGCTGTCACCCAGAGGAATGGCATAGCCTGCGAACAGGTCCAGTTCCATGTTGGCGCCGCCGAAGGTGCCCCAGCCCGACAGGTTGGAACCCCAGGTGCCGACATAGACGCCGCTTTCATGGGTTGCGGTCAGGCCACCCTGGATCGCCATGCCGCGATCGGACTGCGAAACACCACGGAAGCGATAATCGGAAACCAGGCCGACGCTGCCGGTCACGGTGACCGGGCCTGCGGGTTCTTCCTGGGCGAAGGCCGGCGCACTCGACATCAGAGCCAGAGCGGCACAAGCGATTTGATACTTCATGAACATTCCCCTTTTACGAAAGAATGTTCCGTCCTGCATCCGCGGCCCGAAGATCTGTTGGAATATCGTCTTCCGTACCGGCGGATGACTACTCGACTATTCTCGCCAGCCCTCGGCGCAAACCTCTATCTTCGCATCTGCACAAGGGAAGAGGGGCGCTGTGATATAGCGATCACGGTTCTTTTCCAAAGACCGTTCATATTGTTTCTATTCGATGTCCAAATTGCGTCTGAACATGAAAAAGCCGCCGCATCCGGGGATGCGGCGGCTTTTCTATCATGCAGGCTCGTGTCAGGCGACGAGCTGGCGCATCCGTCCGGTCGCGCCGAACAGCTCCACCTTGGCGCCCGCGCCGGTGCGGCGATCGGCCCATTCGCGCACCATTTCGGCGCAGGTATGGTCGATATGGGTCAGGCGCTCGACATTGAGGATGACCAGTTGTCCCGCCGGCACCGATTCCAGCTTGGCCGACAGCTTGGGCAGGCTCAGGAAGCTCGCCGTGCCGTGCAGCGCCACTTCATGCGCATCGCCGCGGCTGGCTTCCTCGACGCCCAGACGCAGGCGGCTGGCATGGGGGATCAGTTCGATCAGCGACAGGCCGATGCCCACCAGCACGCCGGTCAGCAGGTCGGTCGCGACAACGCAGATCAGCGTCGCGGCCCACACGATCGCCGGCAGCGGACCATAGAGGTGGAACAGATGCTTGACGTGCGACAGGCTGACCAGGCGGAAGCCGGTCACGACCAGAATGCCGGCCAGCGCCGCCATCGGCACTTCGCGCAGCAGCCAGGGCAGCAGGGCGACGAAGCCCAGGATCCAGGCGCCGTGCAGGATCGCCGACAGGCGGGTCTTGGCGCCGGCCTGGACGTTGGCGGACGAACGGACGATGACGCCAGTCATCGGCAGCGCGCCAGCCACGCCGCAGAGCAGGTTGCCCACGCCCTGCGCGCTCAGTTCGCGGTTGTAATTGGTGCGCACGCCATCATGCATGCGGTCGACCGCCGCGGCCGACAGCAAAGTCTCGGCACTGGCGATGAAGGCGATGGCAATGGCGGTGGTGATGATGGTCGGGCTCATCAGCTGCGCCAGCAGGCCCTGTTCGGGCAGGCTGATCGCAGACAGGATCGATTCCGGCACCACAACACGGGCGACCGGCAGGCCGAGCGCGAAGGCGACCAGCGTCGCGGCGACAACGCCGACCAGCGCCCCCGGCACCAGCTTCATCGATGCAGGACGGAACTTCTCCCAGCCCAGCATCGCGCCGATGGTGACCAGGCCGACAGCGAAAGCGGTGGCTGCGTCCTGATTGGTCAGGC
Source organism: Sphingobium sp. PAMC28499 (assembly GCF_004795815.1). Taxonomy (NCBI): domain Bacteria; kingdom Pseudomonadati; phylum Pseudomonadota; class Alphaproteobacteria; order Sphingomonadales; family Sphingobiaceae; genus Sphingobium; species Sphingobium sp. PAMC28499. The sequence goes on from NZ_CP039248.1 coordinate 4,274,460, forward strand.
CCAATATCTGGCCCGGCATCGCGATCAGATTGTGCAGGCCGCTCGACAGCGGCTTGTCATCGAACAGCACATGGAACTGGCCGACGACGATCAGCACGCCGATGCCCGCCAGCATGCCATGCACGACCGCCGGCGAAATGGCGCGGAACCAGCCGCCGACCTTCAGCAGGCCGGCGACGATCTGGATCGCGCCTGCCAGGATCAGGATGGGGCCAAGGGCCGACAGCCCCTGTTCCCGCACGATTTCGAAGACGATGACCGCAAGACCGGCCGCCGGACCGCTGACCTGCAGCGGCGAACCCGCCAGCAGGCCGACGACCAGGCCGCCGATGATGCCGGTGATCAGGCCTTTTTCCGGCGGCACGCCGGAGGCAATGGCGATGCCCATGCACAGCGGCATGGCCACCAGGAACACGACGATCGACGCCGTGAAGTCGCGGCTGAACGTGCCGCCGGAAAAGGCCTTCAACATGATTTACTCCGCAGCTTGTGCGATGAGCGATTCGCCGGCCAGGCGACGCCCATGCGGCAGCGCCACGGGCAGCTTCTGCCCTTCGCGCAGCACCGAGAAACGACCGGTTTCGCCGTCCAGGCCCAGGACCTGACCGGCATGGATGTCGACATACCAGCCATGCAGGGCGATCTCGCCGCGGGCGATGCCCGACGCGACCGACGGATGGGTGCGCAGGTGCGACAGCTGTACGACGACATTTTCCAGCGCCATGTTGCGCAGCTTTTCGGCGGCATCCAGGTCGGCAGGATAGGATTCGCGGCACAGCTTCTGCGCGGCATGGCTGTGGCGCAGCCAGGCGGCGACATTGGGCATGCCGGTCAGATCGGCGTCGGTGGCCAGCGCCTTCATCGCGCCGCAGTCGCTGTGACCGCACACGATGATGTCGCGCACGCCCAGCACCATCACGGCATATTCCACCGTGGCGGTCACGCCGCCCAGCTGGCTGTCATGCGGCGGCACGATGTTGCCGGCGTTGCGGCAGACGAACAGGTCGCCCGGCTGGGCCTGCATGATGTGCTCGGGAACGATGCGCGAGTCGGCGCAGGAGATCATCAGCGCCTTGGGGCTCTGACCATGGCTGGCCAACTGATTGTAGAGCGTGCTTTCGTTCGGGAAGACCTTGGTCTCGAAACTGAATACACGACCGATAAGCTCGTTCATGGCTTTCATCCTCTTATTGCTATTGCGTTGCCGGTCAGGGGGCGGACCGGCCTAGCTTGCAAAATACGCAGCAGATTTTGCTGCGGCGCAGCGGAATTGTTAAAAATCATGTCTGGGATGCAAAGCGCCCGACAGGCGCGCCAAATGGCGGAAAACCGCCATCAGCGCGCCTTTTCGAGGGGGTCAGCGCCGGTCGACGACCGCGCTGAACATGTATCCGACGCCACGAACAGTCACGATCGCGGCGGGCCGCCCCTCATGGGACAGCTTGCGCCGCAACCGGCTGATCAGCACGTCGACACTGCGGTCGGACGAGGGCGCGTCGCGCACGCCCGCCAGTTCCATCAGCCGCGCACGGGCAATCACCGCCTGGGCATGATCCAGCAACACGGCGAGCAGCGAAAATTCCGCTGCCGTCAGTTCGACCAGCGCGCCGGCCGGGTCGGTCACTTCGCGCCGGGCGAAATCGACCACCCAGTCGTCGAAGCGCGCCTGAGTCTGGCGCCGCAGGCCCAGCGCCCGTTCGCTCCGCCCGCGCCGCAGCACGGCGCGCAGACGCGCCGCCAGTTCGCGGGTCGAATAGGGTTTGGCCATGTAATCGTCGGCGCCCAGCTCCAGGCCGACCACCCGGTCCACCTCGCTGCTGTCGGCGCCGACCAGAATGATCGGCACGTCGCTACGCTCACGCACGTCGCGGCACAGGTCCATGCCGTCCGGCCCGCGCAGTCCTGCATCCAGCACGACCGCGCCGACCGGCATCCGGTCCATGGCACTGAATATATCGCTCGACGAGGCCGCAGGCAGAGCGCGAAACCCGCTCTGCTCCAGGAATTCGCGCACCTTGTGCCGCAAATCCTGCTGCGTCTCGGCGACCAGTATCAGCGGTGGACTCATCAGCCCTTCACGGTCAGCGCGCGTACGCTGTCCAGTTCATTCACCAGCACGGCACGGTCCTGCTGCGCGACCGACACGGCCTCGGCATTGCGGGCGCTGGCATAGCGGGCGACCTCGGCGTCCACCTGGCTGCGGGCGGCGGCGCAGGTGCCGGCATAGCTGCCCGACAGCGGGGCGAAGCGATGGACCGCCTTGCCGAAGGCCGGCACCGACTGGCCCTGGGCCGCGACGGCGCGGTCAACGCGCACATCGGCCTGCCAGCGGCAGACCGGGATGGCGTTGCGATTGCCGAAGCGCGGCTCGACCTGGGTGAAGCGCACCGACGATGCGGTGTGATAGCTGGCCGTATAGGCCTGGGCGCCGTGGGTCAGTTCAGCGCTGTGGATCGGGGTGGAGGAAGCGGCGAGCGCCGCGACACTGGCAAGGATCGGCAACATGGGTGGCTTCCCTTCGAAACAGACAATATCCAGCAATAAGCGGGATCCTTCCGACGGGTTTAGGCAAGGAGAATGTCTCCCCAATATGCCGAACGTTACAAATTATTGCTGTGTCGCAGCATGCCGTCAAGCGACCCTTGCGATCACCGGGCTGGCCTGAAGCGGCCGCGCCGCCCCCGACAGGGCCTCGATCAGCCCGGAAAGCCACAGCGCATCGGCCACGGCGCGGTGCCGCGCGCTATGCAGCGCATCGGCATGGGCCATGGCCGCCGCGATCCGCGGCTCGTCCGCGCCCCATTCATCCAGCAACAATGAGACATGATCGATCGCGAACGGCGCCACCACGGCCTGCGTATCGGCCAGCGTCTGCAGCCAATATTGGTCGATCACGCTGTCGGCGACCACGCGGCAGCCGGCCACCGCCGCCGCCAGTTGCGCCAGCACCACGTCCGCCGGCTCGCCCTCCGCCTCGATCCGGGCGCGCGACAGGCCGTGCAGCGCCTCAGCTTCGGCGGTCCAGTCCCAGCCGGCCCAGGCTGCATGCGGTCGAATGATCCAGCTGCGGGCAATGCCGCCGCCCGCTATGCCCACTTCGATCGGGAAGGACCGTCCGTGCCGGGGCAGGCACGACGCCTCGAAATCGATCGCCATGATGGTCAAAGGCTCTCTCCGAATAATTCCACGTCCGCCCCATTTTTGGGTCTGGCCGTCCACGTCTGATACGCCCCTGTCTCCTCCAACTATGTCAGGCCGATGTCATTGGCCATCAGGATTTTCGGAAAAGATGCGAACCGACGGTCCGGTGCGACCGGTGCGACCATCGCACCGGATTTCAACCGCCTATGGCCAGCGGCCTGCATTGCCGCTACCCCATGGCGATGACGGACGGACGACTGCGGGACGCGAACGACTGATGTGGGTGTTGCTGGGCATCGCCCTGATCGTCGCGGGCTTCGTGCTGCGCTTCAATCCGCTGCTGGTGATCCTCGCCTCGGCCATCGCCACCGGCCTTGCCGCCGGGCTCGATCCGCTCACCATCCTCGCCGCCTTCGGCAAGGCGTTCAACGACTCGCGCTATGTCTCGGTCGTCTGGGTGGTGCTGCCGGTGATCGGCCTGCTCGAAGCGCATGGGCTTCAGGAACGGGCACGCGGGCTCATCGACCGGATGCGCGGCGCCACCACCGGCCGCTTCCTCCTATTCTATCTGGTCGCGCGCCAGATTTCCGCCGCCATGGGCCTGATCTCGGTTGCCGGCCATGCCCAGACCGTGCGCCCGCTGGTCGCCCCGATCGCCGAAGCCGCGGCCGAGAAACAGGCCGGCGCGCTCGATGAGGAGCAGCGCGACGAGATCAAGGCCTGGGCCGCCGCAACCGACAATGTCGGTGTCTTCTTTGGCGAGGATATCTTCCTCGCCATCGGGTCGATCCTGCTGATCAAGGGACTGCTGGAGCAATATGGCATCCTCCTTGAACCGCTCCAGCTCTCGGTCTGGGCGATCCCGACTGCGATCGCCGCGCTGCTGATCCACGGTTTTCGCCTGTGGCGGCTCGACCGCCGGCTGAACGCGCAGGGTGCCAAGGAAGCGGAGCACATGGCATGATCACCCTCCACTGGGTCTATGCGCTGATGGGCGCGGTGTTCGCCGGCTATGCCCTGCTCGGCGCCGCCGACCGCAGCAATCCGCGCCGCTTCACCACCGCCGCCTTCTGGGCCCTGCTGGCGCTCAGCATGTGGGCGGGCGACCGGATCGGCGACATCGGCAATGGCGTCCTCGTCCTCGGCCTCGTCGCGATTGCCGGCTTCAAGGGGCTGGGGCGCGGCAGCGGCGGCGTGCCGCTGGCGGAGCGGCAGGCGCGGGCCGACCGCCATGGCAATGGCCTGTTCGCCATCGCCCTGGTCATCCCCGTCACCGCGCTCGCCGGCACCTTCCTGTTCAAGGCGTTCCCCGCCTGGATCGATCCCAAACAGACCACCCTCATCTCGCTGGCGCTGGGCGTCCTGATCGCGCTCGCCATCGGCTGCACCTGGCTGCGCGCCCGGCCGATCGTCGCCCTGCAACAGGGGCGGCAATTGATGGACTCGGTCGGCTGGGTCGGCATCCTGCCGCAAATGCTCGCCAGCCTCGGCGCGGTGTTCGCGCTGGCCGGCGTTGGCGATGTCGTCGGCGGCATCGTCCGCCTCGCCATTCCCGATGGCAGCCTGCTCGGCGCGGTGATCGCCTATGGCCTGGGCATGGCGCTCTTCACCATCGTCATGGGCAATGCCTTTGCCGCCTTCCCGGTGATGACCGCCGCGATCGGCATTCCGCTACTGATCCACCACTATCATGGCGATCCGGCGATCATCTGCGCAATCGGCATGCTGGCGGGCTTCTGCGGCACACTGCTGACCCCGATGGCCGCCAATTTCAACCTCCTCCCCGCCGCGCTGCTGCAGCTCAAGGATGAATATGGCGTGATCCGCCGCCAGGTCGGCACCGCCCTCCCCCTGCTCTGCGTCAACATCCTCCTGATCTATTGGCTGGCTTTCCGATGACCCGACTGACCCAAGATATTGCCGATCGCTTCGCTGCGCTGACCCTCTCTCATCTGGGGCGGCAATATCCCTACAAGATGGACCTGACCTATCAGGGACCGGAGGATGCGCGCATCCCGGCCGACCATCATCCGATCTTCCATGGCAGCTATGACTGGCATAGCTGCGTCCATGGCTGGTGGCAGGTGATGCGCCTGCGCCGCCTCTATCCCGCCATGGCCCAGGCCGATGCCATCCGCGCCCGCGCCGACGCGATGCTTGTGCCGGACAAGGTCGCGGGCGAACGCGCCTTCCTCACCCGCCCGACCGCCGGCGGGTTCGAACGGCCCTATGGCTGGGCCTGGCTGCTCGCGCTCCATGCCGAACTCGCCCGGCAGGACGGTCCCTGGGCCGCCGCGATCGAGCCGCTGGCGCTGGACTTCGCCGCGCGCTTCCATGCCTTCCTGCCGAAAATGACCTATCCGCTGCGCGTCGGCACCCATTTCAACAGCAGCTTCGCGCTGATCCACGCCCATGGCTGGGCCAAGGACCGCGATCCCGCGCTCCAGGCCCTGATCCGCGAGCGCGCCCTGGCCTGGTTCGGCCAGGACCGCGCCTGCCAGGCCTGGGAACCGGGCGGCGACGAGTTTCTCTCCTCGGCGCTCACCGAAGCGCTGCTGATGAGCCGGCTGCTCGCGCGCGATGAATTTGCCGACTGGTTCGGCGCCTTCCTGCCCGATCTTCTGACCGGCCAGCCGGCCACCCTGTTCACCCCGGCCACCGTATCGGACCGCAGCGACGGCAAGATCGCCCATCTCGACGGCCTGAACCTCAGCCGTGCCTGGTGCTGGCGCGGCATCGCCGCCGCGCTGGGCGCCGACGCGCCGATCGCACCGATTGCCGAGCAGGCGGCCATCGCCCATCTCGACGCCGCGCTCCCCCACATAGCCGGTGACTATATGGGGGAACATTGGCTGGCCAGCTTCGCCCTGCTGGCGCTGGAGTAACCCCAGCCTCAGGGCATGTTGGCGAGCAGCAGCTTCATATGTGCCGTCGGCGTGGTCGTGCGCGACTGGAGACGGAACATATAGTCATAGGCCCACCAGGCGCCGCCGCCCCAGGCGGTCCAGCCCAGCACAGCCGAAGACGTCTTCAGACGGCGCAGCATGTCGGGATATTCCTTCGCGCATTGCGGCTGGCCCGACGCGGCGATCTCGCCGAAGAACAGCTTCACCTTGTATTTCTCGGCCCAGGTCAGCGCGGCATTCACGCGCTGGCCTGCCTTGACCTCGCACTTGTCGGTGGTGCCGGTCGACCAGGCATCCAGATATTGATGCACTTCAAAGGCGTAATTCTTGCCGGGATCGACGAACTTCACCGCCTGCGCGGCATTGCCCGAACTCACCCAATTATGCGCCCCGGTCCAGGCCGTGCCGGGGATCAGCAGCTTGTTGCTGATCTTCTGGGCGCGGATATCCTTGGTCACCTGCCCGGCAATGGCCCACCATTGCGCCGCCGTCTGGCGATTGGGCTCGTTCATCAGGCCGATCCAGACCTTGGGGTTGGACCGATAATCCTCCATGATCTTGACCCAGGCATTGGTCAGCGCCGTCGTCGCCAGCGTGCCGCTGCCGACCAGGGCCGCAGAGCCGTTCACCTGGCGCGCACCATAATTATGCATGTCCAGGATCACCGTCAGGCCGAGCGCATTGGCCTGGGTCACCACCGACTTCAGCGCCTTGCGATCGACCTCCGACAAGGGGCCGTAGAGATTGGGCTGCAACCGTTCCCAGCGGAACGGCACGCGCAGCAGCTTGAAGCCCTGCGCCGCATAGCTGCGCATTTCCGCCGTGCTGGGATAGATATAGTTGGTGCCCAGCTTGCCGCCGGCGCCGCCAAATTCGCCGCCGGAAATATTGATCCCCGGCAGAACCTTGGACGTGCCGGTCGCCGTAGCCGCCGGCACGGCGGCCGCTGCCGCCGCAGCATAGGCCTGCGCCGCCGTCGTCGTCGGCACCGTCGTGCTGGCGCCAGTGCTGGCGGCTGACGCAGAACTGGCCGATGACGGGATGGTGATCACCCGTGCGTCCGGCGCATCCGCCTCGCCCCCCGATAGTGTAACGGCCGCAAGAACACCCGTCGCGGCCAGCGCAACCACAGCGGCGGCAACGCCGCCCCCCATCTTCTTCATGAATTGCCTACCCTGTCAGACCCAAAAGGAGGCGGGCCCTTAGCTAGCCTAGTTAGACAATGTCTTCACCCGGTTGCGGGATTTGGTTAAGCCTCCGACAGGCTGTTCCAATAATGCGCCATACGGGTTTTTCCTTAGGCAAAACTCCCGATCCGCCAGGGAAAACGGGGGCAGACCATTATTCCCATGACCGCAAAATCAAGCCGGCCCATTTGACCCGGATAAATATCATTTGCCAATATATCCGGGTAATATTAAAGGCGCCTCATGACCGAAGAGGAAAAGCGGGCCGCGATCGCCGCCTACAGGGAGCAGAAAGTCGAAAGCGGCATCTATGCCCTATCCTGCCTGCCCTCGGGCCAGCGCTGGGTCGGCAGCGCGCTCAATCTCGGCACGATCCGCAACCGGCTCTGGTTCACCCTGCGACTGGGCCATGATCAGCACCCTGGCCTGCAGGACGCCTGGAATACCCATGGCGAAGACGCCTTCGACTTCGAGATTCTCGAACGACTGAAAGCGGATGATCTCGGCGCCGGCCGCGACCGCCGGTTGAAGGAGCGCCTGGTCCAATGGACGGAAGAGTTACAGGCGACGCGGATCTGACCGAGCCGCCCGCCCTGTTTCAGCTTGCGACTGCCAGCAGCTTGGCACTCATCGCCGGCCATTCGCTCATGTCCCATCCTTCGGGCGTCTCGCGGGTGATGATCTGGTCCGCGCCGAAGCAATTGCCAAGATCGATATCCTCGCTCTTCTCGAACGCCCGGTCGGAGAGCGAATAGAAGGGACGGACCTTGGGCAGGGTCAGATCGTCCGGATTCTGCTCGACCACGATCGCCAGCCGGTGCGATCGCAGCCGCACCAGCGATCCGATCGGATAGATGCCGACCGCGCGCTGGAACGCCTGGAAGATTTCCGCGTCGAACAGCGCGCCGCCATCCTCATCGATCTTCAGCAAGGCGCGCGACGGGTCTTCGCCACTGCGGTGCAAACGATTGGACGTCATGGCGTCATAGCTGTCGCAGATCGCGGCCATGCGCGCGAACATGCCGATCTGCTCGCCGGCCAGGCCATTGGGATAGCCGCTGCCGTCCAGCCGCTCATGATGGTTGAGGCACACGTCCAGCACTTCCGCCGGCATTTCGCCACCCAGGGTCAGGAATTCATGCGCCAGCGTGGTGTGGCTCTTGACCACGTCCCACTCCTCCGGCGTCAGCGGTGCGTCCTTGTCCCACACTTCCTGCGGCACATGGGCCATGCCCATGTCCATCAGCAGGCCGGCCAGGCCAGCCTTGCGGATATCCTCGGGCGACAGGTGCATCTGCTGGGCAAGGCCGATCATCAGCGCGCAGACCGACAGCGCATGCTGATACAGATATTCGCCGCTATTCTTCATCCGCGTGATCGCCATGAAGGCGTGCGGGTTGCGCTGCACGGAGCTGGAAATCTCGTCGACCATGGTTTCCAGCTTGGCCGCCTTCACCGCCTTGCCCAGCCGCACATCCTCATAGAGTTTGCGCATGGTGCGACCCGACTTGCGCGCCAGCCGCTGGGCATGGACCATCTCGGCGCGGATCGGCAGCTTGTCCTTGGACAGCGGATCGAAGGGACGGTCGACCGGCTGGGGCGCGGCGCGGCGCACGATCGTCGGCCCGGCGCGACCGAACACCCGTTCGCGCGGCTCGGCCATCTGCACCACGCGGGATGGCACCGGCTGGGCCGGGGCCACATCCGCACCGCGCGACACGTCGATCGTCACCCACTCGACCTTGCTGGCATGCAGGTCCGCCAGTTGCTCGGGATCGTCGAGCAGCATCTTGCGCTTCCAGAAGGGGTGGGAAAACCACGACCCGTCCAGCTTGTGCAAGAACATCCCCAGTTTCACGTCCTGGGTGCGGATTTTTTTCAACATTTATACGGCCCCGTAGTCCCCGCTTTCATTTCGCAGGTCGTGCCTTTCCAAAAGGTTAAGACACATGATCCCGGCAGCAAAAGGGCCGCATCGTTTCACCGCATAAACGCGCGCCAACTGCTTGAAAGTCGTCAATTCTCTTCCTGGTTGCGGGAGACGGCACCTCGCGCCGACCAATGATGTCGCTGCGCCTACCGCAACCGGCCATTTTCGCTTATCCTCCTGCGGTCCGGACAGGGAGGCGATCGATGCGCGTGATGGTGCTGGTGAAGGCAACGCAGGACAGCGAGGCAGGCGGCCCGCCCGATCCGGAGATGATGGCGGCGATGGGCCGCTTCAACGACGAACTGGAAGCAGCCGGCATATTGCGCATGGCCGACGGCCTGCTCCCCTCCTCTCATGGCAAGCGTATCGCCTTCGACGGCGCCGATCGCCGCGTCATCGACGGCCCCTTTCCCCAGGTCGGCGAACTGGTCGCCGGCTTCTGGCTGTGGGAGGTGGCCGATATGGACGAAGCGGTCGCCTGGGCGATACGCTGCCCCAATCCCATGCCCGGCCCCAGCGAGATCGAGATCAGGCCGTTCCACGAATGGGCCTAGCGCCCCTCATATCCTTGCATTGCATTGATCTGCTGCCGTTTTTCCCGGCACTCGGTATTTACCCCGATAGCTCTTGGGCCGACGAAGCGGAATCATCCGACCTCCCTTCTTCTCGATTGCCGGCCGCCCCGCACATTTCCGCTCCGGGGCACGCCAGGGACAGGAGATCGTGTGGCGAAAAAGATTTTCGTGCTCGGCGGCGACGGCTTTTGCGGCTGGCCGACAGCGTTGCATCTGTCCGAACTGGGCCATGAGGTCGTCATCATCGACAATCTTTCGCGTCGCCGGATCGACGCGGAACTGGGCGTCCACAGCCTGACGCCGATCGCCATGGTCGACCAGCGGCTGGATGCCTGGCACCAGGTCAGCGGGCGGACCATCCGCTTCCATTATCTCGACGTCGCCCAGGATTATGCCCGCCTCCTTGCCCTGCTGGCGGAGGAGCGCCCCGACGTGATCGTCCATTTCGCCGAACAGCGCGCCGCCCCCTATTCGATGCGCGGGCCGGCCGAGAAGCGCTATACCGTCAACAACAATGTCGGCGGCACCCACAATGTCCTGGCCGCGCTGGTCGCCTGCGACCTCGACGCGCATCTCGTCCATCTCGGCACCATGGGCGTCTATGGCTATGGCGGCGCCGGCTTCGAAATTCCCGAAGGTTATCTGACCGTCCAGATCCACGACGATGCCGGTGCCCCGCATGACTGGGAAATCCTGTATCCGACCCGGCCGGGCAGCGTCTATCACATGACCAAGTCGATCGATCAGCTGCTGTTCCAATTCTATGCCCAGAATGACCGGCTGCGCATCACCGACCTGCACCAGGGCATCGTCTGGGGCACCCAGACGGCGGAGACGCGGCGCCACCCCGCGCTCGTCAACCGGTTCGATTATGAGGGCGAATATGGCACCGTGCTCAACCGCTTTCTGGTGCAGGCGGCGCTTGGCCATCCGCTGACCGTCCATGGCACCGGCGGCCAGACCCGCGCCTTCCTCAATATCCAGGACACGGTGCGCTGCATTGCGCTCGCCGTCGCCCATCCGCCGGAGCGCGGCGACCGGGTCAAGATCATCAACCAGATCGCCGAAAGCCTGCGCGTGCGCGACCTTGCCCGGCTGGTATCCGACCTGACCGGGGCGGCAATCGAATATCTGCCCAACCCCCGCAAGGAAGCGGCAGAAAATGATCTCGACGTCAGCAACGCCACCTTCCGCGCACTGGGCCTCGACCCGATCCTGCTGACCGACGGCCTGCTGGCCGAGACGCTGGAAATTTCCGCCCGTTATGCCGACCGCGTCGACCAGCGCCACATCCCGGCGCGCACGGCCTGGACGCGGGAGCAGCAGGCGGCGCTCGACCAGGCGGGGCCGATCGAGACGATCCGCCCCGTCCTGCCCGGCGTGGCGGGAGCGGGCCGATGAGATTATGGGTCATCTGCCTTCAGGCGCTGCTGTTCATCGGCCTGCTCATCGCGATCGGCCAGAGCGGCCTGTTCGACACGATCATGGGCCGCAACGTCCGAATGGGCGACCCTCTGTTCGAGGATTATCAGCGCGGCTCCATCCCCTTCATCGATGTCGATGGACGCGACGTGTTCGTCGCTCAGTCGCACCCGGACAATCCCCTGATCCTGTCCGGCTTCCCGGCCTATGCCAGCAAGCTCTTCCGCCTGCCGACCGACAGCCGGCCGCTCAGCGGCACCTATAATATCGCCTTCGCGACCGACGCCGTGCCCGATGCCGAGGGTGCGCTGCGGATCAGCATCAACGGGGTCAAGCGCGCCGACGTCGTGCTGAACCAGGGGCGCTTCAAACGGCGTGCCAAGATCGAACTGACCCCCGCCGAACTGGCCTCGGGCCAGCTGGAGGTCAAACTGGCGCTGGTCGGGCGTGGCCCGATGGCCGAATGCACGCCCAATGAAGCGCTGGCCGCCGTCGTCACGATCCTGCCGGAAAGCGGCCTGCACCTCAAACTGGACAAGGCGCCGTCCACCACCCGCGACCGGCTTGCCTTGTGGGGCGACCTGATCCCGGTCAAATGGGACGAGGATGACAAGGTGGCGGATCTCGCCACCCTGCTCGCCGCCGCACGGCTGAGCGAGAAAGGCTATGGCATCTATTTCGGCGAAAGCGGCTATGCCGCCCAGGCACTGACCGACATCGACAAGGGCGCAGCCATCCGTCCCGGCCGGACGCAGGCGCTGCGCTATCCGGTCAGCCTGGTCAGCGCGATCGAGAATGGCGGCGCACGCCGCTTCGATCGGGAAACCACCTGGCGCTATCGCTATGATGTCGGGCAATTGCCCAATGGCGAACTGCCGTCCGCGCTCGACCTGCGCCTGCTGCTCGGGCCGATTGCCGAAACCCGCACCGCGCTGTTCGTGACGCTCAACGATCATCTGCTCTTCACCCACACCCTGACCGATGAGGATCAGCGCTTCAGCCATTCGATCGCTCTGCCGACCGCCGATCATCTGGATCGCAACCTGTTGGAAATCACCCTGACCGCACATGAGCGGGAAGAAATGCGGTGCGGCGCGCGCCGTCTGATCGCCGCGGAAATGCTGCCGGAAACCATCTTGCGGGGCGGCGGCGAACGGCTTGTGCCGGCGATCGTCCAGTTGCGGGGCCTGCTTGCCGCCAATCGCCCGGTCGCCTTGAAGGCCGGCGCACTGACCGCACCGCAGGGACAGGCCACAGCCCAGTTGCTGGGTCAGATGCGGCCCAGCGCCCTTGCCTTCGGCACCCAAAGGCCGGGCACCACGATCGAGGTGCTGACGGGCGACATTGCCGGCGCGCTGGCACGGGTCCGCCCCGCCGGACGGCAATGGCTGCTCCACTTCCCCGATGACCGGCGCGAAGGCGTCATGGTGGAACCCTTCGCGCGTGGTGCATCGGCGGCCAGGGCGGCCGTGGCCCTGCTGGTGACGGTCCATCGCCCGGTTCCCGTCCCGCCGCCCGCCACGCCGGCGACCACCCCGCTACGCGCAACAGCCCCTGCCCCCTGATGCCGCCGCCCCCGGATTATGACCGGACCCAGGCCAATTTCCAGTCGACGGACAGTTTCGCCGGCGGGCTGGCCCGCCCGGTATCGATGTTGCGCGCGCCCGCCCTGCTGCTGACCTTCACGACCATCGCCCTGTTCCAGCTATGGCTGTTCGAACTGGGCTTTCTCGACCGCTTCTTTCGCACCCATGATTATGTGTTCGGCCCCTATCTGGGCTTCAGCGCGATCTCGATCCGAACCTTCATCTATTCCTATTTCATCTCCTTCTCGCTCTATGCGGCGGGATCGGTGCGGGCGCGCATCCTGCTCTGCCTCGACCTGTGCCTGCGCTACATGGCGCTCTGCACCATCCTCGACCTGGGCAGCGTGGCGCTGTTCGCCTATGTCGGCACCCCCTTTTCGCTGGCCGCGATCCAGATCATGGCGGGCCTTGCGGGCATGGCGGTCTTCGCCTTCGTCATCATCCGGCGCGGCACCATGCCTGCCCCGGTGCCGGTGCTGCGCGGCCCCCAGCCCAAGGGGCGCGCCCTCTACCGCCTCGCCATTGCCGGCACGATCGCGGCGATCATCGCCATCTGGGCGGCACAGCAACCGATCCTGCTGTTCGAGGAGATGCGCGACATCAGCCTGCTCGGCGGCATCGGTCCGGGCGTCATCCTGTTCGTGCTGCTGACCTTTGCCCAGCTGTACATCGTTGCCGTCGCGGAACGCTATCGCCTGTCGCGCCCCGACTTCGCCGCCCCGGTCAGCGTCATCGTACCCGCCTTCAACGAGCAATATGTGATCGGCCAGACGATCCAGCATATCGACCGCGCCGCCGCCCATTATGGTGCGGAGGTCGAACTGATCGTGATGGACAATGGCTCGGTCGATGGCACGGCGGACATCGCCCGCGCCGTCATCGACGCCTGCTCCGCGCTCAAGGGGCGGGTCGTGCATGTCGCGACGCCCGGCAAGGCCCATGCCCTGAACGAAGGCGTGCTGCATGCGCGCCATCCGTTCATCGTGCGGATCGACGCCGACACGCTGGTGGGCGAGGACAATCTGACGCTGGCAATGCAGAATTTCGCCGATCCCGATGCTGGCGCGGTCGGCGGCGTGCCCTTGCCGCCAGGCGGCGCGATCTTCGATGCCGGGCGCCTGGTCGAGGTGATCGTCAAGCATGGCTATTATTCGCCCGCGCTCAGCGTCATGGCCGGGCTGGTCGGCATTCCCGGCATGTTCGTCATCTATCGGGCGGACGCGCTGCGCCGGGTCGGCCAGTTCGCCTCCGGCATGAATGGCGAGGATACCGACATCTCGCTGCGCATCGCCGAACTGGGCTATCGCACGCTGGTCGATCATCGGGTCAGCTATGTGTCCGAAGTGCCGACCAGCTTCGCCCATCTGCGCGAACAGCGGCTGCGCTGGTTCCGGTCGGTCTATCATGTCAGCGCGCGCGCCCATTCGCTCATCAGCGCCCCGGACTTCAGCATCCGCGGCAAGCTGGTCCTGCCCTATATGCTGATGAACACCGCGCGCCGGGCGATGATGATCCCACTCGTCATCTTCGGCCTGCTCGAACTGTTCATCACGTCGAGATCGATCGCCTTGCCCCATTGGCAGGCGATCGTCGCCGTACTGGTCGGATCACCCATGGTTGCCGCGGCGATCGCGATCCTGGCGAATAACCGCCCGCGCGCCCTGCTGGCGCTGCCTCCCTATATCTTCTTCCGCGCGCTGCGCGCCTGGTACACGCTCGAATCCGCGCTCACCATCCCGATCACCTCGATGTCCACGCGCATCCAGATCGGGCGCGACCCTTGGCCGCAAAGCCCGCCGCCCGATCCGCTTCCCCCGCCATCCCCCCCTTCATCGCCGGAGGTCTCATGAAACAGATCGTCATTCCCGCCGCCCTGCTGGGCCTCGCCGCCATGCCCCAGGCCGGCTGGGCCAAGCCGGGCGACCTGTCGGTCGAGGGTGAACTTTCCTACGGGCTCGACGTGGTGCCACCCGACGTGGTCGACAACAGCCCCGATCAGGATCGGATCAAATCGCTGTTCACCGGCGAAGTGGGCCTGGCCTATGATGCTGGCCCGGCGATCCTGCGCGCGTCCGCGGGCGCCCACATCTATCCGTCGGAAGCCGATTATAATCGCTATCCGCTGACCGTCGGCGCGCAGATCGACTGGCCACTGGCAGCCAGGGGGCGGACCAGGCTGCGCTTCCAGCCCAGCTATGAATATGTGCTGGGCGATGATGGCCGGGTGTTCGATCGCGCGCGCATGGATGTGCAGCTCATCCACCGCCACAATCCTGCCCACACCAGCACGGTGCGCCTGCGTTACGGCTATCGCAACCAGAGCGAACAGCGCTTCCAGGGCTATGACCAGAGCGAGTGGCTGGGCGAACTGCGCCATCTCTGGCGGCCGGGCGGCGGCCAGACCCGCATCATGGGGTCGCTATTGGGCCTGCACGCCAATGCCCAGGCCAACCGCTTCAGCTATAATGGCTATGGCACCATGCTGATCGCCCGCACGCCGCTGCGCGAGGGGCTGGAAGTCTATGGCCGGCTCTATCTGGTTCATCGCAACTACAAGGCGGCCTTCTCCAACGCCTATCCCTTCAAGCGGGAGGATACGCAATTGCGCCTGACCGGCGGCGTCGAACAGGCACTGACCCGGCGGATCAACCTGTTCGGCGAGGCCGGCTATGCCAGCAATGATTCCAACGTCCCCACCCGCGACTATAGCGGTTTCGTCGGCCGCATCGGCATCCGCTTCCACTGAGCGTGAAAATGCGGAGAAGCTCCGATCGGGCGCAGCCCCGACACGACTTGGGCCCGCCCCGCATGCTCACGGGTCCCAGGGATCGTGACGATCATGCCTGATCCAGCGGGTGCATAGCCATTTCTGTCCCGCCATGACCGGCGCGCCCAGATGCATGGCGGCTTCCGCCGCCTGCCCCTGCGCATCGGTGTTGCGGAACAGCAGGGCATCGCCCTTCCGCCCCTTCACCGACAGGCCCAGCCGCGGGAAGATCGTTTCCCCGCCAGCATAGCCTTCGTTGAGATAGATCAGCATCGTCCATGCCCGCTGGTTGCGGACATGGGGCAGGCAATCATGATGCTGCCGATATTGCTGGCCGACGGCATAGCGCAGCAATGTCAGCGGCTCGCCGCCCGACAGCATCGTCCCGCTTGCCGCCGCAATCCGCCGGTTGATCGCCTGGATCACCAGATCCTCGCGCGCCGGGCCGAAAATCCCGCCATCCGACGTGCGGACCGGATGCGGCATGGGCCGGCCACTGCGCGGATCGATCACCATTGCCGGTTCCAGCAGCGCCTGGCCTTCGCTGATGACATGATGGCATTCATCGCCCGTCAGGAACTGGCGGAACAGCCGGACATCCCAGCCACCGGCCAGCGCTTCGCCCTCGGGCACGGCCACAGGCGCACCGTCCGGGGCCAATGCCATGCGATCGATCAGCGCCAGTTGCTGCTGCGCGACCGGATCCCCCTGCGCCGCGATCTTCAACCGGGCCAGCGCCTCCGTCCAGTCGACCGGCCCGCCGCTGCCATTGGCGGTCAGCGCGATTTCCATCAACGCTGCATCGACATGGCCGATCTCGACCGCGCGGCGCAGCAGGCCCCTCGCCCGTTCCAGATCGCGCACCACGCCATGGCCCGCCAGATGCCAGGTGGCGAGGCAGAAGAGCGCATCGACATCGCCCTGCAACGATGCCTGTTCCAGCCGGGCGACAGCCTGCGCCACTTGGCCGGATGCGGCCAGTTGCCGGGCATGGGAAACGATGGGGGAAGTCATGGCCAAGCAGAAAACGAAAAGGGCCGGAAGTCAATCCGGCCCTCTCCCTTACAGCATGTCGCTGCGATCAGAACTTGGCGACGGCGCCGATATAGCCATAGCGGCCGCGGACGTCGTAGATGCCCGAACCCGCACCCACGCCGGTCAGGCCGAAGGGCGGTGCGCGGTTGCCGATATTGTCGACACCGACATAGATGTTGAACTTTTCGGTCACGTCATAGCCCATACGTGCGTCGTGATAGAAGACGTCGGGATATTTCTTGAGCGAGGCATAGTCCGCATTCTGCGGCGGCAGCCCGTTGACCGAGTTATAGTCCTCATAGGTGTTGAGGTACATCTTGTCGATCCAGCGCATCTGATAGCCGATCGTCAGCTTGCCGAACTTCACGTCGCCGTTGAAGTTGACCTGGTTCTTGGGATCGCCCAGTTCTTCCAGGATCTGGTTGCGGAAGCTCGGATCAGCCGGATTGAGATATTCGTTCCGCTTGATCATGCGCGTGTAGACCGTCTTGAAACCAGCCGAGCCCCAGCTGAAATCATGACGATAGTTGAGTTCGGCGTTGATGCCTTCCGCGGTCAGCTTCGCATAGTTGAGCGTGGTCTGCTGCAACGAACCCTGAAGCACCTGATAGGCCGCTTCACCCGACGGACCTTCGGTCGCGCCGTTACGCGTGAACAGGCCGCAGAACGGATTGTCCAGATTGGGTGCGTCATAGCAGGCGTTCAGGATCTGCTGGGCCGACGGCGCGGTGATGACGTCGTCCACCTTGATGTTGAAATAGTCGACCGACAGCGACAGGCCCGGAATCCAGCGGGGCTGCAGAACGCCACCGACGGTCCAGCTGGTCGAGGTTTCTTCCCGCAGATTGGGGTTGCCGCCCGAAATCAGCTCGATCGACGAGGTGTAGACGAAGTCATAGTTGGTCGGCACGCCGGCCGCACGGCAATTGGCCTCGCGATAGGAGGAACCGGTGCCGATGTTGCGCAGCGAGCAGGGATCGTTCGGCGCAGGCGCAAAATTCTGGCTCTGCTCCGAATAGAGATCGACCACGTTGGGCGCACGGATCGCCTTGTTGTAGGTGCCGCGGAAGCGGATGTCCTGAACCGGGGTCCAGGTCAGTTCCGTGCCCCAGGTGTAGACGGTGCCGGTCGCGCCCTTATAGTCGGACACGCGGCCCGAGGCATTGGCGGTCAGTTCCTTGAAGAAGGGAACGTCCTTCAGGATCGGCACGCTGATTTCGCCGTACAGTTCCTTCACTTCGAACGCCGGGGCGCGGAAGGTCGGGATCGCGTTGTAGAAGGCGTAGCCCTGCTGGGTCAGCTCATCCAGGTCATAATAAACCTTCTCGCGGCGATATTCGCCACCGACCGAGAAGCCGACCGGGCCGCCGGGCAGTTCGAACCAGGCGCTGGTGTCGCCCGCCACGAAGCCGGACGCCACGAACTGCTTGATCTTGCCGGTCGCGACCGTGTCCATCAGCACATAGTTGCGCGCAGCCTGCGAGACCGAGCCCTGGCCGAAGGGATTGATCGGAACGCATGCCGCAATGTCGGCGGCCAGGATGGCCGCATCCGCGCCATAGTCGACCGTGCCGGCCGGATTCAGCTTCGAACGGCAGACGATGTTGCCGGCGGCGTCGCGGGTGGTGTCGATACCCAGGAGGTAGCGCTGGACGTTGACATTGCCCTTGACGACATTCTTCTCGCGATGCTCGCCATAGTTGACGGACAGTTCATAGTTCCAGTCGTCGTTGAAGTCGCCGCGGACACCGACAACAGCGCGATAGGTTTCACGACGGATGGCTTCGTCACGAATGCCGAAGTCGACCCAGTTGCGACGCAGGTTGAACCGGAACGTGCCGGCGTTGATCGCGGCGCGCTGCGCGTCGAGCTGCGCCGCCGTCAGGGCTGCGCCGGTATTGGCGTTGACGGTCGTCGCCAGCAACTGCTGGGTCAGGAGCGTGCGGGCCTGGTCCGACAGGAACGGGTTGTCGAGACGGATGCGTTCGCGACCGCCCGGATCGCCCAGCGTCGTGCCCTGCGAGAAGAAGGGACCGCTCTGCGAGCCATAGGCATCGGCCCGGACATATTTCGCTTCCCAGAAGGGCACGAAGGACGGGCTGAACTCATAATGGCCCATCAGGTTGACCGAAATGCGTTCCAGATTGGGGCTCAGCGCCAGTAGCTTGCCTTCGCGGCTGCTCGTGCCGTTGCCGCCGACATAATTGCCGTTGGGGCCCAGACCGATGCGTTCACCGGTCTGCGGCACCAGCGTGCCGTCGGGCTGGAACAGCATGTTGCAGACGAAAGCCGCGCCTACCGCATCACGACCGCAGGCCGCGTTGCCGGCGCTCTGGAAGATGCCGGTCTGGCCGCCCAGCGAGATGGTGGCCGAACGCACGTCGCGGAAGAACTGGCGGTCGAACACGCCGTCCGAACCGTTGGCGGTGCCGGCCGGATCGGTGTCGACGACGATGAACGCATTGTTCTGGCGCATGGTCGGACGGTTGGAACCGTAGAAATCGTCCGACTGGGCATATTCGACGTTGATCGCGATATTGCCGCGGCCATCGGCGAAATTCTTGCCCGCCAGGATCGAAGCATAGCGGTTGCCGGCGTCGCCATATTTGCTCGCGCCATTCTGGCCGCGCACCTGGACGCCTTCATAGTCCTGCTTCAGCACGAAGTTGACCACACCGGCGATCGCGTCCGAACCATAGACCGACGATGCGCCACCGGTCATCACGTCGACGCGTTCGATCAGGTCGGTCGGGAAGGTGTTGGTGTCGGGCGACACGCCGTTCGACAGGACGTCGGAACCGACATGGCGGCGACCATTGACCAGCACCAGCGTGCGCTGCGTGCCCAGGCCGTAGAGGTCGAGCAGGTTGAGGCCGCGCGTGCCCAGGAAGCGGGTCGAGTTCTGCTGGCTGAAGGTGCTGCGCAGCTGCGGCAGCTCGTTCAGCGTATCACCGACCGACAGCTGGCCCGTCTCGAAGAACTGCTCGCCCGAAATGGTGGTGATCGGCGCATTGGCTTCCAGATTCGGACGACGAATGCGCGAACCGGTCACGACGATCGACGACGCGACCTCCCCGGTCGCTTCCGGATTGCGATCGGCTTCGGTCGTCTGCGGCGTGGCGCTGCTCCCCTGCGCCATGGCCCCCGTTGCAAAGGCAAAACTGCCCGCCAGGGCAGTAAATGTCAGAAAGCTATATTTTTTCACGAAGCTTCGGTCCCTGTTAAGACGTACGCGGGCCCTCTCCCGCGCCGCTGCGCACAGGGTGCCCCAACTGGGACGCAAGACAAGCGATATTGTAATATCCTTGTCACACATTGAAATTTTCGTGAAACATGTGACCGTCGTGCAACAGCATGACGCGCAACAAAATGTCACGCTCGCGCCCCACCGATGAGCGCGCAAGTCATTATAATTTCAGGAAAATGGTGCATCCGACGGGATTCGAACCCATGGCCCTCAGATTAGGAATCTGATGCTCTATCCTGCTGAGCTACGGATGCACGCAGCGCCGGCTCTATTATGCGCGGCGCGCGCGGTCAATTCTTCGCTTCGGGCGGAATCACGGGAAAGGGCAGTTGCGCGACATTGATGCCTTCCTCGGCCAGCGCCTTGGCCTCGGCCGGGGCAACCTCGCCATGGATGCTGCCCTTGTCCTGCTCGCCATAATGCATGGCCCGCGCCTGCTCGGCAAAGCCGCGCCCGACCCAGGTGGAGCCTTCCAGCACCTTCTTCTGTGCGTCCACCAGCGCCTCGACCAGCGCGCGCATCTTCGCCTCGTCCGGCCCGGCCGCCACCGGTGCCGTCTCCGCTTCGGCCGCCGGCTGCTGCTGGACGATCTCGCGCCGCTGGTTGCCCTTGGCCGCCACCGCCGGCGCCATCAGCGCCTTGCCGACACGCGTGTCGCCGCACAGCGGACAGGCGAGCAGGCCCCGTTCCTTCTGGTCCGCATAGTCTGCGCTGGAGCCGAACCAGGCCTCGAAGACATGGCCCTGGCCCTCGCACTTAAGGTCGAAAACGATCACCTGATCTCAACATCCTGCGGTATCACGCGCCGATTGGCGATGGCGGGCACCCGCCCGCGCACCGCCTCTACGCGGCTGAGGTCAAGATCGGCAAGGGCCAGCCCCGCGCCCTCGCCCATGTCCAGCAGCACATCGCCCCATGGATCGACCACCAGGCTATGGCCATAGGTGGTGCGCCCGTCCTGATGCTCGCCGGCCTGTGCGGCGGCGATCAGGAAACAGCCCGCCTCGATCGCGCGGGCGCGCAGCAGCACATGCCAATGCGCCTGCCCCGTGGGCACGGTGAAGGCCGCTGGCGCCAGCAACACGGTCGCCCCCGCATTGGTCAGCGCCCGATAGAGGTCGGGAAAGCGCATGTCGTAGCAGATGGAAAAGCCCATCCGCGCCCAGGGCGTATCGACCGCCACCACGCTTTCCCCCGGCCCATAGACCGAGGATTCGCGCCAGCTTTCGCCCGATGCCAGGTCGACGTCGAACAGATGGATCTTGTCGTAGCGCGCCCGTATTTCGCCCTGATCGTCGATCATGAAGCTGCGATTGGCCCAGCGCCCGTCGCTGCGCGCATCTTTCAGCGGCAGCGATCCGATATGAACCCACAGCCCCTCGCGCGCCGCCGCCTCGCGCACCGCCGCCAGCACGATGTCGTCCGCCTCGCCGCGCAGCGTTTCCGCCGCGCGCTTGCGATCACGGTCCAGATAGCCCGCCATTTCCGGGGTGAAGAGCATGTCCGCCCCCTCCCCCTTGGCGCGCTTCGCCGCCTCCTCAATCGCGGCGGCATTGGCGGCCGGGTCGATCCCGGTCGTCATCTGGAAGATCGCGGCGCGCATCGGGCTTACAGCCCCAGCAGCGGGTCGAGCTTGCCCTCGCGGTTCAGCGCAGCAAGGTCGTCGCTGCCGCCGATATGCTGGCCGTCGATGAAGATCTGCGGCACGGTAGTGCGTCCGGGCGCCCGCTCCAGCATTTCCTCGCGCCTGGGACCGCCCAGCGAGATATCATATTCCTCGAAGGCAACACCCTTGCCTTCCAGCAGTGCCTTGGCCCGCGCGCAATAGCCGCACCAGTCCTTGGTATAGATTTCGACCTTTGCCATTATCTCGGTAAAACTCCTTTGCCCCGAAATTGGGGGGAATGCGCGCTTTGTCAATCGTCGCCGGTTCTGGGCAGGGCCCGCGCCCAGCACAGCAGATGCACCTCGCGCGCGCCGCCGGCCTTCAGCAACTTCGCGCAGGCCGCCGCCGTCGCCCCGCTGGTATGGACATCGTCGACCAGCCATATCACCCGTCCCGCCAGCCCGTGCCCCTGCGCCAACGCAAAGGCGCCGCGCACCGCTTTTTCCCGCTGCTTGGGGTTCATCCCCCGCAGCGGCTGCGTCCGCTTCACCCGGCGCAAGCCATGCTTGTCCACCGCCAGCCCCGTCAGCCGCCCCAGATGATCGGCGATCAGCGCCGCCTGGTTGAAGCCCCGCCCCCATAGTCGCCAGCGATGCAGCGGCACCGGCACGATCAGCGCCTCCTCCATCTCCGGCCGCACATGGCGCAGCATCTGCCCCGCCACCAGCCGGGCCAGGCCGATCCGCCGCCCATATTTCAACCGCAGCGCCACCGTCCGCGCGACATCGCCATAGGCCAGCACCGCCCGCGCGCTGTCGAACGGCGGCGGATTGGCCAGGCAGGCGCCACAGGCCGCGCCCTCGCCCATCTCATGCTCAAACGGCAGGCCGCAGCGCGCGCAGCAAGGCGGCCCCAGAAACCGCATTCCGCTCCAGCAATCGAGGCAGAAACCATGGTCCGCGCCAACGATCGCGCCGCAGCCGGGGCAGCGGGGCGGAAGGGCATAATCCATGACCGGACGCATCACGGTCTTGAGAAGCGGGACCAGCGACATCATCTGCCTTGTCCCCGCTTCGTCCCCGATGCACAAGGCCCGCCATGACTGCCCCCGAAACCCGCCCCGACATTTTCGACCGTGCCCTGCGCGCCCGCCACCGCGACCGGATGCTCGGCGCCTTTGCCGATCACGACTTCCTCCACCGCGCGATGCTGGACGAACTGCTCGAACGGCTGGCTGATGTGCAGCGCGACCTGCCCGAAGTGTTGCTGGTCGGCTGCCCGGACGGCAGCGCGAAGGCTGCGCTCGAAGCCATGGGCAAGCGCGTCGCCTGCGCCGATCCCGGCTTCCTCGCCGCGCAACGGGCCGGCGGCGTGCAGGCGGACGAGGATGCGCTGCCCTTCGCCGACAATAGTTTCGACCTGGTCATCGCCTGCGGCACGCTCGACAGCGTCAATGATCTGCCCGGCGCGCTGATCCTGATGCGCCGTGTGCTGCGGCCTGACGGGCTGATGCTCGCCGCCTTTGCCGGCGCCGGCAGCCTGGCCCGCCTCAAATCCGCCCTGCTCGCGGCCGAAGGCGACCGGCCCGGCCAGCATGTCCATCCCCAGGTCGATGTCCGCTCGGCCGGCGATCTGCTGAGCCGCGCCGGCTTCGCCATGCCAGTCGCTGATGGCGAGACGCTCAATATCCGCTACGGCGACATCGTCCGGCTGATGCATGATCTGCGCGGCATGGGCGCGGGCAATGCGCTCGCCACCCGCCCGCCCGCCCTGTCGCGCGATGTGCTGATGCGCGCAGCCGCCCATTTCGCCAACGCCGCCGATCCCGACGGTCGCACCGCCGAACAGATGGCGCTCATCTATCTGTCCGGCTGGAAACCGGACGCCAGCCAGGCCGCCCCGGCCCGCCGCGGCAGCGCCACCGTCTCGCTGGCCGCCGCCTTGAAGGGCAAGGACTGATCCTCAGGCCGCGACGCTCAGGAAACGGGACCGCTTGCCGCGATTATAGTCGCGATAGAAGGCCATGAACTCGTCTGCCGGCAGCGCCTTGGCATAATACCAGCCCTGCGCGAACTGGACGCCGGCCTTGCGGACATAGGCATCCTGTTCGCGCGTCTCCACCCCTTCGGCGATCAGGTTCAGCTTCAGCGCCCGCCCCATCCCGATGATATGGGGCGTGACCACGCTGGCCGCCGCATCCCGGCCGATCGCGTCGATGAAGCATTTGTCGATCTTGAGCGCGTCGAGCGGCAATGTCTCCAGCAGCGACAGGCTGGAATAGCCGGTGCCGAAATCGTCGATCGCCATCAGATGCCCGGCATCGCGCGCACGGGCAATGGTCGCGCGCGCCGTGTCCGGGTTGATCAGGCTGCGCTCGGTCACCTCCAGCCAGATCTGGCCCGGCGCGATGCCGGCCTTGGCTATCTCGCGTTCCAGCACGTCCAGGAAGCGGCCGCTTTCCAGGTCGCGCGCGGAAATGTTGATCGCCACATGCACCTGCTGCTCGGCCAGCAGCATGGCGTGCAGGTCCGCCACCACCTGCTCGATCACATGGTCGGTAATGTCCAGGATCAGCCCGCTCTGCTCGGCCAGCGGGATGAACAGGTCGGGTGCTATCCACCGGCCATCGGGCCGCCGCCACCGCACCAGCGCCTCGGCGCCCACGCAATAGCCGGTCGCAAGCTCGATCAGCGGCTGATAATGAACCTGGAACTCACGCTTGCGGATGGCCAGCTTCAGTTCCTTTTCCGGCGACAGGCGCTGGCGTGACACCCACAGGATCAACAGCATCAGGATCGCGGACGCCACCAGCCCGATCGGCAATAACAGGCGCATCTCGCTGCCCAGCTTCGCATCGATGGCGCTGCGGTCGGCAATGGCAAAGGCGGTCAGGTCGCCGCGCTGCACCGACGCATAGATGTCCGTCTCGTCCATCCCGGTCATCGCCTGCCGGCTCAATTGTCCCACCAGCCCGTCATTGGCCCGCCCGGTAATGGCGATCAGCGTCCCCTGCCGCGTCGCGATGCCCAGGATCATGTGGCTGTCGGACAATACATCGACCAGCCGCTGCGGCAGGATCAGCACATTATGGTCGCGATAGCCCAGCACCATTACCTCGCGGGCATGGCTGATGCGCGGCTTCACATGCAGATGCAGCGCATAACCGCCCGCCAGCGTCGCCGAAGGCGTCCCGCGCCCGATGACGACATCCGCCGGCACCTTGCCCCAACCGGTGCAGGCCAGCCGATCGCCCTCATAATGGCCCACCTCCTCCACCGCCCCGCTGTCGATCGCCAACTGGCGCATCCGCTCGATATGGCCGACGGAACAATCGCCCTCGCCGACCTGCGCCAGCACATCCTTGGCGTCGGTCAGCACCTGCTCGGCGCGCAGCAGCGTCCAGTTGGCATATTCCTGCATATGCACGCGCTCGGCGGCGATCGCCCGCTCGCGCGAAAAATGGACGGTCAGTGCCAGTGGAATGACGATCGCCAATATCGCCAGCATCAGGGCCAAAAAGATAATGATCCGTCGCCGCAAGTCCGGCCCCCATCTTCATTCGCCATCGGAGCAGCAAAACCTGCGCCGTCAGCAGAGCAAAGACGAGTATTTATTTTGTTAACGGCCTGTCCTTGCGCGCGAAAGCGCAACGCCCTGTCGCCCTGTCGCCCTGATGCTCAGCGCAGGCTCAGATAGAAGGTGATGGTCGCCAGCGAGGCGATGGTGGAGAGCAGCACCACCCGCGCGGTGATACCCGCTTCCCGGCCATAGAATTCGGCGACCATGAACGGACCGGTGCCGGTCGGCAGCGCCGCCATCAGCACCGCCGTCGCCGCCAGCGCCGGCGGCAGGCGGAAGATCAGCGCCAGCGCCCCGGTCAGCAGCGGCTGCACCAGCAGCTTCATGCCCACCAGAAAGCCAACCGCTCCCGCCGCCGGCGGCGCGCCCTCCCGCTTCTCGGCGATGAACAGGCCCAGCGCGACCAGCGCACAGGGCGATGCCGCGCCGCCCAGCAGCGACAGGAACTTGTCCAGCGGCGCCGGCAGCGGAATGGCAAAGGCCAGGAACAGCCCACCGACCAGCGGCGCGACCAGCAGCGGATTGGTCGCCAGCGACCATGCGACCTTGGCCATCATGTGCCCCGGCCGTCGCTCGCTCTGCACGCCGATCTCGATCAGGATCAGCGCTACCGCAAACAGCAGGCAGACGGTAATGATCGTCGCCACCAGGGTCGGCGCCAGCGATGCCGGCCCCAATATCGTCGCCGCCAGCGGAAAACCGATGAAACCGGTATTGGCATAGCCCGCGTTCAGTCCGTCGACCGTCGCATCCGCCAGATGCCGTCCCCTACGTCGCCGCAGCAGCAGCGTCGCGCCAAAGGTCAGTCCCGCGCCAATGCCGAAGACAGCGACAAATCCGGGCTGCCAGATGTCGCTCCACCGCGCCTTGGCGACAATATCGAACAGCAGCGCCGGCAGCGCCAGCCACACCACGAAGCGATTGATCTCGCCGGTCGCATGCGGCCCCAGCACGCC
The DNA here is from genome assembly GCF_004795815.1 of Sphingobium sp. PAMC28499. Lineage (NCBI taxonomy): Bacteria > Pseudomonadati > Pseudomonadota > Alphaproteobacteria > Sphingomonadales > Sphingobiaceae > Sphingobium > Sphingobium sp. PAMC28499. The sequence goes on from NZ_CP039248.1 coordinate 4,300,397, forward strand.
GCTCCTGCGGGCGATCCATCCCGCCCCGATCAGCGCGAAGATGGGCAGGACGATCAGCAGCACGGACAACATCGGACGGACTTTCGAGACAGCGGAAACAGCGCTCGCCTACGCCGCCGGATCGATGCATACCAATGCCATTGCATGGAATGATTGATACTGTTTCCGTATGATTGATATTCGCCAGCTCCGCTATTTCGTCGCCGTCGCCGAAACGCTGCATTTTGGCCGCGCGGCCGAACGGCTGCATGTCACCCAGCCGCCGCTCAGCCGCCAGGTGGCCGCACTGGAACAGGATTTGGGCGTCCGCCTGATCGAGCGCCATTCGCGCCGCGCCGTGCTGACCCCGGCCGGCGCCCGCTTCCTGGAGGATGCGCGACAGATCATCGCCGCGCTCGACCGCGCCTGTCGCGATGCCCGCGCCTGGCAGGCGGGGGATCTGGGCGAACTGACGATCGGCTTCATGATGCATGCCGCCTATAGCAGCGTGCCCCTGCTCACCCGTCGCTTCGCCACCGCCCATCCAGACGTGACGCTGCACCTGCGCGAAACACTGCCGATGATGCTCGCCGACGGCGTGATGGAGGGGCGCTTCGACGCTGCCATCGGCTTCGATCCCGGCGCCCGGCGCGGCCTTGCCACCAGCCCGCTCTATCGTGAGCCGCTCGCCGCCGTCGTCCCGTCGGACCATCATCTGGCCAGTGCCAGCGCCCTCACCCCCGACCAGTTGGCCGGCGAACGCTTCATCCTCTCGCCCGCGGATGTGACGCCCACGCTGCGCCGCGCGATCCTGGGCTGGCTGGCCGCGCCACCCGCCATATTGCTCGAAACCCAGTTGCAGCAGACGATCGTCAGCCTGGTCGGCGAAGGGCTAGGCGTCGCGATCGTGCCGGAATCGCTGCGGCGCCTCGCCATGACCAGTGTGCGCTTCGTGCCGCTGATCGACGCGCCGATGGTCGAACAGTTGCTGATGGTCCGCCCCGACGCGCGCAATCCGGCGCTCACCCATCTGCGCGCGATCGCCGACAGCCTCCAGCCCGCATGAAACGGCCCGCTGTCCTACAGCGCGCCGAACTGCCATGATCGCGCCCGGCTCTTTCTCAACTCAGGCAGGCGGGACGACGTAAGGAAATTTCCAACCATCGACATAAAATGTCGAAATGTGCAGGAAATATGCGAAGTTAAGCGGCGATTTTCCTATTTCCGCCGCCCCTTTCAGGCCACCTAGATCAGGCTGATAGCGCTTCCGCCCGCGCGTCCAGCACCACCCGGTTCCGCCCCTCGCGCTTGGCGCGATAGAGCGCAGCATCGGCCGCCTTGATCAGCGTCGAGCCGTCGCGCTCCATGCTCTCTTCCCAAGTGGCGACGCCGAAGGACATGGTCGTCGACCCCAGCGTGCGCCCACCCTGGTTGACCATCAGCTCGCTGATCGCCTGGCGCACGATCTCCACCCGGTCGGCCAGCACCACGGCCGACGTGCCCGGCGCGATGATGGTGAACTCCTCGCCGCCAAAGCGGCAAACGACGTCGCCGTCGCGGAAGCGGCTGCGCATTTCCGTCGCGACCGCCTGCAACACCGCGTCGCCCGCCTCATGGCCGAACTCGTCGTTGAAGCGCTTGAAATGGTCGACGTCGCACATCACCAGGCTCAGCGGGCTGCCGGTGCGCGTCGCCCGCGCAATCTCCAGCGCCAGCGTCTCTTCCATGTAGCGGCGGTTGAACAAGCTGGTCAGCGGATCGCGGATCGTCTGTTCGCGCAGGCCGCGCTGCAGGCGGTGATTGACCAGGGCCGACGCGATATTCTCGGTCAGCACGGTCAGGCGGAACCGGTTTTCGGCCCCCACCACGCCGCGCAGATACAGCACGCCGATCACCTCGCCACCGGCCAGCAGCGGCTCGCAATGATAATGGTCCGCCTCGGCCCCGACATGGGCACAGACGATGTCCGATCCCTGCTCGGTCACATAATGGCTCTGCCCGCGCCGCAGCGCCCAGCACTGGTCGGGCGCAAAACCCGCCTGCTCGACCTCCAACCCGCCCCAGGCCGCGATCGGCACCAGCAGGTTGCGGGAATTATTATGGGCATAGAGGGCGCCGGGAATATCGGGCAGCACGCGCGGCACGAACACCCGGATGATCGACGCCAGTTCCTCGTCGGTGCGGGCCGCCTGCATCCGGTGGGCCATGCCGCCCAGCAGTTCGATCACCTCGCCCCGTTCGCGCAGCACCTGCGCATTGGCGCTCAGTTCCTGGTTGGCGATCTTCAGCCGCCCCTCGCTGTCCACCTGGTCGGCAACCGCCGCCTCCAGTTCGCGCGCCATTTCATTATAGCCGCCGGCCAGCCGCTCGAACTCGCTTGACCGCATCTCGACATCGATGCGCGCGCTGCGGTCGCCCGCGCCCAGCTTGCCCATCACCGTCATCATCGCATCGACCGGACGGCGGATGCCGCGGATCAGCGCAACGCCCATGATGACGATGATCGCCACCGTCAGCGGCGTGCCCAGCAGCACCAGCCAGCGAATATAGTTGAGCCGCCGTTCCACCGCGCCCATGCGCTCGACCGACAGCGAACGCTCCTCGGCCAGCAGGTCGCCGACCCGCGCCTCGACCATCAGCATCAGATAACGGCCCCGCCCGGTCGCGGTCGATGCCTGCGCCCCGGCAAAGTCGCCCGCGCGGGTCATGGCCGCCGACTTCTCCAGGCTCGCGGCCCGTTCCGTCACCAGCGCACGCACCTGCTGCGCCCGTTCATTCTGCGGCGGATTGTCGGCCGTCAGCCTGACCAGCGCGGCCGCATCATGCTTGGCGGCGGCGATCTCGGCGGCGACGGTCTCGGCAAATTCGGGATTGCGGGTCAGCACATAGCCGCGCTGTCCCGACTCCGCTTCCTGCAGATGGCCCAGCGTCCGGTTCGCGGTCTTGAGCACCTGCGAGGAATGGGTCACCCAGCCCAGGCTGCCGCGCATCTGCGCCGACCCGTCGAGCAACAGCCCGGCGAGCAGCACCATAACCACGCACAATATGCCGCACAGCACCACAATCCGATGGGACAATGATCCGACCAACTGACACTCCCTGGGTCCGCAAGCCCATCGCCTTTGGTCAATCGCTTCGCCGATGCAACATGAATCATTGTTTTTTAGGGAGAATTGCGACCGATCGAAGACTCCTGCCTCAGCCCGCCCCTTGTAGCACAGCCAGACTGCCAACCGTTGGCGGATCGATCACATCCCGTCCCGTCCATGCCTCGCCTTCCCGCACATAGTCGACATGGCTGGCCCGGCGAAAGGCGTTGCCGTCCCAGACGATCACCTGCAGTTCGATCGCATTGTTACGCCGGACATGCAGCCAGTTGAAGCTTTGCGGCTCGGCATTGCGCAGCCGGGTCGATGTCGCCGTCCCCGCCTGGATCACCAGCGCCCCGCCGCTATGCGCCACCATCTTCTGCGCGGCCTCTGCATAGGTACGATGAAAATGCCCCGCCAGCGCGACATGCACCCCCGCCTCGCACGCCGCCTGCACCGCATCCTCATGCCGCCCCACCGCCTCGCTCAACTCCCCGCCCCGGCCGATCGGCATGGCGAACAGCGGATGATGGGTCACAAGGATGCGGGTCTTGGCCGGCGCGACCTGCGCGAAACTCTCGCGCAGCCGGTCCATCTGGTCATGGTTGATCCGCCCGTCCTTGATCGTCAGCGACCGGGCGGTGTTGAGGCCCAGTATCGCGACCTCGTCATCCTCGTAGAAGGGACAGAGATCGCGGCTGATATAGCGTTTGTAGCGCGCCAGCGGCCGGGCGAAGCGCCGCACCACGTCGAACAGCGGCACGTCATGATTGCCGGGGATCACCAATATCTTCAGCCCCGCCCCGCGCAGGCGATTGAGCCAGGCCGCCGCCGCCCTGAACTGCTCCACCCGCGCCCGCTGGGTCAGGTCGCCGCTGATGACGACCAGGTCGGGCCTGCGCTCCTCCAGCCAGGCGGTGGCGGCGTCGACGATGCGCGGATCATGCGCGCCGAAATGAATGTCGGACAGATGGGCGATACGGGCCATGCCTCCCCAACGAATCCATCGCTATTCGTTTCCGATGGACCCGAATTGGTTGCGCGGTGTTATTGCGGCATGGAAACGAAAACGCTCCCCCAGCAGGCGATCCTCGTCGTCAACGCCCATAGCCGACGCGGTCAGGACAATTTCAATCAGGCAAGGGAAAAACTCGAAGCCGCCGGCGTCGAGCTGATCGCCGCCCATGCGGTCGATGACCCCGAACAGATGGCCACCACCGTCCGCCAGGCGGTGGAGAGCGGCGCGCCGATGGTCATCGTCGGCGGCGGCGATGGCTCCATGTCGGGCACGGTCGACGAATTGGTCGGCAAGGATTGCGTCTTCGGCGTGCTACCGCTCGGCACCGCCAACAGCTTCGCCCGCACATTGGGCCTGCCGCTCGACCTCGATGGCGCGGTCCGCGCCATCGCCACCGGCCAGCGCCGCCGCGTGGACCTCGGCATGATCGATCGCGACTATTTCGTGAACGCCGCTTCATTGGGCCTGTCGCCGATGATCGGCCAAACCGTGCCGCACAAGCTCAAACGCTATCTCGGCCGCATCGGCTATCTGCTCTGGGCGGTCAAATGCTCGGTCGGCTTCCGCGCCTTCCGCCTGACCATCGACGACGGCGTCAAGGAACGGCGCCTGTGGTCGACCGAGGTGCGCATCCTCAACGGCCCCTATCATGGCGGGGTGGAGCTGTCGGACCATGCTGCCGTCGATACCGGCGAGATCGTGATCCAGGCCGTCGTCGGCCGCTCCAAGCCGCGCCTCGCCTGGGACTGGTATGCCAAATTCTTCAAGCTGCGCGACCGCAATGCCCATACGGAGGAATTTCACGGCCGCCAGTTCAAGCTCGCCTGCCACCCGCCGCAAAAGATATCGATCGACGGCGAAGTGCTGGCAAAGACCCCGGTCACGGTAAAGATCGCCCCCGGCGCGGTCGATGTAGCGGTGCCACGCGACTAGGGGCGAGGACAAGTCTAAATTGTCGTGAAACGATCAGGAGCGGACGTTCCTCCCCGGAACGGGGAGGTGGCAGCGCGAAGCGCTGACGGAGGGGCAGGTGCCTCTTGCGCTGCGCTATCCGGCCTGTGCCCCTCCACCACTCGCTACGCGAGCGGTCCCCCTCCCCGTGCCGGGGAGGAATGTCTTGTCCCCACCCATCTCGACCATTCAGCGGGCGCCGAAACAGCCCCCGCCGCTCGACCGATCTCAGGCGGCCAGGCGCAGGAAGGGCACCGGTTCGGTCGAGCGCAGCAGTATCGGCTTGCCTTCCGACGCGCGGAAGATTTCGCCGTCCAGGATGACGCTGCTCTGCGCACCCTCGATGCGGATCGTGTCGCCCTGCTCCAGATGGATGCCCTGCATCTGCTGCTTGCCCATCCGGCGGAAGACGCTGGCCCACACCAGGCGCAACAGCGCCGACACGCTCTGGTCGACCGCCATCAGCTTCATGTTGCCGCGACGGCTGTCACCCGGATCGACGCCCAGCAGCAGCCGCTCCAGCGTGGTCACGATCAAGACCGAAAAGCGCCCCGCCAGCTGCCCCTCGCGCATCAGCGAGATGCTGACCGGGTGGCTGGATTGTGGCAGGAATCGGGCACGAATGCCGAAAACCAGCGACGCCAGCACGGCGAGCGCGGTCAGGAAATGGCTGAACCCGTTGGACAGGCCCAGCGGATAGATCTTGTCCCGGCAATAGAGGATATAGTCGGCCAGGCCCGCACCGCCCAGGAACATGCCCAGCACCGGACGGGTCGTCTGCCCGTCGGTCAGCGCGATCAGCTCGCGCTGCACGACATGGTCGCCCAGCCCCGACTTGGCGATCTCGACGATGCGCTCCAGCGCCTTGATCGGGTCGCCATGGATGCCCAAGTCCAGCGCGATCAGGTTGGTCTTGCCATTGGGCAGCACCGCGATCGGCGGCACCCGACCGCAGAAATGCTCGCCCTGATAGAGTTCGGTCAGCGCCGCCTGCACCGTCCCGTCGCCGCCATTGATGACGATGACGGCCGGATCGACCCGCGCAATCGTCTGCAGCGCGCGGCCGATCTGGTCGACATGCTCGACCTCATAATGGAAGATGTCCGGGTTGTTGGCACAAAAACTGCGCACGCGCGGCAGGGTCTGCCGGTTGCCCGTGGACTTGGGATTGGACAGGAGCGCGACGCGAACCATGACGACCTTACATATATTTGAGGTTGATGGTGATCCGGGTCACGCCCGGTCCAGCATAGAAGGCGGCCTTGTCGACCGACGGCTTGCCCAGATTGAAGATGTTGATCGACGGATTGTTCGAAAAGCCGCCGCCATCCCGCGAAATGTCCGTCTTGCCATTGCCGTCCCGGTCATGCCGCACGGCGATGCCGTATTTGCCCGGCTCCGGGATCGGCATGCAGAATCGCATGCCGCCTTCGGACGGGCGGACCACGGTGTCGATCCGGTTCAGCCATTCGCCCTTGGTCAGCCAGCTCGCCTTGGTGGCGTGATAGGACTGCATGCGCACGCGGCCGGTCGCCTCGGCAAAGCCGCGCACATCGACCAGCACCGCCGGCCCCTTGGCCGACGCGGCGCAACGGGACAGATCGTTCGTGATTTCCTGACCATGGGCCAAGGCAGGCGTTGCGGCCAACAGAACCGCCACCGGCATCAGACCCATTGCAACTTTCAACATGACCATCAGACTCCTGGAAGCTATAGCCGCCCGATGTGATCGGACGGCGAGCCCCTGTTCGCCCCGCGACTCTTTTATTAGCTGACTCGCATATGGGCGGGGTTTGCGGCCAAAACATGGTGATGGGACGACGACATAGAGAAATGCTGACTGCCATCGACCGATATCTCGCCCGCCTGATCGCGCTGCCATTGCTTGGCACGCTGGTGATCGCCGCGATGCTGCTGGTGCTCGACAAGATGTTGAGCCTGTTCGATTTTGTCGCGGCCGAAGGCGGCCCCGTCAGCGTCGTGTGGCGCATGCTCGCCAACATGCTGCCCGAATATCTCTCGCTCGGCATTCCGATCGGGCTGATGCTCGGCATCCTGCTCGCCTTCCGCAAGCTTGCCACCTCGTCCGAACTCGACGTGATGCGCGCCGTCGGCCTCTCCTATGGCCGGCTGCTGCGCGTCCCCTACATGTTCGCCTTCGCCCTCGCCCTGCTCAACCTCGGCATTGTCGGCTGGGTCCAGCCCTTGTCCCGCCACGCCTATGAGGCATTGCGCTTCGAACTGCGCTCGGGCGCGCTGGGCGCGTCGATCAAGGTCGGCGAGTTCACCAGCCTGGGCAAGCGCATGACCCTGCGGATCGAACGCAGCCTGGACGAAGGACGCAACCTGCGCGGCATCTTCGTCCGCGCCGTCGGCAAGGATGGCCAGTCGGTCGCGGTCACGGCGGCCCAGGGCGCCTTCCTCGCCACCGACGATCCCGACACCATCATCTTCCGCCTGCGCGACGGCGTGCTGGTGAACGATGCACCCAAGTACAAGACGCCGCGCATCCTCTCCTTCTCCAGCCACGATCTGCCGATCGACCTGCCGCAGATCGAGAATTTCCGCGGCCGCGACGTCGACCGGGAAAAGACCCTGCCCGAACTCTTCTCGATGGGGCGCGATCCCGCCACGCCGACCAAGCTGCGCAACGAGGTCCGCTCCAACTTCCATTTCCGCATGGTCGAAGTGGTGATGATGATGCTGCTGCCGATGGCCGCGCTCGCCTTCGCGATCCCGCCCAAGCGCTCGACCTCGGCGCTCGGCGTGTTCCTCTCGATCGTCTTCATCGTCACCTATCACAAGATCAACCAATATGGCGAAAGCATCGGCTCGCTGGGCAAGATCGACCCGATCATCGCGCTATGGGGGCCGTTCCTGCTGGCATCCGGGCTGATCTTCTGGATGTATCATGTCATCGCCCACCGCCCCGGCGGACAGCCGATCGCGGCGCTGGAATATGCCTTCGCCAAGCTCGGCAAGCAGATCGGCCGCCTGCTGCGCTTCGTGACGAGGCGCGGCGAGCCGGCGCAAGGAGCAGCCTGACCCCATGCAGTTCGATTTCTTCCCCTCGCGCCAGATCAGCTGGTACATGGTACGGCTGTTCCTGACCCGCACGCTCGCCGTGCTGGCGATGCTGGTGGTCGTGCTGCAGATGCTCGACCTGCTCGGCAATTCGGGCGACATCCTCGCCTATCCGGGCAATGGCGATGCACAGCTCTGGCATTATGTCGGCCTGCGCGCGCCCCAGATCGTGGCCCGCTTCCTGCCCTTCTCGGTGCTGCTCGGCACCCTCATCATGCTGGCGACGCTCAACCAGAATAGCGAAATCATCGCGATGAAGGCGGCGGGCCTCTCCGCCCAGCAGATCCTCGCCCCGCTGATCGCCGCCGCACTCGGCGTCTCGGTCCTCAGCTACGCCTTCAACGAACGGATCGTCGCCCGCTCGACCGCGATGCTCAGCGCCTGGCAGGCGGTCGACTTCGGCCCCGTGCCCGCGGACAGCGGCATCAAGACCAATCCCTGGGTGCGCGACGGCAATAATCTCGTCACCGCGGCAATCGTCGCGGGCCATGGCCAGGACGTGCAGCTGCGCAAGGTCGAGATCTTCAACCGCATCAACAACAGCCTCACCACCATCATCACCGCGCCCAAGGGCCATTATGACGCCGCCAGCAAGAGCTGGGTGCTGGAAGGCGCGCGCCAGTTCGACGTCGCCCGCGGCACGCTCCAGAATGTCGGCACCGTGCGCTTCGGCAGCGACATCCGTCCCGACCAGTTCACCCTGGCCAAGGTCGATCCCGACGCCCTGACCTTCAGCGAGTTGCAGGCGGCGATCGGCGACCTGCACGATGCCGGGCGACCGACCGCGGAACTGGAAGGCAGCCTGTGGCACAAGCTGTCCGGGCCGCTCTCGGCCGTGCTGATGCCGATCCTCGGCTCCGTCGCCGCCTTCGGCCTCGCCCGCTCGGGCCAGCTCTTCCTGCGCGCGGTGATGGGCATGGCGCTGGGCTTCGCCTATTTCGTCGCCGACAATTTCTCGCTCGCCATGGGCAATCTGGGCGCCTACCCCCCCATTCTCGCCGCCTGGGCGCCCTTCCTCCTCTTCCTGCTGCTCGGCGAGACGGTGCTGTTCAGAACCGAGGAATAGGCGTGGTTAAGGGCTGGCAAATCCCGTCATGCCAGCGAAGGCTGGCATCTCAGGCAGGCGAACGCCACGTCAACGAATAGCGAGACGCCCGCCCTCCCTCGACCACCGCCTGAGTCCCCAGCCTTCGCTGGGGTGGTGGAGTTGGGTGGGAACAAGACATTCCTCCCCGGTACGGGGAGGGGGACCACTCGCGCAGCGAGTGGTGGAGGGGCACAGGCCCAATAGCTCAGCACTAATAGGCTCCTGCCCCTCCGTCAGGCGCTCCGCGCCTGCCACCTCCCCGTGCCGGGGAGGAATGTCTGCTTCTGGTCGCTTCCCGCCATCCCCGGTGCGCAGTTTTCCTGCTCGGACATTCCCTGTTCTGGAAGCCAGGCCCTCCGCTTTGCCGGTTGGATCGCGACCACCTGATCGCCGCAAAAGCGTCGCCCCACGGTCGCCTTGCAAACCGTCTCCCTCATCCGCTCACAAAAAAAGGCCAGTATTTCCACCGGCCTTCTTTCCTGTCCCGATTCACCGCGATCAGCGCGCGTGCATCGTGCTCCGGGCGATCTTGGCGACCAGCGGGAACATGCCGGTATAATTGCCCTGGCGATAGGGCGAGTCGATGTCGAGCGTCGCCATCAGTTGCCGATGCGCGGCCGCCAGATTATGATAGGGCACGCTCGGCAGCAGATGATGCAACGCATGATAGCGCAGGCCGACCGGCGCCCACAGTTCGGGCAGCGTGCCGGGCGGCGGCACATTGACCGAATCCAGATATTGCGCCGTCACGGTCATCGCCTCGCCCTCATTCTCCCACAGATGGGCGACCAGGGTGCGCAACTGGTTGATGACGGTCATCGCCGAATGGATCGCCATATAGACCAGTAAGGGCTTCCAGCCGAAGGCGAACACGCTGCCGACCAGCGCCAGCGCGAACAGGCAGGCGCCCGCTTCCTGCCAATGCCACATGCGGGCAAACTCGCCCTCGGGCGCACGGCGGCGATAGGCGGGATTGATCGACAGCGCCGAAAACTCCGCCACCACCTTGCGCCGCAGCGGCGGGATGAGGAGGCTGAGCGGCGTCAGCACGCCAAAGCGCAGGATCAGGCCAACCGGCGCCAGCGCGGCGACGACGATGAACAAGGGCAGTGACCAGGGCTTCATCAGCGCCAGCGGCAGATATTCCGGGTCTTCCGCCGTGCCATAACGGGTGCGGGCATGATGCTGGGTATGCACGCCTTCATACAGGAAGGACGGGATCATCAGCGGAATGCCGACCAGCAGATTCCAGCCGAAGCGGAAGCCGGGCAGCGCGCCCTTGCGGATATGGGTCAGCTCATGGATGAAGCTGGCCGCGCGATAGAGCGCCATCATCGACAACAGGGCGCAGCCGATCGCGATCGCCACATTCTGGGCCAGAATCGCGCCGGCCAGCGCGCCATAGCCGATCAGCGCCGACGCCAGCATGTCCGGCCAGTAGATGGCCGGGTTCGCGGTCGACAGGGTGCGCGTCAGATCCGCGGCAGCGCGCAGCATCTTCGTATCGTCGGGTATAGCCGACCGCGTACGCGACGCGGCGGCCAAAATGGGATCATGCACAGTCATGCTGCCTTCCCTACACTCCAAATGCGCTGCAATCGTGGCAGCAACGTGACATATTCACCCCGGCTTGGGCTGTTTGAAAATGCGCGAAAGAGCGCATTTTCAAGCGCCGCACCGGCCCACACCCCCACCCGACCTCCCATCAGGCTACCATGTCTGGGTGGCCGGGTGAGGGTGTGGGCCGGTACAGATGCGCAAGACGCGCATTTCCAGACCGACTCTTAGCGCTCCTGCCCCGGCCCGAGATTGACATTCCGCAAACAAGCGCCGAACTGCTCGACACATTTCTTCAAGGGCCTGCGCCGTGGCATCTACCGATCTCCTCATCACCCCCGTTTCCTCCAAGGCCGATCTCAAGGCCTTTGTCGACCTGCCCTGGCGGCTCTACGCCAATGATCCCAATTGGGTGCCGCCGCTCAAGTCCGAAGTCTACGGCCTGCTGACGCCGGGCAAGAATCCCTTCTTCGACCATGCCGAGGCCCAATATTTCCTCGCCAGGCGCGGGAACAAGGTGGTCGGCCGCATTTCCGCGCATTTCGACAAGCTGGCGCTGGCCCAGCCGGTCGAACAGGGCATGGGTCCGGGCACCGGCAATTTCGGCCTGTTCGAGGCGGAAGATGCCGAAACCGGCGCCGCCCTGATCACCGCGGCCGAAGGCTGGCTCAAGGCCAAGGGCATGACCCGCGTGCTCGGCCCGATCTCGCTGTCGATCTGGGAAGAACCTGGCCTGCTGATCCAGGGCCATGACCATCCGCCGACGGTGATGATGGGCCATAACAGCGCCGCCTATCAACCGATGGTCGAAGGCGCCGGCTATCAGCCGGTCAAGCAGCTCAAGACCTATGAGCTGGACATCACCAAGAATTTCCCGCCGCTGATCGAGCGCATCGTCGCCTCCGGCGAAAAGAGCGCGCGCATCACCATCCGTAAGGTCGACAAGTCGAAATTCGATCAGGAAGCCGCGATCATCCTGGGCATCCTCAATGACGCCTGGGGCAAGAATTGGGGCTTCGTACCGATCACCGACGCCGAAGTCGCCTTCACCGGCAAGAAATTGAAGCCGCTGGTGTTCGAGGATCTGATCATGATCGCGGAGCTGGAAGGCGAACCGGTCGCCTTCATGATGACCCTGCCCGACCTCAACGAGGCGTTGAAGCCGCTCAACGGTTCGCTCTTCCCGTTCGGCTGGATCAAGTTGCTGCGCTGGCTGCGCAAGCCGCAGGTCCGCACCATGCGCGTGCCGCTGATGGGCGTGGTCCAGCGGCTGCAATCCACTCGCATGGCCAGCCAGCTCGCCTTCATGATGATCGAATATATCCGCCGCAACGCCCTGGCCCATTACAGCGCGACGCGGGGCGAGATCGGCTGGGTGCTGGACGATAATCAGGGCATGAACGCGATCGCCGACGCCATCGAATCCAGGGTCAACAAAATCTATCAGGTCTACGAAAAGACGCTGTAATCCAGTCAGCGCGCCATCAGGCGGCGGCCGGGGTTGCCTCGGCCGGCTTCAGATGGCGCGCTAGGAAGTCGAGGCAACTGCGCACCTTGGCACTGTCCCCCTGCGCCGGCAGATAGAGGGCAACGATCGGCGATTCCGGCAGCGCGACGGCGGGCAGCACCGTCTGCAACCGCCCCTCTTCCAGATCGTCCGACACCGCCCATAGCGACTTGATGACAATACCGGCGCCATTGAGCGCCCACATCCGCGCCAGTTCACCATCATTGGTGCTCAGCACCCGGCTCGCCCGGCTGTTGTCCCGCCCCATATCCATGTCGATCGCGCGCCACATATCCTGCCCGCCGCCAATGACGATCCGGTCATGGCTGGCCAGATCCTCGATCGTGCGCGGCACGCCGCGTCGGCTGAGATATTCGGGCGAGGCGCAGAGCATGCGCGGATTGTCGGCCAGCCGCTTCATGATCAGGCCGCAGTCGGGCGGCGGATCGAAACAGATGGCGATGTCATGGCCGGTCTCGACGATATTGGCCGCCTGCCCCGCCGCCTCCAGATGCACCGCCACCTCCGGGTGCAGCGTCGCATAATGCTGGAACAATGGCGCCAGCCGGCTGCGGCCCGAATGCAGCGTCGTCACCACGCGCAGCGCCCCGACCGGTTCGGTGGCGTTGCGCATCACGACATTTTCCGCCTGGTCGATGTCGGACAGCGCCTGCCCCGCCTTCTCGTAGAAGATCTGCCCTTCCTGGGTCAGCGTCATGTGCCGGCTGTTGCGGCGCACCAGCATCACCCCCAGCCGCGACTCCAGTTGCGACAGGCGGCGACTGGTCGCGGCAAGCGACAGGTCCAGTCGTTTGGCCGCTTCGGACAGGCTGCCCGATTCGGCAATTTTCACGAAGGACAGGATTTCAGCATAGCGATCGGCCATGCGCAAAAAGCTATGCGCGTTACGCTGCATTGCAATAGGCGCAAGGTTGCAGTTCCGTGTGAAAACATTGCCACGTCTCCCAAACGGCACGGAAATGCGACGGAATTTTGCTGGCGTTACCGCTACCGCAAGGCTGGCTTGCATGGCGTGGACCACGTTGACCCTCGCTTGTGCGTCGCATCATTTTTCCAACAAAGGCCGCCCGTCGGCTCCATTTCGGAAAGGACCGCCATGATCCGCACGCTCGCCGCAACGCGCGCCGCGCCCACGCCCAAGACCAATCAGCGTCTTGCCTGGAACGATATCGAGGCGCTGCCCATCTATGCCGCCATGGCGCTCTGCTTCGCCTGCGCCTGGCTGGCGATCAGCGACAGCACCCCCACCATCTATGCGACGATCCTGAAGGCGGTCGGCATCATCGGCGGCATGGCGCTGCGCCATGCCTGGCTAAAACTGGATGAAGCCGACGGCACGGACATCGCCTGATCCTGTAGAGAACCGCTCCCCCTATGATCGTCGGACGTGCTCCACGTATCCGCCAGAGTTTCCAGACCGCGTGGCGCGCGCTGATCGCGCTGTTCTTCTGGGATCTGGCGGTCACCATCTTCTACTTCATCTCGCCCTTCAAGGCGCCGGCCCTGCCGCTCACCATCTTCGGCACCGCCCTCGCCCTGGTACTCGGCTTCCGCGTCAACTCCGCCTATCAGCGCTGGTGGGAAGGCCGCATCCTGTGGGGTGCGATGGTCAATGTCTCGCGCAGCTGGGCACGCGCGGTGATGAACTTCATCCCCGACCGGGCCGAAACGGCGGACCTGCGTCAGACCCTGGTCGAACGCCATATCGCCTATGTCCAAGCGCTGCGCTGCCAGCTCCGCCGGATCGATCCGGCGCCCGATGTGCGCCGCGTGCTCGCCGGCCCGGAGATTCCGGAGGAGATTCCGGAACTGGGCCGCCGTAACCCCGCCAACGGCCTGCTCGACGGATCGGGTCGCCGGGTCGAACAGGCGCGCGCGGATGGCTGGATCGACAGCATCCAGCAGACCCAGATCGAACGGCTGCTGGTCGACATGTCGAACGCGCAGGGCGGCATGGAGCGGATCAAGAACACGCCGCTGCCCGCCCAATATCGTAGCTTCCCCAAATTCTTTACCCGGCTCTTCTGCATCCTGCTGCCGATCGGCCTGGTCGAAACGCTGGGCATCGCCACCCCGGTCGGATCGGCGGTCGCGGGCTTCATGTATCTTGCCGTGCTGCAGATCGGCGACGACCTGGTCGATCCGTTCGGCAACGACGTCCACGACCTCCCGCTCGACAGCATCACCACCACGATCGAAGCGGACATGTGCGACACCCTCGGCCGCGAAGGGCCTCCGCCGGTCCAGCCGGTCGACGGCGTACTCTGGTAAAGCCAAAGATCGTCCGCCAAACCCACCGTCATCCTGCATTCGATGCGGGATCCATTCAGCGCTCCCTATCTGACCTAGCGCAGAATGGATCCTGATTTTCGTCAGGATGACGCCCGTAGAGATTGGCAGGCTTCAACCACTTGCGGTCGCTTCATATCGCCATATGTTTGCCCAATGACTACCATTCGTTCCTTCCTACTAGAAGCGCTTCAGCGTGTCGTTGACGGCGGCGATATCGAACACGAAGAACTTGACGCCGCGGTGCCGAACCCGTTGACCCTTGGTCCTGTCGAGAAGGATGCTTGGCAGCAATTGAGCCATTGGGCAGACGACGCGGACATTCGGCAAAGGGACGCGAATTACGCGACGTTCAAACGTGACTGGATGCAAGATCGCATAGCGGCATTAAAAGCGAACGGCAGCTAACCACCCTCGATCGCTGTCCACAGAGCCGATCGCACAAAGCGCTCCCCGCAGCGGCCTGTCCGCTTATGGCCGGAAAAACTGTCCGGCGCGACACGATCAGAAGTGGACCTGTTCCCCCTCCCGCAGGCGGGAGGGGGTTAGGGGGTGGGCTGGACGTCGCGAAAGCCCACCCCGCTGCGACTAGCGCGCTGCGCGCGCAAGTCTCGCTGCCCCTCCCGTTTACGGGAGGGGAAAGGCGGGAAACCACCCATCCCGGCCCGTCGGCGAGCGTCGAATCTGTCCACGCCGGCCTAGCGCCGCTTCCCCCTCCCCTCGATCAGCACCGCCTGCTGCCAGCGGCTTGGCGCCTTGTCGGTGCGGTGGATGCAGCCGGCCCAGCAGCAGGGCCGCTTCTTGCCCTCCTGCAACTCCTCGACAGTGCGTGCAATGCGTCGCGCGCGGGTCGCGGCCTGCTTGGCATCCTCGACCCAGCAGATGAACTCGTTGCGGCCAAGCGGCGTCAGCCCCTGCCACAGCGCGAAGATGCCGGCATCGGCCCGGATCGCCGCCTGCATGTCGTCGGCCGCCTCATGCACTATGCCCCGAAGGAAATCGTCCGCCATCCAGCCTCTCCGATCATTGCGATGCGCAGGCTAGGCGGAAAAGGCCGGCTCCGCCAGCGCCAGACCATGCGCCCGGATCGCGCCGGGCCAGCCTTCCGCCGCCGCGTCGAACGCCGCCCTGTCCCTGGCATAAAGCGCACGGATCGCCGCTTCATAGCCGGGCCGGTCGCCCGCCATCGCGGTCAGGAAATGATAGGCCGCGTCCATCGCCGCGCGGGGCGACGGCCTGTCCGCGCCCGCCTTCATCGCATCCTCCACCAGTTGCCGCAACGTGGCGGAGGCGCCGCGCGGCTGCGCCGCCAGCCAGTCCCAATGGCGCGGCAGCAGGGTGATCTCGCGCGCCTGCACCCCCATCTTGGGTCGCCCCCGCCCCCGCGGTGCCGCATCGGCCTGCAGGTCGATATCCACCTGCCGTCCGGTGCGATCGTCGAACAGCAGGATATTCTGCGCGTCGTCCCCCATCGCACGCAGCGCCGCGCGCACCTCATCCTCGTCGCCGGTCGCGATCCAATAGTCGCCCGAAAAGGCCGTCAATGTGCGATCCATGCCGAATCTCCTTCGACACGGATTTTATTACCCGGATATAATAGAGTCAATAATATCCGGATTAAATTCAGATATCGCGCAGTTCGACCCAGGTCGGCGCATGGTCGCTCGCCTTTTCCCGGCCACGAAACGCCTTGTCGACCTGGGCATCGACCAGCCGGTCGGCGGCCGCCGGGCTCAGCAGCAGATGGTCGATGCGGAAGCCCGCGTCGCGCGGCCAGGCGCCGGCCTGATAGTCCCAATAGGTCCACACGCCCCCGGCCGGATGGCGGGTCAGGATCGAATCGGTCCAGCCGTCGCCCAGCAGCCGGCGATAGGCCTCCCGGCTTTCGGGCTGCATCAGCGCATCGTCCGCCATCGCCTTGGGCGAATAGATGTCCACGTCGCGCGGGATGACATTATAGTCGCCGGCCAGGATGGCGGGCACTTCCTCCGCCCAGATTTCCGCCGCCCGCTCCCGCAGCCGCTTCATCCAGCGCAGCTTGTAATCGAATTTCGGCCCCGGCTGGGGATTGCCGTTGGGCAGGTAGATGCTGGCGACCCGCACCCCCTTCACATCGGCTTCCAGATAGCGGCTCTGCTCGTCCTCGGGCTCGCCCTCCAGGCCGCGGCGCACTTCCACCGGCTGGTCGCCGCGCGCCAGGATGGCCACGCCGTTAAAGCCCTTCTGCCCGTGCCAGATCACGCCATAGCCGGCATCCTCGATATCCTTGACCGGGAAGGTCTCGTCGGACGTCTTGATTTCCTGCAGGCAGGCAATATCAGGCCGGGTCTCGTCCAGCCATTCCAGCAGGCGCGGCAGCCGCGCCTTGATGCCGTTGATGTTGAAGGTGGCGATACGCATAATGGACCTGTCTCGTTCGCTGTCCACTTCCCTTTAGAGAAGTGGGCTGCGTCTACAAGCCAATGCGCCGATCAGACCGAGAAGCTGGTGCCGCAGCCGCAACCGGCGGTCGCGTTGGGATTGGTCACCTTGAACGCCGCGCCGCCCAGGTCTGACACGAAATCGACCGCAGAGCCGCGCACCAGGTCCAGACTGACATCGTCCACGACCAGCGTCACGCCATCGCGCTCCACCGCCAGATCCTCGGCCTCCACCTGCTCGGCCAGGCCAAAGCGATATTGGAAGCCCGAACAGCCGCCGCCTTCCACGGCCAGCCGCAATATGGCGGGCTTGCCCTGCTTGGCGGCGATCGCCGCGACGCGCGCAGCAGCGGAGGGGGTGAGGTCAATATCGGCCATGGCGCCTAGATAGGATCAAGCAAAAGCCCCGGCAACCCATGGGCGCCGGGGCTTTGGAAAAGTCGGGATCAAAAGCGGTCGATCAGTCGACGGCCTTTTCGTCCGCCTTGGTCGGGCCGCCCATGGCGACCGGCGGCTTGGTGTTCATCGCGATCAGATAATCGGGACCGGCGACGAACGGGATCGGGTTGATCGCCGCGCCATCGACGCGGACTTCATAATGGAGGTGGCTGCCGGTCGAACGGCCGGTCGACCCCATCAGGCCGATCACCTGGCCGCGATGGACATAGGAGTTGGGCGCAACCAGCAGCTTGGACATATGGCCGTAGCGGGTTTCCATGCCATTGCCGTGCGAGATCTGGACCAGGTTACCATAACCGCTGGCCCAGCCGGCGCGGCTGATGATGCCGTCTGCGGTCGCGTGGATCGGGGTGCCGATCGGGCCGGGGATATCGATCCCCTTGTGCATGCGGGCGCTGCGGTTGAACGGGTCGGAACGCACGCCGAAGTTCGAGGTCAGCGACAGCTTCTCGACCGGGCGGCCCGAGGGGATATAGGCCGCGGTCTTGGCGTTGCCGTCCATGCGCTGCAGGCTGGAGAAGATATTGGAGAAGCCGACATCGGCCGGGCCGAGCGCGCTGGTGTTGATTTCCGACGCGTCGCCATAGGGATCATCTTCATCCTTGGCGTTGGCCGGGGCTGCGGCGCACATCACGCCTACCATCCCGAAAATCTTGGCCGTCTTGCTGGCCGATTGGAACCAACGCGCACCCAGCGCATTCACAGTACGAAGAATCAACATGCCGACCCCGACTTATGCCCGCGAAGGCTTTTGCCTCTCGTGGGTTCCCCATGTTCAATAAAATGGCGACCTAGATCGCCCCCGCTGGATGCAGACTGCAAATCGCCGCTCAGCTTGCAAGCGCGTCGTAGAAATCCCGCGTCAAACCGGCCTGCCGACGCGCCGAGTCGTTGAACGGTGGCTTAACGCTCCCCCGAAAATGGCGTTTCACAAGGATTTGGTAATGTTTGACGGGGTCTAGCCCCAATCGGTTCGTCGCCTGGTTGAACCATGTCGTCCCGGCCGACACATGGCGAATCTCATCCGTCATGATCCGCTGCAACATCCTTGCGGATATATGGTCGCCCACCCCCTCGAACCGCGCGATCGTGGCCGGCGTGATATCCAGCGCCCGCGCCTCCAGCACCATCGGCACCACGGCCAGCCGCGCCAGCGCATCGCCCGCCGTCTCGCTCGCCGCCTGCCACAGCCCGTCATGCGCGGGCAACGCGCCATAATGGCTCCCCAGTTGCCGCAGCCGCCGGTCGAGCAGCGCGAAATGCATCGCCTCGTCCGCGCCGACCCGCATCCATTCATCGGTAAAGCCTGCCGGAAATTCGCCGCCGAACCGCCCGATCAGGTCGAACGCCAGGTCGATCGCGACAAACTCGATATGCGCCAGCGCGTGCAGCATCGCGATCCGCCCGCGATCCGTGCCCATCTTGCTGCGCTTGGGCATTTGCCCCGGCGGCAGCAGTTCGGGCGCATCGGGCCGGGCCGGCCGATCGGGCATCGCCACGTCGAACCGATGCGCCAGCCGGCCCAGTCGCCAGCTACGCGCCACCGCCCGCGCCGCCATCAGCTTGGCGGTCGGGTCGGCAATGGTCAGCACATGGGCACACCCCGCGCCCACGGAATCAATCGCAGGTGGCAGGGTCAAAGCGCCTTCGCCGCCTCCAGCACCTCGGCGGCATGGCCCTTGACCTTCACCTTGGGCCAGACCCGCACGACCTTGCCGTCCGCGTCCGCCAGGAAGGTCGCCCGCGCGATCCCCATATATTGGCGGCCATAGAGCGACTTTTCGACCCAGGTGCCGAACGCCTCGCACGCCGTGCCCGGCTCGTCCGACGCCAGCGTCACCGCCAGCCCATATTTGTCGCCGAACTTCTGCAGCTTTGCCGGCTTATCCTTCGACACGCCAACCACCGCCACGCCCAGCGCTGCAAATTCGTTCGCCAGTTCGGTGAAGTCCTTCGCCTCGCTGGTGCAGCCGGGCGTATCCGCCTTGGGATAGAAATAGACCACCACCGGCTTGCCGCGATAGCGCGCCAGGCTGAAGTCCGCGCCATCCGCATCCTTCAGCGCCACGTCGGGCAGCATCGCTCCCTGTTCAAGCATCTTGATCCTCCTGATAGGGCGCGGCCAGCGCGCGCCATGCGTCGCCGACGCTTTGCCGGGCCTTGGCATAGCTTTCAAGCAGCGCGTCCCAATCGGCCGCGCCACAGGCCCGCGCCACCAGCGGCCGGGTCGCCTCCGGCGGCTCGGTCGACTTGGGCGATACCAGCCGCGACACGATCAGGAAGCGGGTGATCAGCTCCTGCGCCGGGATCAGCTCGGCGGGCAGATGGCCGGCCGCCACCAACTCGGCCAGCGCCTCGCCCAGATCCGGGTCGAACCCCAGGCGATAATGGAACTGGCTGATGTGGATCAGGAACTCGATGTCGACCAGTCCGCCGGGCACCAGCTTGACGTCCAGCTCGCTTGCCGGCGGCTTGTGCCGGGCAATGTCGCCGCGCATCTTCACCGCCTGCCGCGCCAGTTCGTCGAAGTCGCGCGGCCGTTGCAGCGTCTCGGTCAGGATCGCCTCCAGCGCGCTACGCGCCTGCGCCGATCCGAACACCGGCCGCGCCCGCGTCAGCGCCAGATGCTCCCAGGTCCAGGCTTCCTCGCGCTGATATTTGGCGAAACTGTCGAGGCTGACCGCCAGCAGGCCCTGCGCGCCCGACGGCCGCAGCCGCGTATCCACCTCATAAAGCGGCCCCGCCGCCGTCGATACCGACAGCGCATTGGTGATGCGCTGGCCAAGGCGGTTGAAATATTGGGTCGCGCCCAGCGGCCGCGCCCCATCCGATTCCGTCAGGAAATCGCCGGTGAAGAGATAGACCAGGTCCAGGTCCGACGCATGGGTCAGCACCCCGCCGCCCATCCGCCCCAGCGCCAGGATCACCATCTCGCCGCCCGGCACCTTGCCATGCGCGCTCTCGAACTCGGCGACGGTGGCCCCCGCCAGCGCCTCGATCGCCGCTTCCGCAACCCGGCCATAGCCGCGCCCGGCTTCCAGCGGATCGCCGCCGCGCACGATCTGCACGCCCAGCGCGAAGCGGCGATCATTCACCCGCTGCCGCACCCGGTCGAGCAGGGCCTGATAATCCTCGCCCGCCTCCAGCGCGGAAAATTGCTGTGCCAGGACATCGACCGGCGGCACCGGGTCGAAGGCCGACGCATCGATCAGCCCTTCGAGCAGTTCGACCCGGCGGCTCAGCACATCGGCCAGCGCCGGCGCATGGCTCAATATCTCCGCCAGCAGTTCGACCAGCCCCGGTCGCGCACCCAGCAGCTTGAAGAAATTGATCGCGCTCGGCAGCCGGCCGATCATGTCGTCCAGCCGGTTGAGCGCCCGGCCCGGATCGGGCGCGGTGGCAAGCGCCGGCATCAGCACCGGCAACAGCCGCTCCAGCGCCTCGCGCGATGCGCCGCTCCGCAGCGAGCGGATCGTGCCGTCGCGCCAATGGGCGACCCGCGCCGCCGCCCAGTCGGCATCGGCAAAGCCCATCTCCTTGAGCTGCGCCTTCAGCCTGTCCTCGTCATGCGACAGGCTGCCATCGTCGGGCGCGGCGGTCAGCCGGTCATAATTGGCGCCGACCCATTCGACATGGGGCCGCAGCAGGTCGAGCAGCGCCGCCCCGTCCGTCAGGCCGTGCAAGCGCGCGACATTATCCAGCGAGTCCGGATTCTTGGGCAGTTCATGGGTCTGGCGATCCTCGACCATCTGCAAGCGATGCTCGATCGTGCGGAACAGGACATAGGCCTCGTCCAGCCGCGCGGCCACCTCCGCCTCGATCACGCCCGCCGCCGCCAGCGCCCGCAGCGCCGTGCGCGTATGGCCCGACCGCAAACTAGGGTCGCGCCCGCCATGGATCAGCTGATGGACCTGCGCGAAAAACTCCACCTCGCGAATGCCGCCGCGCCCGCGCTTCAGGTCATAGCCCGGCCCGAACGCCTGCCCCTGCGCATAATGGTCGCGGATGCGCCGGCTGATGTCGGTGATCGCGTCGATCGCACCGAAGTCCAGGCTGCGTCGCCACACGAAAGGGCGGATCTGGCGCAGAAAATAATCGCCCAGCGCCATGTCGCCCGCCGCCGGCCGGGCGCGAATGAAGGCGGCCTGCTCCCATCCCATCGCGGTCGATTCATAATAGCCGATCGCCGCCTCCACCGGCAGCGCGATCGGCGTGGCTTCCGGGGACGGCCGCAGCCGCAGGTCGACGCGGAAGACATAGCCGTCGCCATCACGCGCGTTCAGTATCTCGCTGACCCGCCGACCGATCCGTACCGCCGCGTCGGCCACATCCTCCCGCTCGCCATGTGGCAGGGTGGTGGGATCATAGAGCAGGATCGGGTCGATATCGGACGAATAATTGAGTTCCCGGCTGCCATGCTTGCCCAGCGCCAGCACGACGAACCCCTGTGGCACGGCATCGGGATAGCGTTCGGCGAAGGTCGCCGCCAGCGCCTCCTCCAGCGCCTGGTCGGCAAAGTCGGACAGGGTGCGCGTCACCCGGTCCATGTCCCAGGCCCCGGCCAGGTCTGCTGCCGCCGTCACCAGCGCGATCGCCCCGCGCCGCCGCCGCAGCGATTTGGCCACGCCGTCCTCCGGCACGCCCTGCGCCTGCGCCGCCGCCATCGCCGCGTCGAAATCGCCCGCCGCCAGCAGCGCGACGACGGCCGGATAGCGGTCCATCTGCCGCGCCAGAAAAGGCGAATGCGCGCGTATCCGCGCCTCCAGGTCGATCCAGTCCGTCACGCTTCCGTCTCCTTGTTGACGGCGATATCGCGTCCGAATGCGACGAAATCCAGAAACTTTTGGCTTAGATGGCCGTTCCGTCTCTCATGGAAATGCAGCGCAAACCTCTTGGCCGATCGGCACCGGGACAGGACAGCGGCGGCGCCCGCGTCGTCAACGTCGCCCTGCCCCTGCCCTATGAGGGCGTGGGCAAGGCGCTGCGGTCCAGCTTCTCCACGCAGCGCGACACTCTGCCGGACGACATGCTGGCCCTGCTGGCAAAGCTTGATCAGCATTAACCAATAAAGCGCAGACATTTTTTCATGTCTTCCCGCTAAGGCCCGAATCTCTTTCCATTTTCAGGCGGGAATGCGGGTCAATCGATGATGTACAAGGTCTTTGCCGGCGGCACGCTGGTGGTCGCACCGATGATCGTCCTGGCGCTGCAGAATTTCGCGCCGCATCACCAGCCGGTTTCCCAGCCTAGCGAAGCTCAACCGGTCGCCACGCCGGTCGCGCCGCCGCCTCCGCCCGTCGCCCCCAGTGCGCCGCAGGACTTTGCCGTCCCGGCTTCGGGTGAGCCCATGGCCGATGCCGGCCAGCCCAGCATCATGCCGCCGCTGGACGCGACCGCGTCCGTCAGTCCGGGGTCATCAGATTTGCCGCCGCCAGGTTCCCCCAACGCCGAACATTGATCGCGCCTACAGCGCCCCCTTGAACGTATCGCACTGGGCCGGATCGCCACTGTCCAGCCCCTTGCGCAGCCAGCTCATGCGCTGCTCGCTGGTGCCATGGGTGAAGCTTTCGGGCACGGGCCGCCGCCCGGCCGACTTCTGCAGCGTATCGTCGCCGATCGACTGCGCCGCCTTCATGCCCTCTTCCAGGTCGCCCGCTTCCATCAGGCCCGTGCGCTTGGCCCAGACACCGGCATAACAATCGGCCTGCAGCTCCACCTTCACCTGCAACGCATTGCCCTGTGCCTCGCTGACGCGGCGCTGCTGCTGGTTCACCTGGCCCAGCGTGCCTTCCAGATCCTGGACATGATGGCCCACCTCATGCGCGATCACATAGGCCTGGGCGAAATCGCCCGGCGCGCCGAAGCGGTCGCGCAATTCGGTGAAGAAATCGGTGTCGAGATAGACCTTCTGGTCGTTGGGGCAGTAAAAAGGCCCCATCGCGCTCTGCGCCGCGCCACAGCCCGACGTGCCGCTCTGCGCATAGAAGGACAGGATGGTCGGCTGATAGGTCTGGCCCGCTTCCTTGAAGATCTGGCCCCAGACCCGCTCTGTCGATCCCAGCACCTTCAACGACCAATGCTGGATCTCGGTCAGCTTGCTCGCATCCTGGCTGCCCGCCGGCGCACTCTGCGGCGCCTGCTGCTGCACGCCGCCACCGCCGCCCAGCAGGCTGAGCGGATTGACGCCCATCACCGCCAGGATGATCAGCACAACGACGATGCCGCCACAGCCGAAGCGACTGCCGATCAGCGGCAGCAGCAATCCCAGGCCGCCCATCCCGCCGCCGCCGCCGAAACCGCCGCCGCGTCCGTCCTGCACCTCGAAATTGCTGCTTTCCTGTTCGTCGTCGAGCCGCACCCTGGCCTCCCTCGCATCCTGTTCCCGTGCCTACTGCATAACCGGCTGGCTGCAAACCATCGGCTGACGATGCACGTTCCATCGACGGGAAGGACTTTGTTACGAGACATTAAGTTGGAATGGCCGGACCAAAACCTATATTGCAGTGCGACATGGCCGACACCGAATCCCGACCGCGCCGCCGCGCCACCACGCCCCTCCCCCTCCCCCGCGAAGTCGCATTGCTGTTGCAGGGCGGCGGCGCGCTCGGCTCCTTCCAGGCTGGCGTCTATCAGCGGCTCGATGAACTGGGGGTCGATGTCAGCTGGGTCGCGGGCATTTCGATCGGCGCGGTCAATGCCGCGATCATCGCCGGCAACCCGCCCCACCGGCGCCTGAGCCAGCTCAAGAAATTCTGGCTGACCGTCTCGGGCGGCATGCCCAACATGATCCTGCCGGAAATCGACCATATCCGCGAAGCCGCCCATCTGATGGCCGCCGGCACGGTCGCGACCCTGGGCGTGCCCGGCATGTTCCGCCCGCGCCTGTGGCCAGCGCCGCTGATGCCCGAAGGATCGGCCGGCGCGATCAGCTTCTATGACAGCGCGCCCTTGAAGGACACGCTCGACGCCTGTGTCGACTGGGATCTGCTCAATGACGGGCCGGTCCGCCTGTCGGTCGGTGCGGTCGATGTCGAAAGCGGCAATTTCGCTTATTGGGACACGCGCGGTCCTGGCGGCAACACCCGCATCGACGCCCGCCATATCATGGCCTCGGGCGCGCTGCCGCCGGGCCTGCCCCCGGTCGAGATCGATGGGCGCTGGTATTGGGATGGCGGCATCGTCTCCAACACGCCGCTCGCCCATGTGCTCAACCACCAGACCGACGACATGCTCGTCTTCCAGGTCGATCTCTTCCCGGCCGAAGGGCCGATGCCGCGGCAGATGACCGATGTCTATTCGCGCATGAAGGACATCCAGTATAGCAGCCGCACCCGGCAGGTGACCGACCAGTATCTGCGCCTGCGCCGCGAGCATGGCGCGATCAAGGCGCTGCTCGACAAGCTGCCGCCCGAACTGCAGGACGGGCCGGAGGCGCAGAAGCTGCGCGACATGCTCGATGGCGGTTCGGTCAATATCGTCCACCTCATCTACCGCACCCGCGCCTGGGAAAGCGGCGCGAAGGATTTCGAATTTTCCCGCGCGACCATGCTCGACCATTGGAGCCAGGGTCGCGAGGCGGTGGAAGAAGTGATGCACAAGGGCGACCTCATCGCCCGCAACATTCTCGACGGAAAGAGCGCGACCTTCGATCTCGACGCGCCGGATCATCTCAAGGAGAAAATGGCATGAGCAAGTCCCTCGCTGGCAAGACCGCCCTGATCACCGGGTCCACCTCGGGCATCGGGCTTGCCTATGCCAAGGCGCTGGCCGGCGAAGGCGCCAATGTCGTGATCAACGGCTTTGGCGACGCGGACTCGATCGAGAAGGAGCGCTTGGGCCTTGAAGCCCTTTCGGGTGCCAAGGCGCTCTACAGCGGCCATGACCTGACCAAGGTCGACCAGATCGAGGCGATGATGAAGGAAGCGGCCGATGCCTTCGGCGGCATCGACATCCTCATCAACAATGCCGGCATGCAGCATGTCGCCCCGGTCGAGGAATTCCCGCTCGACAAATGGGATCTCATCATCGCGCTCAACCTCAACGCCGCCTTCCACACGACGCGCCTTGCCATTCCTTACATGAAGGACAAGAAGTGGGGCCGGATCATCCAGACCGCTTCGGCCCACTCGCTGGTCGCCTCGCCCTTCAAGAGCGCCTATGTGACCGCCAAGCATGGCCTCAACGGCTTCACCAAGACGGTCGCGCTGGAAGTCGCCACCTTTGGCATCACCGCCAACTGCATCTCGCCCGGCTATGTCTGGACCCCGCTCGTGGAAAACCAGATTCCCGACACGATGAAGGCGCGGAACATGACCCGCGAGCAAGTGATGAACGACGTGCTGCTCGCCGGCCAGCCGACCAAGCAGTTCGTCACCGCCGAACAGGTCGCCGCCACCGCGCTCTATCTCTGCAGCGACGCCGCCGCCCAGATCACCGGCGCCAATCTCTCGATCGACGGCGGCTGGACCGCCCAATAAGCGCCATCGCCCGGTCGATATGACCGGGCACGCGATTGACTCCCCTTCCCCCTTGGCCGCGAACTGACGGCCAAAAGGGGAAGAGGATCGCGCCATGGCGCCAGACCAGTGCCGCATCACCGATCAGGTCGCCATCGTCACCGGCGGCGGCGCGGGCATAGGCCGCGCCATCGCGCTCGCCCTGGCAGAGGCCGGCGCCGACATCGTCATTGCCGACATCATCCCCGAACGCGGCGCGGAAGTGGCGGCGCGGGTCGCGGAGCATGGCCGCGCCTGCCTCGCCATCCCGACCGACATGGCCCAGCCCGATCAGGTCGCCGCCATGGTGGACGCGGCCCAGGCCCGCTTCGGCCGCATCGACATCCTGGTCAACAATGTCGGCGGCGTCAGCCGGAAGGCCTTTCTCGACCAGAGCCAGAATAGCTGGCGCCGCCATATCGACCTCAACCTCGTCTCGATGCTCGCCGCCACCTCGGCCGCCGTGCCGCACATCATCGCGGGCGGGCGCGGCGGCGCCATCATCAACGTCTCCAGCATCGAAGGATCGCGCGCCGCGCCCGGCTATGCCGTTTATGCCGCGTGCAAGGCGGGGATGAACAATTTCACCCGGACCATGGCGCTGGAGCTGGCCGACCATGGCATCCGCGTGAACGCGATCGCGCCCGATTTCACGACGACGCCGGGCACACGCGGCAATCCCCCCGGCCCGGTGGACGAAGCGACATGGTTCCCCGTGTCGCCCGCCATGGCCGATGCCACGGCGCGCCGCATCCCGCTGCAACGGCCCGGCATCGACCGCGAATGCGGCCAGGCCGCCCTGTTCCTCGCCTCGCCCATGAGCAGCTACATCACCGGGACCATATTGCCGGTCGACGGCGGCAGCTGGGCCTCGTCCGGCTGGATCCGCAATGCCGCCCGCCAATGGGTGCTGGTCGAACCGCATGGAGTGTCCGACACATGAAGATCAACGTCCCCCTGCCGTTCGATCATGCCGATCTGCCCGACGAGTTCGGCACGATGGAGGCCGTGGCCCAGATTGGCCGCACGGTAGAGCAGGCCGGGTTCCACGCCGGCCTCGTCACCGACCATCCGGTGCCGACCGACCGCTGGCTCGACGCCGGCGGCCATCATGCCCAGTCGCCCTTCGTCATGCTGGCCCTGCTCGCCGCCCATACCACGACCCTGCGGCTGCAGACCGGCATCCTCGTCCTGCCCTATCGCAATCCCTTCATCGTCGCGCGCGATATCACCACGCTCGACGCCTTCGCCGGCGGCCGGGTCACGCTCAGCGTCGGCGCGGGCTATCTCAAGGGCGAATATCGCGCGCTCGGCGTCGATTTCGACCAGCGCAACGAGCTGATGGACGAATATCTGCGCGCCATCCGCGCCGCCACGACCGGCGAGGAGTTTGTCTTCGAGGGCAACGGCTATCAGGCGTTCGGCAATCGCATCATCCCCGGATCGCCGCAAAAGCCGGGCCTGCCCCTCTATGTCGGCGGCAATGCCAAGCGCGCCATCCGCCGCGTGGTCGATCTCGCCGATGGCTGGAACCCCTTCTTTACCGCCGGCGACGGCGTCAACAGCGCCACCACCCGCACCGCCGCGATGGAGAATGAGGCCGATCTTCAGGCCGGCATCGCCTATATGCGCGACTACGCCGCGCAGGTCGGCCGCACCGACCTGCCCGATGTGATCCTGGGCGGTGTCAACAAGCCGGGCGAGGATCTCTCCAACCAGCAGATCGTCGACCGCATCGGCACCTATGCGGAATTGGGCGTCACCGCGTGCGGCGTCACGGTCAAGGGCCGCAGCCGTTCCGAATGGTGCGACAATGCCGCCCGCATCGGCGAAGAGGTGATCACGAAAATCTAGGGGACGCCGATCACCGTTTCGGGCTGTTCGGGATAGGCACGCAGCAGCGCGTTGCACAGCGCCGTGGCAGCACTAGCCCGCTTGTCGGCCGGGCGGACCGTCACCGCGCTGCCGCTCCAGATCACCGCCGCGTCGCCACGCCGATGCAGGCGCATCTCCAGCTCGGTGCGTTCGAGCGCGACATGGCGCGTCTTGCCGGACGGCACCGCCAGCGAGAGGCTCGATCCGACCGCGCCGGACACGCCGCCAGGCATCAGGTCGGAATTGCTCTTCTCGACCTTGCCGGTCCCGGTCCCGACCTCGGACGCGCGAATGACCAGTTCCATGACCAGCGCGGCATGGCCGTCGTCCAGCAAGGTGAAGCCCTTGTCCGACAGGGCCAGGGTGGCCGCATCGACAAAGGCATCCGCCGCGCCCGCCTGCCCGCTCGCATCCTCCCGCATGGACACCGATATGGTGCCGCCGCTCGGCACATCCGCCGCCGATGCCATCGCCGGCAGCAGCAGCGCCGCTGCAACCATCAGCATGGATCGCGCCCATTTCCGCGCGCCAGGCAATCGCTTCTGATCCATCAAGGCTCGATCATCCATCCCAAGCCGAACAGGTCGGCGGCCAACACCGCCATGCCTAGCCGAGCAGCAGCCTGCCGACAATCGCGCGCCCTAGCACTGGTCCCACCGCGCCAATCTCACACGATATTCATTTGCCTTCCCGCGCGCGGCATGACAGCGGCGGAGCATGACGAACCGATCGCCCCGCCATCCGCTCCTGATCGCGCTGCTGCGCTGCAAGCCGGTGCTCGACTTCATCGGCGACGATCCCGACGCGAAACCGCTCGCCCGCAATATCGGCCTGTTCCAGCTGACCATGTTGGGCGTCGGTGCGACCATCGGCACCGGCATCTTCGTGGCGCTGACGACCGCCGTGCCCGAAGCGGGGCCGGCGGTCACCTTGTCCTTCGTCATCGCCGGCATCACCGCCGCGCTGACCGCGCTCTGCTATGCCGAAATGGCATCGGCCGTGCCGGCGTCGGGTTCCTCCTATTCCTATGCCTATGCGACCATGGGCGAACTCGCCGCCTTCCTGATCGGCAGCTGCCTGCTACTGGAATATGGTGTCTCCGCCTCCGCCATTGCCGTGGGATGGGGGCAATATCTCAATGAACTTCTCTCGATCAGCACCGGCTGGCGCCTGCCCGACATCATCGCCCGGCCACCCGGTGCGGGCGGTATCGTCAACCTGCCCGCCGTGCTGCTGGTGGGCCTGTGCCTCATCCTGCTGCTGCGCGGCACGCGGGAATCGACCACCGCCAACGCCATATTGGTGATCGCCAAGCTCGCCGTGCTGGCGCTGTTCGTGGTGGTCGCGCTCGCCCATTTCCAGCCGACCAACTTCCACCCCTTCGCGCCCAAGGGCATGGTCGGCATCGGCGCTGCGGCCTCCTCCATCTTCTTTTCCTATATCGGCATCGACGCGGTCTCGACCGCCGGCGAGGAAGTACGCAATCCACGCCGCGACCTGCCGCTTGCCATCATCCTGTCGCTGCTGATCGTCACCGCCGCCTATATATTGGTCGCGGTCGCGGCGATCGGCGCCCAGCCCTGGACCGAGTTTGCCGGGCAGGAAGCGGGCCTGGCCGTCATCCTCCACAACCTCACCGGCGCGGGCTGGCCGGCGGTGATCCTGTCGCTGGGCGCCATCGCCTCGATCTTCAGCGTCACCCTGGTGGTGATCTACGGCCAGACCCGCATCCTCTATGCCATGGGTCGCGACGGGCTGCTGCCCGCCTTCTTCTGCCGGGTCGATCCGGTGCGCCATGTGCCGCGACAGAATACGTGGATCGTCGCGATCGGCGTCGCCCTGCTCGCCGCCTTCGTGCCGTTGGACGTGCTGGTCAACCTCACCAGCATGGGCACGCTGATCGCCTTTGCCACCGTGTCGATCGGAGTCATCATCCTGCGCCGCACCCGGCCGGACCTGCCGCGCGGCTACAAGGTGCCTTTCTATCCGGTCCTGCCGATCGCCAGCACGCTCTTCTGCGCCTATCTGATCTTCGGCCTGCCGGCCGACACCTATGCGCTGTTCGCGGTCTGGGTTGGTGCGGCGGCCCTGCTCTATTTCGGCTATTCGATGCGGCGTTCGGCACTGGCCCAGCGCTGACCGTTTACCTCCGCGATACCCTCGGCACGAAGATGATCGGGTCGATATCCAGCACCGGCTTTGCCGGGGCCGGCGCAGCGACCTTGGCCATGGAATCCGCCGCCGCCATCTGCTCGATCGTCAGCGAGGGATGCAGCCGATCCCTGGTCACCGTCACCAGCCCTCCCAGGCTGGTCATGCCGAACAGCTTCTGGGCAAAGGCATAGGGCAGGCGGATGCAGCCATGGCTGGCCGGATAGCCCGGATTATGCCCGGCATGCAGCGCAATGCCATCCCAGGTCAGCCGCTGCATGAAGGGCATGGGCGCATTGCTGTAGAGATTGGATCGGTGCCACTGGTTCTTCTGCAGGATCGGATAGTCGCCGGTCGGCGTGCTATGCCCGGCCATGCCGGTCGACACGCTCGCCATGCCGACCAACCGGTCCCCGCTATAGACATGGGCCATCTGCCGATCGATGCTGATGACCAGATGGATCGGCCCATCGAGCGGCCCTTCCTCCAGCCAGCGATAGCCACCCGGCGCCAGCGCACCAGCCTTGGCCACCGGCAGCGATAGCGCGCCGACAAGCAGGAACAGGCAGGAAAGGCCGGAACGGGCGAAGGACATGAATCCCTTCTTAAGCATGCGCCACACCCGCGCCAGCCCTCAAATCATCCCCATCCCGCCCCGCGACGGGACAGCATCGTCAGATCAGCAGCAGTTGCGCCACCGGCGAAAAACTGCGCCGGTGCAGCGGCGTCGGCCCATGCTCACGCAGCGCCGCCATATGCTTGGCGCTGCCATAGCCCTTGTTGCTCTCCCACCCATAATGCGGATGCTCGGCGGCCGCCGCGATCATGATCCGGTCGCGCTCTTCCTTGGCCAGGATCGACGCGGCGGCGATCGACAGGCATTTGGCATCGCCCTCCACCACTGCGGTCGAGGGCCAGCGCCAGTTGGGACAACGATTGCCATCGACCAGTATATGGGCGCACTCCTGCGAAAGCGCCTCGACCGCGCGGGTCATGGCCAGCATCGTCGCCCATAATATGTTGAGTTCGTCGATCTCGGCTACGCTGGCGATGCCCAGCCCCCAGCACAGCGCACGAGCCTTGACCTCCCCCTCCAGCGCGGCACGGCGCTTGGCGGTCAGCTTCTTGGAATCATTGAGGCCCTCGGGGCAATCCTCCTGCCGCAGGATGACGGCGGCCGCGACCACCGGCCCCGCCAGTGGCCCGCGCCCGGCTTCGTCCACCCCCGCCACCAGGCCGGGATGATGGATCAGTTCATGCGCAAAATCAGGCATAGGCGTGGAAGCCGAAGGGATTGCCCATCGGGCCATGGCCCGCGCCAAGCCCCGGCGCCAGCGCCAGCGCCTCGCGCACATATTTGCGGCCACGCTCGACCGCCTCGATCAGGTCCAGCCCCTGCCCCAGGCCGGTCGTGATGGCGCTAGCCAGGGTGCAGCCGGTGCCATGGCTGTGCCGCGTATCGATCCGTGCATTGCTCCACGCCTTGCGCACGCCCTGCGGCCCGATCAGCCGGTCGGTCAGCATCGGCCCCTCGCCATGGCCCCCCTTGGCCAGCACATGGGTGGCGAAACGGATCGCGATTTCCTCGCCGCCCAGCGCCGCCAGTTCGGGGATGTTGGGCGTCACCAGTGTGGCGATGGCCATCAGCCGCTCGAACGCCGCGATGGTCGCGTCGTCGGCCAATAGCGACCCGCTGGTCGCGACCATGACGGGATCGAAGACGATCGGCACATGCTCCAGCAGCGCCAGCCGCTCGGCGACGGCGGCGGCCGTCTGCGCCGAACCGATCATGCCGATCTTTACCGCATCGACACCAATGTCGCTGATCACGCTGTCCATCTGCGCCAGCACCATCTCGGTCGGCACCGGGTGGACGCCCTGCACGCCCAGCGTGTTCTGCGCGGTGATCGCGGTGATCGCGGTCATGGCGTGGCCGCCCAGCAGCGTGACCGTCTTGATATCCGCCTGGATACCGGCACCGCCGCCGCTGTCCGACCCGGCAATGATGAGAATGCGGGGCACGCTCATCCCTTGAACTTGCGCTCCGTGGAGGCGGGGTTGTTCGCCAGCGCCTTCCCCATGCGGGTCGGCCGGTCCATCAGTTCGCCGCCGCAATTGGGGCAGCGATCGTCCAGCGCCTCGGCACAGGGCGCGCACCAGGTGCATTCGAACGAACAGATGAACGCGCCGGGCTCATCGGCCGGCAGGTCGGTGCCGCAGCGTTCGCAATCGGGCCGCATCTCAAGCATGGTTCATAACTCCGTTCGGGCTGAGCGAAGTCGAAGCCCTTGTCTGAGCGGAGGCGAAGACACCTCCCTGCGGTCGGCGCTGCCCTTCGACTTCGCTCAGGGCGAACGGGATAATAGCGGCAAGCATCACGCCGCCGCCTTCTCGACCGCGGCGCAGATGCGTTCGACCACATCCTTGACCTGATCCTCGCGGTCGCCTTCCGCCATGACACGGATCACCGGCTCGGTGCCGGACGGGCGGATGACCAGCCGGCCCGATCCGTTCAGTTCCGCCTCGGCCTGGGCGATCACGCGTTGCACCGCCTCATCCTCCAGCGGCTTGCCGCCGGCAAAGCGGACATTCTTGAGCAATTGAGGCACCGGATCGAACTGATGCAGCGTCTCGCTCGCGGGCTTGCCCGAGCGGACCAAAGCGGCCAGCACCTGCAGCGCCGCCACCGTGCCGTCGCCGGTGGTCGCATAGTCGGACAGGATCATGTGGCCGGACTGTTCGCCGCCGACATTGAAGCCGCCCTCGCGCATCCGCTCCAGCACATAGCGATCGCCTACCTTGGTGCGTTCCAGGCCGATGCCCTGCCCGGTCAGGAAGCGTTCGAGGCCCAGGTTCGACATGATCGTCGCCACCAGCCCGCCACCGCGCAGCGT
Source organism: Sphingobium sp. PAMC28499 (assembly GCF_004795815.1). NCBI lineage: Bacteria > Pseudomonadati > Pseudomonadota > Alphaproteobacteria > Sphingomonadales > Sphingobiaceae > Sphingobium > Sphingobium sp. PAMC28499. The sequence continues at coordinate 4,333,273 of NZ_CP039248.1, forward strand.
GCCGGCGCGGGCGAAATTGGAGGCAATCAGCGCCATGATCTGGTCGCCGTCGACAATCTGGCCCTTTTCATCGACCACGATCAGCCGGTCGGCGTCGCCGTCCAACGCGATGCCGATGTCGGCGCCGGAGGAGACGACGGTTTCCTGGCACAGCAAGGGCGAGGTCGATCCGCATCCGTCATTGATATTGGTGCCATTGGGCGTGACGCCGACCGCGACCACTTCCGCGCCCAGTTCCCAGAAGGCCGACGGCGCGACCTGATAGGCGGCGCCATTGGCGCAATCGACGACGATCTTGAGGCCGTCGAGGCGCAGGTCGGCGGGGAAGCTGGACTTGACCGCATGGATATAGCGGCCACGCGCGTCCTCGACCCGGCGGGCGCGGCCGATATCCTTGGACGCGGCCAGCGGCACGTCCTGGTTCAGCAGCGCCTCGATCTTCAGCTCATCCTCGTCCGACAGCTTGTAGCCATCCGGGCCGAACAGCTTGATGCCATTGTCATAATAGGGATTGTGACTGGCCGAGATCATGACGCCCAGGTCGGCGCGCATCGAATGGGCCAGCATGGCGACGGCCGGCGTCGGGATCGGCCCGAACTGGACCACGTCCATGCCGACCGCGGTGAAGCCCGCAACCAGCGCATTTTCGACCATATAGCCCGACAGGCGGGTATCCTTGCCGATCACCACCCGGTGGCGATGGCTGCCGCGCTGGAAATGGGTGCCGGCCGCCATGCCGACCTTCATCGCCAGTTGCGGCGTCATCGGCCACTGGTTGGTGCGACCACGAATACCGTCAGTGCCGAAATATTGTCTGCTCATGCGATCCTGCCCCAGGGCGGCTATGGGTAAAACTCACCTCCCCCATAGCAATCTTTGATCGACTTTCCACCGCTGTCCCGGCATCGCCGCCGCATGGAAAATTTCAATGCCGCCGTCGATGCGCTGTCCAGCGCGGTCTTCTTCAAGGTTCCCCTGTTCGGCGCGCAGATCGAGCTGATCGTGCTCTATCTGGCGCTCCCCATGCTGTTCTTCACCATCTGGCTGGGCTTCCCCAATGTCACCCAGGTCGGCCGGGCGATCCGCATCCTGCGCAGCCAGCCGCATGAGGGCGAGGCGAAGGGCGATGTCAGCCAGTGGGGCGCGCTGTCCACCGCCCTGTCCGGCACCATTGGCCTGGGCAATATCGCCGGGGTCGCGGTGGCGCTGACCATGGGCGGGCCGGGCGCGATCCTATGGATGTTCATCATCGGCTGGTTCGCGATGACGGTGAAGATGGCGGAGGTCACGCTGGGCCTCAAATATCGCGTCTTCGACGAACGCGGCCATGTCCATGGCGGGCCGATGTATGTGCTCAAAGCCGTCGGCGCGGCGCGCGGCTGGCCCAAAGTCGGCCTGGTGCTCGGCGGCGCCTATGCCTTCTTCGCCCTGTTCGGCGCCATCCCGATGGTGCAGGTGAACCAGAGCTTCGCCCAGGTGAAGGTGGTCACCGGCATGACCAATGGCTGGGCCTATGGCGTGTTCATCGCCGCCGCCGTCGCGCTGGTGACGATGGGCGGCGCGGCCTGGCTGGGCGAAGTGTCGAAGCGCCTGACCCCACTCAAGGTCACCGTCTATCTCGGCGGTGTCGCGGCGATCCTGATCCTCCATGCCGACGCCATTCCCGGCGCGCTGGCGCTGATCTGGCACGGCGCCTTTTCCAGCGATGCGGCCACCGGCGGCGCGATCGGCGCCTTTGTCGCGGGCATGCGCCGCGCGGTCTTCGCCAGCGAGGCGGGCGTCGGCTCCGCCGTCATGGCGCACAGCCTGGCCCGCGCCCGCCATCCGGTATCCGAAGGGCTTGTCGCGCTGCTGGAGCCGCTGCTCGGCACCATGATCGTCTGCGCGCTGGGTGGCCTCGCGCTGGTCGTCGCGGGCACCTGGAACAATGGCCTTGAGGGCATCGCCATCACCTCCGCCGCCTTTGCCAAGGTGTCGCCCTGGTTCCCCTGGCTACTCGCCGTCGTCGTCTTCCTCTTCGCCTATTCGACACTGGTCGCCTGGGGCTTCTATGGTCTTCAGGCCTGGGGCTATCTGTTCGGCAATGGGCCGCGCGCCCAGTGGGTCTACAAGATCCTCTATGTCGTCGCCCTGCCCCCGGCCGCCGCGATCGACCTCGGCCGGGTGGTCGGCATCGTCGACAGCAGCTTCTTCCTGATGGCGATCCCCAATGTCATCGCCCTCTATCTGTGCGCCGGCGAACTGCGCCGCGACGTGAAGGCCTATCTGGCGGAACAGGCTTAACTTCGCACATTTCCCGCACATTCTGACATAATATTGCGGGGCCGCGATCCTATCGGAAAGCGGCCCCGTTCTTATAGCATGAGCTTAACCAGATAGGACAGAAACGAAAAAGGCCCCGCCTGTTGGCGGAGCCTCTTCGATCGTGCAGACGGTGGGGCGTCAGATCTTGTCGCCGAGCGCACCCTTGACGGAGCCGGCCACATCCTGGGCCGTACCCTTAGCCTTCTGCAGCTTGCCTTCGGCTTCCAGGCGTTCATTATCCGTGGCCTTGCCGATCGCTTCCTTCGTGGCACCGGCGGCCTTGTTGCCCGCAGCCTTCACCTTGTCGGTCAGTTCACCCATATGGTTTCTCCTTGGAAGTGGCTTTCCCCCTGTCAACCATCGGGCAGGGGGAAAGGTTTCCATCGAAACGCGGGCGTCACGACAAAATCAGGGCTTGATCCCGTAGCGCGCATAGACGGCGTCGATGCGCGGATCGATGCGGCGGGCGACCGCGATTTCCGCATCCCCCTCGCTCGCCCGGCCCAGCCGGTGCAGCACGATGCCGCGCATGTAGCGGCTCGGCTCCTTGCCCGGCTCCTGCGCGACGACGACATCTAGGTCGCGCAGCGCATCGTCGAACCGGCCCATGCGGAACCACAGCATCGCCCGGCTGTCGAGCGCGGCCATGCTGCCCGAACTCAGCTCCACCGCCTTGGTGCAATCCTGCATCGCGCTGTCCAGTTCGACATTGCGCGATCCCTTGACCCAGCAGCGCTCGTTGAACAGCCCGGTCATGCCCGGCTTTTCCGCCAGTTGCGCATCGATGATCTCGATCGCCTTGGCCGGATCGCCATAGGTGCCGAGCAGCGTCGCCTTGAAGCTGCGATAGCCGTCGCGCGCCTCGCCACCGATCGCGATCTTGGCGTCGACCATGCCCAGCGCATCGTCCAGCTTGCCGCTTTCCGCCAGATAGGTCGCGACCGTGCCGACCGCCGCGCCCGACGCCGGGTCGAGCTGGCGCGCCATGCGGCCATCGGCCAGCGCGCCGGTCACGTCGCCGGTCTGGAACCGGCGATAGGCCCGCTGCAGATAGAGGTCGACGTCTGGCTTGATCCCGATCGCCTTGTCGAGATCGACCAGCGCATTCTTGTAATCGCCAATGCCCCAGCGGAAATTGCTGCGGCTGGAATAGCCGGTCGCATCCTCCGCATCGGCGGCGATCGCCTTGGCAAAGGTCGCCTCGACCGCCTTGGACTGCGGCCAGGCGGCGATGGTCGCCGGGCTGTAATCCCACAAATAGGTGGGCTTGGCCGGGCCGATCACATGCGGCGACATGGCCTGCACCGTGGCCAGCGCATCGCGCTCGTCGGGCAGGCGATCGGCCGCGATCTCGACGCCGGTGGCGTCGGTCCGCTCCTCGACATCCAGCACGCCGTCCTTCAGCTGCACGGTCCGGCGCAGGTCATAGCCGGCCACCGTCTTGCTGAGGCCCTGCTCGCCTTCGATCGCATAGCCCTTGCCGCCCTGGGGCAGGCGCAGGCGCAGATGATAGCGAATGCCGATCGGCGCGCTCGTCGCCACCGGGATCGCCAGCCAGGCGGGGCGTGCCCGGTCCGGCGCGAAGCTGATCTCGTCGATCAGCTTGCCGGCGTCGCGGCGATAGCGCCGGTCGCTGAGCTTCCAGGGCGAGCTGGTAACGCCATGGGCGGTGAAGGTGACGGTGGCCGACGCCGCATCAGTGGTGACGCCAACCTGGCTATATTGGGCGGTGCCGACCTGCTCGCTGAAAAAGCCCTGCACCATCTCGTCGCGCCGCTTGGCATCCATCTGGCCAAGGCCGGTGCTGATCATCGTCGCGATCTGCCCACGCAGCACCGCCCTGGCATCGAACACGGTCGGCAGCTTCTCATGCCCGCTCTCGTCCGCCTCGACACTGACGTCGATCGTCGGCCGGGCATTGGCATGGGTCTGGATCGGCATCAGTTCAGCGCCGGCGGTGCGCACCGGCAGCACCGATCCGAAGCGCGGCGTATCGCCGATATCCTCCAGCCGCGATCCCAGGCCCGTGCCGTCGAGCCAGTAGGACTGGCCATCGATCACCGCACGCACCAGCACATGGTCGAAGGCCGCGGCCGTGGGCAGCCGTTCCGGCACGGAATCGCCCAGGGTCGAACTGGCCAGCACCGGCTCCGCCTCGATCCCCAGCCCGCGCAGCAGCGAAAGCAGCAGCAGCGTCTTCGCCTTGCAGTCGCCATAGCGCAGCGTCCAGGTCTCGGCCGGCTTCTGCGGGACATAATTGCCGCCATTCATGCCGACCATCAGATAGCGGACATGGTCCTGCACCAGTTGCAGCGCGGCCGCAGCCTTTTCCTTCGGCGATCCCGGCAGCGCCTTGAGCTTGGCCAGTTCGCCCGCCAGCGGAGATCCATCGGCGATCAGCCCGTCGGTCGCATAGAGCGGCGCCATCGTCTTCGACACATCGGCCCAGCTGGCGAAGGTCGACAGTTCGAACAGCGGTGGATGGGTGAAGCGGGTCGGCGCGTCGGCCGGCATTTCCGGCTGCTTGGCCAGCGGCACGGCAAAGCTCAGCTCGGTGAGGCCACCCTTCTTGACCGGCTTGGCATCGACGCCGCTCGCCAGCAGCTTCCAGCGCGGCGCGTCCGCATCATCCCAGAGCAGGCGGACCCGGCCATAGCCCAGCCGCAGCGGCGCGGCCGGCAGGGCCGAGACATTCTGGACATGGCCGCCCAGCGCATCATCCTTGCTGGTGGTCGAATAACGCAGCCGCACCACATCGCCCACCTGCACCCCTTCGACCGCCATGGTCGCGGTCAGGATGCCACTGATCTGCAACGCTTCCAGCCCCTGCTCGCGGCGCAGCACGGTGAATTTCTTGCCGCTGGCCAGCGCATCGATCACCTGATCGCCGCGCAGGATCGACAGTTCATGGATGATGAGGTCGCCCTTGTCCGGCGCCCAGGGCAGCGTCAGCGACGACAATTGGGTCAGCGCCTCGGCCGAACCGGCGCGGGTGGCGATGTCTGCATAGCTCCACAGCTGGCCCTTCTCGACCCGCTGCTGGCTGTCGAGGATCATCATCGAAGGCGGATCGCCATCGGCCGCCAGCTTGGGCATCGCCGCCTTGTCGATCCAGCCGGGGGCCGGCTGATACAGCGGCACCTCTCCGGCAAAGGCAGGCGCCACAACCGTCATGGCCGCCGAAGCCGCCAACCACCCAAAATGTCTCATTTCCCCCCGAACTTCCTTTTGCACTAAGCCCCGTTTGACCGAAGGCTATGGCATCGCGGCGAAGCGCTCAAGGGGAAGCATCACGCGCAAAGAAAAAGGGGCCGGAAAACCGGCCCCTTCTCGAAATTCGCGGCAGTCGCGAAGCGGATTAGCGCTTCGAGAACTGGAAGCTGCGACGGGCCTTGGCCTTGCCGTACTTCTTACGCTCGACGACGCGGCTGTCGCGGGTCAGGAAGCCTTCGGCCTTGACCGCGCTGCGCAGCGCCGGCTCATACTTCGACAGAGCCTGGGCGATGCCGTGCTTGACCGCACCGGCCTGGCCCGACAGACCGCCGCCCTTGACGGTGGCGATCACGTCATACTGACCTTCGCGGTCGGTGACGCCGAAGGGCTGGTTGATGACCAGACGCAGGGTCGGGCGAGCGAAATAGACTTCCTGGTCACGGCCGTTGACCGTGATCTTGCCGGTGCCGGGCTTCACCCACACGCGGGCCACGGCGTCCTTGCGGCGGCCGGTGGCATAGGCGCGGCCGAGGCCGTCGATTTCCTGGGCGCGCAGCGGAGCCGAGGGCTGGACCGGCGCGGCAGCGACGGGCGCTTCGCCTTCGACGGCAGCCGGGGCAGCGGCAGGAGCGGCAGTGGCCAGCGACGCGAGGTCGGACAGGGACTGACGGTTATCGGACATTATGCACCCACCTTGTTCTTGCGGTTGCGCGACGCGAAGTCGAGCACTTCGGGGTTCTGGGCTTCATGCGGATGCTCGGTGCCGGCGAAGATGCGCAGGTTGCGCATCTGCTGGCGGCCCAGCGGACCACGGGGGATCATACGCTCGACGGCCTTTTCCAGGACGCGCTCGGGGAAACGACCTTCCAGGATCTTCTGGGGGGTGGTTTCCTTGATGCCGCCGGCATAACCGGTGTGCTTGTAGTAAACCTTGTCGGTCAGCTTGCGGCCGGTGAACTTGACCTTGCCCGCGTTGATGATGATGACATTGTCACCGCAATCGACATGGGGGGTGAAGCTCGGCTTGTGCTTGCCGCGCAGGATATTCGCCACAGTCGAAGCGAGACGACCCACGACCAGCCCTTCGGCGTCGATCAGGATCCACTTCTTTTCGACCGTTGCCGGGGTTGCCGGCTTGGTGGTCTTCATCAGCGCCTTCATGGTGCCAATTCTCCAAGAATGAACAGTGAACCAGCTACCCTAGGGTCGCCGGAAGATGGGCGCTAATGACGTTTGGGGGCCGACAAGTCAAGAGATTCGGCGGCTTTCACGACGGGTAAAATAATACCACTCACTTGCCGGCGACGGTCAGGCTCCGCTTTTCGGTCAGCGTCTGGGCGCCCAGGGTCAGGGTGCGCTCCTGCGCATCGACCAGTCCCGTCTGCGCCGACACGATATAGCGCATCGCGACATGGGCGCCCTCCCCCTGCAGATCCTCCTGCAAGGTCAGGCGCTTGCCGTCATGGGCAGCAAGGACGGAATCACCCTCCACCGCGACGGCGCGGCCCAGCGGCGGGCCGGCCATGGTGCGCACGCCACGCGGCCTGGCATCGTCAACTTCGCTGTCAACGAACAGCAGCAATGGCTGCACCTCGCCCGACAGCAGCGCCAGCCGCCCTTCGGGCGTCAGCCCGTCGAGCAGGGTCAGGACATTCTTCGCCGTGCGCTGCCCCGCACTGCCCTCCGGCGCCTTTGCCACCATGGCGTTGAGCGCCTTTTCCATCGTCGCCCGGACATCGTCGATATTGTCGAGGCCGACAATCTTGCCATGGACATCGAGGCGGAAGCGATGCTCCACCCCGATCAGCGGCGACAGGGCGGCGCGATAGGCATCGGCACCCGCGCCGGGCGCATCGCTGTCTAGGCTGCGCAGCGTGACATGCAGGATGTAACCGTCCCCTGCCTTCTCGAAACGCAATATCCGGTCGGCCCGGAACAGGCTGTCACGGCCGTCGACCGGCCGATGCTGCTCGATGCGATAGAGCAGATCCTGCCCGGTCGGCGGCGCGAAGCCGATCGCAACCGGAGCGGCCAGCGCCGGTGAGGCGAGTACCAGCGACAGGAAGGCGATCGCTCGCTTCATGCCAGTTGCTCCGCGACCCAGGCGGCGAAGGGCGGATGGGCAGCATCGACCGGCAGCGCCAGGATCGCCGGCACATCATAATCGTGCAACTGCGCGATCCGCGCCATCAGCGCGTCGCGCCGGTCAGCGCTGGTCTTGAACAGGACCGGGACTTCGGCGCCTTCCTCCACCTTGCCCTGCCATTCATAGATGGAGGTGCAGGGACCAAGGATATTGGCGCAGGCGGCCAGCCTCTCTTCGACCAGCGTGCGGGCGACGGCACGCGCCTGCTCGGCCGATCCGAAAAGGCTGTAGACCAGCACGACCCCACTCATGCCCGGCGCGATCCCACGGCATGGGCGCCCCAGGCGGCCGAGGCCACCACCAGCGCGCCGACCGCCTGGTGCAGCACGGCCAGCGGCAGGGCGATGCCGCTGATGACGGTGGCGATGCCCAGCAGCACCTGCGTGCCGACCGCCGCATTGATCGCGATCGACGCGCCGCGATGGCCCGCCGCCTTGGCCTTGCGCGCCAGGATGATCAGCATCGCCGCCGCAACCCAGGCCCACCAGCGGTGGATGAAATGGACCAGATAGGGATCGCTGGAGACGGTCGCCCAGAGCGAGCCGAGCCATTGGATGCCTTCGGGCACCAGATGATCGTTCATCAGCGGCCAGGTGCTGGAGACATAGCCGGCGTCGAGGCCCGCGGTGAAGGCGCCGAACATCAGCTGGACCAGCAGCACCAGCAGGGTCGCCAGCGCAAAAGGCTGCAACGCGGCGGGCCGGGCATAGGGATTGCGTGCCAGCGCCAGCAGGTCGAGCGCGGTCCAGATCAGCCCGCCAATGATGAAGAGCGCGGTCAGCAGATGCACGGCCAGCCGATAATGGCTGACATCGGTGCGCACCGACAGACCCGACTTCACCATCCACCAGCCGATCGCGCCCTGCAACCCGCCCAGCGCCAGCAGCGCAACCAGCCGCCAGCCATAGCCGGCCGGGATAGCCCGGCGCGCCGCGAACCAGATCAGCGGCAGGGCAAAGGCGACGCCGATCAGGCGGCCGAGCAGCCGGTGCAGCCATTCCCAGAAGAAGATGAACTGGAAGGCCGCCAGGCTCATGCCCTTGTTGATCTCCTTATATTCGGGGATCTGCTGATAGTCGCGAAACGCCTCCATCCACTGGTCGTGGGTCAAGGGCGGGATCGCGCCGGTGATCGGCTTCCACTGGGTGATCGACAGGCCGGATTCGGTGAGGCGCGTGATGCCGCCCACCACCACCATGCAGAAGACCAGCGCCGCCACGATGAGCAGCCAGCGGGCAATGGCAACGGGACGCGGAGCCGCGCTGAACGCGGTCGGGGAAGAACGTGTCATGCCCGGTCCATGCGCCCATGCCGCCCCCTATTCAAGAGGCACGGACTGGGACAAAAGGTCATGGGGCTGCCATCGCCGGGGGATACAAATCGGCGCACGGGCGTCTCCCACCAACGCATTGCAACGACAGGGTTATGATGAGCCAGCAGAGGGACATTGCCGACATGATCGCCGAACAGGGGCCGATGGGCGCCCTGACCGCGACGATCGACGCATCCTCGCCTCTGGGACCGGCGTCGGACTGGTCGCCATCGCTCGTCTCGACGGTGCGGCTGATGCTGTCGTCGCGCGCGGAGATCGTGCTGTTCTGGGGGCCGGATTATTGCGCCCTCTATAATGAAGCCTATGCCCCCACGATCGGCGACAAGCATCCGCGCGTGCTTGGCCGCCCGGCCCGCGAAGGCTGGGCCGAGCTGTGGGATGATCTTGGCCCGCTGCTGCAATCGGTGCGGGACACGGGCGAAACCTTCCATGCCAAGGACCGCCCCTTCTATATCGAGCGCGATGGCGGACGCGGCGAGGAGGTCTTCTTCGACATTTCCTATTCGCCGGTGTTCGAACTGGATGGGTCGATCGGCGGCGTGCTGTGCATCGTCAGCGAAACCACGGTGCGCGTGCTGGCCGAGCGCGAGGCACGCGCCGACCGCAACCGCCTCTGGGCGCTGGCGCGCGACCCCTTCCTGATCGCCGACAGCGAGGGGATCTGGCTGTCCGCCAGCCCCGCCTGGACCGACATATTGGGCTGGTCGCAGGAGGAACTGATCGGCCGCACATCGGAATGGATGGAGCATCCCGACGATGTGAAGCGGACGCGCGGCGAGGTGCAGGATCTGGCCGACGGCCATCCGACCATCCGGTTCGAAAACCGGTTCCGCACCAAGCGGGGCGATTATCGCATCTTCAGCTGGACCGCCGTGCCCGAGGGCGACCTCATCTATTGCGTCGCCCGCGACGTGACCCGGCACCGCGCCGACGCCCAGGCCCTGGCCGAAACCGAAGCCGCACTGCGCCAGGCGCAGAAGATGGAGACGCTGGGCCAGCTCACCGGCGGCGTCGCGCATGACTTCAACAATCTGCTGCAGATCGTCACCGGCAATCTGGACCTGCTGCAACGCGCCCTGCCCGACGACCAGCCGCGCCTGCGCCGCGCCGCCGACAATGCCATGGCCGGGGCCGAACGGGCGGCGATACTGACCCAGCGGCTGCTCGCCTTTTCCCGTCGCCAGCCCCTGGCCCCCGACCGGGTCGATCCCAACCGGCTGATCGCCGGCATGTCGGATCTGCTGCACCGGACGCTGGGCGAGATGATCGAGGTGGAAACGGTGCAGAGCCCGCGGGTCTGGCCGGTCGAGATCGACGTCAACCAGATGGAAAATGCGCTGCTCAACCTGGCGGTCAATGCGCGCGACGCCATGCCGCAGGGCGGCAAGCTGACGATCGAGGTCGCCAACACCCATCTCGACAGCCATTATGCCGCGACCGAACAGGAAATCACGCCCGGCCAATATGTGCTGATCTGCGTGTCGGACACCGGCATGGGCATGGACGCCGACACGCTGTCCCACGCGATCGAACCCTTCTTCACCACCAAGGATGTCGGACGCGGCACCGGCCTTGGCCTGTCGATGGTCTATGGCTTCGTCAAGCAGTCGGGCGGCCATGTCCGGGTCTATTCGGAGGCCGGCCATGGCACGACGGTAAAAATCTACCTGCCGCGCTATCATGGCCTGCTGCCGGTGGCCGCGGAGATCGTGCAGGCCCCGCCCCCGCCCTGTCCGCAGGCCGGGCGGGAGGTGATACTGGTGTGCGAGGATGACGAGAATGTCCGCGCCTATTCGGTCGAGGTGCTGCGTGACCTGGGCTATCGCGTGATCGAGGCGGGCGATGGCCCGACTGCGCTGGCCGCACTGGACGCGGCGGCGGAGCCGATCGACCTGCTGTTCACCGATGTGGTGCTGCCCGGTGGCATGACCGGGGCGGACATTGCCCGCGCCGCCAAGGCGAAGCAGCCGGGACTACGCGTGCTGTTCACCACCGGCTATGCCCGCAACGCGATCATCCATCATGGCCGGCTTGATCCGGGGGTCGAGCTGCTGACCAAGCCCTTCACCTACAGGGCGTTGGGCGAGAAGATCCGCGATATGCTGGACCGGGTGGAAAGCCCGGTCCAGTAAAAAGGTCAGCCCTTGGCGCGCTGCCAGGCGGCGACCAGATCGACCGCGCGTTCGCGCACGGTCAGCGCATCGTCGCCCGGACGATAGAGCGCGCCGCCCACGCCGATCCCTTCGCAGCCACCGGCGAGCCAGTCGCCGATCGTGTCCGCGCCGGTGCCGCCCACGGCCCAGACGCCGACATGCTTGGGCAGCACATCCTTGACCGCCTTGACATAGGCCGGGCCGAGCTGGGCGGCGGGGAACAGCTTCACCCGGCGCGCGCCGGCCTCGACCGCGCGGAACGCCTCGCTCGGTGTCATGAAGCCGGGCAGCAGTTCAAGGCCGAGTTCCGCGCCGCGCGCGATGACGTCGGGAACGGTATTGGGCGTCACCATGATGCGGCCGCCCGCGCCCGCCAGCGCCTCGACCGCCTCGACCGTCAGCACCGTGCCGCCGCCGATCAGCGCGCGATCGCCAAAGGCCTGCTGCATCGCGGCGATGCTGACCAGCGGCTCGGGCGAATTGAACGGCACCTCGATCACGCGGATGCCGGCTTCCACCAGGGCGGCGGCGATATCGAGCGCCTCTTCAGGCTTCACGCCACGCAGAATGGCGGCGATCGGCGGCGCGCCGTCGGCCAGCAGGTCGTCGAGGATCATCGGTCAGTTCTCCAGAAAGCCAAGGCCAGCCCGCGCACAGGCGTCGCCGTCCAGCGATTGCGAAGCGATGCCCTGCGCATCGAGGGCACGGGCATAGCGATCCGAAAGCCGCGCGTCACCAATCAAGACGACGCCGGTGTCGCCAGCCAGCGCGGCGCGCGCTTCGGCAATCTCGCAGCCGATGACGAGGCCCGACAGATAGCCCAGCGCCCAGTCGGCCGAACGCCCGGCGCGCAGCCGCATCGCCCGCGCCGCAAACAGCGAGGCAAGCAGCCGGCCCGCGCCGGCCCGTTCCAGCCCCTCGGCAAAACCGGCCGCTTCCTCCGCCGGATCGGCATCGGCGGCGGCGATATTGGGGCTGAGCGTCGAACGATCGCGCAGCAGCGCAAACAGTTCGCCGGTCGGCACGGTGCGGAAGCGGATCACCCGACCATCCTCGACCAGCGTCCATTTGCTGTGGGTGCCGGGCAGCACGATCAGGTGACGGCCGGTGGCGAGCCGGGGATCGAGCGCCATCGCGCCGAAAATCTGCGCCTCCTCGCCGCGCATCACATCGGCAATGCCGTCGGCGTCGGTGCAGGCCAGGCCCGCCATGATCGCCAGCGGCGCGCCGCGCCAGTCGAAGCGCACGGCAACCTCTGCCCAGCTATCGGCATCGGCGGGACAATCGGCATAGGGTGCCTCGACCCAGCCGTCGCGCGCGCCGACCATGCCGCACAGGCGGATCGATGTCGGCAGGCCGTCTTCCAGCCAGGGGGCGATCGTCTCGGCAAAGGCCGCTTCCGCCTCGCGGCCGACCACGCCGATGCCCGGCCCGTCGCGGCGCGCCACGATCCGCCCCGCTTCCACCCGGAACAGCCGCAGATTGCTGGTGCCCCAGTCGCCGATCACTGCATAGTCGCTCATCGATGGTCCGCCCGATTTTTCGCGTTCAACCGCACTTTCCCTCTCTTTGTATCCTTGAAAAGTTATTTGTCTGAGTATATCGGAGAGGCAAGCGCGTCAACGTGCCAAGCCTTTTCAAAGTGTCAGGATGCCCACATGAGCGATTCGTCCAAGCCTACTCCCAAGCTGCGTAGCCGCGCCTGGTTCGACAACCCAGACAATATCGACATGACCTCGCTCTATCTGGAGCGCTACCTGAACTTCGGCCTCAGCCTCGAAGAGCTGCGCAGCGGCAAGCCGATCATCGGCATCGCCCAGACCGGCAGCGACCTGTCGCCCTGCAACCGCCATCACCTCGTGCTGGCCGAGCGTATGCGCGAAGGCATTCGCGAAATGGGCGGCATCGCCCTCGAATTCCCGGTCCATCCGATCCAGGAAACCGGCAAGCGCCCGACCGCCGGCCTTGACCGCAACCTCGCCTATCTGGGCCTGGTCGAAGCCATGTATGGCTATCCGCTCGACGGCGTGATCCTGACCAGCGGCTGCGACAAGACCACCCCGGCGCTGCTGATGGCCGCCGCCACCGTCAACATCCCGGCGATCGCTTTGTCGGTCGGCCCGATGCTCAATGGCTGGCACAAGGGCGAGCGCACCGGTTCGGGCACGATCGTGTGGCATGGCCGCCAGCTGCTGGCCGCCGGCAAGATCGACGATGAAGGCTTCATCAAGCTGGTCGCCTCGTCGGCTCCCTCGACCGGCTTCTGCAACACCATGGGCACCGCCAGCACCATGAACGCGCTCGCCGAAGCGCTGGGCATGATGCTGCCGGGCAGCGCGGCGATCCCCGCCCCCTATCGCGACCGTCAGGAAGCCGCCTATCGCACCGGCAAGCGCATCGTCGAAATGGTGCATGAGGATCTCAAGCCCTCTGACATCATGACGCTCGACGCCTTCCACAATGCCATCGTCGCCAACTCGGCGATCGGCGGCTCGACCAACGCGCCGATCCACCTGGCCGCCATCGCCCGCCACATGGGCGTCGACCTGCCGCTCAAGGATTGGGAAACCGTCGGTCACAAGGTGCCGCTGCTGGTCAACATGCAGCCGGCCGGCGAATATCTGGGCGAGGATTATTACCGCGCCGGCGGCCTGCCCGCCGTCATCAGCCAGCTGATCGACCAGGGCCTGATCAAGGAAGGCGCGATGACCGTCAATGGCAAGACCATGGGCGAGAATTGCAAGGGCGTGGAGATCGAGGATGAAAAGGTCATCCGTCCCTTCGGCCAGCCGCTCAAGCAGGAAGCCGGCTTCCTGGTGCTGACCGGCAACCTGTTCGACGAAGCGGTCATGAAGACCAGCGTCATCAGCGAAGAATTCCGCATGCGCTACCTGTCGAACCCCGACGATCCGGAAGCCTTTGAAGGCCCGGCGGTCGTGTTCGACGGTCCGGAAGATTATCACCACCGCATCGACGATCCGTCGGTCGGCATCACCGCCGACACGCTGCTGTTCATGCGTGGCGCCGGCCCGATCGGCTATCCGGGCGCGGCCGAGGTCGTGAACATGCGTCCGCCCGCCTACCTCATCACCGAAGGCGTGTCCGCCCTGCCCTGCATCGGCGATGGCCGTCAGTCGGGCACTTCGGGCAGCCCCTCGATCCTCAACGCTTCGCCCGAAGCGGCGGCGATGGGTGGCCTGGCGCTGCTGGAAACCGGCGACCGCGTCCGCATGGACCTGAAGGCCGGCGTGGTGAACGTGCTGATTTCCGACGAGGAACTGGAAGCCCGCCGCGCCAAGCTGATCGCCGAAGGTGGTTACAAATACCCCGCCTCGCAGACCCCCTGGCAGGAAATCCAGCGCTCGGTTGTCGGTCAGATGAACACCGGCGCGATCCTGGAAGGCGCGGAGAAATATCAGCGCATAGCCCAGACCATGGGCCTGCCGCGCGACAATCACTGATTTGGCATTGATCCGGTAAACGGCGCGTCATTCAAAGGAGGCAACAGGACGTAATTTCCATGCAGCGATGCTCGAAATTGCGTCCCCTCGTCCCCATCTGATGGGCGCGCCGTTCCGGCAAATATTACCCCCTTTCCACGACATTTCGGGAGATATCCATGTTCAACGGAGCCATTCTGGTCGGTGCTGCCGAGCGCACCGGTGGTGAGCCCTTCTTCGCGGTCGATCCGTCGACCGGCGCCAAGGGCGACGTCGCCTTCCACAACGCCTCGACCGCCGATGTCGCCGACGCCTGCGCGCTGGCCGACAGCGCGTTCGAGGGCTTCTCGACCCTGTCTCCCGAAACCCGCGCTTCCTTCCTGGAAGCCGTGGCCGACCAGATCATGGAAATCGGCGACCTGCTGATCACCACCGCCATGAGCGAAACCGGCCTGCCGCGTGGCCGCCTGGAGGGCGAGCGTGGCCGCACCGTCGGCCAGCTGCGCCTGTTCGCTTCCTATGTCCGTCAGGGTGACTGGCTCGACGTGACCATCGACAAGGCGCTACCGGAACGCACCCCGCTGCCCCGCAGCGACCTGCGCCGCGTCAACCATGCCGTCGGCCCGGTCGCCGTGTTCGGCGCCTCCAACTTCCCGCTCGCCTTCTCGGTCGCGGGCGGTGACACCGCATCGGCCTTCGCCGCCGGCTGCCCGGTCGTCGTGAAGGGCCACCCGGCCCACCCCGGCACCGGCGAACTGGTCGCCCGCGCCATTGCCGCCGCGGTCAAGGCCAGCGGCCTGCATGAAGGCGTCTTCTCCTACCTGCCCGGCACCACCAATGATCTGGGCGGCGCGCTGGTCGCCGACGCCCGCATCAAGGCGGTCGGCTTCACCGGTTCGCGCGGCGGCGGCATTGCGCTGATGAAGATCGCCGCCAACCGCGAAGAGCCGATCCCGGTCTATTCGGAAATGTCGTCGATCAACCCGGTCGTGCTGCTGCCGGGCGCGCTCGCTGCCCGCGCCGAAGCGCTGGGCACCGCCTTCGTCGGTTCGCTCAGCCTGTTCGCTGGCCAGTTCTGCACCAACCCCGGCATGGTGATCGCGCTCGACAGCCCCGATCTCGACCGTTTCGTCGCTTCGGCGGCAACGGCCCTGTCGGCCAATCAGCCCCATGTCATGCTGACGCCGGGCATCCACGCCGCCTATGAAAAGGGCGTCGCGGCGCTGGCCGGCGCGGAAGGCGTCACCACCGTGGCGCGCGGCGCCGAAGCCGAAGGCGTGAACCTGGCCCAGTCGGCCCTGTTCGCCACCAGCGGCGAACAGTTCCGCACCAACCCGGCGCTGTCGCATGAAGTGTTCGGTTCCTCGTCGATCCTGGTGAAGTGCGCCACGATCGAGGAAGTGATCGCCACCATCGCCCAGATGGAAGGTCAGCTGACCGCCACGCTGCAGATGGACGAAAGCGACAATGACAATGCCGCCAAGCTGCTGCCCACCCTGTCCCGCAAGGTCGGCCGCGTGCTCGCCAATGGCTGGCCGACCGGCGTCGAAGTGACCCATGCCATGGTCCATGGCGGTCCCTTCCCGTCGACCTCGGACGGCCGCACCACCTCGGTCGGCACGCTGGCCATGATGCGCTTCCTGCGTCCGGTCTGCTATCAGGACGTCGTCGACGCCGTGCTGCCGCCGGCGCTGAAGGCGGCCAACCCCTGGAAGCTCAACCGCCGCATGGAAGGCAAGCTGGAGCTGGCGCAGTGACCGTCATTTCGCTGGTTCAGTTCAAGGATGGCGACGCACGGGGCGTCGCCGCCATTGACGAAAACGGCGCGGCGAAGCGGGTGACGGGCGCAAGCTCCACCCGCCAGCTGGCGCTGGACGCGATCGCGGCGGGCCAGGGCCTGGCCGCCTTTGCGGAAGGCAAGCTGGGCGACGCGGTGGACCTGTCCGCCGTCACCCTGCTGTCGCCGATCGACCATGAGGATGCGGCGCATCTGCTGGTCGCCGGCACCGGGCTGACCCATCTTGGCTCGGCCGAAGGCCGCGACAAGATGCACAAGGCCGCCACCTCGGGCGACCTCACCGACTCCATGCGCATGTTCCTGATGGGCGTCGAAGGCGGCAAGCCCGCCGATGACGGCATCGGTGCGCAGCCCGAATGGTTCTACAAGGGCGACGGCCAGATCCTGGTCGATCCGGGCCAGGACTTCACCATGCCGGCCTTTGCCGAGGATGGTGGCGAGGAACCCGAAGTTGCCGGCATCTACCTGATCGACGCCGACGGCACGCCAGTGCGTCTGGGCTTTGCGATCGGCAATGAATTTTCCGATCACATCACCGAACGCGGCAATTATCTGTGGCTCGCCCACTCCAAGCTGCGCCAGGCCTCGCTCGGCCCGGAACTGCTGCTGGGTGACCTGCCGCAGGATCTGCGCGGCACCAGCCGCATCGTCCGCAATGGCGAGACGGTGTGGGAAAAGCCGTTCCTGTCGGGTGAGACCAACATGTCGCACACGATCGCGAACCTGGAACATCATCATTTCAAATATGGCCTGTTCCGCCGCCCCGGCGACATTCATGTCCATTTCTTCGGCACCGCCACCCTCTCCTTCTCCGATGGCTTCGCCACGCAGGAAGGCGATATGTTCGAGGTCGAGGCCAAGCCCTTCACCCTGCCGGTCCGCAATGGCCTCACGCGCGCAGCGGACGAGGGCAAGACCAAGGTAAAGGCGCTATGAGCATCAAGGCCGGCCTCGTAGGCTTGGGCAAGATCGCCCGCGACCAGCATCTGCCCGCGATCGCCAAGATCGACGGCATCGACCTGGTCGCCGTCGCCAGCCGCAACGCGCAGGGCGAAGGGGTAAATAATTATCCCGATCTCGGCGCGATGCTGGCGGGCGAGCCCGACATGGATGCCGTCATCCTGTGCCAGCCGCCGCAGGTCCGCTATCAGGCGGCCCGTCAGGCGATCTTGGCCGGCAAGCATGTCTTCCTGGAAAAGCCGCCGGGCGCGACCGTGTCGGAAGTGGACGCGCTGATCGCCCTGGCCAAGGCCAAGGGCGTCACCCTCTATGCCAGCTGGCACAGCCGCTATGCCGCCGCCGTGGCCCAGGCCAAGGACTGGATGGCGTCGCGCACGGTCGAGCGCATCTCGATCCAGTGGCGCGAGGATGTCCGTCACTGGCATCCAGGCCAGCCCTGGATCTGGGAAGCGGGCGGCTTTGGCGTGTTCGATCCGGGCATCAACGCCCTGTCGATCCTGACCGAAATCGTCGCCGAACCGATCACCCTGCTGTCGGCCGAACTGGAAGTGCCGTCGAACAAGCAGGCGCCGATCGGCGCGACGCTGGCGATGGCGACCGCTTCGGGCGCGCCGATCGACACCGTGTTCGACTGGCGCCAGACCGGTCCCCAGACCTGGGACATCGCGGTCGAAACCAGCAATGGCAAGCTGCTCCTGTCTGAAGGCGGCAACACGCTGACCCTGGACGGCGAAGTCCAGTTGAAGGCGCCGGACGAGGAATATCCGACCATGTATCGGCGCTTCGTCGGGCTGGTGGCGGACAAGGCGATCGACGCCGACACCGCGCCGCTGCGCCTGGTGGCCGACGCCTTCCTTTGTGGCCGGCATTGCCCTACGGCTGATTTTGAGGACTAAATTCAACGGAGGTAGAATGGGGAGCGAGCGCAAGGACGGACCGGAACGCAAGTTCGCGTCGGACGAAGGCTCGCTCCGCATTCACCAGGCGATCGCCCGCGACATGGGCACCGCCATCCTGACCGGCAGGCACAAGCCCGGCGACCTGTTCGAGGGCGAGATCGAGGCGTCCGAACGCCTTGGCGTATCGCGCACCGCCTATCGCGAGGCGATCCGCATCCTGATCGCCAAGGGCATGTTGGAAAGCCGCCCGAAGGCCGGCACCCGCGTCCTGCCGCGCGCGCGCTGGAACGTGCTCGACCCCGAAATGCTCGCCTGGATGTTCGCCGGCGAACCCGACCGCGCCTTCATCCGCGACCTGTTCGAGCTGCGCGGCGTGATCGAGCCGGCAGCGGCAGAATTTGCCGCGCGCCGCCGCACCGACGATCAGCTGGCGATCATGGACGCGGCGCTGGCCGAGATGGAACGCTATGGCCTGTCCACGCCGGAAGGGCGCGCCGCCGACCAGCGTTTCCACAATGCGATCCTGGCCGCGACCCATAATGACGCGCTGGAGGCGCTGGCCAGTTCGGTCGGCGCGGCGGTGAGTTGGACCACCACCTTCAAGCATCGCAAGAAGCTGTTGCCGCGCGATCCCCTGCCCGATCATCAGGCGGTGCATCGCGCCATCGCCGCGCGTGACACCGCGGCCGCGCGCAACGCCATGGCCGAACTGCTGCGCCTGGCCTTTGCCGACATGGATATTGCGCTCAGCGAACCGGGCGCCTGATCAACCGGCCTGTGCGCGGGCGCCGGCCGGCATCCATTGGGCCAGCCCCGCCCGCCCCTGCCGCGCGATCAGACCGGTCATGTTGGCGACAGCGAAACTGACACCATGAAGATTGCGGCGCTGCGCCACGCCGGGGATCGGCCGGGGATGGCCAGAGGCGAAGGCCAGCCCCGCCCGCAGCCGAAAATCGTCGCGCGGACACTCCCAGTCGAGGCCGACGCCCAGCACCATGTCCAGACTGCCGGGATAGCAGGGCGTGCCGTCATTATCGCGCGCCGCGACGATCAGTATGCCGGCCTCCAGCGCCCGTTCGGCCGCTGCCGCGAACGCCTCGCCATGGGCCGGATTGATCGTACCGAGGCTGAGGTTGATGAGGTCCACCCGTGCCACGACCGCCCGGTCGATCGCCGCGACCAGTGCCCGCGCCGTAGTGCTGAGCGCATCATGGAACACCCGGATCGGCAGGCAGAGCGCATCGGGCGCCTGATCCTGAATCGCGGCGGTGACGGCGGTGCCATGGCCCAGCCGGTCACCTGTGTCAGCTTCGCTGTCACCTCCATCCCTGGCGATGGCGAGGCCGGGCAATAGCCGGGCGGCGTCGATATGGGGATGGGCGGGATGGACGCCGCTGTCGATCACGGCGATGCGCAACGGATCAGGCATGGGCAGGCTCGGGCTGTTGCGCCACATGCGCCTGCCCGTCGGTGATCGTCACGATCCGGTCGGCGACCCGCGCCAGCGCCGGCTTGTGGGTGATGAGGATGATCGTCGCATCGGGCAGCGCACCGCGCAGCCGTTGCGCCACCAGCGCCTCGGTCTCGCCATCCAGCGCCGATGTCGGCTCGTCCAGGATCAGCACCGATGGCCGGCGCAGCAGCGCGCGGGCGATGACGATGCGCTGCCGCTCGCCCGCCGACAGCGCCAGCCCGCGCTCGCCGGTGCGGGTGTCCAGCCCCTCGGGCAGGCGCGCCAGGAATGCGTCCAGCCCGGCGGCATGGGCCGCCGCCTCGATATCCTCGATGCGCACATCCAGCAGGGCAAAGCCGATATTGGCGGCGATACTGCCGTTGAACAGCCAGGGCGACTGGTCGACCAGCATCACCTCGCGCCGCACATCGTCGAGCCGCAGGTCGCGCAGATCATGGCCGTCGAGCAAAATACATCCCGCGGTCGGATCGGCATGGCGCACCATCAGGTCGGCCATGGTCGACTTGCCGACGCCGCTCGGCCCCAGGATCGCGCAAATGCTGCCGGCGGATATGGTCAGGTCCATGTCGCGCAGCACCGGATCGCGATCATAGCGCATCGCCACCTGCTCGAAGCGGATGTCGCCGCGCACCCGGCCGATCGGCGCGGCATCGGCGCGCTCCTCGACTTCGGGGCGGGTATCGAACAGTTCGAAAATGCGACCCAGCGACACCCGCGCCGACGCCAGCCCCGAGGTCAGCCCCATCAGCGTCTGGATCGGCGACAAGAGCCGCATATGATAGGTCATGAAGGCGACGAGCGTGCCGATGCTCATGTCGCCCTCAATGATCCGCCAGCCGCCATAGAGGATCACGGCGGAGGTCGCCCCGGTCATCAGCGTGCCGGGCAGCGCCCCGGTCATGTAGGAGGCGAGCTGCATCCGCAGCATCGCGCCGACAAAGGCGTCATTCTTCGCCTTGAAGCGCCCGACCTCATGCTCGCCGGCGCGCAGCGCGGTGACCACGCGCATCCCCATCACCGTATCGACCAGCAGACTGCCGAGATCCGCGCCCCGCTCACGCATGTCGCGGGTCAGCGCGGTCAGCCGCCGCTGATAATGAGTGAAGGCGGCAAGGCTGGCCGGCACCAGCAGTATGCCGACCAGGAACAGCCGCCAGTCGAGCCAGAGCATCATCGCGACGCAGCCGATGAAGAAGAGCAGATTGCTGACCACCGAGAGCAAGGTGTCGGACGCGATCCGCTGCACGTCGCTCACATCGCTGTTCATGCGCGAGACGAGATCGCCCAGCCGGAAGCTCGCATAGAAGCGGGGCGAGAGCGTCTGGAGATGGCGCAGCAGCGCGGCCCGCATGTCATAGAGCATCGCCGCCGACAGCCGGACATAGCGATAGCTTGCGAGGATGTTGACGCCAAAGCCGAGTATCGTGACCGTAATCATGATGCCGGCGATCCGCCACAGCGCACCCATGTCCCGCCGCAGCAGCGCCTGATCGATCATCAGCTTGGACAGATAGGGCTGCGCCAGCCCCAGCGCGGTCGACAGCACACTGATCGCCAACACCAGCATCAGCCCGCGCCGATAGGGCCGGATATAGGGGAGCAGCCGGCGATAGCTGCGCCATTCGGCGACAGGCGCAGGCCCGTTCATGCCGCCACCCGCCGTGGCACCAGCCGCAGACCATGCAGCGCATATTGCGGCTCGGGCAGCTTTGCCAGCAGCCCGGTACACCAGCGATGCCCCTGCATCAGCGCCTCATGCTGGGTGCGCCACCAGTCGCCCCGGCCGCCATCGGCGTAAAATTGGGCACAGAGCAGCAGATGCCGGCGCATCGCCGCGATCAGCATCGCCTGATAATGGCCGAGCAAAGCGGCCCGGTCGCCGCCTGCCGCGATGCCCGTCAGCACCGCACTCGCCAATATCGCCTCGCGCACCGACTGGGCAGTACCGTCGCCGCAGATCGGATCGAAACCGATCGCCGCGGTGCCACAGGCCAGCCAGTCGTCGCCGACCAGCGGCAGATGCAGACGCGGCGCGGCGAGAAAGGGGCGCGACGACCCGCCGATCGGATCGACCACCGGCGCGATCAGCCGACTCTGTGCCAGCAGCGCGTCGATTTCGCCACCGACACCCAGCAACCACCCCTCGCCCCCGTTCGCCGGCACCAGGAACAGCCAGCCACTCTCGACCGCCTCGACCCGGCCTTCCTCGCGGCAGGCCGGGTCGCGCAGCCGCACGCGGGCAGCGACGGCATGGCGCTCGCCAAAGACGTGCAGTTCGCCCATCGGCAGCGGCGGCGCGGCATGGATGGTGAAATCGGGCGCAGCCATCGGCGCTGTCTCCGCCACCGCGAACGCGGCCTGCACCCGTTCTTCCGACGCCAGCACCGCCTCATGCGGCACCATCACCGGCGCCCCGCCCCAGGCGACCAGCCGGCGCCGCACGCGCGGCGCGTCCGCGAGCAGGTCCGGCCGCGCGAACAGCTCCCGCATCAACGCCAGCGCCGCCTCGCTCAACAACAGGCTGGGCACGGGCGGGCGATGGGCGGGCTCCTGTCCGACGCAAAGCCCCGCCCCTTTCAGCAGATGCGCGCAGGCATTGGCGGCCATCCCGCTACCCCGGATGGCCACGGACCTCATGCCCCCAACCCCCGTTCGTTTCGAGCGTGTCGAGAAACGGGCAAAATTGTGCTTCGCACTTCTCGACTTCGCTCGAAGCGAACGGAAAGTGAGCGTATTACTTTCACGGCACCGCCACCATGCCGGCGCCGGTCGCGTCATTGCCCAGATCCCAGGTCGCTTCCAGCTTCAGCGTCTTCGCGTCATAGACTTCGATGTCGAAGCTGGCGCCGTAGATATAGAGCTTGGCCCCATCCATCGACATGCCGAAGCGGAAGCGCGATCGGCAGGGGAACTCCGCCTTGTCGACCACCGCGTTGGTGGAAAGGTCCATGTGCCAGAATTCGCAGCGCTTCGATCCCAGCGTGCCGTTGGTCACGACGGTATAGGCCTGCTTGCCGTCTGGCGTGATTTCCAGGCCCGCCATGGCGGCCGGCGCCGGGCCGATCGGGGTGAAGTCGAACTGGCGGCTGTTGAGGTCGAACCGGGCCAGGCCGAACATTTTGCTGTGGATATAGGGGTCGGCCGCGTTGAACAGCGACACATATTGGCCGGGCGTCCGCAGCGTTTCGAGCGATCCGCCAAAGCCGACATTCTCCAGCCCCGTGCCTTCGGGCCGGGCGAGATCGATGCGGTCGGTGGCCTTCAGCGTCGCGGTGTCGATGACGATCACCTTCTCGCCAAAGGCATAAAGATATTTGCCGTCGCCCGACACCTTGAAGGCGACGCGAAAGCCGCCGATCGCCTTCTCGTCCTCCTTCTCGATCTCGGCGGTACGCACCAGCTTGCCGAGCTTCAGGTCGACCACGCCATAAAGCGGCTTGCTGACCTTGTAGCGGTCCATTTCCTTGTCGATCCTGGTGATGATCGTGTAGAAATAGCGGCCCGCCGGGTCCGCCACGCCGCCATAGAAGCGCACGCGATTGGGGCCGTCGTTCAGGCTGAACTTGCTCACCACCTGCCGGCTGGCGGCGTCGATCACCTCGATCCCGCTGGTGGTGATGGTCGACACATAGATGCGCTTGCCATCGTCCGACAGGCTCATGGCGGTCGGCAGGCCGGTATCCAGCTTGATCTTCTGCGTGACCGCGCCCTTGCCCTCGTCAAAGACCAGCAGGACGTCGGGATAGGCGCCCATGAACAGGGTCGCCGCATGGGTGGGGATGGTCGCCAGCGCGGCGAAGCCCGCCGTCAGGACAAAGCGGATTTTCTGCATCGCGCGCCTCATGGGAATACCAGGTCGAGATTGCGCCAGTCCTTGGTCGCGGTGGCGCAGTTGCTGGCCCAGTCGGGCGAATAATTCACATGGTCGGGCACCTGCACCGGCCAGAAGCAGGTGACGTAGCAGTCATAGATGTCGCGCTCGACCGGCTGGCACAGGCCCGCCGTGCCGCCGCCCGCATCCACTTCCCAGCCGGGCGAGAAGGACAGGGTACAGCCCATCGGCACATGCGGACGCGGCGCCTGTTGCAGGGCGACGACATCCTCCTCCATGTTGGATGGCGTGGTGCCAGACGCAGCAGCGGCCTCGCTCGCCGCCTCCATCTGCGTCACGGCGTCGTCGATCCGCCGCGCCTTTTTGTTGATGGCACGAAGATGCTTCATGACAGCCCCTTTCGTTCAGCGAAATGCTCGAGGAAGCCGGGATTCTTCACCGCCAGCTCGCCATAGATATGCAGGCAGGTATCGGTCCATTGCCGGATCCAGTCGCAATAATGGAGATTGGCATGGCCGGTGTCGCCATAGCGGACGAACGCCTCATGGTGGCAGCCGCCGGCGCAGAGCGGCCGCGCCCAGCAGCTCTGGCAATCATATTTGGCGCCGACATGGCCCCGGCTCAGGAAATCGCCCTGCTTGGCCCGGTCGATGCCGCTCGAAACATGGCCCATCACATGGGTGTCGGCGTCGGTGAAGCGGTGGCAAGGCGACAGGTCGCCCGACGGGCTGACCCCCATCAGCCCCATGCCCGCGCCGCAGGGATGCGATTTGTTGACGCCCGAAATCAGCTCGCTGATGGTCTCGCTGACATTGGTGAAGCCATGGACCTGCCCGCGCAGCGCATATTCCAGCCATTCGCGCGCCAGCAGGTTGAACTGCGCCAGCACGCTGTCCATGCCGTCGGCATCGATCGAATAGGCCCGCGTCTCGCCTGTGGTCACCGGTGCGAAGCCGACCTCGTGAAAACCCAGATCATCCTTCAGATGGCGGAAGATGCGCACGACATCGGTCACGCCCTCGGTCAGGGTGACGCGCGCGGTGACGGCGCGGGTGCGATGATGGGCGATCAGCGTGCGCAGCCGCGGCTCGATCACCGCATAGCTGCCCTTGCCATTCTTGTAGACGCGATGCTTGTCCTGCAACTCCGGCGGGCCATCCATCGACACGGTCACGCCGACCCGATTGTCCGACAGGAAGGTGACGATCTCCGGCGTCAGCAAGGTCGCATTGGTGGTGAGGCTATAGGTGATCCCCTTGCCCGCTGCCGCCGTCGCGCCATTGGCATAATCGACCACATCGCGCAGAAGCTTGAAATTCATCAAGGTTTCACCACCGAAGAAGGTGATGTGGACCGACGGACGATGGGCCGCCTCGGTGATCAGCAGGTCGACCGACGCCTTCGCCGTGTCCAGCGTCATATATTTGGGCTTGCCGGCCGGGGTCGCGATCTTGTCCGCGCCAAATTCATAGCAATAGGTGCAGGCAAGGTTGCATTGGTTGGTGATGTTGAGCACCAGCGCCTGCAACGGGAAATCGGCCGGCGGCGCTTCGGGCACCGACACCGGCGCCGCGCCCAGATGGATCAGCTGCACCGCGCGCAATTCACGCACCAGCGCCTCCGCCTCGGCCAGGTCGCCATCTTCGCCGGCCAGTTCGCGGACCAGCGCGGCATGGCCCAGTTCCTGCCCGTCGATCCGGTCCAGCACATCCTGCACCTGCACATCGATCTCGAAAATCGCGCCGGCGCTCACCAGATAGACGAAGTCGCTGCCGCCGGCGGCAAAGCCATGATATTCGGCGCGGCGATAGGCGGGGGCCTGCATGACGGTCATCGCGACACCTCCGGCTGGTCGAAGCGCTGATACATGGGCACGGTCACGACCAGATAGGACCGCGCGCTCAGGGGCTTGCCGAATTTGTCCTTTTCCGCCTTCGCCGTGGCGACGACCCAGACCTCGCCATAATTGTTGCGGCTGAACCGGCGCTCGGGATTGGGGCCTTCCAGCCCCGGCGTGAAGAAGGCGGTGGGGCTCAGCGCCCCCACATATTTCATGTCGTCATCATAATAGACCGACATGAATTCCTGCATCGACCAGGTCGCGTCGACCGGGCCGATGGCTA
This sequence comes from Sphingobium sp. PAMC28499, assembly GCF_004795815.1. Classification (NCBI taxonomy): domain Bacteria; kingdom Pseudomonadati; phylum Pseudomonadota; class Alphaproteobacteria; order Sphingomonadales; family Sphingobiaceae; genus Sphingobium; species Sphingobium sp. PAMC28499. Next base: position 4,358,948 of record NZ_CP039248.1, read on the forward strand.
CGTCGTCGCTCGTGTTCGGCTTGCCATCCAGGCCATTGTCGTAACCGATCGCCTCGAACTGCTGGTATCCCTTGGCGAACTTGGTGCCGCCCAGCCGCGCCAGGCTCGTTTCCGGCGTGACCTTGAGATAATCGACCTTGCGATAGACCGGGAACGCCTTTTCCAGCACCGCGCCGCCAATGCCGACATCGCGCTGGCCGGCGGGCGCGCTGGCCGCGACATCGACGCTCAGCACCGCCTTGCCCGGCGTCGCCGACACGACCCTGGCGACGGTAACGCCCGCGCCCAGATCGACGTCCGCCGCCGTCAGCGAGGCGGGCAGATTATGGCCCCAGATGGTGACATCGACGCCCTTCGCCCCGGCCTTCACCGCGCCCGGCGTCACCGCCAGGATCGCGGGTGCCGCGGTCGCGCGGACCAGCTTCACATCATAGCCGAATTCCTGATATTCGCCCCAGAACCAGCGCCCTTCGGCGCGCTGCTGGTCGGGTGCGAACCACATGGTCTCGCGCGCCGGACTGCCCAGATCATCGGGCTTGCCCGGCGTCGCGCTGCCCTTGGACGAGCCGCGCCAGCTATAGCCGGAATAGACGAGGCCGGTGCCGCTGCGGCTGATGGTCGCGCCATTGCTTAGTGAGGTGAGCGACGCACTGGTCTTGAACTCGTCGGCCGCCGCGCCCGGCGCCACCGTCATCGTGCCGACGAAGCGGCCCTGCCCCGGCACCGACGCCACCACCAGCCAGTCACCCGCCAGCCGCGGCGCGCGCAGGCGCGAGCTCCAGGCGGCCCATTCGGACGTATGCAGCCCCGCCACCTTGGGGAGATAGGTCAGCGCATATTCGCCGCGCGTCATCTTGTCCTTGGGGTCGCGGCCGGCGGGCTGCTCGCTATCCTCGGCTGGGCGGCGATATTGGGCGTCGGCCTGCGAATAGAGGGCGACGTGCAGATCCTGCAGCGTCTTCCATTCCAGTTTCGACCGGCGCCAGGACAGGGGCTGGGCAAAGGCATGGCAACTGGCGCAGGCGCCGCGCATCGTCTCGTTGGGCAGCACTTCGTCGATGATCCGCTTTTCGGGCAGATACATGACCGGCCGCGCCTCCTCCGGCGCCAGCCCGTGCGAGGCGGAGAGCGACTTGATGACCGCGCGCGATTCCTCGGGGGTGATCCCCAGACCGTTCAAGCGCACCATCCGCTTGATCGCCTGCGCCCAGCCCTCCGGCGTGGTGCGCACCCAGCTGATGCGGGACAGGTTGCCCTTGGCATCGGGGGCGTGACAGCTGCCGCATTTTTCCTGGACCAGCGGATCGGTGACGGGGATGCCCTCCTCCGTCTCCTTCATCGTCGCGCCGTCGGGACCGCCATCGGCCCCGCTACCCCCTTGGGCCAGCACAACCGACGCAGAGAACAACGCCAACAGACCGAACTTCACCGGAAGCTGCTTCACCCTGATGTCCCCCTTTGGCGTCCGGTCTTTTGCCCTGGACGCGGCCCAATCTCAGGCGGGGGCTTTTTTGCCCCTCTGACCGGCATGACGGATGACGCCATGTCGATCCGCCATCAGATTCTTGACGATCATCAAGATTTTTCAGACCAAGTAAAGAGGGGGTCGGAAAACAGGGTTCAGGCGAACATCTCCGGCACGATCGGCAGGGTGCGGATGCGCTTGCCGGTGGCCGCGTGCAGCGCATTGACCAGCGCCGGGATCACCGGGGGCAGCGCCGGTTCGCCCATGCCGGTCGGCGGATAATCGGTCTTCACGAACTCGACGATGATCTGCGGCGTATCGGGGATGCGCTGCAGCGGATGGGTGTCGAAATTGGCCTGCTCGACAGCCCCCGCCACCTGCGTGATCTTCTGCCCGGCCAGCGCCTGGCCCAGCCCCTCGATCACCGACCCCTGCGCCTGGTGCAGCGCATTCATCGGGTTGATGATCTGGCTGCCGGCATCGCCCGCGACCCACACGGTCGCGACCTTCGGCATGCCATCGACCAGCGCCACCTCCAGCACCTCGGCGAAATAGCCCATATGGCTATAGTAAAAGGCAAAGCCCTTGCCCCGCCCCTTGGGTAATTTCCCGCGATCGGCCCAGCCGCTCATCGCCACCACCTTCTCGACCACGCCCCTGGCGCGGCCGGTGACGAAGGGCGGCGCATTGGGGCCGCGCGGCAGTTCGCGCGGGTCGCCCAGCAATTCCAGCATCAGCGTCGGCAGATCCTTGCCCGCCGCCTGGGCCACTTCGTCCAGGAAGGCCTGGGTGACGAAGGCCAGCGCATTGGAGCCGGGCGCGCGCAGCCAGCCGGTCGGCATGTTGGAGCTGAGGAAACTCTGTTCCAGCAGCACCGTGTCGATCAGGCCGGCGGGGATTTCGGTCGCCGGCATCTCGGCCGACCGCACCGGCTTGCCGTCCTTGCCGAAAGTCACGAAATGATCGTGGAAGGCGGTCAGCTTGCCCGCCTTGTCGAGCGCCGCGCGAAACCCGTGCCAGCCGGCCGGACGATAGAAATCCCGCTGCATATCCTGCTGCCGGCTATAAAGCAGCTTCACCGGCACGCCCGGCACTTGCGCCGCGATCGCCGCCGCCTGCACCATATAATCATTCATCAGCCGTCGACCGAAGCCGCCGCCGATGCGGGTGAAATTGATGCGGATTTTCTCCGGCGGCAGGTTCAGCGCCTTGGCCACCAGCCCGCGCCCGCTTTCCGGATTCTGCGTCGGCGCCCAGATTTCGATCGCCCCATCCTTGAACAAGGCGGTGCAGTTCTGCGGTTCCAGCGTCCCATGCGCCAGGAACGGATAGTCATAGCGCGCGCTGACCGTCTTTGCCGCAGCGGCAAAGGCCCCATCGACATCACCGGCACGGACGATGTCTCCGTCGGCTTTGCCCTTCAGCCGCTCGGCCGCCTGCGTGGCATAGCCCTCGGTCGAAAAGCCGCTCACCGCGCGCATATCCCATTCGACCTTCAGCGCCTCACGCGCCTGATTGGCGCTCCACCAGCTTGTCGACAGGATGGCGACGCCGTCGAACAGCGATTCCGGCGTGCCATCGCCCTTGATCGTCAGCACATGGGCCACGCCGGGCAGTGCCTTCACTTCGTCCAGATTGGCCGATTGGAACGTCCCGCCAAAGGCCGGGCAGGTTTCGAGCACGGCATAGAGCATGCCGGGCAGCTTGAAATCGATCCCGAACAAGGGCTTGCCCGCAACGATCGCGGGCGTGTCGACGCCGCCGATCGACTGGCCGATGATGCGGAAATCCTTGGGGTCTTTCAGCGTCAATGTCGCCGGATCGGGCGCCGGCTGCTGCGCGGCAGCAGCGGCGAGCGCGGCATAGCTGATGCTCCTGCCCGACGCCGGATCGCTCACCTTGCCGCTGCCGGTCTTCAGCGTCGCGGGCGCCACGCCCCATTGTTGCGCCGCCGCCGCGACCAGCATCGCGCGCGCTGCCGCCCCGGCCTTGCGCGTCGGCAGCCATTCGCGCGGCGTCGTGCGACTGCCGCCGGCCGTCTGCCCGCCGAAAATCTTCTGGTCGGCATGGGTCTGCTCGATCGTCACCTGCGCCCAGTCGACGTCCAGTTTCTCGGCGATCAGCATCGGCAGCATGGTCTTGGCGCCCTGCCCGATCTCGGCATTTTTCGCGCCGATGATGACGCGATTGTCGGGCAGGATGCGCACGAAGGCGGTCAATATCTGCGGCGCACCCTCGGCCGCGCCCACCAGCGGGATGTTGAGATCGAACAGCAAACCACCGCCCGCAACCAGCGAGGCGCTCAGGAAGCGGCGGCGCGACAGGATCGGCGCGTTCATGCCTTCGCTCCCGCCCTGGCCGCATCCTTGATCGCGGCGCGGATACGGACATAGGTGGAGCAGCGGCAGAGATTGCCCATCATCGCCGCATCGATGTCCTCGTCACTGGGATCGGGCGTGGTCGCCAGCAGCGCGCTCGCGCTCATGATCTGCCCGGCCTGGCAATAGCCGCATTGCGGCACGTCCAGCTTGACCCAGGCATCGGATATCCGCTTGCCCGCATCGCTCTGCGCCACCGCCTCGATCGTGGTGATCGCCATGCCCTGCGCCTCGCCGATCGGCGTCTGGCAGGCCCGCGCCGGGCTGCCGTCGATATGGACGGTGCAGGCGCCGCACAGCCCCGCGCCACAACCGAACTTGGTGCCGACCATGTCCAGATCCTCGCGCAGCGCCCACAGCAAAGGCTTGGCCGGATCGGCCTCCACCGTGCGCGTCTGTCCATTGACCTTGAGACTGATCGCCATCGCCCTACCCCCGCTCAACCTATGATCGTCGCGCGCAAAATAGATGGCAGAAAGGCACGGCCTGTCCAGAGGCTTCGAGGACGGCCGCCCAAGCCCCGGAAAAGCGATCGCTTTCGCATGGCCCGGCTTGACTTGGCGCCCGCGCGCCTGTCTCTCCCTGTCCATCCCTATTCGCGACAGGAATTGCCATGACCGTCCGTATCTCGCTCGCGCTGCTCCTTGCCCTCGGCGCCTCCGCCCCGATCCTGGCCCAAGCCCCAACCGCGTCCCCAACCACGGCGACCGCTCAGGAAGACAAGGCGCTGCTCGCCTTCCTCGACCAGGCGTTCGACCAGCAACTGGCGCTCAGCCCGGAATCGATGACCAGCCTTGGCCTCAAGACCGACTATGGCAAGCTGGACGATTATAGCGAACGGGCCGACGCCCGCAGCCTGGCGCTGCAGGAACAGCAGCTTGCCGAACTGCATCGCCGCTTCTCGCCCGAACGGCTCGGCCCTTCCGCGCGCCTCAGCTATCGTCTGTTCGAAGCGCAGGTAGCGACGTCGAAGCAGCAGGCGCCCTTCGCCAAATATGCCTTTCCCGTGTCCACCAATGGCAGCCCGGCCGGCAATATCCCAGTCTTCCTGATCAACGAGCATCGCGTCGACAGCGTCGCCGATGCCCAGGCCTATATTGCCCGCCTGCGCGACAGCGAGCGGGTGATGAACGAGGTCGCGACCAAGATGCGCGACCAGGCCGCACAGGGCATCGTCCCGCCCAAGATGGTGTTCGCCCCTGCCCGCGCCGACGCGAAGAAGGTGATCAGCGGCGCCCCCTTCGATCAGGGGCCGGACTCCACCCTGTTCGCCGATTTCAAGAAGAAGGTCGGCGCGCTCAAGGCATCGGACGCGGAGAAGGCCAAGCTGATCGCGGACGCACAGGCCGCGCTGACCGGCCCCTTCGCCAAGGGCTTCCAGACCCTGTTCGCCGCGCTCGATGCGATCGAGCCCAAGGCCAAGGGCAATGACGGCGCCTGGAGCCTGCCGGGTGGCGAGGCCTATTATAACGCCCGCCTCGCCTTCTACACCACCACCAGCCTCAACGCCGACCAGATCCACCAGATCGGCCTCGATCAGGTCAAGGCGATCCGGGCGGAGATGGAGGCGGTAAAGGCGCGGATCGGCTTTGCCGGATCGCTGACCGATTTCTTCCAGGCGCTGCGCACCGATCCCAAGTTCAAATATCCCAATGATGCCGCCGGCCGCGAAGCCTATCTGGCCGATGCCCGCGCCGCCATCGCCCAGACCATGGATGCCGCGCCGCGCTTCTTCCGCGTCCTGCCCAAGGCGAAGCTGGAGGTGCGCGCGGTCGAGGCTTGGCGGCAGGAAACTGCCTCGGTCGCCTTCTACAACCAACCCGCGCCCGACGGATCGCGCCCCGGCATCTTCTACGTCAACCTCGCCGACATGAATCAGGTGCAAAAGCCCCAGGTCGCGGCGATCGCCCATCATGAAGGCGCGCCGGGCCATCATTTCCAGATCGCCCGCGCGCAGGAACTGCCCGACCTGCCCAAATTCCGCCGCTTCGGCTATTATGGCGCCTATACCGAAGGCTGGGGCCTCTATAGCGAGCGCCTGGCCAAGGAAATGGGCGCCTATCAGGATCCCTATTCGGAATTCGGCATGCTCTCGCTGCAGATGTGGCGCGCGATCCGCCTGGTCACCGACACCGGCATGCACGCCAAGCGCTGGACGCGCGAACAGGCGATCCAGTATTTCCGCGACAATGCGCCCCTGTCGGAACGCGACATCGTCAAGGAAGTCGATCGCTACATCAACAATCCGGGCCAGGCGACCAGCTACATGATCGGCCAGATCCGCATCGCCCAGTTGCGCAAGGAAGCCGAGCAGGCGCTGGGCCCCAAGTTCGACATTCGCGACTTCCATGAAGTGGTGCTGGCCAATGGCGCCCTGCCGCTCGACGTGCTGGGCGAACAGGTCCAGGCCTATATCGCCGCCACCAAGGCCAAGGGCTGAACCAGCCTACGCACCCGGCTTGTCCCGCCAGCAGGGGGCAAGCCGGGTAAAGGCGGCGCTCCCCTGCCCTTACAGCGTGCCGCGCAGGGTGAACTTCACCGCACGGGGTTCGCCGTAGCGGGCGCTGCCGAGATAGAGGCCCGAATAATAGGTCTTGTCGAAGATATTCTCGACATGGACCGACAGCGAGAGATGGTCGGTGAAGCGATAATTGGCGAGCAGGTCGACCACCGCCAGGCTGCCCTGGCTGTAGGTTTCGCCATTCGGCCCTTCGCCATCGGCCGTGGTCTTGCCCTGCCACTCGACATTGCCGCCGATCGTCAGCGCGCTGAAATTGCCGGGCAGCGTATAGGCGCTGAACATCTTGAAGCTGTTCTTGGCGATCTGCGGCATCTGGCGCACGCCGTCGCGATCTTCCGCACGAGCATTGGCAAAGCCGCCGGCGATCCGCCAGCCGGGCAGGATTTCGCCCTTCACCTCCAGTTCGAAGCCCGACGACTTCATGCCCGACACCGCATGATAGGCCGAACTGCCATCGGGCGCGAAAATGCCGGGGCCGTCGGCCAGGGCATAATTATCCTGCTGCATCTTAAACACGGCGGCGGTGGCGCTAAGGCGGCCATCGAGGAAGTCGGCCTTGAGGCCGGCTTCATAGGTATTGCCTTCGAGCGGGGCGATGACGTCGCCATCGACGGTGCGCGATGTTTGCGGCGTGAACACGCTGGCATAGCTGACATAGGCCGAGAGGGTCTTGGTAAAGTCCAGCACCAGCCCGGCATAAGGGGTGAAGACCGCCTTTTCATCGACCACCGGGCTCCAGACCTTGGGGCCGGTGACGTCCTGCGCATAGCTGTCCTGCTTCCACCAGGTGAGGCGGCCGCCGGCGATGATCGAGAGCGGGCCGATCGGCTTCAGCCGGGCGACACCGGCGAGCGAACTGGTCTCGATCCGGTTGCCGGCGGTGCCGCCCGATGGCGTCAGGTCGGGCTTGGCCACGTCGCCGGTCGGGAAATAGCTATAGGCATTGATCGGATACATATAGTCGCTGCCACCCCACCAGCCGGGATAGGGCGTCTGGTCATCGTCGAAACGGGTGTGGCTCACGGTCAGGGCGACATGCTGTTCCTGGCCCAGCGCCTCGAACGCGCCGCGCAGATTGGCATAGACCGCGTCGAGCGTCAGGTCCGACGCCCAGCGGGTGGCGTAGAAGGTGCCGCCATCACCGGTTTCCTTGTCGATCGCGGTGCCGAAATAATAGCCGATCGTCTCGTCATAGGAGCCAGACTTGTGCTCGGCATCGACCTGCAAATGCCAGTTGGCGTCGAAATCATGGGCGATCGAGGCGAAGATGTTGACGCTCTTGCGGCTGAAGTCGGACCAGTCGGCACCGCCATTGGTGGAGCGGGCGAAATCGGTCTTCGTGCCGTCGGTGAAGAAGAGCGGCACGCCGCCGCGCGAGGCGCCTTCGTTGCGGAAATTCTGATATTCGATGCCGGCGGTCAGCAGCGTGCTGGGGCCAAGATCGGCCTCGATCACGCCATAGAGCGCCTGGCGCTTGGCATGTTCGCGGTCGATGAAAGTATCATTATCCTGCCAGGCGCCGGCGACGCGGGCGCGGATATGGCCGCTGGCGGTCAGCGCGCCGCCGATATCGCCTTCCAGCCGGTACTTGTCCCAGGAGCCGATGGTCGCCGCGATCGTGGCGCTCAGGTCCGCGCCGGGGCGCTTGCGGATCATGTTGATCGCCGCCGACGGCTCGCCGGTGCCGGTCATCATGCCGGCCGAACCGCGGATCACCTCTATCCGGTCATAGGCGATCATGTCGGCGGTATCTTCGGTGAAGCCATAGATGTTGGACGGTCGGGCGACGCCGTCGACCAGATAATTCTGCACCGCAAAGCCGCGCGCGGTATAGTTGGTGCCGTCGGTGCCGAGCGCGCTGGAGCGGTTGGTCTGGATGCCGACGATCTGCTGCATCACTTCGGAAATGTCGGTCAGCCCCTGTTCCTGCATGCGCAGGCTGTCGAGGCTGGTGACCGACTGGGGCGTTTCGCGGGCGGTGAGGTTGAGGCCGTTGGTCTCATTCTGGCCGGTGACGACAATGGAGTCCGGGGCGGGCGCGTTTGCATCAGGCTCGTCCGCTGGCGCCTGGGCCTGGGCGCCGGTGTTAGCCAGCAGCAAGCAGGCAGCGATCGACGCCGCGCCGTAGCGGACGAAATTCTTCTTCGATGCAAAGGACATAAGGCACTTCCCCCATATTTCGCCATGCCCTGAACATGGCGCCCTGGATGTTGGGGCGGCGCTTTAATGCGATTGATTTGCAAATGCAATGATTCGGAAACAAGCTGATGCGAAATATGCGTCGGGGCGCAATATGGCGCTATCGATCAGTCATATTGGCTGCCGGGACAGCTCCGGCCGTTGCTTTCGTCTGCCTCTTCGCATCGCTGCACGGGATCGTTTCGCGCGGAGTCGCAGACAAGAATAGTGAGGATGGGAAAAGGCAAGGCCCGCTTCTGCTCGCTTTCAGACCATCCCCCCGCTACACCGGCAGCACGAACTCCACCGGCGCGGTGAATTCGATGCGGTCGCCGGATATGTCGGACGGGGCCTTGGGATAGGGCGAGGCGCGGTGCAGCATGGCGGCGGCTTCCTCGTCGAGCGAGGCGCGGCCGGAACTGCTGATCACCCGCCCTTCGATCAGCATGCCGGCGCGGTCGATCACGAAGCGGACCTTCACCACCCCTTCCTCATGCCGCATCTTGGCGCGGCGGGGATAAATTTTGTGGGCATAGAGCCAGGAACGCACCCGCGCGGCATAGGCGCGGCTGTTGCCGGCCGGGGCGTTGGCGTCCAGCCCGTCGGAGATCCCGCGCCGGGCCGGCGGCGCGCCGGCGCTGGCGGCCATGACCGGCGCCGCCCTGGCCGCAGGCTGCGACGACGGCGCCGCCGCGGCCGCCGGCGTGGACGGAGCAGCCGGCGCCACCGCGACGGGCAGCGACAATGCGGAAGGGATCGCCACCATCGGCGGCGGCACCGGCTGCGGCGGGCTGACCGGCGTGGGGGGCGGCGCCTGCGTCGGCACCGGGGCTTCGGGCTGCGCCGTCGCCTCCGCTGCCTCGGCCTGCTCCGCCCCCTGCTCTACGCCTTTCAGCGCCGCCAGCGACATGACGGTCAGTGCAGCCCCCTCCTCGCGCTTCGGCGCGCGGCCCATGCCCAGGTTCAGCAACGCCGCGATCAGCAGCGCGTTGATCCCGAGCGAGGCCGCCGCCGGCCCCGTGACGCGAAAGGGACGCCGCACGCCCGTCATGGCGTCAGAAGGTGTTCGCCACGGTGAAGCGGAAGCTCTGTCCCTCGGCGGCGAGCGACGACAGATGGCGGCGATATTGCTTGTCGAAGATATTATCCATGGCGATGCGGAATTCGAAGCCCTTGGCCACGCCACCCTGCGGCTTGAAGGCGAAGAACAGGTTGTGGACGCTGTAGCCCGGCGTCGCCAGGCCCGACCCGGCCGAGGCGAAGCTGCCCGGCGTCACCTTGTCCTGCCGCTCGGCAAATTCGCCGGTCCAGCCGCCCGACAGGCCGCTCGCCACATCATTATAGCCCAGCGTCAGGCGATAGTCGTTCGCCGGGATGGTGTTGAGATAATCGCCGGTCAGCCGGTTCTTGCCATCGATGAAGCTGGCATTGCCGCGCGCATAGAAGCCGCCCATGCCATATTCGGCTTCCAGCTCGATGCCCTTGAAGCGCGACCGGTTGATATTCTGGAAATAGGGCGTGCCCGCCGCGGCCGAGACATTGACGATCAGATCCTTGACGTCGTTCTGGAACAGGGTGGTCTTCGCGCGGAAGCGGTCATTCTTGCCCAGCATATCGTCGAAGGACAAAGTGAAGCCGGCTTCATAATTGTCCGATTTCTCGGGCTTCAGGTCCGGATTGTTCGGCCGGGTCGCGCTGCGGGTGAAGATTTCGTCGATATTGGGCATGCGCACGGTGCGCGCGACCGACCCGAACAGACCGAACCAGGGCGTGATATTGTAGAGCGCCGCGAGCTTGGGCGACACGCCGCTATCCTTCACCTTGTCGGTCAGGACAGTGCCGCCGACCACCGTGTCGCCCGGCGTCAGGCGGGTCCAGTCGACGCGCACGCCGGGCATGATGGTCAGCTTGTCGGACCAGACGATCTCCAGCTGACCGAACAGGCCATAGCGGTCCATGTCGCCTTCGGGATGGGTGCCCGCGCCCGGCGTCACCGTGCCGTCGAAATTGACGCGCGGGTTGCGCCGTTCCTGCGTGCTCCACTGGCCGCCCAGGATCAGGAAGGTCGTCCAGTCGCCGCCCATGGCGAACTCGCTGGTATTCTGGACCTTGGCCTGCCAGCTTTCATAGGAGAAATCGGAATATTCCAGGTTCGCGCCCAGGAAGGTCGTCTCGGTCTGGTGGACCTTGGACAGCGAATAGGCGACCTGCGCCTCGACATTGAAGAATTTGCTGCCGTTAAAGTCGTTCACATAGCCCAGCACGGCGGTCTTGTCGTGGACCCGGCGGCGCATCAGCGAGCTGCCGGTGGCGGCCGAAATCTGGTCATAGACCTGCGGCGCGTCGCTGATCCAGTCCTGGTAGGACGCCCAGATCGCATGCTTCTTGTTGCCGCCGATCGCGACCCGGCCCTTGACCAGCCAGCTGTCGGATTCGGTGGCGGAGGCAGCGACGGTGTCGCCATTGCCGCTCTTGTAATCGTCGGTGCGGCGATAATTATAGCTGCCCAGCAGTTCGACGCCGTCGACCGGCTCGGTCGCGACGATGCCCGACAGGGTATGGCCCTGCGCATTGGTTTCGGTCGCGCCCTTCAACCGCACGGCCAGCTTGTCGCCGTCGCGCAGGAAGTCCGACGCATCCTTGGTGGTGAAGTTGATCACGCCCGCCAGCGCGCCCGCGCCATAGAGGGTGGAGGATGCCGGCCCGCGCAGCACCTCGACCCGCTTGTAGAGTTCGGGCTCGCTGAAGAAGGCGCCCATGCGATATTGTTCGTAGAATTTGGTGACGCCATCGACCGTCATCAGGATGCGGTTGTCGCTGTCGCCGATCGCCGTGCCCATGCCGCGAATGTTGAAGCCCTGGCCGAGCTGGCCGACGCCGCCCTGCACATTGACGCCCGGCATGCCTTCCAGCAGGTCGCCGATCGTCGTCGCCTGCAGCTGGTCGATATCCTCCTGGTCCAGCGCGGTCACCGCCTGCGGCGTGTCCAGCGCGACCTTCTCGACGCCTGCGGAGATGATCATCCGGTCGAGCGCGAACTGCGAATCGCTCGCCACCGCGATGTCGTCACTCTGCGCCTGGGCCATTGCCGGCAACGGCAGTGCAATCAGCGCGGTGCCCAGCAGAAGCAGGGTCTTGGACTTGGTCATGAAAAATGCCCCCGTATCATTGTTGCGGCGCATCACGCGCCGGGTTGGCCGCTCTCTACCGGCATTAAATGCTATTGCAAGTGATTCTCACTATATATTATAGAGGCGCGTAACGAAACCAAGGGGAACCCCATTGTCCAACCATCGCCGCCCGGTGAACGCCCTGTTCGCCGCCGCCTTGCCTGTGCTGCTATTGGCCGGCGCCACCGCTGCCCAGGCGCATATGCCCTATGTGCTGCCGACCCTGTTCGACGCCGGAAAGGCCGATCATGTCACCGTCACATCGGCCTTTGCCGAGGACGCCTTCGTCCCCGAAGTCGCGATGCGCGACGCGCCCTTCCACCTGGTCGCGCCGGACGGCAGCCAAGCGACCACCGGCCCGGTAACCTATCTGCGCGACCTGTCGGTGTTCGAGGCCGATCTGAAGGCGGACGGCACCTATCGCATCACCACCGGCCAGCGCGCCGGGCGCAAGGGCAAGATGTTCCGCGTCGGCGATGCCTGGGTGATGCGCGGCGAGGGCGGCGATCCCAAGCCCGGCGCGCAGGAGGTCGAGGTGCAGAGCATGACGCTGGCCGACGCCTATGTCACCCGCGGCCAGACGACGCAGGCCGCGCTCAAGCCCGTCGGCACGGGCCTCGAAATCCAGCCGGTCACCCATCCCAACGCCATCGTGTCGGGCAGCGACGCCACCTTCGTGCTGCTGTTCGACGGCAAGCCCCTGCCCGCCACGCAGGTCACCCTGTTTCGCAGCGCCGGCGTGCATGACGGCCGCAAGGTCGCGACCGAGACCAAGAGCGACGCGCAGGGCCGCTTCAGCCTGAAGCCGGACGACGCCGGCACCTATCTGATCCTGGTCCGCCATCGCGGCGCCGCGCCGGCCGGGTCGGAAACACCCTATCGCAGCTACACCTACACGCTGGCCTTCGACGCCGCCTGATATTCCGGAGACACATCATGAACACCCGTTCCATCCTGATCGCCGCCGTCGTTGCCGCCGCCGGCACGCCCGCCTTCGCCGCCCCGCATGAAGGCGGCGCCTTCGTCCACGACTATGACAGCGACCATGACGGCCAGGTCACCCGCGCCGAATTCGACGCGGTGCGCGTCACCCGTTTCAAGGCGACCGATGCCAATGGCGACGGTTGGGTGTCGGAGGAGGAATATGTCGGCGAATATGCCGCCCGCCTCGAAAAGCAGCTCGCGGAATCGAGCCTGACCGAAGAGAAGAAGACCGAGGAGCGCCAGCGCCAGATCCGCCAGGCCCATGTCCGCTTCAACGTCCTCGACAAGGACAAGGACGGCAAGATGGCCCAGGCCGAATATGACGCATCGGGTGCGCGTGCCTTTGCCGAGCAGGACGCCGACAAGGACGGTATCGTCACCGCCGCCGACGTGCAGGCGACCAACGCCCGCATGGCCGCCATGCGCGCCAAGACCGACAGCTGACACAAAGAAGGACCGGGTTTGCCGGTCCTCATGGAGCTTACCAGGGAAGGGGCCGGGCCGTGCAGACCCGGCCCCTTTCGCGTGTCAGAGACTGTTTGAGAAAGCCGGCTCCAGCCCGCTCCCCCGCCCAACCACCCGATCCAGTGTCATCCTGTCGGGCGGTTGGGCGGGGGAGCGGGCTGGAACCGCGCTGAAAAATCGCTCTTTCGCGATTTTTCAAACAGGCTCTCAGGCCCAGTTGAAGGGCAAGGGCGCCTCGCGGAAGGCGAAGCGGTCGAGATGGTCGGCGACGACCTGCTTGAACTTCTCGACATCGGCGTCCGCATTGGGCTCCAGCACCACGGTCAGCAGCTCGGCATCGGCGGAGAGGTGGATCGGCCCCATCGGAAAGGCGATCTCGCCCTTGTCCGCGTCGAAGCTGGTCTCGAACTTGTGGCTCCAATGCTTGCACAGCTGCTGCAGGTAACGGCTGCCATGGGTGGTGGGCACGGTGGCGGTCAGCGTCATGGGGTCAGAGCCTTTCGATCTTGCTGGCGGCCTCGTCGATCAGGGCCGCGACGTCGAACATGGTTTGGGAATCGGCGCCTTCCTTTTCAAGCCGATGCTGGATCGCCACGCGCATATTCTGCAGCGCGCGGCGGACCGGCGCGGCATCATTGCGCTGCGCCTTGCTGGCCAGATGCGCCAGCTTCTCCATCACCTCGGCAACGCCGGCCTCATGCTCGGCCAGATGGGCGGTGCCCGCGTCGGTGATGGCGAACAGCTTGCGGCTGCCTTCGCCGGGCTGCTCGGCGATCAGGTCCATGTCGGCCAGCAGGGTCAGGGTCGGATAGACGACGCCCGGACTGGGCGCATAGACAGACCCCGACAGGCTCTCGATCTCGCCGATCAGGTCATAGCCGTGGCGCGGCGCATCGGCGATCAGCTTGAGCAGGATGAGCTTGAGCGCATCATTGCCGAACAGCCGGCGGCGCCCACCGCCACGCCCGCCCCGGCCACCGCCGAAGGGACCGTCACCAAAGCCGTCCTCACCGAACGGACCGCCCCGGCCACCTGCCCGACCGCCGCCGAAACCGCGTCCAAACCCCTCAGGGCCAAAGCCACCCGGTCCGAAGAAGCGGCCATGGCCGCGTTCACCGCGATGGCCAAAGCCCCGCGGATCGAACCCGCGATCGGCCATGGCGTCATCCATGTGCCGGCCCGGCCGGCAACCCCGGCGCCCAGCGCCGCGATCGGAATGGGAAAAATGCATATTCTCTCTTTCAAAATGCTTCATGATGCATTGTGATATATCTTAAAACTCACCAGCGTCAACACATGAGATATATCTTTAAGCATCTTATGATAGAGGCACCCACCCGAAACGCCGGAAAACCAGGCTTATCGCGTCAGGGCATAAGCGTTATGCAGAATGTGATTGTTCTTGCGATCGATTGTCGTTAGCAGCCCTGCCCAACATGGATCAGGGGATCGCGATGCTGCATCATATCGAAATTCGTCACTCTGCAATCGCGCTGGCGGCGCTGACCATCGCCCTCGCATCGCCAGCCATGGCGCAGCAGGCCGAGGCCGACGCTGACACCAAGAGCAGCGAATCGATCGTCGTCACCGCGGCCCGCTCGATCCTGCCGCCCAATGCGCTGCCGCTGACGATCGACCTGATCGACAAGCAGATGCTGGACCAGCAGATCGCGATTTCCGGCTCGGTCACCGATGCCATCTCCACCCTCACCCCCAGCTTCTCGCCGACGCGCGGTAAGCTGTCGGGCGCGGGCGAAACGCTGCGCGGCCGCTCGCCGCTCTACGCCATCAACGGCATCCCGCAATCGACCCCGCTTCGCGACGGCAGCCGCGACGGCTTCACCATCGACGGCTTCTTCATCGACCGGGTCGAACTCATCTATGGCTCCAACGCGCTGCAGGGGATTGGCGGCACCGGCGGCATCGTCAACCAGGTGACGGTCGGCGCGCCCAAGCAGGAGGGCATCAGCGGCCGGGTGCTGCTGCAGGGATCGGCAAGCGACGATTTCGACGGCGACGGCTTCGGCGGCAAGGCGGCCGGGCTGGTCCAATATAAGGCCGGCGCTTTCGATGCCACGGTCGGCGCCTCCTATGAAAAGCGCGGCGCCTTCTACGACGCGCGCAACCGCCGCATCGGCATCAACCTGACCCAGGGCGAGACCCAGGCATCGCAGACCACCGATATCTTCGCGCGGCTGGGCTATGCCGTGGGCGATACCGGCCGGCTCGACCTGATCCTCAATCGCTATGAGCTGAAGGGCGATGGCGATTATGTCCCGCTCCCCGGCAGCCGCGCCAACGGCCTCCCCACCACCGCGGTCAAGGGCGACGCCCCTGGCACGCCGGGATCGAACCGCACCGAAAGCGCGTCCCTCTCCTACACCGACAGCGATGTCGCCGGCGGCAACCTCGTCACCCAGCTTTTCTTCAACCGCAGCCGCGACATTTTCGGCGGCGAATTCGCCGCGATCGCGACCTTCCAGGATCCCGCCATCGCGACGCCCGGCACCCTGTTCGACCAGTCGCAGAACCGGTCGCGCAAGATCGGCGGCAAGATCAGCTATGAACGCGCCCTGCCCGGTTTCGAGGCGCTGACCACCACGGTTGGCCTCGACGTCCTGTTCGACAAGACGGAACAGCGACTGATGGTCACCGGCCGCACCTGGGTGCCGCCCAGCGATTTCCGCTCCATCGCCCCTTTCGCTCAGGCCAATCTCAAGATCGCCGACGGGCTGTTTCGCGTGGCGGGCGGCGTGCGCTGGGAAAATGTGCAGGTGAAGATCGACGATTTCCACACCTTGGCATCGACCACCTATGACGGGAAGAATGTAGCGACCTATGGCGGCGTCGATGTCGCGGGCGGCAAGCCCAAATTCTCCGATGCGCTGCTGAACGGCGGCCTCATCTTCGAGCCGCTTGAGGGCATTCGGGCCTATGCCAGCTATGCCGAAGGCTTCACCATGCCCGATGTCGGCCGCGTCACCCGGTCGATCGGCGTCGCGGGCGTCGACCTCGACGATTATCTCGACATCAGCCCGATCGTCTCCAACAACCGCGAAATCGGGCTGGAGGTGAAGCGCGGCCCGATCGACGCCAGCGCCACCTATTTCTGGTCGTCCAGCGACAAGGGCCAGATATTGATCGCACAGGGTGACGGCATCTTCACCGTGCAGCGCCAGCGGGTCGAGATCGAAGGGCTGGAAATCAACCTGGGCGTGCAGACGCCGCTGCCGGGGCTCAAGCTCTCCACCGGCTATGCCCATCTCAAGGGCCGCTATGACAGCGACAGCGCCAATCCCGACGGCATCGTCGATACCGATCTGGACGGCACCAACATCTCGCCGGATCGCCTGAACGTCGCCGCCGACTATCGCCATGGCGCCATCTCGGCGCGGCTACAGACCCAATATTATCTGTCGCGCAATTTCCATGGCAAGGCGAACCCGGACCGGAGCAACAATTTCGGCGGCTATGCGGTCACCGACGCCTATCTCCGCTACGACACCACATCACTGGGCGGCGTCTATCTCAGCGTCCAGAATCTGTTCGATAAATTCTATATCGACTATAATAGCGACACGCGCCTGCCCAACGACAGTCTGGCCTTCTTCGCCGGTCGCGGGCGGCTCTTCACCCTGGGCTGGGACTATCGCTTCTAACGGCGAATGGGCGGGTTCAGGCCCGCCCATCCCGCCTTTTCAGAGCGACGCGAAATCGATCGGCGCGTGCCGGTCGAGCGTGCGGCTCTGGTCCTCCAGCGGATATTTGAGGCCGCTGGCGCAATTGAACAGCACCGCGCGTTCATCCCGCCCGATCAGCCCCTCGTCCAGCGCTCGGCTGTAGGCCGCCAGCGTCGCCCCACCCTCGGGACAGAGCAGCAGCCCGTCGTCGCGCGCCACGTCGCGCACCGCCGCCGCGATCGCCGCATCCGACACCGCCAGTGCCGCGCCGCCGCTTTCCCGCACCGCGCGCAGGATCAGGAAGTCGCCCACGGCCTTGGGCACGCGAATGCCCATGGCTATGGTCTGCGCATCCTCCCAGCGCTCGGCAAATTCCACGCCTTGCTCGAACGCACGGACCATCGGCGCGCAACCCTCGGCCTGCACCGCGAACATCTTGGGGCGCTTCGATCCGATGAAGCCGATCTTCTCCAGCTCGTCGAACGCCTTCCACATGCCGATCAGGCCGGTGCCGCCGCCGGTGGGATAGAAGATCGCGTCGGGCAGTTCCCAGCCAAGCTGTTCAGCCAGTTCCAGCCCCATCGTCTTCTTGCCCTCGATCCGATAGGGCTCCTTGAGCGTCGAGAAATCGAACCAGCCGCGTTCCTTGACGCCCTGGCCGACGATCGCGCCACAATCATCGATATAGCCGTTGACGCGATAGACCCGCGCGCCCTGTGCCGCGATCTCGCGCACATTCACTTCGGGCGTGTCGGCCGGGCAGAAGATCACCGATTCCATGCCGGCGACCGCCGCATAGGCGGCCAACGCCGCGCCGGCATTGCCATTGGTCGGCATCGCCACCTGGGTCACGCCCAGTTCCTTGGCCATGGAGACCGCCATGACGAGGCCGCGCGCCTTGAACGACGCGGTCGGCAACCGCCCCTCATCCTTGGCGAGCAGTTGCGCCCCGCCCAGCCGCTTCGCCGTGCGCGGCAGCGGAATGAGCGGCGTCGCATTTTCGCCCAGGCTCACGATGTTGCTGGTCTGCCGTACCGGCAGCAATTCGCGCCAGCGCCACAGGTCCATCGGCCGCGCGGCCAATGCCTCCTTGGTCAGCGTGCCCCGCACGCCGTCCAGATCATAGCGCACCAAGAGCGGCTTGCCCGCCGCCGACAGCCCATGCAGCCGATCCGCCTCATAACGCTCGCCGGTCAGCGAACATTCGAGATGGGTGACAAAGGTCGGACGGTCGGTGGTGAGGTTCAGGTCGTGCAGCAAAAGGGCCTCCGTTCGGGCAAGGATTCGGTGCGTTCGCGGCCCCACGGGGGACCCTGACCGATCCAGCCCGAACGGGGCGGATATTTGTCAGTCCGGCTTCTTCGCCACGCTGACCATGGCGGGGCGCAGCAAGCGGTCCTTGATGCTGTAGCCGGCCTGCATTTCCACCAGCACGGTGCCCGGCTCGGCGTCCGCCGACGGCAGTTCCATCACCGCCTGATGCTTGTTCGGGTCGAGCGGCTGGCCGACCGATTCGATCTTGGTGATGCCGTTGCGGCCGAACACCGCCTCCAGTTCGCGGCCGGTGGCTTCCAGGCCGGTCACCAGCCCCTTGAACTTGTCGTCCTCGCGCAGATCGGCGGGGATGGCGGCCAGTGCCCGGCCCAGATTGTCGGCCACCGACAGCATGTCGCGGGCAAAGCTGGTCGCGGCATAGGCGCGCGCGTCGGCGAGTTCCTTCTCCAGCCGGCGCCGTACATTCTGCGTATCGGCATGGGCGTAGAGAATGTCCTGCTTGGCCGTTTCCAGCTCGGCTTCCAGCGCTGCGATACGCTCGGCATTGGCGTTTTCAGGGGCGTCCACGGGGGTCTCCTCCTCGGGCAGCTGGTCCAGGGTTTCGGTATTTTCGATAGTCTGCTTGTCTTCGCTCATCTCATCAATCTCGACAGCGTCTGTGCGGTGAAATCCACCATGGGGATCACCCGGGCATAGTTCAAGCGCGTGGGGCCGATCACGCCGACCACGCCGACGACCCGGCCGTCCCCGCCGCGGTAGGGGGCGGCTATGACCGATGAACCCGAAAGGGAAAAGAGCTTGTTTTCCGAACCGATGAAGATTTTGGTCGCGCTGCCCGCCAGCGCGCTCTCCAGCAAGCGCGAAATCTCCTGCTTGCCCTCCAGCTGCTCCAGCAATTGCCGCACCCGGTCGAGGTCGGCGGCGGTGCCATCGTCGATCAGATGCGCCTGGCCCCGCACGATCAGCACGGGCCTGTCATCGGCGTCATGGCTCCAGATCGCGATGCCTCGCGTCACCAGCTCGCGCGCCGCGCCCTCCAGCGTGGAGCGCTCCTGCTCCATCTCGCGCGCCAGCAGGTCGCCGGCCTGGCGCAGCGTCAGCCCGCCAAAGCGCGCCGACATGAAATTGGCCGCCTCGTTCAGCATCGATGGCGTCACCCCGCGCGGCAGGTCGAGCACGCGATTCTCGATCGATCCGTCCTGACCGACCAGCACGGCCAGCGCCTGCCGATCATTCAAGGGCACGAAGCCGAACTGGCGCAGCACCGGCTCGCGCCGGGGCACCATGACGATGCCGGCACAGGCAGACAGGCCCGACAGCGTCGCCGTCGCCGCCGACAGCGCTTCCTCGATCGGCCCGCCCTCGGCCAGCCCCGCCTCGATCGCGCGGCGCTCCTCGACCGATGGCTCGGCCGCCTGCATCATCCCGTCGACGAACAGCCGCAGCCCGGTCTCGGTCGGCATCCGCCCGGCCGAGGTGTGCGGCGCGGCGAGCAGCCCCAGTTCCTCCAGATCCTGCATCACATTGCGGATCGAGGCGGCAGAGAGGCTGAGCCCCATCTTGCTGATCGTGCGCGATCCCACCGGCAGTCCGGTGCCCAGATAGCTGTCCACCACCATGCGAAACACGTCGCGCGCGCGGTCATTCAGTTCGGCGATGGAGGCAGTGGCGGCCATGGCGATGATGTAGGCGGCTTTGATCGCTGGCTCAACGGGGGAGATTGGCCATTTCCCTATCCGTCATGCCGGGCCTGCCCCGGCATCCCGCTTTTCTTGGTCCAAGAGGAAAGAAGCGGGACTGCAACTCGAAGCCGAGGTGGTGATACCCGCAAATGGCCGGTAGGGGAATGACTGGTTCCGGACGTGAATCCGCTGAAGAAGACACTCCGCCTAAGCCCACCATTGTCTATTCATTGGTCATCTCGCTCCGCTTAGAAACGCTCGTAGCAGAGGTTGCAAAAGGGATCAGTAAAAAGCACTAAAAGTTCATGACGAGGTTCAATCTATGACGGTTTCAGTCGATCTCATGCGTGCAAGGCTTCGCATCCATGAAGAGCGGCACACCGAATTCGAAAATCGTGCCAAGGCGAACGGTGGCAGCCTGCCAAGGAGCGATTGGTGGCGGTTCGAATATGTCGCCAATCCCTACCTGCTAGGCTGCCCGGACGATCGCCTTGCAATCCGTTTTCATGACGTTTTCACCAACCAAACAGAATTAAGCCGGGAGGCGTTGATCGGGATATTGCCGGTTGATGACGGCAACCACTTCATACGGAAGTTCACGCACCTACTAGAGGAATATGCCGTTCGGGGTGGGCTACCAAACCTCAACGATATTCCGAGAACTAACGTCGATTATTTTGCCGATGGCGGCCCCATCGCCAAGCGCATCTTTGCCGACTATGTTGAACCCCCACGCCCCTTTCTAGTCAAGTACGGTAGCCGACAATTCCTTGAGCCGATGCTGCGGAAGGGCGAGATTCGGATCTGCCCCGCGAGCTATTACAGCGATACCAGCCACAACGCCGCAATTCAGGACGACGAGGTTAGCCGAGTTTTTTGTATTCCGACTTGGCGGGAACGCTTGGCTGGAAAAAATTACACAGACATTCAAGGGCATAGGATCGAATACAAGCACGACGACATCGTCTTACCGGTCGTGTTCGACGACTATTATCTCTACAGTCTGTGTGACCATATCTATTACCGGATGCCAACTGACTTCGGTGCAGACGCTGCGCTAATTATCCATGATCCTGTCCGTTTCACTCAACGATTCATCTCCACTTTTCTCGCCGCTTACCCTGATTGGGAGCCATTAGAAGGGCCAGTCACGTATTATGACCCTTACTTGGACTATACCGGATTTCGGGTGCCTGAGAGTCCGTTTGGAAAATCAGGGATGAGCGTTTCGGCGTAGTAGGTTTCCACCCATGGCGACGAGGATCATCGCCTGTGAGACGTCGATGCGCTTTTCGTAGTCGCGGACCAGACGGCGCCATCGGGTCATCCATCCGAAGGTGCGTTCGACGACCCAGCGGCGCGGAAGCACCTTGAAGCCCTGCTGGCGATCGCTTCGACGGATGACCTCCACGACAAAGTCGAGGTAGCTGGCCTTGTCCATGAGCTTGAGGCGATCATAGGCGCCATCGGCAAAGAGATGCTTCACCCACGGCCAGCGCTTGCGGATGCCATCGAGGATCGCCTGAGCGCCTGCACTATCGGAGATATCGGCGGTAGTGAGGTTGACCATCAGCAAGCGTCCATCGGTGTCGACTGCGATATGCCGCTTGCGACCGACGATCTTCTTGCCTGCGTCAAAACCGCGCTTTTCTGCGGAAGGCGCCTTGACCGACTGGCTGTCGATGACCGCCGCACTGGGGCTGGCTTCTCGCCCCTCACGTTCTCGGTCCAACATCAATTCGATGTCGTGGATCGTCTGGAACAGGAACCTGCGTGCCAGCTCCCGAAACCAGCCATAGACCGTCTGCCAGGCGCCAAAATGGATCGGCAGCATCCGCCAACCACACCCCGATCGCACCAGATAGCGGACCGCGTTGATCACTTCGCGGAAATCCACCTCGCGGGGACGGCCTCGACGACCCGGCTTGGGCATCAACGGCGCAAGGCGATCCCATTCCTCATCGGTCAGGTCACTGGGATAACGCTTCGTCTTCTTCGCAATCTGGGCCATCCGCCCCCGGCTCTGCTGCGTCCACATCCAGAGCCTGAATCACGCAGATACGCCTATGACAACCCCTGCCGCCGATTTCCCAAACAGCCTCTGAAATGGCAAAGCCTTTCGGCTACTCATACCAGCGGGAAGTAAGGATCGCATTCAAACCTCGGCGGCGCCCTGCGAAGAAGCTGGAGCCTGTTTTCCTAAACATCGGACAAATGGACGACTATGCTGAACTCCTTTGGGCTTGATGTCGGACCTCTAGGTCGGAATGTCCGTTGCTAGGCGCGAAAAAATCTTCGCTAAGGACCGGCTTGGGCGCAACCCCGCCTTCCCTTTCCTACTCGCCGCTCTTCTGATCTACCCTACACGATGGAACAGGCCGCTCTCACGCCCCGCTTAACACCCCCGCCCCACGCGCGAACCTGTCGCGTCGCTGTCGTTTCAGTGTCGCCTCGCTGTCGCGTCAGAGGCGCGCTACTGTCGCGTCGGCGTGCCCCGCGTGTGACGTGCCTGTCGCTTCGCTGGCGCGCGGCAGGCGCAATTCGCCGGAATCGACGCAATTTACCCCTGCGACACTGTGAACTTCGGACTGTCGCGTCGCGGGGCGGCGGTTCAGCTGGCCGGCTTGGGCTTCAGCATCGGTTCGATGCCCAGCGTCTTGGGTATCCCGCCGATCGTCGTGCGGAGTTTCGCATAGCGGCTATCCATGCAGCCCGACTGGAAATCGAGCCGGGTCGGTTTCGTCCCCTTGCCCCCGCCCTTCCCGTCACCGCGTGTCCATTCGATCGTGTAGCTGGGCATGTCGGTGGCGAAGCGGGTGCAATTCTCGCCCTGGGCGATGCGCTTTGCCGTGCCGGTCGCCGGCTTCCACGGGGCAAGGCCGTTGCGCAACTGGCGATATTGCGCGGCGCTGACGGTGAAGCGGGTCGGACCGGGGACGGAGGTGAAGCGCTCGGGCTCCAGCAGGCCCGAGCCATCGGGCGTCACCGTGAGCCTATAGGCGGGACAGGCGCCGAAGCAGCGACCGGCGGTGAAGCGGATCGTGTCGCCGGCGGCCGTCGGCGGCTCCAGCTCCACCTTCTCCCGGTCGGTCACGCATCCCGCCAGCGCCAACATCGCAACCGGCCCCATCATCATCGCTCTCTTCATGGCGCCTCTCTTATCGCAACTTTTGGCGGATGGCACTGGCATGACGCGCATCCCGGCGCTATCCCCCGCCACCTGACCGCTTCGGAGTAGAATATTATGCGTCCTTCCGGCCGCGCGCCCGACCAGATGCGCGACATCACCATGGAACCCGGCTTCACCATCCATGCCGAGGGCTCGTGCCTCGTCAGTTTCGGTGACACCCGCGTCCTCTGCACCGCCTCGATCGAGGAAAAGGTGCCCCCCTTCCTGCGCGGCAAGGGTTCGGGCTGGGTCACGGCCGAATATGGCATGCTGCCCCGCGCCACCCACACCCGCGGCAGCCGCGAGGCGGCCAAGGGCAAGCAGTCGGGCCGCACCCAGGAAATCCAGCGCCTGATCGGCCGCTCGCTGCGCACCGTCGTCGACCTCAAGAAGCTGGGCGAGCGCCAGATCGTGATCGACTGCGACGTGATCCAGGCCGATGGCGGCACCCGCACCGCCGCTATCTCGGGCAGCTGGGTTGCGCTGCGCATCGCCGTCGACAAGCTGCTCGCCTCGGGCGCGCTCAGCGAAGACCCGATCATCCAGAAGGTCGCGGCGATCAGCTGCGGCATCTATGAAGGCACGCCGGTGCTCGACCTCGACTATGCCGAGGACAGCAATGCCGAGACCGACGCCAACCTGATCCTGACCGGCGACGGCAAGTTCGCCGAAGTGCAGGCCACGGCCGAGGGCGCCGCCTATGACGAGGAAGAGCTGCTCCGCCTGCTCCGCCTCGCCCGCATCGGCTGCGCCAAGATCTTCGCCGCGCAGGATGTGGCGACGGGTCGGTAATTGAAATCCGTTCGCTTCGAGCGAAGTCGAGAAGCAGATAGCGCATTCGTGCGTTTCTCGACTACGCTCGAAACGAACGACACAGGGTAGAGCCAGATGAGCGACGAATACGGACAGGAACAGGCGATCCGCAAGCTGAAGCCCGGCAAGCTGGTGATCGCCAGCCACAATGCCGGCAAGGTGCGGGAAATCGCTGCCCTGCTCGCCCCCTATGGGATCGAGCCGATCTCCGCCGCGTCGCTCGACCTACCCGAGCCGGAGGAGACCGGCACCACCTTCATCGCGAACGCCGAGCTGAAGGCGATGCAGGCCGCCGACCTCTCCGGCCTGCCCGCCTTAGCCGACGACAGTGGCCTGTGCGTCGAGGCGCTGAACGGCGATCCGGGCCTCTTTTCCGCCCGCTGGGCCGGCCCGGACAAGGACTTCGGCATGGCGATGCAGAAGGTGTGGGACGGGGTCCAGGCCAAGGGGCCGGACGCCGGCCATGGCGCGCATTTCATCTGCGCCCTCGCCCTCGCCTGGCCCGACGGCCATGTCGAGGCGTTCGAGGGCCGGGTCGACGGCCTGCTGGTCTGGCCGCCGCGCGGGGCAAATGGCTTTGGCTATGACGCGATGTTCCAGCCCTTGGGCCACGACATCAGCTTCGGCGAGATGGACCCGGACGCCAAGCACGCAATGAGCCACCGCGCCGACGCCTTCGCCCAGCTGGTGAAGGCGGTGCTCTGATCGGATGGGGGGCGGTCCCGGCCGCCCCTATTCCTCGCCGCCCGCCAGCACCGGCGCCGCATCCAGCGGTCCCATGCCGAACATGTTGCCGGCGGGGTAATAGCGGCAGACGAGATAATCGAAGCTGCGCCCCTCGGCCAGCGCGCAGCCAACCGACCGGGTGCCGCGCCAGATGATCTGGGTATAATGGGCGACATCCTGCCAGCGGCCGGTGGTGCTGAAATTGGGCATCTTGCCCGCCCGCCGGAAATAGCGCCGTTCATTGAGGAAGGCGCCGACCATCACCTCATAATCATAGAGGCCCCGGCTTCCCATCCACAGATTTTCGCCGCTCGGCACCGCGCGGGTCGCGCGCGGGCTGTGGGCAAAGATGTTGGTCCGCGCCATCTGCCGCGCATAGCGCGCCGCATCCGCCGCCAGCGTCCGGTCCCAGCTAAGCGGGGTCAGGCCCCAGCGGCTGCGTTCGTCATTATGCATGCCCAGGACCACGTCCTGCAGCAGCCCATCGTCGCGATCGGCCTCTTCCATGCCATATTGTTCGGCCGGGCTGGGCGCGTGCCGCGCCGGCACCGCCTGCCCCTTGTCACCGAAAATCCCCAGCATCATGGCGGCCGTCGCAACGGCCAGCCCCCATTTCCACCCGCGCATCGTCTTTATTCTTTCGACCCAATAGCCCGCGCCTCTCCCCCGGCCCGGCCGGTTCGGAACGCGATGCTGCGGCTAAACGCCCGATCGTGTGAAGCAGGGATGAATGGTCCGGCACAGGCGATCGCCTGTCCACGTCACTCCGACGAAACGGGTCGCAGCTTCGCCGAATCGATATGCCAGCGCCGCTGCGCGGCCGATGCCCCGTCGACATCATTGACGCGCCGCACGACATAGGTGCCGGCAAAATGCTGGCGCGTACCATCCGCCAGCTCCGCGTCGATCGTCACCGGCACCGGCTGGTAGACGGAGCCCGCACCCGCATCGCCCGGCGTCATCCGGCCGATCGTCACATGGGTCGTGCGGGTGGCGGCAAAGCCGGCCTGGAATCTTTCCATCGTCTGCCCTGCCGGCCCAGTCTCGCCCCACTGGCTCCAGGCGGTGCCATAGTCGCGCGCGTTGATCGCGGCATAATAACGCTGCACCACGGCCGCCGCGGCCGCCATGCTCTTGGGTTCGGGCGTGCATCCCGCCATCGGCTCGCCCTGGCCGTCGAACAGCGCGCAACTGCGCGCGATCTCGTCCTCGATCATCGCACAGCTATTGGCGGCAGTGCAGGGCGGATGGGTGGCGGGCGACACGCTGATGCACAGCTTGACGCGGCGCTCGGCGGCAGCAGCGCCAATCTCGGCGGTGCAGGACAGGGGCGACAGGTCGGCCTGGGTGGATTGGGGGACCGGTGCCTTGTCCGGCTGGGCGGCGTTGGCGGAGGCACTTTCGGGCGCGGCGGGCGCAGCTCCCTGATTGTCGGGCGTCGGGGACGGTGAACCGCACGCGGCCAGAGCCAGCAGCGCGATCGTCATGCTGAGGCAGGCCCATGGCCTTGTTCTTGAAACGGGCTGCATTTTTCCTCCCCCCCTTTTGCCGACTGCGCTTCAAGGCATAATCGACAGAGAGGAAAAATGATCCGCTTGGGAAAACGTCAGCCCTGCCAGCCGCCAAAGTCGCGGTCGAACGGGCTCATGCCATAGACATTGCCGGCCGGATAATAGCGGCAGACCAGATAATCATATTGGGCGCCCTCGCCCAGCGCGCAGCCGACCCGACGGGTGCCGCGCCAGATCATCTGGGTATAGTGGCCGACATCTTCCCAATTGCCGGTCGTGCTGACATCGGGGAAGCGGGCCTTGAACACGAAGGCGCGGCGTTCGTCCATGAAGGCGTCGAGCATGGCGGTATAGCCATAGGCCCGGTGCGTCCCCATCCACAGATTTTCGCCGATTTCCTCGTCGCGCTCACCGCCGTGCGAATGGCGGAACTGGTTGGTATGCACCATCTGGCGCGCATAGCCGGCCGCATCGGCCGCCAGGCGATCGTCCCAGGCCAGCGCGGGCACGCCCAACGACTGGCGCTCGCGATTATGCACGTCCATCACCACCTGGCGCAGCATCGCGTCGGAACGCGGCGCCGGCTGGATATTATAATAATTCCACACGTCGCGATTGACCGAAGCCGATGCCGGTGCGACCGCCCCTGCGATCATCCCGCCGAAAAGCATAAGTGCAGCCGCTAGCGGGCCGCGCTGAACGCGTCTAAAGATATGTCCACTCATGTCACCCGAAGTCCTTCTCGCCCCACCGGCTTTCACCGAGGCTCTTGGCCTATATGTTCATTGGCCATTTTGTGTTTCGAAGTGTCCTTACTGCGATTTTAACAGTCATGTGCGCGACCGGATCGACGCCGATGCGTGGCAGGCTGCGCTGCTCGCCGACCTTGCCCATGAGGCGAAAAAAACCGGCCGGCGACCGCTCCGTTCGATCTTCTTTGGCGGTGGCACGCCGTCGCTGATGCCGCCCCGCATCGCCGCTTCCCTGATCGAGGCAGCGGAAAGACATTGGGGCTTTTCCAACGACATAGAGATCACGCTTGAGGCCAACCCGAACTCGGTGGAAGCCGCGCGTTTCGGCGATCTGGCGGCCGCCGGGATCAACCGTGTGTCGCTCGGCCTGCAGGCGCTCGACAATGAGGCGCTGGCCTTCCTGGGGCGTGCTCATGACGTCGATGAGGGGCTGGGCGCACTCGACACGGCTCGTCGCATTTTTGACCGGGTGAGCTTCGATCTCATCTACGCGCGCCCCGGCCAGAGCGAATCGGACTGGGAAGCGGAGCTGGCACGCGCCCTCTCCTTCGGCACCGGCCATCTGTCGCTCTATCAGTTAACGATCGAGCCGGGCACGCGCTTCGCCACGCTCGCCGCGCAGGGTAAGCTGACACCGGTCGACCCGGATCATGGCGCCACCCTTTATGAGCTGACCCAGGCGATGACGGCGCAGGCCGGCATCCCTTCCTACGAGATCAGCAACCATGCCCGGCCGGGGCAGGAAAGCCGCCATAACCTCATCTACTGGCGCTATGGCGACTATGTCGGCATTGGCCCCGGCGCCCATGGCCGCCGCGGTGGCATGGCGACATTGCGCCACAAGAAGCCGGAAAACTGGATGGGCGCGGTCGATCGCAACGGCAACGGCCTGCAACAGGAAGTGCCGCTGCAGGCCGAGGACAAGGCGCGCGAGGCGCTGCTGATGGGATTGCGGCTGGGCGAAGGGGTCGATCTGGCCCGGATCGCCGGCCTGTCGGGCCTGCCGATCGGCGCACTGGTGGATGATCGGGCGATCGACCGGATGAATGATCTGGGGCTGGTCTGGCGAACCGGCAACCGGCTTCAGGTCAGCCCGGCGGGCATGTTGCTGCTCGACGCCATCCTGCCCGAAGTGGTGGCGGTCTAAAAAGCCTCAGTCCGGATTGCGATCGAGATCGGCCAGTTCCTGGTCGATGTCGCGCAGTGCCTCGGCCCGATCGCTTTCCGGCATGCGGCTGGCGGCGATCTGGGCACGGGCGGCGGTCAGCCCGGCACGCGCGGCATTGCGCCCCGCCCGTTCGGCATTGCGGGACATGCGCTCGGCATCGCGGGCGTTCAGCATGGCGATCCGCTCCGCCTTGCGGGCCTGCGCCTCGATCGCCCGCTCGCAGATGCGCACCCGGATGTTGCGGCGGCCATTGGCATCGACAAATTCGCGATGGCTGGTGACCTTGTCGCCCTCGCAGCCTTCGCGCACGTCGACCACCGGCACCATGCGGGCGATCTCCGCCTCGGTCGGGATGCGATGGGTTTCGACCCGGCCATTGGCATGGGTGACGATCACCCGGCCCGGCTCGCTGCGCACCGTCACCGGCGGCACGGGCGGGACCGGCGGAACCGGGGGCACGATGTCGGCGGCCGGAACCGGCGGCACGGGCGCTGCAGGCGGCACGCGATCGGCATGGGCGACCGGCACGGGCGCTGTCGCCGGCATGGGCGCGGCGGCGGGAACCGGCGCGGCCTGCGGCAGGGCCTCCCGCGCCGATACGGGCTGCGACACCAGGTTGGTCAGCCTGGCGAAATCGGCCTGATCGACCTTATCGGTGATTGCCGCCATCTGCTGCGCAGCGCGGCTGCCCGATGCGGTGAGGGCCAGGCCCGTGGCAACGACCATGGCGACGGCGGCCATGCCCCAGCTGATGCGCTTCAACGATGTTTCATGGCTCGAAAGCATTTTCAGCCTCCCCTTGAGCGTGGTGATGCGGGTGAGATGGCAGGCGCCGGCAAATTGGCGACCACCGGCGGCCTTCAATATGGCGCGGCCATAGGCATGGGCCTGATCCTGGCCGTAGAGCGAGAGGACGCGCGCGTCGCAGGCGGTTTCCTGATCGGCGCGATAGGCGCGATAGGCGATCCAGGCGACCGGATTGCACCAGTGCAGCGCCAGCAGCAGCAGCGCGACCATATTGGCGGCCAGATCGCCGCGCTCATGATGGGCGCGTTCATGAGCGATCGCCATATCCTGCTCCTGCGCGTCATAGCGCAGCCCGAAATCGGCCGGCAGGACAATATAGGGCCGGAAAATACCGAAGGCGAGCGGTCCCGATGCCTGCGGACTGGTGATCAGGCGGATGCGCCCTTCCTCGCCCAGCGGCGTCGATCCGGCCAATATGTCGCGGCGAAACCGGGCATAGCCGATCGCCTGCACGACCAGGAACAGGACGACGCCCAGCGCCCACAGGCCGATCGCCATTTCCAGCCAGGGGATGCTTGTCGCGGCGGCCTGGGGCGCGGGCGAAGGCGCGATCTCCAGCAGCGCCGGCAGGCCCGCCTGGTCCACGACATTATGCAGCGGCGAAGGCGCGGCGACCTCGCGCGGCAAGGTCGGCAACAGCATCCGGGCCAGCGGCAGCAGCCACAGCCAATAGGCCGCCCCCGCCCCCAGCCAGCGCGCCACCGGGCGTCGCAACATCATCACCATCGCCATCAGCAGGGTCGTGGCGATCAGCGTTTCGGCCATCCAGACGCTCATGATTTCAACCCCTTCAGGATTTCCTCAAGCTCCGCGATATCATCCGCGCTCAACTGGTCCTGGCTCGCCAGCTGGGCGACCAGGGGAGAGATGCGACCGCCGAACAGGCGATTGACCAGCCGGCCGGACTCGCTCGCCACATAATCCTCGCGCGCCACCAGCGGGCGATAGAGGAAGCGGCGGCCATCCTGGTCGGCGGCGATCACCTCCTTGGCCATCAGCCGCGACAGCAAGGTCTTGACCGTCTGCAGGCTCCAGTCACGTTCGGCGGTGACGCGATCGGCGACGTCATTGGCGGTTGCCGGCGCCTGTTCCCACAGCGCTTCCATCACCACCAGTTCCGCTTCGCTGATCTTCTCGCTCACTGCCTGATCCCGCCCCTGTTCCGACTCTCCAACTACACATGTAGTCGCATCGATTACGGATGTAGTCAATCAGGAAAGCGGCTCGGCCCAAATGGCTTTTCGACGAAAGTGTCGGGCGACCTTACAAACAACCACGGACGACTGGCGGCATTAACCCTTGCACCACGCACGAATGCGTGGCTTTCCGCGTCTGGCACGCCGGATGCTTCTCTTTCCGCATTCCCACCGTTCAACTACCCGGGGGATGCAGGCACGGTCTCCGCAGGCATCCCCCACCCGGTGGCCGTTCCCGAAGCTTTCACAGACCTTATCGCCAGCCGGGCTTGCAGCACATTGAACCGGCCCTGGCCGGCTTCATATGCACGCACTGCAGACAAGAAAAAGGGCGGCCCGACCAGCGGACCGCCCCTTAATCTCTCATCCTGAGCCGGCGATCAGTTCGCAGCAGCGACGCCGTTGTCGGTCATCAGCTGCTGAAGCTCGCCGGCCTCATACATTTCCATCATGATGTCGCTGCCGCCGACAAATTCGCCCTTCACATAAAGCTGGGGAATGGTCGGCCAGTCGGAGAAGGTCTTGATGCCCTGGCGGACCGCCTGGTCCTGGAGCACGTCGACCGTCTCGTAATTCACGCCCAGATGCTCCAGGATCGCGATCGCGCGGCTGGAAAAGCCGCACTGGGGGAAGAGCGGCGTGCCCTTCATGAAGAGCACCACGTCATTACCGTTGACGATGTCGGCGATCCGCTGCTGCACGGCGTCGGTCATTTCACTGGGTCCAATTCTCTTGTCTGGCGTCGCCGCGCGGCGGGACGCATATGTCGCTATGGCGGTTAGTTGGGAACGGCGGTGGTCAGTTGCAAGGCGTGAAGCACCCCGCCCATGCGTCCGCCCAGCGCCGCATAGACGGCGCGCTGCTGCGCCACCCGGCTCATGCCCCGGAAGCTTTCGGACACGACCTTCGCCGCATAATGATCGCCGTCACCGGCCAGGTCGGTAATCTCGACCTGCGCATCCGGGATCGCGGTCTTGATCATCTCGGCAATATCGTCTGCTGCCATCGGCATGGCGATACCTGCCTTACTGCGCTTCGATGAACATGCGGCGGGCGATCACCGCCTGCTCGTCGAGCGCGGTGCGCACGCCCGCTTCGTCGATGTCGAGGCCGGCCTGGGTCATGTCGCCCAGCAGCTTGCGGATGACGTCCTCGTCGCCCGCTTCCTCGAAATCGGCCTGCACGACGGCCTTGGCATAGGCGTCGGTTTCCTCAGGCGTCAGGCCCATCTTCGCGGCCGCCCATTCGCCCAGCAGGCGGTTGCGGCGCGCCTGGATGCGGAACTGCATCTCCTGGTCGTGCGCGAACATATTTTCAAATGCGCGCTCGCGGTCGTCGAAAGTGGTCATGCGTGAAGCCCTGTTGAAATGCGTCTGTCGCGTTCAGAGATAGGCGGAACCGCGCCTTTAGGCAACGGCCGGCACCAGCCAGGGGCGCAAAGCCGCATCCTTCGCCTCGAACGCGTCGATCACATCCGCCTCGTCCAGGGTCAGGCCGATCTCGTCCAGGCCGCCCAGCAGGCAATGCTTGCGGAACGGGTCGATCTCGAAGCTGAAGCGATCCTGATATTGGGTGGTGACGCTCTGCTGCTCCAGATCGACATGGATCGGGTCGGTCTTCGCCACTTCCATCAGCCGGTCGATCGCCTCCTGCGGCAGCACCACGGTCAATATGCCGTTCTTGAACGCATTGCCCGAGAAGATGTCGGAGAAGCTCGGCGCGATCACCACCTTGATGCCCAGGTCGCCAAGCGCCCAGGCGGCATGTTCACGGCTGGAGCCACAGCCGAAATTGTCGCCCGCGATCAGGATCGGGCTGCCGGCATATTCGGGATCGTCGAAGACATTGCCCGGTTCCTTGCGCAGCACCTCGAACGCGCCCTTGCCAAGGCCGGCGCGCGAAATCGTCTTGAGCCAGTGCGCCGGGATGACGATGTCGGTGTCGACATTCTTCATCCCGAACGGATAGGCTCGGCCGTCAACGGTAGTCAGCTTGTCCATCAGTGCGCCCGCTTCGCCTCCACCGCGGGACCGTCCTCAGCGCGGCCCAGCGTCGCGGCCATCGCCGCACTGGCCAGCGCGCCCAGCGCCAGCACCCAGAATACCTTCTTCATGCGACCATCCCCTCTTTTTCACCCATCAATGCGCGCACATCGGTCAGCCGGCCGGTCAGCGCCGCAGCCGCCGCCATTTCCGGCGAGACCAGATGCGTGCGCGATCCCGGACCCTGGCGGCCCATGAAATTGCGGTTGCTGGTCGATGCGCAGCGTTCGCCGGCCGGCACCTTGTCCGGATTCATGCCCAGGCATGCCGAACAGCCCGGCTCGCGCCATTCGAAACCGGCGTCGAGGAAGATGCGGTCCAGCCCCTCGGCCTCGGCCATGCGCTTGACCAGGCCCGAACCCGGCACGACCATCGCATGCTTGATGCCAGCGGCGATATGCCGCCCCTTCAGCAGGCCGGCGGCGGCGCGCAGATCCTCGATCCGGCTGTTGGTGCAGCTGCCGATGAAGACATGCTCGATCGCGACATCTTCCATCTTCTGCCCGGCGATGAGGCCCATATAGTCGAGCGACTTCTGCGCGGCGGCGCGCTTCGACGCATCGGCGAAGCTTTCCGGATCCGGCACCACGCCGGTCACCGGCACCACATCCTCGGGGCTGGTGCCCCAGGTGACGTTGGGGACGATGTCGGCCGCGTCGATCACGACCGTCTTGTCGAACACCGCGCCTTCATCGGTGTGCAGCGTCTTCCACCAGGCCACGGCCGCATCCCAGTCGGCCCCCTTGGGCGCCATCGGGCGACCTTCGATATAGGCAAAGGTCTTTTCGTCCGGCGCGAACAGGCCGGACCGGGCGCCCGCCTCGATCGACATGTTGGCGACGGTCAGGCGGCCCTCGATCGACATGTCGCGGAACACCGACCCGCGATATTCCATGACATATCCGGTGCCACCGGCGGTGCCGATCGTGCCACAGATTGCCAGCGCCACATCCTTGGGGGTGACGCCATAGCCCAGCTCGCCCTCGACCACGACCTGCATGGTCTTGGACTGTTTCAGCAGCAGGGTCTGGGTGGCCAGCACATGCTCGACCTCGGACGTGCCGATGCCGAAGGCCAGCGCGCCCAGCGCGCCGTGCGAGCTGGTATGGCTGTCGCCGCAGACCAGGGTAGTGCCCGGCAAGGTGAAGCCCTGTTCCGGGCCGACGACATGGACGATGCCCTGTTCCGGGTCCGCGTCACCGATCAGGCGTACGCCGAATTCGGGCGCATTGCGTTCCAGCGCGGCAAGCTGCTGCGCGCTTTCCGGGTCGGCGATCGGGATGCGATGGCCATCGGCGTCGCGGCGCGGCGTGGTCGGCAGATTATGGTCGGGCACCGCAAGGGTCAGGTCGGGCCGGCGCACCTTGCGCCCGGCAAGGCGTAGGCCTTCAAACGCCTGCGGGCTCGTCACTTCATGCACGAGGTGACGATCGATATAGATCAGGCAGGTTCCATCGGGACGCCGTTCAACGACATGCGCGTCCCAGATCTTCTCATAGAGGGTGCGTGGCTTAACCATGGTCCCCTCCCCCTAGACCCGTAAGGCGCCAGGGGAAAGGGGGAGAAACAGGCCCCGCGATGGAAAATGTGCGTTTTTCGCAAGGCTGAAGCAATAATGTTACGCCGCGCGATAATCCTCGACCACGCGGCCGACCGCCGCCAGTTCGGCCTCATGGCCCTCCTCGCGCCAGGTCTCGGCCAGCGCCGCCTGTTCCCATTCGCGCATCGCCGGATGGGCCAGCATGGTCTCGACCCAGCCGCGCGCGATCGGCCCGACATCCAGGCCATAGCTGCGCACCCGGAAGGCGACCGGCGCATAGAAGGCGTCGAGCGCGCTGAACTCCGCGCCGGCCAGATAGGGCCCGCCAAAGCGCGCCAGCCCCTGCTCCCAGAGTTCGCGCAGCCGGGCGATATCCTTGTTGAGCGCCGGCTCGATCAGGTTCAGTTCCACCCGCACCCCGACATTCATCGTGCAGGTCGACCGCAGCGCGGAAAAGCCGCTGTGCATTTCCGCCACCGCGCACTGGGCAAAGGCGCGCGCATCGGCATCGGCGGGCCAGACGCCCGCATGCCGGTCGGCCAGATAGAGAAGAATGCCGAGCGAATCCCAGACCGTCCGGTCGCCATCGATCAGCGCGGGCACCTGCCCCGTCGGCGAAAAACTGCGAAAGGCGCTGTAATTGACCGGCGCGGCAAAGGGTTCGATGCGATCGACGAAATCGATCCCCAGCCCCTTCATCAGCAGCCAGGGCCGCAGCGACCAGCTCGAATAATTCCGGTTGGCGGTGATGAGCGTATAGGCCATCGATCAATCTCCCCTTGGCGTGGTGCGCGTCCCCTTAGCGCAACGGGGAACCGCCCGACAGGCGGAACGATCCACGGGTCTGACAAGCTCAGCTTATCAGGCAGGATTTAGACGCTCGGCATGCCCCTGACGAGCGAGTGGGAAGCGGACCGGTTGCTTACCCTCTCCCGTTCGCGAGAGAGGGAGGCGCCCGCGCCACAGGCGCGGGAGGGTGAGGGTCTTCTGGAACAAGTGGCCCTCATCCAACTTCGCCTGGCCGGCTTTGCCGGCAAGGCTTCCTATCCTTCTCCCGCCAGCGGGAGAAGGAATGATCGCTTCTGATCGGTTGCGGCTGGGTGGCTTTCGCACCCTGATTTCGATCTGCTGGGCAATACGAACGGGTGGATCAGGGGACAGCCATTTTTATGCCGTCATCCCCGCGGAGGCGGGGATCCATCTCTCCAGCATGGGGCCAGATGCAAGGTCAGGAGATGGATTCCCGCCTGCGCGGGAATGACGAATAAGGGTGGGAAGCGGACTGTCCGAAAATCCTCCCCAAGCTTGCTTGGGGAGGGGGACCGCCGAAGGCGGTGGAGGGGCAATAGCGTTGCGCTTGCGCCATTTCCCCTCCGTCAGCGCTTCGCGCTGCCACCTCCCCAAGACAAGCTTGGGGAGGACTGGGAACGTCAGCTTGGGTCGCTTCCAGACCGACAGCTATCCCTCCCTGCTCTTTCCTACACAGGGCTTTTTCTGTTCTATCCTGCCGGATGGAGTAACCTCTTCGCCCTTCGCCCTTCGCCCGCCGCGCCTGCCCGGCGCCCTCGCCGCCAATGGACGCCCGATCGTCAGCGCCGCTTCCTCGCCGCGCTGCTCGAAACCGGCAATATCAGCCATGCCGCGCAGATGGTCGGCATGTCCCGTTCCAGCGCCCACCGGCTGCGCGATCGGCTCGCGGGCACCGGCTTCTACCGCTGCTGGGCCAATGCGCTGGCGCTCCACACCGCGCGCCTGACCGATCCGCTCGCGCCGATCCGCCCCCCCTCTACCCGCACAGGGGGCCGATCGGCGGATAAATGTCGCTTGGCTGTCCCCTGACTGTCGCGTCGCTGTCGCCTCGGCGTGACCCCAATGTCGCCTCATGGGCGCGCGACAGGCGCGTTGTCGCCGGAATCGCCCCGAAATCACGACGCATGACGGTGTGAACTTTCAACTGTCGCGTCATTTCCTCCTCGCCCCTAGAGCGATTTCCAAGCAATCGGCATCGATTGCCGATTAAGAAATCGCGGTAAAACAAATAATAGCCAAGCCCTTGCATGCGCGGCACTAAGGCGACCCCGACGAGCGGGCGACCGTTCGTGCCAGGGCCAGAACAGGGAGCATTTCGTGAACCGACGCCAATTCCTCACCACCAGCGGCGCCACGGCGCTGGCCGCATCCGCCCCGCGCGCCTTTGCGCAGTCGGGATCGCAGGATGCCCGCCTGCGCGCCATGCTGGACGGCTTCTTCTATGAGCGGCTGGACGACAGCCCGGAACAGGCGACCCGCCTTGGCCTCGACACCGGTGCCCGCGCGGCGCTGCGCGGCAAGCTCAGCGACACCAGCGCTGCCGGCGCGGCCCGCGATCTGGCCCGCAGCAAGGCGCAGGCGAAGCAGCTTGCCGGTCTCGATCGCGCGGCGCTCAGCCCGGCCAGCCAGCTCGACTATGATGTCGTCGCCTATCAGCTCGACCGCGCCGTGGGTGGCGAGCGTTTCGCCTATGGCGAGACGGCGGGCCGCTATGCGCCCTATATCCTGAGCCAGCTGACCGGCTCCTATCGCGAGACGCCCGATTTCCTCGACAGCCAGCACCGGGTGAAGGACGCGGCCGATGCCGATGCCTATCTGGCGCGTTTGGAGGCCTTTCCCGTCAGCATGGACGGCGAGCTGGAGCGGCAGAAGGCGGATGCGGCCAAGGGCGTGTTCGCGCCCGACTATATTCTCGACACGACGATGAAGATGCAGGCGGCGCTGCGCGACCAGCCCGCCGCCCAGACCGTGCTGGTGGCGAGCTTCGCCAAGAAGCTGGCCGCCGCCGGCCTGCCGCCCGAACGCGCGGCCCAAGCCGAGAAGATCGTCGCGGAAAAGGTCTTCCCCGCCGTCGATCGCCAGCGCGCGCTGGTGCAGCAGTTGCGCGCCAAGGCGGTGCATGATGCCGGCTGCTGGCGCCTGCCCGACGGCGAGGCCTTTTACGCCGCCGCCGCCGAGGCCGCGACCACGACCCGGCTGACCGGCGACGAGATCCACCAGATGGGCCTGGATCAGGTCGCCAGCATCTCGTCGCGGATCGACGCGATCCTGAAGGGCGAAGGGATGAGCCAGGGCACGGTCGGCGACCGTCTGGTCGCGCTCAACAAGCGCCCCGACCAGCTCTATCCCAATACCGATCCGGGCCGCGAAGCGCTGCTGGCGCAGCTCAACAGCCAGATCAAGGCGATGCAGGCGCGACTGGGCGAGGCGTTCAACACCGTGCCCAAGGCGCCGGTCGAGGTGCGCCGCGTGCCGGTGACGATCCAGGCGGGCGCGCCGGGCGGCTATTATCAGAATGCCTCGCTCGACGGGTCGCGGCCGGCCATCTATTTCATCAACCTGCGCGACACGTTCGACCGGCCGAAATTCGGCCTCGCCACGCTGACCCATCATGAGGCGGTGCCGGGCCACCATCTGCAGGTGACGGTGGCGCTGGAATCGGATTCGATCCCGATGATCCGCCGCCGCGGCTTCTACAGCGGCTATTCCGAAGGCTGGGCGCTCTATTCGGAACAGCTGGCCGACGAGATGGGCATGTACAAGGGCGATCCGCTGGGCCAGGTCGGCTATCTCCAGTCGCTGCTGTTCCGCGCCACCCGGCTGGTGGTCGACAGCGGCATGCATGCAAAGCGCTGGAGCCGCGAGAAGGCGACCGATTACCTGATCGCCACCACCGGCATCGCGCGCGGCCGCAGCCAGGGCGAGATCGACCGCTATACCGTCTGGCCGGGCCAGGCATGCAGCTACAAGATCGGCCATACGGTGTGGAACGACCTGCGTGAGCAAGTGAAGAAGGCGCAGGGCGACAAGTTCGACCTCAAGCAGTTCCACGAAGTGCTGACACTGGGCGCGATGCCGCTCGACATCCTGAAGCAGGCGGTGCGCCAGCGGGCGGGGATCGCCTGACACAACCGCCGTTCGTTTCGAGCCTGTCGAGAAACGAGGGCACTGCGCTACGCACTTCTCGACTTCGCTCGAAGCGAACGGAGCAGAGTGGGCGAAATTAAAAAAAACGGCCCGGTGGTGCGCCACCGGGCCGTCGAGGGTCCTTCCACCCAAATCGCGAAGGGAGTGTCGAATTCCCCGCGAACTGGCTGTCTTCACGGCCCCGGCCGCGAAACTCCAATCTTCCATGCTTGTTACGCTTGCGGAACCCATCTTCCCGACGAGCATCGGGATATCGCCGGGAAGATGGGGCGCCTGCGGTCAACTCCAACTCGTCATTCCCGCGGAAGCGGGAACCCATCTCCCAACGCTGGTTCCTTATGGGAGGTCGGGAGATGGATCCCCGCCTTCGCGGGGATGACGGGGATGGGGCTTAGGCCGCGAACTGGTTCCCCCTGCGGCCTTTAGGCCGCAAACTGGTTCATCGTGTTATGGGCGCCGCCGGCCTTGAGCGCGGCTTCACCGGCGAAATATTCCTTATGGTCGTCGCCAATGTCGGAGCCGGCCATATTCTGGTGCTTCACGCAGGCGATGCCCTGACGGATTTCCTGCCGCTGAACACCCTTGACGTAGCCCAGCATGCCGGCCTCGCCGAAATATTCCCTGGCGAGATTGTCGGTGCTGAGCGCGGCGGTGTGATAGGTCGGCAGGGTGATGAGGTGGTGGAAGATGCCTGCCTGCGCCGCCGCATCCTTCTGGAAGGTACGGATGCGTTCGTCCGCCTCGATGCCGAGGTCGGTGGCGTCATAGTCCGCGCTCATCAGCCTCGCCCGGTCATAGGCGCTGACATCCTTGCCGGCTTCGACCCAGGCATCGAAAACCTGCTGGCGGAAGTTCAGCGTCCAGTTGAAGCTGGGCGAATTGTTATAGACCAGCTTGGCGTTGGGGATCACCTCGCGGATGCGGCTGACCATGCCGCCGATCTGGCCGATATGCGGCTTTTCGGTCTCGATCCACAGCAGGTCGGCGCCATTCTGGAGCGCGGTGATGCAGTCGAGGACGCAGCGATCCTCGCCGGTGCCGGCCCGGAACTGATAGAGGTTCGACGGCAGGCGCTTGGGGCGCATCAACTGGCCGTCGCGGCTGATAAGAACATCGCCATGGCCGATCGCAGTCGCATCGACGGCATCGCAGTCGAGGAAGCCATTATAGAGGTCGCCAATGTCGCCCGCTTGCCGGGTGAAGGCGATCTGCTTGGTGAGACCCGCGCCCAGCGAGTCCGTCCGCGCGACGATCACGCCGTCGTCGACGCCGAGTTCCAGGAAGGCGTAGCGGACCGCCCGGATCTTCGCGAGGAAGTCCTCATGCGGGACCGTGACCTTGCCGTCCTGATGGCCGCACTGCTTTTCGTCCGAGACCTGATTCTCGATCTGGATGCAGCAGGCGCCGGCCTCGATGAACTTCTTGGCGAGCAGGTAGGTCGCCTCGGCATTGCCGAAGCCGGCATCGATGTCGGCGACGATCGGGACGATATGGGTTTCGTAATTGTCGATCTGCTGCTGCAGCTTGGCGGCGCGGACCTCGTCCCCTTCCGCGCGGGCCTTGTCGAGATCGCGGAACAGGCCGCCCAACTCGCGGGCGTCGGCCTGGCGCAGGAAGGTGTAGAGTTCCTCGATCAGCGCCGGGACGCTGGTCTTTTCATGCATCGACTGGTCGGGCAGCGGGCCGAATTCGCTGCGCAGCGCCGCGACCATCCAGCCCGAGAGATAGAGGTAGCGGCCCTTGGTGGTGCCAAAATGCTTCTTGATGGAGATCATCTTCTGCTGGCCGATGAAGCCGTGCCAGCAGCCCAGCGACTGGGTGTAGTTGGCCGGATCGGCATCATAGGCGGCCATGTCGGCGCGCATGATCTTTGCAGTGTAGCGGGCGATGTCGAGGCCGCTCTGGAACCGGTTTTGCAGGCGCATCCGGGCGACGGATTCGGGCGCAATGCCGTCCCAATGGCCCTGGCCACCGATCAGCGTGTCGGCCTTCGCGATTTCACTTTGATAGGTCATGTCGTCATTCCCTCGGGGTGAGCTGCAAGAAAGAATGACAGCGAAGTAGACACAGGAAACGGGGTGCGGCACCCCCGCCAAAGTCCAGTTGTCGATCTTTACAAAAATCTGCTGTAAAGTTGTAAAGAGCGTACAGGAGTCGGTGTCATGGCCAAGGATCGTCCCGTCTATATGGGCCCGCGATTGCGGCGGCTGCGGCGCGAGCTGGGCCTGACCCAGGCGGACATGGCCAATGATCTGGAGATCAGCGCCTCCTATGTCGCGCTGCTGGAGCGCAACCAGCGGCCACTGACCGCCGACATGCTGCTGCGCCTCGCCCGTACCTACAAACTCGACATGGCCGAGGTTGCGGGTGACGGCGGCGCGGAACAGACGGCTCGACTGCACGCCGTACTGAAAGACCCTATGTTCGCCGATATCGACCTGCCGCAACTGGCGACCGGCGATGTCGCGGTCAATTATCCGGGTATTACCGAGGCGCTGCTGCGACTTTACACCAGCTATCGCGAGGAACATCTGGCGCTGGCGGACCGGGGGGCGGAGGCGGAGCCGCAGGAGGATGGCGCCGATCCGGTGGCGGAGGCCCGGCGCTTCATCGCCGCGCGGCGCAACAGCTTCCCGCTGCTCGACGATGCGGCCGAGAAGCTGGCGGCGGAAGCGGAGGCCGAGGGGGGGCTGGCCGGCTGGCTCAAGGCGCGGCACAATTTGCGAGTGCGACGATTGCCGTCGGACGTGATGGCAGGATCGATGCGGCGGCTCGACCGGCATCGCGACGCGGTACTGTTGGACGATGCGCTGGACGGCGCCAGCTCGGCCTTTCAACTGGCGCTCCAGATCGCCTATCTGGAGATGCGCAAGGGCTTCGACGCGCTGCTGAAGGACGGGCAGTTCGCCAGCGAAAGCGGGCGGCGGCTCGCCCGCCGGGCGCTGGCCAGCTATGGCGCGGCGGCGATATTGATGCCCTATGGTACCTTCGCCAAGGCGGTGGAGGCCAAGCGCTATGATGTCGAGGCGCTGGCCCGGCAGTTCGGCGTCAGCTTCGAGCAGGCGGCGCATCGGCTGACCACGCTGCAGAAGCCGGGGCAGGAGCGGGTCCCCTTCTTCTTCCTGCGGGTCGATCCGGCCGGCAATGTCTCCAAGCGGCTGGATGGCGCCGGCTTCCCCTTTGCCCGCCATGGCGGTTCCTGCCCGCTCTGGTCGGTGCATCGCGTGTTCGAAACGCCGCGCGAGGTGGTGACGCAATGGCTGGAACTGCCCGACGGCCAGCGTTTCTTCTCGATCGCGCGCACCGTCACCGCCGGCGGCGGCAGCTGGGGCGCAGCCAAGGTGGAGCGGGCGATCGCACTGTGCTGCGCGGCCGACCATGCCCATCGGCTGGTCTATAGCCAGGATGCGCCGCCGCCCGCACCGACGCCGATCGGCGTTACCTGTCGCCTGTGCCACCGCAGCCAGTGCATGGCCCGGTCTGCCCCGCCGATCGGCCGCGACATGCTGCCCGACGATTATCGGCGGACGCGCGCGCCGTTCGGCTTTGCCGATGGTTAGGGAGATAGGGCGCTTACCTGTCTCCGTTCGTTTCGAGCTTGTCGAGAAACAAAGCGGAACGGCCAGGTCGGCGCTTGCCGCTTCTCGACAGGCTCGAAGCGAACGGATTGGGGGGAGGCTCTGATGGATGAGGAAACGCCACCGATGGGGCAGCCACCCGGCCTCTCGAAGCGATCGCTGGCGATTGCCGGGCTGTCGACCATCGTCGAATGGTATGACTTCACCCTCTATCTCTATCTCGCCACCTTGTTGTCGCGCATCTTCTATGGCGGCGGCGCGGCGGGCGTGGGCCATGTGCTGGCGGGCTTCGCGATCGCCTATCTGATGCGGCCGCTGGGCGCGATCGTCTTTGGTCATATCGGCGACCGCCATGGCCGGCGGCCGACCATGTTGCTGTCGATGGCGCTGATGAGCGCAGCGATGCTGGC
This sequence comes from Sphingobium sp. PAMC28499, assembly GCF_004795815.1. Classification (NCBI taxonomy): domain Bacteria; kingdom Pseudomonadati; phylum Pseudomonadota; class Alphaproteobacteria; order Sphingomonadales; family Sphingobiaceae; genus Sphingobium; species Sphingobium sp. PAMC28499. The sequence goes on from NZ_CP039248.1 coordinate 4,400,415, forward strand.
GACCGCGCTGCTGCCGACCCAGGCACAGGCCGGAGCGATGGCCGGCTGGCTGCTGCTGGCGCTGCGCTGTGTCATGGCCTTCTCGGTCGGGGGCGAATATACCGGCGTCGTCGCCTATCTGCTGGAAGGCGCGCCGCCCGGCCGGCGGGGCCTCATCACATCCCTGGCATCGGCGGCGAGCGAGGTCGGCGGGCTGCTGGCAGTGGCGCTGTCGGCTCTGACTGTGGCGCTGCTAGACGAGGCGGCGCTGGCCGACTGGGGCTGGCGCATTCCCTTTCTGGTCGGCGCGGGGCTGGCGGCGCTCATCCTGCTGGCGCGGTCGCGGATCGAGGAATCGCCCGATTTCCTGGCGCAGCGCGCCCGTGGCAGCATCCCGGCCCAGCCCCTGCGCCTCAGCCTGCGCGCCTATCGGCCAGCGATCGGCCGCGGCTTTGCCATTTCGGCGCTGGGGTCGATCACTTATTATGTCGGCATCGTCTATGTGCCGAGCTTCCTGATCGGGACTGGCCGCATGGGCGAGGCCGATGCGCTGACACTCTCGACGCTGGCGGCACTGGTGGTGATATTGGTGACGCCGCTGGTCGGGGCCTTGTCCGACCGGATCGGGCGGCGGCCGGTGCTGGTCGCGCTGGCACTCGCCGGCGTGGCGCTGCCGGCCCTGCTCTTTGCCCTGATGGCGCAGGGCAGCGCATTGGGCGGCGCGCTGCTGGGCGCGGTCCTGCTGGCGGCGCTGGGCGGGGCAGTGAGCGCGGTCGGCGCCGTGACCACGGCCGAGCAGTTTCCCGGCGAAGGGCGGCTGAGCGGCCTCGCCTTTGGCGCTACCGGAGCGACCGCCCTGTTCGGCGGCCTCACCCCCTATCTGTCGCACCAGCTGACGCAGGCCAGCGGATGGGCGTCAGCGCCCGGATGGCTGATCGCGATCGTCGCGCTGGGCGCATTGCCGGTGCTATGGCGCCTGCCCGAAAGCGCGCAAAAGCGACAACTGCCCCACTGAGCCCCCCTTCCCGCATGGCCCTCTCTCCGCTAGCGCATGCGCCACAAAAGAAAGGGGAGCATCCTTAATGCGTTTGACGATTTCGCTGACCGCGCTCGCGCTGGCCATCATGCCCATGGCCGTCCAGGCCCAGGACGGGGACAAGAAGAAGGATGAGGCACCGGCCGCCGAAGCTGGCGTGCCCGCCCCCAATGTCTCGGTCACCCATCATAAGGGCGTGTTCGGCGGCAAGGCGATCAGCTACACCGCGACCACCGGCGAAACCTATCTGAAGGACAAGGATGGCAAGCCGCTCGCGGCGATCTATGCCACCGCCTATGTCAAGGATGGCGGCGACAAGAAGCGCCCGATCACCTTCCTCTATAATGGCGGCCCCGGCTCGGGTTCGCTCTGGCTGCACATGGGCGCCTTCGGCCCCAAGCGCGTGGTGCTGCCCGACGCACAGGATGACGGCGCGCCGCCCTATCCGCTGGTCGACAATGCCGAATCGCTGCTCGACGTCACCGATCTTGTCTTCATCGATCCGGTCGGCACCGGCTTTTCCCATGCCATCGGCAAGAAGGATCCCAAGGATTATTGGGGGGTGTCGGCCGACGCAAAGTCGATCGCCGAATATATCCGCCTGTGGCTCAATGAGAATGGCCGCTGGTCCTCGCCCAAATATATCGGTGGCGAAAGCTATGGCACCACCCGTTCGGTCGCGCTGATCAACGAGCTGGAGGGCAGCTATAACGACGTCGCGGTCAACGGCATCATCCTGATCTCGTCGATCCTCGACTTCGGCGCATCGGCCGAGGTGCAGGGCAATGAAATGCCCTATATCCTCAACCTCCCCTCGATGGCGACGACCGCCTGGTATCACAAGAAGATGGGCAATCCGCCCGCCACCGTGGCCGAAGCCGCGCAGCAGGCCCGCGCCTTCGCGATCGGCCCCTATGCCGCCGCGCTGCTGAAGGGCAATCAGCTGTCGGACCAGGAACGCGCCAGCGTCCGCACCGAACTCGCCCGCCTCACCGGCCTGTCGGAGCAGTTTGTCGACCATGCCGAACTGCGTATTTCGCCCGGCCGCTTCTACAAGGAATTGCTGCGCGATCGGGGCGTTTCCATCGGCCGCCTCGACACCCGCTATACCGGCAAGGATTATGATGCGGCCGGCGAGGAGCCGGACAACGACCCCAGCTTCTACGCGATCGACGGCGCCTATACCGCCGCGATGAACAGCTATGCCCGCGACGAGCTGAAGTACAAGACCGACCGCAGCTATGTGACGATCGGCGGGGTCAGCGGCTGGGACTGGAAGCTGCAGGGCCAGCGCGGCCGCGACAGCGAAGTTTACGCCAGCGTCGCGCCTTATCTCAGCAAAGCCTTGCGCGAGAATAGCGGGCTCAAGGTGTTCGTCGGCCAGGGCTGGTATGATTTCGCTACCCCCTTCTTCGGCGCCGAATATGCGATGAGCCGCACCGGCTTCGACGCCTCGCGCATCCAGTATCATTATTATGATGCCGGCCACATGATGTATGTCCGCCCCGACGACCTGCGCAAGCTGAGCGCGGATATCCGGGCGTTCATCTCTCAGCGATGATGATGCCGCCCGCCCGGAAATCAACCGGGCGGGCGCTGTCTTCGCCTTCGAGGCCATCCAGCACGCTTCCTGCCCGCCTATAGGCATTTCACACGAATATATCCGCTGCCGCCCGTCGGATAATATGTCTTCCAGAACAAGGGTCGCTTTGTCTTTTCACAGGGGCAAGGGGCGTTGGCGCGACAATCGGACCATGCAGGCCTAAGCGGGCGATCATTACGCGCTGCGATGCTGGCGGTGTTCCTCGCAGCCGTCGCACCGTCGCAAGTCAGCGCCCAGGAAAGCGCCGACCTCTCCCCGCTCGCACATGATTCAGGCGAAACGGCTTCCCCTGCCGCCCTGACCGTGAACGAGACCATCTCCTTCGATCTCGCCAGCCTCACGCCGGAAAAGCAGCCGGAGACTGCACTGCCGGACAGTGCCGGTCCACCCATCGTCGTCGATACAGATAGCCCGGCTGCAATCGATCCCGACCGCTATCGCTCGCTCGGCAGCCGGATGGCGGCGGCCAGATGGGAAACATTGGGGCTTTTCGCCTATATCACCGCGACCCAGGCCTATTGGACCGACGACACGACATCCTTTCACTTCAAGGATGAAGGATGGTTCGGCAAGAACACCAACAATCTTGGCATCGACAAGCTGACGCACGCCTTCAACGCCTATCTCTTCGCCGAATTTCTCGGCGCGCGCATCGCCCGCAAGACCGGCGACCGGGCTGCCGCCGCCTTGCCGGCAGCCCTGCTGTCGACGGCGCTGCAATTCTACGGCGAATTATGGGACGGCCATAAGACCGACAGCGGCTTCTCCTACCAGGACATTGTCTTCAACACGGCTGGCGCCGCCTTTTCCGTACTGCGGCACACCGTACCGGGGCTGGAGGAGAAGCTCGATTTCCGGCTGATGATGGTGCCCAACTCCGACGTCTACAGCTTCAAGGGGAAGCGCCATTATGAACAGCAGCATTTCCTGCTGTCGCTCGAACTGGCCGGGTTCAGGAAATTGGAGGCCACCCCATTACGGCTCATCGAATTGCAGGTCGGCTATCGCGGCAAGGATTTCACCCTTGCCGACCGCGCCGCCGGCATCCCCCCGAAACGCGACATTTTCTTCGGCGTCGCGCTCAACATCAAGCAACTCTTCTTCCGGAACAGTCGATCGCGCCTCGGCCGCATGATCGGTAGTGGCCTCAATTATTTCCAGCTCCCCTATACCGGTATCTATGACTATTATTGAACCTTGCCGCGCGCGCAGGCCAGCACCGTAACAATCCCCCTTTAACGCCCGTAAAATCCCCCTATGCTCCTGCCCAGCAAGGGAGATTCAATCATATGCGCCACGCGCTCACGGCCTTTCTGGCCGCTGTCAGCTTTTCGTCCATCGCCGTCGCCCAAACCCCGACTGCACCGCCGCCGGCTCAGCCGGCCATGGTGCAGCCCACGCCTACGCCGCAGAGCGAACTGCCCGGCCTGATCGCCAGGGACATGGAGGGGCTGATGACCCTCTATCGTGACCTGCACGCCAATCCCGAACTCTCGCTGCAGGAGGTGAACACCGCCGCCAAGCTGGCCAAGCGCCTGAAAGCGATGAAGTTCGACGTGACCGAGAAGGTCGGCGGCACCGGCGTCGTCGCGGTGATGAAGAATGGCTCGGGCCCCGTCCTCCTCATCCGCGCCGACATGGACGGCCTGCCGGTGGTCGAGCAGACCGGCCTCGACTTCGCGTCCAAGGTCCGCACCAAGACGCCCGAGGGGGTCGAAACCGGCGTGATGCACGCCTGCGGCCATGACACCCACATGACCGCCTTCATCGAGACCGCCAAGCTGCTGTCGAGCCAGAAGGACAAGTGGAAGGGCACGCTGGTGATGATCCTGCAGCCGGCCGAGGAAGTGGGCAAGGGCGCCCGCGACATGCTGGAGGACGGGCTCTACACCCGCTTCCCTCGCCCGACCCATGCCATCGCCTTCCATGACGCCGCCAATCTCCAGGCCGGCGTCGTCGGCTATACGCCGGGCTATGCCCTCGCCAATGTCGACAGCGTCGATATCGTGGTGAAGGGGCTGGGCGGCCATGGCGCCTATCCGCAGACGACCCGCGACCCGATCGTGCTGGGTTCGCGCATCGTCACCTCGCTGCAGACCCTGGTCAGCCGCGAACAGGATCCGCAGGATCCCGCCGTCGTCACCGTCGGCAGCTTCCAGGCCGGCGCCAAGCACAATATCATTCCCGACCAGGCGCTGCTCCTCCTGACCGTGCGCAGCTATTCGGACGAGACCCGCGCCAAGCTGATCAAGGGGATCGAGCGGATCGCCCGTGGCGAGGCGATTGCGGCGGGCGTGCCCGACGACAAGATGCCGGTGGTCAGCGTCAAGGACGAGTTCACCCCGTCCACCTACAATCCGCCCGAATTTGCCGAACAGATGGGCGCGCTGCTCAAGGGGCATTTCGCCGAGGGCCGCGTGGTCAAGACCCCGGCGGTGATGGGCGGCGAGGATTTCGGCCGCTTCTACCGCGCCGACAAGTCGATCAACAGCTTCATCTTCTGGGTCGGCGGCGTGCCGGCGGACAAGATGGCAGCGGCGCAGGCTGGCCAGATCACCCTGCCCTCGCTGCACAGTCCGTTCTGGGCGCCGGAGGCAGACAAGGTGATCGCCACCGCCAGCGAGGCGATGACCGTCCTCGCCATGGACATCCTGAAGAAGGATTGAGCTTATACGCTGGCCGCGCAGCGGCGCCGATGGACCTCCATCAGCGCCAGCGCGGTCAGCGCCACGCCCAGCCCCAGGATCATGTCGATCAGATAATGGGTGCCCTCGACCGGCGTCGACAGCAGCATCGCCGCATTGAGCACGACGATCGGCCAGCGCAGCGCCGCGATCCGCCACCCCGCCGCGATATAGAGCACCGCCGCCGCCGTATGAAAGCTGGGCGCCGATACGATCCCGCGCAACTGCCCCAGATCGATGGCATGGACCGCATGCGTCCGCAACGCCGGAATCAACCCCTGCTGCCACAGCTCGCTTTCGGGCATGTAGCGGATCGGTTCGTGCCACAGATAGGAAAAGGGGCCGACCGCCGGCATCAGGCTGAACAGGATCAGGGTGATGACCGCCGCCAGCCAGAAAGTGGCGATGAAGCGCCAGGCCCGTTCCTGCTCGCCCGCCCGCGCCATGCACCATAGCAGCAGGGCCGGCGTCACATAGATGCTGCGATAGGCGGCCGTTTCCAGGAATTGGAGTGTCCGGTGCGACGCCGTCAGCCGATACCAATGGAGCCAGTCGAACCCCAGTGCTTCGTCGATGCGCTGCAAGGTCGCGTCGGCATAGCCATGGGTCAGCGCCGCCACGGGATAGCTGGCCGCCGCGCCCATGACCGAGATCAGCGTGAACAGGCCGACATAGGTGGCAAATGGCGCCACCGTCCCGGCATGGCGCCAGCCGCTACGCGGCAGGCCGAAGCGCAGCACCAGCAACAGCGCCGCCGCCGCGCCATAGGCGATGCTGCTCACCTGCCAGAAATCGATGCGCAGATCCGCCATGTCCAGCAGCAGGGCGAGCAGCAGCATGCTCACGCCCAGCGCCGCCAGAAAATGCCGCCGGATCGCCAATGGTCGCGTGACAATCGGCACCCGACGCGCCGTCTGCGCGGCAACAGGCTCAGCCAGGGGCCAGGAGGTTTCGATCGACGGCATCACGCATATGTCCGGGAAGAAAGGCGGAAAGGCCGCCCTTCCGCCTCCCGCGCTTAAGCTGCGATGAACCGTTGCATGGCGCCCCTGTCAGGGCTGCAGCAGCCAGCCCGCGCCACCGCCCAGCGCGATGATCGCCGGCATGCTCCAGCGCCCCTTGATCCGCCAGGCGCAGAGCGCGCCGACCAGCAGGATCAGGCCCGCCGCCCAGAGCCGGTCCGCCCGCATCGCCGCCGCCCAACCCAGTTGCACCAGCGTCGCCGCGATCACCCCGACCACCGCTGCCGCGACCCCGGCCAGCAGATGGTGGAGCGCCGGATTTTCGACCAGCGCCTCCAGCCGCTCATAGAAGATCAGGGAAAAGGCGAAGGCCGGCAGGAACATGCCCGCCGTGATCGCCACCGCCCCGCCCAGCCCCCCGGCCATATAGCCGGCAAAGGTCGCGAAGATGACCAGCGGCGCCGGCAATATGCCGGCCAGCGCCACCCCGTCGAGGAACAGCCCGTCCGACAGCCAGCCGCGCCCGACCGTATCGCCGCGCACATAGGGAATGGCGGTATAGGCGCCGCCAAAGGTCAGCAGCCCGCCCTTCAGCCCGGCTATGAACAGCAGCAGCATGTCGGGCCGCGCGGCACCAGCCGCCATCGGGATCGGCGCAACCGCCACTGTTCCTTTGTGCAGCAACAGCGCCAGCATGACCGCCCCGACCAGCACCACGCCAATGACCATCGGCCGCGCGCGAAAGCCATAGACCAGCCCCGCCGCCAGCAGCGGAATCCAGAAGGGTGTGCCCAGCAAAGTCGCGGCAAAGGCGCCGATCGCCAGTGCCCAGAGCAGCCGGTCCTCCAGCACATGGCCGCCGATCCGCTGCACCGCGCGCGCGATGATCGCCAGCACCACCAACTGGATGCCGAACAGCACCGGCAGCGCCCAGCCCGCGCCAGCAACCCAGTCGCGATAGAGCCAGGCGGCGACCAGCATCAGAGCCAAGCCAGGCAGCATGAAGCCCAGCCCCGCCAGCAGCCCGCCGATCCGCCCGCGCGCCATCATGCCCATATGGACGCATAGTTCATGGGCTTCGGGCCCCGGCAATATCTGCATCACTGCCAGCAGGCGGTTGAAGCGCGGCCCGGACAGCCAGCGCTCCTCCTCGACCAGGGTCTGGCGCAACATCGCGATCTGCGCGACCGGCCCGCCAAAGGCCAGGCAGCCAAAGCGCAGGAATTTCAGGAACAGCGGGAACAGGCGGATCGGCGGCGGACCATCATCCAGTGTCGTCATCGTCATCGGCTCCTGCCGCAGGCGCGGCGCATGGAGCGGAACTTGGACGATCATCGCCTGAACGGGCGCCCGCACGGCCCGTTGGCGCTCATCATAGCATCGCGCGCCGCGAAGAAAAGAGGCGGCGCAACAGGATGGGGCGGCCGTTCAGCCGCCCCTCTCGAATGGCCGATCAGGCGCCGAAACCGCCGTCGATCGTGTGCATGGCACCGGTGATGATGCCGGCTTCCGGCCCCGCCAGATAGGCGGCCAACCCGGCAATTTCCTCGCCCGTGGCATGGCGCTTGATCGCCATGAAGCCGTGCATGGTGGCGCTCATCGGGCCATCGGCCGGGTTCATGTCGGTATTGGTCGGGCCGGGCTGGATGATGTTGACGGTGATGCCGCGCGCGCCGAAGTCACGGGCCAGGCCACGGGCCATGCCCTGCAGCGCCGACTTGGTCAGCGCATAGGCCGCGCCGCCCTCGAACGGCATGCGGTCGCCGTTGACCGAACCGATGACGATGATGCGGCCGCCATCATTCATCTGCCGCGCCGCCTCGACCGCCGCATGATAGGGCGCGCGGACATTGATATCGATCATCCGATCGACCGCATCGGCGTCCAGCGTCAGCGGATCGCCCAGCACCAGCGTGCCGGCATTGACGACCAGCACGTCGAGCGCGCCCTCGCCCGCCACCACGTCGATCACCGCCTGGCGATCGGCCGCGTCGGAGCGGATGGCACGGGCGCCGACATCGGCAGCAAGCGCGGTAGCAGCGTCCTGCGACCCGGCATAGGTGAAGGCGACATCGGCGCCGTCACCGGCGAAGCGCCGCACGATCGCGGCACCGATACCCCGGCTGCCGCCGAGGACGAGGACTTTCTTGGCAGTGAAATCGGTCATGGGACAATTCCTTGCTAAATTTGTAATGATCGCTATATAAATTACCGATCGCGCCCGTCAAGGATTTTTGTAATGACCATTAAAGAAAAAGCCAAGAGCCGGGGCCGCCCGCGTTCCTTTGACGAGGATGCGGCCCTTTCCGCGGCGCAGGCGCTGTTTCATCACCATGGCTATGACGGTGTCGGCGTCGCCGCGCTGGCGCAGGCGATGGGGATCAATCCGCCCAGCCTCTATGCCGCTTTCGGTGACAAGGCAGCCCTGTTCGACCGGGTGCTGGCGCGCTACGCCCGCAATGCCCTGCCGGTGGACGATATCCTTGTGCCCGGCACGCCGCCAGCCACCGCACTTACCGAACTGCTGCGCACCGCCGCGCGCATCTATGCCACCGACCCGGCCGCGCCGGGCTGCATGGTGCTGGAGGCAGCACGCGGCGCCGACGCCATCGCCGCCGCCCAGGCGCGCTGCTGGAAGGACAAAAGCGTCGACCGGGTCCGGGACTATCTGACCCCCGACCATCCCGACCAGGCGCTGCCGGTCGCCGATTATATGGTGGCGGTCATGTCCGGCCTGTCGTCCGATGCCCGTGACGGCAAGCCGATCGAGCGGCTGCTCGCCATCGCCGACATGGCCGGTCTCGCGCTGGAAGCGGCCCTGGCCCAACCCTGACCTATTGCGGCCGATGCCCCTTGCGCCATTTGGTCAGCAGATGGCGCGCCAGCATCAGCGTCGGCATGCGCAACCAGTGCGACCGCACGAAGAAGGCGAAGACCAGCGCTTTGTGCGTCTCCTGCCCCCAGCCGTTGCGCGCCAGCAGTCGTGCCCGCACCAACCAGTCCCACAGGGCCAGCCGCCCGCCCGCGCCATAGATCGCCGCCGCCAGCCGCTGCGCCTGCCGCACATGCCGGGCAATGCCATGCCGCGCCGCCCGCGCCTCCAGCGCTCCGAGATCGACATCGGCCAACAGGCAGTGAATATCCCACAGATTGCGCAGGCCACCCTGTAGATCGCCGTCCGCCAGCAGATGCGCTACCGCATGACAGACCCGGTCCTCCGCGCACAGCATATATAATCCGTCGGTTATCAGCACCGCATCCGCCATCATCGCGGCCGCGTCGGGCGTCGGCCGCGCCGTCAGCGGCAGCACGGTATGATGCACGTCGATCATCCGGTCGCGCTCGGTGTGGATCATCGGCGGCAGCTCATGCATCCACTGCCGATAATAGGCGTCGTCATAGGGGTCTTCCTTGACCCATTCCCAGCCGGCCGCGATCAGCGCATCGGCCGCCGCATCGATCCGGTCGCGCGGCACCAATATGTCGAGATCGCCGATGAAGCGCCCCTGCCCCGCCGGCAGGCCCGCCGCCGCATAGGCCGTGCCCTTGAGCAGGATCACCGGCAGGCCGATCGGCGCGAGTGCCGTCCGCGCGCGGTCCGCCTCCCATATCGCCTGCCGCGCCTCCCGTGCCGCATCCGCCTTCGCGTCCGTCAGGATCGGCCGCACCGCATCGGGCACGGCCTGCCCCTCCAGCCGGAAGGCGAGCGTGCCGATCAGCCGCTCCGCCCGCGCCATGGCGATCAGGCTGTTCCAGCCGGCTGCATCCAGCCCCGTAGTCGTCGCCGGATCGCGCAAGGCCCCGACCAGCAGCGCTGCGCTCATGCGATCTCGCTCCACAGCCGGTCGACCATGGCGATCGCCGCCTCGCCCGAGGGGAAGTCGATCGCCCGCGCCGGCACCTGCGCCACGAAGCGCGTCAGCGCGGCGAACGCCGGTTCGCCCAGCGCGACATAATTGGTCGATGCCTGGGTCAGGCGCATGAACACCTCCCCCTGCCCCACCGGCCGTTCCGCCGGCCCGGAGCCGAAGCGCGGGAACAGCAGCAGCGCCGGCATCCCGCCCTCGCCCATCCGCGCCACCGCGTCGGCGCGCGGCACCATATGGCGAATGTCGCCCTTGGCCGTCGCGCCCAGCAGCGGCCCCATGCGCGCGCTCGGCACCTCGCCCGCGATCACCTCGATCGCCTTGTTTTTGAGCGACACCAGCCGGGGAAAGGGCAATATCGCCCCGCTGTCGAGATCCAGCAGCGCAAACTCGTCGCCCATCAGACGCCAGCCGCGCTCGCCCAGTTGCGCCGCCAGCGTCGACTTGCCCGACCCGGACTCGCCGGTCATTACCAGCACCCGCCCGTCCTTCTCGACGCTCGACGCGTGGAGCAGCAGATGCCGGCGCCAGCCCAGCGCCATCTGCAGGTTCATCCCCATCTCCGCCGCCAGTAGCCCATGCGCCAGGCTCATCGGCGCGGCGTCGGCCAGGCCATGGTCGCCGGTGATGAAGATGGACGGTCGCACCCAGCGCCGGACAGCGCTGGTTGGCTGCAACCGCACGGTGAAATCGGCGATCGCGCTACCGACGTCGGGATAATCGGCGTAGAGGCGCTTCAACTGGTCGATCGGCTGCGCCCAGGCGGAACCGATGCGGAAGGTCGCCGGGCCGATGCGCAGGGTCAGGCTGTGCCTCATGCCGGCCGCACCAGCCCGATCCGGTCGAGATAGGCGAGATGCTGGCCGATCTCGCCCACCACATCGCCCTCGCCCAGATCATAGAGCAGGGCCAGCCGATCGCGCAGCATCGCCGCGCTCGCCGGCAGGCCGTCGGCCATGGCGTCCAATATCTCGGGCACCGGGCTGATCACCATATGGGTCTGGCCCGACGGGCGATGATAGAGCAGGACGATATCATCCAGCGGCCGGACGATGATCGCCTCCCCCCCTTCGCGACGATAAACTTCTTCCCTGACCACGCGTCCGGCACCTCCATGGCTCCCTCTTGCCCTAAAGCCAAAAGGGTAGCCAAGTGCCTAACGCATCAGGGAAAGGCCTGCAGCGCAACGCCGACCGGAAGCTCCCGCGCGCCGACCGTCATCAGCGCGCGCATATAGGTGTCGAGCGCCCGGTCCAGCCCATGTTCGCGCACCGCCTGCGCCAACTGCTCGGGCGGCGCAGGATGGGCCAGCGCCCATTCGATCGCACGGGCAAAGCCATCGACATGGCCGACCGGCACCGGCGGATGCTGGCCGGCGGCGGCCAGCAGCGGATGGATATTGCGGGTGCAATCGGTCGCCACCACGCCCGCGCCACAGCCCAGCGCCTCGATCATCGTGCCGGCCAGCCCTTCCCAGCAGGACGGCTGCAACAGCAGGTCCGCCTCGGCAAACAGGCTGGCCATGCGGTGCGGGCAATCGACGAAGCCCAGAAACTCGACCCGGTCCGACAGGCCCAACCGCGTGCATTGCGCCTCCAACTGGGCGCGCAGCGGTCCCTGCCCGACGATGCGCAGCCGCCAGTCGCGGCCCCGCAATTGCGCCAGCGCGGCCAGCGCGGTCGCCTGGTCCTTCTGCGGCGCCAGCCGCCCGACCATCAGCAATTGCGCCGGGCGCTGCGGGCAGCAGGCGGTGCCGCGATCGTTGCACGCCTGTTCCATCAGCCGGGTGACGGTGGGACGCGGCATCAGCCGCACGTCGCGACCGCCAAGCGGCCCCTCCTCGGCCAGCAATTGCCGATCGGTCTCACCCATGACGATGGTCATGCTGCAGGCCCTGGCAATTGCGCGAAACCGGGTCTTGCGCGCCCAGGCGGACAGGCCCTGCTGTCCCGGCCGGACGATCGGGTTGGAAATGCGGCCGACCGCGCGGGTCTGGGTGCCCAGCGTCGCGGCGGCGACCAGCATGTTGCTCTGGTTACCAGCCGAATAGACGACATCGGGCCGATGGCGCCGCACCATCGCGGCCAGCGGCAGGAATTGCGCGATCATCGACAGCCGCCGCACCCAGCGCGGCGCACAGACACGGCGAACCGTCAGGGCCGGGTCGATCATCCCGGCCAGCGGCCCGTCCAGATGCGCCAGCCACAATTCGACCCGCAGGCCGCGCCGATGGAGATGATTGGCAAGCTGGATCGCGACCCGGTCCAGCCCACCGTCACCGGGGCGATAGAGATAGACGACCGCGAATGGAGAATGTGCCGCCACCTGGCGTGCATGGAACATGGTGTCGCCCTTGCGCTCGACGGAAATGTCGATGCTTCGACGCCGTCAACGCGGGCGACCCGTAATCGGTTCTTTCAGTTCAACCCGGCTTTGGGGCTTAACGCGGCATTTGCAGCGATGCGAAACAGGTAAAGCCGCTCTGTCCCGACTGGAGGCGGCGAATATAGTTCAGATAGGCCTGATTCTGCTCATAGCTGGTGCCCGGCAGCGGCCGGCCGCGCAGCGCCTGCTTGACCTGCTCACCGGTATAGGTGCGCCCGCTCGCCGGATAGGCGCCCGGCGTCCCCGCCGGAACCATCTGGCCATTGGGGGCGATATAATTGCCCGACCGCGACGGATCGGGAACCGGAATGGTGCAGTTGAGAACAGACGCCGCCGTATTGGCCAGCGCCGGGCGGATCGACACGATTGCCGATGCCGCGACCGCGCCGCCCATCAGCAACTGGCGCCGCGAGGCAACAGCCAGATCGGGTGCAGATACGTCCGTTGCCGCCTTTTCAGGCTCCACGCTTTCCGGTCCGGGGATGGGCTCGCTCATGTCACAATGTTCCGCTATCGCGCTTGCCAAAGCGTAAATATTGGGCGCTATTGATCACAGCCATCGCAGCAAATGCGCGAAGAATCCAGCGCGGTAACCATGAATCGACTGACTATTTCTCAGATTACGGCCTCGCTGGCCGTGCTTTTGCTGGGCACGGGCGGTGCCCTGATTCTCGGCGGATCGCCGCTCGCCATCGCCCTGCCGGTGCTCGCCGGCCTGATCGTGCTGGTCATCACGGCCGAAGGCGTGCCGGTCGGCCGCGACGTGCCGACGATCGCGCTCGATGCGCCCGACCTGTTCGCCCATCCCGATTTTCCCGGCCTGCTGGAAGCCATTTCCGATCCGCTCATGCTGGTCGAACGGGGCCGGATCGTCCATGCCAACCAGGCCGCCAAACGCCTGCTCGGCAGCCATATCGAGGGGGAGGATGCGCGCATCGCGATCCGCCACCCCGCCGCCGCCGAACGGCTGGCCAGCGTTGCACCACTGGCCGAACCGGTGATGATCGAACTGGTGGGCCTGGGCACCCGCGAACAGCGCTGGCAGATGCGCATCGCTTCGGTCGGGGCGGTCGGCGACATGCGCCGCCTCGTCCATCTGGTCGACCATAGCGGCACCTACGCGGCCGAGCGGATGCGCGTCGATTTCGTCGCCAATGCCAGCCATGAACTGCGCACCCCGCTGGCCGGCATATTGGGCTTCATCGAGACGCTGGCCGACCCGGAACTGGGCAAGGATGTCGAAACCCGCAAGCGCTTCCTCAAGATCATGGACGGCGAAGCGCGCCGGATGCAGCGGCTGATCGACGATCTCATCTCATTGAGCCGGATCGAGGCGGAGAAATATCGCCTGCCCGAAGCCGCGGTCGACCTGTCGGAACTGACCGCCGAAGTGGTCGGCGTGTTCCGCACCAGCAATGGCGATCGCGGCCGTGAGGTGGAGATGGAGATCACGCCCGGCCTGCCCGCGATCCAGGGCGACCGCGCCCAGCTGTCGCAGCTGATACACAACCTGGTCGGCAATTCGGTCAAATATGGCCGCCCCGGCACGCCGATCCATGTCACCCTGGGCGAAGGGCCCAGCGGCATGGTGCGCCTGTCGGTCGCGGACGAAGGCGAAGGCATCGGCCCCGATCACCTCCCTCGCCTCACCGAGCGATTCTATCGCGTCGATTCGGGCCGCAGCCGGGCAATGGGCGGCACGGGTCTGGGCCTGGCCATCGTCAAACATATTGTCGAACGGCATCGTGGCCGGCTGGATATTTCCAGCGTCCTTGGAAAAGGCACCAATGTCAGCATCTTGCTGCCCGGCGCCCCGACCGACGACACGGCGACCAAGACCAGGGCGTAAGAAAATTTCACTCCGAAGACGCGATCCGCCCCCTGTGTCATGAAAATGCAATCTGACTGTCACAAAGGCGCGATGGTCCGCGGCTAGGCGCCTCCCTGAGGGGCGCGACATTGCGAATCGCGGCCTGTTAGTTGGAGGTTTCCGTGAAGCAATTCGCCCTTTTCGCCGCGACCGCTGTGGCCGCTCTTTCGCTTGCCGGCTGCGGCGACCAGTCGGGCGGCGGCGCTGGCGCGACCCGTGACCAGATCCGCGCGGTCGGTTCCTCCACCGTCTATCCCTTCGCCACTGCGGTCGCCGAACTGTTCGTGCAGGGCAATCCCGGCATGAAGTCGCCGATCATCGAATCGACCGGCACCGGCGGCGGCATGAAGCTGTTCTGCGCCGGCGTCGGCGCCCAGCATCCCGACATTGCCGACGCCTCGCGCCGCATGAAGAAGGCCGAGTTCGATCAGTGCCAGAGCAATGGCGTGAAGGACATCATCGAGATCCAGGTCGGCGTCGACGGCCTCGCCTTCGCCGAGAGCAAGCAGGGCCCCGGCCTCAAGCTCACCCCCAAGATCGTCTATGAGGCGCTGGCCGCCAATCCCTATGGCAAGGGTCCGAACAAGGCCCAGACCTGGAAGGATGTCGACCCCAGCCTGCCCGCGATCGCCATCTCCGTGTTCGGCCCGCCCTCGACCAGCGGCACGCGCGACTCGCTCGCCGAACTGATCCTGACCAAGGGTTGCGAGACCGACCCGGCGATGGAAGAACTCAAGAAGAAGAGCGAGGACGAGTTCAAGGCCACCTGCACCCGCGTGCGCGAGGATGGCAAATATGTGGACTCGGGCGAGAATGACAATCTGATCGTCCAGAAGCTGGGCGCCAACCCGAACGCCGTCGGCGTCTTCGGCTACAGCTTCCTGGAAGAGAATAAGGACACGCTGAAGGACGTGCCGATCAACGGTATCGAAGCCAGCTACGAGACCGTCTCGACCGGCCAATATCCCGGCGCCCGCCCGCTCTACATCTATGTGAAGAAGGCGCATATGCAGGCGATCCGTGGCCTGCAGGGCTTCCTCGACACCTTCGCCGCCAACTGGAACCCCGACGGCGCGCTGACCAAGCGCGGCATGGTCGCGGCGCCGGAAGACGTGCGCAAGAAGAGCGCGGAAATCGTCAAGTCGCTCAGCGTCCTCGACGGTTCGCAGCTGAAGTAAGGGCATCATGACCGGTCCTGCAATCCTCCTGCTGCTGGCGGGCCTGGGCGCGATCGCCTGGGTCAGTGCCCGCGCCCGTGCGCTGCGCCTTGCCGGCGTGGCGCGCGCCAGCGGCCGCCGCGACGCGGTACACAGCCTGCCCGGCTATCATGGCTGGTATGTCGCGCTGTGGACGCTGATCCCGGCCGGCATCTTCCTGGCGGTCTGGGCCAATGTCTCGCCCGGCCTCGTCACCCAGTCGGTTCTGGCCGACCCGGCGGCGCAGAGCCTGCCGATGGACGGCTTCTCGCGCTCCGCCATCCTGGGCGAGGCACGGGCGATCGCCACCGGTGCGCAGGCCGGCGCCTTCAACCCGGCCGCCAACGCGCTGGTCGAACCCTATCGCACCGCGCTCAGCCATTATGGCATTGCCGGCGCGGTGCTGGCGCTAGTGCTCGCCTTTGCCGGCGGCGCCTATGCCTTCACCCGCGTCCGTCCGGACTTCCGCGCCCGCACACGGGTCGAGCGACTGGTCATGGCGACGCTGCTGATCGCCTCGCTGATCGCGATCATCACCACGCTCGGCATCGTCGCCTCGCTCTTGTGGGAAAGCTTCCGCTTCTTCTCCATGGTGAACCCGATCGACTTCCTGTTCGGCACCAAATGGAGCCCGCAGTCGGCCGCCATGGGTTATGGCAATGAGGATGCGTTCGGCGCGGTGCCGCTCTTCTGGGGCACGATCTTCATCGGCGCGATCATCGCCATGATCGTCGCCATCCCGCTCGGCCTGATGAGCGCCATCTACCTCACCCAATATGCCAGCCCCACGGTGCGCAAGTGGATGAAGCCGACGCTGGAGATGCTCGCGGGCGTGCCCACGGTCGTCTATGGCTATTTCGCCGCGCTCACCATCGCCCCCGCCCTGCGCGACTTCGCCGTGATGATCGGCATCCATGGCGCCTCTTCGGAAAGCGCGCTGGCCGCCGGCCTCGTCATGGGCGTGATGATCATCCCGTTCGTCTCCTCCATGGCCGATGACAGCATCGCCGCCGTGCCGCAGTCGATGCGCGACGGCAGCCTGGCGATGGGCGCCACCACCAGCGAGACGATCAGCCGCGTGCTGATCCCCGCCGCCCTGCCCGGCGTCGTCGGCGGCGTGCTGCTCGCCGTCAGCCGCGCCATTGGCGAGACGATGATCGTGGTGATGGCCGCCGGTCTGGCTGCCAACCTCACCCTCAACCCCTTTGCCAGCGTGACCACCGTGACGACCCAGATCGTCCAGTTGCTGACCGGCGACCAGGAATTTGATAGCGCCAAGACGCTTGCCGCCTTCGCGCTCGGCCTGGTGCTGTTCATCGTCACCCTGCTGCTCAACATCGTGGCCCTGCGGGTCGTGAAGAAATATCGCGAGGCTTACGAATAATGAGCGCCGAACGCCTCCCCACCGACTGGAAGTCGGACGCCATGCGCAAGCGGATCGCCCGGCGCTATGCCGCCGAGCGCCGCTTCAAGGCCGCCGGCATGGCCGCCGTGCTGCTCAGCGCCGCCTTCCTTGCCTTCCTGCTCTTCACCATGGTCGGCAATGGCATGCGCGGTTTCACCCGCACGGAAATCGCCCTCAAGGTCGATTTCCCGGCCTCGCCGCTGCTGCTCGATCCGGCCAACATCACCGACGAGGCGCTGGCCAACGCCAATCTGCCGATGGTGACCAGCACCGTCGCGCAGAAGGCATTGGGCAAGGATGCCGACGCGATGATCTCGCCCAGCGCCTGGATTGCGATCCGCGACGCGATCAAGGCCGATCCCAAGATCCTCGCCCGCACCGAGACGATCGACGTCCCCGCCGCAACCGCGATCGACCTCGCCGCCAAGAGCAAGGGCTCGCCCGAGGCCGAGGCGCAGGTCGCACGCCTGCGTCAGGCCGGCCTGCTCGCCACCGGCATCAACTGGGGCTTCCTGACCGCCAGCGACGGCACTGATCCGACCCAGGTCGGCATCTGGGGCGCGTTCAAGGGGTCGCTGCTGACCATGTTGGTGACGCTGGTGCTCAGCTTCCCGATCGGCGTCGCCACGGCGCTCTATCTGGAGGAATATGCCCGCAAGAGCTGGTGGACCGACATCATCGAGGTGTCGATCAACAATCTGGCGGCCGTGCCCTCGATCATCTTCGGCCTGCTCGGCCTGTCGATCTTCCTCAACCTGCTGCACCTGCCCCGTTCGGCCGCGCTGGTCGGCGGCATGACCCTGGCGCTGATGACCATGCCGGTCATCGTCATCGCCGGCCGCAACGCGATCAAGTCGGTGCCGCCCAGCATCCGCGACGCCGCGCTCGGCATCGGCGCCTCGCCGGTCCAGGTCGTGTTCCAGCATGTGCTGCCGCTGGCCCTGCCCGGCATCCTCACCGGCACGATCATCGGCATGGCCCGCGCGCTCGGCGAAACCGCGCCGCTGCTGATGATCGGCATGCGTGCCTTCATCGCCACGCCGCCCGGCGGCATTGTCGATCCGGCCACCGTGCTGCCGGTGCAGATCTTCCTCTGGTCCGACGAAGTCTCGAAGGGCTTCGTCGAAAAGACCTCGGCCGCCATCATCGTCCTGCTGGCCTTCCTGCTCGCGATGAACGGCCTCGCCATCTACCTGCGCAACAAGTTTGAAAAACGGTGGTAATGACCCCCATGACCGAAGAACAGCAAAGCCTGGCCGTGGCCAATCCGAAGATGACGGCCCGTGACGTCAAGGTCTTCTATGGCGAGAAGCAGGCGATCAAGGGCGTGTCGATCGATGTCGACATGGACCATGTCACCGCCTTCATCGGCCCGTCGGGCTGCGGCAAGTCGACCTTCCTGCGGACCCTCAACCGCATGAACGACACCGTCGCCTCGGCGCGGGTCGAAGGCACGATCACGCTCGACGGCGAAGATATCTACGCCCCCTCGATGGACGTGGTGCAGCTGCGCGCGCGGGTCGGCATGGTGTTCCAGAAGCCCAATCCCTTCCCCAAGTCGATCTACGAGAATATCGCCTATGGCCCCCGCATCCACGGCCTCGCCGCGGGCAAGGCGGACATGGACGTGATCGTCGAAAAGTCGCTGCGTCGCGCCGGCCTGTGGGACGAGGTCAAGGATCGCCTCAATGACAGCGGCACCGCCCTGTCGGGTGGTCAGCAGCAGCGTCTGTGCATCGGCCGCGCCATCGCGGTCGAACCCGAAGTCATCCTGATGGACGAACCCTGCTCGGCGCTCGACCCGATCGCCACCGCCAAGATCGAGGAACTGATCCACGAACTGCGCGGCCGCTATGGCATCGTCATCGTCACCCACAACATGCAGCAGGCCGCGCGCGTGTCGCAGCGCACCGCCTTCTTCCATCTGGGCGAACTGGTCGAATATGGCGTGACGAGCGACATCTTCACCAACCCGCGCCAGGAGCGGACCAAGGACTATATCACCGGGCGCTACGGCTGATCCCGCGCGGAGAGAGACAAGACATGGCTGAACATACGATCAAGGCATTTGACGAGGAAATCGACCGGCTGCGTGGCCTGATCGCCGAAATGGGCGGTCGCGCCGAAGCGGCGATCGAGAATGCGATGCTGGCGCTCCAGCGCCAGGACCAGCGCCTCGCCGCCGAAGTCGTCGCCGACGACAAGCGCATCGACGCGCTGGAAGCGGAAGTCGAGAAGCTGGTGGTGCAGATCATCGCCCTGCGCGCGCCGATGGCGAACGACCTGCGCGACGTGATCGCCGCCTTGAAGATCGTCAGCGTGGTCGAGCGGATCGGCGACTATGCCAAGAATATCGCCAAGCGCGTGCCGCTGATCGCTGCCAACCAGCACAAGCTGGAACCGGTGTCGCTGCTGCCCTCCATGGGCCAGGTCGCGGCCGAGATGGTGCATGACGTGCTCAACGCCTTCGCCGCGCGCGACGCCGAACTGGCGCTGGCGGTGGTGGAGCGCGACCAGGTGGTCGACGATTTCTACGACAGCGTGTTCCGCACGCTGGTGACCTATATGGTCGAAAATCCCAAGACGATCAGCGAGTGCGCGCACCTGCTGTTCATCGCCAAGAATATCGAACGCATCGGCGACCATGCGACCAATGTCGCGGAAATGGTCTATTATGCCGCAACGGGCCAGACCCTGCCCGAACGCGAACGCGGCGGCACCCAGCAGCAGGAGAATTGAGGCATGGCGCGGGCGAAGATGCTGTTGGTGGAGGATGACGCGGCGCTCGCCGAACTGCTCATCTGGCATTTCAAGCGTGAGGATTTCGAGGTCGCCCATACCGTCGATGGCGAGGAAGCGCTGCTGATGGCGCAGGAAAACACGCCCGACATCGTGCTGCTCGACTGGATGGTCGAAAGCCTGTCGGGGATCGAGGTCTGCCGTCGCCTGCGCCGCATGAACGGCACTGCCAATGTGCCGATCATCATGCTGACCGCGCGCGGCGAGGAAGAGGATCGCGTCCGCGGCCTGGAAACCGGCGCCGACGATTATGTGACCAAGCCCTTCTCGCCCCGCGAACTGGTCGCCCGCGTCGGCGCAGTGCTGCGCCGCGTCCGCCCGGCGCTGGCCGGCGAGACGCTGACCTTCGCCGATGTCGAGATGGACACGGTCGGCCACAAGGTTCGCCGTGGCGGCCAGGTCATCCCACTCGGCCCCACCGAATTCCGCCTCTTGAAGCATTTCCTGGAGCATCCCGGCTGGGTCTTCTCGCGCGAACGGCTGCTCGACAGCGTCTGGGGCCAGGACAGCGACATCGAACTGCGCACCGTCGACGTCCATATCCGCCGCCTGCGCAAGGCGATCAATGTCGATGGCCGCCACGACATCATCCGCACCGTCCGCTCGGCCGGCTATGCGCTGGATACTGACGGCCTGAACTGATCGTCGCCCCGCGCATGCGGACAAGAAAAAACCTCCCCGGCAAGCTGTGCCGGGGAGGTTCTTCTATTTCGGCAATGGGCCGCGATCAGGCCGCGCGGCGGGCCTTGTTCAGCTTCTTGAGCAGCATGTCGCGCTTCAGGCGCGACAGATGGTCGATGAACAGCACGCCTTCGAGATGGTCCATCTCATGCTGCAGACAGGTGGCGAGCAGCCCTTCCAGCTGCTCCTCATGGATACGGCCGTCGCGGTCCATCCAACTGGCGCGGATCACCGCCGGGCGCTCCACCTCGGCAAACTGGTCGGGCACCGACAGACAGCCTTCATTATAGACCGACTGCTCGTCCGATTCCTTCAGGATTTCCGGATTGATGAACACCATCGGCTTCTTGACCGGCGGCGCGCCTTCCTCATCCGATTCCGGTTCCTGCAGATCCATCACCAGAATACGCTTGGGCACGCCCACCTGGATCGCGGCCAGGCCGATGCCCGGCGCGTCATACATGGTTTCGAACATGTCGTCGATCAGACGCTGCAGATCGTCGTCGATCGCCTCTACGGGGGTCGAGATGGTACGCAGGCGCGGATCGGGCGCCTCAAGGATCGGAAGAATGGCCATGGCCAAAACATAAGCGGAACGGGGGAAAATTTCAAGCGACACGGGCGCTGGCCCACGCGCCGCTTGCCGCCCCGCCCGGCGGGGTCTAGGCGAAGGGGCGTGACCGACGAAACCGCACAGCAGCGCCGCTACAAATCCTTCGAGGATACCCACCAGATGCTGATCGAACTGGCGGTCGGGCTGATCGCCGATCGCGGCATCGATGCGCTGTCCCTGTCCGCCCTCGCCCGCGCCGCCGGGGTCAACCGCACCACCATCTATTATCATTTCACCGATCGTGACGCGCTGGTCGCGGCGGTGAAGCTCTGGTCCTCGCAGCAGATCGTCGCGGCCTTCCGCCCGGAACTGCCGCGCCAGGCGCGGATCGACTATGTCACCCGCTTCGTGCTCGACAATCCCGCCATCATGTCGCTGTGGATCGAGGATTTCATCGCCCCCGGCGACATCCGCGCCAGCTATCCGCATTGGGACGCCCTGGTATCGGGCATCGGCACCAGCCTTGCCGCCGCCTTCCCCGATGAGCCGATCGACACCGAAGTCTATTGCGTGATGCTGCTCACCAGCGCGCTGATCGGCCCGCGGGTCTTTCGCCATCGCGTCGCCCCCGATCTCGACACCGAAGCCACCATCGCCCGCTTCCGCCAGGAACAGCAGCGGGTGCTGCGCCGGGATGGCATCGCCGACGACCGACAAGATTTGCAACAATAGTGTTGCAAATTCAGATTGACCCGCTCATGCTGGCGAAAAGACAGACAGCGGAGAGCGATGATGCACGGCGAACGGCCCGGCTTTCAGGGCATGAGCGACGACAGTCTGGCCTGGCTCGGCACCGCGCCGATCCCCGCCGCCCCCTATCATGATCCGGCCTGGTTCGAGCTGGAACGGGAAGCGGTGTTCCGCCGCGCCTGGTTGCAGATCGGCCATGTCTGCGAACTGCCCGACAGCGGCAGCTTCATCCGCCGCGAGATCGAGGCACTCAATGTGTCGCTGCTGATCGTGCGCGGCCGCGAGGGCGAGATTCGCGCCTTCCACAATGTCTGCACCCATCGCGGCACCCAGCTGGTCGAGGAGGAAAGCGGCAGGCGCAGCACCTTCTCCTGCCCCTATCATCGCTGGTCGTTCGGCACCGATGGCGCGCTGCTCGCCGCCCCCGATTTCGATCGCTTCTTCGTCGACAAGGCCGACTGCGCCCTGCCCCGCGTCGCGCTCGACATCTGCGGCGGACTGATCTTCGTCCATCTCGGCACGCCGGACAAAGGCCTGCGCGACGATCTTGGCCCCTATGCGACCATGCTCGACGGCTTCCCGGCGGCACAGGCCACCACCTTCTCCGAATATGTCTATGAGATCGACGCCAACTGGAAGCTGACCTACGACAATTTCCAGGAAAATTACCATCTCCGCTTCATCCATCCCCGCTCCGGCGCACCGGCGGTGGGCGAAGACAATCCCTTCGGCTATCCGGCGAAGATGGGCTTTCACGGCCCCCATCGCACCCAGACAATCTGGACCAATCCCGATCCCGCGCCCAAGCCGGTGCAGGCGCAATCCTTCGGCCGCGCCGCCCGCTTCGCCATGGCCGACGGTACCGCCGGCCCGCACAGCCGCGACTATCTCGCGCTCTTTCCCAATTTCTTCATCCTCGGATCGCCGGCCCAGCCCTTCTCCCACACCGTCTGGCCGATCGACGCGCGCCGCTCGCGCGGCGTGATCCGCCTCTACTGGAAGGGCGAGGATGACTGCGCCAGCCGCCGCTATGCCCGCGAATATGCGATGGCCAGCGCCCGCGACATCCATGCCGAGGATCGCGACGTGATCGAGGCGGGCCAGCGCGGCCTCAACAGCGGCGCGCTCAAACATATCCATTTCCAGGCGCAGGAGGCGCTTTGCCGCCACCTCTTCAACGCCGTCGACGAACGGGTGCAGGCCTATCGAGCAGAACGGACCAGCGCTACGCCCCGGCCCGTCTCGCGGGCGGAGGCAATTGCATGACCACGCTCCTTCCCACTGGTTTCGAGGCGCTTGCCCCCTTTGCCGATCGCTGGGCGATCGACGGATCGATCGCCCGCGCCGCCCGGCGCGGCGATGCCGCCCCCGCCGACCGCGCCGCCTTCTTCGCGGCGGCCGCGCCCCTGCTCGACGCCGCCCTCGCCCATCTCGACCGCTACCCGATCGACGCCCTGCCGCCGGCCGAGCAAAGGCTGATGGACATGATGCTGACCCTCGCCCATGTCTCGCTGACCGAAGAGATATTGGGCGACCAGGAACCCGCCCACGCCCGTCAACGCCAGCACATGCGCATTACCCGGACCCCGGCAGGCGCCTGAGAGACGCAGGCCCGCCCCGTCATTCCGAGCGCAGCAAAGCAATGACGAGGATCGGGTTTTGACCGCTGACGACCATTTGTGGTCCCTGTCCCGCCGAAAATCATCGGTAGGAAGCTGCCGCTCAATACATAGTGGTGATGTGCAGCATCAGATCAGGCAGATGGATTACCTGTTGATCTATCCAACTGATGGCCTCGGCCGGAATATCCGCAGCAAGCGATACAAATAGCAAGATCATTGCCCACCGTTTCGTATGCTCGCCGCATGTGTTCCACAGCCAGCCGCTCGCCACATACAGTAGGGCGGGAACAGCAAAGCCAGACCAAAGAAAGGCCAAGAGGGCGGCTATTCCCCTAACGTTGGCGAAATATGCTGCAAGACACCATCCCAAGCCATAAACGCTGCCCCATACCAAATTGGTGCCCCATTGGCCGAGTAGAACGCCATAAATTAGACTAGGGATTAAACCCGCGCTCACGAAGCTGCCAGCTATCAGCCAGACGCGGAATGCTGAAAGACTCGTGTCGATACCGAAACGGCCGCTCAAATCATTGTGAGTTGCGCTGAATGGCATGAGCCATGTCTGCTATCGCTTTCTACGATTTGCAAGAAGCCAGTCCGCTAACCACCCATCCTGACCATTTAGCCGGCATCGTGCCGATGCCCTCCCATATCCGGGGCAGTCGCCCCATGGCTCCGGATGTTGCTTGCTCCGCGCCAGGGACGCTGGCCTTCGGCTTCGTGACTGCGCAATCCGCTATTTCTTCGGGAACAGCAGGGTGAAGATCATGCGGATGCCCCATTCGGGGCCGCCGTCGGGCGAGACGGCATAATATTTGCCGCCAAGGCCCACCTGCACCGCCTGATCGCCGACCTTGGTCAGTTGCGTGACGGTGAGATTGACCGGGATCAGCCAGTCCTTGCCCTTCCAGTCATAGGCGGCTTCGGCATTGATGCCATAGGTGGTGGCGTGGGACGTGGTGTGGCTGAAGAAGGGCTGCATGAAGCTGGCGCTGACGTCGGAACGGTCATCCTTGCCGGCGATCGACCAGATATGGTTGCCGAGGAAACCGACCGTGTTCTGGCCCATCTGCTTGAGCAGCACGACGGTCGGGCCGGCGCCCCACTTGTCCCCGCCCAGATAGCGATCGGTTGCCGAAGGATAGAGGATGGCGGGGCCAACGCCCCAGATGATGCCCTTATTCTCCTTGGGCGAGAAGAAGAAGCTCTGGGTGATATCGCCAAGGCCGAAGGCATCCGTGCCCGGTCCCTGATAGCTATTCTGCGCGACGACCGGCACGATGGTGCGCACGATCATGTTCCAGTCCTTGCCGACGCTGATCGGCACCACCGGCTGGATATTCAGCGTCGACTTGATGCCGTCATCCCCGGCGCCGAAGTCGAGATTTTCCTGGAACGGCACGCTGATCAGCGAGGCGACCGGGTTGGACAATTGCAGGGCCAGATCCTGATCACTGCCGCCGGCCGGCGGTGGCCCGGAGGTGATGGCAGGCGCTGCCGACGATCCCGCATCCTGCGCGATCGCCGGCAGCGGCGCCATGGCGGCCAGGCCTGCGAGCCAGGCGATCTTGCGATGATATCCGGTCTGCATGGCCAAGCGCCTTCCCCTTTCGAACATTCTGCGCGGGGACAGAATGACCCGATCAAGAGCGAGGGCCAATCGCGGGCTTTGCGGAGATCGGCCGGGAATAATCCCTAGGGGCGCTCGTCCCAGCGCAACAGCCGCACCTGGCCCGGCGCATCGACGACCAGTTCGCCAAAGGCCCCGGTGCGCAGCTTGAGCTGGCCATAAGCGAGGCCCAGCGCCAGCAGGGCGAAGCGGGCGGCGCCGTTGCTGGTGACCAGCATTTCCGTGCCCTCCCCTTCAGCGGCGAACCAGGTGCGCCAGGCAGCGATGCGCGCGGGGGCGTCTACGGCCCAGCCATCGGGCACGATGCCATCCCGGTCCCAGGCGGCGATCGCCGCTTCGCCAAGACGCGCCACCACGGCCGCCTCTGGCTGCCCCTCGTCCGGGCCATGGTCGATCTCGTCGAGCCAGGGCAGGATGGCGTCGACCGGATGGTCGAGCGCGGCCGCGATCGGCGCCGCGGTCTGGCGCGCGCGCTGCAACGGGCCGCTGTAGAGGCGCACGGGCCCCAGCGATCGGGCCGCGAAATAGCTGGCGAGACGCTGGGCCTGGGCCATGCCGCTGTCGACCAGCGGAATGTCGGTACCGGCCCCGACCCGACGCGCATCGGCGCCGGAGGCGAAGGTGTTGCCGTGGCGGATGACGAAGATGCGCCGGCTCATGACAGGGCCGGCGTCGGGTCTCCATGGGCGGCGATCAGCGCCTCGACCCGCTGGATGTCGGCCTCGGTATCGATGCCGCTGCTGTCGAAAACGGGCGAATCGACCGGAACGGTCATGATATCGATGCCCAGTTCCAGCAGCCGCAACTGCTCCAGCCCTTCCAGATTTTCGAGCGCCGTGGGCGGCGATGCCTCGAACCGGGCGAGCGCATCATAGGCATAGCCATAAAGGCCGACATGGCGCCAGACGGGGGATATGGGGCCGGCGGCACGCAGCCTGTCCTCGTCGCGGATGGCGGGAATGATCGTCTTGGAGAACCAGAGCGCCCGGCCATCCGCGCCGCGCGCGCAGGTCGTGCCGCTGAAGGGCGAGCGTTGCTTATGCTCGCGCAGCGCATCGAGCGCGGCCCAGTCGAGCCCGATCACCGGGGTCGCGACCTGCGCGCCGGCATCCAGCGCCTCGATCACCGCGCCCAGCGCCCCTTCGGGCTGGAAGGGAGAATCCCCCTGGAGATTGACGACGAAGTCGGGCTGGGTGGTCTGCGCGCGGGCGGCGGCGAGAGCGCGGCCCGAGCCGGTGGCGATCGCGCTGTCGGTCATCACCGCGTCGCAGCCGGCGGCCTGCGCATGGGCTGCAATCTCGTCATCATCGGTGGCGACGACCAGAGCCACGCCGGCGCGCACGCCGATCGCCGCGCGTGCCATGGCGATCGTGCGATGCAACAGGCTGCGCCCCGCAATGAGGCGCAGCGGCTTGCGTGGCAAGCGGGACGACCCCGCCCGCGCCGGAATGACCACCAATATGGTCAGGCGACCCCGGCGTGCAGCAGGTCGTGCATGTGGAGCGCGCCGACCAGATCGCCATCCTCACACACGAACAACAGGGTGATGTTGCGATCGTGCATGATGCGCAGCGCTTCCGACGCCAGTTCATCCGGACCGATCGTCTGCGGCGTCACGGTCATGAAACGGCCGACCGCGTCGGTCAGATTCTGCTTCCCGGTCACGGCCCTGCGCAGATCACCATCGGTGAAGGCGCCGATCAGTTGACCGCCCTGGTTGACGACGGCCGTGCCGCCCAACCGCGCACGCGTCATCTCGATCGTGGCGTCGAGCAGCGAGGAATCTTCGCACACCCGCGGCACGTCGCTGCCCGCCGACATCAGCTCGCGCACCTTGACGAGCTGTGCGCCGAGCCGGCCATTGGGGTGGAATTTGTAGAAATCGTCAGCCGAAAAGCCGCGCATTTCCATCAACGACATCGCCAGAGCGTCGCCAAAGGCCATCTGCAAGGTGGTCGAAGTGGTCGGCGCCAGCATATTGGGGCAGGCTTCACGCACCGCCGGCATCAGCATGCAGACATCGGCGGCCTCGGCCACGGTGCTCTGCGCCTGCGCCGTCATCGCCAGCAGCGGGATGCCGAAGCGCTTGCAATAATGGATGATCGGCCCGAGTTCGGTGGATTCACCCGAGTGGGACAGCATCAGCACGACATCGTCCGGCGTCACCATGCCCAGATCGCCATGGCCGGCATCAGCCGGATGCAGGAACAGCGCCGGCGTGCCGGTGGAGGTCAGCGTCGCCGTCATCTTGCGCGCGACGATGCCGCTCTTGCCGATACCGGTAACGATCACGCGTCCACGAACATTGATGATGATTCCGACGAGCCGCAGAAAGGCAGCGGAAAATTCCCGGTCGGAAAATTTGGCTTCGAGTGTATTGAGCCCCCTGGCTGCCAGGGCGAGACTGCTGCACGCTGTCTCCACAATATGTACACCCGAGCCGAAAGGAACGATCTTCGAAACTGTCGACACGCTTCTTGCCCTTTTTTCCGCGCATCGTCGCCGATATGTTCCGACTGACGCCCGCGGTGTCGATGCGCCTTGACCAGCGCAACGTCCATCCCTTGTTCCGCGACCCCAAGCCGATTTCTCAATCAGCACCCGGCAACTGTCTACGCCGTTTCAGGCACTTATGGCAATGCGTTTCGCAAGTGCAAAAAAGGCTCGCAGCATTGCGCGTCGGGCGAATTTCCCGAAAATTTCCGATGAGACGCCCCAAATCAGAGGCGAGTTGAGGAACCTTTCCGCCTTTCGACACATGCCGAAATAGTCATCGGCCATGATAGTCGCGATACCAGTTGACGAATCGGGGCACGCCCGACTCGATCCCGGTGGTGGGCGCAAAGCCGATA
Organism: Sphingobium sp. PAMC28499; assembly: GCF_004795815.1. Taxonomy (NCBI): domain Bacteria; kingdom Pseudomonadati; phylum Pseudomonadota; class Alphaproteobacteria; order Sphingomonadales; family Sphingobiaceae; genus Sphingobium; species Sphingobium sp. PAMC28499. The sequence continues at coordinate 4,428,288 of NZ_CP039248.1, forward strand.
TCCTGGGCAATCGCACTGATGTCGGCGAAGGTCGCCGGCACGTCGCCCGGCTGCATCGGCTGGAAGTCCAGCTGCGCCTTGCGCCCCACAGCCTCCTCCAGCACGGCGATCAGGTGCATCAGTTCCTCGGGCCGGTTATTGCCGATATTGTAGAGCCGATGCGGCGCCCGGCTGCCGCCCGCCTTGAGCGCGCCATCATCGCCCGGCGGGGAATCAAGGCAGCCGATCACCCCGGCGACGATATCGTCGATATAGGTGAAGTCGCGCTGCATCCGGCCATGGTTGAAGACCGGGATCGCTTCACCGGCGAGGATCTTCTGGGTGAAGATCCACATCGCCATGTCGGGCCGCCCCCAGGGACCATAGACGGTGAAGAAGCGCAGCCCCGTCATCGGCACGCGGAACAGATGGGCATAGGTCTCGCTCATCAGCTCGTCCGCCCGCTTGGTCGCGGCATAGAGAGAGACCGGATGATCGGTGCGATCCTCCACGCGGAAGGGCAAGCTCTCATTGCCGCCATAGACGGATGAGGAGGAGGCGTAGACCAGATGACGCACCCGCCGTTCCCGCGCCAGTTCGAGCATGTTCACATGGCCGGCAAGGTTGGAGCGGACATAGGCATGGGGGTTGATCAACGAATAGCGCACGCCGGCCTGGGCGCCGAGATGGACGATCGCCTCGATCGGATGATCGGCGAGCAACGCCTGAAGTGCCGGCATGTCGGCAAAGTCCAGTTCGGCGAAGGTGAACAGCTTGCCATGGCGCTGTTCGAGCGCCGCGATCCGATCGCGCTTGAGCGAGACCTGATAATAGTCGTTGAGATTGTCGATGCCGATCACGGCGCGCCCGTCGGCCAGCAGCCGGTCGGCCACCGCCATGCCGATGAAGCCGGCCGCGCCGGTTACCAGGATCGTCAAAGCGTCATCCTCCTTGATCGGGCCGGCAGGCGCGTCGCCGCCAGAGCCATGGCGGTTCACAGACAATCCGACGCGCGATGTAAAGCCCTTTCCCTCATAAGCCGTTCGATACAGGCTTCCATGCGGCGGAATACTTAGGCATTCCCTAATCTTTCCCGGCTAAGGCGAGGCGATGGACATGGCAGCGCACCCATCTCCCCCCTTTGCATCCGACAGCCTGCCGCTGACGGACGCGCGCGCGCGCTGGGCGACCTTGGCCGCAGAGGCGGCCGAACCCAATGCCTTCTACGCGCCCGACCTGCTGGCAGCGGCGATCGACCATCTGGCCGGCAGTGGTGACGTGCGTTTGATCGAGGCGCAGGCGGATGGCGAGTTGATCGGCCTGTTGCCGGTGACGGTGCAGGCGCGCCATGGCCGCTTGCCGATCGGCTGCGTCGCCAACTGGATGCACGACCATTGCTTCTTCGGCGCGCCGCTGATCCGGCGCGGCCAGGAGATGGCGGCGTGGCGCAGCCTGCTGGCGCAGCTGGACGCGGCGGAATGGGCGCCCCATTTCCTGCATCTGCGCGCACTGGATGCGGCCGGCGCCAATGCCGCCGCGCTGGAAGCACTGTGCGTCGAACAAGGGCGCGGCCGGCGCGAGGTGCATCGCCATGACCGGGCGATGCTGCGATCCGACCTGTCGGCCGACGCCTATTGGGAAACCCATGTCCGCGCCAAGAAGCGCAAGGAAATCCGCCGCCTGCAGAAGCGACTGGCGGAGCTGGGGTCGGTCGAGCAGCGATTGTTGGACGATGGCGCGGACCTGCCGCGTTGGTGTGGCGACTTTCTGGCGCTGGAGGCGTCCGGGTGGAAGGGCCGCGAGGGCAGCGCATTGGCGAGCAGGCCGGATGACATCGCCTTCTTCCGCGCCGCCTGCGCCGCGGCCTTTGCGGCGGGCCGGCTGCATTTCCTGCGCATCGACCTGGATGGCCGGGCGATCGCGATGCTGGTCAATTTCCGCCATGGCGACGGCGCCTTTTCCTTCAAGATCGCCTTTGACGAGGAGATGGGGCGCTTTTCGCCCGGCGTGCTGATCGAGATCGCCAATCTGCACGCGGTGCAGGATGACCCGGCGATCGGCTGGATGGACAGTTGCGCCGCCGCCGATCATCCGATGATCGACAGCCTGTGGGCCGAGCGCCGTAGCATCGTGCAATATCGTATCGCCCTGCAGGGCAAGGGCGCGACGCGCCTGCGCCGGGCAGCGGCCTTTGCATTGGCCGGCGGGGTCGAACGGATCGCCAGCCGCATGAAAGGACAGGAATGACCGTGCATAGCCCGATGGCGCCCGCCACCGACGCGCCGCATTTTTCGGACAGCGCGCGCGCCACCTTTGCCGCCGCCTATCCCGACCAGCCGACCAAGCTGACGCATCAATTGGTCGGGCATGCGCTGCTGACGCTGGATGCGCTGGCGACGCTGGCCGAGCGGATGCCGGCAAGCGCGGTCGAGTATAATCTGGGCAAGCTGCCGCTGGGCGTGCGGCCGGAGGATACGCCTTCCAATGGACTGAGCCTGGGCGAGACGATCCGCACGATCGAGAGCAATGGCAGCTGGGCGGTGCTGAAGAATGTCGAGCGCGACCCGGCCTATGGCGCGTTGCTGGACGCGGCGCTGGCGGAGCTGGAGCCGATCGTCGCGCGCAGCACCGGGCCGATGCTGCACCGCGAGGCCTTCATCTTCCTGACCTCCCCCGGCAGCGTCACCCCGTTCCACATGGACCCGGAGCATAATATCCTGCTGCAGATCATGGGGACCAAGGTGATGACCGTGTTCCCGGCGCGCGACGAGGAACTGGTGCCGGCGCGCAAGAGCGAGGAATTCCACAATGGCGGCCATCGCAACCTGATCTGGCAGGACGGGTTCAAGGCGCGCGGCACCCCCTTCCCGCTCAGCCCCGGCGAGGCCGTGCATGTGCCGGTCAAGGCGCCGCATTTCGTGGAAAATGGCCCGGCCGTGTCGATCAGCCTGTCGATCACCTGGCGGTCCGACCGCAGCGTGGCGGAGGGCGAGTTGCACAGTTTCAACGCCCTGCTGCGCAAGCGCGGCCTCCCGACCGGCGCGGTGAGCGACCGCCCCGAACAACAGGCCATTCGCCGCTTCGTCTATCGCGTCATGCGGAAGCTGGGCGTTTAAGGATCCTGCGCGCCAGCGCCTCGGCCTCCAGCCGGGGGCTGAAACGCTCGACATGCCACCATTCCAGCGCCTCTTCGCGCGTGGAGAGGCTCTGCTTGTAGCGATCCTTGCCGGCGAGCAGCGAATAGAGCCGGAAATCCTGCGTGGCATAATGGCCGACGGCAGCGGCGTGACAGAGCAGGCCCGGCTTGTCCTTGGCGGTGCGTGGCGGGGCGAAGGCGGACTGATAGTTCATCGCCTGCCCGTCCTGCACGAAATTGACCAGCAGGCCGACCACGCCGCCGGCATCGGCAAAGCGCAGCAGTTCGACCGCGCCCGATGGCAGGCCGCGGGCCGCGATGGTGGCGACGAACTGGCGAAAGCCCTGATCGTCCCAGGCATTGTCGACATGGCGCCCCATGTTGAGCGCGGCCATCTCGTCCAGCCAGGGGGCGATGTCATCCAGCGTGCCGACCGCGACATCGGGCAACGGCCCGCCATGATCCTTCATCGCGCGGCGAATCTGGCTGCGCGTATTGCTGCTGAGCAGCGAGAGATAGTCGCCACCGGCAGCGCGCACGGCGTCAAGATCGACCTGGTAGACGGGCGAGGCATCGACCCGCAATTTGCGGCGAGCAGGCAGGCCCAGCAGCGGCGAATCCGGGGCGATCCCGCTCAGCCGCAACACACGCCAATCACGGCGCCGGGCGATGGCGTCGATCGCCGCAGCGACGGCCGCCGCGTCCTGCCCGCGCGCGGCGAGCAGGCCATTATATTCGACATAGGGCCGGTCGATCGCCGGATCGCCCGACTGGTTGAGGCTGAGCGTCGCCACCGGCCCCAGCAGGCGCGGGCGCATCGCATGGCCGACCAGCGCCAGCGCGACATCCTGGCCAGCACCGTCGGTGACGGCGAGCAGTTCGGGCCGGACGCCATAGCTGTCGAGCCAGGCACCCACCCAGGTCCAGCGCAGGAAGAAGGACGCATCGCTGCGCGCCTCCAGCGCCTGCCAGCGGGCGGCCAGCGCCGACCGGTCGGTCGGCAGGGAGAATGTCGCGGTGAGCCCCATCGCGCCCCTCTTGTGACAGAGCGGCGGCGGGAATCAAGCGCTTGCGCGGTGGCTAGAGCCTGCTCCCCCGCCCAACCACCCGATCCAGTATCATCCTGTCGGGTGGTTGGGCGGGGGAGCGGGCCGGAACCGGCCTTCTCAAACGACTCTCAGCCGCGAATGCGGCGTTGCGGATCGACCGTGCCGTCGGCGCGGATGCCGGCCCGGACCAGATCGCGACGCATATGGCCGGTCAGGAAGCGCTGAAGCATCACGAAATCGGCGCGCAGCGACCAGAGCGGATAGCGGAAGGTGGCGGGGCGATTGCGCTCGATCAGCATATGGCTGACCCAGGCGAAGCCATAGCCGGCGACCGGCAGCCCAGCGGCCAGCCACCATCGACCCGTAATGGCCGCCGTGGCCGCGATGCCGACCACCAGGCTGGTCCCGGCATAATGCATGGCGCGTCGCGGGCCGGGCATGTTCCTGCAGATAATAGGGCCAGAAGTCCCGAAACCGGGTGATCTGGGTCATAAGGGGCATCCTCTCTGTTATGCCCCATCTTTTATACGTGGACGTTCAACTTGTTAAGCGCCACGCGCCGCTTGGGCGCAAAGAGGAAATAATCATAGGCCGCGCGGGCCGCCTGGGCCATGATCTGGTCGCGCGAGACATGGCCCCGGCTGTCCTTCATCACGAAGACGGTGATGGCAAAGCGGCGGCCATCGGGCAGGCCGATGATGCCGACATCATTGCCGACGCCGTTGAGCGACCCGGTCTTGTGCGCGACCGGGGTGCCGGGCGGCAACATGCCCGACAGGCGCAGTTTGCCGGTCTGGCAATGGCCCATGATGGTGAAGAGCAGTTGCGTGCTTTCCGGCTTCAATGCCTTGCCCGATTCATAGGCGACCAGCAGCTGGTTCATCGCCAGCGGCGTCGCCGTGTCGCGCGGATCGAGCATGAAATCCATGTTCGGCAGATCGCGCACGTCGCGCCGCTGGATCATCGGATCGGCGCGGCGGGCGGCACCGGCATTCTGCTGGAAGGTGCCGGACCGGGGATTGATGCCCATGGCGCGGTAGAGAAGATGCGCGGTATCGCTGTCGACGCGCAGGCCATGGATGCCGAGGCCGGCGACGAAATCGCTGACCGCCTTCGGCCCGCCGGCGCGGGCGACCAGCACGTCGGTCGCATTATTGTCGCTGCGCGTCAGCATCAGGTCGAGCAACTGGCTGACCGGCAGGGTCGCGCCGGGACGCGAGAACATCCAGGCGATGCCGCCTTCGCTCGCCAGCGCAGGATCGAGCACGAGCCGGTCGTCGAGTTTTAGGCTACCCGCATCGACCAGCGAGAGGATACGGCCCGCGACCGCGACCTTGTAGGCGCTGGCCATGGGGAACAGCGTGTCGCCATTGCGCGATTGGACCTCGCCGGTCTGCAGATCCTGCACCGCGAGGCCGACCGTGCCGTCCGACAAAGCGGCGAAGCGGTCAAACTCGGCCAGAAGATGCGCCTCCGCCGTCAGCAGCACCTGTGGCCGGGGCGGCGGACCAAAGGCATCGGCGCTCGGCAAGGGCGCAAAGAACAGGCCAAGGGCGGCGCAGCTGGCGCCAATTTGACGGAGAGACGGCATGGCCCGTCTGTCGCCCATCATGGGTCGGGTGGCAAGATATTTGATCGGCTTTTCCCGCGGTTGACGCAGGCATGCCGGGGGTTCATCACGCCGGCCATGAACGACACCATCAAGCTGCACGAAAGCTGGCGCGCGCCGCTGCGCGACCAGTTCGCCAGCCCCCATATGCAGGGCCTGAAACAGTTCATCGAAACGGAAAAGGCGGCCGGCAAGCGCATCTTCCCCAAGGGGAATGAATATTTCCGGGCGCTGGACCTGACGCCGCTGGACCAGGTGAAGGTGGTGGTGCTGGGGCAAGACCCCTATCATGGCGAGGGCCAGGCGCATGGCCTGTGCTTTTCGGTCCAGCCCGGCGTGCGGACGCCGCCATCGCTGGTCAATATCTACAAGGAGCTGGAAAGCGACCTCGGCCTGCCGCGCGCGCGCCACGGCTTTCTGGAGCATTGGGCGCGGCAGGGCGTGCTGTTGCTCAACAGCGTGCTGACGGTCGAAATGGGCCGGGCTGCGTCGCACCAGGGCAAGGGCTGGGAGACGTTCACCGACGCGATCGTCCGGCTGGTGGCGCAGAAGGAGGAGCCGGTCGTGTTCCTGCTGTGGGGCGCCTATGCCCAGCGCAAGGCCGGCTTCGTCGATTCCGGGCGCCATCTGGTGCTGAAGGCCGCCCATCCTTCGCCGCTGTCGGCGCATAACGGCTTTCTGGGATGCCGCCATTTCTCGCAGGCCAATGACTTTCTGGAGGCCAAGGGGCGCGGCGCGATCGACTGGCGCCTGCCGGAGGTGGTAGCATGAGCGGGCCGGCGGTCGCCCTGCTCTATCAGGCGCTGCCGCCACCGGTGATCGACGGGCTGCGCAAGGATGCCAAGCCCGGCGGCTATTCCGACGGTGGGGCCGATATCGGCTTTGCATTGATGGGGCTGGGCCGCACGGTGATAACGCCGGTGCCTGCGCCTGATCCGGCGCAGGCGATGCAATGGGTGTTCCCCGACACGGCCAACGGGATAGCAGCCGCGATCGCGGCAGGCGCCGACACGATCTGGGCCAATAGCGTCCTGTTTGAGGGACATCCGATCGAGGCCGTGATGGGCCAGGTCGCGATCGTCGGCCAGACCCCGGCCGCCACGCAGAAATATGACGACAAGTTCGCCACCAACCGGATGCTGGAACAGGCCGGCTTGCCGGTGGCGCGCGGCTTTTTGCTGGCTGATCGGCCGAGCGAAGGCGTGCATGCGCTGGCCGATGTCGGGCAGGTTCTGAACGATCTGGCCATCCCCTTCCCGCTGATCGTGAAGCCCGTGCGTGGCCGGGGCAGCCAGGGCGTGACGCTGGTGCGCGATGGTGATGCGCTGAACGCCGCGGCCCGCAGCCTGATCGACGAGGGCAAGTTCGGCACGCTGCTGATGGTCGAGGAGTTTCTGGACGGGGAGGAAATGACCATCACCGTCCTGCCGCCCGCCGCGCCGCGCCCGTCAGGCGAAAAGGGCGACCGCCATTTCGCGCTGCGCCCGGTGCTGCGCTTCGACCAGAAGGACGGTGTCGCCCCCTATAATGGCGATGTCGCGGTGACGCAGAACAGCGTCGCGATCGGCCCGGAGCGGATGGAAGAAGCCCCGGTGCTGGCGATGCTGGAAGCCTGTGTGAAGGCAGCGGGGCTGGTGGAATCGCGCGCGGTGATCCGCATCGACTGCCGCGCGGATGCCAGCGGCCAGTTCAAGCTGTTCGACCTCAACATGAAGCCGAACATGACCGGTGCGGGCCGGCCGGGTCGCGCGGACCAGGATTGCCTGTCGGCGATCGCCGCGCGGGCCGATGGCTGGTCCTATGCCCAGATGCTCGACGCGATGCTGGCGACGGCCTGGAAATAACGCACCAGAATCCGGTGCCCAGAATCATTGAGGCCCGGTCCCGCTTGCGCGGGCCGGACCCCTTCCCTCTCCAAACCGGAAAGTGGAAAATCAGCCGTCGTAATCGCCGCCGATATTCTGGTTGCGCGGCGGCGCCGCTGCGGTCAGGCGCAGGGCCTCCGCCGACTGGGCGATCGAACCGATTTCATCAGGCGTATCGTCGTCGTCAATCTGGACCTTCTGCAACGACGCAACGACCGAATCATGCAGGTCGGCGGGCAGAATGGTTTCCTCGGCGATTTCGCGCAGGGCGACGACCGGATTCTTGTCGCGGTCACGCTCAAGCGTCAGCTCGGCGCCACCGGAAATTTCACGCGCGCGCTGGGCGGCGAGCAGGACGAGATCGAAACGGTTGGTAACCTTGTCGACGCAATCTTCGACGGTGACGCGGGCCAATCGGGCCTCCTGAAAAATCAATAGGGAATCTTGAACTTGGCGCCTAGCAGTGGCGGCCTGTCGAGTCAATGAAAAGCCCATAAAGCCATGGCGCGCCGCGGCAAAGCAGCGCATGTAGGGGCCATGGCGTCGCGACAACAGCAAGCCCCGACCAGCCCGATCAGCGTCACGCTGAACGGCAACCGACTGACCGTCATCGAAGAAGGCGCGGCGCTGCGCGATGCGCTGGTCAGACTGATCGACGGTGCGCGCACGAGCCTGAAACTCTATTATTATATCTTCGCCGACGATGGCAGCGGCCGGCTGATCTGCGAGCGGCTGGTGGCGGCGCGGGCACGCGGCGTGGCGGTGACGCTGATGATCGACGGCTTCGGATCGTCCGATACGCCCGACAGCCTGTTCGCCCCGCTGATCGCGGCGGGCGGCCATTTCGGCCGGTTCGGGACGCGCCGGTCGACCCGCTACCTGATCCGCAACCATCAGAAGATCGCCCTGGCTGACGACAAAAGGCTTATGATCGGCGGCTTCAATGTCGAGGATGGCTATTTCGGCATTCCCGCCGACGATTGCTGGCGCGACCTGGGGCTGCTGCTGGAAGGGCCGCAGGCCGAGGCGATGGCGCGCTGGTATGGCCAGCTATGGCGCTGGGTCACGAGCAAGGGGCAAAGGTTCCGCACCCTGCGGGCGATGGTGCGGCACTGGCACCCATCGCTGCATCATGATCCGGCCGATCCGTTCCGCTGGCTGATCGGTGGGCCGACCCGGCGGCTGAGTCCCTGGGCGCAGGTGGTGAAGCATGACATGGACCGGGCGCAGCGGCTGGACATGGTCGAGGCCTATTTCTCGCCCGGCCGGGGCATGATGAAGCGGATCGCCCGCGCTGCCCGGCGCAAGGGCGCGCGCCTGATCCTGCCGGCCCTGTCGGACAATGGCGCGACGATCGCGGCGGCACGGCTGCTCTATGGCCCGCTGCTGAGACGCGGGGTCGAGATATATGAATATCAGCCCTGCAAGCTGCACATGAAGCTGATCGTGATCGACGATGCGGTCTATATCGGATCGGCCAATTTCGACATGCGCAGCCTGTTCCTCAACCTGGAGCTGATGCTGCGGGTGGAGGATGCCGGCTTTGCCGAGGCGATGCGTGGCTTCATCACCCAGCGGACGGGCGAGAGCCGGCAGATTTCGCTGGAGACCTATCGCGCCAGCCGCACCGGCCTGACGCTGATCAAGCAGTGGATCAGCTATCTGCTGGTCGGCGTGCTGGACTATACCGTCACGCGGCGGCTGAATTTTCGCGATCCCGACGCGGACTGAGCGGAATATCGGGCGCGATGTTGCGGCGCAGGCTGGTGAGCGCCAGCAGCGCCAGCCGCCGATCATCGACCGCGCCGTTCCGGCCGATGGTAGCGAGCGCGGTGTCGATGGCCCGCACCAGCGCAGGATCGGGATCGCCCTGCCCCCTGGCGCCAAGCCGATCGAAATGCTGGCGCACGCGCCCCAGCACGACATCGAGCAGCCGATCGTCGCGAGCATGGGCGCGCACCCGGAAGCGGTGGAGATCGTCGAGCGACATGCCCACGCGCGTGTCGCGCAATATATCAAGCAGCGGCGCTGTGGTGTCGCTGCCCAGTTCGGCAAGGCGCGGGGTCAGCAGGCCGATGCGGTCGAGCATGGTGTTGATCCATTTGACCGTGTCAGGCTGCTGCCGCGGATCGGTGCGCAGGGCAAGATCGCGCCAGCCCGCCCGGAGCAGGCGCAGCGCGGACTGTTCGGCGCCCACGGTGCGGACCATCTTGAGCGCCCAGACCGCGAGCAAGGCGCCCAGCATCTGGGCGATGGCGGCATTGGCGAAACTGTCGAACTGCCCGGTATAATAGCCATCGAGGCCCATCAGGCCGGGCAGCGAAAGGATCATGCCGATCGCCATCGCCGCCAGCCGCCGCCGCACCATCATCGCGCCGACCAGCAGGAAGGCCGGCGCCAGCACCGCGACCAGCACCGGGAAGTCGGACACGCGCGGCAGGATGGCAAAGGCATAGGGCGCGGCCACCAGCACCGCGCAGCAGGTGCCCTGCCACACTTTCCAGGCGGCGGGCGCGGGATCGTCCATATTGCTGAACAGGGCGCAGATGATGCTGGCGATGACTACCGCCCCTGCCCCGGCCGGCCAGGCCGACAGGATCCAGAGCAGGCAACCGATCAGCACGGTGAGGCTGGTCGCCAGCGCGCCGCGCAGCGCCAGCCCATAATCGCGGTGCAGGACGCGGCGGCGGGCGTTGCGGATCGCTTCCCGCGCGGGCGGTGACAGGGGAATGCGATCGGCGCCCATCGCCGCCTGCAACTCGCGGCAGATGGCATGGACGGCGACCAGTTCGGCCAGCCGGTCGAGCATGCTCAGTTGCAATGCCGCGTGCCAGGCGAAGGGCAAGCGGCAATCGGGCTCGCAGGCGCGGGCGCGGGCGCGGAGCGCTTCGGCCGCCCCGCCCTCCCCGTCCGGCGCGCCCAGCCAGGCGACGACATCGTCCAGCAGGACATGGACGGCCGGCGGCAAGGCATTGGCGCGCTGCAACTGGCGACAGCGATCCTCGACCGCGCTGGCCAGCGGCAGCAGCAGGCAAAGCTGCGTCTCTAGCGCGCGCAGCACCCCGGCCTTCAGCCGCAGCGCGCTGCTTTCGAACGGCAAATGGGTGGCAAGCTGGTGCAGTTCGTGGATGTCGGTCGCCAATTGCCGGCGGTCGCGGGTCACGACTGCATCGCCATGGTCGACCCGCAGGGAATCGCGCGACCAGCGTTCGGCGTCGATCATGATCGCATCGATCCGCGCCTGGAGGCGAGCCGACACGGTGCGCGGGAAGACGAGGCTGTGGACCAGCGTGGCCGATGCGATGCCAATGCCGATTTCCTGGGCGCGCAGGCTGGCCGCCGTGAAGATCGTCGCCTGCGCCTCGACCGCCGGGAAGGCGACGATGCCGGCGGTATAGCCCGCCAGCAGGAAGGTATAGGCGCGCGGCGTCCGGTCGAGCAGCGCGACAAAGGTGCAAAGCCCAAGCCACAGCGCCAGCGCGAGCGAGAGAAGTTCGGGGGCATTGCCGAGCAATGGCACCAGCAGGATCGCCACGCCCGCGCCGATGACGGTGCCCAGCAGGCGGAACAACGCCTTGGACGACACCGCGCCGGCGAGCGGCTGGGCCACGATATAGGCGGTGATGATCGCCCAATAGGGCCGGTCCAGCCCGATCCGCAGCGCGATATAATAGGCCAGCATCGCCGCGAGAAAGGCCTTGAGCGTGAACAGCGCGTCATGGCCGCCGTAGCGATCGGCCATCCAGCGCGCTTGAGGCAAGGCAGGCGTCACGCGGCACATCCAGCATCATCGGGCGGGGCCAGGCAGGGCGGCGACGCCGGTCGGGGGAATGAAAGCCGGACGCGTCGGCCCGCCACGCCGGATCGGGCGCGCATTGCTGGAGCTTCAGGCAAACCCTCTATGCGCCTGTCCAGGTAGCGAAACAATATGAGCCCAAGGCACAGCCATTGTGCATGATATGCACAACCAAACAGGGCCAGCAGGCATCAATCATCCCCTTGCCGCCGCCCCCGGCTTTCTGCACAGTCGCGCCGCCCAGCCGGGCCAGGGAGACGCATTTCCAAGCGTCGCACAATCAGAACAAGGACATCGCCCCATGCCATCCCGTCGCTTAGTTGCCGCCTTGCCCGCCGCCGCGCTGCTGGCCGCCAGCCTCAGCCCGCTGCACGCCGCCACCGCAGCCGATACGCAGGCCCGCGCCGGCGAGGCCGCCTTCCGCACCCTCTACAAGGAACTGGTGGAGACCGATTCGAGCTGGCCCAATGGCAGCTGCACCGTGGCCGCCGAACAGATTGCGACGCGGCTGAAGGCGGCCGGCTATGCCGATGGCGATATCGCTGTCGTGGTCGATCCCGCTCATCCCAAGGAAGGCAATCTGACCGCCGTGCTGCGCGGTTCCGATGCCAAGCTGCCCGCGCTGCTGCTGCTCGCCCATATCGACGTGGTCGCGGCCAAGCGCGCCGACTGGACCCGCGATCCCTTCACCCTGATCGAGGAAGGCGGCTATTTCTATGGCCGGGGCACGTCGGACGACAAGGCGATGGCGGCGAGCTTCGCCGACGCCATGATCCGCTTCAAGCAGGAAGGCTACAAGCCCAAGCGCAGGATCAAGATGGCGCTGACCTGTGGCGAGGAGACGGAGAAGGCGCTGAACGGCGTCGAATATCTGCTGAAGAACAAGCCCGATGCGATGGCGGCAGGATGGGCGCTCAACGAAGGCGGCGGCGGGTCGCTGGACGAAAATGGCAAGCCGGTCAGCCACGGCGTGCAGGCGGGCGAGAAGGTCTATCAGGACTTCACCTTCACCGCGACCGCGCCGGGCGGCCACAGTTCGCGCCAGGAACCGCATTTCAACGCGATCGGCTGGATGGCGCAGGCGCTGGCCAATGTGAACGCCTATGATTTCCCGGTGAACCTGACGCCGGCGGCCAAGGCCTATTTCGGCGCGTCGGCGCCGCTCTATCCCAAGCTGTCGCAGCCGATGGCGGCGGTCGGCGCGGGCAAGGCGACCGAGGCGGACTATGCAGCGATCTCGGCTGCCAATCCGAGCTGGAACGCCACCCTACGCACCACCTGCATTCCGACGCTGATCAATGGCGGCCATGCCCCCAATGCCCAGCCCCAGTCGGTGACTGCGAACGTCAATTGCCGCATCATTCCGGGCGAGGATGTCGAGGCCGTGCGCGCCAAGCTGGCGCAGGTCGGCGGCGACGAGAAGGTCAAGGTGACGCTGGCCGATCCGCCGCAGCCCAAGTCGTCGGCGCCGCAGCTGACGCCGCAGATCATGGCGCCGATCGAGGCGCTGACCAAGGAGATGTGGCCGGGCGTGCCGGTGATCCCGCGGCTTGCGACCGGGGCGACCGACGGGCGCTTCACCAATGCGGCGGGCATCCCCACCTATGGCGTGTCGGGCATGTTCGCCGATCCCGATGGCCAGGGGGTCCATGGCCTCAATGAGCGCATCCGGGTCAAGTCGCTGCTCGACGGCCGCGCCTTCCTCTATCGCCTGACCAAGGCCTATACCCAGTAATGCGAAAAGGGCTGGCCCGGATGACCGGACCAGCCCTTTCTATATTTGGATCAGCGCCGCGCGGATCAGCGGCCGCTGCTGCCCAGCACCCGGACTTCGCCGACCGGATAGCCCTTCTCGGCCATTTCCTTGGCATAGTCGCCACGGGCATCGGCCAGTTCGGTGCGATATTCCTCCCAGGCGTCGCGATTATCCTCCGCATCGCTGGAATGGCGCAGATCCTTGGTCAGTTCCTTGCGCGCCTCGGCCAGGTCGGTCTGGTAATTGAACCAGTAGTTGTTCTCCACGCCGGCGATCGGCGCTTCATAGACAAGCTGGTCCTCGACCGACGCCAGTTGTTCCTCATAGCTCACCGGGCCTTCACCCGGAGCCGGGCCACGCGCCTGGGGCTGGGCCATGGCGGCGATCGGGGTCATGCCGACCATGGCGATGGCGGTCAGAAGCATCGAACGGTTCATGACGTTTCTCCTCTTTCCTCATCGAACCTGCGGCAATAACGCACCGGGACCGGCATTTTGCGCCTGAACGGATGTGCAGAATGGACGAAGCGAGGCGCGACGGCGGTGGGCCGCAGCGCCAAAAAGGGCCGAATATCGGGCTTTTTCGCCCTGATTTCAGGCGATTGGGATTAGATCAGCGGATCACCAGATAGAAGGTTGCCGGCGCGCTGCCACCATTTTCTATCTCGATCGCATAGCGTTCGGTGAACAGCGGCAGCCAGGCGCAATCGGCCTGCGGCGCCGCCACCGGCTTGGCGCACAGCGTGCCGCCATCGGCATTGCGCACCCGGACCGACAGGGATGCGGCGATGCCGGTGGCGCGTGCCACCGAAATCTGCGCGCGCTGGCCGGCAAGGAACAGCTGGCGCAGCGTCACCCGCCCGCCGGCCGCCAGAGACCCGCGGCGATAGGCGGGGCCGAGCGCCCGGCCGCGATAGACCGGCCCGGCATGGACCGCGCCGCCGGCCTGCGCCTGCTGCGACCAGAGGGTGGACAGGTCATCCTGCCCCTCCGCCGGGCGCGCGCCGAGCAGCTTGAGAGTGTCGGCCGCCGCCGCGAGTGCGGCTTGATCGCCGCGCGCCTGCGCCAGATCGCCCTCCGCCAGGGTGCGCATCAGCGCATCGGTCGGCATCGGCTCCTCGACCACCGCGACCGGACCGACGCCCAGCATCAGCAGGGGCAGGAAGAGCCTAATCATCCGCCATCTCCGGCTGCACGACGAAGCGGGCGCCGGGCGCGGCATCCTCGACATGGATGGTCAGGCCATGGCGTTCGGCGATCGCGCGGGCGAGCGCCAGCCCCAGACCATGGCCGCTGCCGGGCGACGGATCGAGCCGGACATAGCGGTCGAAGACTAGTTCGCGCGCATCGGCCGGGATGCCCCGGCCATTATCCTGGACAATGATCAGCGGCCCCGGCGCCAGGCTGAGCAGCACGCTGCCGCCACGCGGCACATATTTGAAGGCATTGTCGAGCAGGTTGGACAGCAGCCGGGTGATCTGCATCGGATCGGCGCGGAAGGATATGCCCGGCGCCACCATCGCGTTGAAGGCGATGCCAAGATCCTCTGCACTGGCGCCATAAAGGTCCGCCAGATTGTCGGCAATCTCGCTGAGGTCGACATCGGCCAGGCCCCGGCGATCGCCGCGCAGCGCCTGGGTGCCGGCAATGTCGAGCAGGGAATCGAGCAGCCGCACGACACTGCGTATCTCGTCGCGCGACCGGCCGAGGGTGCGCAACAGCCCCTCATCCCCGGTCCGCTCCATCGCCTTTAGGATACGCGTATCGAGATGCATCAGCGGGGTGCGGATCTCGTGCGCGGTCTGATCCGACACGGAGCGCTGGGCCTCCATCAGCCGCTGCACCTGGTCCAGCATCGCATTGGTGTTGGCGGCCAGTTCGGCCAGTTCGTCGCTCGCCCCGGTGGCGCGTGCGCGCACACCGATATCGCCGGCGCGCACCGCGTCGAAGACATGGTTGATCCGTTCGACCCGGCGACGCAGGCGGCGCGCCGCGAAATGGCCGGCGGCAAGGCTGAGCAGGGCAACGATGGCGCCGGCAATGGCAAAGGCGATGGCGAGCCGGGTCTGCAGCGCCCGCGCCCGAATGTTGCTGCGCCCGACGATCAGCCGGGTGTCGGGACCAAGCAGCGTCGCCCGCGCGAACATGCGGTCGCCGCCGGGCAGGCGGATCAGCCGCGCTTCGGATACTTCGGACGCCAGGGCGGGCCAGTGATCGATATTGCCCGCCACCCGGCGCCCGGCCGCATCGGCGAGCAGATAATAGGCCTTTTCGCTGTCGCCGCGCTCCATCGCCAGCCGATCGGCGATGCGCGCCCTCAGTTCCGCCTCGCCACTGCTGACATAGATGTCGGCCAGGCCCGCCAGATCGGTATCGACCTCTCGCCCCAGCATCACGCGCCCGTCGGTCTCGACGATCCGTTCGACCACCAGGAACAGCACTAGCGTGGACGCCAGGCTGACCAGCAGGGCCGACAGCGTGACCCGGCCAAAGACCGAGCGCAGCAGGCCGAACCTAGCCATGGGCGGCGATCAGCCGATAGCCGGTGCCCCAGACCGTCTCCAGCACGGCGCTGTCGAACCCTTCCTCCAGCTTGCGGCGCAGGCGGCCGACATTGACGTCGACGACATTGGTCTGGGGATCGAAGCTGAGTTTCCACACATGGCGCAGCAGCATTTCGCGCGTGACCACTTCGCCGGCATGTTCCATGAGGTAGCGGAACAGCGCAAATTCCTTGGGCGACAGCGGCACATGGCGGCCCGCGCGATGGGCCGTGCGCGCCTTCACATGGCATTCCAGATCGCCGAACAGCAGCACCGAATCCTGCTGCAACCGCCCCGCCCGGCGCCACAAAGCGCGCACGCGGGCGACCAGTTCGTCTGGCTCGAAGGGCTTGGCCATATAGTCATCGACGCCGCTTTCCAGCCCCTCGACCCGATGCTCGCTGCGGCCGAGCGCGGACAGCATCAGCACCGGCGCCTCGATCCCGGCGACGCGCATGCGCGTCACCACATCGATGCCCGAAAGATGCGGCAGGGTGCGATCGAGGATGATGACATGATAGCGGCCCGATGCGGCGCGCTTGAGCCCCTCCGCGCCATCCTCCGCCAGGTCGACGACCATGCCGGCGCGGACCAGTATTTCGGCAATATTGGCGCGGGCCGCCGGGTCATCTTCCACCAGCAGCACGGAAATCGGGTCGGTTTGCGCCATCTTCACCGCCTGTCAGATAGCGCGAACGGCCGCCAGTGACAAAGCCTGTTAAGGCGGTCACTGGCGGCCGTTAAGAAATACAGCCGGATTATCAGATCATTATCAGATCATTATCAGATCTTGAGCCCCGCGCGCAGCATCAGCGCTCCGATGATCAGCAGATAGACGCCGAAAATCTTCTTCAGCGGCCCGGCGGGCAGGCTATGGGCGGCGGCCACGCCCAGCGGCGCGGTCAGCATCGACATCGATGCGATCGCTATCGTCGCGGGGATGTTGATATAGCCCAGCGAACCCCAGGGCAGGCCGCCTTCGCGGAAGCCGATGATGGCAAAGCCGATGGTGGTCGGGATGGCGATCAGCGTGCCGATGCCCGATGCGGTGGCGATGGCGCGGTGGATGGTGCGGCCGCACAGCGTCATCGTCATGATGGCAATGGTGCCGCCGCCGATGCCCAGCAGCGAGGAAAAGGTGCCCAACCCGCCTGCAATGCCGATGCGCGCCAGCCCCGACGGCATCTGGTCGCTGATCACCTTGCCGTTCAGCACCGGGATCAGGAAGTTGAGCGACATCAGGATGACGCCTGCGCCGAAGATCATCTTGAGCGTGCGGCCATCGACATGGCCCGCCAGCACGACGCCCGCGCCACAGCCCAATATGATCCAGGGCGCCCATGTCTTGAGGACGTCGAACTCCACCGCCCCGCGCTTGGAATGCGCCAGCAGCGATCGGATCGAGGTCAGGATGATCGTCGCAGCCGACGTGCCGATCGCGACATGGGCGATGCCGTCCTTCGTCCCGCCCAGCAGCGGCAGCACGACCAGCAGCGCCGGCACGACGACGAAGCCGCCGCCGATGCCGAAGATGCCGGCGGCAAAGCCGGCGAGCAGGCCAGCGGCCAGCATGGCAACCAGCGGCACGAGCCAGGTCATGATATCACCGGACATCAGCACGCCCCTTTCTGCAGTGCGCGACCGGCGCGCATGATGGAGCGATCGCCTTTTTGGA
Organism: Sphingobium sp. PAMC28499; assembly: GCF_004795815.1. Classification (NCBI taxonomy): domain Bacteria; kingdom Pseudomonadati; phylum Pseudomonadota; class Alphaproteobacteria; order Sphingomonadales; family Sphingobiaceae; genus Sphingobium; species Sphingobium sp. PAMC28499. Next base: position 4,445,695 of record NZ_CP039248.1, read on the forward strand.
TCAAGGCGGCGAATGTGGGGAAATCGACCATGATGTTAAACCATGCCTCTCTTCGGCGGAACCAGGATGCATGGGGGGCATGTGGTCATGTCCCCCTGCCCGACTAGACGAACGAGATCTTGGAACCCGCAAGAGAATCCATGGCGTTTATTTGACAATCGGGAAACAAAGCCCGGCGACGCGACGTCGCGCCAGACGAAAAACAGCGCAAAATAAAAGGACGCCAGCCCCGCAAGGGAAGGCTGGCGTCCTTTTGCCCGGCGCCTGTCGGGGACGCCGGGAAACAGGGGGCGGCGCGATCAGGCGATCGCGTCTTCCGCCGGGGTGTAGGGCAGGCCCAGATCGTCAGCGACGGCCTTGTAGGTGACCTTGCCGGCCCAGACATTGAGGCCCGCGAGCAGGTGCGGATCGCGACGCAGGGCGTCCTTCCAGCCCAGTTCGGCGATGCGCAGCGCGTGCGGCAGGGTCACATTGTTGAGCGCATAGGTGCTGGTGCGGGCGACCGCGCCGGGCATGTTGGCGACGCAATAATGGACGATGCCGTCGATGATGTAGGTCGGGTCGGCATGGGTCGTGGCATGGCTGGTTTCAAAGCAGCCGCCCTGGTCGATCGCGACGTCGACCAGCACCGCGCCCTTCTTCATGGTCTTGAGCATGTCGGCGCTGACCAGCTTGGGCGCGGCGGCGCCCGGAATCAGCACCGCACCGATCACCAGATCCGCCTCGGCCACGCATTCGGCCAGGTTTGCGCGGTTCGAGAAACGGGTCTTGGCCCGCGCCTCGAAATACATGCCCAGCTTTTCGAGCACTTCGGGATTGCGGTCGAGAATGGTGACGTCGGCGCCAAGGCCGGCCGCCATCTGCGCCGCGTTGAAGCCGACGACGCCGCCGCCGATCACGACGACCTTGGCCGGCAGCACGCCCGGCACGCCGCCCAGCAGCACGCCGCGGCCCCCATGCGCCTTTTCAAGGGCTGTGGCACCGGCTTGGATCGACATGCGGCCGGCCACCTGGCTCATGGGCTTCAGCAGCGGCAGGCCGCCGCTGGCGTCGGTCACGGTTTCATAGGCGATGCAGGTCGCACCTGAGGCGATCAGGTCGCGGGTCTGCTCCGGATCGGGCGCGAGGTGGAGATAGGTGTAGAGGATCTGGCCGGGGCGCAGCATCGCGCGCTCGACGGCCTGGGGCTCCTTCACCTTGACGATCATCTCGGCGCGCGCAAACACTTCGGCCGCGGTGGCGATGATGGTGGCGCCGGCCCGCTCATAGAGCGCGTCATGCGCGCCGATGCCCTCACCCGCGCCGGTCTCGACCAGAACCTCATGGCCATGGGCCGTCAGTTCATGGACGCTCTCGGGGGTCAGGCCGACGCGATATTCGTGATTCTTGATTTCCTTGACGGTGCCGACGATCATGAGACGCTCTCCATTTTGCAGCGGGATGGCCCATCCTGAAAGGACAACGCAGCCCCGCCGGTTGTGGCCCCATCATATCGCCAAGCAGGTGGCGATTGTTCCCTGATTTGCGCTTGCGATCGCCCGCATGCAGGACAATATATCGCGAAATCTTATTTCATCGGGATGACATTGCATGGATCGGTTCGACATCGCGTTGCTGGAGGCGCTGCAGAGCGATTCCCGCCGGTCGATGAATGAACTGGGCGAGCAGATCGGCCTCTCCTCCTCCGCCTGCCATCGTCGCATCCGCGCGCTGGAGGATGCCGGCATGATCGAGGGCTATGCCGCCCGGCTCGATCCGGCGGCGCTGGGCCTGACGCTCCAGGCCTTTGTCGAGATTTCCCTGACCAGCCAGAGCCGCGAGGCGATGGAACGGTTCGAGACGGCGGTCGCGGGCTTCCCGGAAATATTGGAATGCCATCTGATGGCGGGTCAGGCCGACTATCTGCTGCGGGTCGCCGCCGCCGACCTCAAGGGCTTCGACGCGGTCCATCGCGACTGCCTCGCCCGCCTGCCCGGCGTGTCGGCGATCCGCACCAGCTTCGCCATCCGTCGCATCCGCGACTGGCGCGGCTATCGGCTGCGCGATCTTCCTCTTTAAGGCGCCAATCGCACCGGCACCGGCGCATTGCACAGATCGACGCCACCCGCCGGCCGGTCGTAGAAATCATCCTTGCGGTTGGCGCGTAGCCGCAGATAGTCGGCGAAGCTGGCCGAACCGGTATCCATCACCTGGACATGCGGCTGCTCCGCCTGCGGCAGATCGCTTGCGAGGCGCACCGAGACGATCGGCAGCTTGCGCTCGGCATCGGTGTAGAAGCCCAGCTCACCGCTGCCGCGCGGCAGGCTGGTGAGCGCGGTCATCCCCTCGACGATGCGACCGACGACGGCGATGTTCCGATCGAGCTGGCGCGGCGCCTGGCCGATCACGGTATAGAGTTCCGCGCCCGTGCCGGCATCGGGCGACATGTTGCGGCCGACGCCGATCATGCCATAGCAGTGCGGCAGCCAGGCGGCGTCCCCGTCGATCGCCACCGGCCAGCCACCGATGAAGCCGGTCGCGCGCGCATAGGGATCGGGATAGGGCAGCGGCGTCAGCTTCGCCTTCATGCCCTCAAGCGGCTGGACATAGTCGGCCGGACTGGTCGGCGCGAGGCCGGCGGGCAGCGGCTTCTTTTCGGTCGCGTCGCCCCATTGGACAACATAATTGTCCTGCACCCGGTTGATGCTGGTGCCATCCCACCAATGGGCGGCGGCGAGCGCGCGGATATTGGCGACATGGCGCGGACCGAATTGCGGCGCCAGCTGGATCACCACGCGCTTGCCACCCTCGATCGTCATCACCAGCAGATCCTGCGCCGGGACGGCGCGCCAGGCACTGGCCGGCGCCTGCGCCACGACCGCGCTGGGCGTGGCCGGCGGATCGGCCGCATCGGCAGCGGCAAGGGGCAGGATGGCGATGAAGGGCGCGAGCAGCGCGGCACGGCGGCGAAGGGTCATGACGCGATCAAACAATTGCTGCGCAAGAAAGTAAAGCATCCCCTTGCCTAGTGCGTTGTCGCGCGATAGGGAGCCGCCTCCAGTGCGATGGAATATGAACCCGATTCACGCCGCTTACAGCGACGATGGGGTTCCTGCGGAGCGGTGGCCGAGTGGTCGAAGGCGCTCGCCTGGAAAGTGAGTATACGTCAAAAGCGTATCGAGGGTTCGAATCCCTCCCGCTCCGCCATCATCCTGTTATTTCACATCCGTTTCGAATCAGAAAAGCCCAGCTTTTCTGCGGCTTTCAGCGTGCTTCGCATCCACGTTCATCCCTGCCAGTCCACCGGTGACCGATTGGAAATGTGGGAGATTTGGTGGCATGGGAAAACTTTCCGCAACCGCTGTGAAAGCAGCAACATGACCTGGGCGGCTTAGCGATGGCGATGGCCTGTTCCTCTTCATCAAACCCGGCGGTGGGAAAAGCTGGATGTGCCGGGCGCAGAAGGATGGGAATCGAGGCGATTTTGGTTTGGGGAGCGCGTCGAAAGTCTCGCTGGCAACCGCTCGGGAGCGGGCGCGAGAAATCCGAACCTGGGTGGAGCTAGGGCTGGATCCAATCTTCGAGCGGCGCAAGGCACAGGGCATCCCCACATTTCGCCAGGCGGCTGCCAAGGTGATCGCGGCGCACAGCAAGACAGGCGGAACCAGAAGCACGAGAAACAGTGGCTCCAGACGCTCGAGGCCTATGTGTTCCCGCACATCGGCCATGTGCGGGCCAATGAGATTACAGGGCCCATGATCCGCAACGCGCTGGCGGATATCAGGCTCGCCAAGCCCGAGACGGCGCGACGGGTCCGGCAACGGATCGGCACTGTTGTCCATTGGACATATGCGTCGGACTATCGCCAGACTGAAGCCCCCATGCGCGCGATCACCAAGGGGCTGCCGCGACAACCCAAGCAAGAAGGGCATTTCGCAGCCATGCCTTTACCGGCATGGGCCAGGATGTTTTCCAGCAGATTGGCGACTGGGTGCTTGAGCGATTGCGCATCGCCCCGCACCTCTACCGCCTGCAGGTCCACTGTCAGACCGCGACCATCATCGTCGAAGGCCGGCCGAGCATCTGGTTGAGGATGGTCGATATCCGGTCGAACTCGCTGCCCGTTCAACGACCGGCATCCGGCGGACATAGTCGCCTTCGATGATCCCCTGCGCCGTGCCGCTACTCAACACCATATAGCCCGATCCCCGGACCGTGCGGATCGCATCCCCACGTCCACCCTCGTTCAACTTGGTGCGCAGTCGGCTCATATGGGTTTCGACCAGCCGGGATTCTCCCGCGACATAGGCCTCGCGCCACCAGGGACCGATAGAGATAGCGCCGCCCCTCCACCTCATGGGCGAACGCCCTTGTTAACGAGCCGGGCGAGCAGCGTCTTGACGGTCTGCAAGCTGATCCTCGCAAGGCAGTGCACAGACCTTTTCTGAACCAAAAGGTCTGTCTTCGATCCATCCCTCAAGCCTACGTCCTGATCCTTTCGATGGAGGCCCAGCCATGCAGGATGGGCCGGAATGGTCTGATCCGTCGTGAGCCATATCGTCTGGGCACCGGAGCGCTACCCTGACAGCCTTGACCAGGGAGGCCGCGCTCTTGGAGACCTGCAACATTCTTCTCGTGAAAGATGGGCCGCAAGATCCGTTCGACGCTATCGGGCAACGACTTGCGCTCGATCCCAATGTCACCCTGGCGAGCGAGGCCCCCGTCAGCGTGGAGCAGGCCGTCGTCATGATCTGGGAGCAGCCCGAGATCGCCGTAATCCTCATCATCGGGCAGGAATCCGCCATTCCGGCGATCGCGTCGGCCATCCGTGCGGCCCGTAGCGACGTTCACATGCTAGCCGTTTCCATCGAGACCGGCATCACCAACCTGTCGATGCGCAATCTCAGTTTCGATCAGCTCCGCCGCATCATTCACATGCTGGCCCGCCCCGCGGCTCCCGCGAACGAAGGGCGTGTCCTTCGCTTTCATCTGCGCACCGAACCGAACGATGCCGAACAAGCGGAAGAGGCCGCGCCGGCCGCCTATCACCCGGCCCCACTAGCCGTCGAAGTGGACGGGCGGATCGCGGACCTGATTGATCAGTCGCTCGACTGGGTTGAAGCGGCGACGCGCGTGCTGCTTGATGTCTGGTCGCCCCGGAAGGATGAGGCACCCGGCTTTGTCCCAGGCCTGGAACTGATGGAACGGCTTCTCGAGGGCTTCGTCAGCCTGTTCGGCGAAGCGCCGGAGCGGCCCGAAAAGCTGTTCCGTAAGCTGGTCGCGTCGCTGCGTGCCCCCGAGAACGCTCAAGCGCCGCTCGCTATCCTGTTCCGCAAGATCGATGATGATCAGCAGGCGCTCAAATTCTTGCTGCTCGCAGGCGCGAGCGATTTCGACATTCGCTTCCACCGCCTGTTCGGCACGCTACACGACGATCTCTCGCGGCGTTATCCGTCAGTCGGGCTGGCCTGTGCGATCATCGCCGCGGGCATTCGCAAGACGACGCCTGCGAGCATTCGCGGCGCATTTGCGCTGAACGACCCGCTGCGCCGGCTCGGCATCGTTCCGCGTGCCGGGCCGGCCACTTTGGCGGGCGACATGCCGCTGCGCCTGCCGCCGGCCTTGGCCGACTGGCTAGTAACCGGCGATTCCGATGCCCTGCTGGGCGCTGAGATCCGGCGGCTGTATCGGCCCGCGCCCGAAGACGCCGCTGCTTTGCTCTCTGCCGACCGCAAACGGCGGATCCGTGCGGCCGTGCGCCATGCGCTGATCGGCCGCGATCTGGTATCCGCGATTTTCCTGACCGGATCGTCGCCCGGCTGGACAGTGGTCGAAGCGGCCGCCATCGCCGATAAGCCACTCGTCCTGGCGCCGCCCGCGAGCCCGTTCGCGCCCGAAATGCTCGCAGAGACTCTTGCCGAGCTCGCCAGCGCCGCGCGACTGGCGGGATGGACCTTGATCTTCGATCTGGGCGGAAAAAGTCCGGAAAGCGATGCGTTGTGGAGCGCGCTGAATGCTACCTGGCCGCAGTTCGCGCAGCCGCCCTATCTCATCGCCACCAATGCGACCGAGCGGCTCGCTGGCATGGCCGAATCCCACATCGTCTCCGCGGACCTCCCTGTGGTGACGCGTCATGATCGGCAGGAAGTCATCGCCAACGCCTTGTCGAGTCACAATGTCGAAGACGACGCGCTGGCCGAACATATTGCTGACGCCTTCCCCATCGCACTCGATCGCATTCCCCAGGCGATCGCGCTCGCGCAGACGCTGGCGGCTGCCAATGGCCGGCCCAGCAGACCGGAGGCGGATGACTGGCTCGGCGGCTTCCGCCGCATGGCGGGCGCGCGCCTGCCCAGCCTCGCTCGCCGCGTCGAGCCTGCGCCCCGCGTCGCGGGCGCCCCGCCGGCAATCGAGGCGGTCGTCCTGCCCGCCATCCAGCGCGGCCAGCTTCGCGAACTGGTCAGCCATGTCCGCCACACGCGCGAAGTGCTGGAGGACTGGGGCTTCGCCGATCTCACCGACGGGCGCGGCGTCGCGGCGCTGTTTTCCGGCGAAAGCGGGACCGGCAAGACCACCGCCGCCCACGCCGTCGCGACCGAACTCGGCGCCGACCTCTACGTCATCGAACTGGCGCAGGTGGTCAGCAAATATATCGGCGAGACGGAGAAGAATCTCGACCTCATCTTCGGCGACGCGCAGGACGCCGGCGCCGTGCTGCTGTTCGACGAAGCCGACGCCCTGTTCGGCAAGCGCAGCAGCATCACCGACGCGCACGACCGTTACGCCAATATCGAGGTCGCCTATCTCCTCCAGCGCATTCAGCGCTTCACGGGCCTCGCCATCCTCACCAGCAACCATGCGGAATCGATCGACGCCGCCTTCACCCGCCGCCTGCGCTTCAAGGTAGAGTTCCCGCGCCCCTCGGCCGGCGACCGGCTGCTGATCTGGGAACAGTCGATCCCGGTTCCCCTGCGCGCCAGGCCGCTCGCCCTGCGCCCTCTCGCCCTCGCGCTCGACGTCACCGGCGGCGTCATTCGCCAGATGGCGCTGCACGCCGCCATGCTCGCCGCCGAGGCGGATCGGCTGATCCTGATGGAGGACGTGCTGGCGGGCGCGCGCAGCCAGCTCGTGCGGCTCGGCCGCTTCGCCGATCTCGCCCGCGTCGACGCCGTAGAGGCGGCGTGCGGCAGGGAGGCGGCGTGATGGCGCTCGACCTCGTCACCGCCGCGATCATCGACATGCTGCGGCTGTCGCTCGCCAATCAGCCGGGCGTGCCGCCCAGCGCCTATAAGATCAGCCTCGCCTCGCCCAATGAAGGCGCGGCGGACGCCGACCTCGTGCTGTTCCTCTATCTGGTGACGCCCGCCGCCGACCTGCGCAACGCGCAGCGCATCCGCCCCTGGCCCACCGCCAATGACAACCCGGTGCTGCTCGAACCCGCCGTGCCGCTGGAGCTGCATTATCTGCTCACCGTCGGCGCTGGCGCGCCGGCGGGCGCGGACGGCCTTGGCCGTCTGGCCGACGCGGTGCGCGCGATCGAGACGGGATCACCCCTCGCCGTGCCCGCCGCCTTTCAGGAGGCGGTGTGGCTGTCGCTCCTCCCGCTTAATTCGGACGAGATGGCGCGCATCTGGGGCCTGTTCCCCAATGAGAATTGCCGCTCCTCCATCGCCTTTCGCGCCAGCCCGGTCTGGATCGACCCGCGCGCGCCGGCCCCGTCCGCCGCGCCGGTCACGGACGGCGACATGCGCCACGCCCGGATGGAAAGCGCATGACCGCGCCTTTCCCCCTCGCGCATGCGGATCGCGTCAAGCGGCGCGTGCTGCTCGCGCTTGAACTGGTCGATCCCGTCACCGGCCAGCTGGCCGGCGGGCAGATGACGGTCACGGCGCCCGGCTTCCGGCCGCCCACCATCACAAAGCTCGGCCAGTTCGTCTGGGTCGATCCGGAGCCGCCCGCCGCCCGGACCGTGACGATAGAGGCGGTGGCGACGCGCGGCCAGTTCGCGCCCTATAGCGCCACGGTCGCGGTGCCGATGCGCGCGCCGCAAGTTCCCGTTCTCGTCCAGCGCGCCACGCTGACGCCCACCGGCCTTTACGAGCCGCCGGCCGGCCGGCTCGGCGTCGCTGGGATGCTGGTGGAGGATGCGGCCGTCGATCCGCCCGTCCCCGTCGCCGACGCCAATGTGAAGGTCATGCTCCAGTCCGCCAGCGACGCCGGCCCGCTCGACGGCGCCTATACCGGCGTCACCGACGTCCGCGGCGGCTTCGTCGCGATGGTCAGATCGCTGGGCGACGACGCGCCGATGCCGCGCGTCCCCACGACCGCCGACCCTCGCGTCGCGGACGGCGCGATCATCGGCTGGATCAGCGTGGAGCGCGCCGGCGCGACCCGCTTTTCGGCCCTGCTGCCAATGCGCCGCAACCAGCTTTTCCGCGCCCCGACGCCCTTCGGCTGGGCCGCCCTTTCCGCCACCGAGCCAACCCTGCCTCCGGCACCGTGAGGCGATGAGGAGAATTCGCATGACCGGCGACACTGACACCATCGACTCCGCAACGACCGCCGACCCTGCGGGCGGCGATCAGGCCGTTACGCCCCCCGGAGCGGCCGGGGGAGGCGCTGCTGCGGCGCCCGCCCCTCCGCCTCCGCCTGACTATGTTCGCGACATCGCGATCAGCCGCGCGCTCGCCGATCTGATGAAGCCCATCGAAACGGCGGCGACGGACCTGTTCGCGCCGGAGAAGCAGGCCGCGCGCGACGCCATCGTCAAATCCTATCGCACGGCTTGTGCGACCGACGGCGCGCTTGGCGTCAAGATGAAGCAGGCGGACAAGGAGTTCGACCGCGCGGCGGCCGACATGCTCGCCGCGCTCAACAACTGGACGCCGCTGATCGGCGACGCGACCAAGCCGCTGGGCAAGCTGCTCAAGGCGCGCGCCGCGCTGGCGACGAAAATGGCCACCTTCGTCGGCGCGAAGGAAAAGGCCCGCGCCGGCGCGCAGCAGGCGACCAAGGACTGGGCGGCGCGCCATGCCGACTGGTCCGCGCCCGAAGCCGCGATCGGCAAGATCGTCGACGGCTATCTGCCGCAGATCAACACGCTCAGCGCCGCCATCAACACTGCGGACAATGTGGACGCCCCGATCCTCAGCTTCTGGATGGAGGTCGCGCCCAAGCATCTTCAGATCAGCGACGGAACCTTGAGCGCCAACGCCAAGGCTGCGCTCGACAAGGTGACGGGCGCGCTCAAGACCGCCGGCTATGCTGATCTCGCCGACTGGCTCGACCCCGCCAAGAGCCAGGCCAATGGCGCGGTCCATCTGATCGACCCGGACGCGCTCGACCAGCAGCGCAAGGACGTCTTCGCCGGCTGGAAGGCCGCCGCCGAGACGCAGGCCGCCGCCGACTATGACTTCAAGCTCAACCCTGACGACCTCGCGACGCTCAAGGCCGCGTGGGACAAGCTGAAAGGCGACGTCTGGATCAAGGACGCCAAGGCGTCGCTCACTCCCGCATCCTGAGATTGAACGGAGGCTGACATGGCAGAATATCTGGCGCCCGGCGTCTTTATCGAGGAAATCGAGCGTGGTCCCCGCCCCATAGAGGGCGTCGCGACCAGCACCTCCGCCTTTCTGGGCGAGACGGAGCGCGGGCGGACCAAGCCCCGGCTCGTGACCAGCTTCAACGAGTATCGCCGGCATTTCGGCTCGGTCTTCGCGGACGGCAAATATATGCCGGACGCCGTCTCCGGCTTCTTCGAGAATGGCGGCCGCCGCGCCTTCATCTGCCGCATCCTCGGTCCCGACGCGACCGTCTCCACGCGGACCGCGGGCGGGCTGCAGATCGACGCGATCGGTCCCGGCGCCTGGGGCGACCGGGTGTTCGTGAAAATCGTGGAGAGCAGCACCAAGAAGGGCGACACGCCGATCGGCTTCCGCCTGCAGGTCGCCTATTGGCAGACGCCCTCGCCCGACGGCAATTACGCCGATCCGTTCGACCGCACCCAGCCGCCGCGCCTGCCGCTGCCCACGCTCGCGGAGGATTTCGACAATCTCGTCTGGGACGACCGCACCTCGCCCGATTATTTCGAGAAACGGCTTCAGGACAACAGCGCGCTCGTCACCGTCACCGCGCCGGCACCGCTCACCACGCTGCCTTCCGCCGGCTTCGACAAGCTGACCGGCGGCGCGGACGCCAGCGCCGCGCCCGGCGTCAACCAGTTCAAGGGCGAGGACGCCGACAGCAATCTGCGCACCGGCCTCTCGGCGCTCGACCTCGACGATTATCGCGAGGTCGCGCTGGTGCAGGCGCCCGCCGCGCCCGACGACGTCGTCGCCGCCGTCATCACCCATTGCGAAAAGAGCCAGTTCCGCTTCGCCGTCGTCGACACCGCCAAGAATATGGGCGACCCCAATTCGGTCGATCCGCGCAGCAAGTGGGACACGCAATATGCGGCCTTCTATTATCCGTGGATCTGGGTGTCCGATCTGCAGAGCGGCCAGCGCAAGCTCGTCCCCCCCGGCGGCCACACGCTCGGCCTCTACGCCCGCACGGACACCGACCGCGGCGTCTGGAAAGCGCCCGCCAACGACACGCTGCGCGGCGTCTTCGACCTTGAATATCTGGTCGACGACAATGTGCAGGAGGTTCTGAACCCGCGCGGCGTCAACGCCATCCGTCGCTTTCCCGGCCGCGGCATCCGCGTCTGGGGCGCCCGCACGCTCTCGTCCAACAGCCTGTGGAAATATGTCAGCGTCCGGCGCCTGTTCATCTTCCTCGAACGCTCGATCTACGAGGGCACGCAATGGGTGGTGTTCGAACCGAATGACGAACGCCTGTGGGAGCGGGTGAAGGACACCATCCGCCTGTTCCTGCGCACCCAGTGGCGCGCCGGCGCGCTGATGGGCGTGACGGAGGAGCAGGCCTTCACCATCGCCTGCGACCGCTCGACGATGACGCAGGACGACATCCTGAACGGCCGCCTGATCTGCGAGATCGGCATCGCGCCCGTGCGCCCCGCCGAATTCGTGATCTTCCGCATCTTCCAGAACACCGCCGAAGCCCAGAGCTGACCGGCGCGCAAGGAGACGCAGCATGGCACGCAACGACCCGATCCGGAACATGCGCTTCCGGGTGGAGATCGACCAGATCACCCAGGCCTATTTCAGCGAGGTGATGATCGGCGAGACCACCAACGAGGCGATCGACTATCGCGAGGGCATCGACCCCACCCATGTCCGCAAGCTGCCGGGCCTGACCAAGTACGGCAACATCACCCTCAAATGGGGCGTGACGGACTCGCAGGAACTCTACGAGTGGCACAAGAAGATCGTCGGCGGCGGCATCAAGGAAGGCCGCAAGTCCGTGAAGATCATCGTCATCGACGAATCCGGCACGGACAAGGCGAGCTTCCTCGTCTCGGAGGCCTGGCCCACCAAATACGATCCCAGCGACCTCAACGCCAAGGGCAATGAGGTGTTCATCGAGCTTCTCGAGCTGGTGAACGAAGGCATCGAGCGGACCCGCTGACGGCCGCGAGAGGAGAGCAGACATGGACCGCATATCCGCCGCCGGCTTCCGCACCGAAGTCGAGTTCACTTTGCCCAAGGGCTATATCGACGAGACCGGCCTTCTCCACAAACGCGGCGTCATGCGCCTCGCCACGGCAGCGGACGAGATCCTGCCGCTGCGCGATCCGCGCGTGCAGTCGAACCCGGCCTATCTCACCGTCATCATCCTCGCGCGCGTCATCACCCGGCTCGGCAATATGCCGCATGTCGACACCGCGCTGGTCGAGGGGCTGTTCGCCTGCGACATCGAATATCTGCGCCAGCTCTACGAGGACATCAATTCGGCCGAGGAACCCGATGGCGTCCCCGCCGCGCCCGTCGCCGCAGCATCCTCCAATGGCCGCACCGTCGGCGGGATGCCCGTGCTGGGGGAAGCCTGATGGCCTACCCCGTGGCCGAACTTTACGGGGAAATGGCGTTCATCGCCGCGCATTTCCACTGGAGCAGCGAGACGCTGATGACCATGGAGCATGGCGAGCGCCGCCGCTGGTGCCGGGAGATTTCCGGCATCAACCGCCGGCTCGGCGGCGCGCCCGACGATCCGTTCGCGGGGCTGTAGGCAATGGCGCTGCACGATCCCTATGCGGGCTTCCGCTTCACGGTTCTGGTGGACCAGATCGTCAAGGGCGGCTTCACCAAGGTGCGCGGCCTGACCCGCGAGACGAAGGTGGAGAGCTTCCGCGAGGGCGGCGTCAACGACCATGAGCACAAGCTCGCCTCGCTCACCAGCTATGGCAATTTGGTGCTGGAGCGCGGCCTCGCCGACCCCTTTCTCTACATCTGGCATCAGGCGGTGGTGGAGGGCGTCATCAAGCGCGCGGTCATCACCGTCACGCTCAAGGATCCGCAGGGCAAGGACGCCTGGAGCTGGAACATCCTGAACGCCTATCCGGTCAAATGGTCGGTGGCGGATTTTGACGCCAATTCGGGGCAGGTCGCGGCGGAATCGGTAGAGTTCGCGCATCATGGCTATCTGCTGCGGCCCGGCCTCGGCAGCCTGACGAGCGCCTTTTGATGACGCCGCGCCCGCCCCTCGGCCTCGTCCGCCCGCTGACCCCGGTCATGCCCCTGCCGGACGGCCGCGCTGCACCCCAGCCGCGCCGGGGCATCCTGCTTCGCTGGCGCCGCATCGCCCGCCATCGCGCAGAGCGTACGGCGCCGGTCGCCGTGACGCAAAGCTGGCCGATCGCGATCCACCTACATTGCCGCACCCATGTCCACGCCGCGCCGATCCCGCCCACGCCCGCGCCGGATCGCATCCAACAAATGCCTGCATCGCCCGCCGCCGCCGTCCGCCTGCACTGGCTCCGCTCGCCGGACCTTCGCCTGCCAGTCACGGCCCTCGCCCCGGCCGCTCCGCACAGCGGCCGGACGCCCCAGCCGCCCGACGCGGCCGCGCCGCGCGCCCGGCCCCGGCGAGCCGCACCGCGTCTGCCCTCGCCCGCTTCGATCCTCTGGCGCCCGGCCGCAGAGGCCCACGCCCCGGACAATCGCACGCCCCTGCGCCTCGCTACCCAGACCCACCGCACCGAACGGCGCTTCGCGGCCACCGCCGCGACCCTCATTCATCGTGAGAAGCGCCGCCGCATCGTCGCCGTCCTGCCGCAGCCCCACCTCGCCACGTCCCAGCCTGCCCCGTCCGCTCCCGCACGGCGCGCGCGCCTCGCTCTGCCCTACGCCGCCCCGACCATGCGCCCGCTCGCGCCGCCCCCGGCCGCCATGCCGCAACAGCCCCCCCGTCCGACCCAGGCAAGCCCCGCCCAGCCCCGCGCCCCGCTCCGCCTCGTCCACCGCGCTCATGCGCCCGCCGAACGCCCCCGCGTCACCGCCGGCCGCCGGGCGAGCGCAGACCTCCTCTGGGCCGATCCGAAATCTGGTGGCGCGCTCCCCGGCTTCGGAACCGCCTTCCAGCCCGCCTTCTCGCCTGCGACCGCCTCCGCTCCGCTCGCGCCGCCGCACGCATCTGCCTTCGCGCCGCCCCCGTCCGCGCCGCCGCCCGACGTCGACCGCCTCGTCACGGAGGTGATGCGCCGCATCGAACGCCATGGCCGCACCGAAAAGCTGAGAAGGGGTCTTTAGATGTTCGGAAGATCCCTTGAAAAAGCCTATATAGAGGTGCTGGCGGGCGTCCGGCAGGGAACGCGCATCAAGGTGCTGTTCAACCCCGCCGAATATAGCCTCGAACGCGCCAACGCCTATAAGGCGACCGCCCTTCCCGGCCTTGGCAGCCCGCTCATCCAGTTCGTCAACGGCGACGCCGCCACCCTGTCGATGGACCTGTTCCTCGACGACTGGGCCGATCCCAACGGCCCGCCCAGCGACATCCCGCTCCTCGGCGGCGCCGACGGGGCCAAGAGCGTCAAGGACCGCATAGACGAGATCATCGCGCTGCTCGACATCGACCGGACGCTGCACGCGCCGCCGCCGGTGCGCTTCGTCTGGGGGCCGCTGCGCTTCGAGGCGGTGATCGAGAAGATCGGCCGCAAGACCAGCCTGTTCCGTCCGGACGGCACGCCGGCGCGCGCTTCTCTCTCGATTTCCTTCAAGGAATTTCGCGCCGCCTTCGACATCCGCCTGGAATCGCCGGACAAGACCAAGCGCCGCCAGATCGACTTGTCCGAATCCATCTGGACCATCGCCGACAAGGAGTTCGGCGATCCGCGCCGCTGGCGCGTCATAGCCGCCGCCAGCGACGTGGACGATCCGCGATCGCTGCGCCCGGGCGACTGGCTGCGCGTCCCCCCGCTGGAGGTGAGCAATGCTCTTAACCGAACGCAATAGCGCCCCCGGCGACTTCTACGTCCCCGGCGCGTCGATCTGCATCGGCATGGACGGCGCGAACATGCGGGAACGCTATGGCATGCATTTCACGCAGGTGGAGGTGGACCTGCAAGTGAGCGTGCAGGGCACCTTCCGCTTCACCATCCCGCGCGCCTTCGACAATGAACGCAGCGACTTCTTCACCCCCTCGGGCGATCCGCTGATGCCGCTCATCAAGCTGGGCGCGCGGGTCTGGATCCGCATGGGCTATGGCGATCTGCGCGCTACGACGCCGCTCATCTCCGGCTACATCACCGCCGTCTCCACCGGCTTCGCGGAGGGCGGCGCGCCCGACATAGAGGTGACGGGCATGGACGCCACCTTCGTGATGACGCTGGGCACCAGCGAGCATCGGCTGGAAAACCGCACGGTGCAGGACGCGGTGCAGGAGGTCGCGCAGAAGAACGGCCTTTCGCTCGACTTCTCCGGCAATGCACCCGCCAACATCACGCTCGACTCCAACCTCCAGTCGGACCTCGACTTCCTGCGCAAGGTGGTGGAGATCTTCTCCAAATCGGGCGCGAAATGGGAGTTTTTCGCGCGCTCTTCCTTCGGGCGGGACATGCTCGTCGTCCGCCCCCGCACCGCGCTCGAACGCCCGCTGCTCACCCTCGTCTGGGGCGGCGACCTCATCAGCTTCAAGCCGGAGATCAACCTCGGCAATCAGGTCCAGAGCGTGAAAGTCTATGGCTGGGACGAGGTGAAGAAGAAGGAGATCATCGGGACGGCGCCCACCGCGTCGGGTCCGAAAAGCGAACCCTCCGGCGGCGACATCCTGCGCAGCGCCTTCGGCCGCGACGCGGTGCTGGAACTGCGCCTGCCGGTGAAGACCCAGCAGGAGGCGGACCAGCGCGCCGCCGCCGCCTTCGCCAACCGCTCCAACGATCTGCTGAAGGGCGAAGGGGAGACCTTCGGCCGGCCCGACCTGCTGCCCGACAGCTGCATCGAACTGACCGGCATCGGCCAGCAATTCTCGACCTGCTATTATGTCGCCAAGACCGTGCACCGCTACGACACCACGGGCTATCGCACGCGCTTCTCCGTCGAAAGGCCGGTCGCATGAGCGCACTCGCCTTCGAGCTGGAGGTCAACCGCGAGTCCGGCGGCGCGGTTGCCGGCGTCGCGGTCGCCACCGTCACCGCCAATGACGATCCGCAGGGGCTTGGCCGGGTGAAGCTGAACTTCCCGTGGCGCGACAAGAGCTTCACCTCGGACTGGGCGCGCGTCCTCGCCCCCATGGGCGGCAAGGATCGCGGCGCCTATTTCCTGCCCGAAGTGGGGGATGAGGTGCTCGTCGCCTTCGACCGCGACGACATACGCTACCCCTATGTGCTGGGCGCGCTGTGGAGCGACGCGGACAAACCGCCCGAGGCCAATTCGAGCAAGAAGAACGACATTCGCGTCATCAAGTCGCGCAAGGGCCATATGCTGCGCTTCGACGACGCCGACGCGAAGGGCGTCATCACCATCCAGCTGAGCGACGGCAAGAAGATCGAGGTGGATGACGACGGCATCCGCATCACCGACAAGAGCAACAGCATCACCATCGACACCAAGGGCGGGTCGATCAACGTCAGCGCGCAGACCTCGCTGTCGCTCAAGGCTCCGCAGATCAGCATCGAGGCGTCCGGCACGCTCGACCTCAAGGGCGGGTCGAGCCTCAGCGCGTCCGCCGGCGTGGTGAGGATAAACTGATGGCGAGGATCAACTGATGGGCCAGCCCGCAGCCCGCGTCGGCGACACCACCGGCCATGGCACGCCGCTCGGCCCCGGCCCCGGCGCGCCCACGGTGCTGATCGCCGGCATGCCCGCCTGGCGCGCGGCGGCGGATGTGCATGTCTGCCCGCTGGTCGACGGGGTGAAGCCGCATGTCGGCGGCGTGGTGGCGAAGGGGAGCGCGACCGTACTGATCGCCGGGCTGCCGGCGGCGCGGCAGGGCGACATGATCGTGGAGGCTGGCGCGCCCAATCCCATCGCCATGGGCGCCCCAACCGTGCTGATCGGAGGATGAGGATGGACCGGCAGGGACAGCGCGACTTCCTCGGCGTCGGCTGGCGCTTCCCGGTGGCGACCGCCCCCGCCACGGGCGACATCGCGCTGTCCGCTTATGCGCGCGACATCAAGGAGGCGATCCGCATCATCCTCCTGACCGCGCCCGGCGAGCGCGTCATGCGGCCCCGCTTCGGCTGCGGGATACATGATCTGGTGTTCGAGGAGATGAGCTCCACCGTGCTGTTCGCGGTGGAGGCGGCCGTGCGCGACGCGCTCACTGTCTATGAACCGCGCATCGACCTCATCAGCGTCGCGGTGGACCCGATCGGCGCGCTCGACGGCGTGCTGCTGATCGTCCTCGACTATCGCGTCCGGCGCACCAACCAGACCGACAATCTCGTCTACCCCTTCTATTTCAAGGAGAGCGGAGCGCCATGACGCCGAAGCTCGACGGACGCTCGCAGGCGGACATCGCGCAGCGGCTGCTGCGCGACGCCGCCGCGCTTCTTGGCCACAATGGCGAGCCGGTGGAGCCGGGCCGCATCGGCGGCGCGATCATCGCCAGCGCCGCGCGCCTGTTCGAGGAGGTGACGCGCCGCCTCGACCGCGCGCCGGACAAGCAGGCGGACAATTTCTACACCGCCATGGGCCTCGGCCGCGACCCTGCGCAGCCGGCCGGCGTCCCCGTCGCCATCGCGCTTTCGGACAATGCGCCGGACGGTCTGGTCGCGGAGGCCGGCACGAAGCTGACCGCCGATGTCGGCGGCGATCCGGCGATCTTCGAGACGCAGGCCGGGATCGCCCTCGCGCGCGGCAAGGTGACGGCGCTGACCGCCGCCGATCTGACCGGGGACCGCATCTTCCTCGCGGCCGGCGCGGTCGTCACGCCCGTCCTGCCCCGCCCCGTCGCCGTCTCCCGCTTCGTGCGCAGCGCCGCCGGCGCGGGCGCGACGATGCTCCAGATCGACCCGGCGCAGGGTCTCGCTCCCGGCATGACCCTGCGTTTCGGTTCCGATCCGGCCTCGCCCGAATATGACGTCACAAAGGTCGAGAACGACGTCGTCACCATCACCCCCGCGCTGGAGGCTGCGGTGGCCGAACGCGCGCCCGTCACCGAAGTCGCCAGCTTCGCGCCCTTCGCGCCCGGCGCCCGCGATCGCCAGTCGCACAGCCTCTATCTCAGCCACCCGACCCTGCTCGACGTCCCCGCCGCGCTCACCATCAGCGTCGGCGGCGTCGCCAGCACGCAGACGATCGACTGGCGCTGGTTCGGCCGCAAGGCCACCGACCCCGAAGGATCCGCGCCCGACTGGCAGGATTTCGACAAATCCGAATTTGTGGCCGGCGCGTGGCGCCTCACCAAGGCGAAGGGCAAGCCGGAGAAGACCGACGTCAACGCGCGCAATGGCCTCTGGCTGCGCGGCCGCCTCACCTCCCTTCCCGCCCGGACCGAAAGCGTCGGCCAGATCACCCTGGCGGTCGCGAGCGAGGTCTGCAAAGTCGATCATCACGACCGCTGCGAGGCAGCGAAGGTCGACGCGATCGACTATGAGGCGGTCGCCGTCACCACGCCGGTCGTGCCCAACAAGCCTTATTATCCCTTCGGCCGCGAACCCCGGCTGTTCGACGCCTTCTACATCGGCTGCGCGGAGGCGTTCGGCAAGGCGGGGGCGGAGGCGCGCCTGTGCTTCACCATCGGCGGCGCCTCGCTCGGCGCGCTCACCGCGGTGTTCGCCGGCCGCAGCGCGCTCGTCTTCGGGGTGGGCACCGACCGCCAGCTCTACCTCGCCCGCTTCACGCCCTATCGTCCCAGCTTCGCACCGATGCCCGGGCCGAAGCTCGCCGGCCAACCCGTCTTCCTCGCCTCGCAGGCCCCGCTCTCCGCCAGCGCGACCTTCGACGGCATGGTCCGCCTCGCAGTCGCGGGCGACGGCGCGATCCATGTCGCCGAATTTCCCTTCGCCGGCCCCTTCACCGACGGCCTCATCCCATGGCGCAGCCTCGCGCTGGAGGAGGCCGACGCCGCCAAGCCGGTCCGCGCCCTGTTCGTCAGCACGGACGACGCGGGCAGCGTCCACGCCCTGGTCGGCGACCGCATCCTCATCTGGACGCGTGGGCCACGGGGCGAACTGACCGCGCGGCCGCCGATCCCGAACGCCGTCGACCTCCTCCCGCTTCAGGGACCGGGAGCAGACGCCGCCCTCCTCATCAGCGCGGCGAAGGACGGCTCCTTGACCGTGGAGGCCAAGATCGCCTCCGTCACGGCGCTCCACCCGCTCGGCTCGCTCGAAGCCAATGCGCTCCCCAGCCTCCAGCGCGCCGCCTGGGCCTCGCAGAGCGACCTGACGCGGGCGGAGATCGTCGTCGCCGGCTATGAGAAGCGCACCGACGCCAGCACGCATCTCGCCGTCCGCCGCATCGACGCCGAAGCGCCCGCATCGCGGCCGACCGTGGACGACAGCGACGCCCCGCCGCTGCCGATCTCCTTCGAGGCCGGCATAGGGACGCTGCCCACCATCCTCATCGCCGATGCGGAGCCGATCCGCTTCCTCGCGCGCGGAAGCCGATACACCCGCGCCGGCGGCGTCACCGGCATCGGCGCCAGCGCGAACGGCCAGCGCCGTTTTCTCGACGCGGGCTGGACGGTCGTGCAGGACGCCGATCAGGGCCTTCTCTACCGCAGTAGCCCGGCCGGCGGCCTGCTCGCCGTCGATCGCTTCCACGGGGTCAAGCGCACCGCCGTCGCCGCCGCGGACATCCCGACCGGCGCGACATGGTTCATCGCGGCCAATGGCGCCAATGGCGAAGGCTTCGTCCTCGCCGTCAGCGCCGGCGGAAACGCCCTGCTCCTGCCCCTCATCGGCGACATCAGCCCCCCCACTTCGCAGGGCCGCCTGCGCGGCCGCTTCCTTGCGCCCACGAACGTCACCGGCTCGATCAGGCAAGTCGCCGGAACCATCAGCCTCGCCGTCATGACGGGCCAGGCCTCCGATGTCGAACGGTCCGTCATCCTCGCGCTGGCGAACGCCAACCGCCAGCCGCTCGGCCTGTGGGCGCTCGATTACACCGCCGCCAATGGCTGGACGCTTCCGCCCGGCTCGCCCGCCCTGCCCGCCGCAGCCACGGCCTTCACCCTTCTGCGCTACGCCCCGGACGGCAGCCTCGCGACCATCCCCGCGCTCGACTATTTCGCGCCCGACAGCGCTGACCTTCTGCGTCTCGACGCCCGCCTCGCCGCCGGCCCGCTCAGCACCTATTATGGCGACCGGCCCGTCACCGCGATCGAACTGTTCAACGGCGTCTCCGCCATCGCCATCGACCATGACGAGGTCGCCGGCGCGCTCATCACCCTCGCCTTGCCGCAGACCGCCTGGTCCACGCTCGGCCCCGACGAGCCGGCCAATCCCGCCTTGTCGTGGGAATATTGGAACGGCTCCTCCTGGTGGGCGCTCGACAGCGCGGCGTCGAATTTTCTCGACCGCACCGGCAATCTGCTGGTCGACGGCGGCGTCTATTTCCGTGTCCCCGCCGACCTTCAGGAAACGGAGGTGGGCGGGCGCAAGAACCGCTGGATCCGCGCCCGGCTGGTCGGCGGCGATTATGGCGAGGCGCGCGTCAGCGTCCACACGGTCGGCCCGCCCGACGACCAGACGCAGACCATCATCCGCGATCTCAGCGTCATCCGCGCGCCTTATGTGGTCCGCCTGCGCATCGGCTATTGCGCCGGCACGCCCACCCCGCCGGACATCGTGCTGACCGCCGACAATCTGGATGCGCTGGACCAGAGCGAAGCGAACAAGCAGGGCCTTTCCGTCCGCATTTTCCAGACCGTGGCGGATGCGCTCGCCCCCGCGCCGCAACCGGTCGAAACGGATGCGGACATCGCGGACTGCTGCCGCCCGGCGCCCCCGCCCCCTCCCCCGCCGGAACCCGATCCCGAACCGCCCTGCTCCTGCGAGGCCGAAGGCGCAGCGGCCGCGCCCGCCGCCGCCCGCACCATCCTGATCGGCTTCGACCAGCCCGTTCGCGGCTCGCCCTTGTCGCTCTATGTCGACGCGGTCCCGGTCAGCGGCGACTGGACGGTGACGGCGGAGGTCTATCGCAAAGGCCGCTTCACCCCCGCGCGCGTCATTTCGGACAGCAGCAGCGGCCTCGGCGAAAGCGGCGTGATCGCCATCGAGATGCTGGAGCCGCCCGACCGCGCGCAGTTGCTCGGGGCCAGCGCCTGCTGGCTGCGCCTCTCGCCGGTCGCCGATGCGGAAAACTGGTCGCCCCGGCTGCGCGGCGTCTATCTGAACGGCGTCATGGCCGCCTCGGTCGAAACCCGGTCGATGGAGACGATCGGCACGTCGGACGGCTCGCCCGACCAGAGCTTCCGCCTGTTCGCCGATCCGGTGGACGGCGCCAGCCTCGACCTCTGGCTGTCCGAACAGGTCGGCGAAGACGAAGGCGCCGCCCTCGCCGCGGAAGCGGCCATTTCCGGCATGCCCGGCCCATGGGTTCGGTGGACGCAGGTCCGCGAATTTCCGTCCGAGGATCAGGATGCGCCCGCGCGCCTCTATGCCGTGGACGAACAAAGCGGCCTCGTCAGCTTCGGCAATGGCCGCAACGCGCTGGCGCCGCCGATGGGCAGCGGGATCCTCGCGCGCAGCTATCGCCATGTCACCGGAACGGCGGCCAACGCCGTGGCGCCGGGCGACAAGCTGCAACCCATCTCGCCCCTCGCCGGCGTGGATCAGGTGATGGCGCTCGACGGCGCGCAGGGCGGAACCGATGTCGAGGCGCCGGAACAGGCCCGCGCCCGCGCGCCGGTAAAGCTGCTGAACGGCGGCCGCATCGTCACGCTCGGCGATGTGGAGAATTATGTCCGCGCCCGCTTCCCCACCGTGGCGCAGGCCAGCGCCGCCCCGTGGCGCGGCGCCAGCCGCCTCGTCGTCGTCGGACGGGGCGACGCGCTCATCCCGCCGCCCGCCGCGCTGAAGGCGGTCGCCGCGCGGCTGCACGGCGTCGCCAGCTTCGGCCTCCTCGCCCCCGGCCGGCTCGTCCTCGCGCCGCCGCGCCTGCTCAACGCCAGCATCGACCTCAGCGTCGATGTCGACCCCGGCGTCGATTATTCGGGGGTGGAGCAGGCCGCCAAGCGCGCGCTCGCCGCCTTCTTCCATCCCGAAACCGGCGGCCATGCTGGGCAGGGCTGGCCGGTCGGCGCGGCGCCCACTGCCACGGACGTCGCCGCCGCGCTGGCGGATCTGGGCGACCGTGCTGTCATCAGCGCCATCGTCATCGTCCGCGCCGATACCGGCGCCCCGCTGCCCGATCCGCTGCCCGCCGACGTGCTCGTCCTCGTCGCCCGCGCCGCCGTCACCGTCCATCTGTTTGCGGAGGCCGGCGCATGATCCCGCTCGCCACCAATCTCGACGACGCCGATTTCGACCGGCTGATGGCGACAGCGCGCGGCCGTCTGCCCGCGCTCGCGCCGGAATGGACCGACTATAATTTCCACGATCCGGGCATCATGCTCATCGAGCTGCTGGCGTGGCTGGTCGACACCCAGATCTATTCGGTCGCGCGCGACCGTCTCGACGAGCGCCTCGCCATGACCCGGCTGCTCGGCGCGCCGCCACGCGCCGCCGTCCCCGCCAGCGGCGTCGTCTATCCCGTGGAGGCGCCCACCGCCGCGCAGGCCATAGACGCCGGCATGGTTCTCTTGCCCCGGACAGGCTCGGTCCAGCGCGTAGAGACGACGCAGGCCATCACCCTCCTGCCCCACGCCATCGCGCGCATCGCCACCGTCGCGACGGATGGCCGCGCAACCGACCAGACGCAGATCAACGATCGCGCCCGGGCCGGCTTCTCGCCCTTTGGCGACGCCAATGACGGCACGCTGCGCATCAGTCTGACCGGCCCCTTACTCCCGGCCGACACGACCATCCGCCTGTCGCTGGGCTTCGAGGTGGAGGGCGCGCCATCATTCCAGCCGACGCTTGACCTTGGAACGCTCAGCGTCACCGACGCGGCGGGCGCCCCGATCGCCGTCGCGCTGGACGGCACGGCCGGGTTTCAGCGCAGCGGCGCGCTGATCCTCAGCCTGCCCGCCGGCGCGGTCCCGTCCGCCATCATCCTACGCCCGTCCCAGCATTATGTGCTGACCCCGCGCCTCATCCGCGTGGCCCTCAACGCGCTGCCCGTCGAACAGCGCGCCACGATCGCGCTGCCCGTGCGTGACGGGAACAACCGCCCCGGCCAGACCATAGAGATCGATCCCTCCACGCTCTTTCCGGCGGAGGAGCATGGCGACGGCCCGATCTGGCGACTCATCGACGCGCCTGTGGTCGAAAGCCTTGATACGGTTCCCGGCGCGGCATGGAACAATGGCCCGCTCGATCCCGCCGGCCCCGCCGACCTCCGCTTCGCTTATGAGGAACGGACGGACGGCGCACTCATCCGCATCCGCTTCGGCAATGGCGTCAACGGGCGCAAACCGGCGCTCGGCGAACCGCTCGGCGTGACGCTCCGCCTCACCTGCGGCGATGGCGGCATGGCCCGCCAGCCGGTCGACTGGGTGCTGGACGGCGCGCGCACGCTCTGGCGCAACCGGGAGGCGATCGGCGGCGGCGCGGACGCGCAGACGGTCGAGGACGCGCTGGCCGGCATCCGCGCCATGCTGGATGACGGCCGCCTGCTCGCCACATCGGCTCAGCTCGCAGAGGCCGCCCTCACCCTCGGCCCCGCATTGGGCGTCGCCCGAGCGACCGTCGAGGAAGGCTGGCAGCGCGGCCGGACATCGCCCGCCATCGCCGCCACCCGCACGCTCATCGTCGGCCACCGGCTGCCGGGGCGGGAGACGCCGGACTGGCTCGCCCGCATCGCCGCCGCGCTGCGCCCCCGCATCGCCATCGGCGAACGGCTGCTCGTCGTCGCGCCGGTCTACCGCTCCTTCACCTTTACCATAGCCGCCGGCCTTGCGCCGGGGCAGGACGGGGCGGCCGTCAAGGCCGCCGTCGCGCAGATGATCGCGGATCGCTTCGCCCTCGATGACGCGCGCTGGCCGCTCGGCCACGATGTGGAGGCCGCCGCCATCGCCGGCTGGGTCCGCCGGATCGCCGGCGTGGCCGCGCCGGTCATGGTGCGGATCATCACCGATGACGGCCCTGTCGAGCGTCTCGCGATCGGTCGCGGCGAACTGCCGCAATTGGGCGCGCCCGCCGCCATCAGCATCGGGGGCGCGGCATGAGCAGCGACGGCCTCGCCTATCGCTTCGAAACCGCGGCGCAGCAGGCGCTCTGCCTGGTCATGGCCACGCCCGAACGCCATGATCTGGATCGCGCCGATGGGGAGGTCGTCACAAACTTGTCCGGCGCCGTCAGCGCCTTCCTGATGGCGCCCGGCGGCCGGCCTGTCTGGATCGACGCCGACGGCGCGCTGCGCGCCGACGCTTGCGCCGGAAGCCGGGTCGGCTTCGTGCGCCGCATGGCGGCGGGCAGGCGCGCCCTTTGGCTCCTCTCCGACGCCGGCCTATTTCATTTCGATAATGAAACATTGCAACGCATGGAGATGCTGGACGCCAACGACGCCGCCGACATCGCCATCGGCACCGACGGCGTCTGGCTGCTCCTGTCCGATGGTCTTCTGCGCATCGGCCGCAAGCCGGCCCGGCGTCCCCTACCCGCCGCCGCCGCGGCCATCGACCGCATCGCCATCCATGGCGACAGCCTCGCTTTGCTCGACCGCGCGGCGAACCGCCTCATCCTGCAACGGCC
The DNA here is from genome assembly GCF_004795815.1 of Sphingobium sp. PAMC28499. Lineage (NCBI taxonomy): Bacteria > Pseudomonadati > Pseudomonadota > Alphaproteobacteria > Sphingomonadales > Sphingobiaceae > Sphingobium > Sphingobium sp. PAMC28499. Next base: position 4,469,813 of record NZ_CP039248.1, read on the forward strand.
GGACAAGCCGGACCTTGCGCTCGATCTCGCCGATCCGCTGGGCGCCGGCCAACCCGCCTTCACCGCCCGCGACATCCAATCCGCCCCGGCCGGCTTCCTGCTCTCCGGCGACTGGGACGGCGCGGCCGGCTATCTCATGCTCGATCCCAATGGCGAGCCGGGCGCATGGGGCCGGTTCGATGTCGCGCCCATCGCCTTCGCCGCGCAGGACGACGCGCTCTATCTCCTCTATCAGGACGGCGCGGTCGCCAGCCTGCTCCGCTTCCCCGGCGCGGCGGTGCTCGGCGGCCAGCTCTGGCTGACGCCGGCGCTGGAGAGCGATACGCTGGCGGGCGACTGGCTGCAGGCCAGCATCGCCGCGACCCTGCCCGAGGGCGCGACGCTGTCGCTGCGCTGGGCCGCCAGCCGCGACGCCGCGCTGCGCCTCTCGGCCGACGCCCTGTTGGACGACGACAGCCTCCTCCTCGGCCAGCGCGCCCGCATCCTCGGCGCCCTGTTGGATTGGTCGCCCATCACCCGAACCTTCGCGGAGACCGCGCATAACGTGCTTAAGTCCAACCCCTATTGCTTCCCCCTGACCGGCGCGGACGGCAGTTTCCTCTGGCTGGAGGTCCGCCTCGACCGCAACAACGCGGCCAGCGCGCCCGTCCTCCACAGCCTCGTGGTCAGCCATGACCAGCCCGGCCTGATGCAATGGCTCCCCGCCGTCTACTCCACGCCGCAGGGCGATCTCGACGGAACCCTCGGCCGGCTGGTCGGCCTGTTCCAGGCGGTCGGCGGGGAACTGGACGACGCCATCGACGCGCTCGCCCTCCTGTTCGATCCCGCCGCCGCGCCCGCCGCCTGGCTCCCCCGTCTCGCCGGCCTCCTCGACCTGCCCTTTGACGAAACGCTGCTCGAAGCGGCGCAGCGCGCCATCATCGCCGCCGCCCCTCGCCTCCTCGCCCAGCGCGGCGCCCGCGCGGCGATCCTGACACTGCTCACCGCCACGTTCGGCGACCGCCCCTATCGCGTCATCGACCGCACCGGCGAATTCGCTCCCGTAACCCTCAGCGGCTCGGCGCTTCCCGGCTTCCTCGCCGGCCCCTCCGCCGCCAGCCCGCAATTGAACGCCCGCCTGATCCTCGGCCGCACTCCGCTTGGCTGCGCCGGCGCGCCGAGCGTCAGCCGCGCGCCGGAGCTGTTCGTGGAGATCCCCGCCACCCCCGCCGAAACCCGCCGCTACCGCAAGGCGATCGAGGCGATGCTCGCCAGCCTCGTCCCCGCCGGCGTCCATCTCCGGACCCGCTGGACCGCGCTGGCGGCGGCGACGGGCGCAGATGTCCTTACCGTCCTCGACGATGGCCGCCCCATCATCCTCGGCGACGCCCGTCCGCTCGGGATCGCGCCGCTCGGCGGCGACGACAGCCTGATCGGCGGCGCCGGCTCGTCCATCTCGGTGACATTGCCATGATCCAGCAGGAGACATCATCATGAGCTGCGACCCGCCAGCCCCAAAGGCCGCGACCACCTGCGGCCCGTGCAGCGCGTCCGAGCGCAACCGTTACTTTCCCGGCCGACGCCTGACCGTCGCCGACTATCAGCTCGAACAGCGCCATCTGATCGAACGGCGACGCCTCATCAACCGCGCCATGCTCGGCTGGGGCGTTGTCGAGGGGATGGCGGTCGAAACCATCACGCAGGACGCCGAGAAGAACCGCGGCGTCGTCGTCGGCCCCGGCTTCGCGCTCGACCCGCGCGGCCGCGAACTGGTCGCCTGCGACGCGGTGGAGCTTCGTTCGGCCTGCGACATCCTCTGGCTCGAACGCAGCAAGGGCTGCCCGGAGCCTGCCGAACCGCCGCAGCAGGAGGAAGGCGACGCCGCGCCGCGCCATTATCTCGTCAGCGCCCATTACGCCGAGCGGCCGGTGCACTCGGTCAGCATCGGCGACGACTGCACGCCCGCCCGCTGCGAAGCGACGCACATCTGCGAGACGGTGGTCTATTCGCTCATCCGCATTGATGCCTGCCCGTCCGGCCTCGCCCCCTGCCCCGACCCGTTCTGGCCGCGCGGCGACTGTCCCGCCGTCGACGAACGCTGGTGGAGCGTGCCGGAGCCGGACCCCGGCGCTGATCCCGCCATCGCCCGGATCAACGACCGCGGCACGCATCGCCAGCTCGCGAAATGGAGCCTCGACCGGCTCGACAAGGGGCTGTGCCGCATCGACTGCCTGGACCGCCTCGGTCCGCTCCTCGTCGCGCTCGACGACGGCGTGCCGCTCGCCTGCGTCACCGTCGGCTTTGATTGCGGCAAGCCCTATGTCATGAGCGTGGACGACAACTGGTATCCGCGCCGCCTCGCCAGCCCCAACCCGACCCTGTTCGACCTGATCCGCGGCTGCGACCTCACCCGCATCAAGGATGTCGGCTGGGCCGAATGGTTGCCGCACGACAGACGCGTCGTGCCGTTCAACGCCTTCGCGAAGAAGTTCTCGGCCCCGCCTCCAGTCAGCAACCCCAAGGCCAAGCGCTACAAAGGCGAGCCGGTCGCGACCGACTTCTGGCTCTGCTTCACCGGGCCGGTGCAGACCGCCTCGCTAACGGCGGACATTTTCGCCATCACCCTCATCCAGCGCGACGAGAATGAGGATGTGGGCGAGGTGCGCCGGATGCCGGTACGCGCCATCGACGTCGCGCCGCAGACCGCGGGCGATCCCGACGGCACCACCCGCGCCTGCCGTCCCCGGGTCAGCTTCCGCTTCTGGAACGGCGAGATCAATCCCGACAACAGCTCCGGCTTCGAGCAGGAGACGCTGGTCGAGATCGAGGTGCGCACCGCCTTCATCATCGACGCGCTCGGCCAGAAGGTCGCAGGCGGCGGCCGCTACGTCCCCAGCGACGACTGCGCGCCCGGCGGCCGTTTCCTCAGCAGCTTCGTCGTCGAACCGTCGCCGGAGGAGCCTGACGGCGGAGAGGCCGATGGCGGAGACAGGGACAATGTGCCGGCAGGTCCGCCGGACGTGAAGAAGCAGGACGACCCATCGCAGCGAGCGGCCACGCCGCCAGCGCAGGAGGCTTGAAATGACCCATGACTGCAACTGCCACGGCGGCGGCGACCACCGGCTGGCGACCATCGTTCCCGGCAGCCTCGAACGCCCGCTCTACGCGCCCGGCCTCATACTGCAGGACAGCGACCTGACGGCCGCGGTGGACTATACCCGCGAGTTGAACCGGCTGCTGTTCCGCACGCTGTTCGGCTGCGGCGTGCTGTGCGGCCTCACCGTTTCCGTCAAGGAGAATTGCGGCCTCATCGTCACCGTCGCCCCCGGCCTTGCGCTGGATGGCTGCGGCGACCCGCTCCACCTGCCCGGCTCGGCCGTGATCAAGCTGGAGGAACGCGACGGCGTCCTCTCGCCGGCCGGAACCAATGGCGCGCCGCGCTTCACCCAATTCTGGGTACTGGCCTGCGCGAAGGACGGCAAGTGCCGCCCGCGCCCCACCGTCTGCGACGACTCCCTCGACGACCGCACGCAGGCGACGCGGGCGCGCCTCAACACCGAAATCTCAGTGACCTTCGATCCGCCGACCTGCGCCTGCGGCTGCATGGATTTCAGCAATCAGCATGGCGATGAGGAAGGCGGGAGCGAAGGGGAGATCGGCAGCGGCGATATCGAAGTCGACAACTTGCCCGACCGCGTGACGGACTGTTACGACAAGCACAATTATGATCCCGCCTGTCCCGAGGATTGCGGCTGCGGTTCCGCCTGTTCCTGTGGCTGCTGCGTCCTGCTCGCCGAGGTGCGCTGGGTGGAGAATGACGGGCGGAATGGCTGGCAGGTGCGCCACAAGGGCGTGCGCCGCTTCGTCCGCCCGGCGCTGATCCCCGACCCCATCTCGTCCTGACGTCCACGGGCGCCAGGGGAGACGCGGCGTGGAGCCAGTCCGCAAGCCCGCCAAGACGCTGCCTCCGCCGACGCCGGCGAAGGCGCCGCCAAAGGCCGCGCAGGTTCCGCTCTCGCAGGCGGCCATGTTGCAAAGTCGGATCGGCGCGGCGGGCGTCAGCAAGCTGATCGCAGCGCGCTCGGGCGGCGGCAAGGCGCCGGCCGCCACGCCCGGCGCACCCTCTCGCCACGCATCCAATGATCAGGCTCCGCAACCCAAAGGGTCGCATGCCGCAAAGGCGAAGAAGGACGCCGACGGCGCCTCCGGCAAGGCGCGGGAGGCCGCCCCCGAGAGCGAAGCGCCCGTGGCGGCCGGCGCGGAAGGCAAGGATGCGGGCGGCGTCACGCTCCACATGCCGGAGCCGCCGACCAAGCCGTCCAAGGCCACCATGGACCGGATCGCAGGGGTGCAGAAGCGCGCGGGCGGGGCGGCCGCGGCGCAAGGCGCGCTCCCCGCCGCCGACAAGCAGGTCGCCGACGCGCAGAAGGCGGTCACCGAACCGGACGCGCAGCGCATCGCCGAAGCCCGCGCGCAACTCATCGCGGAGATGCACGCCGCGCCCAGTCCGGAAATCGAGAAGCTCTGCACCGACATTGCAGACGCCATCCGTCGTCGCCGCCCCCCGGACGAGGACGCGCTGGACAAGGCCGAACCCGCCAAGGAGGCGATGGCGGCGGGCGCGACGCTCAACTCCACGGTCGAGACGCAGAGCAAGAAGGTCACCGACAATTACGGGCCGCTGGACAAGCCGCCTGAGCCAGCGGCCGGCGCGCCCGCCCCGCCCCTCGCCCCGCAGCCCGCCGCTGCTCCCGCAGCCGCGCCCGGCGCAAAGGCGGCCGTTCCCGATGCGGTCGGCGCCGACAAGCTGTCGCTCGACAAGGACGCCGATGAGGCGCGCAAGAAGGCCGATGACGCCGGCATGAACAAGCCGGCGGCTGCGCTCGTCCCGTCCGGCCCGGTCGCAGAGGCGCGCGAGGCGCAGGGCGAGCTGGACCAGACCGCAAAGGAAGACCCCGCCAAGGTCATCGCGCAGCAGAAGGAAGCGCTCGCCAAGGCCAATGAAGACATGGGCGCGCTCCAGGTCCGGGCGCTGGCCGCCCTTACGGCCCATCGCGCCGGAACTGTCGGCAAGACGACGCAGCGCCAGACCGCGATGGTCGGCACCGAGGCGCAGATGCGCGAACAGGCGGGGACGCAGGCCCGCGCCGCCTTCACCAGCGCGAAGGAGGATGTGCAGGGCCTTCTCAAAGACCTTGTCCCCAACGCGATGAACAAGTGGGAGACGGCCAAAGCTGACCTCACCACGACCTTCAAGGCGGACCTCAAGGGCGTCGCCGATCAGGTCAAGAAGCGCCACGAAAGCACGCTCGCCGCGATCGCCGACTATTTCACCGGCCTGCCCGACTGGGCGACCGAGGGCTATGACCGCGCGGAAAAGAACTTCGCCGACGGCGTCATCAAGAAGCTGCGCGAAATCTCGACGGAGGTCGACGCGATCATCAAGGCGTGCGAGGCGCGCATCAAGCAGGCCCGCGACGAGATCGCGGTCATCTTCAACGCGCTGCCCGCTTCGCTCAAGGAGTGGGCGACCAAGGAACAGGCCGGCTTCGACACCCAGCTCGACAAGCTGGGGCAGGAAGTCCACCAGACCCGCGACGCATTCAACAAGGATCTGGGCCAGCGCGCGGCGCAGGCAGTGGACGAGGTGCGCGCCGAGATCGCTGAACTGCGCAAGAAGGCGGGCGGCCTCGTCGGGCGCATCGTGGACGCCGTCAAACGCTTCGTCGACGATCCCGTCAAGTTCATCATCGAGGGGCTGCTGGAACTGCTCGGCATTTCCCCGCCCGCCTTCTGGGCGGTGGTCGCGAAGATCAAGAAGGTGGTGCGCGACATCATCGACGACCCGGTGAACTTCGCCAACAACCTCCTGAAGGGCATCGGCCAGGGCTTCAGCCAGTTCTTCGACAATTTCCCCACCCACATGATCAAGGGCTTCCTCGGCTGGCTGCTGGGCGACCTCAAGGACGCGCAGGTTCCCAAGGACTTCTCGCTTAAGAGCGTCATCACCTTCTTCCTCCAGATCATGGGCATCACCTGGCCCAATATCCGCAAGATCATCGCCAAGAAGATCGGCGAGAAGAATGTCGCGCTGATCGAGCAGGTCTGGTCGCTCGTCTCAATACTCATCGACAAGGGGCCGGAAGGCATTTTCGAGATGATCCGGGAGAAACTCGACCCGCAGTCGATCCTCGACCAGGTGATCCAGATGGCGGTCGACTATATGGTGACGGCCATCGTGAAGGCGGTGGCCGCACGCCTGATCCTGCTGTTCAACCCGGCGGGCGCGATCCTTCAGGCGATCGAAGCGATCTACAAGGTGCTGAAATGGGTTTTCGAGAACGCCGCGCGCATCTTCACGCTTATCGAGACGATCGTGAACGGTCTGGCGGACATCATCGCGGGCAATGTCGCGGGCTTCGCCAATGCCGTGGAGAAGGGACTGGCGATGCTGATCGCGCCGGTGTTGGGCTTCATCGCGGACTATCTCGGCTTTGGCGACCTGCCCAAGGCGGTCGCCAAGCAGATCAAGAGCTTCCAGAAATGGATACTCGGCATCATCGAGAAGGCGTTCGACTGGCTGATCGAGAAGGGCAAGGCGCTGCTGGCGGCCCTCGGGATCGGGGGGAAGAAGGACAAGGATAAGAAGGACGACGACAAAAAAGACTTTGACGGCAAGATTGGCGAGGTCGCCCACTGGGCCGGCCCGCACGAAAGCCACGAAATGTGGATAGCCGAGACAACTGGCGGCGTCGAAGTGATGATGGCGAGCGGACAAAAGGGGCCGGTGCGCGCGAAGCTCACAAAATATGAGAACAAGGCGATCAACCTCTCGAAGGGGCCGGGATCGAAGGAGGATATCGAAGACCGCCAGAAGCGGGCGTCCGATGCGATCAAAAGCGCGCGCCAGAAGCTCGACGCGACCGAACAGGCCGCCAAGGCCACCAAGGCGGCGATCGCGAAGAACGACGCCAAGCCCGACGATGTGAAGGCCAAGGACCAGCAGACCGAGGACTGGCAGGAGAAGCTCTGGCCGGAACTCCAGATCATCGAGATCGCGATTGACGATATCCCAATGCCCAAAACCAAGATTCATGGCGGATCAGGGCAGGCCACCACCGTCACGGCGCGACCGCTCAGCAAAGACGGCAGCAGCGGCAGCAAACCGAGAGGCAAGCTACGTGGCTGGCCGCTCGTTGCGGGGAGAAACCCGCAATGGGTCGCCGCGCACCTCCTATCTGAAAAGCTGCACGGCCCGGGCGACCCATGGAACACCACACCCATGCGCACCGGGGACAATACACGGATGGAGATCGCCGTCGAAGACGACGCGAAAACGGCGGTCGCCCGGGGCGAGGTGCTCTATTACACCGCGTCAGTCACCTATCATGATGATAGCGAAGACCCCCGAATGAACGACTTTCCCGCGTCCATTTCAGTTCAATGGGGAGCCATGCGCTTCAGAGACAAGGCGTGGGCCGATGAAAAGGAGTACAAGCCCTATTACGCCAACCTGAAAAAACCTGATCTGGAGGACGGTGCCCGGCCGGACATCAACGAACTCCGCCGCACCGCGCTGTATAAGCGCAACGTGCCAATCCGGTTCGCAATGGCGATGGACGAGGAACGCGACCTACGCGGAGCCTTCACCGACCCCGGAACGTTCACCGCAAGGATGACCGCATTCTACAAAACGAAGGGCGGCAATCCGGATGACAAGCTGAGCGAAGGAGTCGCCGCCGTTCTGCTGCTGATCACGGAGAAAAAGGCGAAGTGGCCAAAATGACGAAAGCTGCTGACAAACGCCTGCATGAGGCGTTGACCGACATCCGGACGATGGCCGAAGAAATGGCGCAGCGTTCCTCCTTCCATGTCACATTCGAGGATTTCCGCGTGATGCCATCGGATGAGATACGCGACTGGCAGGACATCGTTCGGGAGGAAACTGACGACAGCGGCTACATGTTGCCGGCCGATCTGATCGAACTCTATACGGCCACAGGCGGGTTCGACTTTCGTTGGAGTTGCGACGCGGACGCGGGCGTTGTCGAGGGCGTGATCGCCCTCGCCTCCTTGCCGGAACTATTCCAGCGCGACGACGAACAGGACAGGAGCATGGGCCAGTGCCTGACCGAATGGCGCCGCTTGGACAGCGTCACGCCCGACAGCTACACCGCGATCCGACTGGATGACGGTGTAGCTGGCCTGAAATGCGTGCATTTCAAGAACCGCCAGCCGATCCGGATGAACCTCACGCCCCGTGACTATGTCATCGCAGCCGCCGATCATTTGGGCGTCATTGGCTGGCAGATTAGCGACACCGACAAACAGGAACAGATCGTCCGCAACCTCGCGGCGCGAGAGTGAAGGGAGATGCGCTGTGGCAGGAGAGATGAACGACATTCTCTGGCGCAACGAGGAGGACCAGCGTCACTTCATCATCCCCACCGATGCGCCCTTGCGTAATGGATGCTACCGCATCACGCGCTTTGACGGAGGCGAGGCGCACTGCAGCGAATCGTGCCTCGCCAGCTTCGAAGTCACCGAAGCCCAGGCCCATGAATGGGCGAAACAGGAATTCGGGGCCGCGCTCTCCGACATCCGTCAGCGCATCGACCGCAAGATCGGCCACACTCGCGCCGCGCTCAAGACGGCCCGCGATACGCCGATCGCCCCGGACAGTGCCGTCACGGCCGACGCCCTGCCGGCACTTCTGGCCCTCGCCAAAGCGCTGCCCGGCGCAATTCTCGGCTCGCTGTCCGGCGACCCGGAGAAGCTCCGGACCGCGCAAAGCAATCTGTCTGACGTTCAGAAGCGGCTGAACGCCGCTGGGGTCGACGTGGAAGACAAGCTCGCCGCCTTCCCCGATCGCCTGGCGGCACTGCGCGAGGATTTTCGGCGGCGGGCGAGCAAGACCGGCGAGAAAAGCTAAGTCAGTGGATTGCGAAGTCGGCCTCAGCTCGACGCACGGGTCGGCTCGGTCACCATGTCGAACATCCGTGTCCGCCGCATCAACTGCCGGCGGGTGGGCAGTTCCAGCTTGCTAAGGATAGAATGAACGTGATGCTTGACGGTGGACTCGCTCAGGTCGAGCAGCAGCGCGATCTCCTTGTTAGACAGCGCATCGGCGACATGCCTTGCGACCTCCTCCTCGCGGGTGGTCAGCGTCGCGTTCCTGCCATGGCCCGGGTCCGCGCTAGCCGATCCGGGAGCGCGAAACAGGGCGCGCATGATCGAGCCGGCAATTTCCGGCGAGCAGGTCATTCGTCCTGCAATCGCATCGCGCACCGTGGCGTACAGCCGCTCGATCCCGTCCTCCCGGCGCACGTAGCAGCCAAAGCCGGCACTGCCATGCGCCACTACGGCCTGCTCCTGCTCCTCCAGGCCGAGGGCGAGCAACGCCAGATCGGGATAGCGACGATGAAAGGCGCGCACGGCGTCGAGATCCACGCCCTGCGTCAGATCCAGAATGGCAACATCGAACCGCAGGCCGCGCGCCATGAGGTCGCTCAGATCCGCAATCGTACCCGTCAGCAAGACATCGAGCGCCGAATCGCGCGTCATCAAGGAATGAGCGACGCATTCGCCAAGCAGTCGAATTTCGCTGGCAATCACCACCCGCATATACACCCCACGCATAAGCAAACTCGAACTCACCCGTCAGTGGTCGTCGCATTTGCGCAGGGCTGTATGAATTTTGCGACCGATTGCCCTCGTCGCTTGCCATGAAGCTACACCTTCAGCGCCGGTTCCGCGATATCGACCGCTCTGTTCGGGCGCGAAATCAACTCAATCCGTCGCGAGAAGCGGAAATCGGGGAAAAATTCCGGGTCAATTCGCCGACGATCGGCAAAGTCCCCGAGCGTTTCTGAACACCGGCGATCAACAAGCCCGCTCGCCATGCAGATTGGGCCGTGAGCTCATAAATGGGTTGATTGGGCGTTAAGGGCTGTTGGCGCGAGTGGTTGCCATGGGAGCGATTGTCCGTCTGCTCCCGTTGGCAGCTATGGGAGTAGAGCCGTGGCGATGTGGTTCTTGCCGGTACCAGGCAGGTCGGTGAGACCCGCTCGGCATGCTCGACAAAGCCATCGAAGGCTCGTCCCAGCCGCATCAGGTTATCATGAACAGAAGGCAGCTAACAGGTGGCTCAATTCCGGCCCGCAATGTCTGGAATGTTGGCGGATGTGGCGAACACAGACATGCGATCCGAATGTCCGGTTTTCTATTTTTGCACTCAGAACCAGACCGAGCAGAATGTCCCATCGTTCGCCATTATTCGCTGGTCCAAAATCTATCAGATGCAGATAAAAGTAACCCCACCGGAAAGATCTCCACGGCGGGACCAGAATTCAGGGAGGGCCGCTCCACAGGGGAGGAGCGGCGGGCCGGCTACGGTGCACCGCGATGACATTATGATGACGATGCCCTCTGCCACTTGCCGAAATCCTAGACCGTCCAGAACATGGGATTGCGCAGCCAGTCGTCGATGGCAGATTCGCGCCCATTGTAGACTTTAATCCTCATGCCCTTCCTGCGACGTCCAGACCTCATGCGCGTCGATCTGGATGCGCAGGATGGCGCGCAGCAGGGTGGCGCGTGCATCGATTTCCTGGCGCCGGGTCTCGTTCGCCTGGCGGCGGGCGAGCAGCGTATCGGCGAGGTCGATCTGGCCCAGCTCATAGCCTCTCTTCGTCCGGGTCGCGGCGGCGGCGGCGCTGGCGGCAGCGCTTTCCATACTGCGCCAGACCGCTTCGCGGGCGCGGACATTGCTGAGATCGGCGGCGGCGGTCGCCTCTATCTCGCGCCGCACGCGAGCGAGTTCCAGTTCGGCAGCACTGGCGTCTGCGGTTGCCTGGTCATGCGCGGCGCGGCGATAGCCACCGCCCAGCGGAATCGAGCCGACCAGACCGACGCCCTTTTCCAGCCCGCCCCGTTCGCTGAAGACGCGCACGCCGAATGACGGATCGGCGATGCGATCGGCCGAGGCGCGGCGGGCGACCATAGCCAGCCGCTGCGCGTCTCGCTCCGACGCGCGAATTTCATGGCTGCGCTCGATCACCAGATTGCGCAGATCCTCCAGCGCCGTGGCGGGCATGGCCGGATCGGCAAGCAAGGGCGCCTCTTCAGGCAGAGCAAGGCCGGGGAAGCCGGCGGCGAGCTTCACCCGCGCCTCATCCCGCGCCGCGCGGGAGGTCGCGGCCTGCGCTTGCGCCTGAGCCAGCGCGGCTTCAGCCTGGTCGACGTCCAGTAGCGACGCGTCACGCAACTGGGCACGGCGGCGCACGGCCACCATGTCCTGCGTCAGGCTGGCAGCGGAATCGAGGTCGGTGCGATGCTGGGCACTGGCGACCAGCCAGTCATGCCAGAGATCGGAAAAGGCGAGCGCGGTCTGGTGCCGCACATCCTCCATCAGATTATGCGCCACCTCGACGCCCAGTTCGCCGGCCTTGCGGTCCAGCGACGCCTTGCCGGGCAGGCGGAACGGGCGGGTGAGGTTGACGTCATATTCGCCATAATCGCCCTCCCCCTCGGCCGAGCGACGGGAGACCGTGCCCTGGAAAGTAAATTCATGGGCACCCCGGCGGAGCATGGCGGCGCCGGCCTCGGCCGAGCGCACGCGCGCTTGTGCCGCAGCCACGGCGGGATGGCTATCAAGCGCTTCGACCACCAAGGGTTCGGGCGGCAGGTCGGTGCGCTGGGCCCAGGCGGGCGTGGTAATGAGGGCGGTGGCCGACAGGAGAAGCGCACGGATCATGCGATGCGCCCCCGTGCCGCGACCGGGCAGGCATGCCAGCGGACCGGATGGCCCCGCCGCGCATCGGTGACGGCGACGACCAGCGGGTCGATATCATCCGCCGGCACGATCAGGTCGATCGCCGCCCGGCGCAGCGCGCCGCGCACCTGCTCGCCCGCGCCGGCATCGGCGAAATCGCAGCCCAGCACCTGCTCGTCGCGCAGATGGAGCGGCGCCGGGGTGCGGCTGCGCAGGGCATCGGCCACGCCGTCGCGGTCGATCGCGGCGCAATAGAAGGTCAGCAACATGTCGGTCATGATCGGGCTTCCGTGGCGCCTTCACCGAAGCGCTCGAACAAAATGGGCAGGAGGATGAGGGTCAGCAGGGTCGAACTGACCAGCCCGCCGATCACCACGATGGCGAGCGGCTTCTGGATTTCCGACCCCGGCCCGGTCGCGAACATCAGCGGGACAAGGCCGAAGGCCGTGATGCTGGCGGTCATCAGCACCGGGCGCAGCCGACGTTCCGCGCCCAGTCGCACGGCCTGGGCCATGCTCTGCCCCTCCTCGCGCAACTGGCGGAAATAGGCGACGAGGACGAGGCCGTTCAGCACCGCGATGCCGAGCAGCGCGATGAAACCGACCGAGGCAGGCACGGAGAGATATTGGCCCGATACCCAGAGCGAGATGATGCCGCCGACCATGGCGAAGGGGATGTTGGCGAGGATCAGCAGCGACGCGCGCATCGAGCGCAGGGTCATGAGCAGCACCAGCAGGATCAGCAGCAGCGCGGCCGGGATGACCAGCATCAGCCGGGCGGAGGCGCGCTGCTGATTTTCGAACTGGCCGCCCCAGACCATGCGATAGCCAGCCGGCATCTTGATTTCGCGATCGACGGTGGCGCGCGCCTCATCGACATAGCCGACCAGATCGCGGCCGGAGACGAACGCCTGGACCAGCGCGTAGCGCGAGCCATTTTCATGGTCGAGCTTGACCGGCCCCTCGGTGCGCTCGACCCGCGCCATGTCGCTGACCCGCGCGACGGTGCCGTCGGGCGTGCGCAGCGGCAGGTCGGCAAAGCGGGTCGCGTCGCTGCGGATCGTCTCGTCGCCCTTGACCAGGATCGGCACGCGCTTCTGCCCGTCGGCGACGACGCCGGCATGCACGCCCTCGATCTGGGCACGCAGCGTGTCCTGCATCTGGTCGATCGGCATGCCGAAACGGCCGGCGGCGGCGCGATCGATATCGAGCTGGAGATAGTCGACATGGTCGTTGGCGAGCGTCATCACCTCCGAAGCGCCGCGCGTCTTCGACAATATCTTCTGCACCTGTCCGGCAAGGTCCGACAGGGTGGCGAGGTCCGGGCCGAAAATCTTGACGGCAAGGTCGCCGCGCGATCCAGTCAGCATTTCCGAGACGCGCATCTCGATCGGCTGGGTGAAGGTCGGCTCGATGCCGGGCAACCGATCAAGCGACTTGCGGATTTCATCGACGACGAATGCCTTGTCGCCGCGCCACTCCTTCTGGGGTTTGAGCACCACGAAACTGTCGGTCTCGTTCGGGCTCATCGGGTCGAGGCCGATCTCGTCGGTGCCGACGCGGGCGATGATCTGCGCGATTTCGGGCACATCCTTCATCAGCGACTGCTGCACCGCCGTGTCGCCCAGCACCGACTGGTCGAGATTGATGGTCGGCAGCTTGGCGGTCTGGACGATCACCGAGCCTTCATCCATCGACGGCATGAAGGTCTTGCCGACCGCGCCATAGGCCAGGCCCGCCAGCACCAGGCCGAGCCCAGCCAGGCCATAGACCAGCCGTTTGCGGCCAAAGGCACCGTCGAGCAGCGCCCGATAGCGCGGCGTCAGCTTGCGCATGATCCAGGGTTCGCCATGATGGCCGGCCTTGAGGCCGAGCGAAGCCAGCACCGGGACCAGGGTGAGCGCGATCAGCAGCGATCCCGCCAGCGCGAAGATGATGGTGAGCGCAACCGGGGCGAACAGCTTACCCTCCAGCCCTTCGAGCGAGAGCAGAGGCAGGAAGACGAGCGCGATGATGACGATGCCGGCCGACACCGGCACCACGACTTCGCCGGTGGCGCGGTAGACATGGTGCAGCCGGGGCGGGCCGTCATCCTTCGCATGATTGAGCCGTTCGACGATATTCTCGACCACGACGACCGCGCCGTCGACCAGCATGCCGATGGCGATGGCCAAGCCGCCCAGGCTCATGAGGTTGGCCGACAGGCCCATGCCGCGCATCATCAGGAAGGTGACGAGCGCCGACATCGGCAGGGTGGCGGCCACGATCGCCGCCGCGCGCCAGTCGCCCAGGAACAGGATCAGCAGGATGATGACCAATATGGTCGCCTCGATCAGCGCCTTTTCGACCGTGCCGACGGCGCGGCCGATCAAGTCGGAGCGATCATAGAAGACGGCGATCGTGGTGCCCTGTGGCAAGGTCTTTTCCAGTTCAGCGACGCGCGCCTTGACGCCATCGACCACGGCGCGGGCATCGGCACCGCGCAGCGCGATCACCAGCCCCTGCACCGCCTCGCCCTTACCATTGGCGGTGACCGCGCCATAGCGGGTCAGGCTGCCGGTGCCGACGGTGGCGACGTCGCCCATGCGGACAATGCGGCCATTGCGCGTGGCGATGACCATCGACTGGAGGTCCGCCTCCGACCGGATCGCGCCGACGGCCCGGACGATCAGCGATTCCTCGCCCTGGGACAGGCGGCCGGCGCCGTCATTGCGGTTGCCGCGCTCGATTGCTTCCTGAAGATCGGCGATGCCGAGGCCCGCGCTGGCGAGCGCGATCGGATCGGGGCGCACTTCGAAGGTGCGGACATAGCCGCCCAGCGCATTGACGTCGGCGACGCCCGGCACGGTGCGCAGTGCCGGCCGGATCGTCCAGTCGAGCAGGGTGCGCTTTTCCTCCAGGCTCAAAGGCCCTTCGATCGTGAACATGAAGATATCGGACAAGGGGGTCGAGATCGGCGCCATACCGCCCGATACCGCCGGCGGCAGATCACCCATCACGCCCGACAGTCGTTCGGCGACCTGTTGGCGCGCCCAGTAGATGTCGGTGCCGTCGACGAAATCGATGGTGATGTCGGCGATCGCATATTTGGCCGAGGAACGCAGGATCGCCTGCCCCGGAATGCCCAGCATCTCCATCTCGATCGGGGTGATGACGCGGCTTTCCACCTCCTCCGGCGTCATGCCGGGGGCCTTGAGGATCACCTTCACCTGGGTCTGGGCGATGTTGGGATAGGCATCGACCGGCAGGTTGACGAAGGCCCAGGCCCCCAGCACGGCGGTCAGCAGGGCAAGCGCGATGACGATCAGGCGATAGGAGAGCGCCCAGGCGGCGAGCGATTTGAGCATCCGGCCTTACTCGCCCATCGCCAGCGACTTGAGCGCGCTGGTGCCGGCGACGACGACCTGTTCGCCCGGTTTCAC
Source organism: Sphingobium sp. PAMC28499 (assembly GCF_004795815.1). Lineage (NCBI taxonomy): Bacteria > Pseudomonadati > Pseudomonadota > Alphaproteobacteria > Sphingomonadales > Sphingobiaceae > Sphingobium > Sphingobium sp. PAMC28499. The sequence continues at coordinate 4,484,986 of NZ_CP039248.1, forward strand.
GCCGGAGAGGATCAGGACATGATTGCCATCCTTGCCGCCAGCCTTGACCGGGCGTGCCACGACGCCGGCGCGGGTGCGCACGAATAATGTGTCGCCGCCGGGCAGCGTCGTGACGGCGGCGGCGGGCACCATGGCGGCACCGGTCGGTGCCGGGCCGAAGATCGACAGGCTGGTGGCGCGGCCGGCCATGGCGCCGGGGCCGGCCGGCAGCCTGGCCTTCAATGTTACCGACCGGGTGGCGGGATCGATGGTCGATCCGACCGCCGTCACCGTGCCGCGCAGATCATCGCCCAGCGCCACGGTCATGCCGGGCTTCACCTGGCCCGCCAGCCGCTCGGGCAATTGCGCCTGCGCCTCATATTGGCCGGCCGCATCGATCACATAGGGGGCGGTGGTGCCGTCGACGACGCTGCCGGCGTGGATGGCGGCGCTGGTCACGCGACCGGCGATCGGCGCGGTCAGCGTGTAGGTGCCACTGGCGCCCGATCCGTTCACCATCGTCAGGATGCGGCTCTTTTCCGACACGTCGGCGCGGGCCTCGCCCAGCACGGCGCGGGCCTCGTCCGCGCGGGCGCCGGCGATGATGCCTTCGCGTTCCAGTTGCGACAGGCGGCTGGCGCTCGACTGCGCCACGCCCAGCCTTGCGCTCGCGCGATTGAGGTCCGCGCCCATGGACAGGACATCGCGGCTGGAGACGATCGCCAGCGGCTGGCCGCGCCGCACTTCCTCGCCCTCGACCACCAGAATGCGGGTGACGATGCCGGGGAAGGTGGCGGCGACAGCGACACGGGCGTTGGGCGGCGGCGCGATCAGCGCGGGCACGACGGCGATCGGCGCTTCGGTGGCAGCGATGGCCGCGCCGAATTTCAGACCGAGCCGGGCGATATTGTCCGCCGTCAGCGGGATCGATCCGTCCGCCGGCTGCGCCGCAGCGCTGTCATTGGCGGGCGCGGCCTGCTCCCCCGAACAGGCGGCAAGCGTCAGGAGGGCGAGAGCGCCGGGCAGGCGCACGAATCGGAATAGCGGGACCATGGCCCCAGCCCTATGGGATCAAACTGACGAGACCCTGACGAGCGGTTTTCGGACGATCAACGCGGTGGCGCGAAATCCAGCACCAGTTCCTGTGCATCGGCCGTGCTGGAAAGGGTGCCGCCATGCGCGGCCATGATGCGGGCGACGATCGCCAGCCCCAGCCCGGCGCCTTCGCTGCTGGCATGATCCGCGCGGCGATGGCGCTGGACCAGTTCGGCCAGCCGCTCGGGCGTGAGGCCGGTGCCGCCGTCCTTCACCCGCAAGCGCGGGCCGGGACCGGCGATCACGGTGACGGCGCCACCCGCCGGCGTCACCCGCAGCGCATTTTCGACAAGGTTGCGCAGCGCCGCCGCGACCGTCTCGCGCTGCCCCATGATCGGCGCGACATCGCCGACGCGGGTCAGCGACAGGCTCTTGTCGGCAGCAATCGCGCCGGGCGCCATCAGGCTGACGATGTCGGCGCCGACATCCTCCAGCCGGACGCCGTCGCGGATCGACTGGGCCACGCTCTGCGCCTCGACCCGCGCGAGCAGCATCAACTGGTCGATCAGCCGGCGCATCGCGATCACCTCGGCGCGCAGACGCGGCGCATCGGGATGGTCGAGCCCGTCCAGTTCCAGCGCCAGCACGGCGAGCGGCGTGCGCAGTTCATGCGCGACATCGGCGGCGAACGCCTCATGGTCACGCGCTGCCTGGTCGAGCTGGCCGAGCAGGCGATTGACCGCCTGGGCGAAGGGCACCGCCTCGGTCGGGAAGGCGGCATGATCGATCAGCACCCCGCGCTGATGACGTTCGGCCACCTGCAACTGGGCGACCGCCTCCCCCAATGGCGCCAGCGCCTTTCGGATCACGATCAGGCTGGCCATGCCCATCGGGATGATCAGCACCAGGATCGGCAGGATGACATGCTCGAACAATTCGCGGAAGGCATGGCGGGCGGCCGCCGGGTCGCCCAGCGCGGTGAAGCTTTGCCTATGTTCGTTGATGATGAAGACGAGCAGCAGCGTGGTGCCGATGAAGCCCACGATCGATAGGCCGATGAAGAGCCGACGGGCAATCGAGCGACGCTGGCTCATGCCGCCGGCTCCCGCAGCATATAGCCGACGCCGCGCACGGTATGGAGCATGCCACGCGCGCCCGCTTCCTCCAGCTTGCGGCGCAGGCGCGACACCGTGGCCTCGACAGCATTGGGGGTGACCGGCTCGGCAAAGGAATAGAGCGCGCTTTCGATGCTCTCGCGCCGGACCACGGCGCCGGCCTGGCGCAGCAGCAGTTCCAGCAGATCGGTCTCACGGCGCGACAGATCGATCGCCTGCCCTGCGCACAGTGTCATGCGCCGCGCCGAATCGACCAGCAGCGGCCCGAAGCGCAATTCGGTCTGGGCACGCGGCCCCGGACGGCGCATCAGCGCACGGATGCGGGCAGCGATCTCGTCCACCTCGGCGGGCTTTACCACATAATCGTCGGCGCCGGCGTCGAGGCCGGTGATCCGGTCCTCAAGGGCGTCACGCGCCGTCAGGATCAGGGCCGGCTGCATATGCCCCTGCCGCCTGATGTCGCGCAGCCAGGCAATGCCGTCGCCATCAGGCAGGCCGCGATCGACGATCAGTACATCATGAACTTCCGCTGCGACGGCCTCTGTCGCAATGATCAGCGTTTCGGCATGGTCGCAATGGAACCCCCGCCGCTCGAGGCCGGCAATCAGCAATCCGGCCAGTCGACTATTGTCCTCAATCAGCAAGAGACGCATGATGAGTCTCATCCCGTTTCATCCATGGTGGATCAACAGATTTCTCTGGAAGTCGCCAAGTTTCTTGGCCCTCGCCGCCTTCTCCTGCTCATCCTTCGGCGTGAAACGGTCGGCATAGCAGACGCTGGTCCCTACCTCGCCCTTGCGGACATTGCCGCCCAGCGCCTGCGCCTGCCGATAGGCGATCCAGCGCTGCGCGCCATAGCCCCGCTCGACAGACGGTCCAACAGGATCAGGATATTGATGCCTGAATAGCAGCGGCCCGTTGCCGCATTGCGGAGAAGCCCCGTGACAGTGAGGCTCGTGTCCCAGGGCTGCACCCATGGCAGCCGTCCCTCTTCCAGCTGTGCGATGATATGCTGCGTCACATCGTCATAGAGCGATCCATTACCCGTACCCATGTCCTTTCTCCTGCCTCTCCAGCACCGGCCGCCGGAATGGCGGGGATGGGCGGCAAGGAGCCGCACGGCAGGCCCGTGCCCATAAGGCGGGCTGCACCCGCAGGGCCGCAACGCAAGAGAAGGAGCCGGTGCAGCCGCGCTGGCAGCAGCCAGCAGCCCAAAAGGCTGCAATGCGTCAGCGACCGACCTATATGGGACGAGTTAGGCAAAGCCGTCTCGAAGGCGCCAGGGCGCCATAGGGCGTGGTCTGCCAGAGGCGGAGACGCCAAAAATAAAGATCCCATCGACAGAAAAATATGACAGGCTTCAAATATTTTTACGCACCTCACGAACATTACAGAAAGATAAATTCAGAACTTTAAAACATTTTAATTTTATGGCTGTCAGAGATGTACGTATAAATTGTCGTGGCTGCAGTTGAATATATCTGAAATATTATATTTGATTTTAACAGATTTTTTCTCGGCTATTAATTCCACCACTCCACCAATACAATCAGTGAATTTTTGATAAATAAGCAATAATCGCAAAGGACACGGCGACATCAATTGCGCGTGACCTGCCCCAGCGTGAGCATCACCACACTGTGCTCGGGCAATGTCACGGTCAGAGCGCCTTGCGAGAGGGTCGCGCCACTGAACGGGACAGGCCTCACCACATCGGGCGATCCGAAATCATTGTGCGACTGGACACTCGGCGCGGTCAGGATACGCCCCTCGACCATAGAGGCGGTTACCCCCTCCAGTTTCGCGGTCACTGTCATCGGTCGATTGGGGTCGGTGTTGGTAAGGGCGATATGCACAATGCCTGCGCTGTCGCGCACCGCCGCTGCGCTGAGCGCAGGCATCGCCCATTGATCCCTGCTGTACCAGGGGGATGCCAATTCCAAGGGCAGGAAGGTCGCATCCTGGAAGGGCTTGTACATGTCGAACACATGATAGGTGGGCGTCAGCACCATCTTGTCGTCGCGGGTCAGGATCATGGCCTGGAGCACATTCACCATCTGGGCGATGTTGGTCATGCGCACCCGGTCGGCATGGCGGGCGAACAGGTTGATGTTGAGCGCGGCGATGATCGCATCGCGCATACTATTCTGCTGATAGAGGAATCCGGGATTGGTGCCGGGTTCAACATCGGTCCAGATGCCCCATTCGTCCACCGCCAGGTTGACGCGCTTTTCGGGATCATATTTGTCCATGATCGCGCCATGCTTTTCCAGCAGTTCCTCCATGACCAGGGTGCTGGCAAGCGTGCGGGCATAGTCCGTTTCGGTGAATTGGGTCGCCGATCCCTTCACCTTGCCGCGCATGGGATGGGTGTAATAATGCAGGCCGATGCCATCGATCGACTTGCCTGCAACGCGCATCATCACATCGGTCCAATCATAGTCGCGGCTGTTTGCCCCGCTGGCGATCTTGAGGATTTTCACGCCATATGGCGCCTTCACGAAAGTTGCGTAACGGCGTGTGATGTCAGCCGCATATTCGGCGCGCATGTTGCCGCCGCACCCCCATAGCTCGTTCCCGATGCCGAACATGGGAAGTTTCCAAGGCTCCTTGCGGCCGTTCTTGGCGCGCTCCTGCGCCAGCGTACCGGCCGGTGCGGTCATATATTCCACCCACTCCGCCATTTCCGCCGGCGATCCATTACCGACATTGCCCGACACATAGGCTTCCGCACCGATCAGTTCGGCGAAATCCATGAACTCGTGCGTGCCAAAGCTGTTGGGTTCAGCAACGCCGCCCCAATGGGTGTTGATCTTGACCGGACGCTTGCCGCGCGGGCCGACCCCCTCGCGCCAATGATATTCGTCGGCAAAGCAGCCTCCCGGCCAGCGGACCAGGGGCACCGACAATGTCTTGAGCGCCGCGACGACATCATTGCGATAGCCGCGCGTGTTCGGGATTTTCGATTCCGGCCCGACCCAGATACCGCCATAAATGCCATAACCCAGATGTTCGGCAAATTGGCTGAAGATCCGACGATCGACCCTCGCTCCAGGCTTGTCTGCATGCAGCGTAACGGTCGCGGCGGGCATCGCGGTTTCCTGCGCCGTCACCTGTCCACCGGACGTCAGGATCGTCGCTGCAAGCAGCGCGATGGACACCAACAAACGCTTCTTCATTACCCCTCTCCCAATCCTGCGCGTCTCACGCCTTTCTGAGCGGCTCCACGATCGCGGCGATGTCGCGGTCACCTTCGCCAACCAGATCCGCGTCGATGAAGCGCTGCCGTGCGGCCTGCGCAATGGCGGAAACAATCCCTACATCAGCCAGCGCCTGCGCCGCATAGCCCAGATCCTTTGCCATCAACGGGACCACGAAATGCGGGGCATAATCGCGATCGAGCATTCGACGGCCCACGCCCTTCACCATCGGACTGGCGGGGGCACCGTCAAAGAGGATGGACATGGCCTGCTCGATGTCCAGTCCATGTTTCTCGAACAGGGCGATGACTTCGGCCAGGCTGGCCGCCTGCACGCCGCACAGGTAATTATTGGCAAGCTTGATCGTAGCGGCGCTGCCGACAGGTCCGAGATGGACAAGCGCCCCGCCCATGGCATCGAAGGCTGGGCGAGCGACTGCGATCGCCTCCGCGTCACCGCCGACGAGGAAGCGGAGCGTACCCTGTGCCGCCTGATCCCGGCTGCCGGTCACCGGCGCTTCCAGGAAGCGCACGCCTCGGGCGACCGCTTGGCGGGCAAGGTCGCATACCCAGTCGCCGGTCAGGGTGCTGGATTCGATCGCGATCGCGCCGGCCTTCATGGCGGCAAGTGCGCCATCCTCGCCGGTCCAAACGGTTTTCGACACATCGTCATTGGCCAGCATGGCGATGACGATGTCGGCATGTTGCACCGCATCCGCCGGCGTCGCAGCCAAGCGTCCGCCAGCCGCGCGCAACGCCTCGGCCTTGTCTGCGCTGCGGTTCCACATAGTCAGGTCGAAGTCGGCCGCCAGCAACTGGCGCGCCATGCCGCCCCCCATGATGCCCAGCCCCAATATTGCTATCTTCATCATCCGATCACCTTGAAACGCGAGAGTGCAGCTTCGTCGATTTCGAGCCCCAGACCCGGGAGATTATCGTCGAGATCGATATGACCATCGACCGCCTGGGGCTCGCCCTTGAAGATGTACCAGAAGAGCTCGTTGCCCACCTCCACATCGACCATCGGGAAATATTCGGCGATGGGGCTGTTGAGGCTCGCCATCACCACATGATAATTGTGCATCTGGCCGGCATGGGGGACGACGGGGATGGAATAGGCCTCGGCGAGCGCCTGTATCTTTCGCGCGGCGGTGATGCCGCCGACGCGGTTGGTGTCGAACTGGAAGTAGTCGAGCGATTTCGCCTCGATCATCTGGCGGAAGCCATAGCTGGTAAATTCATGCTCGCCCGCCGCGATCGGCGTCGTGCCGAACCGGCGCAGTTCATGATAGCCATTGATATCGTCGGGGATGATCGCCTCCTCCAGCCAGCGCAGGTTGAAGGGTTCGATGAGGCGCATCATGCGCTTCGCATAGTCGAGGCTCCAGCCCATATAGGCGTCCGCCATGATGTCGATTTCGTCACCCACCGTTTCGCGCACGGTGCGGATCAGTTCGACATTGCGTGCCATGCCCTCCGCCCCGTCGATCGGCCCCCAGCCGAAACGCAGCTTCATCGCCTTGTAGCCCTGCGCCTTGTAGGCGGCGGCTTCCTGCGCCAGTTCGTCGAGCGGGATCGAGTAGAGGCGGCTGGCATAGACCGGAATCTTTGCCTTGGTCCGGCCGCCCAGCAGGCGGAAGACGGGCTGTTGCGCCGCCTTACCCATCAGATCCCAGATCGCGATGTCGAGCGCGGAAATCGCAACCAGCGCCACGCCCTTGCGCCCGAACGCCATGGTCTTGCGATACATATGCTGCCACAGAAACTCGCTGTCCCACGGATCCTGGCGGATCAACAAGGGGGCAAGATACTGGTCGATCAGTTGCTTGGTCACGAACGGCGCGAGCGCGGCATTGCCGATCCCGACCAGCCCCTGGTCGGTGAAGATTTCGACAATCAGCCAGCCATGGAAGGTGAAGGTGCCCATGGTTTCGGGCGACAGCATTGGCGACACCATATCCATGGGATTGGTGCAGAAGTGCGGCGGCAGCGGCACGGTTTCGCCTTCCCACTGGACGACGCGGGTGCGGATTTCGGTGATTTTCAAGGGACGACCTTTCGAGTGAAGCTGAGAGGCGAAATGCGAGGAATCGAGCGGCAGATCAGCGCAAAGGCGATCAGGTGCAGGGTGGCAGCAACGGTCAGCACCGGCGCGTAGCCAAGCCCGGCGTCGAGTGCCCAGCCAGCCGCCTGACCCATGACGATGCCACCAAAGGCGCCACCAAGGCCGACCAGCCCGGCAAGACGTCCCAGGGCGCTGCGCGGCGCAAGGTCGGTCGGCAGGGTCATGACGAGGGTCGACCAGCTTTGCTGCCCGAAGAAGGCGAGGCTGAAGATGCCAATGACCGCTGCGACCGAGGCAGTCGCGGGCGCCAGCATGACCCTGGGCATGCAGGCGGCGCTCAGGCCCAGAGCGATCTTGCGGGCGGCATCGACCGAACGGCCGGCGGAAAGAAGGCGGCTGGAGAGCCAGCCACCGCACAGACTGCCGACACCCGATGCCGCATAGGGAATCCAGCCGATGGTCGCCGCCTGTTTCAGGTCGAAGCCATGCGCCTCGAACAGATATTTGGGCAGCCAGAAGAGGTAGAAATACCAGGCGCCGTCGCTCAGGAACTTGGCGCCGACAAGGCCACGCACTTCACGGCGGGCAAGGAGCATGGCCACGGTCGGCGCCAGTCCGGCGTCCTCGCCTGCGGAGACGACGTCCCCGGCGGGCGTGCGATAGGTCAGGAACCACCAGAGCGCCCAGGCGAGGCCGAACCCGCCGGTGATGAAGAAAACCCACCGCCAGCTCGCCAGATCGAACCAGTGCCCGTAGGCTAGAATGCCCGCGATCAAGGGCGGTGCGACGACGGCGCCCACTGCCGTCCCGGCATTGACGAGGCCCATGGCGGCCGCGCGGCGTTCAGGCGGAAACCATTCGGCAATGGCGCGGGTGGCGGCGGGGAAGCCCCCGCCCTCCCCTATGCCGAGCAGCAGCCGGCTGACCACCAGCGCGGCGATGCCGCCCGCCACGCCATGGCTGGCGCAGGCCAGCGACCAGAAGATCATGATCGCCAGAAAGCCGCGCCGCGTTCCCACTCGATCCAGCAGCCAGCCGCCACCCAGATACATGAGGCCGTAGGTGGCGAGGAAGGCGGAATCGAGAACGGCCTTGGTCTGGTTGCCGATGGGGATGTCGGCTTCGATATATTTGATCGCCCAGGGAAGCGTCTGGCGATCAAGGTAGGAGATGGCGATGGCGACGGTGATCATCGCCGCAATCGCCCAGCGTTCCCGGTACGGCTCCGATGCGGCCACAACGGCCATCCTATTGCGCGTCCAGGATCAGCAGGGCGACACCCTGGCGCGGAAGCGCAAGATCGATGCTGGCCGCGCCACGTGGGCCGGCGACAGCGACCGTCTCCGCCTTCATGACCGACGCGGCCTCCAACTGCGCATATTGATCCTGATCGGGCGACTGGGGCGAGCCCATCTTCTTCCAGGCGGCAAAGGCATTGGCATGATCGCCATCCACTCGCCACAGCGTCGCCGAGGACGGCGCAGCCTTCAGTCCCTTCAAGCCGATCTTCAGCTGCGCATCCGGCCCAGCGACATCATCGTCATGATAATGCCAGAGTAGCAAGGCGACCTTGCCGTCCGCTGCGCGGGTGGCGATCGACCCAATATCGGCATCACCCTGGATGCCCTTCGTCATCGCCTGATCGAGCGGGATCTGCGCGCTGTTGACGGTTGAGAGCTTCGTTTCGCCAAGCTGCGCAAACATGCGGAAGACATTGAGAACCGGCAAGTCGACGCCATTGGTCGAGAGCTGGCGATAACCTGCGAACCAGGGCTGATCCTCGAACTCGAACGACCAGGACAGGACACCTTCCAGATTGACCTTTCTCCGTTCCGCCAATTCCCAGATGCGCGCGAAGCTGGCGGCGGTGTAGCTCGAATACATGGTGCCATTGCGATAGTCGTTTTGCGGTCCCGGACAGGCCGCGCAGCCTTCGGGATCGCTTTCGCCGATCACCACCGGCTTCCCGGCCAGCGACGGGATCGACAGCACTTTGGTAAAGCCGCGATCCGCTTCCCGCAAATGGGTCGCGATCCCCATGCGGACATGGCCATCGACAAATTCCGGCCGGCCCTTGGCATGGAAGGACAGGAAGTCGGTGGGCGTCCCGGTCTGGCCGGTCACATAATTCTTGCCGGACGACACATGCTTCAGGAAGCCGTCCATGAAAGCGCCGCCAGCGCCCGCAACGTCCGGACCACCGACCCGCGCGGTTGGCAGCGCGCGGCGCACCGCGCTGATCGCATAGTCATGCAGCTTGTAGAATTCCTCTGGCGAAGCGGTCCAGTAGAAGGGCGAGTTCGGCTCGTTCCAGACCTCGAAATACCATTTCTCGACCTCGGCCTTGCCGTATTTCTCGATATTGTGGAGCGTCCATTGATAGACCAGTTCCGCCCATTTCTCGTAATCCTTGGGGGGATAGGTCCAGCCGGTCGCGATCAGCTTGTAATCGAACCCGGGCCGCCAGCTATGCTGATAGGGCGTGCCGGCCGGCGCGGCTGACATGGCTTCGGGCATGAAGCCGATCTGCAGATAGGGCCGAACGCCGCGTGCCAGATAGGTGTCGATGATGCCGTCCACGACTTTCCAGTCATAGACCGGCTTGCCGTCCCTGGTTTCGGTATAGGCGTTGCTGCTGCCCCATTTGAAGGCGGCGGTGCCATCGCCGCTGCTCAACAGGTTATGGGCACGGAAATAGATCTCACCCTTCTTCAGTTCGCCCAGTTCGACCAGCAATTTCCGGCCGTCCTTCATGGTCGCATAATTGGGCTCGTCCGCGCCGAAGAAGCGCCAGACGGGCGGCAGCTTGCCTGCTGGCTTGGCCGCGTCCACGCTGATCGCGACCTGCCGGGCCGGCGCTGTCTGGGCATGGGCCAGTTGCGGCAGCGCCAGCAGCACCGACAGGGACGCGATCACTCGGGAAATGGTCATGGAACATCCTCTCGATATGGGCTTGTTCAAAGCTTTGCCCGGAAACCAAGGGCGAAGGTGCGCGTGTAGAGAACGGTATCGCGCGGATAGAGATTGGGGTCGTTGAACGAGGTTTGATAGAGATTTTTCAGAATGTTGGTCGCGTCGAACACGACCGTAAACTGGGGATTGATCTCGTAGGACAAAGACAGGTCCAGATTGCTGATCGCGCCGTTCGTGATGAAACTGGGATTGACCCCGGTAAAATGCAGGCCGGCATTATATTTGTCGCGCCAGACATAGGAGGCCCGCCCGGAAAAGCCGCCCTTTTCATAGATGAAGGTGGCGGTGCCGGAATATTTGGACACATTCTGGAAGGGGATGTCCATATAGCCGGTGACGCCGGGCAGCGGCGAGAGCGCCTTGTTGTTGCCATCGATATAGGTGCCGTTGGCGCTGATGCCGATGCCGTCCAGCCACTGGGGCAGTCCCTTGGGGAAGAAGGTGAAGCCGCCCTCAATTCCCTGCAGGCGTCCCGAACCGGAATTTTCCGGGCGGGTGATCTGATAGACGCCATTGTCGGCGCCCAGATAATCGATGTCGAAATTGCTGGTAACCGACTGGATGAAGCCCTTGACGTCGCGACGGAAGATCGTGGCGGTGATCGAGCTGGAACGGTCGATATACCATTCGAGCGACAGGTCGTAATTGTCGGAGCGGATCGGTTTCAGATCGGCGTTGCCGCTCGTTCCCCGGCCGAACGGTTGCTGACCGGGTACCGGTGGCGTCAAAGTGAGCGCCGGATTGAGCTGTGTGAAGCTCGGGCGCGTGATCGTCTTGCTGGCAGCGAAGCGCAGGAAGAGATTGTCCTTTAGCTTGTAGCGCAGCGCCAGGCTGGGCAACACATCCGTGCTCTTGTTCCGGATCGTGACGGGTGAGGTGGCGCCGCGCAGAACCAGGAAGGCATTGGATTTGATGTCGGTGCGGATCACGCGCACGCCGACCTGCCCGTCCAGTTGTCCGACCTCGATATTGGCCTGGCCATAGCCGGCCTGGTTTTTCTCCTTGATGTCGAAATGCTGGGTATCCTGGAAAGCCGGATCGCCGGGCGCGAGACCGAATAATTGCCGCAGCGATCCGATATTGTTCAGCAGATAGTCGGTGCCCGGCGTTGCCCATTGCTCCACGAACTTGCCGGTTCCCGTATCGAATCCGCCAGGTGTCACCGTCATCAGCCCCGGCAGGCTGTCCGCCTTGACAGCATAGCATTTGACCGAAACCGCCGGACCGCAATTCACGGTCTGGGTGAAACTGTCCGACTGCGCATCGCGCTGGCTGATCCGAAGGCCCGTATCCAGCCCGGAAAAGATCAGGAAAGGCGCGCGGTAGGAGAGATCGCCCCGCCAGGCCCATTCCCTGCCGTCGCCGATCGTGCGCGTGGTGGACAGGCGAGACAGATAATAGCGGTCCGGATCGGCAATGTCGTCATTGGGTAGGGAGAAATAGGGGGTGCCCGATCCATCATTGAAGACGGCATCGGTGCGGGACGCGATGAAGTCGACGTCCAGATTATTGCCGACATCGGTGGCCTTAGACCTTGTGTAGGACAGTTCCGTCGCGGCCTTCCAGTCGTTGGCCTCCCAATCCGCACCGATCGCCCCTTGCCAGCGATCCGCCTTGTTTCGGTAGGCCGTGCCGAAATTGGCGACACGCCCGCCGCTGATGCTGAGCGATTCTACCAGCTTGGTATCGCCCACGAATGCGAGCGGCGAGCGCAATGTGCCGTTCATCGACGTGAAATTCTGATTGCCGTTGCCGCGTTCGCGATAGCCGTAGAAAAGGCCGTCGGCATGAATGGTCAGGCGATCATCCGGCGCCCATTGCAGCGTGGCATTGACGGCCGGGCGGGTCCGGGTGCCGATCCGATCGAAGGCACCGATAACGTCGGTCCGAAACACGGCAGGGTCATTTGCGCCGTTACCGCGCGGGTCGAGCGGGACGCCTGGGGTGTAGGGCGCGCGGCTATTGTCGAGATTATAGCCGAAATATCCGCCGCTATAGACCGTGAAGTCGCGATAGCGGGTCTTGTGGTAGGAGACGCTCACCAATGCGCCAATCTCGCCGATGCCGGTCGACCAGCGATTGCTGATGAGCGCGCTGGCATAGGGATCGATCGTATCGGGCTGCTCGCTATAGACTTCGCGTCCGGCCAGCGCGACTTCCAGCCCCTTGAAGTCGAAGGGCCGGCGGGTGCGCACGTTGATGAGCCCGGCAATGCCGCCTTCCAGTTGATCGGCGGAACGCGATTTGTAGACGTCGACGCCGGCAACCAGGTCTGCCGGCACATCGGCCAGCGACAGGGAACGGCCGGTGGTACTGAAGATGTTGCGGCCGTTGACCAATGTCACGACGTCGGGAAGGCCACGGATCAGCACGGTCGCGGATTCGCCGCGCGCGCGGGGCGAAACCTGGATGCCGGGCACGCGCTGAAGCGCCTCGACCACATTGTTGTCGGGTAGCTTGCCGATATCCTCGGCAACGACGGAATCCACCAACTGCTGCGCATTACGCTTGATGTTTTGTGCCGACGAAAGGCTGGCTCGCATGCCGGTGACGATGATGTCGACATCGCTCACGCCCGTCCCGCTCGCCTCCGCATCACCCTGTGCCACGGCCTCTTGCGCCGCCAGCAACGCGACCAATGAGATGGACAGCTTCATAGCGCCTTTCATCACAGCAATCCCTCCGAGTCATTTTTATTTCTCATACTAGATTATGCGAATTAAAGGTGGTTTCAAGCGATATTTTGACGGAGTAATAGGGACATGTCGAAAATTCTCCACTTTTCCTCATACCAGTTCTGGCAAATGTCGGATCTGGCTTGACGATCGCAGCCGCAAATCGGACGAGAACCTATGACGCAAGCAGATGAGCACCCACTGTCCCGCCCCGCCAGCCAGCCCCAGCGCGCCGTGCACGACAGGATCGCGCATGACCTGGGCATCGCCATCGTGGGCGGCCGCTATCAGCCGGGAGACATATTGCCAGGCGAGGAGCGCTATAGCGCCGAACAGGGCATCTCGCGGACCGCCTATCGTGAGGCGGTCCGCGTCCTGTCAGCCAAGGGGCTGGTCCATAGCCGGACGAAGAGCGGCACGCGCATCAACGACCGGCTTCGCTGGAACATGCTGGACCTGGACGTTCTTGCATGGATGTTCGAAGCCGGACCCACGCCCGAGTTTCTCCGCGACATCTTCGAATTGCGTATCGTGGTGGAGCCGGCCGCGGCCCAGTTTGCAGCGCTCCGCCGTGATACGCAGGACATTTCACGCATGGGTCATGCGCTCGAGGAAATGCGGCGCTGCGGACTCCAGACGATGGAGGGACGCGCAGCCGACCAGAATTTTCACCGCCAGATCCTGCTCGCAACCCGCAATGAATCCCTCATCACGCTCGCGACATCGGTCACGGCGGTAGTTGCCTGGACCACGCGCTTTGCGCGCGATGAGCGCCAGGAGTCGCGCGATCCGATGCCCGACCATGACGCCGTTTTCGACGCGATCATGCGAGGAGACGGTGAGGATGCACGTTCGAAAATGCTGCTGCTGATCGGCAATGCATCGAGCGATGCCGGCATGCTGTGAACGAGAAAAACTATTTCTCATACCAGATATTGCAGTATCCGGCAGCAGACCGAACGGAACAACCCGCGCCGTTCACCCCACCTGACACAGCGCTCGCGCTTCGAGCGCGCCCTGCCCGTTCCATATCCGGGTGCCCGACATGAGCTGCCCCAGATCGCTTCCCGCAGGCCGCTGGAACAGGCGCAGCCCGAATTCGGGCAGGATCGCGATCAGATGGTCGAAAATATCGGCCTGTATGCCTTCATATTCGGCCCAGACGATGCTGTTGGCGAAGGCGTAGATTTCCAGCGGCAGTCCATGTTCGCTGGGCGCCAGCTGGCGCACCAGCAGGGTCTGGTCGGCGCGAATATTCGGATGCGCGCGCAGATAGGCCAGCACATAGGCGCGAAAGGTGCCGATATTGGTCAGCCGCCGGCCATCCAACCTGTTGTCCGCCGCATGGTCCCCATTCCAGCGTGACAGGTCATGCTGCTTGTCATGCAGATAGGTTCGGAGCAGGCCGAAGCGTGCGACGGCATCAAACCCTGCCTCATCGAGAAAGCCGACACTGTTCTGGTCGATCACCAGCGCCCGCATGATCCGGCGGCCGCCCGATTCCTGCATCCCGCGCCAGTTGCGAAAACTCTCGCTGATCAGCCTGTGCGTCGGGATGGTGGTGATGGTGCGATCGAAATTCTGGACCTTCACCGTATGCAGCGCGATATCGATAACATCGCCATTGGCGTCGAGCTGCGGCATCTCGATCCAGTCGCCCACCCGGATCATGTCGTTGGAGCCGATCTGCACGGATGCGACCAGCGACAGGATCGTGTCCTTGAACACCAGCATCAGCACGGCCGCCATCGCCCCCAGCCCCGACAATAGCAGCAAGGGCGACTGGTCCATTAGCGCCGCGATCATCAGGATGCTCGCCGCGGCATAGACCAGCAGCTTAGCCACCTGCACATAGCCCTTGATCGGCCGGTTCGCAGCGTCAGGGCGGCGCTGATACAGGTCGTTGCCGAGCGTCAGCAGGCCGCTCAAGGCGATGGCCAGCGTCAGGATGATGAAGGCGGCGCACAGGCTGGCGATGAAGCCGGCGAGCCTGACCGGCAGATGCGGGACGGCGGCGACGCCCGACTGGATGATGAGCGCCGGCACGATGTTGGACAGGCGCGCGACGACGGCACCAATATGCGCGGTCTCGACCCGGAACGGCAGATGATCGATCAGTCGCAGCAACAGGGTCAGGACGATACGCTTGGCCACCCAGTTGGCCGCCCAGGCGAATGCGCCAAGCAGCAGCAATCCCGTCATGGCCTGCAACCAGACATTCTCGACATAGCCGCGGGTCAGGATCTGGAGGCTGTCCGACGCGATATAGAGATGGCTGATCATGCGGCACGCTCGCCTTCGAACGGATCGTCATGGAGCGACCGGCCTGCCGTTTCCGGCATGAAGCGGAGCGCAATCAGGCCGATGATGCAGGCCGCCATCATGTAGAAGGCAGGCATGAGTTCATTGCCGGTCGCGCCGATCAGCGCGCTGCCGATCGCCGGCGCCGTGCCGCCGAACAGCGATGTCGACAGATTATAGGCGATCGCGAAGCCAGCGAAGCGTGCGATGGTGGGGAACAGCGCCGGGAAGGTCGCCGAAATCGTCGCCAGTTGCGGCACATAGAGCAGGCCGAGCAGGACAAAGCCGATGATCGCACCGACCAGGCCCGTCGCCATCAGCGTGTAGAGCGGCACCACCGCGACCAGCAGGCCAATGAGCGACAGCCGCCACATCGGCCGCCGCCCGATCCGATCGGACATATGGCCGGCGATCGGCAGGAAGACCATCATGAAGAGCATGCCGATGATCGGCACCACCAGCGCCTCGTCCGGGGACAGGCCGATGCGGCGCTGCAAATAGGTCGGCATGTAGCTGAGCAGCGTATAATTGACGACGTTGAGCGCCACGACCAGCCCGCCCACGACCAGCATCGGCCGCTTATGATCGCGCAGCAGCCGGGAAAGGGACGGCGATCCGCGGCCTTCGGCCGCCTGATCGCGGAAGACCGGCGTGTCCTCCATCCTCGACCGCAGATACATGCCGATGAGGCCCATGGGCGCGGCCACCAGGAAGGGAATTCGCCAGCCCCAGGCGTGCATGACCGCATCCCCCAGCAGCAACGAAAAACCCAGCATCAGCGCCGCACCGAAGGAGAAGCCGGCGAGCGTACCGAACTCCAGAAAGCTGCCATAGAAGCCGCGTCGGGCGTCGGGCGCATATTCGGCCATGAAGGTCGCGGCCCCGCCATATTCGCCGCCAGTGGAAAAGCCCTGCACCATGCGCAGGATGATGAGCAGCGCGGGCGCAGCCCAGCCGATCTGCGCATAGGAAGGGATGAGGCCGACGGCCAGCGTCGCGCCCGACATCAGCAATATGGTCAACGCCAGCACCGACTTGCGCCCCAGCCGGTCACCCAGCGGTCCCCAGAACAGGCCACCAAGCGGCCGGACGAGGAAGGAAATGGCAAAGGTCGCCAGCGCGAACAGAATGGCATCGTCCACCTCGCCGGGAAAGAGCGCGGCAGAAATATAGGTCACGCCATAGGCATAGATGCCATAGTCGAACCATTCAGTGGCATTGCCCAGCGCCGACGCGGCGATGGCCCGGCGCAGGGTGGCCTTGTCGGCCTGCACCGGGGCAGCAGGGCTGGCAGGAACGGCGGAAGCGGTCATTCGGTCTGTCCGTCTACGGTATTGGGATCGAGCAGCGAAGCCACCGGCGTGGTCCGCGGCACGATCTGGAAGTCCTGCTGGTCGGGCACCGGCACGGGCGGGGTCGCCGTCTGGCGCCGGAGGCCGAAGGCCAGCGTCGCGCCGGCACACAGGGCAATGAAGAGAAAGAGGCCGCTCGTCGGCGCCAGGCTCATCAGCAGGGCAGCGCCGAGCGGACCGATCGCCGCGCCGACCGAATAGAGCAGCACCAGCCGACCGCTCGCCGCGACCCGCTCGGTCGCCAGCAGCCGGTCGTTGCAATGGGCGACGCAGAGCGGATAGAGGGCGAAACTGAGGCCGCCGAACAGGCCGCCAAGCGCCAGCAGCAGCGGGCCGCCCGACACCAGCATCGCCAGCACCGTACAGACCGCCAGCGTCGCGGCAAAGCAGCCGACGATCACCCGACGCCGGTCGAGCCGGTCCGACAGGCGCCCCAGCGGCCATTGCAGCGCGACGCCGCCCAGGATGACGATCATCATGAAACTGGCGGTCGCGCCAAGATCCAGCCCCAGCCGGCGCACATGCACCGCCGCCATGCCATAGAAGGCGCCCAGCATCAGCCCGGTCGCGACCGAGCCGACCGTGCCGAGCGGTGACGCGGCATAGAGGGCGCGGATGGTGAAGGCCTGCGCATCGACCGGCGCGGGGGCGCTGCTGCGCGTCAGGCAGAGCGGGATGATGGCCAGGGAAATGAGGATGGAGGCGATCTGGAATGGCACCGCCGGCAACGCACCGCTGGCGCCCAGCAGCAATTGCCCGACCGCCTGCCCCGAATAGAGGGCGACCATATAGGCGGCGAGCACGCTGCCGCGCGTTTCCGCCTCCGCCCGGTCGTTGAGCCAGCTTTCAAGGCAAATAAACACGCCCGCGACGCAGATGCCGTCGATCAGGCGCAAGCAAGCCCAGAAGAGCGGATACTGGACCAGCGCATAGGCCAATGTGCTGGCCGACAGCAGCGAGACGAAGGCGGCGAAGGCGCGGATATGCCCCACTTGTCGCACGATCGCCCCGGCCCGCAACGCGCCCACCACAAGTCCACCGAAATAGGCGGTGGCGACCGCACCGATCGCCATCGTGCCCGCCCCTGCCCGCTCCAGCCGCAGGCCGATCAGCGTGGACAGGAAGCCGCTGCCCGCCATCAGCATGAAGATGGCGAGCAGCAGGCTGCGGACGGGGTGGATCGCGGCGAACATGGAGGACAATCGGGTGCGGATCAGGCCGCGCGCCGATCCTCCGCCGGTTCCGCCCCGTCCTCCACCAGGGCGCGGTGCAGCGCGCCCACGGCGGTCTCATAATGATCGACATCGACGATGAACTGCACATCGACATTGCGGATCTGGTGCTGCATCGCGACGATCGGCACATGGGCATCGGCCAGCGCCTGCAGGGCATCGGGCACCAGCCCCGGCCGGGATATGTCGCTGCCGATGACCGACACAATCGCCACCGGCTGGGCCGATATGGCAGCGTCGGGATAGCGCGCCTGCAAATCCGCGATCACCCGCTTCACCGTCGCCGCATCGGCGGACAGATAATGGGTGATGGTGTTGGCGTTGGACGCCTTGCTGACGATCCAGGCGCCATGGCGGGCCAGCGCATCCAATATCGCCGCGTCATAGCCTTTCACGCCGACCATATCCTGCTCGAAGAACTGGAGCGCCTGCGCTTGGCGCACGCCGGTGACGATCTCGACGCGCGGCGTGTCGGAGACATAGGCGCCACAGATCAGCGTCCCGCCATCTTCCCGATCGAACGTGTTGCGCACCCGCAGCGGAATGTCGGTCTGGCGCAGCCCCCTGCCCGCGCCGGGATGGATCGCCTCCATCCCCAGATTGGCAAGCTGGTCCGCCACATCATAATTGGTCCGGCCGATCTTGCGCGCCTTGTCCGTGCCGACCAGGCGCGGGTCCGCACTCGACAGGTGGAACTCCTTGTGGATGATCGCCTCGTGCGCCTTCGTCAGCACGGCGATGCGCGAAAAGGTCATTTCCGAATAGCCACGGGCATAAAGGCGCACCATGCCCTCGCTGCATCCGGCATAGCCGGTGACGATCGGCAGGGTGGTCGCCAGATCGATCGGCGCGAACGCTTGGCCGATCCGGTCGTCCAGTTCG
The DNA here is from genome assembly GCF_004795815.1 of Sphingobium sp. PAMC28499. Taxonomy (NCBI): domain Bacteria; kingdom Pseudomonadati; phylum Pseudomonadota; class Alphaproteobacteria; order Sphingomonadales; family Sphingobiaceae; genus Sphingobium; species Sphingobium sp. PAMC28499. Next base: position 4,503,794 of record NZ_CP039248.1, read on the forward strand.
CGCATGTCCTGCTGGTCCCACAGGGTCAGGTCGACAAACTGCGCATTCACGCCCCGGTCGCGCAGCAGCAGCGCGGTCGAATGCGCGCTATGCGCTTCGCCCAGCCCCGCAAGCAGTTCGCGCACCGTCACCAGCTGTTCCTTGACGCAGAAGCGACCATGGCTGCGCAGCCGCGCCAGATCGTCAAGACAGGCGGCGACCGCATCGATCCGCATGTCGACAAAGGCATTGGCCTCCACCAGCCGGTCGGCGCGGACGAACATCGTCGCATTGCGCTCCTGCATGGCGCGGCGCACCGCCTCCATCGCCTGGCGCCAGCCATCCGCATCCTCGTCCGCCACGAAACGGGCATAGACACCCGGTTCGCCGCTTTTCTTGTGCTCCAGCAGCAGGTCGGTCATGCCGGCATAGGCCGACACGACGAAGATGCGGTTGTAAAGGTCCGCGCCCTTGCGGCCGGCGATCAGCACATTGTCGAACAATGTCGCGGTCGCGGCCATGGAGGTGCCGCCGATCTTCTCGACGCTATGCAGGCTACTCATGCCAGCGCCTCCTGCATCAGGGGGCCGCTGATCGGCGTGATAACCGGCGTTTCGCCGCGCGCGGCGATAAACGCAGGGCGCGGCCGGTCGACACCAAAGGGCGCCTCCAGCCGGTTGGACACCGCATTATAGACCAGAAAGGCATTGGCGCGCGGGAACGGCGTGATGTTGCCGTTCGACCCGTGCATGATGTTGCAGTCGAAGATCACCACCGATCCGGGCTTGCCGGTCGGCGCGACGATGCCATGATGATGCGCCAGCTCGGCCAGGCTGTCCTCGTCGGGGACGCCATATTCCTGGCGCTTGAGCGACTGGCGATAATGGTCTTCGGGCGTCTCGCCGACGCAGGTCAGATACTGGCGATGCGATCCGGGGATCAGCATCAACGGGCCGTTGTGCGGCGTGTTTTCCGCCAGCAGCACGGACATGGACAGCGCGCGCATGCGCGGCATGCCATCCTCCACATGCCAGGTCTCGAAATCACTGTGCCAGTAGAATTCCTTGCCCTGGAAACCGGGCTTATAATTGAGCCGTGACTGGTGGATATAGACATCGTCACCCAGCAGGAAGCGGGCCACGCCAGCCAGGCGGCTGTCCGCCGCCAGCCGCTCGATCACCCGGCTCTGGGCATGAATGCGGAAGATGGAACGGACTTCCTTGCCGCCCGGTTCGGTGATCACCGTTTCGGCTTCCAGCGCATCGGGATCAGCCAGCAGCTTGCGGGCCTCGTGCTGCAGGAAGGCGACTTCCGCGTCGGAGAAAATGTCTTCCAGCACCAGATAGCCGTCGCGCTCGAAGGCATCGGCTTGGTCGCGGCTGATCGGCGCGCCGGCGCTCCAGTCGGCATGGACGACCGGATCGTGGCGCGGCAGGAATTCCGCCATGTCGGCATGGCGGGACGGGTAGAGGTCTTTCATGGGACTCCCCCTTTTTCAAACTAAGGTAATAAGGGCGTGGCAGGCTCGGGCAGCGCCCAAGCCAGAGCTTGATCCGTTCATACTGAATCGGATCAAGCTCCAATTTTCGTTGTTGTCCGCATTTTCCGAGTCAGCAGATGTGGCCATCTGCTTTGAAAATGCCGGAGCGTCACGCATCAGTCGGCCAGCGCAGGCTCGCGCGCGGCGCTGCTATCGGCGGGATAGGCGCCATTCTCGTCATGCACTTCCTTGCCGGTGACCGGCGGATTGAAGGTGCAGGCGCACAGGATATCGGTTTCCGGCCGCACGATATGCTGGTCATGGGCATTGAGCGCATACATGACGCCGGGCGCCAGCTGATGGGTGATGCCGGTGCCCAGATCCTCGATCGTGCCGGTGCCCTTGAGCACCAGCACCGCCTCCAGATGGTTCTGGTAGTGCATGTGCAGTTCCTCGCCCGCGTACATGGTGGTGACGTGGAAGGAAAAGCCCATATTGTCGTCCTTCAGCAGAAGGCGGGCGCTTTCCCAGCCCTTGGACTTCACATTGCGGTCGGACTTGCGGATGTCCTGAAGCTTGCGAACGATCATGTCTGAAATCTCCTCTTATTCTGCGGCGACGCCATAGGTGACGGTCAGCGCGGACCGGATGCTCTCCTCGAGAATGTCGAGCCCGGCCGACAGCACGGCGTCCTCGATCACGAGGGGCGCCAGTATCTTGACGATCTCGTCATGCGCGCCGCTGGTTTCGATGATGAGCCCCTGCGCAAAGCAGGCGGCGGTGATGGTCTGAGCGACTTCGCCCGATCCGACGTCGATGCCGCGCATCATGCCGCGGCCGCGCGTCGACAGGCCATGTTCGGCCGCCATCGCGTCCAGCCGCCGTTCCAGCAGCGCGCCGCGACGGGCGATATCCTGTTCGAACTGCGCATCGCCCCAGAAATGGCGCAGCGCGGCGGTGGCGGTGACGAAGGCATGGTTATTGCCTCGGAAGGTGCCATTATGTTCACCCGGCGCCCATTGATCCAGTTCCGGACGGAACAGGGTGAGCGCGAAGGGCAGGCCCATGCCCGACAGCGACTTCGCCATGGTGACGATGTCGGGGGTGAAGCCCATGCCTTCGAAGCTGAAGAAATTGCCGGTGCGGCCACAGCCGGCCTGGATGTCGTCGACGATCATCAGCGCGCCATGGCGCCTGGCGATCTCGGCGATCCGGCGCAGCCATTGCGGCGAGGCGGCATTGAGGCCGCCTTCCCCCTGCACCGTTTCCACCAGGATGGCGGCCGGCGCGTCGAGGCCGCTCGACGGATCGGACAGGCGCCGTTCCAGTAGGTCGGCGGTATCGACATTGGGACCATGATAGCCGTCATAGGGTTCATGGGCGACATGGCTCAGCGGCACGCCCGCGCCGCCGCGCTTGGCGGCATTGCCGGTGCAGGCGAGCGCGCCCAGCGTCATGCCGTGAAAGCCGTTGGTGAAGGCGATCACCAGTTCGCGACCGGTGATCTTGCGCGCCAGCTTGATCGCGGCCTCGACCGCATTGGTGCCGGTCGGCCCGGTGAACATGGCGCGATAATCAAGCCCGCGGGGACGCAGGATCACATCCTCCAGCATGGCAAGGAAGTCGGCCTTGGCATCGGTGTGCAGGTCGAGGCCATGGGTGATGCCGTCGCCGGCGATATAGTCGACCAGCGCGGCCTTCAGGACCGGGTGATTGTGGCCATAATTGAGCGTGGAGCAACCCGACAGGAAATCGAGATAGCGGCCGCCCTGATTGTCGTGCATCCACACGCCTTCCGCACGGTTGAACTGACGCGGCATGGCGCGGGCATAGCTGCGCACGGCGGACTCGCGCCGCTCATAAATGGCCGTGTCGGGCATGGTGCTGGTGGGTTTGGGCTGGGTCGTGACGGTCATGGTTTCAATCTCTCTCAACTCTGTGCCGGGGTCGGCAGCGGGCCGATGCGCGCCTGCCATTCGGTGGCGTGGGCGCCGGCAAAATGGGCCTGTTCTTCAAAGCGGGCGGTCTTTTCGATCCGAACGCCCCACCGCCGCGCCAGCCCCTGGAACAGGGCCCAGGAGGCGCGATTATCGTCGGTGATGGTCGTCGTCAGATGGGTGACGCCGGCCTGCGCGGGCCGGGCCAGCAGCGCCTCGATCATGCGCCCGGCAAGGCGCTGGCCACGCGCGGCGGACGACACCGCGACCTGCCACACGAAAAGATTGTCGGGCGCTGCCGGCGGGCGATAGCCCGATACCCAGCCGACCACCGCACCGCCGCGCTCGGCGACGATGCAGTTGTCGGCAAAGTCCGTGCATTGCAGCAGGTTGCAATAGGCCGAATTGGGATCAAGCGGCGGACAGGCCGCGATCAATCCGCTGATGGCTGGCCCGTCCGTGGCGACGGGCTTGCGTAAGACGATGTCCTGCCCCTCGCCCGATCGAGAGCGCGCAGAAGCCCGTGGCGGCGAAGCAGCCGCTGTAGCTTGGGAATCGAAGATTGTTCATCTCCCGAATTATATTTTACTCGGAGAAGCAGATTCTCCGGCGAGACGGGCGGTTATATGCCGATCATCAGCGCCACCTTCAACCCCGAAGCCGAAATTATATTTCATATGATGAAGTATATGATGAGGAACTTTTGGCCCCGTTGGCGCTTTGCGGGACTTCGCGCTATGCGCCTTCCCATGGATTCCGAAATTGCCTCCCTGACCCTGCGCGCGCTGCGCCGCGTCCTGCGCGCGACCGAAATCGGCAGCCGTCAGCTGGCGACGACGACCGGGCTCACCCCCTCACAATTGCTGGTGCTGCGGGAAATCGACACGCGCCTGTCCGTCACCCCGTCCGCCGTGGCGCAGGCGCTGCAATTCAGCCAGGCGACGATCACCGCGATCGTCGACCGGCTGGTCGCGCTCGGCTTCGTCCAGCGCCAGCGCGGCGAACGCGACAAGCGCCAGATTCACCTGACCCTGCTGCCCGCCGGCCGCGACGCCCTGGCCGACGCCCCCGACCCGCTGCAGAAGCGCTTCACCGATCGCTTCGACGCCCTCCCCACCTGGGAACAGGCCATGATCCTCGCCGCGACGGAAAGGCTGGCGATGCTGATGGACGCAGATTCGATCGACGCCGCGCCCCTGCTCGACAGCGGCCGGATCGACCGGTCCGAGCCGCTTTGACGCCCCACTGCGCCCTGCCCCCGCACCGTCCCTTCATAGACTATGCATAGATTCCCTATTCGACGTATCGCCTGCCCTTCGGCCGCCGGTCAGGAATCGCTGTCAGTTGCCGCTTCGATCCGTTAGGAGGGCGCGATGAACGGGGTTATTTGCATGTTGCGCCATTCCGGCCGCACCCTCCTGATTGCAGGATCGATGGCCATCGGCACTGCTGCGCCTGCGCAGCAGGCCGCGCATGGCTCGCTGCTGGTCGGCGCGGTGGTCGTGCAGCCCTGCCGCATTTCCAGCGAACAGGCTGCTGGAAATTGCGGACAATATCATTATCGCATGGTGAAATCGTCCAGCGACAACGGAACAGTCGCATCCCTTCGCAGCGGCAATATGGATCACAGCCGGCAGGACGACATCCTGTCCTATGAGTTCTGAGGGACCGCTCCGTTATCTTGCGACGAACGCGATTTACGCAAAATATTGGTAAAGCCGCCTTTTGCCCAAAAGCGCGTTATTAACCGACATTGACGATACTCCCTCCATCAAAGCTTGAGGTGTTGGAGGACACATGTTTCGTTTCAAACTGGCCGCATCCCTCGCAGCCGCGGCCCTGCTGACGGGTCTTGCAGGCACGGCCCAGGCAGCCACCACCACCACGACCTTCCCGGTTACCGCAACCGTGATCAAGGCCTGCGTCGTGTCGGCGACGGCGCTGGCGTTCGGCAATTATGACCCGACCGCAACCGGGCCGACCGACGCCACCTCCACCCTGTCGGTTCTCTGCACGGTCGGCACCACCTACACGGTCGGCCTGACCGCGGGCACGGCATCGGGGGCGACCGTGACCACGCGCAAGATGTCGAGCGGAAGCAATCTGCTGAGCTATGCGCTGTATCAGGATTCGGCGCACACGACGAACTGGGGCAACACACCTGCGACCGACACCGCCGCCGCGACGGCGCCGGTCGGCACCAATGCCCTGACCGTCTATGGCCGGATCACGGCCGGCCAGAATGTCCCGATCGGTTCCTACAGCGACACCATCACCGTCAACGTCGTCTATTGATCGATCCGGAGCGAGGCGGCCATGCCCAAGATGTTCGCACGACGCGCGGCGGCGACCCTGCTCGCCCTGGCGCAGCCAACCACCGCCTGGGCCGCGACGCTGAAAATCTATCCGGTCCTGGTCGCGCTTGACGACAAGACCCCGGTCGAGACGATGACGATCGAAAATAGCGGCGATGCCCCCGCCCGCATGCAGGTGCGGGTCGTGTCATGGCGGCAGGATAATGGGCAGGATCTGTTCGAGGAAACACGCGACATCCTGGCCAATCCGCCGCTGTTCGAAATAGCCGCAGGCGGGCAGCAGATTGCGCGCTTCGGCCTGCGCGCGGCCGCCTCACCGACCGAGAAAAGCTATCGCGTCTTCCTGGAGGAAATCCCGACCGATCGCCCGACCGCCGCTGGCGAGATCCGCACATTGCTGCGTGTCAGTATTCCCATCTTCGTGACCGCGCCCGGTGCGCAGGCATCCCTGGCGTGGCAGCTGACCGCCACCAATGACAGGCAGCTCACGCTGACCGCACGCAATGAAGGCAGCGCGCACGTCCACCTCAATCGCCTTGACCTCAAGCGGGCCGACGGCACCGCATTGGCAACGAGGCAGGAATCGATCTACATCCTTCCCGGCGCGACACGCAGCTTCCTGTTCGACATGCAACGACCGGTGGGAGGCGGAGAGAAGCTGACGCTGGAGGCGGCCACCGGCCAGCGCAGCCTGACCGCAGAGCTCGTCCTCCAGTCGGCATCCCATGCCGGTGGGACGCGCTAGCACCCTTCTTGTCCTGCCCTGCGTCGTGGCCAGTTGCGGCATCGCCAGCGCGCAGGACAGCGCGCCGACGACAGGCGCGATTGCGACGACGGCAGACGCGACGGCGCCCACAATGATGCTGGCCTCGGTCACACTCAACGGCCGGCTGTTGCCAGGCGACTATCTGCTTGCGCGGCGCGCCGGCACATTCCTGGTGCGCGTGAAGGATCTGGCCGCCTGGCGGATGCGCCCGCCGACCGGCACGGCAATGATGATCGATGGCGACGCCTTTGTCGCGCTATCCTCGCTCGGCGGCGTCGCGGCCGCCTTCGACGAGCCCAACCAGGCCCTGTTGCTGACGGTGTCGCCCGAAGCCTTCGAAGCGACCAGCGTTGCGCCCGCCAGCACCGTCGCCGCCCCCAGCGACAATATGCTCGCCGCCTTCCTCAACTATGACATTTCTGCCGAATATGCCGGCAAGGCGCGCCTGGGCGCCTTTGTAGAGGCCGGGCTGTCCGATGACTGGGGCGTGGTGTCGAACAGCATGCTGCTGGGCAACGGCACGGTCTATGGCCGGGCGACCCGGCTGGACAGCTATTATCTGCGTGACGATCCGATCAACCTGACGCGCCTCGTCATCGGCGATGGCGTAACGGATGCGCGCGACTGGACGCGGCAGATCCGCTTTGGCGGCGTGCGCTTCGGCACCGAGTTCGCCCTGCAGCCAAGCCTCCTGACCTTTCCGACCTCGTCCCTTGCCGGCAGCGCCGCCGTGCCGTCGAACGTGGAGCTGCTGGTGAACGGAACCCAACGCTTCCAGACCGACGTCGGCCAGGGGCCCTTCTCCATCAATCAGGTGCCGCTGGTCACGGGTGCCGGCCAGGTGACGCTGGTGATCCGCGATCCGCTGGGTGTGGAGCGGCGCGTCACGTCCAGCTATTATGTGAGTTCCCGCCTGCTGCGCGCGGGCCTGGCGTCCTGGTCTATGGAGGCAGGAGCCGAACGGCGCGGCTATGGGCTGCGCAGCTTCGGCTATGACAATCCCTTCCTGGCCGGCACCTATCGCCGCGGCCTGACCGACCGGCTGACGATCGAGGGACGGGCCGAAGCCAGCGCCGACGTCACCATGGCCGGCGGCGGCGTCAACATGATCATCGTTCCGATCGGCGAGATCAGCCTGGCGGCAGCGGGATCGACGAGCCAGGCCGGTGAGGGCCTGTTGTATCGGGCGGCCTTTGCCCGCAACGCGCCGACCTGGAACGTCGCTCTCAGTTACCAGCGGGCGTCGAACCGCTATCGCGAAATCGGCGTGGAGCGCGACAGCGAACGGATCGTGGAACAGGTGCAGGGCTCTGCCGGATGGAGCCTGGGCACGATGGGCACGATCGGCGCATCCTATACCAGCCTGACCTATGCCGACAGCCAGTCCGCCCGCGTCCTGTCGGGCAATTACAGCCTGTCCCTGCGCGACAAGGCCTTTGTCAGCGCCTACGCGATCCGCAGCCATTTTTCGGAAAGCGGTCATGAAAACAGCATCGGCTTCAACCTGACCATCCCCTTCGGCCCGCGCAGCAGCGCCTATCTCCAGGCCGACCGGGGTGGCGTGCGGGCGGAAATGCGCAGCACCCCGCCGCAAAGCGGAGGCTGGGGCTATCGGGCGGCGATTTCGACCGGCAGCAATGCGCAGCAACAGGGCGAGATTCTGTGGCGCGGCAATGCGGCGGAGATGACCGCGCAGGTGGACCGTGCCGGCGGACAAACCGGTTGGCGTGTCACCGGCCAGGGCGGGCTGTTGCTGGCCGATGGCTGGCTGTTCCCGACCCGCCGGGTGGAAAGCGGCTTTGCCGTGGTGCGCGTGCCCGGCCAGGCCGATGTCCGCATCTATCAGGAAAACCGCCTGGTCGCGCGGACCGACGCCCGTGGCATGGCCGTCATTCCCGACCTGCGCCCCTATGAAGTCAATCGCCTCAGCATCGCGGCGGCGGACGTGCCGATCGACATCCGGATGCCCAATGACCAGATCAGGGTGGTGCCGCGCTACCGGGGCGCCGTCAGCGCACGTTTCGTCGCGGTCCGGGAGCATCCGGCGACATTGCGCATCGTCATGCCGGACGGCGCGCCGGCCGAAATCGGCGCCAGCGTCACCGCGGAAGATGAAAAATCCTTTGTCGGCAATGATGGTGCCGTCTTCATCCGCAGCCTTCACCCCGGCATGATGCTGACCGTCGATACGGGGGACGGCCCCTGCCATGTTCGGGTCGACGCCGTGCCGGACGAAATGCTACCAGTGATCGGGCCGCTGACATGCGTGCCATAAGGAGGATGAGGATGCGCACTGGCCATGCCCTCTACGCCGTTGCGGTCGCGCTGGCGGCCCTGATCATGGCGGCCCCCGCACAGGCGGCGTGTGATCCCCTGGCCCTATGCACCTGCACCGTATCGGCAAGCGGCCTGAGCTTCGGCAATTACAACCCGGTCGCCAGCGGGGATAATGATTCATCGGGAACGGTGCGCGTGCGCTGCTCGCTGGTGGTCGCGCTGGGCGGCAGCTACACGATCCAGCTGAGCAAGGGGACATCGTCCACCTATGCGCCGCGCGTCCTGACCAATGGCGGCTCGACGCTCGCCTATAATCTCTACACCAGCAATGCGCGCAACCAGGTCTGGGGCGATGGGACCGGCGGATCGCAGACGGTGACCAGCAATTTCATTGCGCTATTGAGTCTGGATCAAACCACGACCGTCTATGGCCGTATCCCGGCCGGGCAGAATGTCCCGCCGGGCAGCTATTCGGACACGGTGCTGGTCACGGTCATCTTCTGATCTGGCGTCTCTGAACAGCGCCTATTCATTGGCTGCCAGGGAATAGCCATGGCAGGTCTGCGCGTCGAACTGGATGGTCGTGATGCAATCGCGGCCGCGCTGCTTGCTGGCGTAAAGCTGGCGATCGGCTTCCGCCATCCACAGCTCGGCGGGCAGGTCGGCATGGCAACGGGCACTGGCGACGCCGATGCTGACGGTGATGAAGGGACTGACCTGCGACTGGGCATGGGGAATGTTGAGCGACTGGATCTGCAGCCGGATTTCCTGCGCAACCAGTTCTGCCCCCTGGGGGTCCGCGCCGGGCAGGATGCAGGCGAACTCCTCGCCGCCATAGCGCGCCGGCAGGTCGGTCGCGCGCTTGACCGCGCGGGTCAGCGCGGCGCCGACCATCGCGATGCAGCGATCCCCGGCGGGATGGCCATAGGTGTCGTTGAACTGCTTGAAGAAATCGATGTCAAGCATGATGACCGACATCCATTCCCCGGTCCGGGTCAGCCGCGCGCTTTCCGCCTGCAGCGACCGTTCCATGTGGCGACGATTGCTCAGGCCCGTCAGCGCATCGGTGACGGCCAGCGTCGCGAGCTGATCGCGCAGGCGCTTGAGTTCGACATGGTTGCCGACCCGCGCGCGCAATATCGCCGGCTGGATCGGCTTGGTCACATAGTCGATCGCGCCCAGCGACAGGCCGCGCATCTCATCCTCCGTATCGCCAAGCCCGGTGGTGAAGATGATCGGTATGTCGACCAGCATGATGTCCGCCTTGATCTGGCGACAGACTTCGAACCCGTCGATGCCCGGCATCAGCACATCCAACAGGATCAGGTCGGGCTGCACCGTGCGCGCAATGTCCAGCGCCTGCTGGCCCGACGTGGCGAAGCAGATCTCATAATCATCCTCCAGCACGGCGTTCATGATTTCGATATTCGAAATCTCGTCATCGACGATCAGGATGGTGGCCTTGCTCATGATGTCGCTCCTGCCGGATCGATCGACCGGCCTGCTGTGCCCGCGCCCGGCGCATCGGCATCGATCAGCGCGAGGGCGGTTTCATAATCCAGTTGCTCCAGCGCCCGCTGAACCGGATGGCCGGCGCGCTGATCGGGCGTCAGCCCCATCGCCTGGGCCAGCCGCTCGAACCCGGCGCGGGCGCTGAGGCTCCGGCGCGCGAGCAGCCCGCGCAACTCGGTGCGCGCCTGTTCGACCGCGTCATCATCCTGGACGGTGACGATCGCGACGTCCGATGCCTCTGCCCCACCCGTCAGGCTGCGCGCGGCAGCAATGGCCGGTGCGATCGCCACCTCCAGATCGACGATCGCGGCCAGCGCCGGCCCGGTTTCATCCGCCGCCAGCATCCGTTCGATATCCGACGCGATCTGCTGGACGCCGGGCAGTTCCAGCGATCCGGCCACGCCCTTCAGGCTATGGGCCAGGCGCCGCGCATCGGGCAGCAACCCTGCCGCCAAATGCGCCCGCAAATCCCGGCCGACATGGTCATAGCTGTCACCGAAGGTGACGATCAGCTTGCGCAGCAGTCCGGTCTTGCCATTGACCCGCGCCAGTGCGGCGGGCAGGTCGAAGGGCGGCAGCCGATCGGGCAGCGACGAACCGGCAACCGTCGGCACGACCGGCGACGGCAGCGGCGTGGTCACTCGCCCCGCCTTCAACCAGCGATCCAGCACCCGGACCAGCACCGGCGGCTCCACCGGCTTGGCGATATGATCGTTCATGCCCGCGGCCTTGCAGCGCTGCTTTTCCTCCTCATAGGCATGGGCCGTCATGGCGATGATCGGCAGATCCTCGGCGTTCCATTGCTCGCGGATGATGCGGGTGGCGCTGATGCCGTCCATTTCGGGCATCTGCACGTCCATCAGCACGGCGGCATAACCCGCCCCCTTCTCGCGCACCATGTCGCAGGCGATGCGGCCATTTTCCGCGAAATCCACCTTCAACCCGGCATCGTCCAGCAGTTCGGCCGCAATCTCGCGGTTGATCTCATTATCCTCGACCAGCAGCACGCGCAGCCCGCGCAGCGCTTCGGCCACCATCGGCAAAGCGGGCGTGGCCGGCGCGGCGACATGGACGACGGGCGCATGTTCTTCGGCAAAAATCTCGGTGATCGTATCCAGCAATATCTTGGGCACGACCGGCTTGGTCAGGAAGGCGGCAACCTTGTCGGTATCGACACCCTGCAACAGATCGTCGGCGCCATAGGCGGTGATGATGAGCGCCTTGGGCTGGGGATGGCGCAGCGCCGTGGCGCGCAGCGTATCGACCGTCTCCATCCCGTCCAGGCCGGGCATCTTCCAGTCGAGCAAGGCCAAGTCATAGGGCTCGCTCCGTTCGTCGGCATGTTCGATCGCGGCGATCGCCTCGCCACCCGACGCCACCAGATCCACCGCCATGCCCCAGCCGGCAAAGACGTCATGGATGATCTGGCGCGACGCCGGATTGTCGTCGGCGGCCAGCACGCGCAGCCGGCGGACATGCGCCGACATGGGCATTTCCAGTCCTATCGCCCGGTCGTCCGCATCCATCAGCATGTGGCAGATGAAGCTGCTGCCCTGGCCGGGTGCGCTCTCGACCGCAATGTCGCCGCCCATCTGCTCCACGATCTGGCGACAGATGGCGAGGCCAAGGCCGGTGCCGCCGAAGCGGCGCGTGGTGGAACTGTCCGCCTGGGTGAAGGAATGGAACAGCGATTTCTGCTGCTCGGGCGTCATACCGATGCCGGTGTCGCGCACCGTCAGCTTCAGCCGCACCCGGCCATTCTGCTCGGACGCCGACAGGCCGATGGTGACGGTGCCTTCCTCGGAAAATTTGACGGCATTGCTCATCAGGTTGAGCACGACCTGACAGAAGCGCATTTCGTCGCCGATCAGCCGCTCGGGCACATCGGCGTCGACCCGCGAGACGACCCTGACCTGCTTCGCCTCGGCATTGGCCGCGACCAGCTGGATCTGGTTCTCGATCGCGCTGCGCAGGGTGAAGGGATGCGCCTCCAGCGTCAGCTTGCCCGCTTCATTTTTCGAAAAATCGAGGATGTCGTTGATCAGCCGCAGCAGCGACACGCCAGCCTGGTTGATCTTGCCGATATAATCCTGCTGCTTGGGGTCGAGGTCGGTCCGGGCGACCAGATGGCAGAAGCCCAATATGGCATTCATCGGCGTGCGGATTTCATGGCTCATATTGGCCAGGAACAGGCTCTTCGCGCGATTGGCCTCCTCCGCCTCGCGGGTCCGCGCCTCCAGCGCCTGATTCTTGGCCAATATCTCCTCGCCCATCTTCTGGTTGCGCTGGAAACTCTCGACCAGCTTGTCGCTCAGCCAGACCAGCACCGCCGTCTGGAAGGCGACGATGCCGGCATGCAGCAGCACCCGTTCCAGATTGCCCTGCCCCGGAAACACCGCATAGGGCAGCAGATAGAGCAGCAGCAGATGATGGAGCGCCGTCGCCGTCGCGGCAGCCAGGATGGCGCGCTTGTCGCACCAGGCGATGGTCAGCGCCAGCATGGCGAAGAAATACATGTGCATGTCCATCTGCCAGGCATGGCCGCGCAGCAGGAACAGCAGGATCGCCGGCTCGCCCATCAGGGCGACGGCCGACAGATAGCGGGTCGCAGGGGCGATCCCCTGCCGCCACCAGGTCAGATGATAGGCCCCCGCCAGCAATGTGCCGCCCAGCGCCGCCGCGATCGGCGAATGGCCCGTGAGCAGGGCCACCGTCGCCAGCAACGGCACATGCGCCCAGAAGAGCGGCACGAGGAAGCGACCGAAATGGAAACGCAGCTTGTCCAGCTCGATAATCATGATGTCTGCCCCCCCGGCAATGGTTCGCCGCATTCGATCCGCGACGGCGTCGCGATCACGCCCCAGGCCCCCGCCCTGCGCAACGCCGCCGCGAAATCCGGCCGGTTCGACCCGGCAATGATGATGTTGGACAGGCGCCCCATGCCGACCAGCCCCCCGTCGGCCGCCCGCACCAGGTTGATCGCCTCGGCCCGCGACGCGCCCCAGGGCGCGATCACCAGATAGCGTCCCGAGCCGCTGCCGCTCATGATCCAGGCGGCCGCCAGCCCGACCAGCCCCGCCAGCAACAGCAAAGCCGCAGGCAAATAGGCGGACATGGCGCAGGACGCGTCCATGCTGCCCGCGCGCGCGGGACGGTTCAAACCCTTGAGCAACCCTGCCCCATCCATCGCATTATTAGACCATGGAAGCATTTTACAATGGTTAAGAGGCCTTTGCCCGTTCTGTTCGCAAAATGATCGCCTGCCTTTCTCGACATGGCCAATATTTACATATGAAATTACAGAAAACGAGCTTGGATTGGCGGCCTAATTTACAAGTTATACGTCAACCTCACTCCCTTTTCTGCAATTCCGGCATCGGCTTGCCCGGCTCGTCCGAACATGGCATCTGCGCCGACCGAACCCATATTTTTGCCGGACGAGCCCCTGTCTATGGTCGTGTGCAACGCTGCGCCCGGCCCTTGGAGGCGCTTCTCCGGCATCGCCGAGGACAATGCGCCAGCCTGCCCATCATCCGTCCCTGTCCGACCATCAGCGCACCGGCGATGACTCCATCGCCGCGACCGCGCCAGATCGCGCGTCCCGCCCGGCCGTTCATGGTGCCACCTGATGCTGTTCGGCCAACTCCATTCCGATATCTTCGCGCTGTTCGCCGGGTCGAACCGCTTTCTCTACGAGCGCGTGCTGATCGGCCTCTATGAAGGCTTCTACCGTTCCGACCTGCATTTCCCGACCCAGGGTGAGGTCGTCCAGCTGATCTATACGCTGCTGGGCGACAATGCGGAGCTGTGGCGCGAGGATGAAAGCCCGGTGGTGCTGGACAAGCTGGCCGCGCGACCGGGCCGCCGCGTGCGCCGGCGCAAGCTGGAAGCCGCCGACGCGCAGGCCACCAGCGCGGCGATGATGCGCGCCCGGCATATCTACAACCGGCTTCAGGCGACCGGCTGGATCGAGGAAAGCCGCTATGGCCTGAAGGTCACGGTCGACATGCCGGCCGGCGCCATGCGCCTGGCCGAATTTCTCTGCAGCCTGCGCGAAGGCCTGTCCGACCAGCTTGGCGGCCTTGTCATCCAGGTGAAGAACGAGCTGGAAGCGCTTCAGCGCAATGCACGGGAAAATGCGCCCGGCCTGCACAAGGCGGCGCGCGATGCCGCCAGCTTCGGCCGCTATCTGCGCAGCGTGCTGAGCGCGCTGCGCGACATCGACAAGCGGGTGGTGGAAAGCGACAGCGTCGGCCGCCGGCTGCGCCATTATTTCGAGGATTTCGTCGAAAAGCTGCTGCTGCAGGATTATGCGGCCATCTCGACCACCTCCCACCCCTATCGCTTCCGTCATCGCATCTTCACCGCGCTCGACGCGATCGAGGATTCGATCGCCGACGTCGCCGCCATCGCCGAAGCCTATCATGAGGCCCGGCTGGCGCCCGATCCATCCGCCGCCCGCGATCTGGTCTATGACGACCTGCACAAGGTGCGGCGCGTGTTCGACCAGATCGAGGAGGCTTTCGAGCGCATCCAGCAGCATCGCAGCCGGCTGGAGACGCGGCTGCGCAACACCGTCCGCTATGCCGGACGGCGCGGCAACAGCTTCCTCCAGCGCAGCGAACCGATGCTGCTGCAACTCGATCGGCTGCTCGCCCGCACGGATGGGCAGGATATGGCGCCGTCCATGTCCGGTCTGCTGGAACCGCGCCGGTCCTACTGGTCCCCCGCCCTGCTCGCCCGGCCGCGCACCTATCGTTCGACGGTTTCGGGCGGCCTGCTGGTCCTGCCGCCGCCCGATCCCCTGCGCGAATGGCGCAAGCGGCTGGACCGGGACTATCTGGCGCGCCTTGCCGTCACGCCCGAACAGGTGAGCCGCTTCCTCGAACGGCGCGTGGCGCCCTTCGGATCGGGCGAGGCCAGCCGCTTCGCGATCGAAACGGTCGATGATTTCCTGACGCTCGAAGCCCTGCGCCTGTCGGTGCTGGCCGCCGATGCCGACGGCCGGGGCAATGCCATCGCCAATCATCTGGCGCCCCATTTCCGCTTCTCGGTCGATACCGGATCGACCATCGACAATGACTGGCTGCACTGCGCGGGCTTCACCGTCTCGCGCATTGGCGACGCCGTGACCCCAGAGATACAAGATGCTCAGTGAATTTCAGACCCTGGAGGCGCGCGATCCGCGCCGGATGCGCCGCGTGACCCAGGCGATCAGCCAGTTGCTGCGCCATCAGTTCCTGCATGTGCAGGATCGCGGCTCATCGGCCCTGCTCGAAGTCCTGCTCCGCCCCGATGTCGAGCGGCTGGTGGCGGATTATTTCGAAGTCGCCGGCTATCGGCTGGTGGTGCGCGAAAGCGAGGGCTGGGCCGGCATCCTGCCCGACACCGAACAGATCGGCCATCCGCGCATGCGGATCGACGAGACGCTGGTGCTGCTGCTGTTCCGCCGATTGTGGGAAGAAGGCATCCAGGAAGGCGATGTCGAACGCTATGGCAGCGTGATGGTGACGCTCAACGCCGCCTATGACGCCTATCAGGACATGGTCGCCCGCGCCCGCCGCGCGACACTGGGCATCAACGAGTTCAAGGCGCTGGTCACCGCGCTCGACCGCCGGGCGATCATCCATATGGGCGACATCGACGAAGAGCTGGAGGACATGCCGATCACCATCCGCGCGCTGATCGCCACCGTCGCGGGCGAGGAGTTCATGGCCCATCTCGAACAATTGCTGGCCGGCGGCGACTATCAGGAAAGCGAGACGGAGGAGCCCGTCATCGACCTGGATGACGCCGACGAGGAGGAGGTCGCATGATGCAGCTTGCCCATATCGCACTGGTGCAATGGCATCTGTTCGGTCGCGAGGACCTGGCCGTCGGCGGCGACACCGCCGTGCTGGGCCAGAATCGATCCGGCAAGTCGACGCTGATCGACCTCATCCAGGCGGTGATGACCGGCGGTTCGCGGCGCTGGTATCAGTTCAATCGTTCCGCCGGCGAAACCGGCAGCCGCAAGTCGGAACGCACGCTGCGCGGCTATTGCCTCGGCCAGCTCAACGAACATGAGTTTCTGCGCCAGGAATCCGTCACCCACATCGTGCTGACGTTCGACGACCCCGACGGCATGCGCCCACCGGTGAGCGTGGGCCTGTGCGTGGAGGCATCCGCGATCGAGGATGCACAGGTGGTCGGCCGCTATATCGCGCCCGGCGTGCGAGTGGATACCGACCTGCTGATCGAGCATCTGGATGGCGGGCAGCAGCGCTCGGCGCCTTGGAGCCTGGTGCGCGAACGGCTGGAGCAGGCCTGCGCAGCGGCCGGCACCCAGCTCATTCGCCCCGATGGCCCGCGCAACCATATCCGCGAATATATGCGCCAGCTGTTCACTGGCCGGCGCCACAGCGATCCGGATCGCTTCATCCGCGCCTTCGTCATGGCCCTGTCGTTCGAGGATATGCGTTCGGTCGAGGGCTTCGTGCATAATTTCCTGCTCGCCCGGAACGACATCGACATCGGCGAGCTGCGCGAGGGCATCCAGCGCTATCGCGACATCCAGAAGGATGTGCATGAACTGGAACGGCGGCTCGACGCGCTGCGGGCGCTGGCCGAACTCGTGTCCCGCTTCGTCACCTTGCTGGAACGGGAGGATGTCGCCCGTGGCACCGCCCGCCTCGCCGCCATGATCGAGGCCGGCGCCGCGCTGATCGCCAATCTGCGCGAACGGCGCGACACGTTGGCGGAATTGGACGACATCCAGCATGACATCGGCCGCTGCGATGCGGAGATCGCGGCACTGGGCGATCGGCAGGACAGCCTGCTCGCCCAGTCCGTGGCAGAAGGCGCCGCCGGCAAGCGGGCCGTGGTCGCCAGCGAACTCAAGGCCGTGGACCTGGCCCGCACCGGCGTGGTGCAACGGCTCGAAGCCCGTTTCCGCGCGGCCGCGCTCGGCGCCAGCCTGCTCGACCATCGCGAGCGGCTCGCGCCCCTGAAGCTCGGCCCCCTGTTCCAGGCGCTGGAGGCGCTGCGCCAGCAGAGCGATGGGCTGGAGCCGCCGACATGGCCGCGCGATCCGCTGGCGATGGAGGAACTCATCGCCACCGCCCGCCGCAGCGCCATCGATAGCGTCGCCAAGATCCAGGAACGGCGCGACCAGGCGATCGCCCAGCGGCGCGGCCTGCAGGACGAGCTGGCCGATCTGGTCGCGCGCCGCGACAAGGCGCGCGCCGGCCAGGTGAGCCTGGACGATCGCACCGTCCGGCTGATGGCCGCGCTGGAGCGAGAGAATATGCGTCCGCGCACGCTCTGCCAGGTGGCCGAAATCGTCGATCCACAATGGCGCGAAGCGGCCGAGGCCCTGCTTGGGCGCGACCGCGAGGCGATTCTGGTCGATCCCGAACATGCGTCCCGCGCGGTCGAGATCGTGCGCGCCAACCGCGACGGCTTGCGCGGATGCCGGGTCATCATCAGCCGCCGCCTCGCCGAACAGCCGCCCGGCTTCGACACCGATTCCCTCGCCACCGTCTTTGCCAGCGACGACCCATTGGCAATCGCCTTCCTGCGCTTTCGCACCGGCCAGGTGCGGCTCGCCGGCACCCAGGCGGAATTGCTGGCCGGCGGCCGCGCGATCATGCGCGATGGCGCCTATAATAGCGGCATCGTGGTCGAGGTGCTGCGCACCCGCGACCTCAAGATCGGCCGGGCCGCAGCCCCGCTGATGGAGGCCGAACTGCTTGCCCGGATCGAGGATCGGCAGGCGCTGATCGCCGTCCATGCCGAAACCGAGCGGTTCCATGACGATATTCATCGCAAGCTGCTGCCGCTGATGGCCGATGTCGATCCGGCCGACCGGCTCGACCTGCTGGTCGCCGCGATCGACCAGCATGAGGAAAGCCGCACCGAATTGCAGCACCGGCTCGACAAGATCGCGATGACGGTCGATCCGGCGATCCAGCACAATCTGGACAAGGTGAAGCTGCAACTGCGCAGCGCCACCGAGGAAAAGGAAGAACTGATCGGCCGGCGCGGCCAGCTTGGCCAGGCCAGGATCGAAATCCAGCGGCGGCTGGATGCGGGCGATGCCCAGCCCGGCTCCTGGCTCTGCCTGCGCTCGCGGCGCGCCCTGTTCAAGGATCGGGTGCGCTCATCGGCCAGCCTCTCGATCCTGCGCGAGGCCTATCGCCAGCAGCGCGGACGCGCCCTGCCCCGACTGGTGCAGGAGATGATGAAGCGCGCGGACGAGGCCCGCGACGCCTATCAGGCGTTGCAGGGCGAAATTCGCGAGACGCTGGGCCATTACCGCGCCGATTTCGACAATAGCGCACCCATTGCCCTGCCCGGCGCGATCGCGACCGAAGTGAAGCCCTGGCTCGCCGCCAATATCGCGGCGCTGGAGGACAATGAGCTGATCCAGTATCGGCGCCAGGCCGACGAAGCCGCCGAGCAGATCGGCCAGTTGTTCCGCACCGCCTTCATCCATGAGCTGAACGCCCGTTTCAACGACCTGCGTTCGGAGCTGGACAACCTCACCCGCGCGCTGCGGATGCGGCCGCTCCATGGCGAGATCTACACGCTCCATGCCCGTCCCAAGGAGGAGTTCGCCGCGCTCCACCGGCTGGCGCGCGAGAGCGAGCATGACGAACTGACCTTCGACGCCCTATTTGGCCGGGCCGCCCCGCGCGACGCCGAACATGCCCAGGCGCTGGCGGAGGTCGAACGGCTGCTGAGCGACGAGTCCCTCGATTTCTCGGCCTATCAGGATTACCGCAACTATTTCACCTTCGACCTGCGCATGGAGGATGTGAACAAGGGCCGCACCACCAGTTATGACAAGCGCAAGGGCACGGCGAGCGGCGCGGAGCGGCAGGTGCCCTATTATGTGGTCATCGGCGCGGCGCTGGCCAGCATCTATCATGGTGCGCGCCGGCAATATGAGCGGGCAGAGCTGGGCCTGGGCCTTGCCGTGTTCGACGAGGCGTTCAGCAAGATGGACGGCCCCAACCAGCGCACCCTGCTCGAATTTTACGACGATATCGGGCTGCAGGTGGTGATCGCTGCGCCATCGGAAAAGCGCGCAGTCGTCTATGAAAATCTCGACAGCGTGATCGACGTGTTCCGCCATGGCGACAATGCCAGCGCCGAAGCCGTCCGCATCAAGCCCCATGCCCGCACCCAGATGCGCGCCGCCAACCCGCAGCATCTGGACGATGCCGCGCTGGCCGAACGGCTCGACCTCTTCGCGCTGGATGATCCTCAATGACCAAGAGGCGGTTCAGTGATGTCGGCCGGATGATCCACGACTTTCTCGACCGCCACGAAGCGCAGCCTCATGCAACAAACTTGCTGGCCCATGTCGACGAGGAGGCCTTTTCCAGCGTCGAAGCACGGGACCGCTTCCTGCAAGCACTGAAAGCCGCAGAAGCGACCGGCGGCCTCCGCATCAAGCAGACAAGGGACAAGGCGGACATTGCTCATGTCCGCCTGACAGAGCCCGCCGCCCTTTACGCCCATGTCGGACGCCGGCCAGCCCGTAGCGATGTCGATGCGAGGCTCGCGACGATCCGCGCGCGCCCTGGCCTGTCAGCACAAATGATCGCCCTGCTGGGGCAGATAGCCGAAAGCTGGACTCGTGGCGTAGGATGTTTCGGCCTTGCTCCCCATGATGTGACCGGCCTCACCGACGCGCTCGAACTGGTGCAGGCACTTGCCGTGCGGATGAACGAGGGCGACGCCGGCCTGATCGATTATCGCAGCTTCTCGCGATCAGCGGGGACCGACAGCAAGGCGCTCGAACGGCTGACACCGATCGTGGCACGGCTCTTCGCCTATCTCCATCCCGATCATGCGCCCGAAGGCAGTGTGTCGCCAAAACATTGGCTGACCGGTCTGGGCATCGTTCGGATGCCCCAGCCGCTTCTGCTCAGCGGTTCGCTCATATTGGGCGACCAATCGCTGCCTCGGCTAAGCTATTATGGCATACCACCGGAACAGGCTGGCGCCATCGCCTTGACAGGGCCGGTCGCCTATGTGCTGACCATCGAAAATTATGTCTCTTTCGTGCGGCATGTCCGGGAGATCAACGCCAATCTCGGCGCCCTGATCGTCTATACCGGGGGCTTCCCCTCCCATGCCCATCTACAACAGATTGTCCGTCTGGCCGCCGCCGCCGATGCGCCGCTGTTCCATTGGGGCGATATGGATGGCGGCGGCATCCGTATTTTCAGGCATCTGGAACAGGCGCTGGCGGATCACGGGCTGCGCTTGCATCCCCATCTCATGGATTCTGCGACGCTCATGGCGCAGGGCGTGCCCCGCGCCATGGCGTTGCGCAAGGCCGATGCGCCACCGGCGGACAGCGCAATCCATCCTCTCCGGGAAGCGCTCACCAATTGCGAGCTGATGCTGGAACAGGAAAGCCTCGCGCCGCACCATCCCGATCTATGCACTGCTTCGGGCCGCAAAGGCCCGAAGCAGTGAACGCATCTTTCCCGCTATTCGATCAGGGGCGGGTCGCCGCCACGCGGATCACGCCCACGCCCTTGACCGTCTCGATCTTCGTGCCGAAGGGCGCGGACAGGCGCTGCAGCCGTTCCAGAATGCGCGCGCCGGTGGGGGCATCGGCCAGGTGCGGCACGCCCTTGCCTGCACCCGTCGCATTGACGCCCAGGTCAACGGGATAGAGGCGGATTTCACTCAGCTGGCCATCCTTGTAATGGCTGACCGCGATCACCGTTTCATAGAGGTTGGGATCGCCAAATTCCTTCGCGCCGCGCGCCTGCAGCAGCTCGGGCGCGGTCACGCTGCCCGGCGTGATGCCGAACTGGTCGTACATGTCGGCCGGCAGGTCATCCAGGCTGTTGTTCATCATCGCGAAGTTGCCGAGCGAATAGAAGATCGGCTTGCCCTTGTAGATCTCGATCCCGCGCAGCTGGTGCGGGCCATGGCCGACATAGGCATCCGCGCCGGCATCGATCGCCTGATGGGCCAGACCCTGGGCGAAATTGGCGGGCGTCTGGCTGGCATTGCCGGGCTCATGATTATGCAGCGAGAAGACAGCGAAATTGCCATTCTGCTTGGCCTGGCGCACGGCCAGCATGTTGGCGGCGACATCCCTGGCGTTGAGATCATATTCGATCGTCATCGGTGCGGTCGGGGTTGTCGTCGCCCGATATTCGCGGCCCTTCATCTTGACCGGCGCGCCCGCCTTGGTGCCCGCCAGCCGCGCGATCGTCGCCAGATCGGTGTCGGACACCAGACCGACCTCGACGCTGCGGATGGCATTGGCGCCGCCACGGCCGGGCACCTGGCCCAGCGGATCGGAGGCCGGCGACATCGGCGTGAAGCTGGTGGTGGCCGACACCAGCCCGACGCGGCCATGCGGCCCGTCATAATAGGCCGGCGCGCGCGCCGCCGTCATCGAACGGCCGGTGCCGGCATGGACGATATGCGCGCCGTCGAGCAGCGCCAGCGTATCATACAGCCCCTCCACACCCCAGTCGGTGGCGTGGTTGTTGGCATGGCCAACAATGTCGATGCCCATCTTCGCCACATCGGCCGGGACGGCGGGATCGGCCAGCATCCAGGTGCCACCCGACTCCGCCTGGGGCGAGCCCTTGAAGGTCTTGAGGTCGAGCGCGGTCGTCTCGAAATTGCCGAAGGTCACGTCCGCGCCGCGCAGGATGCGCAGCATGTCGGGCGACTGCTGCTCGATCGTCGCCAGCATCGGTCGCAGATAAATGAGGTCGCCGACCGCCGCGAAGCTGAAATCGCCGGCGATCGGGCTGGTCGGCACGCGGCTGGTCGACAGCTGGCCGCCGCTTTCCTCTTCCTCGGCATGGGCCACGATCGGCGCGGTCATCATCAGCGCGGCGCCGGCCAGCGACAGGCTGCGCACCGCGCGGCGGCGAAGAATCTTGGACAGCATCAACGGACTTCCCCTTTGTAACTTTGTGTCGGGGATAGCCGGTCGGGCTGACATGAACCTGTCGCCGGGACAGGCTTTTCTGTTCGCTGGACCTATTCCGCGCGAAACGCGATGGTGACGCACAGCCCCCGGCCGGTCCGTCCGTCGGCCAGACTGATCTGCGCGCCCATCCGGTCGGCCAGAGCGCGGGCGATCGGCAGGCCAAGGCCGGTGCCCGGCGTCGCGCTGTTGCCCGGCAAGCGATAGAAACGGTCCCACACCTTCTCGCGCTGCGCCTCGGGAATGCCCGGACCATCATCGTCGATATCGACCATCGCCTGCCCCTCGCGGCGATAGAGATGGACGGTCACCGTGCCACCCGGCCGGTTGTAGCGGATCGCATTGTCGAGCAGATTGCCGATCAGTTCCGCCGCCAGCCCCGGCTGGCCGACTGCCATGGCCGGACCGACCATCGCCTTGTCATAGCCGATCTCGATATCGGCCGGCGCCTGGGCAGCGCGATCGGCGATCACGTCCGCGGCGACTTCGGACAGGTCGAACGGCCCCATGCGCATGTCGCCATCCTCCTCGCTGCGGGCGAGCGCGATCAACTGGCGCAGCAATTGCTCCAAGCTGTCGATGGCGTGGGGAATATCCTGCAACGCCGCCTTGCCCTGTGGCGAGGCCGCGCCATAGCGATCGAGCACGTCGAGATGGACCCGCGCCACGGCGAGCGGCGTGCGCATCTGGTGCGAGGCGTTGGAGGTGTACTGCCGCAGCGAATTGGTCGCCCGCTCCAGCCGCGCCATCAGCCCGTTGAAGGCCGCGACGAACGGCTTGATCTCGACCGGCGTGGCGTCCGCCATTTCCATGCGGAAAGCCGGCGACGCCTCGCGCCGGGCGGCCTCCACCTGCCCCGTCAGGTCCGACAGCGGCCGCAGCCCCCAGCGGATCGCCCACCAGAAGAGCAGCCCGGTGACCAGCAGCACCGCGACGCCGACCAGCAGCACCTGGCGCAGGAACAGCCGTTCATAGGCGGACCGATCATCCAGATAGTCGGCAATCTGGATCGCGATCAGCCTGTCATCGCCATAGGCGCGGCGCATCTCCGTCGCGATCCGCACCGGCTTGCCGTGCAGCGTGCCGCTGCGCAGATAGGCCGCCTGGGTAACATAATGGGCGTCCGCCGGATCGAGATAGCCGCGCACCAGCGGCGTCTTGCGATAGGCATTCTTGAAGGTCGCGGGCGGATGGCGATCGGTCACGCCATCCCAGTCCGCGCGATAGTCGGCAGGCGGCTTCAGGCTGGGATCGCCGGCGACCAGCCTGTCGCCGCGATAGACGCTGTAATGGACCACCGGCCGGGCGCGCCGCTGGAGCAGGTGGATGACCAGCGGCACCAGCCGCTTCTGGTCGGCGGGCGGGCTGTTATAGGCAAGGCTGAGCGTCCGGACCGACCCCACCAGCACCCGGTCGACCGTGTCCGCCTCCGTATTGTGATTGACCAGCGCGGTGATGACGGAAAAGACCAGCACCAGCGCCGTCAGCGGCATCATCACCGCGCCGGTCAGGCGCAGCCGCAGCGAGGAAGACAATCTGCGCATATGTGTGGCTGTCGATCAGTCCGGCGCTCAGGCCGCTTCGATCATATAGCCCAGGCCGCGGATCGTGCGGATCGACGGGCCTGACGGCTGCAACTTGCGGCGCAGGCGGCCGACATAGACCTCCAGCGCATTGGGCGTGACGGCATCGTCGAAGTTGAACACTTCAGCCGACAGCCTTTCCTTGGCCACCACCTTGCCCGGCCGGCCCATCAGCGTCTCCAGCACCGCCAGTTCGCGCCGGCGCAGGTCGATCATGCTGCCTTCCAGATAGACGGTGCGGCTGGACCGGTCGAAGCTCAGCGTGCCGATGCGCAGCACCGGATCGAGCGTGCCCTGGCTGCGCCGCACCAGCGCGCGGACCCGCGATTCCAGTTCGCGCGGATCGAACGGCTTGGCCATATAATCGTCGGCGCCGCGATCCAGACCATTGATCCGGTCGTCGATCATGTCACGTGCGGTCAGGATGATGATCGGCGTCCGCGCGCCGCGCGCGCGCAGCCGACTCAGCACTTCCAGGCCGTCCAGGTCGGGCAGACCCAGGTCCAGGATGATCGCGCTATAGGGTTCCTGATCGGCCAGCCGCAGCGCATCCTCGCCGCTGGTCAATATGTCGACGGCAAAGCCCGCGCCTTCCAGCGAGGCCATGATCCCCCGCGCCAGACGCTCATCATCTTCCACCAGCAACAAACGCATTACAGCACTCCTACCGATCCCGGCAGGCACCCTCGATCGACATTAAATTGCGATACACATCCACAGCAGGAATGCAAATACCAAATAAAAAGCCCTTATCTTGCCGTTGATTGCAAGATCGGCCCCATCACCCCTCTCTGTGTCAGGTTCGTGACAGCGACTCCGGTTAGGACTCGCCAGGAAAGACGGACGACGACGGATTTTCCGCCGTACGCGCCGCCGGAAAAAACAGATCGCAGCGCGGCAAGAGCGCTTCGGGCGCACAAGGGGAAAATAGATATGACGACCGTTCGGTCCTCGCTCGCGGGGGCGCTCATCTGCATGGCTGCGGCACTGCCCGCTGCCGCCATGGCGCAATCGGCCAGCCCGACCCCGGCTGATGCCGCATCGCTCGCCCGTCTCGACGCGCTGTTCGCGCGCTGGAACAGCAAGACGGCCCCCGGCTGCGCCGTTGCCGTCTCGCGCAATGGCCAGGCGATCGCCACTCGCGCCTATGGCATGGCCAGCCTGGAACTGGGCGTCCCCCTCACCCCGGACAGCATCTTCGAGGCCGGATCGGACTCCAAGCAGTTCACCGCCGCCGCGACCCTGATGCTGGCCCATGCCGGCAAGCTGTCGCTGGACGATGACATCCGCAAGGTCGTGCCGGAAATGCCCGATTACGGCACTCCGGTCACGATCCGCCACCTGCTGCACCACACCAGCGGCCTGCGGGACTGGGGTTCGGTCGCTGCGATCGAGGGCTGGCCGCGCAACAGCCGCACCGCCGACAATCAGGACATGCTGAACATCGTCGCGCGCCAGAAGGAACTGAACTTCGCGCCCGGCAGCCATTATCTCTACAGCAACAGCAATTATAACCTGCTCGCCATCATCGTCGCGCGGGTCAGCGGCCAGTCGCTCGCCGACTTCACCCAGGATCATATCTTCAAGCCGCTGGGCATGACCCACACACGCTGGCGCGACGACCATGGCGATGTCGTGCCCGGCCGCACCGGCGCCTATGAATTTGACGATGGCGTCTATCGCAACGACCAGGTGATCGAGGACGCCTATGGCAATGGCGGCCTGCTGACCACGGTCGGCGACCTGGTGAAGTGGCAGGCGGCGCTCGACGCCGACACGTTCGGCACCGGCTTCACCGCCGAAATGCAGACGCCGACCAAGCTCAATGACGGCACGCCGATCGCCTATGCACTGGCGTTGGTGAATCTCGATCATCATGGCCAGCAGGAAGTCAGCCACAGCGGTTCGACCGGCGGCTATCGCGCCTGGATGGCCCGCTATCCGCAGCAGAAGCTCGCCGTGTCGCTGCTCTGCAATAGCGGCAATGCCGATACGCCGGTGCTGGGCCGCGATGTCGCCGACATCTTCCTGCCCGCCTACAAGGCCAAGACCTATACCCCCAAGGGGCCGTTGCCCTCGGGCACCTATGCCGACGGCATGACCGGTTTCCCGGTCCGCTTCGACAGCGATGACAAGGGCAATCTGCGCGCCGACGGCCGGGTGCTGACCCCGGTGGGTCCGGGCCGCTGGGCACAGCGCGAGGATATTTTCGCCTTTGGCAAGACCAGCCTGACGCTGGAACATCGCGAGGGCGAGAAGATCGCCTATCGCAAGGTCGACGCCGTCACCGCTTTCGATGCCAAGCCCTATGTCGGCCGCTTCTGCGGCGTCGACACCTTCGCCTGCCTCAGCTTCAAGCAGCAGGGCGACACGCTGACCTATAGCGGCCCGCGCTGGTACAACACGCCGCTCAGCCCCGCCTATGCCGACGTCTTCACCGGCGAGGCCGCGCCGGGCGCCGGCCGCATCACCGTCAAGTTCGAACGCGACGCATCGGGCGCGGTCACCGCGCTGCGCTTTGGCGAAGGGCGTGCCTACGACGTCGCCTTCCGCCGCGTCGCCGACTGATTTTCAGCCATCACACAAGAGCCGCTCGGGTCGCGGCCACAACATAAGCAAGAGCAAAAGGGGACTATTGGAAATGCGTATTGAAGACACTGGATTTCGCCGCCTGCTGATGGCGGGCAGCGCCGGGGCCGCCCTGGTCCTGTCGCTCGCCACGGCGCAGGTCGCCATGGCACAGGACAGCACGCCCGCCGCCGACGATGACGCCGGTTCGATCGTCGTCACCGGTTCGCGCATCGACCGCAAGGGCTTCGACGCGCCGACCCCGACCACCGTCGTGGGCGAGAGCGAACTGCGCCAGGGCGCCCGTCCCAGCATCGCGCAGGTGCTGAACGACCTGCCGCAGTTCCGCGCGACCCAGTCGCCGGCCAGCACCGTCGCCAACACCAACTCCTCCTCGTCGGCGATGGACCTTCGCGGCCTCGGCGTCACCCGCACCCTGACCCTGCTCAACAACCGCCGCTTCACCGGCTCGTCGGACCTCAACACCGTGCCGCAGGGCCTGGTGAAGCGGGTCGAGATCGTCACCGGCGGCGCCAGCGCAGCCTGGGGCTCGGGCGCGATCGGCGGCGTCGTCAACATCATGCTCGACGATGATCTGGAAGGCCTGACCATCGGCGCACAGAACGGCGTGTCGTCGCGTGGCGACGGCTATCGCTACAGCTTCGACGGCACCTTCGGCACCCACTTCGCCGACGGTCGCGGCCACTTCATGATCGGCGCCGAATATCAGAATGACGAGGGCATTCTCGACCGCAATTCGCGCAAGAATGTCGGCAGCGCCAACCTCTTCTCGCCGACTACGGGCGACCATGACTATATCCTGGTGCGCGACGTCAACAGCTCGACCACCAGCCTCGGCGGCCTGATCACCTCGGGCACGCTCAAGGGCCAGACCTTCAATTCGGACGGCACGCTGCGCGCCTTCCAATATGGCAGCCAGATCAGCGGTTCGACCATGGTCGGCGGCGAAGGCGTGGCCACCAACGACGAATATGCGCTGACCAACCCCTATCAGCGCGTCAACAGCTATGCCCGCGCCAGCTTCGAGGTTGGCGACGCCACCTTCTGGGCGGACGGCAGCTACAGCCGCATCTGGGCCAAATATCCCTTCTATGCGGAAAATGGCACCTACACCCTGTCGGCCAGCAATCCCTATCTGTCGCAGTCGATCCGCGATCAACTCGCCGCCGCCGGCGAGACCAGCATCAAGGTTGGCCGCTTCTTCGAGGATTATGGCTATCGCACCTTCGGCTATTATCGCCAGAATGTGGAAGGCGCGATCGGCGTCGACGGCAGCTTCGCGGACGGCAAATGGCGCTATTCGGCCTATTACAGCCATGGCGAAAACCGCAACATGCAGAGCTATGACAACCAGATCACCGGCGCGAACCTGACCGCCGCGCTGGATGCCGTGACCGACAGCAGCGGCAACATCGTCTGCCGCACCGCGCTCACCGATCCGACGACCGCCTGCCGCCCGCTCAACATCCTGGGCGAAGGCGCCGCCAGCCAGGACGCGATCGACTATGTGTTCGGCAATGTCGCCCGCGTCGTCTACACCACCAAGCTCGACAGCGCCGGCGCCAGCCTGCGCGGCGATCCCTTCTCCACCTGGGCCGGCCCGGTTTCGGTCGCCTTCGGTGCGGAAGCCCGCTGGGAAGAACAGGTCACCAACAGCCTCGACGCCACCTCGGCCGCCAAGGGCTTCAGCCGCTTCAACTTCTCGCCGCTCGACGGCGGGTTCAACGTCCAGGAAGCGTTCGGCGAAGTCGCCATCCCGCTGCTCGACCAGCCGTTCAGCAAGCTCGATGTCAACGGTGCGGCCCGCTACAGCCGCTACAGCACCAGCGGTGGCATCTGGTCGTGGAAGCTGGGTGTGACCGATCGCATCTTCGACAATCTGCTGCTGCGCGTGTCGCGTTCGCGTGACATCCGCTCGGGCAGCCTGGCGGAGCTCTACACCACCACCACGACCAGCTTCACCACGGTCGCGGAAAATGGCAGCACCTACTCGATCACCCGCTATGGCGGCGGCAATGCGAACCTGAAGCCCGAAATCGGCAGCACGCTGACCGCCGGCGCGGTGTTCACGCCGACCTTCCTGCCGGGCTTCAACCTGTCGGTCGACTATTACAACATCAAGCTCAAGGACGCGATCACCTCGCTGGGCGCACAGGACGTCATCAGCGGTTGCGCCAACGGCAATACCGACCTGTGCAGCCAGATCGTGCGTGACACTGCCGGTGCCCCGACCACCATCTACACCACCTATATCAACCTGGCCGAATACAAGACCGCCGGCGTGGATATCGAGGCCAGCTACACCCTGCCGCTGAGCAAGGTGAGCGGCGGTCTGGGCGGCACGATGCGCTTCCGGGGCCTCGCCACCTATGTCGAGAAGGTGCTGATCAACGACGGCATGACCAGCGTCGACCGCGCCGGTGACGTGGGCGACAATGTCAGCTTCGGCACGCCGCACTGGCGCGCCACCGGGTCGATCAACTACAGCAGCCAGGACGTCTCGGTCGACGCCCGCGTCCGCTATGTCGGCGGCGGCAAGTTCAACCATGCGCTGGACATCGCCAACAACGACATCGCCGCCCGCGTCTATGTCGACCTCGGTGCCCAGGTGAATGTCGACAAGTTCACCCTGTTCGCCAACGTCAACAATCTGTTCGACCGCGATCCGCCGCTGACCACCTATGGCGCGATCCACTATGACACGATCGGCCGTTACATGACGGTCGGTGCCAAGGTTCGCTTCTGATCCCTGGCTGACCGATGTGCGCGGGCACCCCCTTGCCCCCTGCCCGCGCACATTGGAAACCCGCCTTCGAACGACCGGCACCCACGCGGCGGGCTTTCATGCGCCGCCCCGCTGGGCTAGCACGCGCTATCCATCCGGTGCAGGATCATGGACGTTCGATGCTCACGGTTCGACAGATAGAAATTTTCCGCGCCGTCATGATTACCAAGACGGTCAGCGGCGCCGCGCGGATGCTCGGCACGTCCCAGCCCGGCCTCAGCCGGATGCTCGGCCATATGGAGGACAGGCTGCAGTTCCGCCTGTTCGACCGCACCCGCGGCCGGCTGGTGCCGACCCAGGAAGCCGGCGTGCTGTTCGAGGAGATCGAGCGCATCTACAAGGGCTTCGACGATCTCGCCCATGTCATCCGCCGGCTGGCCAAGGGGGAGGACAAGACCTTTCGCGTCGGCGCATCGCCCTCGCTCGGCCATTCGATCCTGCCCCAGATGCTGGCCCGCCTCAGCGCCAATTATCCCGGCCTCACCATCCAGTTCGACATTCTCTCGGTCGAACAGGCGATCGATTATCTCGCGCTCCAGCGCGGCGAATATGCGCTGACCGTCTTTCCGATCGACCATCCCAACATCCTGTCCAGCCGGATCGGCGCCGGGCGCATGGTCTGCGCCGTGCCCAGCCATCATCCACTGGCGGATCGCGACCGGATCGGCGTGGCGGACCTTGCCGGCGCGCAACTGCAATCCTTCCGCCCCGACACGCCCCATGGCCGGATCATCGCCGACATGTTCGCCCGCGCCGGGCAGGAACCGGACGTTTCCACCTATATCCGCTTCGCCGAAACCGCGGTCGCCTTCGTCGCGAACGGCATGGGCGTGGCGCTGGTCGACAGCTTCACCGCGATGCAGCCCCATGCCGACACCGTCCGCTTCCTGGAATTTGAAGACCCCGGCGTGCTTCCGGTCTATATCAACCGCAATATGGAATCGCCGCGCGCCATCATCGGCGAAACCTTCGAGGAGATTGCCCGCAGTGCGATGCTCGCCCTGCCGCGCCCGCCGAAGCCATAACATAGCGATATAGAGAAGCGCATCTGGAGCGGTGGAAATTACCTATTGAATGGATGAGG
The DNA here is from genome assembly GCF_004795815.1 of Sphingobium sp. PAMC28499. Lineage (NCBI taxonomy): Bacteria > Pseudomonadati > Pseudomonadota > Alphaproteobacteria > Sphingomonadales > Sphingobiaceae > Sphingobium > Sphingobium sp. PAMC28499. Next base: position 4,534,060 of record NZ_CP039248.1, read on the forward strand.
CATAGCCATCCGCAGAATAGAAGCCGACAGGCCACCGGACAAGCAAGGCAAGGGCGCAGGGCGCCGCGAGAGGATGAAAGGCATTATTCGAGATGGCCAGCTATTCCGCCACCGGCAGCGTGTCCGTGCGGCCCTATGTGACCGTTGACGGCCAGGCTGCGCCCGTCGCATCGGACAGCCTATGGACCGCGCGCCAGATACTGGTCGTCGCCATCTGCTTCATCCTCAACATGCTCGACGGCATGGACGTGCTGATCCTGTCCTATATCGCCCCTGCCCTGTCGACCGACTGGCAGGTGACGCCCGAACGGCTGGGCGTGGTGTTCAGCGCCGGGCTGGCCGGCATGGCCGCCGGCGGCCTGCTGATCGCGCCGATGGCCGACAGGTTCGGTCGCCGCAAGCTGATCCTCGCCTCGCTGGTGATGATGGCCGGCGCCATGTTCGGCTCGGCCATGGCCGCCAATATCGGCGAACTGATCGTCAGCCGCTTCATCGTCGGCATCGGCATCGGCACGGTGCTGGCCAGCATGGCGGCGCTGACCGCCGAATATGCCCCGCCCCGGCACCGCACCTTCGCGGTCGGCTTCCTCCAGGCCGGCTATCCGGTCGGCGCCACCATCACCGGCTTCGTCGTCGCCAACCTGCTGCCCATTTACGGCTGGCAGGCGATGCTGCTGGGCGCGGCGATCCTCTGCACCCTGTCCCTGCCCTTCGTCTGGCTGCTGCTGCCCGAAAGCATCGACTTCCTGCTCAGCCGCCAGCCCAAGGGCGCGCTGGAAAAGGCCAACCGCCTGCTCCGCTCGATGGGCCAGCCGGCGGTCGATACGCTGCCCGCCAAGAAGGTGCATGAAGCCAACAAGGCCGGCGTGCGCGGCCTGCTGACCGATGGCCGCGCGACCGGCACCATCCTGCTGTGGATGGCCACCATCTCGGGCTTCATGACACTCTATTTCGTCATCAGCTGGATTCCCAAGCTGGCGGTCGAAGCTGGCCTGCCGGCCAAGGACGCCATCTATGCCGGCGCCATCTACAATATCGGCGCCTTTGTCGGCGTGACCCTGATCGGCATCGCGGGCACCCATTTCGACCTGCGCCGCCTGATCCTGGGCTATATGTCGGCCGCAGCCGTCACGCTGGTCCTGTTCGGATCGGTCGCCATGCCACTGGTCGCGACGCTCGCCACCGCCTTCCTGATCGGCGTCTTCGTCCAGGGCGGCTTCAACGGCTGCTACCCGCTCGCCGCCAGCCTCTATCCGCCCGAAGCACGCGGCACCGGCATCGGCTGGGCCATGGGCGTCGGCCGTATCGGCGCGGTGATCGGGCCGATGCTGGGCGGCTTCCTGCTCGCGGCGAAAGTCTCATTGCCTGTCATCTTCGGTGTCTTCGCGGTGCCGGCCGTCATCGCGGGCATCTGCGCCGCGATGATCCGCCTGCCCAAGGCCGACTGACCGCCCCTCTTCCAAGGATAATGCCATGTTCCAGTCCCCCGCGCCCGTCGCGGATCGCCTCCGCGCGTCCATTCTCTGCGGCCTGATCGGCCAGGGCATCGCCGGATCGCGCAGCCCGCACATGCACGAAACAGAGGCAAGGGCGCTCGGCCTAACCCTCGTCTACCGCATCCTCGATGCCGATCGGATGGGCTATGGCGCGGACGACCTGCCCCGCCTGCTGCCAATGCTGGGCGCGATGGGCTTTGACGGGATCAACGTCACCCATCCCTTCAAGCAGGCGGTCATGCCCTTGCTCGACAGCCTGTCCGACGCAGCGCGGGCATTGGGCGCGGTCAACACCATATTGTTCCGCAACGGCCGGGCCCATGGCGACAATACGGACTGGTCGGGCTATCGCGCCCATTTCCTCGCTGGCCTTGCCGATCGGCCGCGCGGCCGGATCGCGATGATCGGTGCGGGCGGCGCGGCGGCAGCGGTCGGCTATGCCCATCTCGACCTTGGCGCGACGCATCTTGCCATCGTCGATCCGGCACAGGAGCGCGCGGCGGCGCTGGCCGATCGGCTTGGCGCGCTCTTCCCGGCGGCGCAGGTGCAGGCCATGGCCCATGCGGCCGATGCCATCGCGGACGCCGATGGCGTGGTCCAGACCTCCCCGATCGGCATGCTCAGCCATCCCGGCCTGCCGTTCGATCCCGATCTGCTGACGCCCGATCAATGGGTGTCGGACATCATCTATTTCCCGCTGCACACCGCGTTGCTGATGGCCGCGCAGGCGAAGGGCTGCGCCATATTGACCGGCGGCGGCATGGCAGTGATGCAGGCGGCCCATGCCTTCGCCCTGTTCACAGGGGTCGCGCCGGACAGCGACCGCATGCTGGCGGACTTCGCCCGCGCGACCGATGCGGCTGTCGCGCCATGATCGCCGACAGTCCGCCCGCCATCGTCCTGCCCGTCCAGGTCGCCGAAGCGGTGAAACCCGCCCCGCAATTGCATGGTCCGCCCGCCGGACCTCAGACGCCCCCACCCCCGCCACCGGCCATGCCCCAGGCCGGCTGGCGCACAAGGCTGAAGGACAGCGGCATCAACCTCACCTTCTCCTATGTCTCCGAAAGCGCCGCATCGATCAGCGGCGGGCGCGATCAGGGCGCGGCCTACACCCAGCAATTGCTGGCATCGGCGGTCGTCGACACCGGCAAGGCGTTCGGCCTTGCCGGCGGCAAGATCATCGCGACGATCATCCATCGCAAGGGGCAGGATCTGACCGCCACCCGTATCGGCAATCTGTTCGAGGTGCAGGAACTGTTCGGCGGCGGGCAGGATCTGCGCCCGGCGGAACTGAGCTATGAGCAGCAGTTGAACGGCGGCCGGACCGCGCTCAAGATCGGCCTCTACCATACGGGCGACGATTTCGCGACCTTGCCCTCGGGCTGTCAGTTCCAGAATTTCGCCTTCTGCCCGCGCCCGACCACCTTGTTCTACAATAGCGGCTTTTCCGGCTTCCCGATCCCGCGCTGGGGCGTTCGCGCCCGGCAGGACATCGGCCATGGGCTGAGCATCAGCGTCGCCGCCTTCGAAGTGAACAGCATCCGCGCCCAAACCGGCAATGGCTGGCAACTGGCGCCGCGTTTCGACAGTGTCGTCCTGCCGGTCGAACTGGGCTGGAAATCGGGCCAGGGTGCGGAACAGTTGCCCGGCCTGGTCCGGCTCGGCGGCCTCATCGACACGACCGACAAGCCCGATGTCTATGCCGACGCCAATGGCGATTCCTACGCCCTGTCCGCCCTCGCCCCGGCCACCCGACGCGAACGGTGGAGCGCCTGGGCGATGGCGGAAAAGATGATCATCCGCTTCGGCCCCGGCGAACGCGGCCTGTCGCTGTTCGGCACCATGACCCTGTCCGACCGGGCGACCGCGCGCGTCCCCTTGTTCCTGAGCGGCGGCTTCGTCGCGCGCGGCCTGTGGGACAATCGGCCCAGGGACAATTTCGGCCTCGGCCTCGTCTATGCCAGGGTCAATCCGCGCATTGCCGATCGCCAGCGCGACCAGCAGCTGCTGGGACAGGATGTCGATCCGCAGCGCTGGGAAGCGAGCGGCGAAATCTTCTATGGCTGGCAGGCGACCCGCGCATTGCTGCTGCGCCCCAACCTCCAATATATCCACCGCGTCGGGGCGACGAGCCGCTATCCCGATGCGGTGGTGGCCGGCATGACGATCAAGCTGATCCTCTGATCCCGCTCAATCGACCGGATTCTCGTCGCGGAACCGGTTCTGTGCGGCCAGCCGGACGCCGGCATTGGGTGCGCCATAGCCCGTATAGCCGGCTGCGCGCTGGACGAACTCGAAGAAGAACAGCTTGTCGAAGGCGCGGCTGTAGAGCTGCCAGAAGCCGTGACCATCGGCATCCTCGTCATAGAGGATGCCCAGCGCCTGCATCCGCGCCACCAGCGCGTCGTCAAAGCCGAAGCGCGCGGCGATGTCGGCATAATAATTGGCGGGGATGGTCAGCACCGCGGCGCCCTCATCCCGCAATGCCTGCGCGGTCGCGAAGATATCGTCGGTCGCCAGCGCCACATGCTGATAGCCGCCGCCAATCCCCTGATCGAGGAAGCGGGACGACAGCGTCTCGCGCGCGTCCGATGCATTGAGCGTCACGCGGAAGGCGCCGTCGGGCGCCTGCAAGGCCTGGCTATGCACCAGTCCCGACGGATCGATCACATCCTGCGCCGCCTTGGCCTCCAGCCCGAACAGGGCGCGCCAGTAAAGCTGCCAGGACAGGAATTCGTCATTATGAACGACGGCGGCGAGATGGTCGAAGCCATGGGCATGGACCGGCGCATCGGGCTCGGCCTCGATCGCCTGGAACTCGCGCGCCCACAGCCCTTCGACCTCATTATCGTCGATCAGATAGACCAGGCTGCCGCCGACCCCGCGCAGCGCCGGCATCGCCATCCGGCCGGGGCGGCCTTCCGCGCTATAGGCCTTGATCCCCAGCGCCGCCGCGCGCGCCTGCACCGCCGCCTTGTCCTTCACCCGCACGCCGATCGCGCAGATGGACGATCCATGCGCCGCACGATAGGCACTGGCAAAGCCCTTGGGCTCGGCATTGACGACCAGGTTGACGCCGTCCTGGCGCCATCGCGTCACCTTCTTCTGGCGATGCTCGCCGGCAAGACTGAAGCCCAGCGTCGCCAGCGTGCGGCCCAGCCGCGCGGAATCGGCGCTGGCGGTGGTGAATTCCATGAACTCGGCGCCCAGCACCGGCTCCGGCGCGGGCATGGTCGACGGGCGTCCCAACTGCCGCAGCGCCGCATCGCGCACATAGTCGAGCGAACGATGCCCGTCCTCCGCCACCAGCGTCGCCGCATTGGAGCGGAACCGGTCGTTGAAGATTTCCAGCGACAGTGGCCCGTCATAGCCGGTGGCCAATATCTCCGCGACGAAGCCGGCGACATCCAGCCCGCCCTGACCCGGCAGGTTGCGGAAATGGCGGCTCCAATAGAGCAGGTCCATGTCGAGCAGCGGCGCATCGGCGAGCTGGACGAAGACGATCTTGTCGCCACGGATATCGCGGATGCTCTCGCTCGGAATCTTGCGCGACAGCGAATGAAAGCTGTCGAGGATGATGCCGATATGGGGATGGTCGACCTGCTCGACGATCGACCAGACATCGCGATGATCGAACACATGCCGGCCCCAGGCCAGCGCCTCATAGCCCACCAATATGCCGCGCTTGGCGGCCCGTTCGCCCAGCTCGCGGAAATCGTCGACGATCCGCTCCCGCTCACCCAGCGAGGCGGGCGAGCAGTTGGAACAGACCAGGATGCGATCGGTGCCCAGTTCGCCCATCAGGTCGAACTTGCGCTCGGCCCGGTCGAAGGCGCGCTGGCGCAGCGCGCCCGGCATCCCCTCGAAATCGCGGAAGGGCTGGTAGAGCATGCAGGCAAGGCCCAGATCGTCCAGCATGCGCCGCACGTCCCGCGGCGCCAATTCCGACCCGATCAGGTCATTCTCGAATATCTCGACCCCGGCAAAGCCGGCCGCGGCAGCGGCACGCAATTTCTCTTCAAGCGTGCCGCGCAGCGAGACGGTGGCGATGGCGTTGGACATTGGGGGATCTCCTTGAAGCCCCCTTATCCCACAGCCCGGCGCCGCCATTTAACCGCTCAAGACCGACTATCCCATAGCATAGAGTTATAGGATGGGCGCCCGGATCAGGACGGGATCAGTCCCTTGCCCGCCAGCCGGCCGCGCTCGGCCGCGACCTGCGCCGCGGTCTGCTTGCCGCCGGCGCGCACCTTGGCGACCTCCGCCGCGGTGAAGGGCGCGGCGGGCTTGGCCGCCTTCTTGAGCGACACCGCATGATTGAGCACATCGGCAATATCCTGATCGGACATGGTGCCCATGCCCGGCATCAGGCCGGTGATCTTCCTGTCGTCCACGGTGATCGGGCCATAAATCCCATAGAGCAGCACCATGGCGAGATAGCGCCGCCCTTCCGGACTGGTCGCGATCTGCGCCACCCGGCCATTGAGGCGCGGAAACTGGCCCGGCAGGCCCGCGCCCGAGGGCTGATGGCACATGGAACAGCGATTGGCGAAGGTCTGCGGACCGGTCGCCTGTGCCGCCCCCGGCAAACCAGCCGCCGCAACCGCCAGCAGAGAGAAAGTGACGCGCTTGATACCCTGAATCATCGCCTGAAATGTCCCCGCACATATGGACGTTTGCCCCGGAAGCGGCCCCCGCCAGGGTGCAGCACCGGGTTTCACGCCTCTTCCCAAGATTATGTGGATGCGCGAATACTGGACAAGCTTCAAATATTCGTCAAGCCCGCCGTTGCGAGCGATGCGCAAAGGGTGGCGAACCGCGCCGCGCCGTGGTAGGAGGGCCGCCAAGGCAGATGTGATATGATACTCGCTCCCTCACGGCCCGGCATCTATGCCCGCGGGTCCGAAACGGTGGACCAGATCCTCAAGGCGGCGCTGGACGTGCTGATCGACGAGGGTGCCGATGCCTTCACCCTGCGCCGCATCGCCGCGCGCTGCGACATGAAGGTCGGCAATGTCAGCTATCATTTCCCGCGCAAGGAAATGCTGATCCAGGTGATGCTGGACGAGATGCTGGAATCCTATGACAAGCTGCTGGAGGAGATGGTGCGCAAGCCCGGCCTCACCGCCGAGGAACGGCTCAAGCTGGTCATCATCCTGTGCCTGGAGGATATCCAGACCAAGCGCACCACCCATTTGTTCACCGAGCTCTGGGCCCTCGCCAACCAGAGCGAGTTCGTCGCCGACCGGGTGCGCCTGTTCTACAGCAAGGTGCATGAGGTGATCGGCGAATATGTGGCGCAGATCAATCCGGCCCTGTCCCCGGACGAGGTGCATAGCGTCGCCCTGTTCATCAGCGCGTCGATGGAAGGATCGACGCCGTTCCTGGGGCATCAGAAGCCCTGGGCGGCCAAGATGCCGGTCTTTACCGCGCTGGCGGCAATGTCGTTCGTGCATCTTGCCAAGACGGTGACTTCGCGCGATCTTGCAGGGCTGATGACAGAAGCGGCCTGACGCCGCCCCAAGGGGGAGAGATGGTCTGAACGGCAGGGGCGCCACCGGCGCCTGTTCATGCTGTGGGGGCCATCATGACGCAAAGCCGTATATTGCCCGGATGGGCACCGGACCGGACCATCGCCTGCATCGCCGCCGCCGCGCTCGCGCTGCTGCAACCCGGCATCGATCCCGTCTTCCTCACCCTGCTGACCGCTGCCACCGGGCTTGATCCATCCGACCATGGCTGGATCGTCGGCGCGACCCAGGGTGGCATGGCGATCGGCGCGATCCTGGTCTGGCGCGGCGGCGCACACCTGCCGGCCGGCGCGCCGGCCTTCGCCGCGCTGATCGCACTGGCCGCCAGCCTGATAACCCCGGCGCTCGACGAACTGGCAACGCTCATCGTCGCGCGCGGCCTGTTCGGCGTCGGCATGGGTGTCGCCTATACCCATGCGATGAGCGCCGCCGCCTCGCAGCGCCCGACCGGCGCCTATGCCGCCGTCTTCCTGGTCCAGTTGCTGCTGTCCACCCTGGTCGCGCTGGTGCTCCCGGCGATCGGCGACAGCGCCGGGCCGGCCGCTGCGCTGCGCCTGCTGGCGCTCGCGCCGATCGGCGTGCTGCTGCTCAGCCTGCTGATGCCGGCCGCCGATCCGGCGCAGACACCCACCGGCGACGCCAATGAACGCGCGCCCACCCCGGCCCGCGCCTGGGCACTGGCCGTCGCCCTGTTCTGCTTCATCGCCGCCACCATGATGATCTGGAGCTTTTCCGGCGCGCTGGCGCTGGCCGCCGGCATCGACGACAGCGTGATCGGCGAGGCGGTGGCGGTCGGATCGGTGATCGGCGCGCTGACCGCGATCGCGCTGATGCGCGAACAGAGCATCGTGCCGCTGCCGATGACCGGCCTGCTGTGCGCCTTCTGCCTGCTCGCCCCGCTCGCCCTCACCCGCCCCGGCGCACCGACCCTGTTCATCCTGGCGATCGGCATGCTCAATATCGGGTCGACCGCGACCATCATCCGCTTTTCCGGCCTTGCCACGGCAGCGGGCGGCGGCAGTCCGCTGTTCCGCCGCTTCGTCGCCTGCGTCCATAGCCTGGGCATGATCGCCGGACCGGTGGCGGGATCGCTGCTGTCCGATGGGTTAGGGCAACAGGGGTTGGTCGATGGCGCGCTGGTCGCGCTCACCGGCGGCTGTTTCGCGCTGCTGGTCGCTGCCGCACCCGACAAGCTGCGCCTGCCCCGGATCGAGGGCGTTCACGAGATTATCGCTTAAATTTGCTGCGGCGCAAAAATATTTGGCAAGGAGCGCCTCCACCCTCTTGACCAATTCTTGACACTTGTCCAGCCTTCATTCCAGCGGCGAAACGCGAACCAGATGAGTCCAGCGCCGCCGCACCGATCAAGGGGGATCACGCCAGATGTCGAGCGCCGCCGTCAGGGGATTTTTCGCCACCGCCGCCATGGGTTTCGCCCTGTGCGCAGCCATCACCGCCCATGCCGCGCCCGCCGACACCACGGCCGCGCTGGAACCGGAAACGTCCGATATCGTGACGATGGAGCCGCCCAAGCCCAACTGGTTCTTCGTCGACGGCGGATGGGACATGCCGGGCACCAGCATCTTCGACGGCGAGACCGGCAAGATGGTGGGCATGGTCGAAACCCGGCGCCTCGCCGACATGGCGATCGATCCGGCCGGCCAATATTATTATGTCGCCGAGACGATCTGGTCGAAGGGCGATCGCGGCACGCGGCAGGACATGGTGTCGGTCTATGACACGCGCGAATTGAAGCTGGTCACCGAAATCACCATTCCCGACCGCATCCTGATCGGATCGCGCAAGAACAACTTCATCATCAGCGACGATGGCAAGACCGGCTTCGTCTATAATCTCAGCCCCGCTTCCTCGGTGAACATCGTCGATCTGGTGAAGCGCAAGTTCGTCGCCAATGTCGAAGTGCCCGGCTGCGCCAGCATGATGCCCAATCCGGGCGTCGGCTTTTCCGCGCTCTGCGCCGACGGATCGCTCGCCACCGTGAAGCTGACCGGCAGCAAGGCCGACATCACCCATAGCGCGCCCTTCTTTTCGGCCACCGACGATCCGATCTTCGACAATTTCACCTATGACCGGAAGAAGAAGGAAACGACGTTCCTGAGCTACACCGGCCAGATCTGGACCGCGAAGCTCGGCCCGGCGCCGACCATCTCCGCGCCCTTCTCGATCCAGGCCGCTGCCGGTATCCGTCCCGGCGAAACCAAGCCGCTGGAGCTGAACTGGTATCCCGGCGGGCGCCAGCCGATGGCGCTGCACCGCGCCACCGGCCATCTGTTCGTGCTGATGCACATGGGCGAATATTGGTCGCACAAGGCGTCCGGCACGGAAGTGTGGGAGGTCGATCTCGCCACGCAGAAGGTGGTCAAGCGCCGCCCGCTGGAAGAGCCGATGAACAATATCGAGGTCACCCAGTCGGACAAGCCGCTGCTCATCATGGACGGTGAAAAGGGCACCGCCCTCGTCATCGACCTCGCCACCTGGGAAGAAAAGCACAAGATCGAGAAGGCCGGCGGCAGCACCATCACGGTCGCGGACCCGTCCTGACCATGGCGCAGGGCCTGGCGATCGCCGCGCTGGCGGCTGCCATCGGGATCGGCCTCATCCTGTTGCAGGCGGGCGTATCGAAGCTGCGCCACCGCATCCTGCTGCCCGGCGTGATCGCCAATTACCGGCTGCTGCCGCCTGCGCTGGTCGCGCCCGCCGCGATCCTGCTGCCACTGGCGGAGATCGCCATCGGCGCCACGCTGATCGCCGGTCTTGCCCCGGTGCCGGTGCTGCTCGCCATGCTGCTGCTTAGCCTCTTTGCCGGCGCGATGGCGATCAACATCGCGCGCGGGCGCAGCCATATCGACTGCGGCTGTGGACGTTCACAGTTACGCCATCCGATCGGCTGGCCGCTGGTGATCCGTAACCTGCTGCTGGTCGCGCTGGTCGCGCCGCGCCTGCTGCCTGCCCCGCCGCTGTCCGCGCTGGACATCGCCACCGCGGCCGCTGGCGGCATCGCTCTGTTCCTCGCCTTCCATCTGCTCGGCGCCATCCTGGCGCTGATCGCCACGCCCGCCGCCGCCTACCGGAGATAGAAGACCTATGCTGACCTCGCTCATCATCGCGCAGATCCTGTCCTGGGTCGCAATCTTCGCGCTCGGCATCGCCCTGCTGGCGGTCGCGCGGCAGGTCGGCGTGCTGCACATCCGCGTGGCGCCCGCCGGCGCGCTCGCCACCAGCGGCGGCCCGGCGGTGGGCGACGCCATCGTCAAGATCGACGCCCGCACCATCGACGGCGCGCCCGTCACGATCGGCGGCCATGCCCATGGCACGGCGCTGCGCCTCTTGATGTTCGTCTCCGCCCAATGCCCGCTGTGCAAGAATATCATCCCGATGGCCAAATCCTTCGCGCGGGACGAGCGGGTCGCGCTGACCTTCGTGGGCGACGATGATGTCGCCGCCCAGCGCGCGATGATCGCCCAGCACGGGCTGGAGGCCTATGCCTTCGTCAACGGGCCGGAAGCGGGCCAGGCCTATGGCGTCGCCAAGCTGCCCTTCGCCGTGCTGCTCGATGCCGAGGGCACCATCCTGTCCAAGGGACTGGTCAACAGCCGCGAGCATCTCGAAAGCCTGGTCGTCGCCCATGAAATGGGGATCGCCACGGTGCAGGATTATATCGGCTCACTCAAAGCCCAGGCGGCCTGATCGCAAGTTCAAAGGGGGTCCGTGACATGAAGAAGTTCGACGCCGACGCCATGGGGGAAAAGCTGCTGCGGCGCCTCGCCGGGGGGACATCCCGCCGCTCGATGCTCTCGCGCCTGGGCGCTGCCCTGGTCGCAGCGCCCGCCTTCCCGCTGCTGCCGGTCAGCCGTGCCGAAGCGGCCAAGCCCGACCGCTCGCCCGAGGCCAAGACCGCCTTTGCCCGCACCGCGCAAAGCAAGGACGAGACCAAGTGCGACTATTGGCGCTATTGCGCGATCGACGGCGCGCTGTGCACCTGTTGCGGCGGCGGCATCCACAGCTGCCCGGCGGGTTCGGAGCCCTCGCCCGTCTCCTGGGTCGGCACCTGTATCAACCCGGACGATGGCAAGGCCTATCTGATCGCCTATCGCGACTGTTGCGGCAAGCCGGCCTGCGGCCAGTGCGGCTGCGACAATACCGACCGCGAGACCCAGCTTTACATGCCCCAACTCAACAATGACGTGATCTGGTGCTTCGGGACCAGCAGCATGGAATATCATTGTTCGACCGCCGTGCTGGTCGGCGCGGCCAGCTGAGGCCGGCAGGGCATGCGGCGCGCGCTATTGCTGGGATCGTTGGCACTGCTCGGCGCGGTCGGGATCGGCCGCGCCGCGCTGCCGCCGATGGGCCTGTTGCCCGCCGCGATCACTGACCCGGACCTCGCCCGGTCCGACTATGTCGAGAATTGCGGCGGCTGCCACGGGGTGCAGGGCAGCGCCGCGCCTGCGGCCCTGCCCGAACTGCGCGGCCGGGTCGGCTGGTTCCTCTGCACGCCCCAGACCCGCGCCTATCTCATCCGCCTGCCCAATGTCGCGCTCAGCCGGATCAAGGATAATCAGCAACTGGCCGACATGATGAACTTCGTCGTCTTCGGCCTGGGCGGCGGCAGCGTGCCGCAGGGCAGCACGCCCTTCACCGCCGAGGAAGTCGCCCATGAACGGCGCTTCGCCCTGTCCGCCGCCTCGCTGACCGCCGAACGCGCCCGCCATGTCGAAACCGCGATCCGCAAATGCCATGCGCCCGCGTCCCTGCGGCAGATGTTCCCGCCTGCGGGGCGATAGCGCTGCCACGGGCATCGCTGTCCTACACGCCGCTTTTCTGATCTGTCCCTCGCCATGCGACAGAGGCTGTTCCCCCTCGCCCACCCCGGCCGCCCGGCGCGTGGCAGGCGCCTATGTGGCGCGCGGCTGTCGCGTCATGGGCGCGCGACAGGGGCAAGGGCGACGCGCTTCCATGCCCCTGCCCCCATTACCCCCAGCGCGGCACAGGCGCGTTATCGACGCGTCGCAGGTGCGCGACAGGTGCAAATGGCCCCGACAGGCCGTTTACACTGTGAACTTCGGCAGACGCACGCCCGATCGCGGGCGCCGCCACGCTTCAGAATTTTGCTTTCACCCCGGCATACCAGCGGCGCGGCGCACCCGCGCCATAGGCCCTGGGGTCGCTCGCCCCCGGCGCCTCGTCCAGTTCGATCTCATCCACCTCGGTAAAGGTGCCGAAGGTCGCATAATGGCGATCGAACAGGTTGCGAACCTCGCCGAACAGGGTGACGCCGGGGATGATGTCGATGCCGGCGCGGATATTGGCGATCAGATAGCCGGGCACCTTGGCATTCCGGTTGGCCTCGTCGCCGACCAGATATTGGCCGGATCGGGCGATCAAGTCGCCGCCGATCGACCAACGGCGCTGACCGCCCAAGGTGCCAGCATAATCCAGCGTGAGGGTCGCACTATGGCGAGGGATACCGGGCAGGCGATCGCCCTTCCCGACGTCGATCGTGCCGTCGTCATTCGCCTCCGGATTGGCCGGGCTGCTCAGTGTCAGCGCACTGCGATAGGTGGCATCGGTGAAGGCATAGCTGAGGCCCGCGCTGAAGCCGCCCCGCGCCGCCTTGACCGACGCCTCGACGCCCTGGCGCCGGGTCTTGCCGATATTCTGGAAATAGGCCCGGCCGCGAATGTCCGACGCAATATATTGAATGTCGTCATGATTGCCGGTGCGATAGGCGGAGAACAGCCAGTCGGCGGTCCATCCCCCGACGGCGAAGCGACCCGAACCACCCGCCTCCCAGCTTTTCGCCACCACCTGCTTGAGCGGCGGATCGGCGATGAAGAAATTGGTCAGGCTGCACGGCGCATTCTCGTCGGCGCAGGACAGTTCGGCCGGGGTCGGCGCGCGGTTGGTCTCGGCATAGCCGACGCGCAGCGACAGCCCGTCCGAAGCCCGATAGTCCAGCTCCGCGCCGGGATTGAGCCGCTGGAAATTATGCCGCCCGTTCAGCGCCGTGCCGATCTGGTCGACCAGTTCGATCCGCGCATGGTTCCAGCGCAGCCCCAGTTCCGCCGTCAGCCCCGGCGCCAGCGGCAACCGGTCCTGCAGGAACACGCCCCAATAATCGGTATGCGCGACCAGCCCGACCGGCGCGATCGCGCCGTCCGGCTGGACGATGATCGACCCCAGCCCCTCGACGCTGCGCTCGTCCGTCATCGCGCCCAGTTCGGTCGATGTATCGAACCGGGTGCGGCTGGTGTCGTAACTCAGGCCGATCGCAAAATGATTGGTGCCGCCCATCAGCGCGCGATCATCGATCAACTGCACCAGCGCGCCCATCGCATCGGTCCGCGTCCGCCCCCGATTGAGCACGCCATAGCCCTCGCCGCCCAGGCTGTCGGCAATGGCGTTGCCGTTGGCATCGGTCAGGACCGACTGCACCTCGTCCCCGTCATCATCGCTCCCCACCGTCTCCAGGCAGAGCAGCCCGGCGTCATCCTCATCCTCGCACCCCTCGATATCAGCGGCATCGCCATTGACCGTGCGCAAGGTCAGTCGCTGGGCATAGAGCGTTCCCTCGATCCGGGTCGTGTCGGACAGCGCCACCCAGGGGTGCAGGCTGATCCGGCCATAGCTACTGCGGCTATTGTCCGGCCAGGTGAAGACGGCGCGCCGGTCTGCCGCCAGCAGCTCGACCGGCGACACGCCATTGCCGGTCAGGTCGGTCTTTGCCCCGACCAGCTTCATGTGCAGCCCGCCCTTCTCCGTATCAAAGCCAAGGTCGGCATAGCCATTATAGAGATGCGACGGGCTATGATCGCGCCAACCATCGTCGTGGCTATATTGAAACGCGCCGAAAGCACTGAAATTGCCACGCGCAAAGCCGCCGGCGATGCTCGCCTCGGCATAGCCGAAACGGCCGCCGGTCGCGCTCGCCTCCAGCCCCGGATCGCTGCGCCCGTCCTTCGTTTCCAGCAGGATCGCCCCACCCAGCGCATTGAGGCCATAGACCGGGCTGGCGTCGAGCAGGCTCAATTTACGGATCGCCGCCTCGGGGATCAGGTCGAACTGGACGGTATCGCCGAACGGCTGGTTGAAACGAGCGCCATCCATATAGACGGCCAGCCCCTGCGCCTGCCCCTGCAGCGGCGAGGCGACGAAGCCGCGATAGAGAAGATTGGGCTGCCAGGGATTATTCTGCGCGTCCTGCAGCGTGATGCCGGCAATATTGCGGGTCAGTGCGCCGAGCAGGTCGGGCGTGCCGGTGAGCGAGATATCCCGGCCGGAAATGGACAGCGCATCATCGACATCGATCGCCCCGCCCGGCGCCGTGACGATGATCGTCTGTGCCGGGCCAGCATCGGGCTCTTCAGCCCATGCCAGCGCCGGCATCAGCGCCACGCCCGCCAGACCCGCGCAAAGCCAGCCCCTGCCCTGCATATTTCTCTCCCATCTCTGCTTATGGGAAGGACGCTAGGGAGGGCTGGCCATCGCCTCCATTATACCTTGGGTCGCATGCGAAAATCAGGCGGCAACCCCGACGCGACTGCGCACCAGGTCCGCGACCACGCTCGGGTCGGCCAGCGTGCTGACATCGCCCAGCGCCTGGGCCGACACCTCCCCTTCGGCGATCTTGCGCAATATGCGGCGCATGATCTTGCCCGATCGTGTCTTGGGCAGGCCGGGCGCGAACTGGATCACGTCGGGCGTGGCGATCGGGCCAATCTCGCTGCGCACCCATTGGGTGAGGGTCCGGCGCAAATCCTCGCTCGGCTCCTCGCCGACATTCAGCGTGACATAGGCATAAATGCCCTGCCCCTTGATGTCGTGCGGCATGCCGACCACCGCCGCCTCCGCCACGGTCGCATGCAGCACCAGCGCGCTCTCGACCTCGGCCGTGCCCATGCGATGCCCCGATACGTTGATGACATCGTCGACCCGGCCGGTGATCCAATAATAGCCGTCCTCATCCCGGCGGGCGCCGTCGCCGGTGGTATATTTGCCGGGGAAGGTGGTGAAATAGGTCTGGAAGAAACGCTCATGATCATTCCAGACGGTGCGCATCTGGCCGGGCCAGGACCGGGCGATCACCAGATTCCCCTCGCTCGCCCCCTCCTGCACCACGCCATCGCCATCGACGATCTGCGCCTCGACACCGGGCATGGGGAAGGTCGCACTGCCGGGCTTGAGGTCCGTGGCGCCCGGCATCGGCGCGATCATCGCGCCGCCGGTCTCGGTCTGCCACCAGGTGTCGATGATCGGGCAACGCCCCTCGCCCGCAACACCATGATACCAGCGCCAGGCTTCGGGATTGATCGGCTCGCCGACGCTCCCGAGCAATTGGAGCGACGCGCGGCTGGTCTTCGCGACATGATGATTGCCCTCCTTCATCAGCGCGCGCAGCACGGTCGGCGCGGTGAACAGCGTATGGACCTGATGCCGGTCGACCACCTCCCAGATGCGGCTGGGCGTCGGCCAGCTCGGCAGGCCTTCATACATCAGCGTCGTCGCGCCATTGGCCAGCGGGCCATAGACGATATAGCTGTGCCCCGTGACCCAGCCGACATCGGCCGCGCACCACCAGATGTCGCCGGGCCGATAGTCGAAGCAGAGCGCATGGGTGAGGCTGGCCCAGAGCAGATAGCCGCCGCTCGAATGGACCACGCCCTTGGGCTTGCCGGTGGAGCCGGAGGTGTAGAGCAGGAACAGCGGGTCTTCCGCCTTCATCACCTCGGCCGGGCAATCGGGTGCGACGCCGGCCATCGCCTCGTCATACCAGCTGTCGCGGCCCGGCTGCATCGCCACCGCTCCGCCGGTCGCGCGCACCACCAATACGCGGCGCACGCTGGTGCAATGGTCGAGCGCCAGCGCCGCGTCGACATTCGCCTTGAGCGGCACCCGCTTGCCGCCGCGCCGCCCCTCGTCGGCGGTGACGACGATGCTGGAATCGCAATCGGTGATGCGGCCGGCCAGCGCCTCGGGCGAAAAGCCGCCAAACACGACGCTGTGGATCGCGCCGATCCGCGCGCAGGCGAGCAGCGCCACCGCTGCCTCCGGGATCATCGGCATATAGATGGTGATGCGGTCGCCGCGCCGCGCGCCTGCGTCCTTGAGCACATTGGCGAAGCGGCAGACCTCGGCATGGAGTTCACGATAGGTCAGGCTGCGCGGGGCGTCCGCCGGATCATCGGGTTCCCAGAGGATCGCCGTGACGTCGCCCCGCTCGGCCAGATGCCGGTCGAGACAATTGGCCGACACGTTGAGCGTGCCGTCGGCGAACCATTGGATACCGAAATCCGCTTCGTCGAAGCTGCTGTCCGACGCGCGGGTCGGCGGCGTGATCCAGTCCAGCCGCTGCGCCTGCTCCAGCCAATAGGCATCACCGTCATCAAGCGACCGGCGATAATCAGCGGCGCGCGCCGCCTGGTTCATGCGGGCATGGGCCGCCCAGTCGGCAGGTATCGGAAACAGGTCTTCGGACATGATGGCTCCCTTCATTGGCCGAACCGCACGCCGATCCAGAGCGTCCTGGGCGTGCCCAGGTCGATGGATCCACCGGCATTGCGGGTGACGATATCCTCGTCGAACAGATTTTCTCCGCGCGCGACCAGGCTGATGCCATGGCCGATCGGCAACCGGGCGAGGGCGTCCAAGGTCAGCGCATCGGGCAGCACATCGCTCTGAAGGTCATCCTCATATTGCTTGGCCGTGTAGCGCAGCGTCGCCGACAGCTCCGGCCCGGCCTTGGGCGCCCAGGCCAGCGTCGCGCTGGCCGAGTGACGCGGCACCTGCGCCGGGGCAAAGCCGTCAAATGCCATGCCCGGCGCATCGACCTTGGAGCGGCTATAGGCATAGGAAGCGAGCAACGAGAAATCGGCCGGCAGTTGCGCGCTGGCGGTCAGTTCCGCGCCCTTGGCCACGATCGCGTTCACATTCTGCCGCTTGCGGGTGACACTGTCGATGGTGACATTGGCGATCGCATCGTCGAGCCGATTGTAGAAGAGGGTGGCCGAGAGCTGCACACCCGGCGCCGGGGTCAGGTCGATACCGCCTTCCACGCCCTTGAGCTTCTCGGGCTTGAGTGCCGCATTGGCCTGGGTGGTGATCGGGAAGACGACGAAGGGGCGATACAGCTCGTTGAGCGTGGGCAAACGGAAGCCGCTATAGGCCGCGCCGCGCAGCGCCACCGCATCGCTGACATGGTAGAGCGCGCCGGCCCGACCGGAGAAGGCCCAGTCGGAGCGATTGCCGTAGCTGCTGTCCTGCGTCACCACGCCCGCCGCACTCTTCGCCTTATAGAAGCCGTTGCGGATCGACCAGCGATCGGCCCGCACCCCGCCGGTCAGGACAAGATTGCCGCCAAAGACATCGGGGCTCCAGTCATCCTCGGCAAAGATGCCGCTGCTGATCTGGTCGCCACCGGCATGGCGGCGCGATGTCAGCGGGTTGCTGGCGATGCCGGCATTATAGGCATCTTCAACCATGTCGCCGGTGGCAAAGCGGGTGTCCGCGCCGATGCGCAGCACATGATCCTCGCCCACCGGCGGGCGCAGCTCGATCTTGCCGCCGATCCCGGTCGAGGGCGTGTTGCGCTGGTCGAGCGACTTGCGGAAGCTGGTGGAGGAGATGACGATGTTGGAGAAATTGCGCGCCTGAAGATAGGCGAGCGCATCAACCTGCCAACGGCCGCGCGAAATATAGCGGATGCTGGCGTCCTGGCCCTGGCTCATGCTGTCGGCGCCGGCAAAGCGCAGCGTGCGGTTGTCCTGGAACAAGGTGCCGCGAAAATGGATTTCCGAGGTCGCGTCGATCGGCGCGACCGCGCGCAAATTGGTCGACCAGCTATCATAGGCGGCGGGCACGGTGGCGGCGACGCGCTGGTCACGGGGCGTGGTCTGGAAACCGTCGCCCCGGTCCCAGCGACCCGAGAGCGACACGTAACCGCTGCCGAGATCCGGCGCGATGCTGGCCGACAGCTCGGTCGCGTCCCTGCTGCCATAATAGGCGCTGGCGCCGAAGTGTGGCATCTGATCGCGGGTGGCGCTGGCCAGTTCGATCGTGCCTGCGACCGCGCCGGCGCCGAACGCGCCACTGCCCCCGCCGCGCGTCACCCGGACCAGTGCCAGCCGGTCGGGCACCAAAGCCGAAAAGGGGATATAGCCGAAAAAGGGATCGGCCACCGGCACGCCGTCGAGCAGCACCAGCGTCCGGCTCGACGCATTGCCGCCCAGCGCGCGCAGCGTGGCGCCCTGGTTCGACGGATTGGACGCGCGACTGTCAGATCGGCGGAACTGCTGGAAACCCGCGACATCGGCCAGCACGCTCTCGATCCGACCCGACGCCGCATCCTCCAGCCGATCCCGGTCGATCGTCACGGAGCCGTAGGCCGGCGTCCCAGGCGGCAGGGCGAGGCCCGTGCCCGTCACAACGATCGACGCGGCGGCCATCGCTTCGCCAGCGCCATCGGGTGTCTCCGCCTGCGCCGCGAAGGGCGCCATGCCGAGCGCAAGCCATTTTGTTCTGCGCATATATCCTCCCCTGCCGCCCCGTCATGCGAAGGGGCGACATCCCTTCGATAGGATGCCGCCCCTTGCCGGAACATTGGCCTTTGGGCCGATGCTCCTGCCTTCCGCTCAGAAGAAGAGGATGGCGCCGGCGGCGATCGTGTCGCCCTCCGCTTCATTGCCATTATGCGCCTTGGACGTGCTGTGGATATATTCGCCGATCAGCGTCACCCAGCTGGTCAGGCCATAACGGCCCTGCCCCACCCAGCTGCTGTTCTTGCGGATAAGCGTCGGGTTGGCGAGCGCATCGGCGGCATTGGCATAATGGAGATTGCTCTCGCCATAGCTGCCGCCGACCGAGAATTTGCCGAAGGTCGCCAGCCCCTGAAGATAGAAGCCGTCGCTGTCGCGCTTGTTGCCGGCGGCATCGGTGTCGAACAGGTTGAGCGCCGTCGTGCCCAGCCCCGAGCCATTATAATAATAGCCAGTGAGGACGATCGGGCCGTAGCCGATCTTGGCACCGGTATCGAAACCGCTGCCGGTATAGGAAATGCCGTCGACGCGATTATGCCGTTGGGTAATCCCCGACAGCCAGGCGCGGGCCGAGAAGTCGCCGAACTTGCCGTCATAGACGATCTTGCCCTGGAAGCCTGGGGACTTGTTGCTTTCACCCGGTCCCGTCAGCGATTCGAGCGGCTGGAAGACGCCGACCGAGACCTGGAAGCCCGACAGGCTGGGCGAGGTATAAGTGATCTGCGGCTGGAAGTCCGTGTAGATATAGCCGATACCGATGCGGCCCAGCGACGTGTTGGACGGCGCGACATTGCCGCCGCTCGACCCGACCGACAGCAAAGTGATGTCGTTCAATATGCCTTCCGAGCCGAACAGGCCGATGTCGCGACCCAGCTTGAACTCGCCCAGCCCCGATCGGCCGATGGTCATGTAGGTCTGGCGGAAATCGATGCCGGCGGTCTGCAGCGCGACCGGCCGGCCGCCGGCATTGGCGCCGCCGCCGACCGAATAATCCGCGCTGTTGATGCCGGGATACATGCCGAAATGAGCGCCGACGTCCCAGCCGCCCTGATTGGTCGTGACGTCGAACTTCAGGTAGCCGGGCAGCAGGCCGTTGCGGATCGCCGAACTATTGCCGCCAACCGGCACCACGCCGCCGACGACATCGGTATTCGACCCCGCCGCCTGGCCATTTTCATGGGTGTAGAAACCGTTGACCGATCCGGACATCTTGACCGTGACGTCGCCCACCTCGAAGCCAACGCCACTGTCGGCGACACGCACCACCGGCTTGCCCTCCAACGCGGCGGGCGCGGCGGCGGCGGCCGGCGCCGCGGCGTCTTCCTTTGCCAGCTGGGCATATTCCTCATCGGTGAGGATCCCCTTCTCATGAAGCCTTTTCAGCAGTTCGCTCGTCGTCCCGGCGCTCGCCGGCGTTGTCCCTGCGACGAACAGCAACGCCATGGCGGCGCTGCCGAGGAATGTTCCCCGTGCCATCTCATCCTCCCTCTTGTACGCCGGTCGTGCCGGCTGTCGGGAAGAGTGGGCGGCGGCGATGGCGGCCGAAATTGGACTTTGGTTCTCGTCCTCCCCCCGCGCACCTCGCTATACTTTTGGTCAGGGCGCGACGGCGATGCCCCACGGCCCGGCGCCGACCGCTACCGTGCCGACGACCTTGCCGGCGGCCAGGTCGATCACGGAGACATTGTCCGAAAGGCCATTGGCGGCATAGGCGCGCGCGCCGTCCGGGCTGACCGCGACATGCCAGACCCGCTTTCCAACCGGCACATAGGCGCGGACCTTGCGGGTGGCGACATCGACCAGCGCGACATGATTGGCACGGCCGAGCGCCACGACCGCCGTCTTGCCGTCCGGCGTGAAACGGATGCCGCAGGGCAATAGCTGATAATCCTGCACGCCGGGAATGGCAAAATGCAGCGTCTCGACAATCTTGCGCGTGGCCGGATCGGCAATCTGCACCGTGCCGCCCATCTCCGCCGCGATCCACAGCTCCTTGCCATCGGCGGTAAATTCGACATGGCGCGGGCGCTGGTCGGTTTCGGTCGCATCGACCATCGTCTTGGTCGACAGGTCGATCCAATTGACGACACCCTCATCCTCCGATGTCACCACCACCCATTGGCCGTCGGGGCTCTGCGCCACGCCCTCCGGCTCCTTGCCGACATCGACCTGGAAGGCGACCTTGCGGCTGTCGAGGTCGATCGCGGTCAGCGCGGCATTATCCTCATTGGCGACGAACAGGGTCCGGCCGTCGCGCGACAGGAAAAATTGCTCGGGATCCTGCCCCGATGGCAGGTCGGCGACGACCTTGCCGGTCGCGCGGTCGATCATCTGCACCGCATGGTCGTTGCTGGCGCAGAGCAGGATATATTTGCCGTCCTTGGTGAGGGTGATGCCGCGCGGCCGTCCGCCCACCGGCCAGGTCGCGACCGTCTGCATCGTGGCGGCATCGATGACGCTGATGCTGTTGCCGCGTTCGTTGGAGACATAGAGCGTCTCCGCCCGAACGGACGGGATCGCCGCCGCCAGCGCAAGCCCCGCCACCACATGCTTGATCATGCCCGCATCCTCTCGTCCTTTTGGCTCAATAGCCGATTAGCCCCCGGCCCGTCGCGGCGGGATTGTACCAATGGCCAATGGGGGCCGTCCCCGCCCTCCCCTACAGTCGTCAGCGACAGGGACGACATGCGGCCAGCACAGGCACGCGGCACAGACGAGGGTTTGGGATGAGGAATTACGGACGGATCGCATTGTTCGGCGCGGCCTGCCTGGCGGGCGCATCGATCACATCGGCACTGATGGCGCATGGCAATGTCACGCCGCAGGCGGTCGACACATCGGCCCTGCCGGAAATCGGTGCCGACTGGGTTCAGCACAATCCTTATCGCGGCAATGCCACGGCGGCCAAGATCGGCGAATCCGCCTATGGCCAGAATTGCGCGCGCTGCCACGGGCTGGACGCGGAAAGCGGCGGCATCGCCCCGGACCTGCGCTATCTGGAAGTCGGTGACAGCGGCGATGAATGGTTCATCCAGCGTTACCAGCATGGCTCTAGCCATGACGGCAAGGTCTATATGCCGCCCTTTGGCGACGTGCTGGGACAGAAGGCCGGATGGGCGATCCGCGCCTGGCTCGAAACCAAGCATCAGGAGTGACCGCGATGGATCGCCGCGCCTTCTTGAGCAGCGCGGCGGCCGCCGCGCTGGCGGTCTATGTATCAGGCGGGCAGGCCGCAAAGGCCGCGCCGCTCGGCAAGGTCAGGGAATTGGGTGTCCTTCGGGTCGCAGTCTATAAGGACAACCGCCCCTGGTCCTGGCGCAAGGACGGCAAGCTGACCGGGATCGACGTCGACCTGGCCCAGGCGCTGGCCAAGGGGCTGGGCGTGCGCGCCGACATTGCCGAACTGGTCGCGGACGAAAGCGCCGACGACGACCTGCGCAACGGGGTGTGGAAGGGCGGCCTTTTGGGCTTCCAGCCGGCCGACATCATGCTCCATGTGCCGTTCGACCGGACTTTCGCCGCACGCAATGATCAGGTCGCGATCATCGCCCCCTATTATCGCGAGAGCTTCCAGTTTGCGGCGGTGAAGGGCGAGATCGACGTCAACGCGCCGCCGACCCAATATCGCGGCAAGCGGCTGGCGGTCGAGATCGACTCCATTCCCGATTTCTATCTGATCGGCACATTCGGCGGCATATTGGCGAAGGACGTCGTCCATTTCCCCGGCGGGACGGAAGCCGTCACCGCGCTGACCGATGGCCGTGCCGATGGCGCGCTCGCCAGCCGGGCACAGATCGAGGCGGTGCTGCACGACAGCGGCGCCACCAACATCGTCCGCCGCACCAGCCCCCTGCCCGCCTTCACCTCGGCCGGATGGGACATTGGCATGGCGGTGAAGGAAAATAGCCGGAACCTGGGCGATGCGGTCGAGACCATCCTGGCCGACATGACGCAATCGGGCGCGCTCAAGGCAATCTTCGAGCGCCATGGCGTCGCCTATGCGCCGGCCGTCGCGGCCGGCTGATCCGGCGACCCAAGGTCCAATTGGCACGGCCGCCGTGCCCCATAAGGTGCTGCATCGACGGCGTTGATCACGCCGGAAAACAAGGGAGGATGACTATGACGGGACGTTTCACGCGTTCGTTCCTGGGGGCAGCCGCGATCGCGCTGGTGGCCGGGGCCGCGCCACTGCTGGCGGCCGATGCGGCGGGCGGGCCGACCGATGCCGACCTGATGAACGATGCCGCATCGACCGGCGACGTGCTGACCTATGGCATGGGACCGCAGGCGCAGCGTTTCAGCACGCTCAACCAGATCAACACCGACACCGTCAGCAAGCTGGTGCCCGCCTTCGCCTCGTCACTGGGTGGCGAGAAGCAGCGCGGCCAGGAGTCCCAGCCGCTGGTCTATGACGGCACCATCTATGTCACCGGTTCCTATTCGCGGCTCTATGCCTTCGACTCCCGCACCGGCGAGGAGAAATGGGAATATAATGCCCGCCTGCCCGACGACATCATGCCATGCTGCGACGTCGTCAATCGCGGCGCGGCAATCCATGGCGACAAGATCATCTTCGCCACGCTCGACGCGCGGCTGGTGGCGCTCAATCGCCATACCGGCAAGGTGGTGTGGAACAAGCAGATCGCCGACTACAAGGCCGGCTACAGCGCGACCGCCGCGCCGCTGATCGTCAGGGGCATGGTCATCACCGGCAATTCGGGGGGCGAGTTCGGCATCGTCGGCGCAGTCGAGGCCCGCGACGTCGATACCGGCGAGCTGATCTGGCACCGCCCGGTGATCGAAGGCAACATGGGCACCTTGCGCGGCAAGGATAATGGCATCACCGGCAAGCTCAATGCGACCTGGCAAGGCGATCTCTACAAGACCGGCGGCGGCGCAACCTGGCTGGGTGGCACCTATGACCCGGAAACCAATCTTCTCTATTTCGGCACCGGCAACCCGGCCCCCTGGAACAGCCATTTGCGGCCCGGCGACAATCTCTACACCGCGTCGACGCTGGCCATCGATCCCGAAACCGGCGTGATCAAATGGCATTACCAGACCACCCCGCATGACGGCTGGGATTTCGACGGGGTCAACGAGTTCATCCCGTTCGACGCGACGATCAACGGCAAGCCGATGAAGCTGGGCGCCAAGGCGGACCGCAACGGTTATTTCTTCGTGCTCAACCGGACCAACGGCAAGTTCGTCAGCGCCAACCGCTTCGTCATGCAGACGACCTGGGCCAGCGGCTATGACAAGAATGGCAAGCCGATCGTGATCCCGGCCGGTCGCCCCGGCGCGCCAAGCGCGACCGAGAAGGGCAGCACCGTCTTCTCCTCACCCAGCTTCCTAGGCGGCAAGAACTGGATGCCGATGGCCTATAGCAAGGACACCGGCCTGTTCTACATCCCGTCCAACGACTGGGGCATGGACATCTGGAACGAGCCGATCGCCTACAAGAAAGGCGCCGCCTATCTGGGTGCGGGCTTCACCATCAAGCCGATCGCCGAGGATCATATCGGCGCATTGCGGGCGATGGACCCCAGGACCGGCAAGATCGTCTGGGAATATAAGAACAAGGCGCCGCTGTGGGGCGGCGTGCTGTCCACCGCCGGCAATCTGGTCTTCACCGGCACGCCCGAAGGCTATCTGAAGGCCTTCGACGCCAAGACCGGCAAGGAATTGTGGAAGTTCCAGACCGGGTCGGGCGTGGTCGGATCGCCGGTCACCTGGGAACAGGATGGCGAGCAATATGTCGCCGTCATGTCCGGCTGGGGCGGCGCGGTGCCGCTATGGGGCGGCGAAGTGGCCAAGTCCTTCAAGGACATCAATCAGGGCGGTTCGCTCTGGGTGTTCAAGCTGGCCAAATAAGGAGGCGAGGACGATGATCGTCATGGGGCGCGGACAGCATATGCACGGCGGAAATCGCGGGCAATTTGCCGCGCCCCCGCCTATGATCCATCATCATGGCCAGGGGGCGGACATGCAGGTCGAAGATAATGACGCGATGATGGAAAGGGTGCTGATCGTCGACGATCACCCGCTGGTGCGCGACGGGCTGCGCAGCGTGATCGCGGTCAGCTTCGACGGCTGCGAGATTTTCGAGGCGGCCAGCCTGGAGGAAGCGCTGGTGACGCTGGAGAAACAGTCCAATTTCGACCTGGTGCTGCTCGACCTCAATATCCCCGACGTGAAGCGGCTCGATGGCCTGAAACTGCTGCGCAGCCGCCACCCGATCCTGCCGGTGGTGATGGTGTCAGGCGCGTTCGACCGGGGAATCGTGCGCGAGGCGCTGGGCGCCGGCGCGGCTGGGTTCATCCCCAAGTCGATGAAGCGCAGCGCCATCGTCGATGCGCTGCACCGGGTGGTGTCCGGTGAAATCTACATGCCCGACGCGATCGACGAGGCGCCGCAGGAAAGCGCCGAGGAAGCCGATATCCTGACCCGGATCGGCAGCCTGACACCGCAGCAGCGGATCGTGCTGACCCATCTGGTCCATGGCCGGCTGAACAAGCAGATCGCCCATGACCTGAGCGTATCGATGACCACGGTGAAGGCGCATGTCTCTGCGATCCTGCAGAAGCTCAACGTCTTCAGCCGGACCCAGGCGGTGATCCTGGCCAACCGGGTCCATTTCGACGGCGACAATTGAGCGCGGAAAATAGGAAATCCCGCGCTTAACTTCGCATATTTCCCGCACATTTCGACATTTTGATGCCGATGTTGGAAATCATGTTGCGCGCCCCATCCCTATCGTCCCCTGTTCCCGATTAGCATGGAACAGGGGCTGTAGGACAGGAAGGGACGGGTCAGAAGCTGGCCTTCAGCCCGTCGATCACGAACTGCGCCGCGAGCGCGGCGAGCAGCACGCCAAGCAGGCGGGTAATCACCGCCTCGATCTTGGTGCCCAGGATCGCCATCAGCGGCCCGGCCGCCAGCAAGGCGCCCAGCATCAGCACCAGCGTCACCGCCACCGCGACCAGCACGACCAGCCGGTCGACCATGCCGTCGGCGCGCGACATCAGCAGCATGACGGTCGCGATCGAGCCCGGCCCGGCGATCATCGGCATCGCCATCGGGAAGACGGAGACATCCTCCACCTCCGGCGTCTCGGCGATCTTCTGCGCCCGATCCTCGCGCCGCTGGGTGCGCTTTTCGAACACCATGTCCATCGCGATCATGAACAGCATGATGCCGCCGGCAATGCGGAAACTGTCCAGTTCGATGCCCAGCACGCCCAGCAGCTGCTTGCCCCACAGGGCGAAGACCAGCAGGATGGCGGCGGCAATGCCGACCGCGCGGATCGCCATCGACCGGCGCTGGGCGATGCTCGCCCCGCTGGTCAGGCTGGCATAAATGGGCGCGCAGCCCGGCGGATCGATCACCACGAACAGGGTGACGAAAGCGGATATGAACAATTCCATCATGACGGCGCCCCCACCTTGTCGTCGATCACCACATCATAGCCGGTCCCGTTCCACATGCGGACGGTGACCCGGCGGCTGCCATCGGTCGCGACATCGGCGGACCAGATCAGGCTGTCATCCTGCGGCACCGGTGGCGCCTCCCCCTTTGCCGGGGGCGGACCTTCGGGCCGCGCGCCGCGCTTGCAGGTCGCAACCTTGCCGGTCAGAAATTCCGGCGCGTCCCGTTCGGTCGCCAGACGATCGCCATGATCGAGTATCCACTGCCAGCGGCCCTTCTTGTCGCGCCGCCACAGGGTGGTGAAATAGCCGACCGATCCGTCCGGCCGTTTCCAGTTGCCGGTGCTGGCGGCGAGCAGGCCGTCGCAGGAGACATAGACGATCGAGGGCGACCAGCTGACCGAGGCCGGCGGGTCCGCCTGCTTCTTCAGCCAGTCCTTCGCCACCACCCGCTGCGGCACGAACATCACGGCGTCGTCCGCCGCCGTTTCGCGAAAGGCGGTCCATTGTCCCTTTTGCTGGGCAAGCCGGTTGAAGGCGATTTCGGCCGCGATCACCGAGCTGGGATCGGGCTGGTAACGCATCGGCGGCTTGGCCGCGACCAGCATCACCAGACTGAGGGCGAGGAGCGCGCCGCGCCCCTTCACAGCCCCTCCGGCTTGGCGAGGCCCGCGCGCGCATGGGCGGCGACCAGCGTGTTGCGCAGCAGCACCGCGATCGTCATCGGGCCGACGCCGCCGGGGACCGGGGTGATGGCGCGGACATGGGACAGCGCTTCGGCCGTGGCGACATCGCCGACGATCCGGCCCTTGCCATCTTCGGTATCGACCACGCGGTTGATGCCGACGTCGATCACCGTCGCGCCCGGCTTGATCCATTCGCCCTTCACCATTTCGGCGCGGCCGACGGCGGCAACCACGATGTCGGCGCGGTGGACGATGCTGGCGATGTCGCGGGTGCGGCTATGGGCGATGGTGACGGTGCAATTTTCGGCCAGCAGCAGCGCCGCCATCGGCTTGCCGACGATGTTGGAACGACCGACTACGACCGCCTCCATGCCCGACAGGTCGCCCAGCTCATCCTTCAGCAGCATGATGCAGCCCAGCGGCGTGCAGGGCACCAGCGCATCCTGCCCGGTGGCTAGGCGCCCCGTATTGACGACATGGAAGCCATCGACATCCTTGGCCGGGTCGATCGCGGCGATCACCGCCGCTTCATCGATATGCTTGGGCAGCGGCAACTGGACCAGGATGCCGTCGACCCGGTCGTCATGGTTCAGTTCCTCGATCAGGTCGAGCAAGTCATCCTCGCCGATGCTGTCGGGGCGCTTGAACTCGAAGCTTTCCATGCCGGCGGCCAGGGTCATCTTGCCCTTGTTGCGGACATAGACGCTGCTCGCGGGATCTTCGCCCACCAGCACCACGGCCAGACCCGGCTTGCGGCCCGTCTGTTCCACGAAGGCGGCGACGCCATCGGCCACCTTGTCCCGCAGTCCGGCCGCAAAAGCCTTGCCGTCGATAATCTTGCCGATCGTCATGTCGCGTCTATCCATGTCTCGATGATGGCGGTCAGCCGGTCCAACGCCTGCGCCCCGCCCTGTATCCGCAATCGCTTTAGCCGGTTGGTATCACCCGATTCCAGCAAAATCGCGCCCCTGGGCCAATCCAGCCGCTTGGCCAGCAGCGCGATCAGCGCCGCATTGGCCTTTCCCTTTTCCGGCACGGCGCGCACGCGGGCGGACAGCCAGTGCGCGCCATGTTCGTCGGTCCAGCGCCCGCCGACATCCTCGCGCGTGGCGCCGGGCGTCAGGCGGACCGCCAGAATGAGGTCATCCCCGTCCCGGCGCCAGCCGGTCAGAGACTGTTTGAGAAAGCCGGTACCAGCCCGCTCCCCCGCCCAACCACCCGACAGGATGACACTGGATCGGGTGGTTGGGCGGGGGAGCGGGCTGGTACCGCGCTGAAAAATCGCTCTTTCGCGATTTTTCAAACAGCCGGTCACATCAGGCTGGAGAAGAGCGGCGGCAGGATCGCCTGGCGGATGATGAGAATGCCCAGCAGGACGACCATCGGCGTCAGGTCGAGCGCGCCGAGGTCCGGCATGATCCGGCGGATCGGATTATAGATGGGCGCCGTCATCCGATCGAGCGCGACCATCACGGTGCGCACGAAATCGCTGCCCATGTTGACGACGTTGAAGGCGATCAGCCAGCTCATGACGGCCTGGATGATGATGATCCACCACAGCACGTCGAGCAGGATGACGATGGTCTGATAGAGGGCGTAGGCCATGCGGTCTCCGAAAGAGCGGTTGGCGCTCGCTCTAGCCGAGGCATGGGGCCGGCCACAAGTCGCGACAGTCCCTTATTCCACCAAAGGACGCCATAGTTCTGCAAAAGCCTGCTCAGCAGGAAGGGGTAGGAGGACCAGCCTGTCGCGCTATAGCTGGGCCATGGATTTTCGTGACGCCTCCCCCGCCGATGCCCCGCTGATCGCCGCCATGCATGTGGAAAGCTGGCGCATCGCCTATGCTCATATCATGGACCCGGCCTATCTGGCGGGCGGGATCGAGGCCGAGCGGCTGGCCACATGGACACAGCGGCTCGAACATCCGGCGCCGGGACAGCGCATCATCATCGCCGAACGGGCCGGGCAGCCGATGGGCTTCACCTGCATCATTGGCGGGGCCGATGATCGCTGGGGCACGCTGGTCGACAATCTCCACGCCCTGCCTGCCGCGCGCGGCACCGGCCTTGGCACCGCTTTGCTGGCGCGCGGGGCGCAATGGGCGATCGAGGGTTGGCCGCAGACCGGCCTGTTCCTGTGGTGCTACAGCGACAACCAGGCCGCGCGCGGCTTCTATGCCTCGCGCGGCGGGATCGAGGTCGAGGATTGGGACAAGCCCGGCCCGGACGGCCGGACCCTGCCGGAAAAGCGCATCTACTGGGCTGATCCGGCGATCCTGCTCCGGTAAATCGGCGCTTATTTGCGGATCAGCGTGCCCGCACCGCGATCGGTGAAGATTTCCAGCAGCATGGCGTGCGGCACCCGGCCATCCAGGATGACGGCGGCGTCGACGCCGCTCTCGACCGCCTTGACGCAGGTTTCCAGCTTCGGGATCATGCCGCCGGTGATGGTGCCGTCGACCTGCAACGCATGGATCGCCGCCGGATCGAGATCGGTCAGCAATTCCTTGTCCTTGTTGAGCACGCCCGGCACGTCGGTCAGCAGGAAGAAGCGCGACGCCTGAAGTTCGGCAGCGATCGCGCCGGCCATGGTGTCGGCGTTGACATTATAGGTATGGCCGTCGGCGCCGATGCCCACGGGCGCGACCACCGGGATGATGCCGTCCTGGGTCAGCGTGTCGAGGATGCGACGATCGACCGAGACCGGATCGCCGACGAAGCCCAGGTCGACATGGCGTTCGATGCCCGAATTGGGATCGGGCGCGCGGCTGTGACCGACCTTCTCGCACAGGACGAGGCCGCCATCCTTGCCCGAGATGCCGACCGCGCGGCCACCCGCGCCGCTGATCCAGCCGACGATTTCCTTGTTGATGGAGCCGGCCAGCACCATTTCGGCGATCTGGGCGGTTTCCTTGTCGGTGACGCGCAGGCCGTTCACGAACTGCGATTCGACGCCCAGCTTCTTGAGCATCGCGCCGATCTGCGGTCCGCCGCCATGGACGACGACGACATTGATGCCGACCGCCTTCATCAGGACGACGTCCTCGGCGAAGTCGCGCGCCGCCTCCGGATCGCCCATGGCATGGCCGCCATATTTCACGACGAAGGTCTTGCCCGCATAGCGCTGCATATAGGGCAGCGCCTCGACAAGGGTTTCGGCCTTCGCGAGGAGCGCGGGATCGGGGGCGTAGTTGCTGGTCATGCGCGCGCGCATAAGCCCATATGCGCGCTACGGCAAGTTATCGATCGAGGCGACGGCCCAATGCAACCGCTGCGGAGATGAGCGGCGGCACCAGGATGATCGACAGCAGCACCTTGGTAATCATCTGCCCGACCATCAGGTCCATGATCGGTCGCTCGCCATAGAAGGAGATGGTGATGAACAGCAGGGTGTCGACAATCTGCGACACGACGCTGGCCACCATGCCGCGCAGCCAGACCAGACGGCCCTCTCCCCCGGCCAGTCGCGAAAAGATGAAGACGTTGAGCGTCTGCGACGTGCCATAGGAAATGAGGCCCGCCAGCATCATGCGCGACCCCTGTCCCACGACGATCGGGAAGGCATCGACGGCGGGCGGATACATGCCCGGATCATGCGGCAGGGCGATGACGATATGAATGAGCGCGGCCGACACCAGCAGCGGCACGAAGCCCAGGCGCACCAGCGCGGTCGCGGTCTTTTGCCCGTGCAGTTCCGACACGGCGCTGGAAATGATGACCAGCAGCAGGAAGGCGAAGATGCCGGCCTCCACCGCGAGCGGCCCCAGGGCGACCTGTTTCACCCCCAGCACGCCGGCCATGCAGACCATGCCGCCATAAAGGATGGAAAAGACGAAGAGGGAGCGGGTCAGCGGCGCGGGCGATGAAGTCATCGCCAGCCCTTACCGGGATTCGGCCTGCGGGGGAAGATGGCGCGGCACGCCCTGTCCCGTCCCCTTTCAGGCCAGCATGGTGCGCAGCAGCGCGCGCAGTTGCGCGGGCTTTACCGGCTTGTTGAGCAGGGGGATGTTGGCGGCGGCGAGCTGGGTCTTGAGCGGTTCGCCGCGATCGGCCGAGATCATGACGGCGGGGATGCGGACGCCGAAATGATCGTGCAGGCGGGTGATGACCGTGTCGCCGGTTTCCCCGTCCTTGAGATGATAGTCGACCAGGATGATGTCGGGCCGGCGGCCATCGGCGAACAGCGCGGCCGCCTGGTCATAGCCGTCGGCGGTGACGACGCTGCACCCCCAGCCGGTGAGCAGGGTGCGCATGCCCGACTGGATCTGCTTTTCATTGTCGACCACCAGCACCGACAGGTCGCGCATCGACCGGTCGCGGGTCGGCTGGCCGGTATCGCCATCCTCCTCGCGCTGAGGCTGGCCGATGGGGAGGGCGATGGCGAAGGTCGCCCCCTGCCCCGGCTGCGAGCGCAAGGTGATGGGGTGGCCCAGCATGTCGCTGGCCCGCTTGACGATGGCGAGGCCCAGCCCCTTGCCCTGGCTGCGGGTGTCGAGCCGGCGAAACTCCTCGAAGATCAGCGCCTGCTGCTCGGGCGCGATGCCGGGGCCACTGTCGGTCACGCTGATCTCCACCCGGTCGTCATGCTGGATACAGGCGACCGAAACCGTGCCGCGCGGCGTGTAGCGGATGGCGTTGGAGATGAAATTCTGGAGGATGCGGCGCAGCAGGCGCAGGTCGGTTTCGACCCAGAGCGGCTGCGCCTCGATCCGGAAGGCAAGGCCGGCCGATCGGGCCATGGGGGCGAATTCGACATTCAGCGTCTGGAGCAGTCGGTCGATACGGAACGGGCCGATTTCCGGCTGGATCGCGCCGGCATCCAGGCGCGAGATTTCCAGCAGCGCCTCCAGCAGATCCTCAACCGAGTCGAGCGCGGTCGAGGTCTGGTTGACCAGCGCGCGGGTCGGCAGCGCCAGCCGCCGATCGCCCAGCGCCGCGACGAACAGCCGCGCGGCATTGAGCGGCTGGAGCAGATCATGGCTGGCGGCGGCGAGGAAGCGGGTCTTGGACAGGTTCGCCTTTTCCGCGACGATCTTGGCATCGATCAGCGCCGCCTCGATCGCGCGGCGCTCGGCCACTTCCCCTTCCAGCTTGCGGTTGAGGTCGACCAGTTCGCCGGTGCGTTCTGACACGCGCCGTTCCAGCGTCTCGGCGGTTTCCTGAAGGCTGGCCTGGGCGCGCAGCATGTCGGTGACGTCGGTGAAGCCGAACACCTGGCCACCATCGGCCATGGCGTTGCTGCGCAATTCGAAATGCCGTTCCCCAGCGGTGCAGAGGCAGACCATCGCCTGCTGATCCGCGCCGCCCCCGCGCCAGTCGAGGCAGCCCTGATCATTCATCGCCAGCGTCTCGCGGCACCAGCGCTGCAATTCGGCATGGCTGCCAAGCGCGCCAGCGAAATTTTCCGGCAAAGCGAGCAGCCGGCGCAGCGCGTCGTTCCAGGCGGCCAGCTGTCCATTGCCGTCGAACACGCAGACCCCCTCCGACAGATTGTCGAGCGTGGATTGCAGCACGACGTTGCGTTCGGCCAGTTCGCGGGCACGGGCGCGGGCATCCTCCGCCTTCGCCTCGGTAATGTCGGTATAGATGCCGACGATGCCGCCTTCGCTGGTGCGCAGTTCGTTGATCTGTATCCAGCGACCATCGGCCAGCCGCTGCACCTGGCCGCCATCGGCGATGCCGTGCTTGGCCAGGCGATCCGACACCCAGCGATCGGGCGCGACCTGAGCCCCGGCCGGTCCCTGGCTGTGGGCGGCGATGCGGGCGATGTCGTGGAAGGTCAGATTCTGGTCCAGCCGCTCGGCGACCTGCGGCCAGAAGCCGAGATAGGCTTCATTGTAGAGGATCAGCCGGTCTTCGGCATCGAACAGCACGAAGCCTTCGTTGATCGATTCGATCGCATCGCGCAGGCGCACCTGCGCGGCGTCCGCATCGGCATGGGCCTCGGCCAGATCGGCATTGGCCTTGGCGAGGCGGCCCAGCGCATCCTCCAGCTGGAGCGTCCGGTCGCGCACCTTGGCTTCGAGCGAGATGGCGGTTTCGAACATGGAAAAGGCGTTGGCCGACATATCGGTCGAACGTTCCACCCGGTCCATCAGCGCGCCGTTGATCTTGCGCAGCTTGCGCACCTCCTCGCGCAGGGCATCCAGCTCCGCGTCGGCTTCAAGGGCGGTGCGCAGCTCGCTCATCGGCCGATCGCCAATCCGCTGAAGGTCTGGTTGACGTGCAGCGCATGATATTGCTCGCCATAGGTGTTGAAGCCGATGACCCGGTTGCCGGCATAGAGGGCTGAAACATCGCGCGAAATCTGGCGCTGTTCGGCATCGATGCGGTTGAGCACGCAGTCGAAGGCGATGATCCGGTCCACCTCGCCCACGCGGGCGTGCAGGTCGGAGAAGAGCTGGCGCATGCCGGCGATCCGATCCACCGGCTCGCCGATATTGAGGACGATCCCTTCGTCGATCGCGCAATAGAAGGTCAGGCTGCCGTCCGCATTGGCGCTCTGGATCGAGCGGACATGATATTCGCCGCCGGCCCGGACCATCGGCGGATGCGCCGCGAAAAATTCCATCCCCAGTTCCTCGCCGGCATGGCCGGCCAGGCGCAGATATTCGGCCGCGGCCGGCTCTGCATTGATCTCGGTCACGATGCGTTCGTGCGGGATCGCGCCGGTAATCACCATCTTGGCCGCGCCAGGCTGATAATGCTGCGCCTTGAAGACGTGCATCGGCCGGGTCGAGGAGAGGATCGCCACCACGGCGGCGCGGGCATGGAAGCGGCCGCCATCGAAGATCGCGGTCTGGCGGAAGGCAAGATCGTCGCCGGACGATCCGCCGATCAGCGGAATGTCGCCCAGCGCATCCTGGATCGTCATGGTCAGCAGTTCCTCGCGATGCGAGAGGCCGTCGACCAGGAACAGCGCGACATGATTGACCAGCCCGCCCAGTCGGCGGCTGTCCCGTTCCGCCTGCGCCGCCAGCGTCCGCACGATTTCGCGCGCGGCGACCGGATCGAAATTGTCGATGTCGTCGAAACAATGGGAGGTCATGCAGAAATCGGCGGCGGGAAAGCCGATCACGGTCAGACTGTCATGATCATAGCCCGCATCGGTCAGTTCGCCCGAGCTGGTGCAGCCGATCACGGTGGTGCATTCGCTATGCAGGTTGATCGCCCGCGCCAGGCTGTCCCGGTCATAATGCTGGGAACAGAAGATCACGGCGCCGGCCAGCGGCTCCGTACCCAGTTGATCCACCAGATCCGTCATCGCCTCGAACGGATCGTCGGCATGGGAGGACGCAAATCCTATCCCTGCCCTTACCCTTGCGCCTGTCGCCATTGTCTCTCCCCATCGCCCATTTTCTTATGCTTTGGGGCATTATCATGTAGCGGGTTCCGCTGGCCTGTCACGCGAAACAAGCCGGCTTCTGGCGCCGTGGATCAGGTGGAAGACCAGCAATGCGACGAATGGCATGGCAAGCCCCAGCAGCAGCGTCGCGGACAGGCGCGGCCAGTGCTTTTCCACGGCCTTGAGCGGATAGGAGAGCAGGCCCAGCGCATAATAGCTGACGGCAACCGTCGACAGCCCTTCGACCAGTTGCTGAAGCTGGAGCTGCATCCGCGCGCTGCGATCCATCGAGGCGAGCAGGCGGCCATTCTGGTTCTCGATATGGGTTTCGATCCGGGTGCGCAGCAGGGCGGTGAACTGCGCCGCGCGGCCGTTGAGCAGCGCCAGCCGGTCGGTCAGCGCCGCGCAGGTGCGCACGGCGGGCCAGAGCCGCCTTTCGGTGAAGTCGGCGAGCGAGCGATGGCCGGCGATCGGCACGACATCCAGTTCGGCGAGGCGACTGGCGACGATCCGGCCATAGGCGGCGGTCGCGCTCATCCGATAGGCGCAGCCGCTGTCGATCGACAATATGTCGGCGGACAACTGAATCAGTTTTCCCAGCAGCACATCATCGCGCACCTCGCCGGCGGCCAGCGCACGGCCGACCTGCTCCAGCGCCTGTTCCAGCCAGTCGAGATCGGCCCAGGCCGTGCGCGCGGGCGGCAGGCCAAGCAGCGCCAGATTGCGATAATTGCCCAGTTCCTGCAGCCGCTGGACGCAGCGGGCAAGATCGCCGGGCAGCAGGCCGTTGGCGGCCACCACCATCCTGCCATAGCCATCATCATGGATGCGAAAATCGGTCCAGATGCGTGCGCCGCCACCGACATGGCAGGTAACGAGCTGGCCCGCCGGGAAGCCGGCACTGGCCACCAGCTCCGCGGCGGCGCCTTCATCCGCAACGATCGCCAGCCGCACGGCGCGGATCACCGCGCCCGGCAGATATTCGGCCCAGGCGATCGCCGCACGGGCGTCGACCGCGTCGGGGAAATCCCAGCCGACCGGATCGCTGCCGCCGCGCACCAGGGTGACCGTGCTGGCCTCGCTATGCTGTTCCCAGTGAAGATGGATATCGGCGCCCAGTCGGGTCTCGCGATGGCGGCTGTCATGCCCCGGACGCAGATCGCCCGGCATGGCGGGCACGGCCTCCAGTTCCGCCGTGCGCGCGTCCGCATCGAGCAGGCGGACAAGCTGGATCATCCGCGCGGGGACCGTCAGCGCGGGCTCGCGGCGCAACTGCATCTCGCCCACCACCTGCGGGCGTAGCGCATGTTCGGTGAAGCGCCGCTCAGCCACCACGCGCCGGCTCTCCAGCGGCTTCCAGCAGATCCGCCTCCGCATCGGTGAAGACGCGCGAGCGGACGATGAAGCGCTGCCCTTCCGGGCTTTCGAGCGACATGCCGGCGCCCCGCCCCGGCACCACGTCGATCGTCACCTGGGTATGGCGCCAATATTCGAACTGGGCCGCGCCGATCCACACCGGCACATCGCCCGCGACATGGCCCAGCAGCACATCCTGCGGGCCGACCCGGAACTCGCCGCGCGGGAAGCACATCGGCGCCGAACCGTCGCAGCAGCCGCCCGACTGGTGGAACATCAGCGGGCCATGCTGGTCGGTCAGGCGCGCGATCAGCGCATCGGCCGCGGGCGTGGCGAGAATGCGGGCAGGACAATCGGCCATCGATCCGATCCTTCAGAACCAAAACCGCCATTGGCAACATTGGCAGAACCAAAGCTGGCGAGCATCCGGGGGAGGATGCCCGCCAAAGGTGCGGAGCGCCGAGAAAGGAGAGAGAAGGGGCGCTCCGCTGTGGATCCGTCAGAAGAAGCCCAGCGCCTTGGGGCTGTAGCTGACCAGCAGATTCTTGGTCTGCTGATAATGGTCGAGCATCATCTTGTGATTTTCGCGGCCGATGCCCGACTGCTTGTAACCACCGAAGGCCGCATGGGCCGGATAGGCGTGGTAGCAGTTGGTCCAGACGCGACCGGCCTGGATGCCCCGACCCATGCGATAGGCACGGGCGCCATCGCGGGTCCACACGCCCGCGCCCAGGCCGTAGAGCGTGTCATTGGCGATGGCGAGCGCCTCCGCCTCGTCCTTGAAGGTGGTGACGGCCAGCACCGGGCCGAAAATCTCCTCCTGGAAAATGCGCATCCTGTTATGCCCTTTGAGCACGGTGGGCGTCACATAGAAGCCATCGGCCAGTTCGCCGTCATGGGTGGCGCGATCGCCGCCGGTCAGCACTTGCGCGCCCTCTTCCTTGCCGATCGCGATGTAGGAGAGGATCTTTTCGAGCTGGTCGTTCGACGCCTGGGCGCCGATCATCGTCGAGGGATCGAGCGGACTGCCCTGCTTGATCGCCTTTACCCGCGCGATCGCCCGTTCGATGAACTTCTCGTAGATCGATTCCTGGATCAGCGCACGGCTGGGGCAGGTGCAGACCTCACCCTGGTTGAGCGCGAACATGGCGAAGCCTTCGAGGCATTTGTCGAAATAATCATCGTCCGCATCCATCACATCCTCGAAGAAGATGTTGGGCGACTTGCCGCCCAGTTCCAGCGTGACGGGGATCAGGTTTTCCGAGGCATATTGCATGATCAGGCGGCCGGTCGTGGTCTCGCCGGTGAAGGCGATCTTGGCTATCCGCTTGTTCGACGCCAGCGGCTTGCCCGCTTCCACGCCAAAGCCGTTGACGATGTTGAGCACGCCGGGCGGCAGCAGGTCGCCGATGATCTCGGCCAGCACCAGCACCGACATCGGCGTCTGCTCGGCGGGCTTCAGCACGATGCAGTTGCCGGCGGCGAGCGCGGGCGCCAGCTTCCACACCGCCATCAGGATCGGGAAGTTCCAGGGAATGATCTGGCCGACGACGCCCAACGGCTCGTGGAAATGATAGGCGATGGTGTCATGGTCGATCTCGCTGATCGATCCTTCCTGGGCGCGGGCGCAGCCGGCGAAATAGCGGAAATGATCGATGGCGAGCGGAATGTCGGCATGGGTGGTCTCGCGGATCGGCTTGCCATTGTCGATCGTCTCGGCCAGCGCGATGATGTCGAGATTGGCCTCCATGCGATCGGCCATCTTGAGCAGGATGTTCGACCGCTGCGTCGACGACATCTTGCCCCAGGCGTCCTTGGCGGCATGGGCGGCGTCGAGCGCGGCCTCGATATCCTCCGCCGTGCCGCGCGCGACCTGGCACACGACCTGACCGGTGACCGGCGAGATATTGTCGAAATACTGGCCCTTGGCCGGTGCCGTCCACTGGCCGCCGATATAATTGTCGTAGCGGTCGCGGATCAGGGTCTGGCCGGCGAATTTATCCAGCGCCTGTTGCAGCATCATCTTGTCTCCTGGGTCGATTTTGTGATCGTCTTTCAGCCTTCAGAAGATGGCAAAGCCGGCCGCCGGTGCAATTGGACCTTCGGTCGGATCGCCCCGTCTGCGGGACGAGGCGGGCATGAAGCGCGACCTGTGCCGCCCCCTCGACAGCGACCCGACGGGCTGCTCTATCTGGCAGGCCCCTTCCCTGCCCGGAGAGATTTCCCCCATGTTCCAAGTTTCCCACCTGGTCATCGTCGGTGGCGGGTTCAGCGGCACGCTGCTGGCGATCAACCTGCTGCGCTACGGGACGATGCGGGTGACATTGGTCGAGCGGCGGCCCGAACGGCTGGGCAAGGGCGTCGCGTTCGGCAGCGCCCTGCCCGACCATATCCTCAACGTCCGCGCCGGCAACATGAGCGCCTTTCCCGACCAGCCGGGCCATTTCGCGCAATGGCTGGCGGAGACGAGTGGCGGATCGGACGCCAGCTTCGCGACACGGGCGACCTATGGCCGCTATCTTTCCGCGCTGCTGGACAAGACCCGCGCCGAGGCGGGCGACCGGCTGGACGTGATCGATGATGCGGCGGTCGATATCCGCATGACCGGCGATGGCTGTGTCGTCGAACTGGCGTCGGGCAAGACGCTGGCGGCCGATGCGGTGGCGCTGGCGCCGGGCAATCTGCCGCCGCATGACCTGCCGCCATTTCGAGACAAGGCGCCCCCGCTCTATGTGTCCGAACCCTGGGGCGCGGACATTGCCGAGGGGCTGACGCCGAGCGACAAGATACTGCTATTGGGCACGGGCCTGACCGCGGTGGATTGCGCGCAGACGCTGGACAGCGCGGGTTTTCGCGGATCGATCCTGGCGCTGTCGCGGCGCGGGCTGGTGCCGCACAGCCATGCGCCGGCCATGCCCTTCCCCGCCCTGCGCGAACGGCCGGCCGCCCATTGCGCCGGGCTGGTCCGCACCATCCGCCAGCGGGCCGATGCGGTCGGCTGGCGCCGCGCGGTCGATGAGCTGCGCCCCTTCACCCAGGATATATGGCGGGCGGCCTCCCCGGTCGAACGGGCGCGCTTCCTGCGCCACGCCCGGCCCTATTGGGACGTGCATCGCCACCGCATCGCGCCGCAGGTGGCCGAACGAATCGCCGCGATGCAGGCAAGCGGGCGGCTGCGGATCGCGGCGGGCCGGATCATCGGCGCGCAGAACGCCGACCAGGGACTGATCGTGCAATGGCGGCCGCGCGGCGGCGAACAGGTGCAGGAGATCCGGGTGGCACGGGTGGTCAATTGCACCGGGCCGCTGGCCGACCTTGGTCGGGCCGACGATGTGCTGCTGCGCCGGCTGGCGGATCGGGGCGCGATCCGGCCGGATGCGCTGGCGATCGGTATCGACACCAACCGGCAGGGCCATGCCATCGCACGCGACGGCAGCGCGCAGGAGCGGCTGCTGGTGGTCGGGCCGATGACGCGCGGCGCCCATTGGGAAATCGTCGCCGTGCCCGATATCCGCCGCCATAGCTGGGACGTGGCGCGCGCGCTGACCGGCGCGCAATGGGTGGAGGCGGAAGGGCTTTAGAGCAAATTCCGATCCGACTGCGTCAGATCGGTTGCTCTAAGTTTTTGGTTTAACGCGTTTTCCGAGTCATCAGGTAATTCCACCTGATTAGAAAACGCTCTAAACCGGCAGCTCGACCTGCGCGCGCAGCCCGCCATCGGGCGCGCGCGCCAGCGACACCCGGCCCTGATGCGCCTGCGCTGCCGACTGGACGATCGACAGCCCCAGACCCAC
The DNA here is from genome assembly GCF_004795815.1 of Sphingobium sp. PAMC28499. NCBI lineage: Bacteria > Pseudomonadati > Pseudomonadota > Alphaproteobacteria > Sphingomonadales > Sphingobiaceae > Sphingobium > Sphingobium sp. PAMC28499. The sequence goes on from NZ_CP039248.1 coordinate 4,573,246, forward strand.
GCCGCCGGTGCTGCGGTTGCGCGAGGGTTCGCCGCGATAGAAGGGCTCGAAGGCGCGGGCGATATCGGCCTGTTCCATGCCCGGCCCGTCATCCTCGATCGTGACGATCGCCCGCCCCTCGTCGCGTATCACCCGCACCCGCGCCCGGTCGCCATATTTGATCGCATTGTCGATCAGGTTGGTGAACAGCCGCTTGAGCAGGATCATGTCACCCGCGATGATGACAGGCTCCGCGCCCGTCAGGGTCACGTCCCGGCCCATGTCGGCGAAATCGTCGACCAGCCCCTCGACCAGCAGGCCAAGGTCGAGCGGCTCCTTGAGGCGGGGGCGATTTTCATTGTCGACGAAATCCAGCGTCGTGCCGATCAGCGCCTCCATCTGGCGGATTTCCTCCTCGGCCGCGATCCGGACCGGCGCGGGCGCGGCGGTGAGGTGGAAATGGAGGCGCGACAGCGGCGTGCGTAGATCATGGGCGATCGCCCCGACGACCGAGGTGCGTTCGCGCACATAGCGGGCGATGCGCGCCTGCATCTCGTTGATCGATTGCGCCGCCAGCCGGATCTCGCTCGGCCCGTCGAGCGGGATCGGCTGTTCCTCCTGCCCTGCCCCCATCCGTTCGGCCGAGGCAGCGAAGGCGCGGATCGGGCGGGTCAGCCGCGCGCTGAACCAGAGGCTGAGCGGCACCACCAGCAGGATGCCGACGAGGAAGGCATATTGGCCGAGCAGCCGCCAGAGCGACCGCCCGCCCCGCGCTTCCCGCGTGATCATCCGCCACTGACCATCGGGCTGGCGGATCGCGGCGGTGAAGGTGCCCAGGATGAAGGGATCGGCGAGCCCATCGGGGCCATAAAGCTGCATCTCCGCCACGAACTGGCCGATCCGCTCGCGATCGCCGGGGTCGAGGCGGATGCGCACATCGGCCGCCGGCAGGCTGAGGCGCTGGGCCAGCAGCGCGGCGATCAGCCGATCGGCCGGGTCGGTCGATGCCGTCGGCGCGGCGGCCTGCCGCACCTCATGCACCACCGGCTCGTCGCGCAACAGGGGCTGGCCGTGGACGATGCGGGCAATCTCATAGACCGACAGCGGCACCCGTTCGGGCGGGATGAAATAGAGCAGCAAAGTGAGGCTGAAGGCGGTCAGCGTCAGGATCACGACCAGGGCCAGCGCCAGCAGATGGGCGTGGATCGAATTGGCCCAGCGCAGGAAGCCCGCCTTCATCCGCGCTGCACCGGCGCCTGGAAGATATAGCCTTCGGACCGGACGGTGTGGATCAGCTCGCCGCGCGCGCGGGTGCCGAGCTTGCGGCGCAACCGGCTGACCTGGGTGTCGATCGCCCGGTCGAACACATCGGCATCCTCGCCGCGCGCCAGTTCGACCAGCGCGTCGCGGTTCAATATCTGCTGGGGATGTTCGATGAAGGCGAGCAGCAGGGCGAACTCCCCCTCCGACAGGCTGATGATGATGCCGGCGGGATCGCGCAGCACCCGGCGCACCGGATCGAGCTGCCACCCTTCGAAATGATAATGGGCCAGCACCGGCTGGCGGGTGTCGGCGACCGGGCGGCGGCGGCGCTGCAGCGCGCGGATGCGGGCGAGCAGCTCGCGCGGCGACAGCGGCTTTGGCAGATAATCGTCGGCGCCCATTTCCAGGCCGGTGATCCGATCGCCCTCCGTCCCCAGCGCCGACACCATGATGATGCCGGCATCCTGTTGCCCCGCGAGCGAGCGGGCGATCGACAGCCCGTCCTCGCCCGGCATCATGACGTCGAGGACGATGATATCGACCGGCTGATGGGCAAGGATGGCGCGCATCGCCGGGCCATCGGCCGCTTCGCTGACGACATATCCTTCCTGCATCAGGAAGGCGCGGACCAGCGCGCGCAGCGACGGATCGTCATCGACGATCAGGATATGCGTGTCGCCCGGCGCGCTGTCGCCTGTCAGCTTCGCTGTCACCCTCATCCCTCCTCTTCCCATTCCGCCCCTTCTAGCCGCCGGCCCGCGCCGGATTTTGTCAGGCCCGACACAAAGGGCGGAATAAGCGCCTGCATTCTGCGCCGATTTTGTCGGCGCTGACAAATTAATCCGCCGCCCCCCTGCTAGAAGGATCGCACAAGAGGACCGGAGCAACCGGGCCGGCAGGGAAGAGGAGTGGGCCGCATGGCGGCAAGCCATCATCATGTCCGTCACTGGAGCCGTCGATCGGCGCTGGGCCTGATCGCCTGCGTGCCGCTGGGGCTAGCGAGCATGGCCAATGCCGCCGAGTGCGTCGATCCGGCCAGCCTGTCCGCCGCGCAGAAGAGCATGCGCAAGTCGCTGGGCTTTCGCACGTCGAACGACGCGACCAAGCGCTGCGGCCTGTGCGCCTTCTTCACCGCCGCCCAGCCGGGCTGCGGCAAATGCGCGCTGCTGAGCGGCGGCATCGTGCCGGCTGAGGGCGTGTGCGACAGCTGGGCGAAGAAGAGCTGATGGCGAACCCCGCGCGCCAATATGTCTGGGACTTGCCCATCCGCCTGTTTCACTGGGCGCTGGTCGGCCTGATCGGCTTTTCCTGGTGGAGCGCGGAAACCTATCACATGGACTGGCATCGCCTGTCGGGTCAGGCCGTGCTGTTCCTGATCGTTTTTCGCCTGATCTGGGGCCTGATCGGATCGGGGCCGGCGCGCTTTGCCCAGTTCCTGCGCGGGCCGCGCGCGATCTTCGCCTATCTGACCGGCCGTGCGCCCGCGGCGCCGGGCCATAATCCGCTGGGCGGCTGGAGCGTGGTAGCGATGCTGCTGGCGCTGTCGGTGCAAGTCGGCACCGGCCTGTTCGCGGTCGATATCGACGGCATCGAATCCGGGCCGCTGTCGCATCTGGTCGATTTCGATCAGGGGCGATTGGCCTCCGACATGCACGGCATCAGCTTCACCATCCTGCAGATGCTGATCGGCCTGCATGTCCTGGCGGTGCTGTTCTACCTGCTGGTGCGCCGCCGCAACCTGATCGGGCCGATGGTCAGCGGCCGGGCGAAAGTGAGCGGCGAGCCGGTGGCGGTGCGGCGCGCGTCGCCTGTCGCCTTCGCCGTCGCGATCCTGCTGGCGGGCAGCCTCGCCTGGTGGGTCTTTGCCGATCCGATGCTGTGACAGACATGAAAGGGACGAGGATGAGGATGCACGATACAGCGCGGATGAAGCGGCCGATCGCGATGCTGGCACTGCTCTGCGCGGCACCGCTGGCGGCGGCCCCCGGCGACATCGTCGCCACCCGGATCGCGGGTTTCCGCGAGGTCGGCGCGGCGTTCAAGAATATCAATGACGAGCTGAAATCGGCCACGCCGCAAACCTATGTGATCCAGATTTCGGCGCGGCAGATCCGCGATTATGCCCGCCAGCAACAGGGCTGGTTCCCGGCCGGCAGCGGCCCGAAACCGGGCGTCAAGACGGCCGCCAAACCCGAAATCTGGAACCAGCCGGCCGCATTCAAGGCAGCACAGGACGGCTTCACCGCGCAGGCCAACAGCTTCGCCACCGTGGCGGCGAGCGGCGACGTGGCGAAGATGCGCGTGGCGGCCAAGACGCTGGGCCAGAGCTGTGGCACCTGCCACCGCAGCTTCCGCGTCGAGGAGAAGCGCTGATGTGGCGCCGGGCGGCCGCGATCCTGTGGCTGGCGCAGCCGGCCGCGCTCTGGGCGCAGGCCGCCGACCTGCCGCCCGAGGCCGCAAGTGGCGAGCCGCTGCCGGCGGGGATCAGCGTCCGCAAGGTTGGCGAGCAGAGCGTCTATGTCGATGCCCATGGCCGCACCCTCTATGGCATGGATATGCGCGCCGTGACCGGGCGGACCGGGCATCAGCCGCTCTGGTGTTCGGGCGATTGCCTGACGCACTGGACGCCGCTCGCCGCGCCCGCCAAGGCGGAGATCGTGCCTGCACCGCCCGAGTTCGGCGGCGATCGCAAGGCGCCCCGACTGAAGCAGGACGGCCCCGACTGGATCGTGATGCAGGGACCGAGCGGGCCGCAATGGGTCTATAAGCGGGTCAATCTGGTCTTCACCCATGTTGGTGAGCGGCCCGGCACGATCGGCCATGAGGGCGAGGACGGCCTCGTCTGGAACAGCCTGAAATATGTGCCGGCCGCGCCCAAGATCGACGCGCTGGCCGATGTGACGGCGCGGCTGGTGGACGGGCGCTATCTGCTGGTCGATGGTCAGGGCAATTTGCTGGTGACGCATAAGGGCAAGGGCTGTGGCACGGCCTGCGCCGACTGGCGCGTCTTTCCGGCGGGCATGGCGCGACGGGGCATGGGCGCCTGGACCGTGCGGCCCGATGGCGACCGCGCCCAATGGGCCTATCGCGACCGGCCGGTCTTCACCATCGCGGGCGACGACCCGGCGGACATTCCCGCCGAGGCCGAACCGCTGATCCCATGACATTTCGCAAGGAGAGGATGATCGTGCAGTATCATCGCAAACTGATCCTGCTGCTGGGCGCGCTGCCGCTGGCGGCGTCGGTGCCGGCATCGGTGTCAGCGCAGGGGGACGCCCCCGCGAAGTCCGCCGTCCCTGCCACGCTGCCCGCCCCGCCAGCCAATGGCGAGATGGGTTTCGTCGTCAGCCATTTCGCGCCCGCCATCTATCAGGGCAAGGAGGATTGCCCGCAGGGCCTCGCCGCGACCCTGCGCGAAAATTATCTCCAGACCCAGCCAGTGGGGGAACGCACGCGGCTGCTGGAAAAGGCGAACGAGAAGGAGCTGACCGCGCGCTGGACAGGCTATGCCTTCGGTCCCGACAATCTCAACATCTGCACCCATCCCGACAAGTTCGACCGGCCGCCCCAGCGCATGGTGCAGGGCAAGGTCGCGCAGGGGCTGAACCTGGACGATGATGCGGGTGGCGCGGCGGCGGACGACAGCTGCGGCCATGCCAATTTTACCGGGCCAGCCGGCGAGCCGGGCGTCGACAACCAGATGTGGCGGGCGATGGGCTGCGTGCGGACCTGGCGCGGGGTCGACGGCACGGGCGGCGACATCGTCAAGGGCCTGACCCAGTTTCTGGTAAGCGGCGAACATAGCCAGCTGCTCTTGCTGAGCGGCGTCGACAGTCTGGAAAATGATCCCGACGTGACGGTCATCTACGCCAATACCGAAGATCGGGCGGTGGTGGATTCGCGCCAGAATTTCATTCCCGGCGCCAGCTACAGCGTCACCGCCAATGCCGCCCATCGCAATGTGCTGAAAGGGCGGATCGTCAATGGCGTGCTGACCACCGAGCCGGCCCATATCCGTCTGAAGCAGAATTGGGGGCAAGGGTCGGAGCGGGACATTCGTGGCCGCCGCAACGAATATGATTTCACCAAAGCGCGGCTGCGCTTCACCTTCCAGCCGGACGGATCGATCAGGGGCATTGTCGGCGGCTATCAGCCGATCTGGAACGTGATGGCCAGCGCCTCGGTCGGTGGCGAGGGCGCGGCGACTACGGCCGGCTATGACTGCGCCGCCATGTATGCCGCGCTCAAAGCCATGGCCGATGGCGATCGCGATCCGGCGACCGGCCAGTGCCGCCGCATTTCCAGCGGCATGGAGGCCTGGGCCGTGCCCGCCTTCGTCACCGACCGCCTGCCCCAGCCCAAGGTGGCGCAACGATGAGCGGGCCTTTTTGCCACAGGGCGCGCTGGGCGCTGCTCGCCGGGTTGCTGCTGAGCGCCTGCACGGTCGAGAAGGCGCCACAGACCGCCGCCACGCCCGAGGCCAGCTTCGCGCCCTTGAAGACGCCGCTGGGCCAGGTGGCGGGGATGCGCCGTCTGACCGAAGCGCAATATCGCAACAGCATCGCCGATATCTTCGGCCCCGACATCAAGGTGGCAGGCCGGTTCGAGCCGATCGTGCGGCCGGTGCATGAGCTGATCGCCACCGGCGCCAGCGCATCGACCATCTCGCCCGCCGGGCTGGAGCAGTTCGACGCGATGGCGCGCAATATCGCTGCGCAGGTCTTCGCGCCGGATCGCCGCGCCCAGTTCATGCCCTGCGCCCCGCGCGACGCGGCCGCGCCCGACGCCGATTGCGCCGCACGGACGCTGATGCCGATCGGTCGCTACCTGTTCCGCCGGCCGATGACGCAGGAAGAGATCGGCGCCTTTGTCATGATGGCGGGCAAGGGTGCTGGCGATGGCCAGGGTTTCTATGACGGGATGCAGCTGGCGCTCGCCGCCATGCTGGTATCGCCGCAGTTCCTCTACATCATTGAGAGCGCGGAGCCCGATCCGGAGGCGCCCGGCAGCCTGCGGCTCGACAACCATGCCCGCGCCGCGCGGCTGAGTTATCTGCTGTGGAACACGACGCCCAATGAGGCGCTGCTGCGCGCGGCCGACGAGGGCAAGCTGACCGATCCGGCCCAGCTCGCAGCAATCGCGCAGAAGATGGTGCGTTCGCCGCGGCTGGAGGACGGCGTGCGGGCCTTCTTCGCCGACATGCTGCTGTTCGAGAAGTTCGACGAGATGGCCAAGGACCAGATCGTCTATCCCCGCTTCAACCCCGATGTGGCGTCGGCCCTGTCCGAACAGATGCTGCGCATGATCGTCGACCAGCTGGTGACGCGGCAGGGCGACTATCGCGACCTATTTACCACCCGGCGGACCTTCATCAACCGCGCTCTGGGGCCGCTCTATCAGGCCAAGGTGTCCAGCATGCAGGGTTGGGTGCCCTATGAATTTGCCGATGGCGACGATCGCGCCGGGCTGCTGGGCCAGGCCGGCTTCCTGGCGCTCTATTCCCATTCGGGCCGCAGTTCGCCAACCCTGCGCGGCCGGGCGATCCGCGAGCTGCTGCTGTGCCAGCCGGTGCCCAATCCGCCAGGCAACGTTAATTTCACCGCCGTGCAGGATGTCGGCAACAAGGCGATGCCGACCGCGCGCATCCGCCTGAACGCCCATAATAGCGATCCGGTCTGTGCCGCCTGCCACAAGATCACCGACCCGCTGGGCCTGCCGCTGGAGCGGTTCGACGGCATCGGCGCTTTCCGCCGGACCGAGAATGACGCGCCGATCGATACCGCCGGCGTGTTCGAGGGCACGGCCTTCCAGGGCAATGTCGGCCTGGGTCAGGCACTGGCAGCGAGCAAGTCGACCACCGAATGCGTTGCCGGCCGCGCCTTCCAATATGCGACCGGGCGCATGCCGGAGGATGAGGAGGCGACCGCGATGGCACTGGAACAGGGCTTCGCCGCCGACGGCTATCGCATCCAGGCGCTGTTCCTGCGGGTCGCGACCATGGCCGATGCCTATCGCGTCAGCACCCCGCCGCTGGCCAAGCCGCAGGTCGCGATGATGACCAGCCCGCATATCCGTGAAGGAGACCGTCCATGAGCTTCACCCTCGATCGCCGCACCGCGCTGCGCGGCATGGTCAACGGCATGGCCGTGGCCGTCGGCTTGCCGCTGCTCGACATCTTCCTCGACGGCAACGGCACCGCCATGGCGGCGACCGGCGCGCCGATGCCGATCCGTTTCGGCACCTGGTTCTGGGGGCTGGGCGTCAATCCGCCGCGCTGGTTTCCCAGCGCCGCCGGCAAGGATTATGAGCTGAAGGTAGAGCTGGCCTCGATCGAGGCGCTCAAGCACAAGGTCAATATCCTGGGCGACTTCACCCTGCCGCTCGACGGCAAGCCCAACCTACCGCACATCAGCGGCGGCATCGGCATCCGCACCGGCATGGCGATCGATTCCGACCGGGGCCTGCCGGGGCCGTCCTTCGACGTGTCGATCGGCGATGTGATCGGCACCCGCACCCGTTTCCGCTCGATCGAGCTGTCAGCAACCGGCGATCCGCGCAATTCGCTGTCCGGGCGCGGCAATGGCAATCTCAACCCAGCGGAAGTATCGCCCGCCGCCCTTTATACAAGACTGTTCGGCGCCGGCTTCCATGATCCCAACAGCGCGACCTTCACCCCCGATCCGGCGGTCATGGCGCGGCGCAGCGTCCTCTCCGGCGTGTCCGACCAGCGGCAGGCGCTGGAAGCGCGGCTGGGCGCGGCCGACAGGCAGCGGCTCGACCAGTATTTCACCTCGCTGCGGCAGCTGGAAAACCAGCTCGACGTGCAACTGACCAAGCCGGCACCGATGCAGGCCTGTGTCGTCCCGCCCAAGGTGCCCGACCTGCCCGTCAATGCCGAGATCGAGAATGTCATGCGCAATCACGAGATCATGACCGATCTGCTGGTAATGGCGATGGCGTGCGACAATGTCCGGCTGTTCAACATGAACTTCAACAATGGCGCGTCGTCGCTGACGCGGGTGGGCAGCACCATCACCCATCATCAGCTGACCCATGAGGAGGTGCTGGACAACCGGTTGGGCTATCAACCCGAAGTCACCTTCTATGTCGACAAGTGCATGGAAGCCTGGACCTATTTTATCAAGGCGATGGACGCGGTGAAGGAAGGCGACCGCACCCTGCTGGATAACAGCCTGGTCTTTGCCCATAGCGAGACCGAGTTCGCCAAATTCCACACGATCGACAATATCCCGATGATGACGGCGGGATCGGCCGGCGGGCGCATCCATACCGGCCAATATATCACCGGCGACGGATCGCCGGTCAGCCGGGTCGGCCTGACCCTGCAACAGGCGATGGGCGTGCCGGTCGACCGCTGGGGCACGGGCAGCCTGGAGACGAACAAGATCATCCCCGGACTGATCGTCTGATCCCCTATTCCACCCGCGCCGCGTAGAGGCCGTGGTGCGACAGCATGAACAGGGTCTTGCCGTCCGGGCCGCCGAACAGCAGCTGTAGCGGCCGTTCGGGCACGTCGATCCGGCCGATCGGCTTGCCGTCGGGCGCGTAGACGAAGACATGGCCATTGGCGACATAGACCCGGCCCTGCGCGTCGCTGACCACGCCCTCCCCGCCACGATCGGCGAAGGGCTTGAGGTCGATCAGCGTACCGTTGCCGGCGACCAGCGCGCTGTAGGTGCGATTTTCCGATCCGTTGGTGACATAGATGCGCTGGCCCGGCTTGCCCTGGACGAAGCCATAACTGTCGAGCGTGTGGGAGAAGCGCAGGCCGCGATGGTCGACCGGTCCCTGGGCGAAGACGCGCCAGGCTGGCAGGGCGATGCTGCCATCGGGTGAGACATAGGCCTGCGCATTGGGCTGCGCCGTGTCGCGGGCGAACATGTCGGCAAGCGTGGTGAATTGATAGGTCTTGGGGTCGATCTGATCCCTGAACTCGCCATTCACCCACCAGTTGACCGGGAAGATGGTGGCAGCAGCGCCCTGCCCCGCAGGCGTCGCCGGGATGACGCTGACCTGCGTGTCGGGCGCGCCGGGGGTGACGCTGTAGACGGTGCCGTTGCGGCCATAGGAGGAAAGGACGAGCAGATTGCCCGACTTGTCGATGGTCAGGTTCACCGGATCGAGCGCGGCGTCGCGGATCATCTCCAGCCGGCCCGCGTCGGACCAGCGCCAGATGCGCTGGAAGAAACGGTCGATGAAATAGAGCCGGCCCTGTGCGTCCACCGCGCCGCCGCCCAGACCATAGAAACCGTCAGCGAGCTTCTGAACGCTGGCGCCGCCGAAAGTCGAGGGGGCGACCGGATCGGGTTTCGCCGACACGTCCAGCACCGCGAACTCGCGTTCGCGTACTTCCAGGCCATGGGTGATATCCTGAATGGCGTTTTCGAACGGATATTTGGTGAGGCGCAGGAAGGTGCCACAGCCATTTTCGTCGCAGGTACCGACCCCGCTTTCCGCGTTCACATGGACGTTGCGGAAGCGGATGTCGTGGGAATTGTAGAGCGACACGGCGGTCGGCGCAGGCTTGCGCGTGCGGGTGACGCGATAACCGTGGAAATTGGCGACCAGGATATTGTGGGAATCGCGGATTTCGAGCGCGACGGCATCGCCGCTCTCGCCCGCCTCCCCCTCAGTCTGGGGCGCCAGCAATTCCCAGTTGGCGACGCGGTTGAGGCCGATTTCGGTGCGGACATGATGTTCGACCGAGGCCTGGATCAACCGGCCCGGCGTTTGCGTGTCGGAGATCAATATGCCCGGATGGCCGAATGTGCTGGGGCTCCAGATATTGGCGAAGGTGCCCCCGCCGCCCTGCGTCACCCAGAGGCTGGCATATTGGCCGCCCCAGCGGCGCGATGCGTCGGGATCGGCGGTGGCGTTGTTGTTGTAGGGGCTGCGCCGGCTGCCATCGAAGGCATCGGTGCCATGGCCGCCCTGGAACTTCACGTCGTTGACCATGGAGTTGGCGCCGGCCTTCCACAACAGGCCGGTCGCGCGCGGATTGGCGCCATTGGTGTCGAGCGCCAGGCCGGCGACGATCGCGTCACCGCCCCGCGCGCTTTCGACCAGCGCCTTGGGCGCGCCGACGCCCTGAAAGGCGGGCGTGCCATCGGGCAGGACGATCTGGGTCAGGCTGGGGTGGAGGCCGATCAGCACCGTGTCGGCGCGCAGCCGCAGCGTGTCGCTGACCTTGTAGAAGCCGGCGGGCAGATAGACGACACGATGGCCGTCGATCGCCTTCTGCAGCACGGCGGTGTCGTCTGTGGCATTGTCGCCTTTCGCCCCCAATGTGCGGACATTCACCCATTCGGCGACGGGCGGCAGCGGACGAATGGCGGGCGCGCCGGGCGCCGGCAGGCTGTCGATCGGCTGCGCCTGCATGTCGGTCTTGTAGTCGCCGATCCGGCCAAGCCCCGGCAGGGTCAGGCCATGGGTGAAGGCGGAGACCTTGTAAGCCTTCCCCTGCCCCGTCACCGTCCGGCCGCTTTCGCGGAAGCGGGCAAAGGTGGGCGTGTTGACGGCCAGCACATTCTGGAAGCCGACCTGGGTATAGACATTCTTCTCGTTGGAAATGATGATACCGGCCTTCGACACATTTTCGAAGCGGACATCCTGGCCCCAGAGCCAGTCGCCATAGCCCCGGTCGATCTCGATCCCGACCGGCACGTTGCGGAAGGCGACATTGAGCAGGGTCAGGCCCGCCTCATGCTCGCGAATGGCGGCGTCGCGCTGTCCCTCGAACGTCGCATCGACCAGGGCGAAGGGCCAGGCGGGCGAGGTCTTTTCCGCGAGGATGCCATAGCGGCCGCCCTTGAAGTGCAGATCCTCCGCCTCGTTGGCGACATGGTAGAGGCCGGCGAGGCCCGAACCGATGTCGAAATCGACATGGCTGACGAAACTGTGTTGGGCGGAATGGAAGCGGATCGCGGTCGCCGCCGGATTGCCGTCCATGATGCGGAAATCGATATTGCCGAGCGCAGAATAGAAGGTGCCCGGATTGGCGTCGGCAATTGTCTTGTCGAACGGCACGCTGCCGGCCGGCGGGAAGGCGGCGGGCCAGCTGTCCTTGTCGGTCTGACGCTTGCCGCCGGTGAAGATCAGCATATGGGCGACGCCGCGCTGGAAGCCGGGCGTGTTGGCGCCGAGCAGGATCACCGGGCGCTGGGCGCCAATGCCGAAGATGCGCACGCCCGGCCATAGGAACAGGGTGCGGCTGATGCGATAGGTGCCCTGGGGCAGGAAGACGATGCCGCCACCGGGCGTCGCGGCGGCGGCGTCGAGCGCCTGCTGGATCGCGGCGCTGTCATCGGCGCGGCCATCGCCCACGCCCTTCACCGTCACGGCGCGCGCATCGTCGGGCATGGCGGTGTAGACGGACGGGGACGCGAAAGCCGGCTGTGCTGCGGCAAGGCACAGCAGGACGGATGCGCAGGCTCCACTCAATCCACGATACATCTATCAGGCTCCGTAAAAAGAAGATGTCCCGGCCGTGCAGGACCGGGACAAGTTTGGGGGGGAGAGATGTTATGTTTTATCAGAAATTGAAGCGGACACCGGCGCGGTAGATGCGGCCCAGCGTGTCGTAGAGCGCCGGGTTGATATCGAGACCGGTGTTGGTCTGGGGCGAGGCGACCGGATCCTTGTCGAACAGATTGTCGACCTTGCCATAGAGGGACACACGGTCGCTGAACTTGAAGGTGGCGCCGATGTCGACATAGAAGGCCCCCTTCATCTTGTTATAGTCGATGGTCGGGTGGTTCGCGGTCGAGGTCGGGCAGGACGACTGGCAGACGACATATTGATTGCCGAAGGTGCCGTCGCTGATCCAGCGTTCCTGCACCGTCAGGCTGAACTTGCCGCTGTCATAGGTCTGCACCGCCAGCCATTTCCAGTCGGGCGTGTTGCCGTTGTTGGCACCGGCCTGATCGACCGGATCGACACCGGCAATGCCCGCCTCCACAATGAACTTGCGGATATGGGTGCCGAGCGCGCGGACGGTGAAGTTGCCCGGCAGGCCGAGCGGCTGCTGCCACTGATAGCTCGCCTCGATATCGAAGCCGCTGGTCCGCCAGGAGGCAAGGTTGAACGGCTGGACATTGATATAGTTGAGGCTGGGATTGGCATTGTCGAGGCTGAAGCCGCCACAGAAGGCCTGATTGCCATCATAGCAGAACTGGACGATCTGCTGCGCCGACAGGCTGGAGACGACGCCCTTCAGCTTGATATCATAATAGTCGAACGACAGGCTGAGGCCCGGCAGCCAGGAGGGACGCGCCAGCACGATACCGATTTCGGTGTTGCGGGCGATTTCGGGCTTCAGATTGGGGTTGCCGATGGTGTTCTGGAATGCCTGAACCGCTGCGCCCTGGAAGGGATCGCTGAAGTTCGGCAAGGTCGTGACGGTCGGCGCAGCGAACAGCTCCGACAGGTTGGGTGCACGCACGTCGCGCGAGGTGACGGCGCGCAGGCGGATGCCGTCGAGCGGCGTATCCCAGGTGCCGCCGACCTTCCACGCCCAGACCGTGCCCGATGTGCTGTAATGGGTGCCACGGCCCGCGGCGTTCAGATTGGCGCGGCCGACCGCTTCGCTGTCGAACAGCGGCATGTCGATCTCCACGAAACCTTCATAGACTTCATATTTGCCGCGACCGTTCTTGTAATTGCCGGCCGCCCAGTTGCTGCCCTGCGCACCGTTGAGCAGCGGGTCGGCGGGATAATCGGCGCTGTTCGGGCTGAGATCGGACACGCCCGCGCCATAGGGGTCGGCGTTCACGCGGTAGAATTCGCGGCGATATTCCGCACCGAAGGCAACCGAGAGCGGTCCCGCCCACAATTCCACCGGATTGCCCGAGAAGTTGAGGCTGGCGACGTCCTGGGTCAGCTTGGTGTGCTGGAACGGGCCATTGTCGTGCGGCGCGACATAGGCGAGCGCGGCCGCCGAGGGGGTGAAGCCGCCGAAGATGTTGATCGGCTGGCAACCGAGCGCGCGGGCGGCCGGATCGGCGCAGACGATCGCGCCGTTCAGTTCGATCGCATTGGCCGCCGCGGCATAGCGGTTCTGCAGCACAATATCCTTCACCCGGATGTCCGAGATGGTGATGCCATGCTCATAATAGGCGTCATAATTCCAGTCGGTGCCGGCCGCGCCGAACTTGCCCTTGGCGCCAGCGACGAAGCGATATTGCTTGCGATCGGTATAGACCTGCGGATCGGGGAAGGCGGCGTTGGACGAACCGAAGCCGAAGGAGGTGATGCCGGCCGTGGCGCACTGGTCGCGCACCGACTGAGGCAGATAGGGGTTGGAACATTGGACGGTCAGGTTGGCGCGGCCATAGCCGGGGCTGGGCTGGTTGTTGGTCTTCACCTGCGCGACATTGACCGTGACATAGGCTTCGTTGTTGTCGGCGAAATCATAGCCGATCCGGCCATAGCCGTTGATGCGCTCCAACGAGGATTTGAGCGAGGCGCCCGAGCCGGGTGCGCCCGACAGATCGCCGCCCTCGCAGAAGCTGTTGCCGCGATAGCAGTTGGTGACCGCGCCGGTGCCGGTCGGCGTGCCGTTCGATCCATAGTTGAACTGATAGGGATTGCCATTCTGGTCGAAGGCGATGCCCTGCAGCGGGCCATTGTTGATCAGGCCGTAGCGGGCATATTGATAGGGCTGGGCATAATCGCGGTAATTATATTGCGGCAGGCCATTGTTGGTCTGGCCGGTGTTCATCAGCGTGGTGGCGCGATACCAGTTGCGGCTGCCGGCCAGATCGGTGCCGAAGTCGCCGGCACCCACGCCGCCTTCATGGTCATATTCGCCGCTGACCACCACATGCAAACGATCGTCCATGAAGGATTTGCCATAGGCGGCCTGGACCAGCGCGGTTTCGTCATCGCCATATTTGGTGATGCTGCCCAGGATATTGCCCTTGAAGCCTTCGAAATGAGTGTCGGTGATGAAGTTGACCACGCCGCCGACCGCATCCGAGCCGTAGGAGGCCGAGGCACCGCCGGTGACGACGTCGACGCGCTTCACCAGCAGCTGCGGGAACATCGAGATGTCGGGCACGCCGGTGACGTTGGCGCCGACGACGCGCTGGCCGTCGAGCAGGGTCAGGGTGCGGATCGCGCCCAGACCGCGCAGCGAGAAGGAACTGAGGCCCTGCTGGCCGCTGGAGGTGGAGAAGGTGCCGGTGGCGGCGCCGGTCGAGCCCTGGAGCGAGGGCAGTTGGGCGATGGTGTTGAAGATGTTGGGCTGGGCGTTGTTGGCGATCTGCTCCTCACCGATGACGGTGGTGGGCGTCGGCGCATTGAAGCCGCTGGTGGTGATGCGCGATCCGGTGACGATGATGTCGGCGCTCTGCGCGGCCGGCGCATCGCTCGTCTGGGCCTGCGGCGCGGGTTCGGCCGCCGGTTCGGTCTGGGCCTGGGCGGTGCCGGCCAGCGCCATGAAGGCGACGGCGGCCAGGCTGACGCCCGCCATATGCCGATGGATTGCGATCTGCACGTTCATTCCTCTTCCCCTCTTGTCACCAGGCGCCCTCCCGGCGTCGGCGCGCCCATGGCGGGCTATTGTGTGAGTATTAATCCCGAGCGGTCGCCACCGCACTTACGACATAGGTCGTAGGTGGCGGCGAACCGTCGCTTTTTCAGGGCTTTGCGGCGTAGAGCGCGTGGTGCGTCAGGATGAAAAGCGTGCGCTTGTCGGGGCCGCCGAACAGGATCTGGAGCGGCCGGTCGGGCACATCGATCCGGCCCGTTTCCTTGCCGTCGGGGCCGTAGACGAAGATCTGGCCATTGGCGACGAACACCCTGCCCTGCCCGTCCACCGCGACGCTCTCGCCGCCACGATTGGCGAAGGGTTTGAGGCCGGTCAGCGTGCCGCCCGGCCCCACCGTGCCGCTATAGGTGATATTCTCCGACCCGTTGGTGACGAGCAGGCGATCCCCGATCTTGCCGGAGACGAAGCCATTGGCGTTGAGCCCGTCGGACCAGCGCCAGCCGGTATGATCGATCGGCCCCTGCTGCCAGACGCGGAAGGCGGGCAGGGACAGGCTGCCGTCCGGGGAGAGATATTCCTTGGCCTTGGGCGTGCCGACGTCGCGGGCGAACATCTCGGCGAGGGTAGTGAATTCATAGCTCTTATGGTCGAGCTGATCCTTGAACTCGCCATTATTCCACCAGTTGACCGGCAGCAGCGTCTTAGCCGGGCCAGTGCTGCGCACCGGGGTCGGCTGGATCAGCGTCAGCGCGTCCTTTGGACCGGCGGGGTCGAACGAATAGGCGCCCCCCTTCGCGCCGAGCGAGGACAGAACCATGACATGGCCCGAAGCGTCGATGGCCAGATTGACCGGATCGAGCGCATGGTCACGGACGATCTCCAGCCCCTTGCCTTCGCTCCAGCGGTGGATGCGCTGGAAACGGCGATCGATGAAATAGAGCGCACCCTGTGCATCGACAGCCGCGCCGGAGATCGACCAGAAGCCATCCTCCAGCTTCTCGACCTTGGTGCCGGACGGTGCGACCGCCGGGACCGCACTGCCGGCCGGGCCGATGTCGAGCGCAGCAAACTCGCGTTCGCGCACCAGCAGCTTGCGGCTGACATCCTCGATCGCATTGTCGAACGGATATTTGCTGGCGCGCAGGAAGGTGCCGCAGCCTTCATCGTCGCAGGTGGCATAACCGCTCTCGCCATTCACATGGACATTGCGGAAGCGGATATTGCCCGAATTGGTGATCTTCACCGCGCTCTTTTCCGGCGCATAGGTGCGGGTGACGCGATAGCCATGATAATTGGCGAAGAGCAGATTGCTGGAGTTGCGGATGTCGAGCGAGATGGCGTCGGGGCCGTCATCGACCTCCTGTTCGGTCTGGGGCGCCAGAAACTCCCAATTATGGACGTTATCGAGCACGAATTCGTTGCGGGCATGATGTTCGACCGACATTTCATAGACATGGCCGGGCGTGTCGGTGTCGGTGATGTAGAAGCCCGCCTGGGCGAAGCTGTTGGGGCTCCAGACGTCGGCAAAGGTGCCGCCGCCGCCGTCCGTCACCCAGATGCTGGGATATTGGGCGTCGAGCCGGCTGTCGGTGACCGGATCGCCAGTGTTGACGCGCAGCGTGCCGAGCATCTTGCCGTCGGCGGTAGGCGTGCCGCCGCCGCCCATGATCTTGACGTCCTCGACCAGGCTCTGTTCGCCCGATCGCCAGAGCAGGGCGGAGGCGCGCGGGTTCACCCGGCCGGTGAACAGGCCAAGGCCAGAGAGGATATTGTCGCTACCCTTGCGGCTTTCAAGGATCGGCAGGACCGCGCCGAGACCGGCATGATTGGGGTTGTTATCGGGAATGAAGAGCTGCGTGATGGCAGGGTGCAGGCCGATGAGGATGCTGTCCGGGCGCAGGGTCAGCCTGTCCGTCACCTTGTAGAAGCCGGTCGGGAAATAGAGGATGCGATTGGCGTCGATCGCCTTTTGCAGGGCGGCGGTGTCGTCCGCCTTGCCGTCGCCGACCGCGCCCAGGGTGCGGACATTGACCCACTGATCCATCGGCGGCAGGTCGCGGATCGCGGACGCGCGCGGCGCGGGCATGGCGGAGAGTGGCTGGATGTCCGCAGTGGTGGCGTATTCGCCCGTGTGGCCGAGTGCGGGGACGGCGAGGCCATAGGAGAAATTGGCGACCTTATAGGCCTTGCCCTTGCCGTCGACCGTCCTGCCGCTGTCGCGGAAGCGGGCGAAGACCGGGCTGTTCACGGCCAGGGCATTGTCGAAGCCGACCTGGGTGAAGACATTCTTCTCGTTCGAGATGACGACGCCGGCCTTCGACACATTTTCGAACCGGACATCCTTGCCCCAGAGGCTGTCGCTGTAGCCGCGGTCGATCTCGATCCCGACCGGCGTGTTCCTGATCGCGACATTGACGAGGGTAAGGTCGACCTCATGCTCGCGGATCGCCGCGTCGCGCTGCCCGTCGAAGGTCGAATCGAGCAGGGTGAACTGCCAGGCGGGCGAGGTCTTTTCAGTGACGATGCCGTATCGGCCGCCCTGGAAATGGACATTCTCGATCACATTGCCGGCCTGATAGACGCCGGCAAAGGCGGTGCCGAGACGGAATTCCATATGGCTGAGGAAGGCATGCTGGGCCATGCGGAAACGCACGCCGGCAGCGGCCGGATTGCCCGCACCGATCTCGATATCGACATTGCTCATCGACGAATAGAAGGTGCCCGAATTGGCATCCCGAACCACCTTGTCGCGGGGCACGACGGTCGGCACCGGGACCGGCACCTGACCGACATTATATTGATCGCCGCCAGCAAAGATCACCATGGTCGACACGCCCTGCTGGAAGCCGGGGGTGTTGGCGCCGAGCAGCAGTAGCGGGCGGGTCGGGCCGACGCCATAGACGCGCACGCCCGCCGGCACGATCAGCGAGCGGGTGATACGATAGGTGCCCGATGGCAGGAAGACGATGCCATGGCCGGTCGCGTCGCGGGCCTGGTCGAGCGCCTGCTGGATCGCGGCGCTGTCGTCGGCACGGCCGTCGCCGACCGCCTTTACCGTCACCGCATGAGGCTCGGCCGGCGCGACCGGGAAGACCGAGGTCGTCGCGGCGAAGGCCGGTGCCCCAAGCGTTGTTGCCGCCAGCAAAGCCGCGATCATGCTGCGTCCGATCATGTCCGCCTCCCATCCTCATTTTTATAGATGGTGCATGGCTAGGGGAGCGGTCGCGGCTTGGCACTTGCGACAAAGGTCGTAGTTTTCCTGTGGGGTGACGCGGCCTTATAGCGGGAAAACCAATCCCCCTGCCCCAGCGACCAAGGACGCCCGCTTGCCGATTTCCGCCGACCCTGCCCCCGTTTCGCCCAAAGCCGTGGGACGCGCCGTCATCGTCATGGGGGTCAGCGGCTGTGGCAAGTCGACGCTGGGCGCGATGCTGGCCCAGGCGCTGGACTGCCCCTTCCTGGAGGGGGACAGCTATCATTCGGCGGCGGCGGTGGAAAAGATGCGCGGCGGACAGGCGCTGACCGACGAAGATCGCTGGCCCTGGCTCGACCGGCTGGGCGCGGCGATCGCCGGCACGGTGGCGGCGCGGGGCGTGGCGGTCGCCGCCTGCTCCGCATTGAAGCGCGCCTATCGCGACCGGCTGCGCGCGGCGATCGGCGTGCCGGTGCATTTCATACTGCTCGACAATGACCGCGACGAACTGCTGGCGCGGCTGGGCAACCGGCCGGGCCATTATATGCCCGCCAGCCTGCTCGACAGCCAGCTTGCCACGCTGGAGCCGCCGCTGCCCGAGGAAGGGGCGATGATCCTGACCACCAATGTGCCGGCGACCGAGTTGCGCGACCGGGCGCTGGCCTGGCTGGGATAAGGGCACACCGACGCGACAGTTGAAAGTTCATAGTGTCGATAGCCAGCAATGGCGGGCGGAAAATGGGCGCAATGCGCCTGTCACGCGCCGACGAAGCGACAGTGGCGCTACACTGGCGCGCTTTCGAAGCGACAGTCAGGCGACAGTGAAACGACAGCAAGGCGACAGTCGGACCGGCGCCGGGCGGTGCGCGCGACGCCGAATAGCGAACCGGCGAAAGGCGTGATGTCGGAAGAGCGGCCTGTTCCATCCGGCAGGATAGATCAGAGAAAGGTCGAGTAGGAAAGCGCCGCCAGACGAGCGCAGGCGACCAATGTCGGACATTCCTTCCCGGCACGGGGAGGTGGCAGCGCGAAGCGCTGACGGAGGGGCAGGAGCCTATTAGTGCTGCGCTATTGGGCCATTGCCCCTCCACCGCCTGCGGCGGTACCCCTCCCCAAGCAAGCTTGGGGAGGAATTGGGTCGCGTGCAGCTCAGCGATAGCGGCCCATCGTCACCTTGAGCCAGACCGGCTTGTCGATGATGTTGAGGCCATAATCGGTCTGGTCGCCGTTCCAGATGCGATCGAAGACCCAGTTGTCGCCTTCGAAATGGCCTTCCTCGACCTTGACGATCATGCCGTTGGCCGGGGCGCCTTCGCGCGAGCCGAACTGGACGCGGACATGGTCGCCGGTGAAGAGAAATTCATTGGCCGAAAGCTGCGCCACGACCATGCCGCCGACCATCGCCTTGTCCCAGGCCGGGGTGTCGGCATTGGGGAACCATTCGCGCTGGCCGAACTGCCACTGGCCAAAGCTGGCCGTGACCGTCCAGTCGCCCATGGTGCTGCTGAGCGGCGTGCCGTCATCCGGCCGCGCCGCGCCCCAGGTCGGGTGGGCGAAGGCGATCTTCGCCCAGGGGCGCATCGCCGCGCCGAGCACGCCGAATTTCGAGGCGAAGGCGTGGATGGTCGCGTCATCGAAGCCCTTGGCGCCGAGCGGATAGTTGAAATAATCGGCATCATCCATGCCGAAGGGCGAGAAGCCGATCGCGCCGCGCCCCAGCGCCGACCAGAAATAGCGCGCATATTCGGCGGCATTGCCGATTTCGGGCACCATCAGCGCGTTGTCGGGCCTTGTGTAGAGATCGAGATGCTTGAAGACGTTGCGGCTGCCCCGGTCATAAATGTCGGGCGCGGCCAAATCGAGCGAGGGGGCCGCCGCCTTCCAGATGTCGATCACGTCGCCCTGCGGCCCGCCGCTCGACACGGTCATCGGGTCGACCGGCTTGTAGGGATCGGTCAGCGAGGCGTTCACATACATGGGCAGCGGCTTGATTGCCTTGCCGGCCTTGGCCAGTTCCTCGATATAGCGGGCGGTGTACCAGCTGTTGAAGGTGCGGTCCGCGGTATCGCCGAACACGCTCTTCCAGCTGCCCGCCGGCTTCTTGAGCGCACGGGTCAGTTCGGCCGGGACCGGGCCGTCGAACAGTTTCTGCGCGGTGGCGCTAAAATCGCGGGGATTCTGGTAGCTGCCGACCTCATTTTCGGGCTGCACCATGATGACCGTATTCTGCGCATCATGATCGCGCACATAGGTCATGAGCTTCAAAAAGGCGCGCTTGTCCGCTGCCAGCGTGGCCGCGCCATGGGGCGAGAGCACGCCATGATCCTTGCCATCGGCGGTCTTCATGCGCGGGAAGCGACGATTGTCGAGCTTCACCCAGTCGGGGGTATAGGCAAGGCCGGTATTCTTCCAGGCGCCGAACCAGAGGAGGACGATGCGCTTGTCATGGGCACGCGCCTCGTCAAGCAGGGTCTGGACGAAGCTATAGTCGAACTCGCCTTCCTTGGGCTCCAGCTGTTCCCAGGCGACCGGCACTTCCACCGTATTGGCGTGGATGCTGTCGAGCCGGTCCCAGACCTGCTTCAGGGGGGCGGCATAATTGCTGCTGTTATTGACCTGGCCACCCAGCATCAGGAAGGGCGCGCCATCGACGATCAGGGCGTGGCGGCCATTCTTGCTCTCGATATGCGGCACTTGTCCGCCATTCTGGGCGAGCGCGGGGGTTGCGAGCAGCATGGCGCCCGTGAGCAGGGGAAGAAGATTGCGCATCAGATCGGGTCTCTCAGGGCTGTTCGTCTAGGGAAAATATGCGGGTGGCGGCGGTCCATTTGGCGCCGGGGACGGACCAGGGCAATGGCCGCTGGGCGCCGTCCATCTGCGCTTCCCAGGCCTGCACCGCCGGATCGGCGGCGTCGGCCGCCGCCTTGGCCGCCGGGTCGAAATCCGGGCCGGTCTCCATCAGCATGACCAGCCGGTTGCCGCTGCGATAGATGTCCATCGCCCGAACGTCGGCAGCGCGGATGCTGGCGCCGATGGCCGGCGGCAGCGCGCCCGATGCGTGCCATGCCTCATATTGGGCGATGGCAGCCGCATCGTCGGCGAGGTCGATCAACAACACATGACGCATCACATCACCCAGCCGCCGTCGATCACATGGACCGCGCCGGTGGTGAACGCCGCATCGTCGCTGGCGAGATAAAGGACCAGGCCGGCGATCTCCTCCGCCTTGCCGAGGCGCCCCATCGGCTGGCGCGCAACGAAGGCGGTCTGGGCGGCTTCATAGTCGCCGGTATCGTGCAGTCGCTGTTGCAGCGAAGGCGTGTCGACGGTGCCGGGGCAGATGCAGTTGCAGCGAATGCCCTGCCCGACGAAATCGGCGGCGACCGCCTTGGTCAGCCCGATCACGCCCGCCTTGGTCGCGCCATAGGCGAAGCGGTTGGGGATGCCCTTCACCGAGCTGGCGATGGAGGACATGTTGACGATCGCGCCCGCGCCCTTTTCCACCATGCCCGGCAGGAAGGCCGAAATGGTGTGATATTGGGCGGTCATGTTGAGCGCGACGGCAAAGTCCCAGTCGGACTGGCTGCATTCCAGGATATTGCCGGCATGGACGACGCCGGCGATGTTGGCGAGGATGTCGATCGGGCCGATGTCTGCGGCGAGCGCGCGCACGGCGGCGCCGTCGGTAACGTCGAGGGCAAGCCGCTCGCAGCCCTCCAGCCCGTCAAGCGCATCGAGATCGCGGTCGGTGGCAAAGACGCGGGCGCCCTCCGCCACGAAACGCTCGACCGAGGCGCGGCCGATGCCGCGGGCGGCGGCGGTGATGAGCGCGGTCTTGCCGGCGAGACGGCCGTTCTGCGGGGCGCTCATGCGCGCGCCACCATCGGCAGACATTCGGGACCGATGGGATCGAAAGCCTTGTAGGTCAAAATAAACTCCTGATGGCCCAGTTGTTCGGAAAGGCTGCGCTCGCCCGCCGCGACGGCGAGGATGGCATCATAGATTTCCTGGCCGACCTGATCGAGGGTCGCTTCCCCCTCCAGGATGCGGCCGGCATTGACGTCCATGTCAGCGGCCAGGCGGCGGCCGGTTTCGGGATTGGCGCAGATCTTGATGACCGGGGAGATGGCCGATCCGACCACCGATCCACGCCCGGTGGTGAACAGGGTGACATGCGCGCCGCAGGCGATCAGCTCCACGATTTCGGCATTGTCGGAGATGTTCGGGAAGCCAAAGCGCGGCTCGCCATCGGGCACGACGTCGAGCAGATAGAGACCGCCCATCGGGGGGATATCGCCCGGCTTCAATATGCCGTCGATCCGCGAGCTGCCCGACTTGCTGTAGGCGCCCATGGATTTTTCCTCCTGGGTGGTGAGGCCGCCTTCGGCATTGCCCGGCGCGAAGCTGCCAAAGCCCATGACGGTATAATAGGCCTCCGCCTTCTGCACGCAGGCCTCGATCGCGGCGGCGAGTTCGGGCGTGGCGGCGCGGTCGGCCATGATCTTCTCACAGCCGACCAGTTCGCCGGTCTCCTCGAAGATGCAGGCCGCCCCTTCCGCCACCAGCCGGTCGAAGGCGCGGCCGACCGCCGGATTGGCGGTGATGCCGCTGGTGCCGTCCGACCCGCCGCAGATGGTGGCGATGACCAGTTCCTCGACGCCCATCGGCACGCGCTCGACCGACGCGATCTGTGCCCGCACCCGATCGACCGCTTCCAGCCCGGCGGCGATGGTGGCGGCGGTGCCGCCCTTCTCCTGGATCACCAGCAGTTCGGCCGGGCGGCCGCTGGCCTCCACGACGGCGCGCAGTTTCTCTCGATTGAAGCTTTCGCAGCCGAGCGAGACGATGACGAGGCCGCCGACATTGGGATGGGTGGCGATCGCCTCCATCACCTTGGCCGCATAGGCATTGGGATAGCAGCCGGGGAAGCCGATCAGCTGGACATCGGGATCATCGGCCTTGTCGACGATGCGGCGCGCGACATGGTGCGCGCATTCGACCAGATAGGCGACGGCGACGACATTGCGGATGCCCTTGCGCCCGTCGGATCGGAGCCAGCCCTGGATCATGCGCCCTGCTCCAGCGCGGTGCGGGTGTGGCTGCTGATATAATCGCTCTTCATATTGTGCATATGGACCCATTGGCCGGCGACGACCGGCGCGGTCATCGATCCGATCGGCGCGCCATATTTGATGACCTTGTCCCCCTGCGCCAGCGCCATACGGGCGATCTTGTGGCCGATCGCGATGCCCTCGCGCGCGGGGATGGTGCCACCGGCGACGGGCAGGATATCGCCCGCCTCGATCGCGCTGACGCAGATCAGCACATTGTCGTTAGGGTGCAGCAGGATGAGGCGGCTGTCATGTTCAAGCATGGCTGTGGGCCTTGGCAAGAGGATGGGCACGGGCGGCGGCGTCGAGCGCCGGCCAGAGCGTGTCGGGGATGGAGGCGCCCAGGCGGGCGATCGTGTCATGGACCTGATCCGCTCCGACCAGGCCGGGGATCACGGCCATGACCTGCAGGTGGCGCAGCGGATATTGCAGCGCAGCGGCGGGCAGCGCGACGCCGGCATCGCGGCAGAGCGCCGCCATGGCCTGGGCGCGGGCAAGGATCGCCGGGTCCGGGGCGGCATAATCGAAATGGAGCGGGCCGCAGAGATCGCGGGCGAGGATGCCGCTATTATAGGGGCCGCCGACGATGACCCGCACATCGGCGCTGGCGCAGCGGTCGAGCAGTTCCTCCGCGCCGCGATCGAGCAAGGTGTAGCGGCCGGCGATCAGGATGGCGTCCAGTTCCACCCGGTCGAGCAGTTCGTGGCAGATCGCGACCTCGTTCACGCCGATGCCGATCGCGCCGATCGCGCCGGCGTCTTTGAGGTCGCGCATCGCCCGATAGCCGCCGTCGAGAAAGGCGGCGAGATGATCATCATGCGCATCGCCATGGGTCAGGCGGCCAATATCATGGGCGAGCAGCAGGTCGATCCGGTCGCGGCGCAGGCGCTTCTGGCTGCTTTCGAAGGAGCGCAGCACGGCGTCATGGCCATAGTCGAAATGCGGCTCGAACGGGTCGGCGTCGACGAAGCCATGGCGTTCGCCCTGCGCATCGGTGGGCCGCAGCAGACGGCCGACCTTGGTCGAGACCCGCGCCCTGCCCTGCGGGTCATGGTCGGCCAGCGCCGCGCCCAGCCGCCGTTCGGCAAGGCCAAAGCCATAATGGGGGGCGGTGTCATAATAGCGGATGCCGGCGGCGAAGGCGGCGTCGAGGGTGGCGCGCGCCTCCGCATCGCTGACGACGCGATAGAGATTGCCGATGGGCGCGGTGCCCATGCCGAGGGTGGGAAAATCGATCATGCGGCGGCTCCCTGCGTGACGCGATAGAGGCGCGCCGCATTGTCGGCGAAGATGGCGCGATGGGCCGCGACCGGCAGCGATGTGCGCGCGAGATCGAGCCAGGCGGCATAGTCGGACGCGAGGGTCAGCACCGGCCAGTCGCTGCCCCAGAGCAGGCGGTCCGGGCCGAACAGGGCGACCAGTTCGGCGATGAAGGGAGCGGCCGCGCCCTCCCCTGCCCCCGGCGCCAGCTCTGTCAGCAGGCCCGACAGCTTGCAGGCGACATTGGGGCAGGCGGCGAGATCGGCCATGGCGGCGCGCCAGTCCGCCGGGATCGCGTCGCCGACCAGCGGCTTGGCGGCGTGATCGATGATGATGCTGAGGTCGGGCTGGCGCCGGGCCAGCCGGGCAAGCGAGGCGAGATGCTGCGGCCGCACCAATGCGTCGAGCACCAGTCCCTCGCGGGCCAGCGCCGCGAAGCCGGGTGCCAGTGCCGGATCGTCGAAACAGTCGGGCGCGCCGCCCTGCATCATCGGACGGATGCCGACCAGTGGTCCGGCGACCTGCATCGCGGCGACGCGGGCGGCGACATCGCCGGTGAGGTCAACCCAGCCGATGACGCCGGCGATGCGATCGGTTTCGGCGGCGAGTGACAGCAGCCAATCGGTGTCGGCCTCTGATTCCTGGCTCTGCACCAGGATCGCGGCGTCGACCTTGTTGGCATCGAGCTGCGCGAGCAGATCATCCAGCCCATAGTCGCGATGAATCGCCGGCAGGTCTTCGCCGGGCCAGCTGCAATCGTTGCGGCCGAGCTGCCAGAGATGGACATGGGCGTCGATCATGCCACCCCGCCCTTCCCGCGCATCACATGGGCATAGGCCGCGACCAGCAGGAAGCAGAGCGCGGGCACCAGCATTGCGGCGTTGATCGTGCCGGCCATGTCGGAAATCAGGCCCATGAGCGCGGTCAGCACAGCGCCACCAATGATGGCCATGACGATCATCGATGCGCCCGGCTTGGTCAGCGGGCCGAGGCCGTCGAGCGAGAGGACGAAGATGGTCGGATACATGATCGACATGAAGAAGCTGGCCGCCACCAGCGCGACGACGCCGGGCAGGCCGAGCCAGACGCAGCCGACCAGTGCGAGGCCGAGATTGACGAGCGCGAACAGCCGCATCAGCCGCGCGCCATCGAAGCGCGAGAGCAGCGCCGCACCGGCAAAGCGGCCGGCCATGAACAGGCCGAGCGACAGGGTCAGCAGCCAGGCGGCATGCTGGGCGGTGATGCCCGGCAGCGCGGTCTGGGCATAGCGGATGAGATAGCTCCAGATGCCGACCTGCGCGCCGACATAGAAGAATTGGGCAGCGACCCCGGCCAGATAGCGCGGGCGACGCAGCAACTGGCGATAGCCGGCCAGCGGCGAGGCGGCGCCGGCATGGCCCTCCACCGCCGCCTTCGGGAAGGGCGTGCGCGCGAGCAAGGCCGCCCAGGCCAGCACGACCAACGCGATCAGCAGATAGGGCAGGCGCACGGCCGCGGCAGCAGCGGCGCCCTGTGCCGGCGCATCGGACAGGATCAGCGTCGCCCCCAGCGCCACGCCGGTGATCGAGCCGAGCGGATTGAACGCCTGGGCGAGATTGAGGCGGCGGGCGGCGCCGGCGGCATCGCCCAGCACCGCGACCATCGGATTGGCGGCGGTTTCGAGGAAAGCCAGGCCACTGGCGATCACGAACAGGGCGAACAGGAAGAAAGGATAGCTGACCGCGGCGGAGGCCGGCAGGAACAGCAAGGCCCCAAGCGCGAACAGCAGCAGGCCCAGGATCACCGTCGCCTTGTAGCCGAAACGCTGCGCCGTCAGCGCGGCGGGAATGGCGAAGCAGAAATAGCCCAGATAAAAGGCCGACTGGACCAGGCCCGAGGCGAAGTCCGAAAGGGCGAAGGCGTGCCGGAAATGGGCGATCAGCACGTCGTTGAGATTATTGGCAAGGCCCCAGAGGAAGAAGAGGCCGATCGTCAGCATGACCGCCATCTTTGTGGCGCCGCTATCTTCCTGTCTGTCTACCCTGGCATCTGCCTGCATCACCCATCCTCTCTATTGGCGAACATGGCAGGCCCGTCCCTGTTGGGATCGGGCCTGCGCAGTCGGCGGAGGTTATACGCCTCCCATGCGGATCAGTAGGTGATCCGGGCCGTCAGGCTGATGCGACGATCATTGACCACCACGTCACGCGGACGGCTGTCGATGCCGAAATAGGTCGCACGACGGGTGTTGGTCAGGTTGGTCCCGTCCAGCGCCAGCGCGAACTGCGGCGTCACATTATAGCTGATCGACGCATCGAGCTGACCGAAGGGCTTGTTGAACACCGGCAGGCTGCCGGTGCCGTTGCCCGCGGTGGTCACGACATATTTGCTGCGCCAGTTATAGGCGACGCGGGCCGACAGGCCGCCCTTCTCGTAGATGCCGACGATGTTGTAATTATATTTCGACAGCAGTTCGAGCGGAACGTTGGTGACCGGGCCGCTGGTGGCGGGCGACGGTGCCTGCGAGTCCACATAGGTGAAGTTCGCCTGCATGCCGAGGCCGTCGAACGGACCGGGCAGGAAGTCGAAGAACTGCTGATAGGCGAGTTCGAAGCCCTTCACCTTGCCCTTGGCGACATTGTTGTAGGACGTCACTTCATATTCATAGCTGTTGCCATTGTCGAAGGTGACGTCGCGATAGGACACGGCGGTCTGGATGTAGTTCTTGATATTCTTGTAGAAGGCCGCTGCGGTCAGCGAGCCGGTCCGCGAGAAATACCATTCCACCGTGGCGTCCAGATTGTCCGACTTCATCGGCTTCAGATACGGGTTGCCGCCGCTGGCCGTGTGGATCTGATCCTGCTGCGCGGCGCCCGGTTCGCTGATCGTCAGGCTGGGGTTGAGCTGCGTGAAGGTCGGACGCGAGATGTTCTTCGCGGCGGCGAAACGCAGCTGCAGATTGTCGGTCAGGTGGACGCGCAGGTTCAGGCTCGGCAGGACCGAGGTATAATCCTGCGACACGGCGATCGGGTTGAACACGGTCGGGCCGCTGACTTCATTGCCATTTTCGTCCAGCACGATCGGGGTCTGCTGATAATAGCCCGACACGTCGAGATTGGTGCGGACCACGCGGATGCCGATATTGCCGTCGACCGGATCGGCCTTGAAGAAGGCGGTGGCATAGCCGGTGAAGGTCTTCTGCCGCTGCTGGTTGGTGCCGCTCTGGGTATAGGCCGGCGCGCTGGCAATGCCCAGCGTGTCGAGCGTGTTCTGATAGTTGCGGATGATGCCGCGGTTGAAGGCGATGATGTTGCCGAACAGGTCGGCGTCGCCGCGGAAGAAGTCACCCAGGTCAACCGTTTCCAGTTCGCTGGGGATGCCCGACAGGCCGGTATAGCGATAGCCGGTGTCGATCGTGCGGTTCTTGCGGTCGGCATAGCGGAAGCCCGCCTTGATCGACGACAGGATGCCGGCATCGAAGCGATATTCGGCGTCGAGGCGCGCGGTCTTGTCCGACGCCTTCGATTCATTGAGGTTATCGAGATAGAAGGCGCTGGTGTAGGTCGCCGGGTTGGTGAGGCCGGTTTCCGAACCGATGTTCACGACCGGGACCGAACTCGAAATATCCTGATAGAGGGTGTCGGCAACGCCGTTCAGGCCGAAGATCGAGCGCAGATTCTTGGTCTTGGCATCGACATACTGGCCATCGGCGGTAACGGTCAGCTGGTCCGTCGGCTTCCACTTCAGGTTCAGCGAATAGTCCGTCGTGGTCGAATGACGGGTCTGGGCGCTGGTGTTGTTGCCGACCGGCACGTCGATGAAGGTGCCGCTCTCGAAATCGCCATTGTCGGCATAGGTGAAGGCCGCGCCGGGCTGCGGGATGATCGCGCTGCCCGAGCTGTAGGCGAAGAAGCTATAATCGTCGAAACGGAACTTATAGTCCGAACGGAAGACTTCGGCGGTCAGCTCCAGCGTATCGCTGGGGCGCCACTGGAGCGCGACATCGGTGCCGAGGCGACGACGATCGCCATAGACTTCACCGATACCGGTACCATGCGGCAGGGTCGTGGTCTGGCCGGTGCGGCCCAGGCTCGCCAGCACTTCGGCGTCGGTCGCGTTGGTCGGATCGAGCGTGTAGAAGGGCTCGGTCGAGATCGTGTCCTGACGGAAGGCGGTCTTCTGGAAGGAGACGCTGGCGAGGATGCCGATTTCACCGATGCCGGTGTCCCAGCGGTCGCTGACCATCAGCGAGGCCGAGGGCTTGAACTTATCGGTCAGGTCGAAATAGCTCTGGGTCGCGGTGGCGGCGACCTTCAGGCCATCGAAATCGAACGGCTTGCGGGTGCGGAAGTTGATCGTGCCCGACAGCTGATCCTCGATCAGGTCGGCCGACGGATTCTTGTAGACGTCGATGCCCGACAGCAGTTCGGACGGGATGTCTTCCAGGTTGAGCTGGTTGGCGCCCGAGGCGGTGAAGATGTCGCGGCCGTTGAGTTCGGTGCGGACCTGGGTCAGGCCGCGGATCGCGACCGAGCTGCCTTCGCCATATTGGCGCTGGACCTGGATGCCGGTGATGCGCTGCAACGCTTCGGCGACGTTCCGGTCGGGCAGCTTGCCAATGTCTTCGGCGACGATCGAGTCGACGATCACGTCGCTGTTGCGCTTGATCGACTGGGCGCTGGAAAGGCTGGCGCGGACACCGGTGACAACGATGCCATCTTCGGACGCAGGAGCATCGCTCGACTGTTCCGCAGCCACATCCTGGGCGTGCGCCTGGACGCTGCACCCCAGCATGACGCTGGCGAGCGAGATACCGGCGAGCAATTCCGCACGCGACGGCACGTTAAAATTCTTGAACATTTGGTCCCTTCCTCTCCCCTGGCCCCTGGTCGGAGCACTGATCGATTCGGCGCCGCGATGCCGCGGCAAAAACATATTCCCCTGCCGTGATATTTCCCTATTGGGAGCGATACCAACGCGGCGCCCTATTACTCTCCGTTTCCAATTTGTGAAATATAAAAATTGATTTCACCTGTAGATGGTGTGTAGGGAAGGACCAACAGATGATGGCGCTACCAAAGGCGAGATAGCGCCCGATTGGTGAGGGGATCGGGATGGAAGGCAAGGCGCGCTACCAAGCGCCGGCCCTGAAGAAAGGGCTGGAAATTCTGGAGCTTCTGGCCGGTTCCAGCGAGCCGCTGATCATGTCCGACATCTCCGCCGCGCTTGGCCGGTCGGTCAGCGAGATTTTCCGCATGCTCCAGGTGCTGGAGGAACATGGCTATATCGCCCGCGCCGAGGATGGCTATCGCCTGACCAACCGGCTGTTCACCCTGGGCATGAGCCAGCCGCCGATTCGCGACCTTGCCTCCACCGCCCTGCCGGTGATGCAGGAACTGGCGCGGCAGGCCGGGCAAAGCTGTCATATGGCGGTGGTGTCGGGGGCGGAAATGGTCGTCATCATCGCGATCGAAGCGCCGGGCCTGTCCGGCTTTGCCGTGCGCGTGGGCTATCGCCGGCCGCTGCACCGCTCCAATTCCGGCCGCATCCTCCTCGCCTTCCAGTCGCCCGAAAATCGCGAGGCGATGCTGAAGGACATCCGGGCCAGCGATCCGCAATTGGAGGAAGCCGAACTGGTCGCGCGGCTGGACGCCGCCGTCGCGGCGGGCGGCGCGGTGTCGCCCAGCCCGATGCTGACCGGCATCACCGACCTGTCGGCGCCGATCCTGGTCGGCGGGATCGCCCGCGCATCGCTGACCATGCCCTTCGTCGACGGCGCCGCCAACCGGGCGAGCATCGAGCAGTGCAATGATCTGGTGCGCGGCGCCGCGCAGGCGATCGGCGCAGCCATGTCGCCGATCAAGGATGCGCCGTCCCGCGCCACCGCCATGGAGGAAGAGCAATGACCCTGCTGGATCGCCGCACAGCGCTGATCGCTGCCGCCGGCCTTGCCGCCCTGCCCGGCCTTGCCGCCGCGCAGACGACCGCGGCCGACGAGGTGATCGAGCTGTGGCCCGGACCGCCGCCCGGCGACGCGCGCGCGCGGATCGTCCGCAAGATCGACGACCAATCGAAAGACCCGGCCAAGCCCGATCGCTGGGTGACGGGGATCGCCCGCCCGGTGCTGGTGGTGCGCCGTCCTGCCCGCCCCAATGGCGCGGCGATGCTGGTGGTGCCGGGCGGCGGCTATGGCTTCCTGTCCTACGACAATGAGGGCACCAGCCAGGCCGCCTGGCTGAACGAACGGGGCATCACCGCCTTCATCCTGCTCTATCGCCTGCCCGGCGAAGGCTGGGCCCAGCGGCAGGATGTGCCGTTGCAGGATGCCCAGCGCGCGATGCGGCTGATCCGCGCGCGGGCTGTCAATTTCGCTGTCGACAAGGGCCGCGTCGGCGTGCTCGGCTTCTCGGCCGGCGGCCATCTGGCGGGATCGCTGGCGACGCGCCATGGCGAGCGCGTCTATGCCCCGGTCGATGCCGCCGATCGCGAAAGCGCGCGCCCCGATGTCGCCGGCCTCATCTATCCGGTGGTCAGCCTCGACGCGCCCTTCACCCATGGCGGGTCGCGCGACATGCTGCTGGGTGAAGGCGCCAGCGCCGACATGCGCCGCGCCCGGTCGGTGGAGGTGCGGGTGGACGCCGATACGTCGCCCATCTTCCTGGTCCATGCCAGCGACGACGGTCTGGTGCCGCCGGCCAACAGCATCGCCCTGTTCCAGGCGATGGAGGTGGCCAAGCGCCCGGTCGCGCTCCATATTTTCGAGGATGGCGGCCATGGCTTCGGCAACCGCCTGCCCCGGACGATGCAGGCGTCGGCCTGGCCCGGTCTGTTCATGACATTCGCCGCCAAGCAGGGATTGCTGGCGCAATGAAGACAGCGCTGTCGATAGGTCTGCTCGCGCTTGTCGCCAGCGCTGCGTCCGCGGCACCGGACTCCTATCAAAGCGCGCCCGAACGCCGCACCGTCGCGGAAAAGGATTGGGGGCCATGGCTTGGCCCGTTCCGCGCCAGGCTGGTGCCCAGCCTGATGCAGGATTTTGGCGAACGCTATCTTTACGCCCCGGCCAATGCTGCCCTGCCTGCGCCGAAGGATGGCGAGCAGCGCGTCGTGTTCCTGGGCGATTCCATCACCGATCGCTGGAATCTGGCCGCCAGCTTCCCCGGCAAGCCCTATGTCAATCGCGGCATCGGCAGCCAGGTGACGGCACAGATGCTGCTGCGCTTCCATCAGGATGTCGTGGCGCTGCAGCCCAAGGTCGTGGTGATCCTGGCCGGGATCAACGATGTCCAGGGCTTCCTGCAGCAGGAAACGCCCGAACAGATCGAGGCGAATTGGGAAGCGATGGCCGACATCGCCACCGCCCATCATATCAAGGTCGTGTTCGGATCGATCCTGCCGGTCAACAACTACACGGATGCGGCGAAGGATGTGGTGGCGGAGCGCAAGCCAGCCGAACTGGTCGCGCTCAACCAGTGGCTGCGCGCCTATTGCGCACAACACGGCCATGTCTTTGCCGATTATCATGCCGCGATGGTCGACCAGAATGGCCTGATGGCCGCCGCCTATACCCAGGACGGCGTGCATCCGCTGGACAATGGCTATGCCGTGATGGCGCCGATCGCCGCCAGGGCGATCGCGCAGGCGCTAGGAACAAGGAAATGAGGACGACGATGCTGCGTTTCACCGCCCCCCTTCTCGCCGCTGCCTGCGCAATGGCGCTGGCCATGCCGGCCCTCGCCGAAACCAAGGTGCCGGGCGATCCGCATGCCAATGATCCAGTCGGCATCGTCGCCGATCCCTGCCCCACCCATGAGAAGCCGAGCGACGAGGCTGGCTGGAAGCTGTGGAACCTGCACATGCTGACCCGCGATTTCGGGCAGCTGTGCCGCTATGCCGCCGCCAACAAGGCAATCGAGGGCCAGAAAGTGCGCGTCGTCTTCATGGGCGATTCCATCACCGACAACTGGATCAACCTGGACCCGACCATGTTCCAGAACGGGCTGGTCGATCGCGGCATCAGCGGCCAGACGACGCAGCAGATGCTGGTGCGCTTCCGCAATGACGTGATCGCGCTGAAGCCGCAGGCGGTCCACATCATGGCGATGACCAACGACATCGCCGGCAATACCGGCGCGGCAACGATGGAAACGGTGCTGGGCAATATCCAGACCATGGCCGACCTCGCCCGCGCGCATGGCATCAAGGTCATCATCGCCTCCGTGCCCCCCGCTGCCGCCTTCCCCTGGAGCCCCGGCATGACGCCCGCACCGCAGGTCGCCGCGATCAACAAGTGGCTGGCCGACTATGCCCGCGCCAATGGCTTCACCTTCGTCGACTATCACAAGGCGATGGCGCAGCCCGATGGCGCGATGAAGCCGGGCCTGTCGAGCGACGGCGTCCATCCGACCAGGGAAGGCTATGCCATCATGCGTCCGCTGGCCGAGGCCGCGATCGCCAAGACTTTGGGGGAAAAGTGATGCAGGATTTCGGACGCCGATCCTTCCTGGCGGGCGCGGCTGCGCTGGGCCTGGCCAATGCCGCCCGCGCGGCCAGCCCTATGGGCACCGCCAAAGGCCCGGTGCAGGCAAGCTGGCCCTCGCTGGTCGACAATTACCGCTATCCCGACTGGTTCCGCGACGCGAAGCTGGGCATGTGGTCGCACTGGGGCCCGCAATCGGTGCCGGCGCAGGGCGACTGGTATGGCCGCTTCATGTATATGCAGGGCCACCCGATGTACGAACATCACCTCAAAACCTACGGCCATCCGTCGGTCGCGGGGATGAAGGACATCCAAAATCTGTGGACCGCCGACAAGTGGGATCCCGATGCGCTGATGGCCAAATATCAGAAGGCCGGCGCGAAATATTTCATGGCGCTGGCCTGCCATCACGACAATCTCGATTGCTATGACAGCCGCTACCATGCCTGGAACAGCCTGCGCGTCGGGCCGAAGAAGGATATTGTCGGCATCTGGGAAAAGGCCGCGCGCAAGGCCGGCCTGAAATTCGGCGTGTCGAACCATGCCGCCCATGCCTGGCACTGGTATCAGCCCGCTTACGGCTATGATCCGGTCGGCCCGCAGAAGGGCGTGCGGTATGACGCGTTCCGGCTGCGCAAGGAAGATGGCAAGGGCCAATGGTGGGACGGCCTCGACCCCCGCGAACTCTATACCGGCGGCCATGCCGTGCTGCCCGACGGCATCGACACGATCGAGGCGATGGACAAGTGGCACGACGCGAATAACGGCCAGTGGATCGAGACCGGGCCGAAGGATGATCCGGCCTATGTCACCCGCTGGCTGCTGCGCCAGACCGACCTGGTCGCGAAATACAAGCCCGACATGGTCTATATGGACGATCATGAACTGCCCTTCGGCCCGGTAGGGCTGGAAGCGGCGGCGGACTATTATAACCGGTCGATCGAATGGCACGGCAAGATCGACGTGGTCATGACCGGCAAGCAGCTCAAGCCCTATGCCCGGTTCGGCATCGTCCAGGATGTCGAGCGCGGCTATACCGACCATATCTGGGACGAGCCGTGGCAGACCGACACCTGCATCGGCGACTGGTTCTACAATATCGCCCGGCTGACCGACAAAAGCTACAAGAGCGCCGAGCAGGTGATCCAGCGGCTGGCCGATGTCGTGTCGAAGAACGGCAATCTGATGCTGTCCATTCCGCAGCCCGGCGACGGCTCCATCGACAGCGAGGCGGAGAAGATCCTGGACGCGATGGCCGGATGGATGGTGCATGGCGGCGAGGCGATCTTCGGTTCGCGGCCGTGGAAGCGCTATGGCGAAGGGCCGACCCAGGCGATCGTCGGCATGCAGAATGAGGAGAAGGCCAAGCCCTTCACCGCGCAGGACATCCGCTTCACCACCAACAAGGGCGCGCTCTATGCGCTGTTCCTGGGCAAGCCGGCCGGATCTACGACCATCCGCTCACTGGCGCGCAGCCAAGGGACTGGCACAATCGAGCGGGTGACGCTGCTCGGCGGCGGCCAGCTTGCCTTCCGTCAGGATGGCGCGGGCCTCCACTTCACCATGCCGCACGGCATCGATTTCGTCCCCACCGTCCGCATCGACGGCCGGGGTCTGGTTTAATGCAAGTACAGGGAATGACTGGGATGATCGCAAAGGGCTTCAAGGCAAGACTGGCGGGGATCGCATTGGGTGCATCCTGCATCGCCATCGCCGCACCGGCGCTGGCCGCGCCGATGGCGCTGCTGGATCGCAATGGCAGCCGGGTCGCGATCGAACCCTATGCCCCCAATATCGTGCGCGTCACCATCGCGATGGACCCGGACCTGGCGCAGGCGGCACCGGGCGAAGGCCCCAATGCCAAGGCCGATGCCAGCGGCTGGACCCATAGCAGCGACGCGACCGGCGACATCTTCACCTCCTCGGCGCTTTCGCTGACGATCGATGCCCAGCCCTGGCCCGGCGCGCCGACCCAGATGCAGCGCTATTTCGCCCCGGCCCTGCCGCCGGTCAGCCTGTCGGTGAAGGATGCCAGCGGCACCGTCCTGACCAAGATGACCGGCTGGGAAATGGCGCCCGTGACCGTCAATGGCGAGAAGACCTTCAAGGTCGGCGCCAGCTTCGACGCGCCGCTGGACGAGCATTATTACGGCCTGGGCCAGAACCAGGAAGGCTATATGGATCTGCGCGGCAAGCAGATCGACTGTTCGCACAGCTATGACGCGCCGGCCGGCGAGACCGTCTGCGTCCCCTTCCTGGTCACCAACAAGGGCTATGGCATCGTCTGGGACAATCCGGCGCGCACTTTGGTGTGGCCGGGCCTGCACAATTCGACCCGTTTCCAGAGCCAGGTCGGCGAACGCGTGTCCTTCTTCGTCATCACCGGCAAGACCACCGATGACCTCTATGCCGGCTATGCCAAGCTGACCGGCGCGACGCCGCTGCCGCCCAAGGCCGGTTTCGGCCTGATCCAGAGCAAGGCGCGCTACGAGAGCCAGAAGGAATTGCTCGACGTCGCCAATGGCTATCGCCAGCGCAATCTGCCGCTCGATATCATGGTGCTGGACTGGTTCTACTGGACCCGCATGGGCCAGCTCGACATCGACCGCACCTATTATCCTGACCCCAAGGGGATGAACGACCAGCTCAACGCCATGGGCATGCGGTCGATCATCAGCGTGTGGCCGCGGTTCGAGCGCGAAGGCCGCTATTTCGAGTTCCTCAAGTCCAAGGGCTGGTTCCTGAAGGACAAGGACGGCAATCCGGTCGACGGCCTGCCGATGCGGTCCGACCGGGCCGGCGCGCTGATCGACAGCACCAACCCGCAAGCGCGGGAATGGTTCTGGGGCAAGCTGCGCGACAATATCGCGAGCCAGGGCTTCGACTGGTTCTGGCTGGACGAGACCGAGCCGGATCTGGTGCCGGACGGCTATTTCTACTCGATCGGTTCGGGCGACCGCTATCATAACCTGTTCCCGCTGGTGCATACGTCGGGCGTGGCCGAAGGCTCCGAGCGCGACCGCCCCAATTTCCGCAACATGATCCTGGCGCGCGCCGCCTATCTGGGCTCGCAGCGCAATGGCGGCCTGTTCTGGTCGTCGGACATCAAGTCGACCTGGGAAGCGCTCGACCGGCAGGTGCCCGCCGGCCTCAACTTCACCGCGTCGGGCCTGGCCTATTGGGGCAGCGATATTGGCGGCTGGCAGTGGCCGAGCGGTCCCAAGGCGCAGCATCCGGTGCTGCTCGATCCGGCCGGCATGACGGCGGCGGGTGCGGACTATACCGATTATCCCGAACTGTTCGTGCGCTGGTTCCAGTATAGCGTGTTCACGCCGACGCTGCGCATCCATGGCCAGCGCCCGGACACGGAATTGTGGACCTATGGCAAGGCGGCCGAGCCGATCCTGGCCGACTGGCTGCGCCTGCGCTACACGCTGATCCCCTATATCTATGCGCTGGGCCGCCACACCTATGACACCGGCGCGCCGTTCATGCGCGGCCTGTTCATGGACTTCCCGAACGATCCCAAGGTGTCGGACATCGGCGACCAATATATGTTCGGCCCCGCCTTCCTGGTCGCCCCGGTGACCAAGCAGGGCCAGACCAAGCGGTCGGTCTATCTGCCCGCCGGCACCGCCTGGTATGATTATTGGACCAACCAGAAATATGAGGGCGGCCAGACGATCGAGGTGGATGCGCCGATCAACCGCATGCCGCTGTTCGTGAAGGCCGGTTCTATCGTGCCGATGGGCGTGCAGGTGAAGAGCACGGCCGAGAAGCAGGCCTTGGAAAGCATCCGGGTTTATCCGGGTGCCGATGCGCGCTTCACCCTTTATGACGATGACGGCACGACCAATGCCTATCGCAAGGGCGGCATGAAGGCCGAGCTGGTCTGGGACGACAAGGCAAAGACGCTGACGAGCAAGACGAAGCTGCCCACCGGCCAGGCCATCAGCGGCCTGGTGCAGATCGTCGGTCAATAAGGAGACAAAGAAGATGACGGGTATCAATCGCCGCGAACTGGGCCTGGGCCTGGGTGCCGCCGCGCTGGGCGCGGGCCTGGCCGGCAGCACCGGTGCGAACGCGCAGGCCGCAGCCGCGGCCGCCGGCGCGCCGCAGGGCAGCCTCGCCTTCCCCGCCGACTTCCTGTGGGGCTGCGCCACCGCATCCTATCAGATCGAGGGCGCCGTGAACGCCGATGGTCGTGGCCAAACCAACTGGGACGTGTTTTCCCACACGCCCGGCAAGGTCGCCAATGGCGACACCGGCGACATCGCCTGCGACAGCTATAACCGCTATCAGGACGATATCGCCCTGCTGAAGGCGCTGGGCGTCAAGGCCTATCGCTTCTCGATCGCCTGGTCGCGCATCTTCCCCAATGGCCGGGGCAAGCCCAATGCCAAGGGGCTGGACTATTATAACCGTCTGGTCGACGGGCTGCTGGCGGCGGGGATCACCCCGCATGTCACCATGTTCCACTGGGATCTGCCCCATGCCCTGCCGGGCGGCTGGCAGAATCGCGACACCAGCTACGCCTTCGCCGACTATGCCGGCTATACCGCCGGCAAGCTGGGCGACCGCGTCAATCACTTCATGACGCTCAACGAGCTGCGCTGCTTCACGGACCTCAGCTACATGACCGGCGGCAAGGCGCCGGGCCTGAAGCTGCCGATGAAGGAGGTGAACCAGGTGCGCCACCATGGCGTGCTGGCCCATGGCCTGGGCGTACAGGCGATCCGCGCCGCGACCAAGTCGGGCACGCAGGTCGGCATTGCCGACAATCCCAACATCTATGTCCCCGCGATCGAGACGCCCGAGCATATCGAGGCGGTGAAGAAGGCCGTGCGCGAAGAGAACGCCATGTTCCTGACCGCGATCATGGAAGGCCGCTATATCGACAGCTATCTGACCGCGCAGGGCAAGGACGCGCCCGTGGTCAAGGAAGGCGACATGAAGCTGATCGGCGCGCCGCTCGATTTCCTGTCGGTCAATGTCTATACCGGCAACACCGTTCGCGCCGACGAGACCGCACCGTCGGGCTACAAGATCCTGCCCCATCCGGGTCAGGCGCCGCGCATGCCCTCCCCCTGGCTCTATGTCACGCCGGAGGTCATCTATTGGGGGATGCGCGCCATCAGCGAAAACTGGAAGCCCAAGGGCCTCTACATCTCGGAAAACGGCTGCTCGGCCGACGACAAGGTGGCCGAAGACGGCAAGGTCTATGACACCGACCGCGTCATGTATCTGCGCAATTACCTCACCCACCTGCAGCGCGCGACCCGCGAAGGCATTCCGGTGAAGGGCTATTTCGTCTGGAGCCTGATGGACAATTTCGAGTGGGAGGATGGCTATACCAAGCTGTTCGGCATCCACCATGTCGACTTCAAGACCCAGAAGCGCACGCCCAAGCTCAGCGCCGACTGGTATCGCGAACTGGTCCGCACCAACAAGCTGGTGTGACAAGAGCGCCGCCGCCATCCCCTTGCGGATGGCGGCGGCGACCTAAAATTCCACGCCATATCGACATATGGCGTCGCATGGGCATTATCCCCTCGCATTGCCGGCCGCTGACTCGCGCCGCGCAATATCCAAGAGAGATAAGGAGTTACCCATGACGATGTCGCCGCTGTCCCGTGCCTCCCGCGCCGCCTGGCGGACGCTGGCCTGTGCCGGGCTGCTGTCCGCTTCCGCCCTGGCCGTGGCGGCCACGACCGCGCCGCAATTCGACGTCGCGCGCATCGTCAACGACATCAAGATTCTGGCCAGCGACGAATTTGAAGGCCGTGGCCCGGCGACCCGCGCCGAGACCAAGACGATCGACTATATCGCCAAGCAGATGGCGGCGGCCGGGCTGAAGCCCGCGGGCGACAAGGGCACATGGTTCCAGGACGTGCCGCTGCGCATGTCGAATATCACCGGCACGCCCAGCCTGTCGATGACCGTGGGCGGCGCGGCCCAGCCGCTGACCCAGGGCACGGAAATCGCCGTGCGCGCGGCCGAGACCGGCCAGTCGGCTGTCAAGTTCGCCAACCTGCCGCTGGTCTTCGTCGGCTATGGCGTGAAGGCGCCCGAGCGCGGCTGGGACGATTTCAAGGGCGTGGACCTTAAAGGCAAGATCATGGTCGTGCTGGTCAACGACCCCGATTTCGAGGGGGGCGAAGGCGATTTCGGCGGCAAGCTGATGACCTATTATGGCCGCTGGACCTACAAGTATGAAGAAGCCGCGCGCCAGGGCGCAGCCGGCGTGCTGGTGGTGCATGAAAGCGAGCCGGCCTCCTATGGCTGGGCGACGGTCAAGAACAGCAACACCAACACCATGTTCGACATCGTCCGTGCCGATCCCAAGAGCGCCCACACCCAGATGGAAGGCTGGATCCAGAAGGATCTGGCCGCCAAGCTGCTGGCCGCATCGGGCGTCGATTTCGAGGCGGCCAAGGCGGCCGCACGCAAGAAGGACTTCAAGCCCATAACGCTCAAGGCAACGATGAGCGCCGACTATGCGGTGAAGTCGGAAATCATCACCTCGCACAATGTCGTGGGCATCCTGCCGGGCAGCAAATATCCCGACGAGACCGTCATCTATTCCGCGCACTGGGACCATCTGGGCATCGGCGCGCCGGACGCGAAGGGCGACACCATCTATAATGGCGCGCGCGACAATGCGTCGGGCACCGCCGCCCTGCTGGAACTGGCCCGCGCCTATGCCAAGGGCCCCAAGCCCGAGCGCAGCGTGCTGTTCCTGGCAGTGACGGCCGAGGAGAAGGGCCTGCTGGGGTCGGAATATTATGCCGACAATCCGCTGCGCCCGCTGGCGACCACGGCCGGCGTCATCAACATGGACGGCCCCTTCGCCGCCGAGAAGACGGTCAATTTCTCCATCTCCGGCGCGGCGAAGCTGGACCTGCTGACCCTGCTGACGCAGGAGGGCGAGAAGCTGGGCCGCCATTATACGCCGGACGCGCGCCCCGAAGCTGGCAGCTTCTACCGCTCCGACCATTTCCCGATGGCCAAGCGCGGCGTGCCTGCCATCTCGTTCAATCCGGGCCGCGAACTGGTGAATGGCGGCGCGGCGCGCGGCAAGGAACTGGGCGATATCTATACCCGCGATCGCTATCACCAGCCGGCCGACCAGTATGACGACAGCTGGAACACCAGCAGCTGGGAGGGCGACATGACCCTGCTCTACAATGTCGGTCGCCGCGTCGCTGACGGCCATGACTGGCCCAACTGGTCGAGCGACAGCGAATTCCGCGCGGCCCGCGACGCCAGCCAGGCACAGCGCAAGTAAGATGTGAGGCGTGGCGGCCGGTGCCTACCGGCCGCCATGTCATATCGGCAGTTCGTGGGTCGACTTGATTTCCGACAGGGCGACGGTCGAGTTGATTTCCTGGACGCCGGGCAGCTTGCTCAACCGTTCGAAGAAGAAGCGTTCATAGGCCTCGATATCCTTGGCCACGATGCGCAGCATGAAATCCATCGTGCCGAGTAGCACGAACGCCTCCAGCACTTCGGGAAAGCCGCCGATCGCGGCGCTGAATTCGTCCAGATTGGCGCGGCCATGGGCGTTGAGCTTTACCTGGGCGAAGACCTGGGCATTGAGGCCGACCTTGCGCCGGTCGAGTAAGGCCACCCGCTTGCGGATCAGCCCTTCCTTTTCCAGCCGGTCGATGCGGCGCCAACAGGGTGACGGGGTCAGCCCGACCTTGTCCGCGATCTCCGCCGTGGTCTGGCTGGCATCGCGCTGCAATTCGCGGAGAATCTTCCGCTCGAAATGGTCGAGTTCGATCATATTTTCCTACATATCGCCGATGGCAGGATAATTCATCCTCATATTGGCGATATCGGGCTTCAAATCAGGCAAGATTCTTCTCTGGCGACCGGCGATAAGGCGGCATCATCCCGAGGAGAAGAATATGGTTTCCCGTCCTGCCCGCCTGAACCCGCCGATGCAGTCGGTGCGGCTGCTTGATCCCGCCAGCGGGCTGGACGGCGTGATTGCCATCCACAGCACCGCGATCGGGCCGGGCGCCGGCGGCTGCCGCTTCTGGCATTATGCAGACATCGGCGCGGCGCTGGACGATGCCTGCCGCCTGACCGAGGGCATGAGCTACAAGAATGCCATGGCCGGCCTGCCCTTCGGCGGCGCCAAGGCGGTGCTGCGCCGGCCCGAAGGCGAGTTCGACCGGGTCGCGCTATTCCAGGCGTTCGGCCGCGCGGTCGAGGAACTGGGCGGCACCTATGTCACGGCCGAGGATGTCGGCACCAGCGTCGCCGACATGCAGGCGGTGGCCAGCCAGACCCGTCATGTTGCGGGCCTGGATGTCGCCGAGGGCGCGGCCGGCGGCGATCCGTCGCCCTGGACCGCGCTGGGCGTGTTCGAGGCGATGCAGGCGGCCGCCCGCCAGTCGCTGGGTGCCGAACTGTCCGACCTGACCGTTGCTGTGCAGGGCACCGGCAATGTCGGCGCGGCGCTGTGCCGTCGCCTGGCCGATGCCGGCGCCCGACTGGTGATCGCCGACATCGATCCGCGCCGCCGCAACACGCTGGCCGCCGTGCTGAACGCGAATGTGGTGGACGTGGCCGACATCGCCGCGGTCGAGGCGGACATCTTTGCCCCCTGCGCCCTGGGCGGCGCGCTCGATCCGCAGAGCGTGGTGGCGATGCAGGCGCGCCTGGTCTGCGGCGCGGCCAACAACCAGCTGGCGACGCCCGATGTGGCGGAGCTGCTGCGGACGCGCGGCATCGTCTATGTGCCCGACTATGTCGCCAATGCCGGCGGCATCATCAGCGTGTCGGCCGAATATCTGGGCGAAGACCGCGCCAGCGTCGCCGCCCGCGTCGACCAGATCGGCGGCCGGGTCGCCCAGATACTGGACCAGGCCAAGCGCGAGGAGCGCTCCCCCGCGCTGGTCGCCGACGAAATGGCCGAAGCCATCATCGGCGAGGCCGAACGCCAGGCGGCGTAATTCCAAGCGCCCTCTGCGCTGTCGGTCAGTCCCGGCAGCGCAGGGTGGCGAGCGCCGCCAGCAGCATGACGGCGCCGGCAAAGGCCATGGTCCAGATCGGTTCGGTCGGGAAGAAATGGCGCATGATCGTGCCCATCACCGTCGCCACCAGCAATTGCGGGATGACGACGAAGGCGTTGAACAGCCCCATATAGATGCCGAGCTTGGTCTGCGGCACGCTGGAGGCGAGCATCGCATAGGGCATGGCGAGGGTTGAGGCCCAGGCGATGCCGATCGCCACTTCCGACAATAGCAGCGCCTGTGCATCGCGCAGGACCAGGAAGGACAGGAAGCCGAGCGCGCCGAGCGTCAGCGCCAGCGCATGGGTCCGGGCCTGGCCGATGCGGCGGGCAAGCGGCTGGAGCAGGAAGGGCGCGGCGAAGGCGGCGACGCCATTATAGGTGGCGAACAGGATGCCGACCCAATTGCCCCCTTCATTATAGGCGGCGCTGGTCGGATCGGCCGATCCGAAGACATATTGGGCGACCACTGGCGTGGTATAGATCCACATGATGAAGAGCGCTGACCAGGTGAAGAACTGGACCAGTGCCAGCTTCTTCATCATCGCCGGCATGGTCGCGAAATTGCCGACCACATGGCTGAGCAGATTGTCGGTCCGGCCCTGCGCATGGAGGGTGCGCGCGACGATGCGGGCGATGCCATAGGCGGCAAGGAGCCCGCCCAGCAAATACAGCTCCTTTTCCAGCGCCCAGCCCCAGACGGCGGCGATGATGGCGAGGCCTGCGACGATCCAGAGCGGACCACCCGCGGGGACCGGCGGCGCCTTCTCCCGGCTTGCCGCTTCGCTGGCCTGGGCAAAGCGGGCCATCTGCTCGGGCGAATATTCGCGGGTGGTGAGCACGGTCCAGAGCACGGCGAGGAACAGCGCGGCGCCGCCGATATAGAAGCTGACGCGCACCGTGTCGGGGATCATGCCGGCGGGCGCGACATTGGAGACGCCCATCTGGTCGAGCAGCCAGGGGGTGGAGGAGCCGATCACCGCGCCGGTGCCGATGAAGGCGGTCTGGATCGCATAGCCGGCCATATGCTGTTCCTTCGCCAGCATGTCGCCGACAAAGGCGCGGAACGGCTCCATCGAGACATTGAGCGAGGCGTCGAGAATCCAGAGCATCAGCGCGGCGGCCATCAGGCCGGGCGCATTGGGCATGCCGAAAAGCGCAAGCGCCGCAAACAGCGCACCGGCAAAGAAATAGGGCCGACGCCGGCCGAGGCGGCACCAGGTGCGATCGCTATAATGGCCGATCACCGGCTGGACCAGCAGGCCGGTCAGCGGCGCAGCGATCCACAGCAAGGCGAGATTGTCGAGATTTTCCCCCAGCGACTGGAAGATGCGCGACATGTTGGCGTTCTG
Organism: Sphingobium sp. PAMC28499; assembly: GCF_004795815.1. Taxonomy (NCBI): domain Bacteria; kingdom Pseudomonadati; phylum Pseudomonadota; class Alphaproteobacteria; order Sphingomonadales; family Sphingobiaceae; genus Sphingobium; species Sphingobium sp. PAMC28499. Next base: position 4,616,397 of record NZ_CP039248.1, read on the forward strand.
CAGCGCGAAGCCGATCTGGATGCCGAAGAAACCGAAGCTGATATTCCACAGCCCCCAGAAGCCCTGGCGCGGCCGACTGTCGGACGTCGTCGCGCCCGGTTCCAGCCCCATCTCATTCATTCCGGCCATCCCCATCCTTCGCCTTAACTTCGCACATTTCCCGCACATTTTGACATTAAGTTGCGAACGCCTGATCCTATCGGAAAGTCTGCCTTCATGCGGTCACGCAGCCTATCAAGCACAGGCGGAATAGGACAGCCGGGGCTGTTGATCGCCCCCTTCAGTCCTGCGTCATCCTGACGAAAGTCAGGATCCATTCGGCGCGACGCCTGCGCGCGAGCGCTGAATGGATCCCGGATCAAGTCCGGGATGACGGTAGGAACAGAACAGGCGTCAGCCTTCACCGCTTGCGCTTGCCGCCGCTGGCGACGAAGCGGATTGCCTGGCCGCCGCCCGGTGCCAGGTCGATGGCGAGGACATCGCCCTTCTTCACCGGCTTCTTTTCGATCACGATCGCGTGGCGCGCTTCGGTGCGATAGTCGGCGCCGGGACCGTCGCGGTAGATCTCGGCGGTGTAGCTGCGGCCGGCATCGAGGAAGTCGAGCGTCACCTTGCTGGAGCGCGCCTGTTCATCGCCGACTGCGCCCAGATACCAGTCGTCGCTGCCCTTCGCCTTGCGCGCGATGGTGACATAGTCGCCGACCTCGCCATTCAAGGCGCGGGTGTCGGACCAGTCGGTCGGCACATCCTTGATGAACTGGAAGGGACCCGGATATCTGGCGTAATTTTCCGGCGTGTCGGCCGCCATCACCACCGGCGAATAGAGGACGACATAGAGGGCGAGCTGCTTGGCGATGGTCGAGTGGATCGTGCTGCCTTCCGAACCCGAAAGGCTGAGCACGCCAGGGGTGAAGTCCATGGGACCGCCCAGCAACTGGGTGAAGACCAGGTTCGCCTCATGCTCGGGGGGGTTCTTGCCGCCGACCCAGGCATTATATTCCATGCCCCGGCCGCCTTCGCGCGCGACCCAGTTGGGATAGGTGCGGCGCAGGCCGGTATCCTTGACCGGTTCATGGCTGTCGATACTGACATGATATTTGGCGGCGGTCTGCACGACGCGCAGATAATGGTTCACCATCCACTGGCCTTCATGCCATTCGCGATGCTTCGCGCCATCGGCGTCCACCCGCTCGATCTGGCCGGCATCGGTGACATAGCCGGTCTTCACCACCTGCTCGCCATGGTCGGCCGCCCATTTGAAGGCACTGTCGAGCTGGCCGTCATAATGGCTGGCCGAACCGCCGGTTTCATGATGACCGATCAGGGTGACGCCCTTGGACTTGGCATAGGCGGCAAGGCCGTCGGCATCGAAATCCTCGGTCGGCTGCGAGAAGTTCATGTCATTGCCGTTGCCGAACCAGTTGCCGTCCCAGCCGACATTCCAGCCCTCGACCAGCACGGCGGGGATGCCGCTGGCGGCGGCGAAATCGATATAGCGGCGGACATTGGCGGTGGTGGCGCCATGTTTGGGGCCGCGCGCCCAGGTCCATTCGCCCTTGATCATGTTCCACCAGACGCCGACGAACTTGCCCGGCTTGATCCAGCTTGAAACGTCGCCAAGCTTGTTGGGCTCGTTCAAGTTCAGGATCATGTGGTTCATGTAGAGGCCGGCGGCATCGTCGGCGACGGCGATGGTGCGCCAGGGGGTGGAGAAGCCGGCATCGCGCGATACCTTGGGCGCGCCCGCCCCCGGCGTCAGATCGGCGCGGAAAGTGTTGCCCTCGGCACGGGCGAGATTCATGCCCGCATAATCGACCAGCGCGGCTTCATGCAGCGCGACATGGGTGCCGTCGGCCAGCTTCACCGTCATCACCGTCTGGGCGGTGCCGACCGCGTCGAGCGAGGTGCGGTTGTAGAGATATTCCTCGCGGTTCCATTCATAGGCGGGCTTCCACCAGGCAGTGCCGCCTTCAGCAAAGGCGAACTGGGTCAGTTCCTCGGCAATATTGGCGTGATGGAGATTGGCCTGGTCAGGCAAGGTATAGCGGAAAGCGACGCCGTCATCGAACAGGCGGAAGGTCACGTCAATCTCGCGCTGGAGATCGCCCTTCTCGCGAAACACCAGCTTCAGCTCATTATGATGATCGCGGATCGTGGTCCATTCGCCCCAAGGCTGGGTCCAGCTCGTGTCGCTACTGGCCTGCTTGGCATCGGCCAGCGTCAGGTTGCGCTCGATCTTGGGTGCGTCGGTGAACATGAAGCCCAAGCGACTGTCGGCGATCAGCGGCTTGCCATTGCGCTGCACGGCATAGCTCGGGCGCCCCTCGCCATCGAGGCTGATGGTGAGGGTGATATGGCCGTCGGGCGAGGCGGCCCTGGCCACCACATCGGCGCGCGCGGCGGTGGGCGCGAGCGCCAGGGCAATGAGCGGGAGAGCGAGCGCGGTCAGTCGCTTCATGGAAAAATCCTTGTCTTTCGGCGCGTCATTGCGAGCGCAGCGAAGCAATCCATGGGCAGTCCATTTGGATTGCTTCGCTACGCTCGCAATGACGAGGGAGAATGTCATTCTGAATGGTCAAAGGCGGCGACGAGGCCGGATGCGGGGGCGAAATTCCAGTCGGCGATGCGGCCGGTCGACAGTTCGACCTGCCAGCAGTCCGCATCGGCCGGGCGCCAGGCGACGGGGCCGGTGCCGAGGTTGAAGACGCAGAGGCGCTGCTGCCCGTCCTGCGTCCGTTCAAAGGCGAGCAGATCGTCCGGCGTGTCGAGAAAGGTGATCGTGCCGCTGCGCAGCGCCGGGGTGGCATTGCGCAGGGCCAGCACCTGGCGCGTCCAGTGGAGCAGCGAGGCGGGATCGGCTTCCTGCGCGTCGACGGCGAGCGGGCGATGGGCCTCCCCTACCGGCAGCCAGGGCTTGGCGTCGGAGAAACCGAGCCAGGGGGCCGCGCCGGTCCAGGGCATGGGCGTGCGGGCGCCGTCGCGCGACAGGGTCAGCGGCCAGTTGGCGATCGCCTCGGGATCCTGCAGATCCTCGAACGCGATATCGACCTGCGGCAGGCCCAGTTCCTCGCCATAATAAAGGAAGATATTGCCGCGCAGGCAGGCCAGCAGCAGCATCTTCATCCGGCAATAGGCATGGGCGTCGATATCGCCGGCCCAGCGCGAAACGGCGCGCGGCGCGTCATGATTTTCGAACGCCCAGCTCGGCCAGCCGATGCCCTGCTCCGCCGGCCAGCGCGACAGCGCGGCCTTCAGGAACGGGGCGGTCAGCCTGGGGGCGTAGAGGAAGTCGAAGCCATAGGCGGTGTTGAGGCGATGATCGCCCTGGGTGAAGGCCTTCATCTCCGCATCGCTGTCATCCCCGCCGACTTCGGCGACGGTAAAGCGATCGGGATATTCGTCGAACACCGAACGCACCTTTTCCAGGAACAGCGGAATGTCCGGGTGGCTCTGGCTGTAGCGCTTGATCTGGAAATCATAGGGGCGCGTGCGGATGCGACCATCCTCCGGTGCGGGCGGATTGTCGCGCAGTTGCGGGTCGGGCATCGAATGGTTGATCGCATCGATGCGGAAGCCGTCGACGCCGCGGTCGAGCCAGAAGCGGACAATATCCAGCACAGCCGCCTGCACCTTTCCATTGTGCAGGTTGATCTGCGGCTGCTCCTTCAGGAAATTGTGCATATAATATTGGCCGCGCCGCGCGTCCCAGGTCCAGGCCGGGCCGCCGAACACCGACTGCCAGTTGTTGGGCGGCGTGCCGTCGGGCTTGGCATCGGCCCAGACATACCAGTCGGCATGGTCGTTCTGGCGGCTGGAGCGGCTTTCGATGAACCAGGGATGTTCGTCGGAGGTGTGGGCCCAGACCTGATCGACGATGATGCGCAGGCCGAGGTCATGGGCGCGGGCGATCAGCGCGTCGAAATCGGCGAGCGTGCCGAAGATCGGATCGACATCGCAATAATCCGACACGTCATAGCCGAAGTCGCGCATCGGGCTCTTGAAGAAGGGCGAGAGCCAGATGGCGTCGACGCCGAGCGAGGCGACATAGGGAAGATGGGCGGTGATGCCGGCCAGATCGCCGATGCCGTCGCCATTGGAGTCGGCGAAGCTGCGCGGATAGATCTGGTAGATGGTGGCGCCGCGCCACCAGGGAGTCAGTGCGTCGGTCATTGCGGATTAGCGCTCCGTACAGCGCAGACGCTGTAGCCAAGGGGAGGAAGGTCGAGGGCGAGGCTGCCGGGCGCGGATGCGCGCGGGGCACAAGCCGCGCCGGCAAGGGTGTCGAAGGCGGTGGAGGCGGTATCCACCTGGACCTGCGCCCTGATCGGCGCGGTCGATGTGTTTAAGGCGATGAGATATTCCACGCCCGTATCGGGATCGAAGCGGGAGACGGCAAACAGGCCCGGCTCGTCGCCGCGCGCGCGGATCGTCTCGCTGCCCCGGCGCAACGCGGCATGGCCGGTGCGCAGGCGGGCGAGCGCCGCGATCTCGCGATAGAGCGGATGGGTGGGATCGAAGCGCGGTGTGGCGGTGGTCGCATCGCTGCCGAGCAGGCGATTGTCGTTATAGCTCGCCACCTGGCTGCCGAACATATCCTCGCGCGCGTCCTGATCGCCGCCGTCGCCGACGAAACCCTGTTCATCGCCATAATAGATGGTCGGCACGCCGCGCAGGGTCAGCAGCATGGCGTTGGCGAGCATCACCCGGCGCAGCACCTCGTCCTCGCCGGCCTGCGGGAAGGCGCGGCGGACGAAGGTGGCGAAACGGCCGGCGTCATGATTGCTGACGAAGGTCGGCAACTGGCGCGCGGTGGCCGCGCCACCCTGATAGAGGGCGTCGCCGGTCAGCATGCGTTCCCAGGTGGCGGTCGCCGCCTTGCCCGCGACGGTTTCCAGCGCGGCCTGGCGGAAGGCGAAGTCGAGCACGGCGGGGAAGCCGCCTTCGCGGGTGTGCCAGGCGAGCGGGCCGGCATCGACCGTCTCGACATAGACTTCGCCGAAGACATGGAAATTGGGGATGCCGCGCGCTTTCGCCCGTGCCTGCATGGCGGGAACGAACTGCTGCCAGAAATGCGGGTCGACATGGCGGGCGGTGTCGATGCGGAAACCGTCAATGCCGAAGCGGTCGATCCAGCCGCCGAAAATGTCGATCATGCCGGCAATCACGCGCGGATGTTCGGTCATCAGATCGTCGAGCCCGGCAAAATCGCCCATGGTCGCGCTCTCGCCCGAATAGGTCGTCTCGCCGCGATTATGATAATAGCGCACATCGTTGAGCCAGGCCGGGTTCTTCACCGCCTGCTCGCCCTTCGGCACGAAGGGGGTATAGGCATAGGCGGGGTCGGTGAGCTTGCCGAAATTGGCGGCGCTATGATCGGCGTCGCCGGCAAAGCCCGGATTGATCGCCGGGCCGGCCACGCCGCCGCGCCGCTGATAGGGATAGTCGGCGCGCGAGCGATAGGGACAGGGCTGGTCGGCGCATTCGCGATATTGGATCACGTCGGCCGTATGGTTGGCGATGATGTCCATATAGACTTTCATCCCCCGGCCATGGGCGGCCTGCACCAGCGCGGCGAAATCCGCATCGGTGCCGAAATGCGGATCGACATGTTCGAAATCGGTGATCCAGTAGCCGTGATAGCCGGCGCTTTCCTGCCCCTTGGGGCCCTGCACCGGCTTGTTGCGGAAGATCGGGCCGACCCAGATGGCGGTGGCGCCCAGCCCCTGAATATAGTCGAGCCGGCGGATTAGCCCCTGGATATCGCCGCCATGGTAGAAGCCCTTGGACGCGGGATCATAGCCGGTCTGGAGCCGGTCGCCCTTGAGGCCCCCCTTGTCATTGGCGGGGTCGGCATTGTCGAACCGGTCGGGCAGGACGAAATAGATGACTTCATCTTCGGGCAGGCGGGCGCGAAAGCCGTCATCCTGTGCCATGGCCGGAGCGGGAAGCGCGCAGAGCGCAGCCAGCAGCATTGCCGTTCGTCCGCGCATGGCCTTCATCCCTCCCATTGCCGCTTGTGCCCGATTGCCGCGGCTTGGCCCCTTCTTAGTCGGCGGGGACAGGGCGGGCCAAGGGAGCGGCATACGTATTCAGACCGGTTTCAAACCCTTCTATTCCCAATGGAGACTCGCTGTCGTAGGGTCGCGCCATGGCCGCCAACGACAAAGTGACATCCTTCGACATCGCCACGCTGGCCGGCGTGTCCCAGCCGACCGTGTCGCGCGCGCTGCGCGGCGACAAGACGGTGAGCGAGGCGACGCGGCTGCGGGTCGAGGCGATCGCCCGGCAGCTCAACTATACGGTGGACAAGAATGCCTCGTCGCTGCGGCGGGGCAAGAGCAATACGCTGGCCCTTTTGTTCTTCGAGGATCTGCTGCCCGACGAAAGCTGGATCAACCCCTTCTTCCTGTCGATGCTGGGGCCGATCCTGCAGACCTGCGCCAAGCGCGGCTATGACCTGCTGACCAGTTTCCAGCAGCTGTCGACCGACTGGCATGTCGATTATGAGGATAGCCGCAAGGCCGACGGCATCATCCTGCTGGGCTATGGCGACTATGAAATCTATCGCACCCGGCTGGAGCAGCTGGTGGCGCAGGGCACGCATTTCGTGCGCTGGGGATCGGTCGACCAGCATGCGCTGGGGATGACGATCGGCTGCGACAACCGGCGCGGCGGGCGGGACGCGGGCGCCCATCTGATCGCGCGCGGATGCAGCCGGATCGCCTTTCTGGGCGACGCATCGAGCCATTATCCCGAGTTTCGCGACCGTTATGCCGGCCTGTCCGACGTGCTGCGCGAGGCGGGGCATGCGGTCGACCCCGGCCTGCATGTCGATGCGCTGTCGACCGAGCAGTCGGGTTATGAGGCAGCGAGCCGCCTGATCGCGCGCGGCGTGAAGTTCGACGCGATCTTTGCCGGGTCCGACCTGATCGCGATCGGGGCGATGCGCGCGCTGGACGAACATGGGCTGTCGGTGCCCGGCGACGTCGCCCTGATCGGCTTCGACGACATCCCCGCCGCCAGCCTGACGCGGCAGCCGTTGACCACCGTGGCGCAGGACTATCTGCGCGCAGGCGAGGTGCTGGTCGACGCGCTGATAGGCCAGATCGACCGCAAGCCGGTGACAGCGACGCTGCTGGCGCCCCGACTGATCACGCGAATGACAGCTTAGAACTTCCCTCCCCTCCCTCTCAGGGAGGGGTTGGGGGTGGGTAAGCGAGCGGAGCGAGCCTTGCTAGCTTGGCCTCATGCGCCGCGTTCCTGAACATTTGACGGCCAATGCCCGCGCGCTGCGCAACGGCCAGACCGATGCGGAGCGGATGATCTGGTTGCGCATATCCCGCTATCGCCCGCGCTTCACGAGGCAATTGGTCATCGACCCCTATATTGTCGATCTGGCATGCCGTTCGGCGAAACTGGCGATCGAGTTCGACGGGAGCCAGCATCTGGATGCGCAGGCCTATGACGAACGTCGCTCCCTGTTTCTAAGGGAACAGGGCTGGACGGTGTTGCGCTTCTGGAATGGCGACGTGATCGAGAATCCGGATGGTGTGGTGGAGGCTATCTTGAACAGGGCCGCCGAGTGCCTCGGCGGTACCCACCCCCAACCCCTCCCTGGAAGGGAGGGGAGGAAGAAGAGCGGCTGAGCCCACTCCCTCTCCCCCAAAGAAAAACGGACCGCCCTCCCCTCTAAGGGGCGGCGGTCCGGGGAGGGGGATTGCCCGCGTGCAGTCGGGCAATCCGGGGAGGAATTTCAGGACTTGCCCGACCGGCGCGAAGGCCGGTCAGAACTTGCCCGGTCAGCCGCAGGCCGATCAGAACTTGTAGGTCAGGCCCAGATAATAATCGCGGCCGTAGCGCTGATAGTCGATGACCTGGCGCTTATCGCCATTCTGATAGGTGACGAAGGGCTGGTCGGTGAGGTTCTTGCCCTGCAGCAGGATCGACAGGCCGGTGAGCGGCCCCGACTGGAATTCATAGCCGATCTGCGCGTCGAGAATGCCCTCTGCCTTGGCGGTGCGGAAGGTCGGCGCGGCCGACAGGCCGGCGACTTCGCCCAGGAAGGACGAGCGATAGCGATAGGAGACGCGCGCCTGGAAACCGCTCTTTTCATAATAAGCGGTGCCGCTGGCGACCCATTTGGACAGGCCCGGCAGGGTGACGACATCGGTCGGGTTGCTGCCATATTTGACTTCGCTGTGGGTGTAGGAACCGCTGGCGAAGATGCCGAAGCCATCGAGTGTTTCGCTGAACACCTTGAACGGCAGCGAGACGGTGCCTTCCGCACCCATGATCGTGCCCTTGCCGGTGTTGGCCGGGGCCTTCAGCAGGCCGATATAGCTGCCGTCGGCGATGATCTGGTTGCGGATGTCGGCAGGCAGCGAGGCCAGCACGTCCGAGAAATCATAGGCGATATTGTTGTTGGGATCGACGAAGTCGGTCAGATTCTTGAAATAGCCCGCGAGCGAGACATAGCCGCCGCCCGGAAAATATTTCTCGATCGACAGGTCGATATTGGTCGACTGATAGGGACGCAGCGCGATGTTGCCGCCGTTCGAGCTGAACGGGCTATATTGCGGGTCGGAGCCAAGGCCGACATTGGCCAGGTTGAAATTATATTCCTGGTTGATCCGCTCCTGGTCCATGCGCGGACGCACCATGGTCTGGGCCGCGCCCATCTTCACGAAGAAGCCGGGTTCCAGCTCGACCGAGAATTGCGCGCTGGGCAGGAAATTGGTGAAGCTTTCCTTGCCCGAGGCCGGGACCACGGTGACGACGCCGTTGGAGAAGTTGGAAATGGTGCCGGTCGACGCCTGGCGAGTGTGGATCACCTGCACGCCGATCGCACCCTTGAGCGGCTTGCCGCCCAGATCGCCGTCCAGCGTCATCTTGGCATAGCCGGTGAAGACATCTTCCTTCACGACATTGTCGCGCACCAGCGACGAGGGACGATTGTCGAACACGGCGTCGAGCGTGTTGTTGTAGAGATAGAGCGGGTCGAGCGTCAGCATCGCCGGCACGCCCAGATAGTCGAGCGAGACATTCTTGCCGAGCAGTGCCTCCTGCGGCACCGGCGCCGAGCCGGGCGTGCCATTGGCGATGGTGCAATCCGTGCCGCCGGTGGGGCAGAGGAAATAGCTGGTATAGGCGCTGGTCTTCTTGCGCCGGCTGTAATTGCCGCCGACTTCCCAGTTGCTGAAGATGCTGCCCGAAATGTCGCCGACCAGGTTGGCGCGGAACGATTTCATGTCATCGATGAACTTGGGCCGGTTGAGGAAGCCCGCCTGCACGACGGCGGTGGTGCCGTTATAGCCCCAGCCATTGGGGTCGGTCAGGCTGATGACGTTGGTGTCGGTATAGTCGAGCGTCGGCACGATGCTGAACAGGCCGTTCGACTGGCGCTCGACGCGCACCGTGTCGGACACGCCCGACCGCAGATAGCCGGTGCCCGAATAGGTTTCGAGCAGGAAGTCGGTGCGCTTGGCGCGCGACCAGCTGGCATCGACATTGAGCTTGAGCCGATCGTTCAGGCGGATGTCGTTGTTCCAGCCGAGCGAAATGGTGTCGGCCTTGCGCTTGTTATAGTCGTTGCGCTGGACGCCATAGACGTTGGAGAAGGTGGCGCCGGTGACGAAGCCATTTTCGACGGTCACGTCGCTGACGCCGACGTCCGTGCCCCAGACGAGCGGGAATTCGATGCCGCGCAGGCGCTGTTCTTCCTCGAAATGCGAGGCGAGGACATCGAAGGTCGAGTGGAAATTATCGCTCGGCTGCCATTCCAGCGTACCGACCATGCCATAGCGCTTGAGCAGGTTCGACTGCACATAGGGCTTGGCGCCGCCGATGATCAGATTGCCGTCGGCATCGGTGGGATAGCCCCAGGCGTTGAAGCGTTCATTCTGCGACGGCGTCTGCGAGGCGGCGAAGCCCAGCGACAGGCCCAGCGTGTCGTCGGCGAACTGATCGACATAGGTGGCCGAGGCGCGATAGCCATAGCGTTCGCCATCGGGATTGAGCTTGTCCATGCCATTCATCTGGCCGCGCAGCGACACGGCGAGGATGCGGTCATTCTTGTCGAGCGGACGCAGCATGCGCAGGTCGACCGTGCCGGAGATGCCGGCGGCGATCAGCGCGGCGTCGGCGCTCTTGTAGACATTGACGTTCTGGAAGAATTCCGAGGGATACTGGTCATATTCGACGCCGCGATTGTCGCCGACGGTGACCTGTTCGCGGCCGTTGAGCAGGGTGGTCGAGAAGTCCGGGCCAAGGCCGCGGATCGACAGGCGCTGGTCGCGGCCTTCGAGGCGCTGGGCGGTGACGCCGGGCAGACGGGCGAGCGAGTCCGCGATCGACACGTCGGGCAGCTTGCCGACATCTTCGGCCGAGATGGAATCGACGATCAGCACGGAATCGCGCTTCACCTTGGCGGCGGAGGCGAGCGAGGCGCGGATGCCGGTGACGACGATGCCTTCGGATTCGCCGGCGGCGGGTGCGGCGGGCGTCGCGGTTTCGGCGTCGGTCTGCGCATGGGCGACCGCGGCGAACGAGAAGGAAGCCCCTGCCAGCAGCGCAGCGCGCAGGACGGTATGACGGAATTGATGCATGGCAGTGATCCTCCCCAGGACGCATCTTGAGCGTTTCTTGCCGACATGTGTCGGTCTGGTTCAAATAGCGCCGCGCCCGTCCCTCTGCACAGATTCCAGCATACGTATTCAGCCATATTCACGACATGGCCGGTTACCGTAGCGGAAATGGCCGAAATAGCGGGTTCAGCCGTGCGATAGGGCCGATGGCATGGGCGCAGCCGCCGACAAAAATATGCGGCTGATGCTTGAAAGCCACGCGCACTTTCCTAGATTGGTCCTGTCACTCTTCCCCCCTTTGGAGTGACACCTCCCTGAACCTGGCCCCGTCGTCGAGCTTGCTCCGGCGGGGTTTTCTTTTGCTCGCCAGAGCGGGTCAGGACGCGGGCAGGAAGCCGGCGCGTTGCAGCCGGGCGACCGAATCGCGCGCGACGGGGACGCTGAGCCCGCCATCCAGGGTGATGAGCCAGCTGCGCCCGGCGGGATCACAGCGCAGGATGGCGCGATGGGCGATCCACCAGCTGCGATGCACCTGCGCGCCGGCCACCCCCTCCATCTCCGCAATCGCGTCGCGCAGCCGCATCAGCAGCAATTCGCTGCCGCCCGCGCCATGGACGCGGACATAATGATCCTCGCTCTGCAGCGCCAGGATCGGCCCGGCAAAGCCGGCCGACAGGCGATGGCGCAGGGCGGGTTCGGTGGGGGATGTTGTGGCGGCGTATTCGGGAAGTGGGGCATCGGCGGGCGACGGCGCAGCGTGGCGCCGAGCCAGCCGCCGGTCGGTCTGTTCGGCCCATTGGGTCACGACCAGCACGGCAAGCGCGCAGAGGAAGGAAAAGGGCAGCAGGCCGGTAAAGCCGTCCAGGTCGCGAAAGGCGGTGCGGCCGACATTGCGCCAGAGGAAGGCCAGCGGCACGACACAGAGCGACACGCCGGAAAAGACGGTGATCGACATCGACAGGTCAATCCGCTGCGCCAGCCGGCGCAGCAGCCAGATCACCGGCCGGACGAGGATATAGGCCCCCATCAGCAGCAGCCACCAATGGCCGATCCGCCCCGGCAGCCCGTCGCGCATATAGGTGCCGAACGGCCCCATGAAGCCGATGATGCCGGCCAGCAGCAGCATCGCCCACAGCTCCAGCAAGATGCGTCGGTTGAAAATCGGCCGCTCCCCTCTCCGCCCCGCTTGTCGCCCTGCCCGTTCGCGAAGCGCCGGCTGGAAAATGCCCGGTTTTGCGGGACATTGGCAAGCCCTCTTTCCGCGTAACGGATTGGCGCTTGCCGGCGGGCGGGCAGGTGCCATCAGCAGAGCGGACGGCCGCCCCGCGCCCCTGGGCGACGGCCGAGACGAGGAAAGAATTTGGTGACCAAGCCCCCTTCCCGCCGACTGCCTATCTTGGCCATGCTGCCCATCCTGATCGGCGGGCTGGCGCTGGACGGCGGGCCGACCCTGGCCCGGCCTGGGGCGCAAGGCGCGCTGTTCGGCCAGCCGGTGATCCGCACCCTGACATTGCCCGCCGACATGCGGCCGCAAAGCGCCACCTACACGCCGTCGGGCCGGATATTGCTGACCTATGCCAAGCCGGGCGAGAGCGATCCGCGGCAGATCAACCTGGCCATCATGGATGATGATGGCAGCCATATCCGCCCAATCTTCAGCGGGACGATTCCCGCCCGACCGAAAGATAATGGCATCCGCTACATGGTGTTTGCCGACAATAAGCGCATCTTCCTGGGCGATTTCGTGATTGAATGCCCGACCAGCCTGGACGATTGCACGCAGGCGCAACTGGTGCCGGTCACCTATCCGCCGCAGGTGGCCGATGGCGCGCATATCTGGCATCGCTGGTCGGAAATGGTGGTGGCGCCGGACAATCGCCATATCGCCTGGACGACCCTGCTCGCCAATTATTCCGCCGCGGTGTTGACCGGCGAACTGACGCGCGGCCCGGATGGCTATGTCGTCACCCGGCCGCAGATCATCAGCAGCAGCGATCCCTTTAGCCCCGATCCGGCCCATGCCGATGGCGTCATCCCGTCGCCGATCCGCGGCGGCGAGGTGAAGCAGTTCGTCCATGGCGGCAGCGCCCTGTCGCTGGTCGGCGCGGTGAAGCGCGATCTGCCCGATTCGGTGGTGATGGACCTGGCGAGCGGCAAGGTGACGCCGATCACCGATACGCCGGGCTATACCGAAACGACGATCTTCTCGCCGGACGAGCGGTTGGGCATGGTGATGACCACCCGCTTTTCGCAGACCGACCCGGCGATATTGGGGCTGATGCCCCGCCCCTATCCCGACAGCCTGAACATGGGGCTGAGCATGTTCGCCTATACCTATGCCGTCACCGGCGTGCGCACGGCGCGGGCGGGCAATGTCGGGCCGGCGCTGATCGATATCGCCCGGTCGCAGCGCGAGGATGGCTATCAGGGCGCGAACCTCAGTAGCCAGGCCGACTGGGTATTTCATTCGCCCATGTCCTGGCATCCCGACAGCCGCCGGGCGACATGGATCGAGGGGCTGCGCGGCAGCGAGACCAAGCGGGTCCAGATCGTCACCCTGCCCGGATACAAGGCCGGGCCGGCGGTCGCCCCGCGCGCCGTGCCCGACAGCCTGCCCTATGGCGATACCGACCTGTCCACCCTGTCGGTGTTGGCGGGCAAGAGCCAGAATATCGACGTGAAGGTCTATGGCCGGCGGTCAGGCCATATCCAATATCGGCGCACGAGCGGCGCCATCGAGAAAATCTATGTCGATTTCAGCGACGACGGAAAGCAGGTCTATAGCGGGCGCGAGACGACGCAGATCAACATGCGCGGCCAGTCCAGCTACGAAGCCGACATCCGCCTGACCGGTCCCCGCCCCGGCATCATGAAGCTGCAGATGACGTTCGGACCGCTGGGCGGCGCCAAGCCCGCCGCGACCGACTTCACGCCCCAAGCCGATGGTCAGCCGCGCAGCCGGGGCTTTGCCGAATATGGCGGCCGGCGCCTGAGCGTGGACCGGCTGGCGCCATGAAGAGCCGCCGGACGATCAGGCCATGGCGCTGATCGTCCGGCGGAAGCGGGTGAGTGCGATCAGGAAGAAGGCGATGCCGATCGCGGCGGTGGCGGCGAATTGCGGCCAGACGACGCCGATGCCGGCGCCCCGGAACAGGATCGCCTGACCCAGTTCGACGAAATGGGTGGTCGGCGCGAACAGCATCACATCCTGCACCAGCTTGGGCATGGATTCGCGCGGGGTGGTGCCGCCCGACAGCATCTGCAGCGGCAGCAGCACGAGGATCATCAGCATGCCGAATTGCGGCATGTTGCGTGCCAGCGTCGCGAGGAAAATGCCCATCGAGGTCGTGGAGAACAGCACCAGCGCAGCGCCCGCGAAGAAGAGCGCCAGCGATCCGGCGACGGGCACGTGCATCAGCCCCTGCACCACCAGGTTGATCGACAGGGACGAGGCGAGCAGCACGACCAGCCCCATCGACCAGACCTTTGACAGCATGATCTCGAACGGGGTGACCGGCATCACCAGCAGATGCTCGATCGTGCCATGTTCCCGCTCGCGGATCAGCGCCGCGCCGGTGAGGATGATCGACAGCATCGCGATCTGGTTGATGATCTGTGCCAGGGCGCCGAACCAGGTATGGTTGAGCGTCGGATTGAAGCGTGCCCGCACCGCCAGGTCGACCTTGGGCACGCTGTTGGCGCGATAGCGGTTGACGAATTCATTCACTTCGGCGGTCGCGATCTGCTGCACATAGCTGCTGCCCGAAAAGGCCTGGCTCATGCGCGTGGCGTCGGTGTTGAGCTGGATTTCCGCCGTCCGGCCGGCCAGCACGTCGCGCTGGAAGCCATGGGGTATGTGGAGGACGAAGGTGAAGTCGCCCGCGTCCATGCCCGGATCGATCTGCGCCGGCGCAATCATCCGGGGCAGCGTGAATTGCGGCGGATAGAAAGCGGCGACGATCCGCTGTGACAGCGGCGATTCATCCTCATCGACGATTGCGATGGCTGCATTGTGCAGCGTTTCCGGCTTGGAATTGGCCGAGGTATAGATGGAGACGGTGAAGACGAACAGGATCAGCACCAGCATGATCGGGTCGCGCCACAGGCTCCACAGCTCCTTTACGCCCAGCCGGTAGATGTTGGAAATCGTCGCGAGCATCGGCGTCAGGCCTCCTGCTTCTTGAGCAGCATGATCGCGATCCCGACGATCAGCGGCGCGGAAATGGCGAGCGGCAGGAAGGAGCCGGCCAGGTCCGAAAAGCCCAGCGCCTTGGCAAAAACGCCGCGGCTGATGGTGAACATGTGGCTGGCGGGATAGATGTCGCCGATGATCCGCGCGCTGCCCTCCATCGAGGAGACGGGGTCGGTCATACCGCCATAGGTGGTGGCCGGGATCATCGTGCCGATCATCGCCAGGAACATCGCGGCGATCTGGCTGCGCGTCACGGCCGAGGCGAGCAGGCCCATGCCGGTCGCAGTGACGCAATAGATGGCGGCGGCCAGCAGCAGGGTCGGGAAGCTGCCCTTCACCGGCACGCCGAAGATGAAGATCGCCATCAGCACCATCAGCAGGAAGTTGATGAGCGCCAGCACGACATAGGGAAGCTGCTTGCCGAGCAGGAATTCGCTGCGGCTGACCGGCGTCACATAGAGGTTGATGATCGACCCGATCTCCTTTTCGCGCACCACCGCCAGCGCGGTCAGCATCGCCGGCAGCATGAGCAGCAGCAGCGGGATGACGATCGGCACCATCGCCGGCAGGCTCTGCACATCGGGGTTGTAGCGATAGCGGTTCTCGATCGAGAAGCTGCTGCCGACCGCGCTGCCGCGCGCGGCCGCCTGCTGGCTCAGCCAATGCTGGTGCAGCCCTTGGATATAGCCCTGCACGGTTTCGGCGCGCTGCGGATTGGCGCCGTCGAACCAGGCGCCGACCGTGACCTTCCGCCCGGCCGCGATATCCCGGCCGAAGCCCGGCGGAATCTCGATCACCAGCGCCAGTTCGCCATCCTTCATGCGCCGGTCGAGATCATCATAATCGCGGATCGGCGCATGTTCGACGAAATAGGAGGAGCCGGAAATGTCGAGCGCATAATTCTGGCTGAGGATGCTGTTGTCGCGGTCCAGCACGGCATAGTTCAGCTCGTTGATGTCGGTGGTCATGCCGAAGCCGATCACCAGCATCAGGATCAGCGAACCGATCAGCGCGAGCGTCGCACGGACCGGATCGCGCTGCAGTTCCAGCGTCTCGCGCCAGGCATAGGTGAGCGCGCGTTGCGGGCTGAAGCCGCGCCTTATCGTGCCATGTTCCGCCTGCGCCATGTCCTTGAGCGCGCTTTCCTCGTCGGGCGGGCGGGTGTCGCCGCCGGCATCGACCAGATAGCCGATGAAGGCCTGTTCCAGATCAGGCGCGCCGCGCTTCTCGATCAGGCGCGCGGGCGCATCGCTGTCCAGCACATGGCCCGCATGCATCATCGACATGCGATCACAGCGCATCGCCTCGTTCATGAAATGGGTGGAGATGAAGATCGTGACCTTGTCGCGGCGCGACAGCTCCGCCAGCAATCGCCAGAAGCCGTCGCGCGCCACCGGATCGACGCCGGAGGTCGGCTCGTCCAGGATCAGCAGTTCCGGCTTGTGGACCATCGCCACCGCAAGGCTGAGGCGCTGGCGGATGCCGAGCGGCAGGCTGTCGGGCAGTTCCTCCATCACCGGGCCAAGATCGAACCGATCGGCCATTTCCGCGACGCGGGCGGGAATATCCTCGCGCGCGACATGGAAGAGATGAGCGTGGAATTCCAGATTCTGGCGGACGGTGAGTTCGGTGTAGAGCGAGAAGGCCTGGCTCATATAGCCGACCCGCTTGCGCGTGGACATGTCGTCCGGATCCACTGCATTGCCGAACAGCCAGGCCTTGCCCTCGGTGGCGGGCAAGAGGCCGGTCAGCATCTTCATGGTGGTCGACTTGCCGCAGCCATTGGACCCCAGAAAGCCGAATATCTCGCCCCGGCGAATACGGAAGCTGACATGGTCGACCGCGGTGAAATCGCCAAAGCGCATGGTCAGGCCCTGCGCCTCGATCGCGATGTCATCCTCGCTGGCTTCGAGCGGCGGGATGATGACCGGCTCATGACCGCGCTTCTTCTCCTCGGGCAGCAGCGCGATGAAGGCTTCCTCCAGCGAACTGGTGCCGGTGCGCGCGAAAATCTCGGCCGGGGTGCCGGTGTCGAGGATCTGCCCGTCATCCATCGCCACCAGCCAGTCGAAACGCTGCGCCTCATCCATGTAAGCGGTGGCGACGATGACGCTCATCTGCGCCTGGGTCTGGCGGATGTCGTTGATGAGATCCCAGAATTGGGCGCGGGCCAGCGGATCGACGCCGGTGGTCGGTTCGTCCAGGATCAACAGGTCGGGATCATGGATCAGCGCGCAGCACAGGCCGAGCTTCTGCTTCATGCCGCCCGACAGCTTCCCCGCCGGTCGGGCAAGGAAGGGGTCGAGGCCGGTCGCGCGGGTGAGCGCATCGATCCGCCGTCGCCGCTCCGCCCCGTCATGGCCGAACAGGCGGCCGAAAAACTGCAAATTCTCCTCGACCGACAGGGTGGGATAGAGATTCTTGCCCAGCCCCTGCGGCATATAGGCGATGCGCGGGCAGACATCGCTGCGATGGCGCTTGTCGCGCATGTCGCCGCCCAGCACATGGACATCGCCATCCTGGATGACATGGGCACCGGCGACGAGGGAGAGCAGGCTGGACTTGCCCACGCCATCGGGTCCGATCAGGCCGATCATCCGCCCACCCGGTATGTCGAGATCGATGCCGCGCAGCGCCTGCGTCTTGCCATAATGGAGGCGGACGCCGGACAGGCGGACGACCGGATCGACCGTCGGCGCGCCGATGAGGTCGGCCTGGTTCACTGGACTGCCCGCGATCCTTCGGGAAGGGCGCGGACCGCAAGCGAGGCGGGCCAGGCAACGCCTGGATCGATCCGGACATAGGCCATGCCGGGCAGGCCGGTCTTCACCTGGGCGATATGCTTGCGCAGCAGCGCCGGATCGATCCGTGCCTTGACCCGGAACATCATCTTCTCGCGCTCGCTCTGGGTTTCCACCGTCTTGGGCGTGAACTGGGCGACGTCGGCAACGAAGCTGATCCGTGCCGGGATCGGATAGTCGGGAATGGCATCGAGCACGATCCGCGCCTCGCTGCCGATGGCGACGCGGCCGGCGGCGGTAGCGGGCAGGAAGAAGCTGATCGTCACGTCGGACAGGTCGACCAGGCTCAGCACCCGGCCACCGGCCGTCACCACCTCGCCGGGCTGGGCGACGCGATACTGGACGCGGCCGTCGCGGGGCGCGCGCAGGCTGCTGTCGTTGATGTCCGCCTCGATCCGCTGGATGGTGGCACGGCCGGCCTCCACGCGCGATCGCGATCCGATCACCTGGTTGCGGGCATTGGTGATGGCGACCTCCGCCGAGGCAAGCTGGGCACGGGCCGCCTCTACGGCGGCGGCGGCGCCTTCGGTCTGGGCGGCGTCGTCATCGCGTTCCTGCACTGCGGTCGCGCCTTCGCGGGCCAGGGTTTCGGACCGGGCGAGGCGCTTGCGCGAGGCGTTGAGTTCGGCGATGCGCTGGCGCACCACGGCCTGGGCCGCGGCCTTCTCGCTCTCGCGTTGGGCGACCTGGGTCTGGGCGACGAGGACGGCATTCTGCGCCTCTGCCAGTTGCGCGACGGCCTCGGTCCGCTGTGCGTCCAGCACGTCGACATCCATATGGGCAACGATCTCGCCGGCCTTCACCAGCTGCCCCTCATCCGCGACGATATCCTTGATCCGTCCGGCAGACTTGGAGGCGACGTCGATTTCTGTCGCTTCCAGCCGGCCATTGCCGCCGACAATGCCTTCGGGCAGGCCGGCCGGCTTCAGCAATGTCCAGAGCAGGAAGGCGATGCCGGCCACCGCCGCCACGATCAGCCCCCTGACGATCCAGCGCTTGTTCATGCTCATGGTTCCCCCTGGTTCCCGGACGGGGCGGCCGCGATGCCGCGATTGACCACAAAGCCGCCGCCCAGGGCGGCATAGAGGCTGACGATGCTGGAGAGTTCCCCCCGGCGAAGCTGGACCAGCGCCTGTTCCGCATCGAACAGGTCGCGCTGGGCATCGAGCACTTCGAGATAGGTGGAGCGGCCATTGTCGAAGCGTAGTTGGGCGAGGCGCGCCCGTTCCCGCTGGGCATCGACCAGTTGGCGCGTGGTGCCGATCTGCAGGGCGATCTGGCGGCGCCGGACCAGCGCGTCGGATACATCGCGAAAGGCGGACTGGATCGTCTTTTCATAGGTAGCGACGGCCTCGTCCCGGCGCGCCTGCGCCACGTCCAGATTGCCCTTCAGCCGGCCGGCGTTGAACAGGGGCAGACGGATCGTCGGCGAAAAGCTCCACACCTCGCTATTGCCGCCGAACAGGCCGTCCAGATCCGGGCTGGTCGTGCCATAGGCGCCGGTCAGGCTGATATTGGGGAAGAAGGCGGCGCGGGCGGCACCGATATTGGCATTGGCCGCGCGCAGCTGATGCTCGGCGGCAACGATGTCCGGCCGGTTGGTGAGCAGTTCGGATGGCAGGCCGGCGGGCACCTGATAATCGCCGCCCGGCCCGGCCAGCCGCAGCGATCCGGGCGCAATCTCCATCGGCTGGCCGACCAGCAGCGCCAGCGCGTTGCGATTGACCGCGCGGTCGAGGTTCAGCACATGCATGGTGGTATCCGCCTGGGCCAGCAGCACCTGGGACTGGGCCAGGTCCAGCTTCGACCCCGACCCCACCTCATAGCGGCGGCGCATGATCCGCAGCGTTTCCTGCCGGGTGGTGATCGACTGCTGGGTAAGGGCGGCGCGCTCCTCATATTCGCGCTCCAGCAGATAGCCGAGCGCAACCTGCGCGATCAGGTCGGTCGCGACCGCGCGGCGCGATTCCTCGGACGCCAGAAACTGTTCGCGGGCGGCCTCCTTCAGATTGCGCAGCCGGCCCCAGAAATCGATTTCCCAGCTGGCGCTCAGTTGGGCGGTGATCGATTTCACATCGACGATCTGGTCGCCGATCACCGGCAGGCTGTAGAAGGTCTGACCGCGCGTGCCCGTCGCCACCGCATCGAGTTGGGGATAGAGCGAGGCGCCCTCGATCCGCCAGGCGCCGCGCGCCTGCGCCACGCGGGCGGCGGCGATGCGAATGTCCCGATTATTGGCCAGCGCCTGGGCGACCAGCCTGCGCAATTCGGGATCGGGAAAAACCTGCTCCCAGTCGCGCCCGGCCAGCGAGCCACCTTCGGGCGTCGCTACGGCATAGCTGTCGGGCACCGGCAGGGATGGCTGGACATAATCGGGCGCAAAGGAACAACCGGCCAAAGAAAGAGCCAGAAACATCGCCAAAGCTTCAGGTAAAACCCTCCCCAGCGAGCCATGATCTATCGCAAAATCGGAATTGCCAAGCGACACCAAGCACTCCTTTTCGAGCAACATGGACCCGTATTCAATCGATATAGCATCGACCGATTTCATCTATTCTCGATTTTGTGAGACATGATGTTTCAAAACACCACAAAGACTCACGAACAACTTATGCCTCTAATATATTTGTGTTTATCGACCACAACCAGTATCGTCAATCGCACCTGACCTGACCGCTCGCGCCGTTGCGAGGGGCGCAACGCGACAAGGGACGCAGGATGATCCACAACCGCCGCGCGCAACCACGACGCTTGCCTGCCCCCTGGTCGAGCCTGGCATGGCTGCTGGTTGGCCTGTCGCCTTCTTTTGCGACAAGCGCCTTGGCCGGGGAACCCGTAGAAACCCTGATAGGGCGGATCGCCCTGCCCGATGACCAGAATATGGCGAGCGTGGAACTGCGCTTCCTCAACATGGGCACGGCGCCCGCCGCCATGCCGCTGCCCGACCGGGTCGAGGCGCTGGTGGAACAGGATGGCGCGGCGCGCCGGCTGTGGCTGCGCCGGGCGCCGGGCGTGCCGGAGACGGTGGAGATTGCGCCGGGCGGCTTTGCCCAGGCGCGCTATCAACTGTCCGCGAGCGACATGGCCGAGGGCGCGTTGCTGTCGATCCCGGCCTGGAATTCGCCGCAGGTGGCGCTGCATGGCGCGGCGGCCGCGCGGATGGCGGCCGCCTCGCCGGTGCCTGTTCCACCGCCGCCGCCACCGCCCGGAACCCCGGTGCCGCCGCCGGTCGCGCCGCCGGCCGATCGCAGCGCGGGCAATGCCTTCATCGGCAATCTGGCGCCCTATGAGCCGATCTACGCAGTCTATGGCCCCGGCACCAATACCGATGCCCGGTTGCAGTTGAGCTTCGAATATCGGTTGTTCGGGTCGCGCGATGCCGCGCATTTGCCCAGTTCGTGGCGGGACGGCCTGCATTTCGCCTATACCCAGCGCATGTTCTGGGATCTGGGCGCCAATTCCATGCCCTTCCGCAACATCGATTATCAGCCCGAGCTCATCTATGTGACGCCGACCCGGATGCTGAAAAACGGCATGTCGCTGGCGCTGCAGGGCGGGCTTCGGCACGAATCCAACGGCCGGGACGGCGATGCGTCGCGCAGCATCAACAGCTTCTATGTCGCGCCGATGGCGGCCTTCTCGCTGGGCGAGGAACGGCGGCTGCTGGTAGCACCGCGCCTGACCTTCTATGTCGGCGACAAGTCGGACAATCCCGATATCGTCCGCTATCGCGGCCATGCCGGCCTGTTCCTGCAGGTCGGCGATGATGACGGGCTGCGCCTGTCGACCAACAGCCGATTCAATTTCGGATCGGGCAAGGGCGCGATCAACGCGGACCTGTCCTATCCGCTGCCGCGCCTGCTGGGCGGCGGCCCCGATCTCTATTTGTTCGCTCAGGGATTTGCCGGATATGGCGAGAACCTGTTGGACTATAATCGTTCCATAACAAGATTGCGGATCGGCTTCGCGCTGGTGCGCTGACCGCCGGGTGGCTTGCCCCCGGCCGCTCGACGCGACTGAAAGGGAAGCCGATGTCCTCTGCCCCGCCCGTTGCCTGGCATGCGCTGCCGCCCGAAGAGGCGCTGGCAACGCTGTCCGTCGAAGCGACCGGGCTGGACCAGCGCGACGCCGAAGCCCGGCTGCGGCGCTATGGCCCCAATGCCCTGCCCGAAGCGCCGCGCCAGCATCCGCTGCTACGATTCCTGGCGCATTTCAACAGCGTGCTGATCTATTTCCTGCTGGGTGCGGCGCTGATCGCGCTACTACTGAACCATGGCATCGATGCCGCCGTGATCCTGGCCGTGGTGCTGGTGAATGCGGTCGTCGGTTTCATCCAGGAGGGCAAGGCCGAAGAGGCGCTGGGCGCGATCCAGGACATGATCGCGCCGCATGCCATGGTGCTGCGCAGCGGCGAACGGCGCGTCGTGGCGGTGCTGGAACTGGTGCCGGGTGACATCGTGCTGCTGGAAGCGGGCGACCGGGTGCCGGCCGACATCCGGCTGCTGCGCGCTCGCGGCCTGCTGATCGACGAGGCGGCGCTGACCGGCGAATCGGTCGCGGCGGAAAAGCATCAGACGCTGATCGCCGCCGACGCCGGCATCGCCGACCAGAGCAACATGGCCTTTTCCGGCACGCTGGTGGCCGCCGGCCAGGCGACCGGGCTGGTGGTCGAAACCGGCAGCCACACCCAGATCGGCCGGATCAGCGGCATGCTGAAGGCAGTCGAGGTCGGCAAGACGCCGCTGGTGCGGCAGATCGACGATTTCGCCCGGCTGATGACCTGGTCGGTGCTGGCCGGCGCGGTCGTCCTGTTCCTGTTCGCGGTGCTGGCGCGCGGCTTCCACTGGATCGATGCGCTGATCGCCATCGTCGCCCTGTCGGTCGGCGTCGTGCCGGAGGGGCTGCCGGCCGTCATCACCATCACGCTGGCGATCGGCGTGCAGCGCATGGCCGCGCGGCAGGCGGTGATCCGGCGCCTGCCGGCGGTCGAGACGCTGGGGGCCACGTCGGTGATCTGCACCGACAAGACCGGCACGCTGACGCGCAACGAGATGACCGTGCGTCACCTGCTGCTGCCCGGCGGCGACCTGCATGTCAGCGGATCGGGCTATGCGCCGACGGGCGCCATCAGCCTGGCCGAGGGCGGCGACGATGCCGCGGCGCTGGCCGATGCCGCGCCAATCCTGCGCTGCGGCCTGTTGTGTAACGATGCCCTGCTGCGCCAAGCGGATGACGGCTGGACCGTGCAGGGCGACCCGATGGAGGGGGCATTGGTCGCGCTGGCGATGAAGGCGGGGCTGAGCGCCGACCATGTGCGCGACGAATGGCCGCGGATCGACGAAATCCCGTTCGACGCCGCCTATCGCTTCATGGCGACGCTGCATCGCGCGCCCGATGGCAGCAGCGCCATCTTCATCAAGGGTGCGCCCGAAGCGGTGCTGGCGATGACCGGCGCGGATGCCGTCGCCTGGGACGCGCGGCTGTCGGCCGCCGCCGACCGGGGCGAACGCCTGCTGGGCTTTGCCGTCAAGCGGATCACAGGGGCGCCCGACCGGATCGGCTTCGACGATCTGAAGAGCGGGGTCGAGTTGCTGGGGCTGATGGGCTTCATCGATCCGCCGCGCGACGAGGCGCGGCAGGCGATCGCCCAGTGCCGGTCGGCCGGCATCGCGGTCAAGATGATCACCGGCGACCATGTCGGCACGGCGATCGCCATCGCCCGGCAACTGGCGCTGGACGATGATCCCCAGGCGATGAGCGGCGCCGAGGTCGAGGCGCTGGACGATGAGGCGCTGGCGGCGCGGGTGCGCGATGTCGACGTGTTCGCCCGCTCATCCCCCGAGCACAAGCTGCGCATCGTTCGCGCGCTCCAGTCGCACGGGCTGGTCGTCGCCATGACCGGCGACGGCGTCAACGACGCGCCCTCGCTGAAACAGGCCGATGTCGGCACGGCGATGGGGATCAAGGGCACGGAGGCCGCCAAGGAAGCGGCCGAAATGGTGCTGCTGGACGACAATTTCGCGTCGATCGTGGCGGCCGTGCGCGAAGGGCGCACCGTCTATGACAATATCCGCAAGGTCATCAGCTGGACCTTGCCGACCAATGGCGGCGAGACGCTGGCGGTGGTGATCGCGATCATCGCCGGCTTTGCCCTGCCGATGACGGCGACGCAGATTTTGTGGATCAACCTGGTGCTGACGGTGACGCTGGGGCTGGTGCTGGCGTTCGAGCCGACCGAGCCGGGGACGATGGAGCGGCGGCCGCGTGCCGCCGGTGCGCCGCTGCTTTCCCCCTTCCTGCTGTGGCGCATCATGCTGGTATCGGTGCTGATGGGGGCGATGGCGCTGGGTATATTCTTCTATGCCCAGCATGTCGGCCACGACATCGACACCGCCCGGACCATGGTGGTCAACATGCTGATCGTGGGCGAGATATTCTATCTGTTCAATGTCCGCTTCCTGCACATGCGATCGCTGACGCTGCGCGGCGCGATGGGCACGCCGATCGTGCTGGCGGCGATCGTGGCGGTGGCGATCGCCCAGCTGCTCTTCACCTATGCGCCGTTCATGCACGATATTTTCGACAGCCGGCCGCTGTCGCTGACCGACGGGCTGATGATCATCGGCCTGGGCGCGGCGATGTTCGCCGTGCTGGAACTCGAAAAGCTGGCCGCCCATCGGCTCGCCTGGTTCGAGGATATCTGACCGCCATTATCCACAGTCCAACAGCCGCAGAAGAAGGAGGAAATCATGCCGACGACCATGCGAGCCGCGATTGCCCGGACGTTCAAGGCGCCGCTGACGATCGAGGAGATAGCGATACCCGAGCCGGGGCCCGGCGAGGTGCTGGTGAAGATCGCCGCCAGTGGCGTGTGCCATACCGATTTGCACGCGATCGATGGCGACTGGCCGGTGAAGCCGACCCTGCCGCTGATCCCCGGCCATGAGGGCGTGGGCCATGTCGTGGCGCTGGGCGCGGGTGTCACCGACCTGAAGGAGGGCGACGCCGTCGGCATCCCCTGGCTGCACGACGCCTGCCGCGCCTGCGAATATTGCGAGACCGGCTGGGAAACGCTGTGCGAACGGCAGCATAATACCGGCTACAGCGTCAACGGCACCTATGCCGAATATGCGATCGCCAGCGCGCCCTTTGCCGGCCGCCTGCCCGACAGCGTCGACTTCGTGACGATGGCACCGATCCTGTGCGCGGGCGTCACCGTCTACAAAGGGCTGAAGGAAACCGAGGCGAAGCCGGGCGAATGGGTGACCATTTCCGGCGTCGGCGGGCTGGGTCATGTCGCCGTGCAATATGCCAAGGCGATGGGCCTGCATGTCGTGGCGCTGGACATTGGCGAGAGCAAGCTGGAGCTGGCCCGGTCGCTGGGCGCGGACCTGGCGCTGGATGCGCGGGCCGACAATGTCGTGGCGGAAGTGCAGAATGCGACCGGCGGCGGCGCCCATGGCGTGCTGGTGACGGCGGTGTCGCCCCCCGCCTTTGCCCAGGCGATCGCCTGCACCCGCCGGCGCGCGACCGTCAGCCTGGTCGGGCTGCCGCCGGGCGATTTCCCGACGCCGATCTTCGACGTGGTGCTCAAGCGCGTGACCGTGCGCGGGTCGATCGTCGGCACCCGGCGCGACCTGGCCGAAGCGATCGCCTTCGCGGTCGAGGGCAAGGTGAAGGCGCATGTCACGCCCCGGCCGTTCGATGATGTGAACGCCGTGCTGGACGAACTGCGCGCCGGCAAGGTGGACGGGCGCATCTCGCTCACCCTGTAACGGGCGGCATGGCCGGGCGCGGGCGGTGCATGCCGCCCGCGCCGCCGGTCAGCGGCGCGCTTCGAAGATGGAGATGCGGCGCGGCTGGCGCGGCTGCACCGCCTGGCCCAGTTCGCGTTGCAGCATGGCCAGCATCCAGGCACGGTGCCGGGCCATGAATTCGGGAAAGCCCTCTGCCCTGGCCGGGTCGAACACCGGCACCTGCCAGTCGGCGGGCTGATCGAGATAGGGCGGGATCACGTCGCCCGCCGCCTCGGCCGGCAGGTCGACATGGCTGCCCCAGTAGCGATTGTCGCGGAAGCGGATAAATTGGGCCGGGGCGAAACCCGCCTTGATGAGGTAATCGGGGCCTGACCGGCCGCTCTCGCTGCCATAACGGGCGGTGCCGGCGACCTTGAAGTCATTTTCGACGATGCGGACATCCTGTGCCCAGCCATCCCAGTTGGTCGCCACCACCATCTGCACATCCATGCCCTTGCCGACATGGATCACATTCTTTTCCACCAGCACGTCGGAGACATTGCCGGCGAGCTGGAAGATGCGCAGCGCGTCGTTGCGGCTGACATTATAGCGCGCGACGGTACCGCGATTGCCCAGATTATCCTTGTCGTTGCGGCCGGGCGAACAGATCAGCAGGAAGCCGCCAGCATTGTCGTGGCTGTAATTGTAGAGCAATGTCGTGCGGCGCGAATTGAAGTCGCTGTCAAAGCCCTGCCCGTCATAGCGGGTGCGGGTATAGGCGGCCTCGTTGAGCTGGATCAGGCTGTTGTCGGTGCTCCACTGCCAGATGCCGGCATTATAGCCCGGCGCACGGGCGCCGGCATAGCGCACGATATTATGTTCGATCAGCGCGCCGTCAGTGCCGCGCGGGACGATGCCGTCGCCGCCAATATCCTCGACCAGATTGTCGCGGATCACGATCTTTTCGCTCGGGAACCAGTCCTTGGCGCTGATCCGGTCGGCGATGCCGGCGATGCCGGACCGGTCGACCTTCCAGACGATATTGCGTTCGATCACCAGATCCTGAAAGCGGGTCGGCAGCTTCTTGCCGGTCGCGCTGAAGACGATGCCGCCATTATCCTTGCGATCATTCACGCCGCGCACGTCGTGAATATACATGTCGCTGATGCGGATGCCGCGCGTCACGCCCCGGTCGATCGCCGAGACCAGCACGCCGAAACGCTGGGCCGGGGCGGAATTGTCGTTGGTGACTTCCAGCCCGCTGACGCTGACATATTCGGCATTGATGACGCCCACGCCATGGGGCGAGACGCCGCCGGCGTCGATGCGCGGCCGTGCGCCGGTGCCGAAGGCGGCGACGCTGATCGGCGCGCCGGAGCGGCCCGATCGGGTGATGGTGAGCGGCTCCTGCCAGCGCGATCCGGCCATCAGCAGCACCTGATCACCCGGCATCAGCGGATAGTCGCGCACCCGCGCCAGGCTGCGCCAGGGTTGGTCGGCGGTGGTGCCGGCGGCGCGATCATTGCCGGTGGCGCTGTTGACATAATAGGTCGTCGCCTGCGCCGCGGATGTCGCACCCGCGGTCAGGACCAGGAAAGGCAGGAAGAGTGTCAGCGCCCGGCCATGCCGGCTTTTACCCATCGTCATATTGCGCGCCATTCTATCGGTCGCGCGCTGAATGCAAGGTGAAGTCGCCTCAGCCGGGCGTGCGGCAGGCCTGGCGCAGGTCGATTTTGGATGCCGGCGCGCTATCGGCGGGGAGAGCGATGCCCTGCGCCTGCGCCACCCGTTCGATGATGCCGCCGCCGCCCGGCAGGGCTTCGGCCTGAGCATAGGCCGGGTCGGCCTCCGCCTGTGCCAGCGGAATATAGCGCGCGCCGGCGGCATCGAGCCGGGCCATGACATCGGGCAGGGTGTCGGCGGTCCAGGCGCCGACATGGAGCAGCAGCACATGCGGGATCGGGCGGCCATGGACGCGCTGGGCATTGGCCTTTGCCCGCGCGATCGCCTGATCGACCACGGCCAGATAGTGGCGCTTCATCGCCGCGATCATGCGATCGTCGCCCTGCGCGCGGCAGCGGGCATAGGCATCGCTATAATCCCAGTCCTCGAAAGCCAGGCTGACGCTGGCGATGCGATAGCCGCGCTGCTTGAGAAAGGCGGCGGCGCCGTCATGGCGGGTCGCGTCCTTGCCGCTCGACAGGTTGGGAAAGCGCAGCCAGTGCCAGTCCCCTTTCCCCATATGCCGTTCCAGCGCCGGCTCGCCCGCGATCACATCCGCCTGCCAGGCGTCGAGCGAAGGCGCGCCGTCGAGATTCAAATGGCTATAGCTGTGGTTGGCGAGCGGATAGCCGGCCTGGCGCCAGAGCGTCAGCACCGCGTCCGACGCCGGATCCTCCGCCAGCCCGCGTGCATTGACGAAGCCATAGGGCTCCGCGACATGATGCGCCTTCAGGGTCGCCAGGAAGCGGCGGGCGATATCGGCGCGGGTGGTGCCGGGCGGCAACTGGCCATGGGCAGGCAGATCATCGACCGTGATCGTGACATCGAACCGGGGCGGATCGCCCGCCTGCGCCGCCGCTGCGCTGCCCAGCAGCAGGCAAAGGGCCATGGCCCGCTTCATCATCTCCGCCTCTCCCGCTGAATGTCCGCAGCGGTCCTAGCCGGGCCGCGCGGATCATTCGAGCAGTTTCAGCACATCCTGTTGCCGGGCATTGGCCTGGGCCAGCATCGCGGTCGCCGCCTGCGACAGGATCTGGCTCTTGGCGAGGGCGGTGGATTCGGTGGAGAAATCCGCATCCTCGATCCGCGAGCGGGCGTCGGTGAGGTTGACGATATTGGTGTCGAGCTGGCTGGAGATGGATTCCAGCCGGCTCTGCGCGGCGCCCAGATTGACGCGGGCGGTCGATATCTGTGCCAGCGCCGCGTCGATCACCGCCAGCCCCTGCTGCGCGGTCACGCCGATCTGGGCGTAGGATTTATAGTCGGAATCGGTGAAGGCGACATAGCCTTCCGGGTCCATCCAGCCGGTGCTGCCCAGATCGTTGGTGCGATGGACGGCGGCCACGCCGACATCATAGTCGAGCGTCAGATCGATATTGCTGATGCCCACGAAGCGCATCGTGCCGTTCACCGCGAGGTCGGTGCCCAGCAGGGTGAAATCGTCGCTGTTGCTGCGCAGGGTCGGCAGGGTGATGGCGACATTGTCGGTCGCATTGGCGCCGGCCTGGACATTGATGACGGTGCTGCCGGCGCTGTGCATGAGTTCATCGCGATAATATCCATAGCCGTTGTAATCGAGCAAATCGCCATCCGCATTATAGTCGCGGGCCGCCGTCCCTTGCGTTGTGTTCGAAAACAGGTTCACGCCGTTGAACTCGCTGTTCTGCAGCAGCGCGTTGATCTGGGCGACGGTCTGATCCATTTCGGTCTGGAGCGCGGCGCGATCCTCCGGCCGGTTGACGCCATTGGCCGCCTGGAGCGTCAATTCGCGCATCCGCTGCAGGCTGTTCTGGACCTCGCCCAATATGCCTTCGGCCGTCTGGGTCAGCGATATGGCGTCGGCCGCGTTGCGCTTGGCCACTTCCATGCCGCGCAGCTGGCTGGTCATGGTCTGGGCGATGGCCATGCCGGCCGCATCATCCTTGGCCGAATTGATCCGCTTGCCGGTCGACAATTTCTCGCTTGCCTGGCCCTGGGCCTTGGTGGCCGCCTCGATCGCCCGCTGCGCGCGCAGCGCCGCGCTGTTGGTTCCGATCACGCTCATGGGATGTCCTCCATCCATGCCAGGCAGGAAGATGCCGGCGTCTGTGGGACCGGGCGACGCGGGTCGCAAAGCGCCGCCCGGCAACCGAAAGGCGTTGCCCCCAAACGGTCGTCCCCGTGATGGCCGCGTCACAGCGCCCGGCCTATCCGGTTAATTCCCGGATAAGATTGAAACGGCAGGGAATTTCCCGGCTTGGCAGGCGGGTGATCCGGGCTAGGACAGGGCCATGGCCACCCTGTCCCCCATGAGCGCCCGGCCGCGCCCTTTTCGCCTGGAGGCACGCGCCATCGACTGGCGGCTGGTGGCGCTGCTGCTGGCCTATCCCTTCGCGTTCAAGCTGGCGCATATGGCGGCCAGCCCGTGGGGTGGCGCCCATTTCTTCAGCCTCTGGTATCCCGCCGCCGGCGTGCGGCTGGCGCTGCTGTGGCGGATCGGCGCGCGCTTCACGCCGGTCCTGATCGTCGAGGAATGCGTGATCCAGTTGCTGACCGGCACGATCGTGTGGGGCGGGCCCGAATTTCTCAACCAGCTGGGCGGGGTGGCGCGCGCGCCCGCCGCCTATGGCCTGATGATCGCGCTGGTGCGCTTCATCGAGCGGCGCAGCCGGTCGGAACTGGCGATCGCGCCGATGCCCTTCGGCCTGGCCGCGGTGCTGGCGCCGACGCTGGTGTCCTTCACCGCGGGTTTCTGGGAATGGCTGTGGCCCGGCGTGTCCGGCACCCTGCCCAGCCAGCCGATCGCCACCACCATCGCCGCCTTCCTGGTCGGCGACCTGCTGGGCGTGCTGCTGGTCGCGCCGCCCCTGCTGTGGATCGGCACGCGCAATGAGGAGGCGCGGCGGCTGATGCAGATCGGGCGCGGCCGCGCGGTCGAGGCGGCCGCCGTCTTCGTCTTTGCCTGGCTGCTCGCCTGGGGGCTGGCGCGGGTCGAGCCGCAGATCGCGGTCACGCCGGTGCTGATCGGCGCGATCTGGGTGGGGCTGCGCTGCGGCCGGCTGGGTGCGTGGATCGCGATCATCCTGTCGGCCGCGATCATCCTGCCCTGGTCGGCACCATTGTCGGCCAGCGCCACCCGCTTCGCGCTGCACATGGGCCTCGCCGCGATGGCGATCGCCACCTATCTGGCCGGCAGCTTTGCCGAGGCGCAGATTCGCGCCCGCGAGGATATCGCCCGACGCGACCGCATCCTGTTCCAGGCCGAACGGCTGAAGACGCTGCGCGCCATGTCGGTGGCGATCATCCACGAGATCAGCCAGCCACTGTCGACGCTGGCGATCGAGACCCGGCATCTGTCCGCCCTGTCGCGCGATCCGCAGCCCGACCTGGCCGAGATGCGCGAGAGCATCGAGCTGGTCGATCGCAAGGCGGCTTTGCTGGCCGACATGGTGCGACGGCTGCGCAGCTTTGGCGGCCGCGCGGTCGACGAACCATCGCCGATCATCGTCGGCCAGATGCTGCGCGACTGTGCCGGCATGGTCGGCGGCGAGGCGCGCAGCCTGGGCTGCGCCATCAGCCTGCCGCCGATGGATGCACGGTTGCAGGTCACCGGGCATGAGATCGAACTGACCCAGATATTGCTCAACCTGCTGCGCAACGCGATGCTGGCAGCGCCCGGATCGACCATCGAGATCGCCGTGGAAAGCCGGGCCGATCAGGTGACGATCCATGTCGCCAACCCGGTCCCGTCCCCCACCTCCGACTATGGCGGCATGGGCATCGGCCTGCTGGTGGCGCGTGCCATCGCCGACGCCCATGGCGGCACGCTGACCCGCGACATCGCGCAGGGCCGCGCGCGCGCCAGCCTGTCCCTGCCCCGCACGGAGCCCAGCCATGACTGACCCGGCCGATCCCGCCATCATCCATGTGGTCGATGACGATCATGATCTGGGCCGGGCGGTGGCGCGTCTGCTGGGCCGGCACGGCTATCGCACCCAGGCGTTCGAAACGCCCCGCGCGATGCTGCGCGCCCAGGCCGACGAGCCGGCCCATTGCCTGGTCACCGACGTGATGATGGCGGACATGGACGGCTTTGCCTTTGCCGAGCGGATGCGGGCGCAGGATCCGGCGGTGGCGATCATCTTCATGACCGCCTGGCCGACCACCAGCAGCGCGGTGGATTCGGTGCGCCGCTATGGCGGGCTCGACTATCTGGAAAAGCCGATCGACGAGGGGCGGCTGCTGGCCGCCGTGGCGGAGGGCGCGCGCTGGAGCCGGCAGCGGCGCGGGGCGCTGGCCCGGCTGGCGCCGCTGACCCCGCGCGAGCGCGAGGTGCTGCACTGCCTGGCCCAGGGGATGAGCAACAAGATGGTCGCCGCCGCCCTGTCGCTGAGCCCCAAGACGATCGAGGATCATCGCGCCGCGATCGTCGCCAAGACCGGCGCCAGCAGTCCCGCTGCCCTGATCGCCCTGGTGCGGGAGGCGAGCGGCACCGACGGCTAGATTGTCTTGTTGTGCGCGGCGATGGTCGGGCTATCTAGGCCGATGATCGATCCCCGCGCGCTTCGCACCTTCCTCGCCGTCTGCCGTGCCAATTCGATCAGCGGCGGCGCCCGGCTGCTCAACATCTCCCAGCCATCGGTGTCCAATGCGATCGCGCAGCTGGAACAGTCGGTCGGCGCGGCCCTGTTCGCCCGGTCGCGCAGCGGCATCAGCCTGACGCCGGAGGGCGAAGTGCTGCTGCGCCGGGCGGAGGCGGTCGACAGCCTGATCAGCGGCGCGGAAGAGGAATTGCGACTGGCCCGCGCGGGCGTGACCGGACCGTTGCGCGTGGGCGGCACGCCGGGCGCCCTGGTCAGCCTGCTGCCCGAAGCGGTGCGCCGGCTGGAGGACAAGATGGGCCATTTCGCGCTGCATGCGGTGGAACGGCCCGACCATGACCTGGCCGACATGCTGCACCGGGGCGAGATCGAGCTGGCCTTCGTCACCACGGGGCTGGAGGAGCCGCCCGAGGGGATCGAGGAAATCACCTTCGCGCAGGATCCGTTCGCGCTGGTGGTCGGCCGCCGCAAAGACCATCTGCCGGCCGAGGTGTCGCTGCGCGACATGATGGCCAAGCGCTGGGTGCTGCCGGAGGCGCGCGGCGCCTTTCGCCGGCAGATCGACGCGTTGTTCATGGCGGCGGGCGTGCCGGTGCCGCAGGACGTGATCCGGTGCGACTCCCTGCTGACGACCAAGGCGATGGTGCGGAACAGCAGCCGGCTGACCATCCTGCCGATGAAGGTGGCGGCGGCCGAACTGTCAATCGGCGTGCTGCGCGCGATTGCCATTCGCGAAGCGACCTTCCAGCGCAGCATCGGCATCCGCAAGCTGAAGGACGCCCGCCTGTCGCGGCTGGGCGAGGCGCTGCTGGGCATCATGATCCATAGCTCCAAGCTATGACGTTGCCAAAAATCATTATTATTCTTGCGTATAAATTCGGCGCATAAGGGCATTCAACAAGAGACCAAGGGAGAGCCCTCGTGCGGCAGCTGATCCGCAATATTGCGATTTTCGACGGGACCGGCAGTGCGCCCTTCCCCGGCGCGGTCATGATCGAGGGCGATCGCATCACCGCCATTCTGCGCGACGAAGCCGCGATTGATGCGGCGCAGGCCGACATGGTGATCGACGGCCAGGGCGCGACGCTGATGCCCGGCATGGTCGACGCCCATACCCATCTGACCTGGGGCAGCTCGGTCGAGAAAATCTATCATCAGTTCATCCTGCCGCCCGAGGAACTGAAGGTCGCCGCCTGGCGCAATGCCCGCGTGCTGCTCGACCATGGCTATACCAGCCTCTATTCGGCCGGCGCGCTGGGCGACCAGATCGAGCCGGAACTCGCCCGCGCCATATCGGCGGGCGAAACGCCCGGTCCGCGCCTGGTGCCCTCCACGCTGGAGCGCAGCCCGGAAGGCGAGGGAGGGGTCGAGACCGGTGATGTGTTCAACGGGCGGGGGCCCGAAGCGATGCGTGCCTTCGTCGCCTATTGCGCGGCGGAGGGCGTCAAGTCGCTCAAGCTGGTGATTTCGGGCGAAGATGCGCTCAAGCCCGGATCGTCGCAGGATATCCTCTACACTGACGAGGAAATGATCGCGGCCGGCGAGGCGGCGAGAGAAGCCGGCCTGTGGATCGCGACCCATGCCTATAGCCCGCGCGCCATCAACCTGGCGCTCGAAGCGGGTGCCCGCATCCTCTATCATTGCTCCTTCGCGGATGACGCGGCGGTCGACGCCATGGCGGCGAAGAAGGACGCCATCTTCTACGCCCCCGGCCCCGGCGTATCGGTCGCCGCGCTGGAGGCCAATCCGCCGCCCCATATCAATATGGCGTCGATGAAAGCGAGCGCGGCCGAGCGGCTGGAACTGGAAAAGACATTGGTGCCCAAATTGAAGGCGCGCGGCGTGCGTGTCCTGCCCGGCGGCGACTATGGCTTCCCCTTCAACCCCCATGGCCGCAACGCCCGCGACCTGGAGCATTTCGTCACCTATTATGGCTTCACCCCGGCCGAGGCGCTGCACGCCGCCACCATGCTGGGCGGCGAGCTGATGGACCAGCCCGTCGGTCAGGTGAAGCCGGGCTATCTCGCCGACCTGCTGCTGGTCGAGGGCGATCCGACCAGGGACGTCCGCCTGCTGCAGGATGCGGCCAATATCAAGATGATCATGCTGGGCGGGCGGATGCACAAATCCCCCGTGCCCGAGCCCCTGACGGTCTGACCAGAAAGACGCTTTCATGTTCGACGTTGCGATCATCGGCTGCGGGCCGGTGGGGGCCTTTGCGGCCAATTTACTTGGGAAGGCGGGCGTCTCGGTCCTGGTGATCGAGCGCGAGGCCAACCCCTATCCCCTGCCCCGTGCGGTCCATCTGGACCATGAGATGATGCGCCTGTTCCAGTCGGCCGGCGTCATCGACCGGGTCGCGCCGGACATGCGCGATACCGAGGGGCATCTGCATGTCGGCGCCGATCATGGCGTGATCCGCTACATGGGCACGGTCGGCCGCCCCCGCCCCTTTAGCTGGTCCAACGACTATTTCTTCTACCAGCCCGAACTGGAAGACCATCTGCGCGACGCGCTGGACGTCTATCCCAATGTCGAGCTGTCGCTGGGCACCGCGTTCGAGGCGCTGGTGCAGGACAAGGACGGCGTCACCCTGACGCTGCGATCGGACGCCGGCGAGGAACAGGTCCGCGCCCGCTATGTCATCGCCTGCGACGGCGCGCGCAGCGCGGTGCGCAAGGCGCTCGACATCGGCCTCGACGATCTCGATTTCGAGGAACCCTGGCTGGTGGTCGATGCCGAAGTCGACGGCCCGGTCCGCTTCCCCGACCTGTGGGGCGTGCCGGACGCCGCCGACCTGCAGAAATTGTCGGTGATGATGTGCGATCCCAGGCGCCCGGCCACCATCGTGCCGGGGCGCGGCAATCACCGCCGCTGGGAATTCATGCTGCTGCCCGGCGAGGATGATCAGGCGATGATGCAGCCCGATGCCGTGGCTGCGCTCGTCGCCCCCTATCTTGACGGCGTGCCGCACAGGATCGTGCGTGCGGCCACCTATCGTTTCCATGGACTGATCGCCGAGCGGTGGCGGCAGGGCGGCGTCTTCCTGGCCGGCGATGCCGCGCACCAGACGCCGCCCTTTTTCGGCCAGGGCATGTGTCATGGCCTGCGCGATGCCGCGAACCTGGCGTGGAAGCTGGAACTGGTGCTGGCGGGCAAGGCGCCCGAGAGCCTGCTCGACAGCTATCAGCCCGAACGCGATCCCCATGTCCGCGCCGTCATCTCCGCCGCCGTGGGCGCGGGCCGCTATATCTGCGTGCTCGATCCCGACGCCGCCGCCGCGCGCGACCATCAGTTGCGCGAAGCCGCCAAGGGCGCCCAGAGCGGCACCGCCGCCGACCTGATCCCCGCCATCGCCACCGGCATCATCGCCACCGGAACGCCGGGTGCGGGCGAACGCTTCATCCAGCCGCGCGTCGGCGACCGGCTGCTGGACGATGTGACCGGCGATGGCTGGCGCCTGTTCACCCGCCAGCCGGTTGTCGGCGGTGACGTGACCGTCGTCGATGTCGCTGATCTGGGCGATGACGGCCATGTCGCCGACTGGCTCGACGCGCGCGGTGCCGAGGCGGTGCTGGTCCGCCCCGACCATTATGTCTTCGGCACCGGCAAGCCCGCAGAGCTGATCCCCCGGCGCGACGCGCTGATCGCCGGCACCGCCCGGCAGGAGATTGCGGCATGACCCTCTCGCTTGCGCAGGCCCGTGCCATCATCGACGCCGCGCTCGCCAAGGCGCGCGCCGATGGCGCCCAGCCGCTGGCCGTCATCATATTGGATGCCGGCGCCCATCCGGTCGCCTTTGCCCGCGAAGATGGCGCCAGCCTGTTCCGTTTCGACATCGCGAAGGCCAAAGCCTCGGGTGCGCTGGGGATGGGCGCGGATACGCGGGTGCTGGCCACCCGCGCCGCGTCCAACCCTGTCTTTTTCCAGAGCATCGCCGCCGCCACCGGCCAGATGGCCTTCTCGCCGGGCGGCGTGCTGATCCGCGATGCAGACGGCGGGCTGATCGGCGCGGTCGGCATCAGCGGCGACACCGGCGAATGCGACGAGGCCTGCGCCATCGCCGGCATTGACGCCGCCGGACTTTTCCACGGAGACAGAAAATGAAGCTGCGCAGCATCGAACTGGCGCTGCCCCATGCGGCAGAGGCCGCTGCCTTCCTCACCGACATCTGGGGCATGGCCCCGGCGGCAATCGAAGGCGAAACCCATTATCTGCGCGGGTCGGGCAGCTATCCCTATCTGGTCGCGCTGGCGGAATCGGCGGACACCTATGTGCGCTCCACCACCTTCGTCTGCACCGCCGACCGGCTGGAGCAGTTGAAGCGCAGCGTCACCGCCGCCGGCCTGCCCGCGACACCCACCGTGTCGGCAGATCCGGGCGGCGGCCATGGCATCATCGTCGAACTGGCCGAGGGCGAATTGCTCCGCTTCCTGGTCGATGCCGAGGAAGTCGCGCCGATCGCAGGCGCCGACCTGCCGGTGAAGCTGACCCATGTCGTCTTCAACAGCGCCGACGCAGAGGCAACCGGCCATCTGGTCGAGCAGGCGCTGGGCTTTCGCGTGTCGGACCGGACCAAGGGCATGGTGTTCGTGCGCTGCAATGACTCGCATCATTCGACCGCCTTCGCCCGCGCCGGCTTCCCCTCGCTCAACCATATCGCCTTCGAAATGGCGGACATGGACGCAGTGATGCGCGGCATCGGCCGGTTGCGCGACCATGACATGGTCCCCGCCTGGGGGCCGGGTCGCCATGGTCCGGGCGCCAATGTCTTTGCCTATTTCATCGCCCCCTTTGGCCCGGTGATCGAATTTTCGACCGCCGTGGAAAAGGTGGCCGAGGATTATCAGCCGGGCGCGCCGGAGGACTGGACCTGGCCCGAGGGCCGGATCGACCAGTGGGGCATGTCCGACAAGGACTTCGCCGGCCTGCGCGCCGCCGAAGAGAAATTCCGCCATCGCCGCGACTGGGATGCCCGGCCGCTGGACCTGATCAACGAGGAACAAGCCTGATGCGCTATGTCAGTTTCCGCCGTCCCGACGGCACCCCCAGCTTCGGCCGGATCGAGGGCGAGACGATCGTCGAACTGGCAACCGATGCGGCGCCGAGCCTCAAGGCCGCGCTGACCGACGGCAGCCTGTCGGGCCTGGCCGATGGCGCATCCTATGCCGCCGCCGATGTCGTGCTGCTGCCGGTGATCCCCGATCCCGCCAAGATCCTGTGCGTCGGCCTCAACTATGCCGAGCATGTCAAGGAAACCGGCCGCGAGCAGAAGGCGCATCCGGCGATCTTCGTGCGCTATGCCGACAGCCTGATCGCCGACGGCCAGCCGATGGTGAAGCCGGCCGTGACCGAACGCTTCGACTATGAAGGCGAACTGGCGCTGGTGATCGGCAAGCCCGCGCACAAGGTCGCGGCCGCGGATGCCTGGGACTATGTCGCCGGCTATGCCGCGTTCAACGATGGCAGTGCGCGCGACTGGCAGCGCCACAATATCCAGTTCACGCCGGGCAAGACCTTTCCCGGCACCGGTGGCTTCGGCCCGGCGTTGGTGACGCCCGAAGAGATTGACGATCTTGCCGCGCTGCGCGTCCAGACCCGCCTCAATGGCGAACTGGTGCAGGACCAGCCGGTCAGCGACATGATCTGGGATATTCCCACGGTCATCGAATATGTCACCGCCTTCACGCCCTTGAGCCCCGGCGACGTGATTGCCACCGGCACGCCCGGCGGCGTCGGCGATAAGCGCACCCCGCCGCTCTACATGAAGGCCGGCGACAAGGTCGAAGTGACCATCGGCACCATCGGCACGCTCAGCAACCGCATCATCGACGAACAATAACAATCATCAACCCGCATACCGGGGGAGGACAGACCATGCGTAACATTCACATCACCATTGCGGCCCTCGCCAGCGCGAGCGCCATCGCGATCGCCGCGCCGGCCTTCGCACAGGACGCGCCCGCACCGGAACAGGCCGCCCAGCCGGCGGACGATTCCGACATCATCGTCACCGCCCAGCGCAAGGCGGAGAAGGTGACCGAGGTGCCGATTTCCATCACCGTGGCCAATGCCGCCCAGCTGGAACGGCAGCAGGTCAACACGATGAACGACCTCAACCGCATCGCGCCGAGCCTGGAAATCCAGCAGGCGCCCGGCCAGAATACCGGCGGCGGCGGGTCGATCCGCGGCATCGGCACCCAGACCTTCTCGGCCGGCGCGGTCGCATCGGTCGGCGTGGTCGTCGACCAGGTGAGCCAGGGCAACGCCAATATCTCCGACCTGTTCGACGTCAGCCGGATCGAAGTGCTCAAGGGGCCGCAGGGCACGCTGTTCGGCCTCACCACATCGGCCGGCGTCATCAACATCACCACCAATGCGCCCGATCCGACCGGCTTTGCCGCCCGCGTCCGCACCGAATTGTCGGATGCCGGCACGCTGGGGTCCAAGTTCGGCAACCAGATCGTACAGGGCATGGTCAACATCCCGCTGGCCACCAACGCCGCGATCCGCCTGTCGGGCGTCGCCAATTTCCGCCAGGGGCCGAACCGCAACGCCAGCACCGGCGATTATAATGACACCGATCGCTACGGCATTCGCGGCCGCTTCCTGTGGGAGCCGACCGATCGCCTGACCGTCAATGTGATCGGCGACTATACCAAGAGCCGGATCGAAAATGGCGGCGACTTCTTCACCTTCGTCAAGACCAGCGGTCCGGGCACGGCGCTGGGTGGCCTGCTGGCCGACACCACCGGCATCACCGCCCGGCTTGCCAGCTGTGGCGTGACGCCGGGCGAAGGCAATCGCGACTATTGCAGCGATGACAGCTATGTCGGCCATACCGAAAATTATGGCGGATCGCTGCAGGTCGATTATGAGGCCGATCCCTTCACGCTGACCTCCATCACCGCCTATCGCAAGTCGAACGAGACCGGCTATGGCGCGGCGACCAACGTGTTCCGCGGCGATCCGCTGGAATTGCAGGTCGCCAATGGCCCGACCAACCGGCGCCTGAGCCTCTTCACCCAGGAATTGCGCGTCAGCTCGCCTGCCGACCAGTTCCTGGAATATACTGCCGGCGTCTTCTATTCGAACCAGAAGCAGACCCGCGATCCCGAAACGCTGGCGGTGTCGGTCGTGCCCTTCCCCGGCCTCGTCATCCCGATCGTGCGCAACCCCGGCGCCGACATCGACATTCAGGATGAATCGCTCGCCGTGTTCGGCCAGGGCACCTTCCACCTGTCGCCCGCGCTGCGGCTGATCGCGGGTGGCCGTTACACCACCGATCGCCTGTCGATGGACCGCTACGACTATTTCACCCCCACCGATCCGTTCAGCCGCACCGTGCTGGACGTCCAAAAATTCTCCTGGCGCCTCGGCGCGCAATATGACCTGGCCAACGACACCATGGTC
Organism: Sphingobium sp. PAMC28499; assembly: GCF_004795815.1. Classification (NCBI taxonomy): domain Bacteria; kingdom Pseudomonadati; phylum Pseudomonadota; class Alphaproteobacteria; order Sphingomonadales; family Sphingobiaceae; genus Sphingobium; species Sphingobium sp. PAMC28499. The sequence continues at coordinate 4,655,424 of NZ_CP039248.1, forward strand.
TATGCGACCGCCTCGCGCGGGTTCAAGGGCGGCCAGATCGCCATCCCCTCGGCGCCGGCCAAGCCCTTCGTCGTGCAGCCGGAAATCCCGACCGCCTATGAACTGGGCCTCAAGAGCACGTTGTTCGGCGGCTGGGTCGCGGACCTCAACGTCTTCTACAGCAAGATCAAAAATTTCCAGGCGCAGCAGTGCACGGTGGACAGCACCGCGGTCATCTCCTGCGTCCAGACCAACATCAACGGCGTGAAGTCGCGCGGCGCGGAAATCAACTTCTTCGGCAAGGTCTTCGACGGCCTGTCGCTCAACACCGGCTTCATCTATGCCAAGGCGACCTATCCGGGCGGCTTCATCGGCACCGATGGCACCAATATCGGCGGCAGCCAGCTCGCCTATGCGCCCAAGTACAAGTTCACCCTGTCAGGCGAATATGAAGCGCCGGTCACGAGCCGCCTGAAGGGCTTCCTGGCGGCGGATACGGTGTGGAAGTCGAAGGTGCGCTACGAAGCCAATTCGAACGACGAAACCACCTTCCGTTCGCACTGGCTGGTCGGCGGCCGCATCGGCCTGCGCACCGATGACGATCGCTACAGCGTCGCGATCTTCGGTCGCAACCTGTTCAACGTGCATGAGCCTTCGCTGATGCAGAGCGACTTCCCCTACACCACCGACCAGGGCGAGCAGAATATCGGCGCCATCTATGGCCCGCAGTCCTTCCGCCAGATCGGCATCAGCCTGGACGCGAAATTCTGATCCTCCCGAGGCGGGGCGCCGCTGGTGGCGTCCCGTCTTTTTTCCTAATCCTTCTGGCCAGAGGGGACATATGAAGCCGATCAGGGACGCCATCGCCGCACTGGGCACCGATCTGGGACCGGACATACTCGGCCAGTGCCGGGCGCTGTTCGATGCCGAGCAGGCAGCGCTGGCGGCGGCGGTTCCGGTGACGCAGGCCGACATCGCCTATGGCCCGGACGCCCGCCACCGGCTCGACCTCTATGCCCCCAAGGGCGATGCCCCTGCCCCCATTCTGGTCTTCGTCCATGGCGGCGGTTTTCTGAAAGGTGACAAGGGCAGTGCCGACGCCTGGCCCAATGCCAATGTCGGCCGGATGGCGGCGCAGGCCGGGTTTCTGGGCGTCGTCATCAATTATCGCCTTGCCCCCGACCATGGCTGGCCGGCCGGGGCGGAAGATGTCGCGGCGGTCGTCGGCTGGCTCAAGGATCATGCCGCCGCGCATGGCGGCGATGCCGATCGCATCGTCCTGATGGGCACGTCGGCCGGCGCCGTCCATGTCGCAGGCTATCTGAAACTTGCCGGATCGGACGCCGTTCGCGCTGCCGTGCTGCTGTCGGGTCTCTACGGCTATACCCCGCTCGATCAACGCGACATGCTCTATTATGGCGATGCTTCGATCTACCCGGATCGCATGCCGCTGGAAGCCATTGCTTCGACCGACCTGCCGCTGCTGATCGCCTGCGCCGAGTTCGACCCGCCCCGCTTCCAGGCCGAGTTCCTGAGCCTGTTGCAGGACCGGCTGGCGCGCCATGGCGCCATGCCCCGCGCCTTCATCCAGTCAGGCCATAATCATTATAGCATGGCCATGCATCTGGGCACCGCCGACCGGCGGCTGTTGCAAGAAATCTGCGCCTTCGTGCGCGAAACCACTGCCTGACAATCAACAATAGGAGAGACGGATATGCTGGATCGCCGCACCCTTCTGGCTACCGGCGCTGCGCTGATGGCCGCCCCTGCCATCGCCGCGCGCAAGAGCGCCAACCCCAATTTCCCCGAGACCTTCTACTGGGGCGCGGCCACCGCGCCGCATCAGGTCGAGGGCAATAATATCGCCAGCGACCTGTGGTTCGTGGAAAATCAGCAGCCGACCGTCTTTGCCCAGCCCTCGGGCGACGCCTGCAACAGCTTCGCGCTGTGGGAAACCGACCTCGACCTGGTCAAGGCCATGGGCCTCAATGCCTATCGCTTCGGCATCGAATGGGCGCGGATCGAGCCGGAAAAGGGTCTCTTCTCCCAGGCGATGCTCGATCATTACAAGGCGGTGATCGACGGCTGCCATGCGCGTGGTCTGGCGCCGATCGTCACCTTCAGCCATTTCACCGCGCCGCGCTGGTTCAGCGCCCAGGGCGGCTGGACCAACCCGGAAAGCGCGCAGCTTTTCGCCCGCTATTGCGACAAGGCGATGCGCGCGCTGGGCCAGGGCATCGCCAGCGCCATCACCTTCAACGAACCCAATATCCTGCTGCTCCTGAAGCCGATGCTGCCCCAGCAGGTGTGGGACATCCAGAAACTGACGCTGGAAACCGCCGCCAAGCGGCTGGGCGTGCCCAAATATGTCTGTGCCAATGTCGCCGGCTTCGACGATCTGCCCGCGCTCCAGACCGGCCTCGAAGCCGCGCACAAGGCCGGCAAGGCCGCGATCAAGGCGGTGCGCGGCGACCTGCCGGTCGGCTTCTCGCTGGCGCTGATGGATGATCAGGCGGTCGGCGCCCATTCGGTGCGCGATACCATGCGCAAGCAGCTTTACGGCAACTGGCTGGAGATTGCGAAGGGCGACGATTTCATCGGTGTCCAGAATTATGAGCGCGCCCTGTGGGGCGACAAGGGCCGCCTGCCCGCGCCCAAGGGATCGGCCGTCAACTGGTCCGGCACCGAAGTCTGGGCGCCCTCGCTCGGCGGCGCGGTGCGCTTTGCCCATGAGGCGACCGGCGTGCCGATCCTGGTGTCCGAACATGGCGTGGGCAGCGACGATGATGCGGTCCGCGCGAAGTTCATTCCCGAAGCGCTGGCGGGGCTCAAGGCCGCGATCGACGATGGCGTGCCGGTGCTGGGCTATTGCCACTGGTCGCTGCTCGACAATTTCGAGTGGATCTTCGGCTACAAGCCCAAATTCGGGCTGCACAGCGTCGATCCGGTGACCTTCGCCCGCACGGCCAAGCCCAGCGCCGCCGTCTATGGCGCGATCGCCCGCCGCAACGCGCTCTGACGGGAAAGATCGCCATGAAGCGCCTCGCCCTGCTCCCCCTGTTGCTGGCCTCGCCCGCCATCGCCCAGATGCCGACACCCGTGCCAGCGCAGGCTCCGGCCGAACCCGATGCCATCCCGCTCTATCCTGATCTGAAGGCGCCCAAGGGATCGGCCGAGAATTGGGTGCGTTTCGGCGATGACCTCGCCGTGCGCAACGTCACCGTGCCGACCATCACGCCGATCCTGCCCGATCCGGCCAAGGCGACCGGCGCGGCGGTCGTGGTTGCGCCCGGCGGCGCCTTCATGCTGCTGGCGATGGATCATGAGGGCTGGAATGTCGCGCGCTGGCTGGCCGATCATGGCGTCGCCGCCTTCGTCCTCAAATATCGGCTGAACCAGACCCCGGCCGACACGGCCGAGGCATCCGCCTATATGGGCAAGCGCATGGCGGATTCGCTGCGCGATCCCAACGTCCCGCCAACGATCAGCGAACCGCGCGCCACGCTGGACGCGCTCGCCGCGCTCAAACTGGTCCGCGCAAACTCAAGCAAATGGGGCGTAGATCCGAGCAGGGTCGGCATGATCGGCTTTTCCGCCGGCGCCATGACCGTCATGAACGCCACGCTGGACGGCAAGGGCGCGGATCGCCCGTCCTTTATCGGCTATGTCTATGGCCCGATGCTGGCGCGCAATGTCCCCGCCGACGCGCCGCCGATGTTCGCGGCGATCGCCAATGACGACAGCCTGTTCCCCAATCCCTCTTATGCGCTGGTCGAAAGCTGGCGCCGGGCGCATGTGCCGGTCGAACTCCATGCCTATGAGCGCGGCGACCATGGCTTCGGCATGGGCAAGCCGGGCACCACGACCATGGGCCTGCTGCCGCAATTTCTGAGCTGGATGGACATGCGCGGCCTGCTGACCCCAAAGGCGGGACAATGACCGGCGCCGTCTCGATCCGGCGGGAAGCGGCGATCAGCGTCGGCATCAATGGCGCGCTGAGCCTGGCCTTCTTCCTTGCCCTATTCGGCACCCAGCCGCGCCCGCTGGCCTGGGCGGTGCCGGATCGGCTGGCGCTGGATTTCGTGCCGCAGAGCATTGCCGTTGCGCTGATGAGCGCGCTCGTCCCGGCGCTGATCGCGCGCAAACGGGTCGGTGGCGCCCTGCGGCCGATCCTGCTGCGCGCCGCCGGCTTTGCGCTCGCCGGTGCCGCGGTGGGCGGGCTGTTTGCGCTCGCGGCCGGTGGCCTGCCGCCGATCGGCTGGGGCGCCGCGCTGGCCATCAAGATTGCCTATGGCGGCGCGCTCGGTGCGCTGGTCGCCAGTCTGGCGCTGCGGCGGATGCTGTCATCCGCCCAAATCATTTGAAATAGAGGATCGCCCCGATGACCTTCCGTTCCCTGCGTCTCGCCATGCTGCTGGCCGGCACCGTACTCGCCATGCCCGCCCAGGCCGACGATCTGGCCGACGGTTTCAACAATCCGCCCCAGTCGGCCCGGCCCCGCGTCTGGTGGCATTGGCTGAACGGCAATGTGACCAAGGACGGGATCGACAAGGATCTCGACTGGCTGGCGCGCATCGGCATTGGCGGGGTGCAGAATTTCGACGCCAATCTGCAGACGCCGCAGATCGTCAAGGAACGGCTGGTCTATATGACCGATGGCTGGAAGGATGCGTTCCGCCATGCGGTGCAGACCGCCGATGCCAAGGGGCTGGAATTCGCGATCGCGGCGTCGCCGGGCTGGAGCGAGACCGGCGGTCCCTGGGTCAAGCCGCAGGACGCGATGAAGAAGCTGGTCTGGACCGAAACCGAGGTCGAGGGCGGCCAGCGGGTCAAGGGCGCCCTGCCCGCCCCGTCCAATGTGACCGGCGCCTTCCAGAGCGCGAAGTTCAGCGATCCGCTGGCGGGCGACGCGGAGATACCGGACCAGCCGCGCGCCTATGGCGAGGCCCGGGTGCTGGCCTATCCGATTGCAGCGGTGCCCTTGCCGACGCCCCGCATCCTCGACGCCAATGGCCAGCCGATCGCGGGCGCCGCGGCGCTGGGCGACAGCGATCTGGAAACCGTGGCGCAGATGGCCAAGGGCGATGAAGCGCATCCCGGCACGCTGATCCTCGATTATGGCGAGCCCGTCACGGTGCGATCGGCCAGCCTGTTCGTGCCCCATGCCCGCCCGCCCTTCGGCGACCCCGCCTATCGTCCGACGATCGAGGCGGAAACGGCGCAGGGCTGGCAGCCGCTCGGTCGCTTCTCGCTGACCGAAGTCGCCTCCACCACCAGCTTCGCGCCCATCACGGCGCAGCGCTTCCGGCTGGTCCTGTCGCCCAACGACGCCGCCAAGTCGCCGGGCCTGGGCGATGGCGCGCCCGGCGCGGTGATGATCGACGTGTTCGGCCGCCCTGCCAGCCCGACGCTGGGCATCGGCGACCTGCGCCTGTCGGCCGAGGCGCGGATCGACCAGTTTGAAGCGAAGGCCGGCTATGCCATCGCATCCGATTATAACCGTCTGAGCATGGGTCCGGCCGATGCACCGGCGATCGATCCGGCCAGGGTCATCGACCTGACCGACCGGCTGCGCCCCGACGGCACGCTCGACTGGACCGCGCCCAGGGGCACGCGCTGGCGCATCGTCCGCATGGGCTGGTCGCTGACCGGCAAGACCAACCATCCCGCCACGCCCGAAGCCACCGGGCTGGAGGTCGACAAATATGATGCGGCCGCCGTGCGCCGCTATCTCGAAACCTATCTTGCCATGTATCGCGATACGGTCGGCGCCGACTGGATCGGCAAGAAGGGCATCAGCGCGCTGCTGACCGACAGTATCGAGGTGGGCGCATCCAACTGGACACCGCGCATGGTGGAGGAGTTCAAGGCGCGGCGCGGCTATGATCCCGTCCCCTTCCTGCCGACGCTGACCGGCGCAGTGGTGGGATCGGCGGCGCGCAGCGACGCCTTCCTGCATGATTATCGCCAGACCCTGGCCGACCTGCTGGCCGACGCCCATTATGGCACGGTGGCGCAGGTCGCGCATGAGCATGGCCTGACCGTCTATGGCGAGGCGCTGGAAAATGGCCGGCCGGTGCTGGGCGACGACCTTGCCATGCGCGCGCATACCGATGTGCCGATGGCGGCAATGTGGACCTTCAATCGCGGCAGCGCGCCGCGCCCGACCCTGATCGGCGACATGAAGGGCGCGGCATCGGTTGCCCATATCTATGGCCAGAATATCGTGTCGGCCGAAAGCATGACGTCGGCCTTCGCCCCCTGGGCCTTTGCTCCGGCCGACCTCAAGCGCGTGATCGACCTGGAATTCGTGTCCGGCGTCAACCGGCCGATCGTCCACACCTCCGTCCACCAGCCGGTGGATGACAAGGTGCCGGGCCTCAGCCTCATGATCTTCGGCCAATATTTCAACCGCCACGAAAGCTGGGCCAATATGGCCAAGCCCTGGGTCGATTATATGGCACGCACCGGCTTCCTGTTGCAGCAGGGCCGCGACCATGCCGACATCGCCTATTTCTATGGCGAGGATGCGCCGATCACCGCGCTGTTCGAACATGGCGTGCCGGCGGACCTGCCCAAGGATTATGCCTATGACTTCGTCAATGCCGAGATTCTGGCAACCAAGGCGTCGGTGCAGGATGGCGACCTGATCGCCGGCAAGGCGCGCTACAAGGCGCTGTATCTGGGCGGATCGAGCAAGGTGATGACGCTTGCCACGCTGCAGCGCATCGCCGCGCTGGTCGAGGCTGGCGCTACCCTGATCGGCACCGCGCCCGACCGCGCGCCCGGCCTGCAGGATGATCCCGCCGCCTTCCGCGCGCTGGTGGCGAAGCTGTGGAGCGGCCAACCTGTCGGCAAGGGCAAGGTGATCGCCAGCGCCGATGTCGACACCGCGCTTGCCGGCACGGGCACCGGCGCCGATTTCCGCGTGACCGGCAGCGGCGATGCCGGTGCCTATCGCTTCCTCCACCGCGCCCTGCCCGATGGCGACCTTTATTTCGTGACCAATGGCAAGGCGCAGGCGGAGCATGTCGAGGCGCGCTTCCGCGTCACCGGTCGCCAGCCGGAAATCTGGCGCGCGATCGACGGCAGCGCCGCGCCGCTATCCTACCGGACCGAGGGCAGCGACACGGTGGTCCCGCTCGATGTCGGGCCGGAGGATGCCTTCTTCATCCTGTTCCGCAAGCCGGCGCAGTCGCCCGGCCGGACGATCGCGCCGGCGGCGGTGAAGCCGGTCGCCACCCTGTCGCAGCCCTGGACCATACGCTTCCAGCCGGGTCGCGGCGCGCCGGCCGAGATTGCGATGCCGACGCTCACGGCGCTCGACAAGAGCAGCGATCCGGGCGTGCGCTATTTCTCCGGCGAGGCGACCTATGCCAGCAGCTTTACCCTGCCCAAGGGCGCCAAAGCCGGTGCGCCGCTGTGGCTTGATCTGGGCAGCGTCGGTGACGTCGCGGAGGTGCGGGTCAATGGCCAGGTCGCGGGCACAAGCTGGTTCGCCCCCTATCGGCTGGACGTCGGCAGGCTGGTGAAGCCCGGCCGCAACGCGATCGAGGTGAAGGTCGCGAACCTGTGGGTCAACCGCCTGATCGGCGACCAGCAGCCCGGCGCACAGAAGGTAACCTTCACCGCCGCCCCCACCTATCGCCCCGATGCGCCGCTGTGTCCGTCGGGACTGATCGGGCCGGTCACGCTGTCAACCGAACAATAAGCGGAACGCGCGCGGATGCTCACTTGAACGCGGGAAAGTCGCCGCCTATCAGGCGGTCATCATGACCGACGATCAGCAGAGCATCCGCGCCATCCTCGACCGGCTGCGCGCCCCGGCGGGCAATCCCGTGGCCCGCGCCCGCTGGCTGGTGGAACGGCAGGTGCCCGAAGCGCGGCGCGGCCCCGGCTGGGATCGGCACTGGCGCGAGCTGGAAGCCTATCTGGACAGCCCGGTCAGCTGGTCGGGCAATCGCGATGCGGACGGGATCGAGGGGTGGGACGATGACGTCTGACCGGCTGATCGACATGATGATCGCGCGACTGGTGATCGCCCATGGCAAGAGCAAGCATCATTGGCGCAAGGCGATCGGTCCGGTCCGAATCTACAGCCGCGCCACCCATCCCCATTGCAACTGGGCCTTCACGCCGAGCGGCACGGCAGGCGAGATATCGGTGATCGAGACGCTGCTGGACGATCTGCACCTGCGCCATCCGCTGATCGATCGGTAACACCAAGCCCGCGCGGCGCTTGAGCGTCGCAAGGTGCTGATGCGCCAGCATCACTGCACCTTGTCAAAAACAAAGGGCGTGGACGGCCTGTCGCCATCCACGCCCCCTTGCGCCCCCGAAGGGATCGGAATCAGCCGGCGAGCTGCGTTTCCAGTTCGCCCAGCACGCGATAGCAGTCGAACACCTTGGCGACCGAGCTGTTGGGTTCCCGCCCCTCGCGGATCGCGCTGATGAACTCGCGGTCCTGCAACTCGATGCCATTGTTCGAGATGGCGACGCCGGCCAGGTCGATCGGCTCTTCCTTGCCGTTCACCAGATCGTCGTAGCGCGCGATATAGGTGTCGGTATCGCCGATATAGCGGAAGAAGGTGCCAAGCGGCCCGTCATTGTTGAAGCTCAGCGACAGGGTGCAGATGGCGCCGGTCTCGCTCTTGAGCTGGATCGACATGTCCATGGCGATGCCCAGTTCCGGATGGATCGGCCCCTGCATCGCATGGGCGGCGACGATCTTGCCCGCCTGATAGGCGAACAGATCGACCGTATGCGCGGCATGGTGCCACAGGAGATGGTCGGTCCACGACCGCGGCTCGCCCTTGGCATTGATGTTCTTGCGGCGGAAGAAATAGGTCTGCACGTCCATCTGCTGGACGTTGAATTCGCCCGCCTGGATGCGGTTGTGGACGAACTGGTGCGACGGGTTGAAGCGGCGGGTATGGCCGACCATGCAGACAAGGCCGGTTTCCTTCTGCTTGGCCAGCACCGCCTGCGCATCGGCCCAGCTGTCGGCGAGCGGGATTTCCACCTCGACATGCTTGCCCGCATTCATGCAGGCGATCGCCTGTTCCGCATGCATCTGGGTCGGCGTACACAGGATCACCGCGTCGACATCGTCGCGCGCCAGCGTTTCGTTGAGGTCGGTCGTCACATGGCCGATGCCATATTTCTCGGCGACCTTCTTCGTCGCCTCCAGTTCGCGGCCGATGATCGAGGTGACGGTGACGCCGTCGATATTCTTGAGGCCATCAAGATGCTTTTCGCCAAAGGCGCCGGCACCGGCGAGGGCAATACGCATGATATTCTCCTAGGACAGGTTAGCGGGCGGGTTCGAGCACCAGGTGCCCGACCGCGGTGTTGGAAGCGGGAACATGATAATGGCGGTGCAGCGGCCGGACCTTGTCGCCCAGCGCGCCGCGCATGATCAGCCACATGACCATCTCGATCCCTTCGGACCCGGTCTCGCGCAGATATTCGATATGCTCGATCGCGCGCAGCGCCTCGCCATCGTCGCTCTGGCTCATCAGGTCGAGGAAACGATTGTCCCACTCGGCATTGATGAGGCCGGCGCGCGGCCCCTGAAGCTGGTGGCTCATGCCGCCCGTGCCCCAGATCTGCACGTTGAGATCCTCGGGGAAGCTGTCGACTGCGCGGGCGATCGCCTCGCCCAGCCGCCAGCAGCGATTGCCCGACGGCGGCGGATAGGTGACGACATTGACCGCGACCGGGATCACCCGGCACGGCCAGGCGTCGGGCTGGCCGAACATCAGGCTCAACGGCACGGTCAGGCCATGGTCGACATCCATCTCGTTGATGATGGTCATGTCGAATTCATCGAGGATCAGGCTCTGGGCGATATGCCAGGCCAGGTCCGGCTCGCCGATCACGTCGGGCACCGGGCGCGGCCCCCAGCCCTCGTCGGCCGGCTTGTAGCGTTCGCCACAGCCGATCGCGAAGGTTGGGATGATCTTCATGTCGAAGGCGGAGGCATGGTCATTATAGACCAGGATCACGACATCGGGCTTTTCCTGCGCGATCCATTGCCGCGACCAGTCATAGCCGGCGAACAAAGGCTGCCAATAGGGTTCGGCGGTTTTGCCCAGATCCATGGCAGCGCCGATGGCGGGCACATGGCTGGTGGCGACGCCGGCAGTGATGCGGGCCATCAGCGTTTCTCCTTGATGGAGCGGACGCCCTGAGGCGAGCGGCCGCCGGCGATCATCATCGCCTGATAGTCTTCCGGGCTCATCCCGGTCATGGTGCCGACCGCCTGCAGGAAGCTGAGGCCGTCGGTCGAGAACACCTTGGCGAGGAAATAGATGTTCCCGCCCAGGTCCAGGCAACGATTATAGTCGCGGTCCAGGATCGCCTGTTTCTGCGCCTCGGTCATCGGCCATTCGTCGATATAAGCGCGCTCGCCGGCCAGCCAGCGGACGCGGTTTTCCGCCTTCATCAGGCTCATCGCGAACTGGTTCATCCAATAGCCCTGACGCGCCCGCGCCGCCGTATAGACGCGGGTGCCGGGGATATCGTCGAACTCGGCGAGATATTCGTGGATATCGATGCTCATCTCATCCTCTCTTGGCATCCATCCCCCGGCCCTTCCTTCCAACAAAGGACCGAGGGATGGATGCGCCCCTCCGCGGGGATAGGTTTACAGGCCGCGCGCCTTCAATTGCGCGTCGAGCCGGGGGAAGACCCGGCGGGCATTGCCCTCGAAGATCGCGGCACGCTCGCCCTCGCTGATGTCCAGCGCGTCGACATAGCGCTTGGTATCGTCGAAATAATGGCCCGTGGTGGGATCGATGCCGCGCACCGCGCCGACCATTTCCGACCCGAACAGGATATTCTTGTTGTCGATCACGTCGGCCAGCAGGTCGACGCCCGGCTGATGATAGACGCATGTGTCGAAGAAGATGTTGTTCATCAGATGGGTCGACAGGTCGGGCTTCTTCAGCATGTCGGCCAGACCGCGATAGCGGCCCCAATGATAGGGCACCGCGCCGCCGCCATGTGGGATGATGAACTTGAGGGTCGGGAAATCCCTGAACAGGTCGCCCTCCAGCAACTGCATGAAGGCGATGGTGTCGGCCGCGATATAATAGCCGCCGGTCGCGTGCATCGCCGGATTGCAGCTGCCCGACACATGGATCATCGCCGGCACGTCCAGCTCGACCATCTTCTCGTAGAAGGGATACCAATATTTGTCGGTCAGCGGCGGATGCTGGAAATGGCCGCCGCCCGGATCGGGATTGAGGTTGCAGCCGATAAAGCCCATGTCGACGCAGCGTTCCAGCTCGGCAATGCTGTTCGCCATGTCCGCCTTGGGCGACTGGGGCAGCATGCACACGCCGACGAAACTTTCGGGGAACAGGCCGACAACGCGCGCGATCAGGTCGTTGCAGCGCATCGCCCATTCCTTCGCCACCGCCGCGTCGCCGACATGGGGGGCCATGGCCGAAGCGCGCGGCGAGAAGATGGTGAGGTCGGCGCCACGTTCCTTGATCAGGCGCAACTGGTTCGCCTCGATCGTCTCGCGGATTTCGGCATCGCTGATGTCGGGATAGGCGGGGGCCGGCACGCCCGCCTTGAATGCCGCCTTCTGCTCCTCGCGCCAGGCGTCATGCCCCTTGGGCAGCACGGTATAATGGCCGTGGCAGTCGATAATCATGGTCATGCCGCGTCGGCCTTTCCTGTCTGTTCTGCTTTTGCTTGGATGATGCTGTCGATCTTGGCGCCCAGCCCTTCGGGCGGCGTCTTGAGGCCCAGCGTGCCGATCGCCTGCTGGCGCTCGACCGTACCGCGCGTCATCGCGGAACCGGTGCCAAGGCCGTCGAGCGTCTTGACCACCTCCTCCATCTCGGCCGCGCGGCGCAGCCCGTGAACCATCATGCGGTCGAGATTATAGTCGGCCCGGATATCCCAGGGGCGCGGCTTCTCGCTGGCGTCGAGCGATCCGATCACCTCGTCCAGCACGCCCGCCGCATCGGCCGCCAGCATGCACTCGGCGGTCAGCGCCTCCAGCCCCTTGACCATCACCGACCGGATCATCTTGATCGAAGACGCCCGGCCGACGGCCTCCCCGACGACGCGGATATGGGTGAAGCCCAGCCGGGCCAGCCCTGCCCGCGCGGCATCGGCATGGGCCCCGCTGACCAGCAGCGGCACGTTCAGCCGGGCCGGATCGACCGGCGCCATGACGGCGACGTCGACATAATGGCCACCGGCCGCCTCGATCGCGCGGGCCGCCGCCTGCTTGGTCTGCGGCGCGACGCTGTTGAGATCGCAATAGAGGGCGCCGGGCGCGATATGGGCGGCGGCAGCCTGCGCCACGACGAGCGCCTGATCGGCGGTGACGAGCGACAGGATGAAGGGGACGGGCGCGACGGCATCGGCCAGCGTCGGCACGGCCCGGACGCCGGCCCTGGCACAGCGCGCCAGCATCGCGTCACGCGTGGCGCCGGCATCCGTCTGGATATCATAGACGCGCGCCGCGTCGATCCAGTCCCCCGCCATCGCAAAGGTGGACCCTGCCTCGCCAAATCCGATCAGACCGATTTCCTGCTCCATGTCGGGTTGGATGACGGATCAAGCCTGATGCCGCCAATCGAATCCGCTGGACCAGTATAAGATTTTACGAATTCATATGTGCCGCAGCCTGATCGATCGCGGCCATGAATTGCTGCTGCAACCGGGTCGGGCGCCAGTCGGCCCGCGTCGTGAGGCCGATGGTCCGGCTGATCGCGCCGGGTGCCGGGCCGATATCGATCAGCAGCCCCGCCTCCAGTTCCAGCGCCAACTGATCGTGCGACAGCAAGGTCAGATACTCGCCGCCGACCAGCAATTGCCGGATCGTCATCACCGATCCGCATTCGATCGGCACCGCCGGCAGATCGCCGCCGAGCGCCGCGAACATCGCCTGCCACAATTGCCGCAGCGGCGTGCCTTCCGGCGGCAATATCCAGGGATAGCGGCGCAGCGCATCAGCGTCCCAGCCCGCCGCCAGCGCATGGCCGCGCCGCGCCAGGATGGTCGGCCGATCCTCGAACAAGGGCCGTTGCGTCAGGTCCAGCGCCATCGCCGGATCGCGCAGCGCGCCGACCATCATGTCGATTTCGCCATCGCGCAGCGGGCCGACCAGTTCGGCATGCGATCCTTCATGGACGCTGATGTCGACCAGCGGAAAATCGGTGCGGAACCGGGCGATCGCATCGGGGATCAGGCGCGCGCGCGACAGCGGCATCGCGCCGACCAGGATGCGCCCCCCCTCCTGCCCGCGCAGGTCGGCCAGATCCTCCAGCCCCTGCCGCAATTCCGCCAGCGCCAACCGCAGCCGATGCGCCAGCACCGTTCCGGCCCTGGTCAGCATCACGCCGCGCCCGCGCCGGTCGACCAGCCTTTGCCCCAGGGCCAGCCCCAGATCGCCGACCGCCCGATGCAGCGAGGGTTCGGCCACCCCGGTCGCCACCGCCGCCGCCGCATAGCTCCCGCCGCGCGCCAGGGCGACGAAGGCGCGCACCTGCGCCGCCGTCACCCGGTTGCTGCCAATCAGGCGCAGGGCCGCATCGATCCGGGGCTTCAGCCGCTCCGCCGGCTCCAGCGCGACCATGCCGCCGGGCTGGCGCGCGAACAGCGGCAGGCCCAGTTGCGCCTCCAGCTTGGCAATCCCCTGGGTCACCGCAGGCTGGGTCAGGTTCACCGCGCGCGCCGCCAGGCTGACGCTGCCAAGCTCCACCACGGCCGCCATCGCGGCCAGATGTCGGATATTGAACTGGTCGGGGCTCATGTCCAACACTTAGCAAAAATTTATGCACTGGTTCCAGTTCGGATTTGAGCATCGCGCTGCACCTGTCCACATCGCTGTCAACTTATGCGCTAGGAGAAGGCTTGATGTCCGGCATTGTCGTCCAGAATATCGAACGGGCGGACCTCGCCGTCATCGATGGCCTCGCCAAGGCGGGCGTCGCCACCGTCCATGAAGCGCAAGGTCGCAAGGGCCTGCTCGCCCCCTATATGCGCCCCATCTATCCGGGCGCCCGCATCGCCGGCAGCGCAGTAACGATCTCTGCCCCGCCGGGCGACAACTGGATGGTCCATGTCGCGATCGAACAGCTGAAGGAAGGCGACATTTTGCTGCTCGCCCCGACCAGCCCCTGCACCGACGGCTATTTCGGCGACCTGCTCGCCACCTCCGCCCAGGCACGCGGCTGCCGTGGCCTCATCATCGACGCGGGCGTGCGCGACGTCCGCGACCTCAAGCAGATGAACTTCCCGGTCTGGTCCAAGGCGGTCCACGCCCAGGGCACGATCAAGGGCACGCTGGGATCGGTCAATATCCCGGTTGTCTGCGCCAATGCGCTGGTCAATCCGGGCGACGTGATCATCGCTGACGATGACGGCGTGTGCATCGTGCCGCGCGCCGACGCCGCCGCCGTGCTGGAAAAGGCGCAGGCCCGCGAAGCCGCCGAGGAAGCCAAGCGCGTCCGCCTGGCCGCCGGGGAACTGGGCCTCGACATATACAATATGCGCCCGCGCCTGCAGGAAATGGGCCTCAAATATGTCTGACGTCCCGACCAGCGCCCGCGTCATGTGGATGCGCGGCGGCACGTCCAAGGGCGGCTATTTCCTTTCGGAAGACCTGCCCGCCGACAGCGCCGCGCGCGACGCCTTCCTGCTGCGGGCCATGGGATCGCCCGACCCGCGCCAGATCGATGGCATGGGCGGCGCCGATCCGCTGACCAGCAAGGTCGCGGTCGTCAGGAAATCCGATCGGGAGGGCGTCGATGTCGACTATCTCTTCCTTCAGGTCTTCGTCGATCAGGCGATCGTCAGCGATGCGCAGAATTGCGGCAATATCCTCGCTGGCATCGGCCCCTTCGCGATCGAGCGTGGCCTCGTCGCCGCGCAGGACGGCGAGACCCGCGTCGCCATATTCATGGAGAATACCGGACAGATCGCGATCGCCACGGTGCAGATGCCCGGCGGCACAGTCCGCTATGATGGCGAGGCGAAGATCGACGGTGTGCCCGGCAGCGCCGCGCCGATCCCGCTGGAGTTTCGCGACACCGCCGGCTCCTCCTGCGGCGCGCTGCTGCCGACCGGCAACGCCTTTGACGAGGTGGAGGGCGTGCGCGTCACCCTGATCGACAATGGCATGCCCTGCGTCGTCATGAAGGCGCAGGATGTCGGCATCACCGGCTATGAGGACCGCGACACGCTGGACAAGGATGTTGCGCTCAAGGCCCGGATCGAGGCGATCCGCCTTGCCGTCGGCGAACGGATGAACCTGGGCGACGTGCGCGAAAAGTCGGTGCCCAAGATGATGCTGGTCGCCCCGCCGCGCGATGGCGGCGCGATCACAGTGCGCAGCTTCATCCCGCATCGCGCCCATGCCTCGATCGGCGTGCTCGGCGCGGTCAGCGTCGCCACCGCCTGCCTGATCGCGGGATCGCCCGCAGCCGAAGTCGCCTCGATACCATCGGGCAACCGCAAGACACTCTCGGTCGAGCATCCCTCCGGCGAGACGACCTGTGTCATGGAACTGGACGAGAGTGGCGCGGTGATCAGCGCCGCCATGCTGCGCACCGCGCGCAAGCTGATGGATGGAGAGATTTTCGCATGACCGCCCCTGAACTTGGCCGCATCATCAGCTGGCACGGCAATCCGTCCAAACCGCGCTACACCCCGCCGGCCGGCGCGATCGACGCCCATTGCCATGTGTTCGGCCCGATGGCGCAATTCCCTTTCAGCGCGAAGGCGAAATATCTGCCCGAGGATGCCGGTCCGGACATGCTGTTCGCGCTGCGCGATCATCTGGGCTTCGCCCGCAACGTCATCGTCCAGGCCAGCTGCCATGGCACCGACAATGCCGCGACGCTGGATGCCATCGCCAAATCGAACGGCAAGGCGCGCGGCGTCGCCGTGGTCGATCCGGCCATTTCGGAAGCCGACCTCGCCGCCCTGCATGTGGGCGGAATGCGCGGCATCCGCTTCAATTTCCTCAAGCGCCTGGTCGATGACGCGCCCAAGGACAAGTTCCTCGAAGTGGCCAAGCGCCTGCCCAAGGGCTGGCATGTGGTGATCTATTTCGAGGCCGACATCCTCGAGGAACTGCGCCCATTCATGGACGCGATCCCGGTGCCGCTGGTGATCGACCATATGGGCCGTCCGGACGTGACCCAGGGGCCGGATGGCGCCGACATGAAGGCGTTCCGCGCCTTCCTCGACAGCCGTGACGACATCTGGTTCAAGGCGACCTGCCCCGACCGTCTGGACCCGACAGGTGACCCGTGGAACGCCTTTGCCGATGCCGTCGCGCCGCTGGTCACCGACTATCAGGATCGCGTGCTGTGGGGCACCGACTGGCCGCACCCGAACATGCAGGATGCGATCCCCGACGACGGCCATCTGGTCGACATGATCCCGCGCATCGCCCCGACGGTGGAATTGCAGCGCAAGCTGCTGATCGACAACCCGATGCGGCTTTACTGGCCCGAGGAATTATAAGGCAACAGCCGGTTTCCAACCAGCGCACGGCCGCTCCGTCTGGGGCGGCCGGTTGCATTTGCGCAACATGCCTTCCGCAAATGCAAGTCAACAGAATTGCGAACGAATATCAATATCGCTATGGGCGCCCCATAAACGAGTCACGGGGGATCCCATATGAAGAAGTTCATCGCATTGAGCGGCGCGGCCCTGATCGCGCTGTGCCATGGCACCGCCTGGTCGGCAGAGGCGGCCGCTGCGGACGCCCCCCGCACCGACGAAGACAGCATCGTCGTCACCGCCGCGACCACCGGGTCCAAGACCGACACCGCGCTGGTCGAACTGCCCCAGCCGATCAAGGTCATCACGTCCGAACAATATCTGTCGCAGGGTGCGATCAGCATCAGCGATACGGTGAAATATGCCGCCGGCGTGCTGGCCAACCCCTATGGCCGCGATACCCGCGTCGACGGTTTCAACGTGCGTGGCCTGGACGCGCTGCAGTTCCGCGACGGCATGCGCGACATCTTCAGCTATTATGCGTCGATCACGTCGGACCCCTATAATTTCTCGCGCGTGGAAATCCTGCGCGGCCCGGCATCGGTGCTGTTTGGCCAGGGATCGATCGGCGGCCTGGTCAACCTGGTCAGCAAAACGCCCGATTTCACCACCCGCGGCGAACTCAACCTCGTCTATGGCAGCTATGACCGCAAGGAAGCGATGGGCGACGTCAATGTCGCGCTGGCCGACAATCTGGCGGTGCGCTTCGTCGGCCGCGTCCGCGACGCCGACACCTATGTCGACCATGTCCCCGACGACCGCGTGATGTTCGCGCCCTCGATCCGCTGGCAGCCGACGCCCGATACCGACATCGTGCTGACCGGCCTCTATCAGGAGGATGATACCGGTTCGACGTCGCAGTTCCTGCCGATCGTCGGCACCTTCATGCCCAACAATGTCGCGGGCGAGCAGCTGGATCGCTACACCTTCGTCGGCAAGGCCGGCTGGGATCGTTATGATGGCCGGTCGCTGCAGGGTGGAGGCTCGATCACCCACCGCTTCTCCGACAATGTGAAGCTCAGCCTCAAGGCGCGCTATATCGACAGCGACCTGGAATATAACACCCATTATGCCGACAGCTATACCAACCCGCAGGATCCCTTCTCGGTCTATGGCACCGACGGGCGCACCATCGCGCTGACGGCCGACGCCAGCGACGCGCGGATGAACGTCTTTTCGACCGACAACAACGTCCAGTTCAATTTCAACACCGGCGCCAATATCGAGCACAAGCTGCTGGTCGGCATCGACTATAGCTGGAACAAGGTGTCCAAGCGTTATGCCGGCGGCTATGAACTGGTCGACCTTTACGACATCGATTATGATGCGCTGGCGACCTATGATCCGACCGGTCCGTTCACCAGCGACAGCCAGAAGCAGCTGGGCGTCTATGTCCAGGATCAGATCCGCTTCTATGACCGGGTATCGGTCGTGCTGGGCGCCCGCCGCGATCGCGTGACTGGCTCTTCGGGCCAGAAGGACAATGCCACCACCTTCCGCGCCGGCATCATCGGCGAAATCGGCGCCGGCATCTCACCTTCTTCAGCTACACCGAAAGCTTCCTGCCGGTCGCCGGCCGGATCGACAATGGCGATGGCAGCTATGGCGATGCCTACAAGCCGCAGACCGGCACCCAATATGAAGCCGGCGTGAAGTGGCAGCCCGCCCCCAGCACCCTGGTCACCGCCACCGTGTTCAAGATCAAGGAGCGCAACCGCGTCCTCTATCTCGCAGCGGGCGGCACCGAACAGTCGGGCGTGCTCAACACCAAGGGCTTCGAGATCGAGGCGAGCCACACCCTGCCCGGCAATTTCGAACTGCTGGCCAATTATGGCTATTCGAAGCTGAAGTCGGAAACCAATACCAGCCTCGACTATATGCCGCGCCACACCGCGTCGCTCTGGTCCACCAAGACCTTCGGCCTGGCCGACGAGGCGCAGCTGCGCCTGGGCGGCGGCGTCGTCTATAGCGGCAAGAGCGTGTCGACCAGCGCGATCTGGTCGATCGTCACGCCGTCGCGCACCACCGTCGACGCGCTGGCGGAAATCACCTGGCAGGACTGGCGCTTCGCGCTCAATGCGACCAACCTGCTCAACAAGAAATTCTACGCGTCCTGCCTGGCGCGTGGCGACTGCTTCATGGGCGCGCCGCGCAACGTCATGGGCACGGTCGGCTTCCGTTTCTGAGGAGAGAGACTATGCTGAAATGGACTAGTGCGCTGCTGGCGATCGCCTGCCTGCCCGCAATGGCGCAGGCGCATGAAGTGTGGGTCGAGCGTGACGGCGCCGGCCCGGCGCGCATCTATCTGGGCGAACCGGGCGACCCGCTGCCCGAGGGTGGCGATCCCGAGTTCGAGAAGCTGAAGGCGCCCAAGCTGGTGCCCGCATCCTCCGCCGCGCAGGTGCGCAAGGCCGGCTATATCGAGGTCGCCGTGCCCGCCGGCGACGTGCGCGTGATCGACGACAGCGTGTTCGATCCCTGGGGCGAGGAAGGCAAGAAGGAAGGCGTGATCTATTATGCGCGCGCCGGCCGCAGCGAGGCCAAGGCCGGGATGCCGCTGGAAATCGTGCCGACCGCTGCGGGCGCCAACAGCTTCACACTGGTCCGCGACGGCAAGCCGCTCGCCGGGGTCAAGGTGACCGCGATCTCGCCCGACAAATGGTCGAAGGGCTTCGTCACCGACGCCCAGGGCCGCGTGACCCTGCCGATCAGGGAAAAGGGCCGCTATATCCTGACCGCGACGCAGGAGGAAAAGGGCGACCTCAGCCTGCGCGGCGCCAAGGTGGCGACACTCTACAACATCGCGACGCTGACCTTCGTCAATAACTGACACTGGAGCGGCGCGGGCCATCGCCCCGCGCCGTTCCGACCTTCAAGGTCAGGCCGCCGCCCCCTTGAGGAAGCGGATCATGGAAGAGAAATCCTTGGCACCAGCCCCCGTGTTGACCAGCGTCTGGTAGAGCGACTCTGCCGCCGCGCCCATCGGCACGCTGGCGTCGACGCCATGGGCAGCCTCCACCGCGAGCTTGAGATCCTTGAGCATCAGCGCATTGGCGAAGCCACCTTCATAATCGCGGTCGGCCGGCGTTTCCGGGCCGACGCCGGGCACCGGGCAATAGCTGGTCATCGACCAGCTCTGCCCCGACGCCTTCGATGAAATGTCGAAGAAGGTCTGGAGATCGAGCCCCAGTTTTTCAGCGAGGGCGAAGGCTTCGCAGGTGGCGACCATGGTGGCGCCCAGCAGCATGTTGTTGACGATCTTCGCCGCCTGCCCCGCACCCGCCGCGCCGGCATGGATCACCGCCTTGCCCATCGCCTGCAAGATCGGTTCGGCGCGGGCAAAGGCCGCATCCTCGCCACCGACCATGAAGGTCAAGGTACCGCCATTGGCAGCGGCAATGCCGCCCGACACCGGCGCATCGACCATGGCGAGGCCATGTTCGGCCGCCTGTTCGATGACGGCACGGGCGGAGGCGACGTCGATGGTCGAACAGTCGATCAGCAGCGTGTCCGGCCCGACCGCGCCCAGCAATTGTTCGCCATAGACGGCGCGGACATGCTTGCCGGCGGGCAGCATGGTGACAACGGCATTGACACCTTTAACCGCTTCCGCGGCAGACGCGGCGCGGGTGCAACCGGCCGCCTCGGCACGAGCCAGTGCGGCTTCGGACAGGTCGAAGGCGGTGACGTCATGCCCCGCCTTCACCAGATTGGCGGCCATGCCGCCGCCCATATTGCCCAGGCCGATGAAGCCGATGCTGCTCATGTCCGTCCTCTCTTTCTATCTATTCTGTCAGGCGTCGACCGCCGCCTGGGGCAACGGGGTCCAGCGCTCGCCTTCGGGCAGCGGCGCGAAGATCGCGTCGACCAGCTGGTCGGTCACCGCCTCCACCGTCGGCGGATTCCAGCGCGGCTGATTATCCTTGTCGACGATCAGCGCGCGCACCCCTTCGACAATATCGGGCCGGGCGATGATGCGACAGGCGAGGTCATATTCCATCGCCATATTGTCGACGAAGCGGGTCAGGCAGCTGGCCTGCGCCAGTTGCCGCAGCGCGACCTTCATCGTCTGGGGCGATTTGGTGTCGAGCGCGGCAAGCTGCGCCTGCGCCCAGTCCGATCCGTCGGCGCGCAAGGCGGCATAGATGTCCTCCAGCCGGTCGCTGGCGAACAGCCGGTCGATGTCTGGCAGGCGGGCGGCGAAATCACTGTCGGGCGGGATGGCGGCGAAGCGCGCCAGCACGGCGCCGATATCGGAGGGGTCGGCGATGATCGCGGCCTTCGCCTCCTCCAGCCGATCGCTCGGCAGATAGTCGGTGGCGAGGCCGAGCGCGATCGCATCCGCCCCGTCGATCCGCGCGCCGGTGACGGCGAGATAGCGGCCCGACCGGCCCGGCAGGCGCGAAAGATACCAGCCGCCGCCGACGTCGGGGAACAGGCCGATGCCGGTTTCGGGCATGGCATAGACGGTGCGTTCGGTCGCGACACGATGGCGCGCCGGCTGGGCGATGCCGACGCCGCCGCCCATGGTGATGCCGTCCATGAAGGCGATCACCGGCTTGCCATAGGTGAAGAGCAGATGGTTCAGGCGATATTCGGTCGCGAAGAAATCACGCGCGGCGAGATTATCGCCAGCAGCGCTTTCCGCGATCAGGCGGATGTCGCCGCCGGCGCAGAAGCCGCGCCCTTCGGCATGGTCGATCATCACCACGCGGATCGCCGGATCATCCTGCCAGGCCAGCAGCGCGTCGGTCATGGTCGCGCACATGGCGCGGGTCAGCGCATGGATCGCCTTGGGCCGGTTCAACCGCAGGCGGCCGACGCCGCCTTCCACCGCAATCAGCACATCGTCGGTCATGGTCATCCCCTTCAGGCCTTCAGCAATTCGCGGGCGGTGATCATGCGCATGATCTCGTTCGTGCCCTCCAGGATGCGGTGGACCCGCAGGTCGCGCCAGATACGCTCGACCGGATAGTCCATCAGATAGCCATAGCCGCCATGGAGTTGCAGCGCGCGGTCGGCCACGGCCGAACCGGTGTCGGTCGCAAAGCGCTTGGCCATGGCGGCGAATTTGGTCTTGTCGGGCGCGCCTTCGCTCACCTTGGCAGCGGCGAGATAGAGCAAGGCACGGGCGGCCTGAAGCTCGGTCTCCATATCGGCCAGGGTGAACTGGGTATTCTGGAAATCGGCGATCGCGCGGTCGAACTGGCGCCGCTCGCGGGTGTAGCCGACCGCCTCATCCAGCGCGCGCTGGGCACCGCCGAGCGAGCAGGCGCCGATATTGAGCCGCCCTCCATCGAGCCCGGCCATGGCGATGGCGAAGCCCTGCCCTTCCGCGCCGACGCGGTTGGCGACGGGTACGCGGACGCCATCGAAATTGACCTGAGCGGTGGGCTGCGAATGCCAGCCGAGCTTGCGCTCCTGCGCGCCGAAGCTGACGCCTTCCATGTCCTTTTCGATCACCAGACAGCTGATGCCCTTGGGGCCATCCTCGCCGGTGCGGACCATCACGACATAGATGTCATTTTCGCCGCCGCCCGAAATGAACGCCTTGGAACCGGTGACGACATAATGGTCGCCATCCCGCACCGCGCGGGTGCGCAGTGACGCCGCATCGGAGCCGGCAGACGGTTCGGTGAGGCAATAGGAAGCGATCGTCTCGCAGGTGACGAGCGACGGGAGATAGCGCTGTTTCACCGCATCGTCGCCGAAGCGGTCGATCATCCAGGCGGCCATATTGTGGATCGAGATGAAGGCCGAGGTAGAGGGACAGCCATAGGCCATCGCCTCCATGATGAGCGCCGATTCAAGCCGGCCAAGACCGATGCCGCCGCTCTCTTCCGACACATAGATGGCACCGAAACCCAGTTCAGCCGCCTGGCGGATGGTGCCGCGGGGGAAGTGATGCTCCTCGTCCCACTTGGCCGCATGGGGCGTGATCGCATCGGCGGTGAAGCGCTGCGCCAGTTCCTGCACGGCGCGCTGCTCGTCGGTGAGGTCGAACTGGGTCATGGGGCTTGTCTTTTCCTTATTGGCGTCATGCCGGACTTTATCCGGCACCCATTAGCGCGACGGGGATATGCAGCGTCAACCTGAAGCACCATGACCGGGGAGGCATCATCGCCTCCCCGCTCCTCTCACCCCATGGTCGGGATGACGAAGGCGCTGTCGTCGGTGGCGCCGCCGTCGGGCCAGCGCTGGGTTACGGTCTTCACCTTGGTGAAGAACTTCACCCCTTCCATGCCATGCTGGTTGGTGTCGCCAAAGGCGCTGCGCTTCCAGCCGCCAAACGTATGATAGGCGACCGGCACCGGGATCGGGACGTTGATGCCGACCATGCCGACATTGACCCGCGCGGCAAATTCGCGCGCGGCATGGCCGTTGCGGGTGAAGATGGCGACGCCATTGCCATATGGGTGGTCGCTCGGCAGGCGCAGCGCGTCCTCGAAGCTGTCGGCGCGCACCATCTGGAGCACGGGGCCGAAAATCTCCTCCTGATAGCTGCGCATCTGCGGCGTCACCCGGTCGAACAAAGTCGGGCCGACGAAGAAGCCCTGTTCATGGCCCTGCAGCGTGAAGCCGCGGCCGTCGACCACCAGTTCGGCGCCTTCATCGACGCCCATCTGGATATAGGACTCGATCTTTGCCTTGTGCGCGGCGGTGACGACCGGGCCATAATGGGCGTCGGCATCGGTCGAGACGCCGACCCGCAGCGCGTCGATCGCCGGGATCAGCTTCTCGCGCAACGCGATCGCCGTCGCTTCGCCCACCGGCACCACCACCGGCAGCGCCATGCAGCGCTCGCCCGCCGAACCGAAGGCCGCGCCGGCCAGGTCATTCACCACCTGGTCGAGATCGGCGTCCGGCATGACGATGCCGTGATTCTTGGCGCCGCCCATCGCCTGGACGCGCTTGCCCGCCTCGACACCGCGACGATAGACATAATGGGCGATGTCGGAGGAACCGACGAAGCTGACCGCCCGGATCTCCGGATGATCCAAGATCGCATCGACCATTTCCTTGTCGCCATGAACGACCTGCAACACGCCGTCGGGCAGCCCGGCCTCCCGCATCAGTTCGGCGAGGCGCACGGGGACGCTGGGGTCGCGCTCGCTGGGCTTGAGAATGAAGGCATTGCCGCAGGCGATGGCGACGCCGAACATCCACATCGGGATCATCGCCGGGAAGTTGAACGGGGTGATGCCGGCGACCACGCCCAGCGGCTGGCGCATCGAATAGACGTCGATGCCGGGGCCGGCGCCCTGGGTATATTCGCCCTTGAGCACATGGGGGATGCCGCAGGCGAATTCGATCACCTCCAGCCCGCGCTGGATATCGCCCTTGGAGTCGGCGATCACCTTGCCATGTTCGGAACTGAGCAGATGGGCAAGCTCGTCCATATTCTGTTCGACCAGCGTCTTGAACGCGAACATGACGCGGGCGCGGCGTTGCGGGTTGGTCGCGGCCCAAGCCGGCTGGGCGGCAAGTGCGGCAGCCATGGCAGCGTCCAGGTCGGCCTGGGTGCCGAGGCGCAACTGCGCCTGCACACCGCCATTATTGGGGTCGAAGACGTCGCTGGTGCGGCCGCCGTCACCCGCCGAATGACCGCTGATGACATGATCGATGATACGCATGGCCCATCCTCTCCAATATGCTTTGGAGCGCGCTGCGATCACTCTGAAGCAAGTCGCGCGCTCCAACTTCTTTTGTCGCATCGTTTGAAGCGGAAAACCGGTTCCCACTTTTCCGCACGATGCTTTCACCCCGCCTTGCAGGATATCAGAAATGCAGGCAAGCTGACGGATATGCATATCCATCCTGCAAAAACGCCGTGCCGATGAACTGGGATGACTTGCGCCTGTTCCTGGCGGTGGCGCGCACCGAGCGGCTGAGCGCGGCGGCGGCGATGACCAAGATGGACGCCACGACCATCTCGCGGCGGATCAAGCGGCTGGAGCAGGCGCTGGAGCAACGATTGTTCGAGCATACGCCGGCCGGCCATGTGCTGACCGACCATGGCACCCGCCTGCTGGAACAGGCGGAGCGGATGGAGGCGGCGGCGCTCGGCGTGCAGCGGAGCGGCAGCGCGGCCGGCGCGCAGATGGCGGGGACGATCCGCCTGAGCGCGTCGGAGGGCTTCGGCAGCCGGGTGATCGCGCCGCATCTGCGCAGCTTCACCGCCGATCACCCCCGGATCGAGATCGACCTGGTGGCGTCGAGCGGCTTCCTCAACCCCTCCCGGCGCGAGGCGGACATTGCGGTGATGCTGGCCCGGCCCAAGACCGGCCCACTGATCACCCGCAAGCTGACCGACTATCATCTGGGCCTCTATGCGACGCCCGCCTATCTGGAGGGTGCGCCGCCGTTGAAGGCCAAAGGCGACCTGCTCCGCCATGTGCTGGTCGGCTATGTCCCCGATCAGATCTATGCGCCCGAACTGCGCTATCTGGCGGAGGTCGATGCCCGGCTGGAACCGGCGATCCGGTCGAGCAGCATCAATGCCCAGGCGGAGATCATCGCCAGCGGCGCGGGATGCGGCATATTGCCCTGCTTCATCGGCGACGCCATGCCGGGACTGGTCCGCGTCCTGCCCGAGGCGGTCGATATCCAGCGCAGCTTCTGGCTGGTGGTGCCCCGCGACCTGCGCGGCATTGCCCGGATCGACCAGTTTGTCGGCTGGTTGGTGGCGACCAGCGAGAGGCTGCGACCGGTGATGCTGGGCGTTGGTTAGGACTGCGGGATCGCCGTGCGGCCGATCCGGGACCGCTCGAACCACCAGAGCAGGGCACTGGCGATCAGCCAGCCGATGAGCCAGGGCCAGGACGGGCCGGGAACGGATCGTGCGGTGGTGGTGGTGCCGCTCTTCTGCTCGGTGCCCCGCAGCAGGGCCATGGCCTGACGCATCTGCGCGGCCCGCAGGGTCGGCAGGGCATTGGCGGGGTAGATGTAGAAGGCAGCGGACGAACCATCCGCCCGGCGTAGCTGGTGCCAGCCCACCCGATCGGGCCACCAGGCGGCGCAATCGCCGGTCGCCGGATCGACTGCCAAGGGAGCGCCGTCGATATGGGCGCCGGGCTTCAGGCCGCACAGGCTGATCCGTTCGCCCACCCAGGCCGGGCCGGTGAAGGCGGCAACAGACCCCGGTGCCGGGCGCACCACAGCGGTCATCATCCGCCCCCACCAGTCGCCATAAAGATCGCCCCGGCCGCTCAGCACCAGGCCGAAACTGTCGAGGCCGGTCCAGACCGCGACCCGCCCTGCCCCAAGTGCGCGCCAGGCGGCGAGCGGCGTGCCGGCGGCGTCCTGCACCAGTGGCACCGCGTCGCGGCCGGTCGGGACGCCATCCATGCGGGTCGCTTCGGGCAAAATATCGTCGCCGATATTGAGGTCCGCGGGGATATCGGCGCTGCCGATGCCGGCACGGGTGCGGGCGCGATCGGCGGCCAGCGGCGCCGGCAGGGCGATCGGCGCGACGCCATTGCCGCCGGACAGATCGAAACCCAGCGCACGCCACTGGCCGCGCAGCGCGCCGTCGGCCGGGCCGCTGCCGCGTAGCAGCAGGCCCATGCCGCCGCGCACCGCTTCCAGCACCGCGCCGCGTCCGCCGCCCAGACCGGCCCAGGCGCGGTCATCGGCGACCAGCAGGTCATAGCGGCGCAGGCTGGCGGCGTTGATCGCCACCGGTGCGTCGCCCAGCGCGATGCCGCCGCCCGCGCTCATATTGACGGTGACGGCATAGCCGGCGTCGGCCGCCCAGCGGCGCAGATATTTGACCTCTGGCCCCGGCGCCCCGGCGAGGATCAGCAGGCGCGGCGCGGCATCGCCCTCGATCCGCAGCGGCACCACCGTCTGTTCGACCAGCCCGCCATCGGCACGGCGCAGGCGCAGGGTGAATTCGGCGGTGCCGGCGGCGCGCGCGGTCCCGATCAGGCTGAAGCGGCCATCGGCATCCACAGCGGCGGCATCAGTGACGCGCCCGGCGGGATCGAGCAGTTCGACCTGCGCCTTGGATAGACCAGCCACCTGTCCGCCGACGGCGAAGGTTGCGCCCGGCGCAACCCTGTCGGGCTTGGCCAGGGCGATCAGGCCAGGACGGGACGGTGGCGGCGTGTAATCGATCGCAAGCCCCCTCGCCGCATCGCGGTCGCGGGCAACGAGGCCCTGCCCCAGGATGACGAGGCGGCGCGTGTCGGGATAGCGGCGCAGCGCGGTCGCCAGATCGGGCACCGCCTGCGCGCCCGCCATGTCCGGCGCTTCGGGCAGCGCGACCAGATGCGCGCCCTTGCCGGCCGGGGCGAAGCGCCAACTACCCTGGGTCGCGACGGTCAGGGTGCCGCCTGCCACCGGCAAAGCAGGTGGAAAGAGGCCGAAATAGAGGAGCAGCGCGACAACCGGCTGGAGCAGCAACAGGGCTGCGAGGCGCCAAGGCCGTGCGCCCAGATTACCGGCCGAACGCTGCCACAACAGCAGCCTTCCCCAGCCGACCAGCACAGCCGCGCCGAGGAGCAGCGCGGTGATGAACTGCGCGTTCATGGTCGTCCCCCGATCGCGCCGAGATAGCGCGCGCCAGCAGCGTCGGAAGGCCGCCGCCGCGCCACGCCGCCCTGTGGCCGCTCCATCGCCATCCACAATTGCGCGCGCAGCTTGTCGCGACAGGCGGCGCAGGCCGGATCGCGCCGCACGGCGTCGATCGCGCCGCTCAATGCCAGCGGATCGGGCAGGCGCGCCGCATTACTGCGGGCCCAGCCCTCCAGCGCATCGAGCGGCACCGATCCCTGCGCCAGCCCGCGCCAGGCGGCGGCGGCCGGGCCGTCATCACCCTCGACCGCGACCAGCGGCTCGAAATGGCCGGCTATCCCCTCGCGCTTTCCGGTCATGCGCCGGGCGGGGTCGATCGGCGGCAATTCCGGCCCAACGCGCGACAGGAAGATGCGGGTCGCCTGCTGCACTTCCTTGATGAAGCGCAGCGCCTTGTAGGCGAACGGCAGGGCCAGGTCCGGCCGCCCCTGTTTCAGCTGCATTTCCGACTGCCACATTTCATCGACCGCCTGTTTCAGGATCGCGCGGGTTTCCGGGTCCAGGCTGGAGGCGGGCGATTCATCATGCGGATGACCGAACTCGGCGAGCACATCCTCCTTCTCGCCAAAGACATTGGGCGCCGCGACCGGCGGACCATGATCATGGCCGTCACCCTCGCTATGGCCATCCGCATCGGCGGTCGGCAGGCTGGGTTCGCCTTCGCTCTCGCCGCCCAGGAACTGGCTGTAGCGGCCGCGCAGGATTTTCTGGTCATTACCGATGCCGTTGGATTGCGACAGATATTTGTCGGCCGACAGGCTGCGCTTGCGCTTCAGCAGCGCCTCGGCATCGATGATGATCTGGCGCTGGCTGCGGAAATAGGCCGGCAAGGTGGTGTTGACCATGCCCTGCAGGCCGCCGCTCTCGGGGGCCTTGGCCGCGGGCCAGCGCAAGATGACGCTGGGGCCGCGCACCTCCTGCGGCGACGGCGCGCGATTGTCGCGCACGATGATCTGCACCACCATGTCGCCGCCGGCCGAAAAGCCGAGCGCGCCGAAATCGAGGCGCGGGGCAAAGCGCCGGTCGCGCGCCGGGCCGGAGCCGGACACGGCGATCTCGCGCTCGGTGAAGCGGATATTCTCGCCCTCGCCGATCGCCAATGTGACGCGCAGCCGAGCGGTGGCGGCAACGCCATAATCGTCGGTCGCGGCGAAGACGGGCGTCCAGCTACGCTGGCCCGGCGTCACCATATTGAGGCTGGCGGCGGGCGCGATCAGCTTCACCTGCGGCAGCGCATCGGCCACGCCGTCGATCCGGTGCAGCGGCGGCAAGGGGCCGCGCCCGGATGCCGGGTCGACGCGATAGAGGAAGGAGGCATCCAGCGTGCGGCTGGCGATCCAGTGCTCACCATCACGGCGCAGCGCAATGCCCGCCCCGCCCAGCGGCAGCAGCGCCGGCGCGCTTGCCTGCGGGTCGAAGCGGAAGGTCCATTCGAGCCGTGACCCGAGCGGCGCGCGCGCATCGAGCTTCGCCTCGTCGCGCAGCGGCAGGCCGGTATAAGCGGGCGGGATGATGCGCAGATTCTGGGCGACAAGGCGCGGAATGCCGGGCCTTGCGGCTATGCCCTCGGCGGCGGGCGCCAGCACGACGGGTTTGTCGCTGCCACGGGGCCAGAGCAGGAGAGCGGCGATGCCGAGCAAAGCCACGGCCCAGAGTGCGATAATCATGCGGCGCGACCAGTCCGGCGCCAGTTCGTCCGGCATGCCCTGCCCCAGCCGCTGGTCGAGCCGGCTGCGTTGCAGCCGTTGCAGCGGCCCCAAGCCCTGCGGATCGGCGAACAGCAGAGCGCTGCTATCCTCCAGATCGGCGCGGCTGGCGTCGAGACGCCGGACCAGCCAGACCTGATCGAAGCGCTGGGCGCGGCGGACGATGAGGGCGCCAAGCAGGCCGGCCCCGAGCAGCAACAGGATTGCGGCCGGCACCAGTCCGGCCAAGCGCCAGACCAGCGCGCTCACCAGCAGCAGGACCGGCAGGCCAAGCAGCAGCGTGTCGAGCCGCACGCGCCGACGACTGGGCGTCAGCCAGATGGAGAGCAAGGCGTCGGCGCTCATGGCGCGATCGCCCGTTTGCGGCGGGTGGCAAACCAGCGTTCGACCAGCAGCAGCGCGGCGATCAACAGCGCCAGCCAGGGGCGCAGATCGGCTGGCGGCTGCGGGTAGGCACGTCCACCGGTCAGCGGCGCATAGGCGGCGGCATCCGCGCGCTGCGGCGCCATGCTGGGCGGCTGGATCAGCGCGCGCAGGCGAACGGGGAAATCCGCCTCCAGCAATTGCGGCATCTGCGCCGGCTGCAATGGGCGAATGAAGCGGAGCAGCCGGCCTTTGCCGATCGGCATCGCCTCCACCAGCGGCCGGGCAAGATCATCCTGCCATAGGGGCGCGGGAGCCGCGCCCTGTGGCAACAAGGCGTCCGACGCGACGATCGCCTGCCCGCCTTGCGCGATCCAGCGTTGCAGCGCTTCGGGCAGACTGCCCGCGCTCATCCAGAACAAGATCTTGTCCGAGGGCGGCAGTGGGGCGTTGAGCGCGCCGCTGTCGACATCGGCCGACTTGCCTGCGGGTTGCCATGCGAGTGCTGCGGCATTGAGGTAGCGCAGCCCGGCGGCATGGCCTGCGTCGGCGCGTATGGCGATCGACGGCAGCTGTACCGCCACCGACTTGCCCGCCGGCATCGCGCCGGGGACGATGCGCCAGTCGACCTTGCGCGACAAACGCGGCCGCTCGGCGTCGGCGCCTTGGAGGATCTGCGGCACGATGATGGTGAGCGGCGCGCCCTGCGGCAGCTCGGCGTCCAGCTGGCGCACCAGACTGGCGAGCGGGATGGCGTCGGTCGCGAGCGGCTTGCCCGCTTCGACGCGGGGATAGCCGGGCGCCAGCCAATGCACCCTGCCCTCGGCCAGCGTCTTGTCATCCACCGCCGCCGGATCAACGCCGGGCGTCAGCGCGACATAGGGCTGCTTGCTCGCCGCGCCGAACAGCACCGGATGGGCGAGCCACAGCACGACCAGCGCCAGCAGCGCGAGGCGCAGGGCGAGCAACAGCCATTCGTCGAACCGTAGCCGGGACCGGGGCTTGGGCTTCTGCCGCAGCCAGCGCAGCGCGGCGAAATCGGTCGGCAATTGCTCGCTGCGCCGGGCGATATGGATCGCGAGCGGGATCAGCAGCGCCAGCAGGCCGGCCAGCGCGGCGGGGAGCAACAAGGCGGGCGTCATGAATATTCGGCCGCGTCATGGGCGCCGAACAGGCGGCGCAGCGGCATATCGATCGGCTCGTCCAGCACATGGGTCGCACGGCGGATGCCGACCGCATCGAGCCGCGCATGCAACTCCGCCCGCGCCTCGCCGAAGCGGCGCAGAAATTCGGCGCGCAGCGCGGCGCCATCCCCCAGCAGTTCCTCACCCGTCTCCGGATCGCGGAAGCGATAGCCGCCGTCGAACGGGAAATCGCGTTCACCGACCGTCAGCATCTCGATCACCAGAACCTCGCGCCCGGCCGCTGACAGTTTCTCGACCAGATCGATCGCGCCGGGCTCGAAACAATCGCTGAGCAAAATCACCAGATCATGCGCGCCGATCCGCTCCCAGAGCGGCCCCAATTGCGCTTCGGCGGCAAAGCCCCCTTCGGCGCGCAGCGGCAGCATGTCGAGCAGCAGCCGGTCGCGCTGGCGCAGGCCGGTCGCGGGCGGCAACAGCCGCAGGCCCGTGTCGGAGAGCGCCATCCAGCCGAAGCGATCCCCCTGCTGCATCGCCAGTTCGGCGATGCTGGCGGCAATCCCCTTGGCCGCATCGAGCCGGCTATAGTCCGGGCAGCTGGCATCGCTCTGCCCCATCGAGGCGCTGGCATCCATCAATATCCAGACCGCGACCGGGCTTTCCCGCTCGGCTTCCCGGACGAAGAATTTGTCCGACCGGGCATAGAGTTTCCAGTCGATCTGGCGCAGTTCGTCGCCCGGCTCATAGGCACGATATTGCGCAAATTCGAGGCCCGCGCCCCGGCTATGGCTGTGGTGGAGGCCGAGGCCATGCGATCCCACCGCCCGGCGCGTGAGCAGGCGCAGGCTTTTGAGCCGGCTGCGCACATCTGGGGGGATGAAATCGGCCATGGCGTCTTGTCCGGATCAGCCGAGCGGCACGGCGCGAACGAGCGCGGCGACGACATCGTCGGCACTCTTCCCTTCCGCCTCGGCCGCGAAGGACAGCAGCAGGCGGTGGCGCATCACCGGCCCGGCCAGCGCGACGATATCCTCACGCGTCGCGGCCAGACGGCCCTGGAGCAAGGCGCGCGCCTTGGCCGCCAGGATCAGCGACTGGCCGGCACGCGGGCCGGCGCCCCATTTCACATATTTGCGGATTTCCTCCGGTGCGCCCTCGCCCGGACGGCTGGCGCGCACGATGCGCGTCACCCAGCGCAGCAGATCCTCACCGAAATGCACGTCGCGCACCAGTTTCTGCAGCGCCAGCACCTCCTCACCCTGCATCACCGCCGGCACCGCGCCCGGCTTGGCGCCGGTGGTCTGGGCGAGAATGTCATACTCCTCCTGCTCGGTCGGATAATCGACGCGGATATGGAGGAGGAAGCGGTCAAGCTGCGCCTCGGGCAGCGGATAGGTGCCGGCCTGTTCCAGCGGATTCTGTGTCGCCAGCACGAAGAAGGGCGAAGGCAGCTGATAGGTGGTGCCGCCATAGCTGACGGTCCTCTCCTGCATCGCCTCCAGCAGCGCGGCCTGCGTCTTGGGCGGGGTGCGGTTGAGTTCGTCGGCGAGCAGCAGGTTGGTGAAGATCGGCCCCTTCTGGAATCGGAAGCTGCGATGGCCGGTCCCATGATCCTCCTCCAGCAATTCGGTGCCGAGAATGTCGCTGGGCATCAGGTCGGGGGTGAACTGCACCCGACGGAAGTCGAGCTTGAGCGCTTCGCCGAGCGAGCGGACCAGCAATGTCTTGCCGAGGCCCGGCACCCCTTCGAGCAGGCAATGGCCGCCGGCGAGCAGGCCGATCAGCAACTGTTCGACCACCGCCCCCTGCCCCACGATCGCCTGGCCGATCGCCGCGCGCAATTCGCCCAGGCGCGCCAGTTTCTGCTGGATTTCCGCTTCGCTGATATCGGTCATTCCTGTTTCCTTATTGTCGGCTTTCGGCCACCAAATTCCTCCCCTGCAAGGGGAGGTGGCAGGCCGCAGGCCTGACGGAGGGGTGTCCCCCTCACGATAGCTTCACACCCCTCCACCGGCTTCGCCGGTCCCCCTCCCCTTAGAGGGGAGGAATGATGACGCCACCGTCACGACGACAGCGCGTACATCACGATATTGACAGCGAACTTGGTATTATCCTCGGCCAGGAAGCGCTTGTTGCGCCAGTCATAGTCCCACTCGCAGCCATAATCCTTGTTGCTGTAGAGAACGCCCAGGCGGCCATTGACCTCTATGCCCTTGAGATAGTCGTGGACCAGATCGTCGCCCCAGCCGTTCAGCTCCAGCGCGGTATTGGGCGGCCCGTCGAACTTGAAGAAGCTGCGATAGACCGGATGGGCCTTGGGCAGCGTCTTCAACGCCTTGGGACCGAAAATCTTGGCCATCTGCGCCTCGAACGAACGAGCGAAGAGGCCGTCTATGTCATGGTTGCAATCGTCCACCAGGACGAAGCCGCCATTGCGGACATAGCGCTCGAAATTGCGCCGCTCGGCCTCCGAAAATTCGACCAGCTTGTGCCCCGCCATGTAGCAGAAGGGCGCGGTCAGCATCTTCGGGTCCGAAAGGGCGATGACATGCTCCTTCGGATCGACCCGCAGCGTCGTATAATCGATCAGCGAGGTGATGAGGTTGGACGGCATGCGCTGGTCGACATCCCAGTCGCCTGAATCATAGCGCAGCCGCGTGAACCAGAAATCATAGCCTCCCGCGGCGGCAAGGGGGCGGGCCAGCATTGCGCCAGCCAGACCGCCCGCCATCAACCGAAGAAACTCGCCGCGTGTCATCACATCCAATCACATAGGGATTTGCATGATCCTCCCCTGGAAGGGGAGGTGGCTGGCGAAGCCAGACGGAGGGGTGTCCCGCTATCGATAGGGTGACACCCCTCCACCATTGCTTCGCAATGGTCCCCCTCCCCTTCACAGGGGAGGATCATGCACAGCTCAAACCGTCACACCGCGTCCGACAGCGAGGTGAAGGTGAAGTCGCGCAGCTTCATCGGCGGCACGACGATGTTCATCGACACTTCGTCCGGCGGCACGCGGACCGGGCGACCCAGCTCTTCGACATTGTTGAGCATGATCACCGGGCTCTCGTTGAACCGGAAATTCTTGATCGGATATTTGATCTGGCCGTTCTCGACATAGAAGGTGCCGTCGCGGGTCAGGCCGGTCAGCAGCACGGTCTGCGGATCGACCATGCGGATATACCAGGTACGGGTGACGAGGACGCCGCGCTCGGTCGAGCGGACCAGATCGGCGGTGGTCTTGGTGCCGCCGGTCATCAGGATATTGCCCATCTGGCCGATCGCAGGCTTGCCCTGCTTGCTCGCCCAGTAGCGGCTGTAATTGAGGTTGGTGACCTTGCCGTCCTTGACCATGTCGACACGCTGGCGGGCGAGGCCATCCTCGTCCCAGGGCAGGCAGGGTGCGACCGGATCCCACGGGTCGGTGTAGAA
Organism: Sphingobium sp. PAMC28499; assembly: GCF_004795815.1. Taxonomy (NCBI): domain Bacteria; kingdom Pseudomonadati; phylum Pseudomonadota; class Alphaproteobacteria; order Sphingomonadales; family Sphingobiaceae; genus Sphingobium; species Sphingobium sp. PAMC28499. Next base: position 4,689,163 of record NZ_CP039248.1, read on the forward strand.
ATTGACCTGCGGCCCGAACACCTGTTCGCCCAGCTTGTTGCCGCCGCCCTTCTTCGACAGGAAGCTGCGGCCCTCGTCCGCCTCGCGCGCGCCGAAGAAGTAGAACATGAAGCCGATCAGGCCCGCGGCCGCCATTGGTTCCAGGATCACGGTATATTTGCCCGGCTCCAGCGCCTTGGCCTCGGACGAGGCCGATGCCTTGCGCATCGCGATCTGGATATCGCTGTCCGCCTTGAAGCGGATGGCGTCCTGCGTGTCGGTGCCGACCCAGCCGGAACCCCGGCCATCCTCGGTGCGGACGGTGCAGGTATAATCCAGCATGGTCGAGCGCTGATAGCCGAAATTGCCCTTGCTGTTGGCGATCGCGACGAAGCTCTGATTATCCTCCAGATAGCCGGCCGCGATCAGCTTCTGCGACTTGCAGGCGGTGATCGAGGTCGACGCCACCTGGGCGCGATATTCGGGCGTAATGTCGGCGGTCGACTGAGCGAAGGTCGGGCTGGCCTTATAGGCCTGGCTGTCCACCGCCGGCATGAATTCCGGATTGTCCGGGGCCAGATTGGCCAGCGTTTCCGCCCGGCGCACCACCCGTTCAAGCGAGGCGTCGTCAAACTGGTTGATGGTGGCGGTGCCGACCTTCTTGCCATAGGCGACCTGGACCGCCAGTTCGATATCGTCGGTCAGGCCCGCGGTCGATACGTCGTTGCGGGCGAAACGGATATTGCCCTGGATCTTGCCGGTCAGCTGCGCGGTGCATTCGTCGGCCTTCGACAGGGCGACGACCTTGGTCAGGATGGCCTTGGCCTGCGCTTCGGTAAGGATGCTCATGTTCTTGTCTCCCCTAAAGCGTCAGCCGAGCGAACGCGCGGTGTTGATGACGTTGATACCGTTGAAGCGCGCGGTCGAAGACCCGTGCGACACGGCGGAGACCTGGGCCGGCTGGCCCTTGCCGTCGAAGAAGGAGCCACCCAGGCGATAATCGCTCTGGTCGCAGACGCCGACGCAGGCATTCCAGAATTCCGGGGTGCGGATCTGGTAGGCAACGTCCTCGATCTGCTGGGTGATCTTGCCGTTCTTGATCTCGTAGAAGAGCTGGCCGCCAAACTGGGCGTTGTAGCGCTGCTGGTCGATCGAGAAGCTGCCGTCGCCAATGATGTAGATGCCGTCCTCGACTTGGCCGATCATGTCCGCGACGCTCTGCTTGGTCTTGCCCGGCTCCAGGCTGACATTGGCCATGCGCTGGAACTGCACATTGGACCAGCTGTCGGCATAGGCGCAGCCGTCCGATTCCTTCTTGCCTTCGATATGGGCCTGGTCACGGATTGCCTGATAGCCGACCAGCTTGCCGTCGCGGATCAGATCCCACTTCTTGGTCTTCACGCCTTCGTCATCATAGGCGACGGCGCCCAGGCTGCCGGGCTGGACCTTGTCGGCGACGATGTTCACCTTGTCGCTGCCATATTGGAAATGGGCCTGCAGCTTGTCCATCGTGGCAAAGCTGGTGCCGGCATAATTGGCCTCATAGCCCAGCACGCGGTCCAGTTCGAGCGGATGGCCGACGGACTCGTGGATGGTCAGCCAGGTGTGCGACGGGTCAAGCACCAGATCATATTTGCCCGGCTTGACCGACGGCGCCTTGAGCTTCGCGCGCGCCTGCTTGGCGGCGGCCACGGCGTCTTCCTTCATGTCATAGCTGTTGCCATAGACGGTGACGCCATTGGGCAGCACGGTCTTGCCGCTGGCCGCGCCGTCGAGATATTCGAAGCCCAGGCCCATCGGCGAGGACAGGCCCTCGCGCGTGCGGAACTTGCCGCTGGTCTTGTCGACCGCGGTGACCGTCATCGGCGCCCAGATGCGGTGGACATCCTGGTCGATATAGCTGCCATCGGTGCTGGCAAAATATTTCTGCTCATTGACCGGGAACAGGATCGAATTGACGAAGTCGGCGCCCGCCTCCATCGCGGCGGCGTTCACGCCCATCAGCAGCTCGACCTTGTCCTTAATCGGCACGGCCATGCTGTTCTTGACGATCGGCGTCTTCCAGCTGACCTCGCCCGCGCCCTTGACCGGGGCGAGCTGGACCGGGGCGCTCTGCTGCGGCGCATTGGCCTTGGCGATGGCGACCGCCTGCTGCGCGGCCTTGGCAACCGCTTCCTTGGAAAGCTCATTGGTGGCGGCAAAGCCCCAGGCGCCATTCGCCAGAACGCGGATGCCGACACCGGTGGATTCGGTGTTGACGATATTCTCGACATTCTTTTCGCGGGTGATGACGAACTGGCGCAGATAGCGGCCGACGCGCACGTCGCAATAGCTGGCGCCGGCGCTCTTGGCCGCGTTCATCGCGGCGTCGGCCAGCCCCTTCTTGAAGCCGACGTCGAGCGCGCTGTTCAGATCCTCTGCTGCAATGACCTTGCCGAAAAAGGACGGCAGGACGAGCCCGCCGACACCCATGGTGCCAAAGGCCAGGAAGTCGCGTCTATGCAAGATAGCCTCCACTGGAATGCCCGCAGATCGCGGGTCTGTCTTGTCGCGAAGGCCACCCCCTTGGCACCCTCCGCGTGGATGGCGCGGATCATTGCGAGCCGGACAGATGAGGTCAAACGGCTTTTCCGAGCGACAAGGCGTGGCATGCAGGCTTTCGACCAAAGGGCAACCAGCGCCGACGAACGACATGTGCGGCGAGCCAGCGTCCGCACACGCTGCACAACAGTTATAGATTCGCTATAATTGCCAGTCAGTTAGCTATAGTCAAAACGGGCAGCAGGCTCAGGCGTCGGCCCAGCGGCGCAGCAGATTATGATAGACGCCGGTCAGGCGGATCACCTGGGCATCGTCATGGCCGCGATCGAGCGCCAGTTGCTGGATCGAACTGTCGAGATCGAACAGCATCTGGCGCGCGGCGTCGTCGCGGATCATCGACTGCATCCAGAAGAAGCTGGCGACGCGCCGGCCCTGCGTCACCGGTTCGACCCGATGCAGCGAGGAGGAGGGATAGAGCACCGCCTGCCCCGCTGGCAGCTTCACCTGCTGCACGCCGAAATTAGTCTCGATCGTCAGCTCGCCGCCCTCATAGCTTTCCGGCTCTTCCAGGAACACGGTGATCGACAGGTCGGACCGGACACGAAAGCCGGTGCCGGCCTGGATGCGCACCGCATTGTCGACATGGGTGCCGAACGCCTGCCCGCCGGCATAGCTGTTGAACAAAGGCGGAAAAATCTTGAGCGGCAGCGCAGCGGCGATGAACAGCGGCGATCGCCCAAGCGCATCGAGGATCATCTGCCCCGCCTGGCGCGCTTCCGGCGCGCTTTCGGGCAGTTGCAGGTTGCGCTTGGCCAGCGCCGACTGATGGCCGGAGGTGACATTGCCATCGACCCATTGCGCAGCATCGATCAGCGCGCGGATATGGGCGACGCCGGCGGCGTCGATCAGGTCGGGAATGACGATCAGCATGAAGGATACTCCGGGGCGGGATGGCCTGGGCTTGCGGTCGCGCAAGGCGCGCCGGTGAAGTCCTGTCTGTCAGGCCCTGTCTGTCAGGCCTTGTCGGTGCGGATGACGAAGGGGATTTCGACCACGCCCTTCACCCGCACGGCCTGACCGTCGCGGAGGATCGGGCGCCAACGCCAATGCTTGACCGCATCGCGCGCGGCATCATCCAGTCGCGCAAAACCACTGCTGCGGGCTATGCCGATGCTCTCGACACCGCCATCGGTGCCGACCACCAGCGCCAGGACGACCGTGCCCTGCTCGCGCTTGCGTCGGCTGTCGATCGGATAGCGGGGCGGCTTGCCCGACACCATCTGCGCGCCGATATCGCCGGCCTGGATGACCGAGGGGGCCGCAGCCGCCATGACCGGCGCGGCAGGGGCCGGCGGCGATGGCGGGGCCGATACCGCGACGGGCGATGGCGCGGGGACCGGATCGGGCGTGGTGGCGATCTGCACCGGCGGCACCGGTGTCTGGACGATCGGCGGCGGCGCCACGACCTGCGGCTGGGATGGCGGCGGCGGGGGCGCTTCGGCGGCGGGCGGCGGCGGGGGTGGCGACAGGTTCACCACCGTCAGCTTCGCCTCTTCGGCCCGGACGACATGATTGCGCACCTGGATCAGCGCGCCGATCAGCAGCGCATGCACGACCAGGATGGCGGCAATGGCGGGCACATTGGGGCCGCGACGCGCGCCATAGCGTTCGGCCGGAACAGCGATGGCATGGCCGCTGGCAACGGGCATCGGACGATCGTCACCGACATCGGCGAAATCGGTCGCATAGACCTCCGCCCTGCCCTGTGCCGCCTGCAGCATTGCCCGTCCTCCGTCCGTCAGCCTAGGTCCGCGATACAGCGGACCATAATGCGAATCAATTTCATTCGCAGCGCCCTAGCCTATTTCGCCCCGGCGCAGAAGTGCGGAAGAAACGCTATAGCAATAAGGGAAAGAGGCGGGAGACGCTCAGCCTTGCGGAAAATCCTGTGTCCGGACGCGGGCAAAGAGCCAGCAGCGGATCGCGCTGGCCAGATTGGGGGGATCGTCGGCCGCCATCCGCGTCACGTCGATCCGGGCGATCAGCGCATTGATCGGCAATTCGGCCTCGGCAGCCGCTTCACGCAGCGCCTGCCAGAAGATCGGCTCCAGACTGATCGCGGTCTGGTGCCCGGCAATGGTCACGCTGCGCTTGACCGGAGGGGCAAAGGGCGACGCCCCGGACACGGCTGCGCCATCGGAAGCGTCGCCCTTGGCCATCAATACATGTGCTGGCCGCCGTTGATCGACAGCGTGCTGCCGGTCACGAAGCCGCCCTCGTCGCTGCAGAAGAAGGCGACGCCACGGGCGATCTCATGCGCCTGCCCCAGACGGCCGACCGGGATCTTGGCGACGATCTTTTCCAGCACCGGTGCCGGCACGGCCGCGACCATGTCGGTGTCGATATAGCCGGGCGCGATCGCATTGACGGTGACGCCATATTTGGCGCCTTCCTGCGCCAGCGCCTTGGTGAAGCCATGGATGCCCGACTTGGCGGCGGCATAATTGACCTGGCCATATTGGCCGGCCTGGCCGTTGATCGAACCGATATTGACGATCCGGCCCCAGCCGCGCTCACGCATGCCGCCAAAGGTCGCCTTGGCCATGTTGAAGCAACCACCAAGGTTGATGCGCATGACTTCGTTCCAGTCGTCGAAGCTCATCTTGGCGAGCACGCCGTCACGGGTGATGCCCGCATTGTTGACGACGATGTCGACCGGGCCGAGCGCTTCCGCCACCGCAGCGCAACCGTCCAGGCAGGCCTGATGATCGCCGACATCCCATTTGAAGCTGGCAATGCCGGTGGCGTCGGTGAAGGCCTTGGCCTTTTCCTCGTTGCCGGCATAGTTGGCGGCAACCGTATATCCCATTTCCTTGAGTGCCAGGCTGATGGCTTCCCCGATACCGCGGGTTCCGCCGGTCACGATCGCTACTCTCGACATGCGCCTGTCCTCTCCTGTGCTAGACCCTCTGGTCCACCCATCCTGAAAGCTCGCGGCCGACCAGCCGCTGGTAGAGGGTGATAGCTTCGGGGGATGCGTTTAGACAGGGCAAAAAGGCAAATTTTTCGCCACCTTCCGCTAAAAAAACTTCTTTCGCGCGAAGCCCGATTTCCTCTAGGGTTTCCAGACAATCTGCCGAAAATCCGGGTGTCACGACAGCAATGTTCCGGACACCTTCCTTTACCAATCTGGTGAGCGTCGCTTCGGTCTCCGGTTCCAGCCATTTGGCCCGGCCGAAACGCGACTGAAAGCTCATATGGACGGGCAGGTCCATCGCCGCGTCGAGCAGCCGGACCGTCTCCACCGACTGGTGATAATAGGGATCGCCCAGTTTCAGCGTCCGTTCCGGCATGCCATGGAAACTGGCGAGCAGCGCATCGGGCCTGAAGTCGAGCTGCGCCAGATGGCCGTCGATCGACGCCTTCAACGCGGCGATATAGTCGGGATCGGCATAATAAGGCGGCAGGGTGCGGATCGCCGGCTGCAACCGCATGTCGGCCAACGCGGCAAAGGCCTTGTCCAGTGCGGTCGCGGTCGTCGCGCCGGAATATTGCGGATAGAGCGGCGCCAGCAGGATGCGCTCGCACCCGTGCGCCATCATCGCCTGGAGCCGGCTGGCGATCGATGGATTGCCATAGCGCATCGCCCAGTCGACGATCAGGTCCGGCCCCATCGCCTGCTGCAACGTCTCCGCCGTCTCGCGGGTATAGACCGCCAGCGGCGATCCGCCGGGCATCCACACCTGCTGATAGGCATGGGCCGACTTTTTCGGCCGCGTCGTCAGCACCGCGCCGCGCAGGATCGGCTGCCAGATGATCTGCGGAATTTCCACCACGCGCGGGTCGGACAGGAATTCCGCCAGATAACGGCGCACCGATTTGGCATCGGGCGCGTCGGGCGTGCCGAGATTGATCAGCAGCACGCCGACGCGCGATGGCGTTCGAGTGTCAACTTCGCTGTCAGGCATCAGCCATTTCCCATGATCGGCAGGCTGCGGAATCGCTGCCCGGTGACGGTGAAGAGCGCATTGGCGATCGCCGGCGCGGCGAGTGGTGCGCCAAGATCGGTGACGCCGGCCGGATCGGCCGTGCTGCGGATCAGTTCCACGCTGATCTCTCCTATGTCGCCCAGCCGCGGCAGGTTCATCCGCCCCAGCATCGCGCGCGTCGGCATGCCACCGGCATAGGGCACCGACGCCCCCATGGCGAGCGCGAGGCCATGGATCAACCCGCTTTCTATCTGCTGCCGCGCGATATCGGGATTGACCTGATCGCCGCAATCCACCGCCGCAACCATCCGCCGGACGCTGAGCTTGCTGCCCTCGATCCCCGCCTCGACCATCACGGCGGCATAGGCGCCGTTCATCATATGCGCGGCGATCCCCTGCCCGCTGCCGGCAATGCCCCCCTGCCAGCCGCCCATGGCCGCTGCCGTGGAGAGGCAATGGGCGAGGCGCGGGTTCCCGCCCAGCATCTGGATGCGGAAGGACATCGCCTCGATCCCCGCCAGATGGGCGAGTTCATCCAGGAAGCATTCGGTGAAGAAGGCGCCATGGAGATGCGCATTGCCGCGCATGAAGCCGAGCGGCAGGCCAACGTCAGCGGGATAATGATCCACCGCCCAGTTCGGAATGGCATAGGGCGGCACCATGCCGGCCACCGCCAGCCGGGTCGCCTTGTCGCCCGCTTCGGCGGCAGCCTCATGCGGCAGCTTGCCATGGGCGATGCGCGACCAGGTCTGGGTCATGGCGCAGGGAGCCGCCACCTTGGCCAGCCAGCCTTCGACCATGCCACCACGACCCAGCTTGGCCGCCATGCGGGCATGGGCCGGCGCGCCGGGCCGATCCTGGATCACATCCTCCAGCCGCGACCAGAGCAGTTGCACCGGACGACCGACATCGCGCGCGATCAGCGCGGCCTGCACGCCCGCCTCCCAATCCATATGCCGTCCGGTCGCGCCGCCGGCATGGAGCGGGTAGAGCGTCACCGCGCTGTCCGACAGGCCCAATGCATCGGCGATCGCGGCGCGGGCCAGCGCGGGCGCCTGCGTCGCCATCCAGACTTCGGTGCCCTCCTCCGTCACCCGTGCCGTCGCGCACATCGGCTCCAGCGCCAGATGCAGGCCGGGATCGACCTGATATTCGCTGGCCAGGATCGTCGCCTTCTCGAACACCGGCAGCAGGTCGCCCTGCACATAGAGACGCCGGCCGGCGTTCCCGGAAAAGGCATCCTCCAGCGCAGCATCGATGCGGCCGCTGTCGACCGGCGTGCCGCGCAGGGTGAAGCTGGGATCGATCAGATCGAGCGCCCGGTTCGCCGCCCACCAGTTTGTGCCGACCGCCGCGATCCAGCGCTCGGTGCGCACCAGCTTCAGGAAGCCGGTGACCTTCTGCGCCTCGGCATCGCGCGCATCCTTCAGCACGGCGTCGCCGATCGGCCCCTGCCGGATCGAGGCGAAGACCATGTCGGGCAAACGGATGTCGGCGGCGAAATTATGGCTGCCGTCGATCTTGGACGGGGTGTCGAGCCGCGGCAGATCCTGCCCGGTCAGCCGACCGTCATTGCCCTGACGATAGGGCAGGATGTCGGGCAGGGTGAAACCGGCCGCATCCTCCACTACATCGCCCAGCCGCAGCTTGCGCTCCGCGCCGTCGGTGATGATGCCATTCTGGATGTCGCAGCTTTCCCAGGGCACGCCCCAGCGCGCCGCCGCCGCCTTGCACAGCAGCACGCGCGCCGCCGCACCGGCCCGGCGATAGGCGTCCTGGAACATCGGCACCGACGTGCCTGCCCCGGTCAGCATCAGCGCACTGCGCGTAGCATATTGGTCGATCGCCCAGGTGCCGGCATCGCCCGCCACGCGGGTCCAGTCGCTCGCCAGCCAGTCACGCGCCAGCAGGCCGTTGGCATAGAGCGGGCTGATCGGCGCGCTCTGCACCGCGACGGTGCGCCAGTCGGCGCCAAGTTCGTCCGCCAAAATCTGCGGCAGGATGGTGGTCACCCCCTGCCCCATTTCGGTCTGCGGCACGATGGCGATCACCTGCCCGGCCCGATCGATCTTGAGGAAGGCGTCGAAAACCTGCTCGCCCGGCCCGACATTGAGATTGGGCCGATAGCTGCGCGGCCAGGCCGCCCAGGCCAGAACCAGTCCCGCTGCCGCGCCACCACCGACCAGCAGCGTGCGACGGCTCACACCTGTGTCGCTCAAACCTCTGTCTTTGCGTCGTTTCAACGGTGCCCGCGCCATGGCCTTGCTGATAGAGGCGCTGGGCCGTGCTGCCTAGGGCTAATCCGCCGCGATCGGCGCAAGGCCAAGCCGCCGGATCTCGATCGCAGGGCAATAGTCCATCACGACCTTGAGCCCCGCCGCTTCGGCCCGCGCCGCGGCATCGGCATCGATCACCCCCAATTGCATCCAGACCGACTTGGCGCCAGCGGCGATCGCCTGGTCCACCACCTCGCCCGCGGCCTCGCTGCGCCGGAAGATGTCGACCATGTCGATCCGCACGCCGATGTCCGACAGCCGATCCCAGACAAATTCGCCATGGACATGCTCACCGGCGATCTGCGGATTGACCGGCAGCACGCGATAGCCATGATCCTGCAGCGTCTTCATCACGCTGTAGCTCGGCCGGTCGGGGCGATCGGAAATGCCGACCAGCGCGATCGTCCGGGTTTCGTTGAGCAGATCGGCAATATCCTGCGCGGCGGTGAGCGGCATGGTGGTCCTCCTGTTCTGGCCCCCGATATGGGCAGGGCGAAGGCGCGAACAAGGGGCCTGGCGCGCGCCGTTCCTAACCAATTCCTAAGCAGCATCCGGCTAGGCCCGGCAATGCGCGATTCGCGCCGGCCGGTGGGGACGGGCCGTATTCAGGGGGTCTGAGATGAAGTCTGTCGTCATTGCCGCGCTTGCCATCATGTCCGCGACTGCCCAGCCGCTGCTGGCACAGGCCGATGCGCCGCTGCCCGTCATGCAGCCGCCCGAGGCCAGTCCGGCCATGGTCCTGCCCGCCAACACCGCCGTCATGCTGCGCATGAACAGCGAATTGTCCAGCAAGACCGCCAAGGAAGGGTCGATGTTCGACCTGTCGGTCGCCGATCCGGTGATGGTCGATGGCTATGTCGTCATCCCGATGAATGCCCGCGCCGTAGGCGAAGTGACCTGGCTGACCGGCAAGGGCGCCTTCGGCAAATCGGGCAAGATGAATATCGAGCTGCGCTATATCGAAGTCGCCGGGCGCCGCATCCCGATCAAGGGCAGCTTCCGCCAGGAGGGCGAAGGCAATACCGCCGCGACCATCGGTGGCGTGATCGCGGCCGGCGTGTTCGCGGGCTTCATCACCGGCAAGACGGCGATCATCCCGGCCGGCCGGGAACTGCAGGCCTTCACCCAGAATGAGATCGCGCTGGCACCGCCACGCCGCCCTGCGCCCATGCTGGGCCAGGCGGCGCCGATCCCCCCCAGCTACACGCCCGCACCCCGCGCCGCGCCGCTGCCGGCCGCCCGGCCAGCACCGCGTCGGTCGATGGTCGACCCGTCGCTGGAGATCAACGTCAAATAAGCCGGACTTGGCCGTGGCGCACCGCACGCGCCACGGCTAGACCCTGCCCATGTTCGATATTCGCGAAGACGATCTGAGCGGCGCGCCGACCCGCGCGCTATTGGCCATCCATCTGGCCGGCATGCAGGCGGAATCGCCGCCCGAAAGCGTCTTCGCGCTCGACCTGTCAGGATTGCAGCAGCCGGACATTTGCGTCTGGACCGCCTGGGATGGCGACGAGATCACCGGCGTCGCCGCGCTGCGCGACCTGGGCGGAGGCCAGGGCGAACTCAAATCGATGCGCACCCATCCCGATCATCTGCGCCGGGGCGTGGCCGCAGCGCTGCTGCGCCATATCATCGGGCAGGCACGGCAGCGCGACATGACCCGGCTCAGCCTGGAAACCGGCAGCGGCCCCGCCTTCGATCCGGCGCTGACGCTGTATCGCCGGCACGGCTTCGGCAATGGCGAGGCGTTCGGCGATTATCGCGCGAGCGCCTTCAACCAGTTCCTGCACCTCGGCCTCTGATCAGGCGGCCTTCGCCAGCCAGGCCGCGACCTTTTCGGCGACGGCGCGGAAGGCATCGGCATGCGGCCCTTCGCCAGCCGCCGGCGGATTACCCGCGTCGGAGCGCTTGCGAATGTCGATCGCCAGCGGAATGCGGCCGATGAAGGACAGGCCAAGCTCGCCCGCCGCGGCTTCCGCGCCACCGCAGCCGAACGGGTCGGACACTTCGCCACAATGCGGGCAGGCATAGCCGGCCATATTCTCGACCAGTCCGATCATCGGCACCTGCGCCTGTTCGAACAGGCTGATCGCGCGGGTCGCATCCATCAACGCCAGATCCTGCGGCGTCGAGACGATCACGGCGCCGGCCGGCTTGTGCTTCTGGAGCATGGTCAGCTGGATGTCGCCAGTGCCCGGCGGCAGATCGATGACCAGCAGGTCGGTGTCGCCCCAGTCGGCATCGATCAACTGCCCCAGCGCATTGCCGACCATCGGCCCGCGCCAGGCCAGCGCCTTGCCCGGATCGACCAGATGCGCCATCGACAGCATCGGAATGCCGAGCGGGCTTTCGACCGGGAAGAGGCGCTTTTCGCGCGCCTGCGGCTTCTGGTCCTCGCTGGCTAGCAGGCGGGCCTGCGACGGGCCATAGATATCGGCATCGACCAGACCGACCTTGTGCCCCAGCCGCGACAAAGCGATGGCGAGATTGGCCGACAGGGTCGACTTGCCCACCCCGCCCTTGCCCGACGCCACGGCGATGATGCGCGGCGCGCGGCGCTCGGCCGTCATGGCGATGCGCACGTCGGTGACACCCGGCAGCATCAGGCCGCCCTCGCGGATGGCGGCGGCCACGGCATCGCGCCGTTCGGGCGCCAGACCGCCCACGTCGAGCGCCAAGGTCATGACGCCATCCTTCACCCGCGGCGCGCTGGCACGGCCATCGGTCAGCGTCTTCAGGCGGGCGGCAAAATCATCGATATCGGTCATGACTGGGCCCTCTAGGCAATAATCGTCGTTAAGGGCACTGTTTTTCGCGTGCAGCCATTCCTATAGAGATGACATGAGAAGATTATTCGGGTGGATGCCCGGCATCGCGAGCGCCATGGCCCAGGGTCCCTGGGGCGGCAAGGGTGACGGGCCTGAGGGCAATGACGGACCGGGCAAGAACGGGTCCGGCGGGGGCAGTGATGGCCCGCGCAATCCCTGGACCCAGCCCGGCAAGCCGGCCGGCGGCAAATCCCCCTCCGCGATCGAGGAATTGCTGCGCAAGAGCCGCGAAAGCTTTGGCCAGGGCGGCGGCTTCGGTGGCCTGCCGCCGCGCGCGAACAGCCGGGCGCTGTGGCCGATCGCCGTCGGCATTGTCGTCGTCCTTTGGCTGGTGCTGACCAGTTTCCACCGGGTCGGCCCGCAGGAACGCGGCGTCGTCACCCTGCTCGGCAAATATAGCCGCACCCTCTCGCCCGGCATCAGCCTGACCCTGCCCGCCCCGTTCGAGGCGGTGCGCACGGTCGATGTCGAGGAAATCCGCACGATCGATATCGGATCGGCCAGCGCGGAGAGCGAAAATCTGGTGCTGACCGGCGACCAGAATATCGTCGACCTGGCCTATTCGGTGCGCTGGAACATCCGCAATCCGGAACTCTATCTGTTCCAGCTGGCCGACCCGGACGCATCGATCCGCGAAGTGGCGGAAAGCGCGATGCGCTCGGTGGTCGCCAGCGTCAGCCTGGACGATGCGCTGGGTGCGGGCCGCACCGAGATCGAGCAGCAGGTCGAACAGCGGATGCAGGAGATTCTCGACGGCTACAAGTCGGGCATCCGCGTCCAGGGCGTGGCGATCAAGCAGGCCGATCCGCCGGCCGCCGTCAACGACGCCTTCAAGGAAGTGTCGGCCGCGCAGCAGACCGCCCAGACCTATCTGAACGAGGCGCGCGCCGCCGCACAGCAGGTCACGGCCAAGGCGCAGGGCGAAGCCGCAGCCTTCGACAAGGTCTATGAACAATATCGGCTGGCACCCGACGTGACCCGCCGGCGCATGTATTACGAAACCATGGAGGGTGTCCTGTCCACCGTCGACAAGACGATCGTCGAAAGCGGCAACGTCACCCCCTTCCTGCCCCTTCCCGAACTCAAGCGGCGCGCCCAGGGCACACCCCAGTCGGCTGCCAATGCGACGGAGGAAGGCCAGTGAGCTTGCGCAATCCCATCGCCCTCGCCATCGGCGCGATCATCCTGCTGATCCTGGTCGGCAGCACCGTCACCATCGTGCCGGAAACCCGGCAGGGCGTGATCGTCCGCTTCGGCGAGCCCAAGCAGATCATCAACCGCTATCGTCCGAACGAGGATTTCGGCAAGACCGGCGCCGGCGTCATCCTGCGCGTGCCCTTCTTCGACCAGATCGTCTGGATCGACAAGCGCGTGCTCTCGGTCGAGATGGAGCGCCAGCAGGTGCTTTCGACCGATCAGCTGCGCCTGCAGGTCGATGCCTTTGCCCGCTACCGCATCGTCGATCCGCTGCGGATGTATATTTCGGCCGGCAGCGAGGAGAAGGTGTCGGACGCGCTGCGCCCGATCCTGGGCTCGGCGCTGCGCAACGAACTGGGCAAGCGGCCCTTCGCCGCGCTGCTCAGCCCCGAACGCGGCCAGGTGATGCAGAATATCGAGGCCGGGCTTGACCGGGTCGCGCGCCAATATGGCGCCGAGATCGTCGACGTGCGGATCAAGCGCGCCGACCTGCCCGATGGCACGCCGCTGGAAAGCGCCTTCACCCGCATGCGCACCGCGCGCCAGCAGGAAGCGCTGACGATCCGCGCCCAGGGCCTGAAGCAGGCACAGATCATTCGCGCCGAGGCCGACGCCAATGCCGCCCGCATCTATGCGGAAAGCTTTGGTAAGGACGCGAATTTCTATGACTTCTATCGCGCCATGCAGGCCTATCGTTATACCTTCGCCCCGGATCGGGCGGGCGGCACGACGATGGTATTGTCGAAGGACAATGAGTTCCTGAAGCAGTTCCAGGGCCGCTAACAGCAGGTTTCAGGATCATTACGGAACCAGTGTCATTCAATATCGGTTAAGGCAGGGCGGCGCATCGATAAGGCTCCCCGAGAGTCCCGCCCTTCCCGCTCCCGAATTTCTGAAGAGGACCGTCACGAGTGCGTTACGCTTATGCCATCACCGGCGCCCTGCTGCTCGGCGGCACCGCCATCGCCGTCACGACCAGCTCCAATGTCGGCGCGCAGACCGCCCAGAATGAAGGCCTGCAGGCCGCTGCACCCGCCGGTGCCCCGGCAAGCCTGGCCGACATGGTCGAAAAGCTGCAGCCGGCCGTGGTCAACATCTCGACCAAGCAGCGCGTCACCGTACAGAATCCCTTCGCCGGCACGCCCTTTGGCGACCTGTTCGGCCAGGGTGGCGGCGGCAAGCCGCAGACCCGCCAGGCCCAGTCGCTGGGCTCGGGCTTCCTGATCTCGGCCGATGGCTATATCGTGACCAATAATCACGTCGTGTCGGCCGGTGCGGAAGGCGCCAGCGTCGACAGCATCACGGTCACCATGACCAACAAGGAAGAATATCCCGCCAAGCTGGTCGGCCGCGATCCCGCAACCGACCTTGCCGTGCTGAAGATCGACGCGAAGAAGCCCCTGCCCTTCGTCAAGTTCGGCGACAGCACCAAGGCGCGCGTGGGTGACTGGGTCGTCGCGATCGGCAACCCGTTCGCCCTGTCGGGCACCGTGACCGCCGGCATCATCTCCGCCGTGCATCGCGGCACCGGCGGCACCTATGACAAGTTCATCCAGACCGACGCATCGATCAACCAGGGCAATAGCGGTGGCCCGATGTTCGACATGCGCGGCAACGTGATCGGCATCAACAGCCAGATCCTGTCGCCTTCGGGCGGCAATGTCGGCATCGGCTTCGCCATCCCCTCGGAACAGGCAGCGCCGATTGTCGACACGCTGCGCCAGGGACAAAGCATCAAGCGCGGCTATCTGGGCGTGCAGATCAGCCCGCTGGGCGAGGACATGGCGGACTCGCTCGGCCTTGCCAAGAATCGCGGCGAGTTCGTGCAGGGCGTCGAGCCTGGCAAGGGCGCCGAAAAGGCCGGCATCAAGGCAGGCGACGTGATCGTCAGCGTCGCCGGTCAGGAAGTGACGCCGGACCAGAATCTGTCGTCGATCGTCGCCAACAGCAAGATCGGGTCGAGCGTGCCGATCGTGCTGCTGCGCAACGGCCAGCGCATGACCCTGAACGCGGTCGTGGGCGAGCGCCCGAGCGAAGACGAACTCAATAACTTCGCCCAGCAGCAGGATGACGATTTCAGCCAGCAGGGCGACCAGGGCAGCGACACCCAGGCGGCCCAGAAGTCGCTGGGCATCTCCGCCATCCCGCTGACCCCCAGCATCACCCGCCAGTTGGGCGTTGCCGGCGACACCCGCGGCATCGTCATCACCGCTGTCGACGGGTCGACCGACGCCGGCGCCAAGGGCCTGCGTCGCGGCGACGTGATCCTGTCGGCCAATAACCGGCCGGTGCTGACCCAGGCGGATCTGGATGCACAGGTGAAGGCGGTGTCGGCCCAGGGTCGCAACGCCATCCTGCTGCAGGTGCTGCGTCGCGGCCAGGCGCCGTTGTTCCTGCCCATCCGCCTGCGCGACAAGTAAGTCAGCGAAAGCGACAATCGTTACGGGCCGCGCTTGCCGGATTGCCTGCCTCCCTTCTAAGAAGGAGCAGACAGTCCGGCGGGCGCGGCCCGACCCGTTTTTGAGGAGCATAGGCCCATGAGCGACGGCATCTTCCTTGGTCTGGGCGCGCCCGAAAAGGACGGCGGCATCCCCCAATATCTGAACCTGCGCCGGGCCAATCGCCACGGCCTGATCGCCGGCGCGACCGGCACCGGCAAGACGGTGACGTTGCAGGGCATCGCCGAAAGCTTCTCCGCGCTCGGTGTCCCGGTGTTCGTGGCCGATGTGAAGGGCGACCTGTCGGGCATTTCGATGGCCGGTTCGCCGACCGCCAAAAATGCCGACAAGCTGGTGTCTCGCGCCAGGGAAATCGGCATCGCCGATTACAGCTATGCCGACAATCCCGCGATCTTCTGGGACCTCTATGGCGAACAGGGCCATGCGATCCGCACCACGGTCAGCGAGATGGGGCCTCTGCTGCTGGCCCGGCTGATGGGCCTTAACGACACGCAGGAAGGCGTGCTCAACATCGCCTTCAAATATGCCGATGAGGAAGGGTTGCTGCTGCTCGACCTGGGCGATCTGCAGGCGATGCTCGCCTATTGCGCGGAGAATGCCGATACGCTCTCGGCCCGCTTCGGCAATGTGACCAAGGCCAGTGTCGGTGCGATCCAGCGCCAGTTGCTCCAGCTCGAAACCCAGGGCGGCGACCATTTCTTCGGCGAGCCCGCGCTCGACATCCACGACTTCCTGAAGGTGGATGACAAGGGGCGCGGTTATGTGAACATCCTCGCCGCCGACAAGCTGATGCAGAGCCCAAAGCTCTACGCCACCTTCCTGCTCTGGCTGCTGAGCGAATTGTTCGAGACGTTGCCCGAAGTGGGCGATCCGGAAAAGCCGGTACTGGTCTTCTTCTTCGACGAGGCCCATCTGCTGTTCGATGACGCCCCGGCGGCATTGCAGGACAAGATCGAGCAGGTCGTTCGCCTGATCCGTTCCAAGGGCGTCGGCGTCTATTTCGTCACCCAGAACCCGATCGACATTCCCGAAGCCATTGCCGGCCAGCTCGGCAACCGGGTGCAGCATGCGCTGCGCGCCTTCACCCCGCGCGACCAGAAGGCGATCAAGGCCGCGGCCGACACCTTCCGCATCAACCCCGATCTCGACATCGAGACGGCGATCACCGAACTCAAGACCGGTGAGGCGCTGGTGTCGCTGTTGCAGGAGGATGGCGCGCCCGGCGTGGTCCAGCGCACACTGATCGCCCCGCCCCGCTCGCGCCTCGGCCCGGTCGACGCCAAGGAGCGGGCGATCATCCAGTCGATCTCGCCCTGCGAGGGCAAATATGACACCGCCGTCGACCGCGAGTCCGCCGAGGAAATCCTGGCCGCGCGCGGCGAGGCCGCCGCTGCCGCCGCGCAGGCAGCCAAGGCCAAGGCCGAAGCCGACAAGGCCGCCGCCGCCCAGGCCAAGATCGAGGCCAAGCAGCGCGAACAGGAGTTGAAGGAGCAGGCCCGTCGTGACGCGGCCGCCGCGCGCGAGGCGGCCAAGCCCAGCAGCCTCGACAAGGCGGTGCAGTCGGCGACCCGCTCCGCCGCCTCCTCGGTCGGCCGCCAGGTCGCCAATGAACTGGGCCGCGCGGTGTTCGGCGGATCGAGCCGCAAATCCTCGGGCGGTGGCATTGCCGGCCAGCTGGTGCGCGGCATATTGGGCAGCCTGTTCAAATAAGGATAGGCCAGTAAGGATGAACAGGGGGCCGGTCGATTATGTCCGGCCCGTTGCTATCCGCCACGGGATAAGGCTAGAGCGCGGGCATGTCTTCCTCTGCAGCCGCGCCCCACCCGCTCCATTTCGGCAATTTCCGCGCCTATCTGGTCGGCCGTTTCTGCGCCACGCTGGCGCAGTACAGCATGATGATCCTGCTCGCCTGGCAGGCCTATAATGTCGCGCGGGAGACGATGAGCACGGGCGAGGCATCGGCGCAGCTTGGCCTCATCGGCCTGGCGCAGTTCCTGCCGCTCTTCTTCCTGACGCCGGTAACCGGCTGGGTGGCCGATCATTTCGACCGGCGGATCATCACCCGGCTGACGCTGGCGCTGTTGATGCTCGCCGCAGCCGTGCTGGCCTTTGCCACCTATGAGGGCTGGGTCAGTCTGCCGCTGATCTTCGGCATCGCGGTCATCGTCGGCATCGCCCGCGCCTTCAACGGCCCGGCCTATGGGGCATTGGCGCCCAATCTGGTGCCGCCCGCCGTGCTGCCGACCGCCATCGCCCTGTCATCGGTCGCCTGGCAGACCGGCGACATCCTCGGCAAGGCGGTGGGCGGCTATGCCTATGCGATCGAGCCCTGGGCCGCCTATGCGCTGTCGGCGGCCTTGTTCGGCGTCGGCCTGATATCGATGATGATGATCGGGCCGGTGCCCCAGCCGCCGCGCCAGCAGGGCCGCCATCCGATCCGCCAGATGATCGACGGCTTCACCTACCTCAAGAGCAACCGGCTGGTGCTGGCGACGATCACGCTGGACCTGTTCGCGGTATTGCTGGCCGGTGCGACCGCGCTGCTGCCCGTCTATGCCCGCGATATCCTGCATGTCGGGTCGACCGGCTATGGTCATCTGGCGATCGCGCCGGGGATCGGCGCGGCGCTGACCGCGCTCTGGTTCTCCTTCCGGCCGATGAAGACGCAGGTCGGCCTCAAGATGCTGGCGGCGGTCATCCTGTTCGGCCTGGCCACGATCGCCTTCGGCTGCACCGCCTTCCTGCCGCGCGACATCGCGGTGGAGGCCGGCATCGCCGCGCTGATCGTGCTGGGCGGCGCCGACATGGTGTCGGTGTTCGTGCGCCAGTCGCTGGTGCAGCTGCACACGCCCGATGCGATGCGCGGCCGCGTTTCCAGCCTGTCGCAACTGACCATATCCGCGTCCAATGAACTGGGCGAAGCGGAATCGGGCTTCCTTGCGGCGCTCGTTGGGCCTATCGCTGCGGTCATCGGGGGTGGCGTCGGCGCCATTCTCGTCACGATATTCTGGGCGCGGCTCTTTCCCGAACTGCGCCTTGCACGCACTTTCGACCCACCCGACTTAAGGGAGGCGGACATCAGCCAGGAGACGGCCCAATGAAAGCTGCCACTATTCTCGATACCATCGGCAATACTCCCCATGTCCGGGTCAACCGGCTGTTCGGGGACGCTGAAGTGTGGATCAAGTCGGAACGGTCGAACCCCGGCGGGTCGATCAAGGACCGCATTGCGCTCGCCATGATCGAGGCGGCCGAGGCATCGGGCGACCTGAAGCCGGGCGGCACGATCATCGAGCCGACGTCGGGAAATACCGGCGTGGGTCTGGCCATGGTCGCTGCGGTCAAGGGCTACAAGCTGATCCTGGTCATGCCCGAAAGCATGTCGATCGAACGCCGCCGGCTGATGCTGGCCTATGGCGCGAGTTTCGACCTGACCCCGCGCGAAAAGGGCATGAAGGGCGCGATCGAACGGGCGCTGGAGCTGGTGTCGCAGACGCCCGATAGCTGGATGCCGCAGCAGTTCGAGAATCCCGCCAATATCGACGTCCATGTCCGTACCACCGCGCAGGAAATCATCGCCGATTTCGCCGATGCGCCGATCGACGTGCTGATCAGCGGCGTGGGCACGGGCGGCCATATCACCGGCACCGCCGAGGTGCTGAAAAAGCAGTGGCCGAACCTGAAGGTCTATGCGGTTGAGCCGACCCTGTCGCCGGTCATCAGCGGCGGCCAGCCCGGCCCGCACCCGATCCAGGGCATCGGCGCGGGCTTCATCCCGGCGAACCTGCACACCCAGATATTGGACGGCGTGATTCAGGTCGATCCGGCCGATGCGAAGGACTATGCCCGTCGCGCCGCCAGCCAGGAAGGCATGCTGGTCGGCATCTCGTCGGGCGCCACGCTCGCCGCGATCGCGCAGAAGCTGAAGGAACTACCCGCTGGCAGCCGCGTTCTGGGCTTCAATTATGACACCGGCGAACGCTATCTCTCGGTGCCCGACTTCCTGCCCGAATAAACGGCACAAAGCCTAGGGCATGACCGGCGGCACTTTCCCTGACCGGCCACATCGCGCGATGTGGCTGATATGGCTGTTGCTGTTCGTCGGTCTGCCCATGGCGGTCGCCGGCTGGGAAAGCCGGCCGCGCGCAGGCGACGAGGCGGCGCAGGGCCGCCGGCTGACGGCTGTTGCAGCCGCCCGCCAGCGCCGGCCCGCAACCCCGCCGCCCGCCGTCGAACCCGTCAAAGTTTTTGCACTCGGCCCCGAGCAGGCCCGCGACCTCAACGCCCAGATCCCCTTTTCGCGCGATCCCAATCCATCGGCCCGACCGTTCCTGTTCCGTGGATCGGAAACCGACCTTGCCCGCGCCACGGACTGCCTGGCGGCCGCCCAGCTTTACGAAGCGGGCGACGATGCCGTCGGCGAGCAGGCGGTGGCACAGGTCGTGCTCAACCGCGTACGCCACCCGGCCTTCCCCAAGACGGTCTGCGGCGTGGTGTTCCAGGGGCAGGAACGGACCACCGGTTGCCAGTTCACCTTCACCTGCGACGGCGCACTGGCCCGCACGCCATCCACCAGCGCCTGGGCACGGGCGCGGGAGATTGCGCGCGGCGCACTGGCCGGCAAGGTGTTCAAGGCGGTCGGCTATGCCACCCATTATCATACCGACTGGGTCGTGCCCTATTGGAGCGGCAGTCTGGACAAGATCACCGCGGTCGGCACGCATCTGTTCTTTCGCTGGCGCGGCTGGTGGGGCACGCCGCCCGCCTTCCGCCTGGGCGAAGCCGGTGGCGAGCCGCTGATCGCCCGCATCGCCCGCCTGTCCGCCGCGCATCAGGGCCTGCCGGGCAGCGGCCTGCCGGGCATGCCGCCGGTGCTGGCGACCGAAGCCGCCGCCGCGCTGGCCGCCAGGCCGGAACGCGCCATCGGATCGGACTCACTGGGCAAGACGATCGGCGGCGTCCGGCTGATCGCGATCGCACCGGGCGGGCGCAGCTTCCTGGTCGAACTCAATCGCAGCAGCCCGCCGGAAAGCTGGCCGGCGCTGGCCGAGACCTTCTGTGCCGGCCGGCCCGAATGCCGGATCATGGGCTGGCGCGGCGGCGCCGTCCCGACCGGCCTGCCGCTCAACGACGCCCAGCTTGAGGCGATGAGCTTCGCCTATATCCATTATGTCGGCAACGGATTGCAGCGCGCACTGTGGAACTGCAGCCAGTTCCCCCGCCCGACCAAGGCCGAATGCATGCGCCAGCGCGTGCCGACCGCGACGCCAGCGCCGCCGCCCGCGGCCGTCATCGTGCCTTCGCTGGATGGCGTGCGGCGCAAAGAGCGGTTCGAGACGGTCAAGATTGCACCGGCCCCACCCGCCACGCCGCCGATCGTGACACCGAAGGTGACACCCGCAGCGCCAGCCGGCTCCTGATGCGGACGGCGCTGGCGGATTTCGTGTGCAATTACGTTATGGTATAAAATCACGACATTTTCCGGGGGCAAGATGGTTACGCGGCGGGGCTTTATCGGACGGGCAGGCGGCGCGCTGGGTGTCACTTTCGGTGTCGGCCTGGCGCTGGACGGCGCGGTTGCGGCCACGACCGGACCGTCGGATGGCTGGCCCGACGAGGCCCCCTTCCGTTTCGCCGGCGACATGACGGATTTCGAGGCGGCACAGCGCGCACTGCTCCCTCTCTATGACGTGGAGCGGGATTTCGCGACCTTCGACGCGGCCTATTATGGGGCGATGACCCGGCCGGTGGCAGCCAGCTATCGCGCCTATTCGCAATGGGTGAACCGCAACAATTCGCTGTTCCTGCGCAATGCCGCGCCTGGCCATCCGCGCGACGCCGAGCTGGACCGGTCGCGCGCGGCTGTGGCAAAGCTGCTCGGCGCGCAGACCGAGGAGATCGCGCTGTCGGGCGGCGGCACCGAAGCGCTCTATGCGCTGATCGCCAATTATGCGCTGCTCAAGGCGGGCGACGCGGTGATCTATGCCGATGTCGACTATGACGAGATGCAATATGCCTGCGACTATCTGGAGCAGAGCCGCGGCGCCCGCATCGTCCGCTTCAGCCTGCCCGAGCCGCATACGGAAGCGAATATCCTGGCCGCCTATGAGAGGATCTTGAAGGAAACGCCGCGCGCGAAGCTGCTGCTGCTCACCCATTTGTCCAATCGCAACGGGCTGGTGCCGCCGGTCAAGGCGATCGTCGCCATGGCCAAGGCACGGGGCATCGATGTGATCCTGGACAGCGCCCAGGCGGTCGGGCACCTGCCCTTCACGGTCGAGGAGACCGGCGCCGACTTCATCGGCTTCTCGCTGCACAAATGGCTGGCCGCGCCGCTCGGCACCGGCGGCATCTATATCCGCAAGGACCGGCTGCAGGACATTTCCCCCTGGCTCGGCAACCGCATCCATGGGCCGGAAGATATCCGCGCGCGCATCCCGACCGGCACGGTCGACTTCGCCGCCCGCCTGACCATCCCGCGCGCCATCGCGGTGCAGGATGCGATCGGACTAGAGGCGAAATATCGCCATCTCGTCCGGCTGCGCGACTATTGGGTCGAACGCGTCCGCGACATCGCCGGGCTGGAGATATTGGTGCCGCAGGAGGCCGGCCGCTTCGGCGCCGTCACCGGTTTCCGCCTGCCCGGCATGAAAGGCCCGGATGGCGCCAAACAGGCGGCCAAGCTGTTCCTCGACAAATATCGCCTGCTGGTGGTGGCCAAGGCCGGGCTTGCATCCGGGCCGGCGCTGCGCGTGACGCCCGCCCTGTTCAACAGCAGCGCCGAGCTGGACCGGCTGGTCGCGGCGATCAGGGCGGAGCGGACACTGTTCAGCTAAGGCGGTCCGCTGCCTGTGCGAGCAGGCGCCGGGCTTCGTCCGTCACCGCGATTGCGGCGGGTGAGAGCGACCGGCCGGCCCGTCGCACCAGCGCGATCTCGCTCTGTATGGGCGGGCGGTCAACCAGATCGAGCATGACCAGCGCACCGGCCGCGATATCGGCCAGCGCCGCCGCCGGCGCCCCAACCCAGACTGCGTCCGAGCGCAGGGTCAGATCCCGCAGGATATGGAAATTGTCGCAGATGAAAGCACCGGTCATGTCCGGCAAGCCGGCCAGAACCAGATCGGACGCGCTGGCAATGGCAAAAGGGCCCAGATCCGCCCGACCAAGCCCGGTCCGCCCGGCCAGCGGGTGCCCGCTGCGCACCAGCAGTCCGACCTCGATCGCCCCGACCGTCTGCACGCTGAGCCCCTGCACATCGGCCAGCGGCCAGCTATTGCCGAAGATCAGTTCGATCTGATCGTCCATCAGCGCCTGGACCAACTGGTCGGGCGTGCGGATCATCGTCCGCAGCAGCAGGCCGGGGCGGGTGCGCTGCACATAGGCGCCAAGATCGGGCAGCAGCAGACTGGCCATCAACGGGCCAAAGCCGATCGCGACCTCTCCCGCCTCACCGCGTGCCAGGAGCCGCAGGTCGCGATCCATCCCTGATGCCAGCCCGACCAGATCGCGCGCCTGATCGATGATCTGGCGGCCGATCGCGGTCGGCATCACCCCGCTGCGGCTGCGATCGAACAGTCGCACGCCATAGCGCACCTCGAACGCGGCGATCGAGCGGCTGAGCGCCGGTTGGGTGATGTTGAGCTGCTCAGCCGCGCGCGAAAAGCTGCGGGTCTGCGCGACGGTCAGTATGTGGCGAAGGCGAAGGATATCCATGCACAGATATTATCTTAATCGCATCCAATATGCATTGGACGATATGCATCGCACACAGCACCCTGAAGCGAACCGTTCCTGAACGGACGACAGGGAGAGACCATGCACGCATTCCTCTATGCCAGCGCCGGCGCCGCTGCGCTGATGATCGCCGCCGCCAGCCCGGCGCAGACGGCGCGCACCATCCTGCCCATTCCCCCCGCGCCCTTCACCGGGGTCATTGCGCCCGATGTCGCCCATTCGCGCCCGATGCCGGTGCAACCGGTCCGCGCGCCAGCCGGCGCCCCCAATGTCCTGCTGTTCATGAGCGACGATGTCGGCTTTGCCATGTCCAGCGCCTTTGGCGGCCCGGTGCCCACGCCCAATTTCGAGCGGCTGGCGGCGATGGGCCAGCGTTACAACCGCTTCCACACCACAGGCATCTGCTCGCCCTCCCGCGCGGCGCTGCTGACCGGGCGCAACCATCATGCCGCGGGCAATGGCTATCTGAGCGACCTGCCGGCGAGCTTCCCTGGCTATATGGGCCGGATGGGACCGGACACCGCCACGATTGCCCAGATGCTGCGCCCCAACGGCTATAACAGCGCAATGTTCGGCAAGGACCATAATGTGCCCAAGAGCGAGCAGAGCGAGGCCGGGCCGTTCGACAACTGGCCCACGGGCCGGGATTTCGAATATTATTATGGCTTCATCGCCGGGGATAATGATCAATATTCCCCCACCCTGTTCCGGGGGATCAGCCGGGTCGCGCCGGAGGAGAATAAGGGCGACCTGCTCGACAAGCGATTGGCCGACGAGATCATCCGCTATGTCCATAACCAGAAGGCAGCCGCCCCGGACAAGCCCTTCCTGATCTATTATGCGCCCGGTTCCACCCATGCCCCGCATCAGGCGCCCGCCGACTATATCGCCCGCTTCAAGGGCCGGTTCGACCAGGGGTGGGACCGGATGCGGGAGGAAAGCTATCACCGGCAACTGACCATGGGCATCCTTCCCAAGGGCACGCAATTGACCGCCCGGCCGGCCGAAATTCCCGCCTGGGACAGTCTTGATCCGCAACAAAGGGCCTTTGCCGCACGGACGATGGAGGTCGCTGCGGCGCAATTAGTCTATCAGGACGAACAGTTCGGCCGGGTGCTCGACGAACTGGAGCGCATGGGTCTGCTGGAGACCACGCTGATCAGCGTGATACTGGGCGACAATGGCGCCGCCGCCGAAGCCGGTGTCGAAGGCACCGTCAACGAGATGCAGACCGTCGGCCGCCATAATGAAAGCCCGCAATGGCTGGCATCGAATATCGACCGCATGGGCGGACCGATGACCTATGGCACCTATCCCGCCGGCTGGGCCTGGGCGATGGACACGCCGTTCCGCTGGACCAAGCAGGTGGCATCGATGCTGGGCGGCATTCGCAACGGCATGATCATGGCCTGGAAGGGGCATGTCGCAAAGCCGGGCAGCATCTGTGCGCAGTTCGGCCATCTCAACGATATCGTGCCCACCGTGCTGGAAGCCGCCGGCCTGCCCGCACCGACGAGCGTCAACGGAATCGCGCAGAAGCCTATCGATGGGAAAAGCCTGCTCCCCAGCCTGAGCCAGTGCCAGCCCAAGGCGCCGCGCACCCAATATTTCGAGATCGGGGGCAAGGCTGCCCTCTATCAGGATGGCTGGTTTGCCAGCATGGACGATGGCCGTGCGCCCTGGGCCGCGATGCCACCGGGCGGCGCCAATCCCCCCGTCACCTGGACACTCTATGATCTGGAGCGCGACTTTTCGCAGTCGACCGACCTGTCGACCTCGCAGCCCGACCGGCTCAAGGCGATGCAGGCCACATGGCAGGCGGAAGCCGAACGCAACCAGGTCTTTCCACTGGACCACCGTTTCGGCGCCGGCCGGGCGGAAGGCATGGCGGCCTTTATCGGCGGCGGCAGGCGCCATTATGAATATTGGGGCAAGGATATCAGCCTGCCAGCGGTCGGCCAGCCCTTCCTGGTCGGTCGATCCTTCACCATCACCGCCCAGTTGCACCTCGACAAGCCGGATGCATCGGGCGCCATCATGGCGCTGGGCAGCCATTTCGGCGGCTGGAGCCTCTATCTCGACCATGGTCGCCCCAGCTTCGTCTTCGCCCGGTCGACCAAGCCCGAAGAGGTTGCACGGGTCGCAGCGGCCAAGCCTCTTTCCGCCGGCAGCACGTCGATACGGCTGCGCTTTTTCACCAGCGGCTTCGGCAAGCCGGCAGAGGTGACCCTCAGTTCCGGTGACACCCAATTGGGGCAGCTTTCGCTGCCGGTCAGCTTCCTGATGCCGGCCGGCAACGGCGAGACGCTGGACATCGGCCAGGACATTGGCGTGACCGTCACCGACTATGCGACAGCCCACGGTCGGCTGGAAGGGGATGTCCGCCATCTGACGATCGACATGGATTGATCCTGCCCCTTCACAAAGCCGCCCCCTTTTCCTATATGGGCGGTTCGAAATCGGTCCGTTCCTGTCCTCCCCGGATGGGATGGTCCGTCCCCCTCATCGCTCGGGGTCCGGTTCGCATGGCGCACGAAACCGGCGGAATTGGGCGAGTTTGGCGGGCAACAAGACGCTGACAGTGCGGATCGGACAGTCCCGGCCCGCACTTTTTTGCGTGGAATATGGGGTGCGAATCACCCCGGATTCCAGAGCATCCGGACTGAATTTCCGTTGCAATGCGGAAAAACACGACGAACAGACGACAGGCAGGAACCGCATGGCGACCAAGGCTCTCCCAACGATCAACACCGGCGCTAAGAAGCGCATCCGCAAGGTGTTCGGCGACATCCACGAAGTGGTGCAGATGCCGAACCTGATCGAAGTTCAAAGGGAGAGCTACGAACAGTTCCTGCGCTCCAACCCCGCGATCGGCTATGTCTCGGGCCTGGAAAAGACCCTGCGCAGCGTCTTCCCGATCCGCGACTTCGCTGGCACCGCCGAAATGGACTTCGTCCATTATGAGCTGGAAGACCCGAAGTTCGACGTCGAGGAATGCCGCCAGCGTGGCATCACCTATGCCGCGCCGATGCGCGTCACCCTGCGCCTGATCGTGTTCGAGGTCGATGCCGACACCGAAACCCGTTCGGTCCTCGATATCAAGGAGCAGGACGTGTACATGGGCGACATGCCGCTCATGACGCAGAACGGCACCTTCATCGTCAACGGCACCGAGCGCGTCATCGTGTCGCAGATGCACCGTTCGCCGGGCGTCCTGTTCGACCATGACCGTGGCAAGACCCACTCGTCGGGCAAATATCTGTTCGCTGCCCGCGTCATTCCGTACCGTGGTTCGTGGCTCGACTTCGAGTTCGACGCCAAGGACATCGTCAACGTGCGTATCGACCGCAAGCGCAAGCTGCCGGTCACCGCGCTGCTGTACGCGCTCGGCCTCACCGCCGAAGAAATCCTGGGCCAGTTCTACAACAAGGTCACCTTCGTCCGTGGCGAAGGCGGCTGGCAGATCCCCTACACCGCCGAAGCCTGGCGCGGCCTGAAGCCCGCGTTCGACATCGTCGACGCCAAGTCGGGCGAAGTCGTGTTCGCCGCCGGCCACAAGATCAGCCCGCGCGCTGCCAACAAGGCGGAAAAGGATGGCCTGGCCACCCTGCTGATCCCGACCGAGGAAGTCTATGGCCGCTACAGCGCCTATGACCTGATCAACGAGAAGACCGGCGAGATCTACATCGAGGCTGGCGACGAAGTGTCGCCTGAAAACCTCGAAAAGCTGGACAAGGCGGGCATCGACCGCCTGGAACTGCTGGACATCGACCATGTCACCACCGGCCCCTGGATCCGCAATACGCTCAAGGCCGACAAGGCCGAAGAGCGCGACCAGGCCCTGAGCGACATTTATCGCGTCATGCGCCCCGGCGAGCCGCCGACGAAGGAAACCGCCGAAGCGCTGTTCGCCGGCCTGTTCTTCGATCCGGAACGCTATGACCTCTCCGCGGTCGGCCGCGTGAAGATGAACATGCGCCTCGACCTGGATGCCGAGGACACCGTCACCACCCTGCGCGTCGAGGACATCCTGGCCGTCGTCAAGGAACTGGTGAACCTGAAGGACGGCAAGGGCGAGATCGACGATATCGACAATCTCGGCAACCGTCGCGTCCGCTCGGTCGGCGAACTGCTGGAGAACCAGTATCGCGTCGGCCTGCTGCGCATGGAACGTGCGGTCAAGGAACGCATGAGCTCGGTCGACGTGTCGACCGTGATGCCGAACGACCTGATCAACGCGAAGCCCGCCGTGGCCGCGGTGCGTGAATTCTTCGGCAGCTCGCAGCTGTCGCAGTTCATGGACCAGACCAACCCGCTGTCGGAAGTCACCCACAAGCGCCGCGTGTCGGCCCTTGGGCCGGGTGGTCTGACCCGTGAGCGCGCCGGCTTCGAAGTCCGCGACGTTCACCCGACCCATTATGGCCGTATCTGCCCGATTGAAACGCCCGAAGGCCCGAACATCGGTCTGATCAACTCGCTGGCCACCTTCAGCCGCGTGAACAAGTACGGCTTCATCGAAACGCCGTATCGCAAG
Source organism: Sphingobium sp. PAMC28499 (assembly GCF_004795815.1). NCBI lineage: Bacteria > Pseudomonadati > Pseudomonadota > Alphaproteobacteria > Sphingomonadales > Sphingobiaceae > Sphingobium > Sphingobium sp. PAMC28499. The sequence goes on from NZ_CP039248.1 coordinate 4,716,703, forward strand.
GTGATCGACGGCAAGGTGACCAACGACGTCGTCTATCTGTCGGCGATGGAAGAGGCCAAGCACACGATCGCGCAGGCCAACGCCGAAACCAATGCCGACGGCACGCTGGCGGAAGACCTGATCTCCGCCCGTGAAGCCGGCGAATTCCTGATGGCGCCGCGCGACAACATCACCCTGATGGACGTCAGCCCCAAGCAGCTGGTGTCGGTCGCGGCCTCGCTCATTCCGTTCCTGGAAAATGACGACGCCAACCGCGCCCTCATGGGATCGAACATGCAGCGTCAGGCGGTGCCGCTGGTCCGTGCCGAGGCGCCGTTCGTCGGCACCGGCATGGAAGGCACCGTGGCCCGTGACTCGGGCGCGGCGATCGCTGCCAAGCGCGCCGGCATCATCGACCAGGTCGACGCGACCCGTATCGTGATCCGCGCCACCGGCGATGTCGAACCCGGCCAGTCGGGCGTCGACATCTACACGCTGCAGAAGTTCCAGCGCTCCAACCAGGACACCTGCATCAACCAGCGTCCGCTGGTGAAGGTGGGCGAACTGGTGCAGGCCGGCGACGTCATCGCCGACGGCCCGTCGACCGAGTTCGGCGAGCTGGCGCTGGGCCGCAACGTGCTGGTCGCGTTCATGCCCTGGAACGGCTACAACTACGAAGACTCCATCCTGATCTCCGAGCGGATCGTGAAGGATGACGTCTTCACCTCGATCCATATCGAGGAGTTCGAGGTCATGGCCCGCGACACCAAGCTGGGTCCGGAAGACATCACCCGCGACATTCCGAACGTCGGTGAAGAAGCGCTGCGCAACCTCGACGAGGCGGGCATCGTGTACATCGGCGCCGAAGTGGAGCCGGGCGACATCCTGGTCGGCAAGATCACCCCCAAGGGTGAATCGCCGATGACCCCGGAAGAAAAGCTGCTCCGCGCGATCTTCGGTGAGAAGGCGAGCGACGTGCGCGACACCTCGCTGCGTCTGCCGCCGGGCGTCGCCGGCACCGTCGTCGAAGTCCGCGTCTTCAACCGTCACGGCATCGACAAGGACGAACGCGCCATGGCGATCGAGCGGGAGGAAATCGACCGTCTTGCCAAGGACCGTGAAGACGAACGCGGCATCCTCAACCGTGCGACCTTCAACCGTCTGCAGGAAATGCTGATCGGCCAGACCGCCACTGCCGCCCCCAAGGGCGTCAAGAAGGGCGTTGTGATCGACGAGGCTCTGCTGGGCGAAGTCGAGCGTCACGAATGGTGGAAGTTCGCGGTCGAGGACGATGTCCGTCAGACCGGCATCGAAGCCGTCAAGGCGCAGTATGACGAAGCGGTGAAGCTGATCGTCGAGAAGTTCGAGGATCGCGTCGACAAGCTGCAGCGCGGCGACGAGCTGCCGCCGGGCGTGCTGAAGATGGTCAAGGTGTTCGTCGCGGTGAAGCGCAAGCTGCAGCCGGGCGACAAGATGGCCGGCCGTCACGGTAACAAGGGTATCATCAGCCGCATCCTGCCGGCCGAAGACATGCCCTTCCTGGAAGACGGCACCCCCGTCGACTTCGTGCTGAACCCGCTGGGCGTGCCGTCGCGCATGAACGTCGGTCAGATCTTCGAAACCCATCTGGGCTGGGCCGCACGCGGCCTGGGCGCCCAGATCGGCCAGGCTCTGGACGCATGGCGTGACGCCAATCCGAACCCCGAGGCGGGCCAGCCCCCCGAGGCGGTGAAGGAACTGCTCAAGACGATCTATGGCGACAATTATGTCGCCGAAATCGAGGCGCGCAGCCCCGAGCAGATCGTCGAGCTGGCGCAGAATGTCCGTGCAGGCGTGCCGATGGCGACGCCGGTGTTCGACGGTGCCGTCGAATCCGACGTGTCGGCGATGCTGAAGCTGGCGGGCCTGGACGAATCCGGCCAGGTTTCGCTGTTCGACGGCCGTACCGGTGACGTGTTCGACCGCAAGGTGACCGTTGGCTACAAGTATGTCCTGAAGCTGCATCACCTTGTCGACGACAAGATCCACGCACGTTCCATCGGCCCCTACTCGCTCGTCACCCAGCAGCCGCTGGGCGGTAAGGCGCAGTTCGGTGGCCAGCGCTTCGGTGAAATGGAAGTGTGGGCGCTCCAGGCTTATGGCGCCGCCTACACGCTGCAGGAAATGCTGACGGTGAAGTCGGACGACGTGGTCGGCCGCACCAAGGTCTATGAGGCGATCGTCAAGGGCGACGACACGTTCGAGGCCGGCATTCCCGAAAGCTTCAACGTGCTGGTCAAGGAAATGCGTTCGCTGGGCCTCAACGTCGAACTCGCCGCGATGGACGAGATTGACGACGACGGCATGGCGGCTGCGGCGGAATAAGGGATGCGCGGGCGCTGCTCCGGCAGCGCCCCCTCCCCTGCTTCGCCCGAAAATTACACCCTCTAGAGGGACTTGAGATATGAACGAACTGACGAACTTCGCCAATCCGATCCAGAAGCCGGAAACCTTCGACCAGATCCAGATTGGCCTCGCCTCCCCGGAGCGCATCCGCAGCTGGTCCTTTGGCGAAATCAAGAAGCCGGAAACCATCAACTATCGCACGTTCAAGCCCGAGCGTGACGGCCTGTTCTGCGCCCGCATCTTTGGTCCGATCAAGGACTATGAGTGCCTGTGCGGCAAGTACAAGCGCATGAAGTACAAGGGCATCGTCTGCGAAAAGTGCGGCGTGGAAGTGACCGTGTCGAAGGTCCGCCGCGAGCGCATGGGCCATATCGAACTGGCCGCGCCGGTTGCCCACATCTGGTTCCTGAAGTCGCTGCCCTCGCGCATCGGCCTGCTGCTCGACATGCAGCTCAAGCAGCTTGAGCGCGTCCTCTATTTCGAAAGCTATATCGTCACCGAGCCGGGCCTGACCCCGCTGGAGAAATATCAGCTGCTGACCGAGGACGAACTGCTCGACGCGCAGGACGAATATGGCGAGGACGCCTTCTCGGCCGGCATCGGCGCCGAAGCCGTCAAGCAGATGCTGATGGATCTCGACCTGGAAGGCGAGAAGCAGGCGCTGCTGGACGAACTGGCCGTCACCAAGTCGGAACTGAAGCCCAAGAAGATCATCAAGCGGCTGAAGGTCGTCGAGAGCTTCCTGGAATCGGGCAACCGCCCCGAATGGATGATCCTGGACGTCGTGCCGGTCATCCCGCCGGAACTGCGCCCGCTGGTGCCGCTGGACGGTGGCCGCTTCGCGACCTCGGATCTCAACGATCTGTATCGCCGCGTCATCAACCGCAACAACCGCCTGAAGCGCCTGATGGAGCTGCGCGCGCCGGACATCATCGTCCGCAACGAAAAGCGCATGCTGCAGGAAGCCGTCGACGCCCTGTTCGACAATGGCCGTCGCGGCCGCGTCATCACCGGTGCCAACAAGCGTCCGCTCAAGTCGCTGTCCGACATGCTCAAGGGCAAGCAGGGCCGCTTCCGTCAGAACCTGCTCGGCAAGCGCGTCGACTATTCGGGTCGTTCGGTCATCGTGACCGGTCCGGAGCTGAAGCTGCACCAGTGCGGCCTGCCCAAGAAGATGGCGCTCGAACTGTTCAAGCCCTTCATCTACGCCCGCCTCGACGCCAAGGGTCTGTCCATGACCCTGAAGCAGGCCAAGAAGTGGGTCGAGAAGGAGCGCAAGGAAGTCTGGGACATCCTCGACGAAGTCATTCGCGAGCACCCGGTCATGCTGAACCGCGCGCCGACGCTCCACCGTCTGGGCATCCAGGCGTTCGAGCCCGTGCTGATCGAAGGCAAGGCGATCCAGCTGCACCCGCTCGTCTGCTCGGCCTTCAACGCCGACTTCGACGGTGACCAGATGGCCGTCCACGTGCCGCTCTCGCTGGAAGCCCAGCTGGAAGCGCGCGTGCTGATGATGTCGACCAACAACATCCTGTCGCCCGCCAACGGCAAGCCGATCATCGTTCCCTCGCAGGACATGGTCCTGGGTATCTATTACCTGTCGATGGAACGCGAAGGCGAGCCGGGCGAAGGCATGCTGCTGTCCGACATGCAGGAGGTCCATCAGGCCCTCTATGCCAAGGCGGTCACCCTGCACTCGAAGATCATCAGCCGCGTGCCGCAGACCGACGAAAATGGTCAGCAGTATATGAAGCGCTTCGAGACCACGCCGGGTCGCATGCTGCTGGGCGAATGCCTGCCCAAGTCGCACAAGGTGCCCTTCGACGTCGTCAACCGCCTTCTGACCAAGAAGGAAATCGGTGACGTCATCGACCAGGTCTATCGTCACACCGGCCAGAAGGACACGGTGCTGTTCGCCGACGCCATCATGTCGCTGGGCTTCCGCCACGCGTTCCAGGCCGGCATCAGCTTCGGCAAGGACGACATGGTCATCCCCGACAGCAAGGTGACGATGGTCGACGAGACCAAGGCACTGGTGGCGGATTATGAGCAGCAGTATCAGGACGGTCTGATCACGCAGCAGGAAAAGTACAACAAGGTGATCGACGCCTGGAGCCGTTGCGGCGACCAGGTCGCGAACGCCATGATGGACGAAATCCGTGCCCAGCCCAAGGATCCCAAGACCGGCCGTCTGGCGCCGATCAACTCGATCTACATGATGGCGCATTCGGGTGCCCGTGGTTCGCAGGCCCAGATGAAGCAGCTGGCCGGTATGCGCGGCCTGATGGCCAAGCCGTCGGGCGAGATCATCGAAACGCCGATCATCTCGAACTTCAAGGAAGGTCTGACCGTCCTTGAATACTTCAACTCGACCCACGGTGCTCGTAAGGGTCTGGCCGACACCGCGCTCAAGACGGCGAACTCGGGTTACCTGACCCGCCGTCTGGTCGACGTGTCGCAGGACTGCACCATCGTCGAGGACGATTGCGGCACCGAAAAGGCGCTGGAGATGAAGGCCATCGTACAGGGTGGTTCGGTCATCGCCTCGCTGGGCGAACGCATTCTGGGCCGTACCACGGCGCAGGATATCGTCGACAGCAAGGATGGCACCGTAATCATCCCGATCGGCACCCTGCTGGACGAAGCCATGATCACCCAGATCGAGGCGATCGGCACGCAGGCCGTGAAGATCCGCAGCCCGCTGATCTGCGAAAGCCGCATGGGCGTTTGCGGCAAGTGCTACGGCCGTGACCTCGCCCGTGGTACGCCGGTGAACATCGGTGAAGCGGTCGGCGTCATCGCGGCACAGTCCATCGGTGAACCGGGCACGCAGTTGACCATGCGTACCTTCCACATCGGCGGCGCGGCGAACTTCAACGAAACGTCGAACCTGGAAGCCCTGTCGGACGGCACGATCGAGCTGCGCGACATGCCGACCATCACCGACAAGAATGGCCGTCGCCTGTCGCTGGCCCGTAACGGCGAAGTCGCGATCATCGACAGCGAAGGCCGCGAACGCGAAACGCACCGCCTGCCTTATGGTGCCACCATCCTGTTCGCAGATGGCGATGCCGTGAAGAAGGGCGATCGCTTCGCCGAGTGGGATCCGTTCACCATGCCGGTGATCACGGAAAAGCCGGGTATCGTTAAGTATGTCGACCTGATCGACAACAAGACGCTGACTGAACAGACCGACGAAGCCACCGGCATCGCCCAGCGCGTCGTCATCGAACATCGTGGTGCCGCCCGGACCAAGGAAGACCTCCGTCCGCGCCTGACCCTGATGGACGACAATAGCGGTGAAGCCGCCCGCTACATGCTGGCGGTCGGTGCGACCCTGTCGGTCGACGATGGTGCAGAGGTTCAGGCCGGTGACGTGCTGGCGCGTGTCAGCCGTGAAGCGGCCAAGACCCGCGACATCACCGGTGGTCTGCCGCGCGTTGCCGAGCTGTTCGAAGCCCGCAAGCCCAAGGACAATGCGATCATTGCCAAGGTCTCGGGCCGCGTGCAGTTCCTCAAGGATTACAAGGCGAAGCGCAAGATCGCCATCAATCCCGAGGATGGCGGCGAGCCGGTCGAATATCTGATCCCCAAGAGCAAGGTGATCGACGTTCAGGAAGGCGACTACGTGAAGCGTGGCGACAACCTGATCGGTGGTTCGCCCGATCCGCACGACATTCTGGAAGTGCTCGGCATCGAGCCGCTGGCCGAATATCTGGTCGCCGAAATCCAGGAAGTCTATCGCTTGCAGGGCGTGAAGATCAACGACAAGCACATCGAGACGATCGTTCGTCAGATGCTGCAGAAGGTCGAGATCATCGAGTCCGGCGACACCACCCTGCTGGTGGGCGAGCAGGTCGATCGCGAGGAAATGGACGAGATCAACAGCAAGCTGCAGCCGGGCTTCGCCCCTGCTGCCGGCAAGCCGGTGCTGCTCGGCATCACCAAGGCCTCGCTGCAGACCCGTTCGTTCATCTCGGCGGCATCCTTCCAGGAAACCACCCGCGTCCTCACGGAAGCGGCGGTCCAGGGCAAGAAGGACACGCTGGTCGGCCTGAAGGAAAACGTCATCGTCGGCCGCCTCATCCCGGCGGGCACCGGTGCCGGCATGAATCGCCTGCGCGTTGCTGCCTCGTCGCGTGACGCGGCGATGCGGGCCGCGCTGCGCGCTTCTGCCCAGGTCGACCTGATCGCGCCGAAGAGCGCGGCCGAGGAACATGCGGCCGAACTGGCCCAGGGTCCGGAAGCCGCGATCGGCGACGATCCGCTGGGTGCCGTGCAGGGTGATGATTTCACCACGCAGGACATGGACTGACTTTGAAAAGGCGGGAGCCGCTTCCTACATCGGAAGCGGCTCCCAGCCCGGTTTTGAGAGAGACCGACATATTGCCCGCCGGATCAGAGATGATCCGGCGGGCTTTTCTTTGTCCGGTGAAGGCAGCCAGCCGGCGATCGGGAGGATCGACAAAAAACTGCGGAAAGGCTGCACAAAGCGCTTGACCGACTCTGAATCCCCGCCTATCTGCGGCCTCCCAAGCGGGGCAAGCCCTGCTGATGATGCCCGATCCTCTAATGGTAAGAGAGCGGACTCTGACTCCGTCAATCAAGGTTCGAATCCTTGTCGGGCATCCAATTCTTCCCCATCAGATAAAAACTGACCAGCAATGTTGTCGCGCGCCCTATGGACGTAGGCGGCCATCATCCCTATATACCGGTCGGTATGGAAATGACGGCAACACAGAGTGGCAGGGGTCGCCCGCGGGAGTTCGATCCCGAGGAAGCCCTGGCGGCTGCGCTTCAGGTCTTCTGGCGGCGCGGCTATGAAGGCGCATCGCTGGCGGAACTGACCGAAGCGATGGGCATCACCAAGCCCAGCCTCTATGCCTGTTTCGGCAACAAGGAAGCCCTGTTCCGCAAGGCGCTCGACCTCTATGAGCGCGACAAGCTCTGCTATGTGAAGTCGTCGCTGGAGGCACCGACCGCCAAGGCGGTGGCCGAGCGCATGCTGCGCGGATCACTGGCGATCCAGACCGGTAACAAAGATCCCCAGGGGTGCATGGGTGTCATCAGTTCGGTAGGCGGCACCGCCCATTCCGAATGTATCCGCGATGAGGTATTGGCCCGCCGCGCCTCGTCCGACCGCGCCCTGCTCGACCGGTTCGAACGCGCCCAGGCAGAGGGCGACCTCCCCGCCGGAGTCGAGCCACAGGCGCTTGCCTGTTACCTCTCGACCGTGATCCAGGGCATGGCCGTGCAGGCCGGTGCCGGTGTGCCGCGCGATCGGCTGGAACAGCTGATCGATACAACGCTCACCATGTGGCCGAGCAAATAGCGGAATTTATTTCGCTTTTGCAGCGATGCGGGCCTTGAAATTGCCGCACTGCAAATAAAATACCTCCCGGTACAAAAAGACGGTTGACGGGACAGCCCCCGTTAATATATACCATGCGGTACACAATGATGCTGGGTGTGTAGCCCAGGGAGGTCATCATGCAGCAATTCCACCATCGGCGCTGTCGACGATAGCGTCACCCAAAGGGGCGGTTTCCCGGTAACGGGTTCCTCCTGATTCACCATCTTTGCGCCCTCTTCGCGACGGTTTGTGCCGTTCGCGCCGCAGGGACGCATGCCCGCATCTTCGGGCACTTATTTCGGGACGCGATCCGCGCTTTTCCGCGCGCGGCCGTGTGCCCGCTTCAGATAGCAGGAAGGAACAGGCCATGGCTTTCCTTGATTTCGCCCAGGCGCTTGCCGGTCCGCAGATGGCGGTCGGCGCCGCCCGCCCCGCCCCCGCAGTGCCCGCCATCAGTGTCGAGGCCCAGGCAACCAGCTTTTCCGCCCAGGAATGGCAGATCGTCGACCTTGCCCGCACCGACGGGCTGCGCTCGCTGCGTGGCCCCGGTTCTTTCGCCCGTCTGCGCAAGTGGATCTGGGGCGAGGAACATAGCCCCACCCTGGCCAGCGAACGGCTGGAAGCACTGCGCCGCCTGGCCGTCGAGGCCTGGCACAAAGGCTATGCCGTGTCGCTTTCCGCCCTCGCCGCCTTCCGCGCGGCCGGCTTTTCCACCGCGCAGCTCGAATTGCTGCTCGCCACCATCAGCGCGGGCCGCACCGCCCGCGTCCCCCGGAGCTAATCCATGAACCAGTTCACCAAGATCACAGCCGACGGCACCGCGTCGGACGTTCACGCGCCACCGGGCAACCGCTGGTCGCGCAAGCATGGCGGCATCGCCGCCGTCGCGCTCATCGCCCTGTTCGGCATCGGCTGGAAGCTGGTCGACCGCCCGTCGGCCCAGGCCGCAGCCGCCCCGCTGGCGGCGGTCGGTGTTTCCGCGCCGCTCGCCCGCAGCGTGACGCAGTGGGATGACTATGTCGGCCGCTTCGCCCCCAGCCAGACGGTCGAGATCCGCCCCCGCGTATCGGGCGCGGTGACCGCCATCCACTTCCGCGACGGCGACTTCGTACGCCAGGGACAGTTGCTCTTCACCATCGATCAGCGCCCCTTCCAGGCCGCCCTGGCCGAAGCCCGCGCCAGCGTCGCCTCCGCTCGCAGCGCGCTGCTGCTGGCCCAGAATGACTATGGCCGCGTCCAGCGGCTGACCGGCGACGAAGCCGTGTCGGCCAGCGAAGTGGATTCGCTCCGCTCGCGCCTGCAGGCGGCACAGGCCGCCCTGGCCGGCGCGCAGGCCCGCGAACGCAGCCGGGCGCTGGATGTAGAATTCACCCAGGTCCGTGCCCCGATCTCCGGCCGCGTGTCGGATCGCCGTGTCGACATCGGCAATCTGGTGTCGGGCGGCGAAGGCAGCACCGCGTCGCTGCTGACCACGGTCAACAAGCTCGACCCCATCTACTTCAACTTCGATGCGTCCGAAGCGCTCTACCTCAAGTCGCAGCGCGACAAGGAGAATGGCGGCGCGGTCGAGGTGCGGTTGCAGGATGAGGCGGACTATAGCCACAAGGGCCGGCTCGACTTCACCGACAATGGCCTTGATCCCCGGTCGGGCACGATCCGCATCCGCGCAGTCTTCGACAATCCGGGCAATTTCCTGACCCCCGGCCTGTTCGGCAATATGCGTCTGGCCAATGGCGGCAAGGCCAATGCCCTGCTGGTCCCGGACGAGGCGATCCAGTCCGACCAGGCACGCAAGACCGTGCTGGTGGTGGACAAGGATGACAGCGTCGCGGTGAAGCCGGTCGAGCTAGGCCCGATCGTCGATGGGTTGCGCATCATCCGCAGCGGCCTCGATCCGCAGGACCGGGTCGTCGTGACCAATATCCAGGCGGCGATGCCCGGCGCCAAGGTCGCGGTGAAGCCGGCCCGGATTACCCCGACCCCGGCACCCGTCACCCCGGTCGACAGCGCCGCCCCGGTCGCCGCCCAGGCCACCTTCGCTCGGTAAGCACTGACCCCACCCTTCACACGGGTGGGGTCAATCAAACGAAATCCCAAGCCCGTGATCCGGCCCGGCCGGATCGCGCGGTATCCCTTTCGCTCGTTCGCAAAGGATGATCCGATGCGTTTCTCCCGTTTCTTCATCGACCGGCCGATCTTTGCCGCCGTCATCGCGGTGGTCATCACCGTGGTCGGTGCGCTCGCCTTTATCGGCCTGCCGGTATCCCAATATCCCGACATCGTGCCCCCCACGGTCACGGTTTCCGCCCAATATCCCGGCGCATCCGCCGAAACGGTCGCGTCGACCGTGGCCGCGCCGATCGAACAGGAAATCAACGGCGTCGACGACATGCTCTATCAGAGCAGCCAGTCGACCGGCGATGGCAAGGTCGTCATCACCGTCACCTTCAAGATCGGCACCGACCTGGATGCCGCGCAGGTGCTGGTGCAGAACCGCGTCGCGGTCGCCATCCCCCGCCTGCCCGAGGAAGTGCAGCGGCTGGGCGTCGTGACCCGCAAGACCACGCCCGAATTCCTGATGGTTGTGAACCTGCAGTCGCCCGACGGCACCTATGACCGCGACTATATTTCCAACTATGCCCTGACCCAGGTGCGCGACAGACTGGCTCGTCTGGATGGCGTGGGCGACGTGCAGCTGTTCGGTTCGCGCGACTATGCCATGCGCATCTGGATCGATCCCGATCGCGCCGCCGCGCTGGACCTGACCGCCGGCGAGATCGTCTCGGCGCTCCGGGCACAGAATGTCCAGGTGTCGGCCGGCTCGATCGGCCAGCCGCCCTATGATCGGGGCGAAGCCTTCCAGCTTGGCGTCGAGATGCAGGGCCGCCTGACCACGCCCGATCAGTTTTCCGACATCGTGATCCGTTCGGACGCCGATGGCCACCAGGTGCGCGTGCGCGATGTCGCCCGCGTAGAGCTGGGCGCGCAGGATTATGGCACCAACACCTATCTCAGCAACAAACCGACGGTCGTCATCGCGACGATGCAGCGCCCCGGCTCCAACGCGCTCGACGCGGCGCAGAAGGTCAAGGCGGAGATGGAGCAACTGTCCAAGCGCTTCCCCAAGGGCCTGGAATATAGCATCATCTACAACCCCACCGAATTCATCAGCCAGTCGATCGACGCCGTCTATCACACGCTGTTCGAAGCGGTGATCCTGGTCGTCATCGTCATCCTGATCTTCCTGCAGAACTGGCGCGCGGCGGTCATCCCGATCATCGCGATCCCGGTCTCGCTGATCGGCACGGCAACGATGCTGGCTGCGGTCGGATACTCGCTCAACAACCTGTCGCTGTTCGGCCTGGTGCTGGCGATCGGCATCGTCGTCGACGACGCGATCGTCGTGGTCGAGAATGTCGAACGCAATATCGAAAACGGCATGAGCCCGCTGCAGGCGGCGCGCGTGTCGATGGACGAAGTGTCGACCGCGCTGATCGCGATCGTGCTGGTGCTGTGCGCCGTGTTCGTGCCGACTTTGTTCATCACCGGCATTTCCGGTGCCTTCTACCAGCAGTTCGCGGTCACCATCTCGACCGCGACGGTGATCTCGCTGATCCTTTCGCTCACCCTGTCGCCGGCTGCAGCCGCCCTGCTACTGAAGCCCAAACATGGTGCCCATGATCTCGACAATGCGCCGCGCTGGCGCCAGATCACGGCCAGGGCAGCGGATCGCTTCAACCAGGGCTTTGATCGGATGAGCGCGGGCTATGCGCGCCTCACCCGCTTCCTTGTCGCCCGACCCAAGAAGATGCTGCTGACCTATGCCGGCCTGATCGCCGCCACCATCGCCCTGTTCTGGGTGACGCCCGGCGGCTTCATCCCGGCACAGGACCAGGGCTACTTCCTGGCCGTCGTCCAGCTGCCCTCGGGCGCATCGCTGGAGCGCACCGACAAGGTGACGCGCGAGGTCGCAGCGAAGATCCTGCCGATCAAGGGGCTGCGCGGTGCGGTGATGTTCGCCGGCTTCCACGGCCCGTCGCAGACGCAGGCGCCCAACAGCGCGGCGATCTACTTCCCGTTCAAAAGCTTTGCCGAGCGCAAGGCGGAAGGTGCCACCTATGCCGGGATCATGGATCAGGCGAACAAGGCGGTCGCGGGCTATGACAAGGCGCGCATCCTGCTGGTGCCGCCGCCGCTGATCCAGGGCATCGGCTCGGCCGGTGGCTATCGCCTGATGCTGGAGGACCGGGAGGATCGCGGCTATACGGAACTCAACAAGGTTGCCGGCGAACTGATCGGCAAGGCCAATCAGAGCCCCAGCCTGGCGCAGGTCTATACCCTGTTCGACGTCGGCACCCCGCGCATCTTCGCGGATGTCGATCGCCGCAAGGCCGACCTGCTGGGCGTGCCGCCCGAGCGCGTGTTCGAAGCGATGCAGGTCTATCTCGGCTCGGCCTTCGTCAACGACTTCAACCTGCTCGGCCGCACCTATCGCGTGACTGCCCAGGCCGATGCCGACCATCGCGGCACCGTGGCCGACATCGCCAACTTGAAGACCCGGTCGAACAGCGGCCAGATGGTACCGATCGGTTCGGTCTCCACCTTCCGCGACAAGACCGGCCCCTATCGCGTGGTCCGCTACAACCTGCTGCCCGCGGTGGAAATCGATGGCGACACGGCACCGGGCTATTCGTCGGGCCAGTCGCTCAGCACGATGGAGAAGCTCGCCGACGCGGCCCCCGCCGGCTATGCCAGCGAATGGACCGGCGTTGCCTATCAGCAGATCAGTGCCGGCAATACCGCAGGCATCGTCTTCGGCATGGCGGTCTTCTTCGTCTTCCTGGTGCTGGCGGCGCAATATGAGAGCCTGACCTTGCCGCTGTCGATCATCCTGATCGTGCCGATGTGCCTGTTCGCGGCCATGCTGGGCGTGAACCTGCGCGGGATGGACAACAACATCCTGACGCAGATCGGTCTGGTCGTGCTGATCGCGCTCGCGGCGAAGAACGCCATCTTGGTGGTCGAATTCGCCAAGCAGGCGGAAGAGGAACAGGGGCTGAGCCCGGTCGAGGCCGCGGTTCAGGCGGCGCAAACCCGTCTGCGCCCGATCCTGATGACCAGCTTCGCCTTCATCCTGGGGGCAGTGCCGCTGGTGATCGCCAGCGGGGCCGGTGCGGAACTGCGCCAGGCGCTGGGCACGGCAGTCTTCTTCGGCATGACCGGCGTGACGGCCTTCGGCCTGCTCTTCACCCCCACCTTCTATGTCGTGTGCCGTGCGCTGGGCGATCGTTTCGCCCGTCGCCGGCGCCCGGAGGCTGACGATGCTGCGGCATTGCAGCCGGCCGAATGAGGACAAAAGCCATGACAAGGAACCTGATTGCCCTGTTGCTCGGCGCCAGTGCGCTGACGGCCTGCGCCGCCGGGCCGGATTACAAGGCCCCTGCCACTCCGACCACGGCCGCCGCCCCCTTCATCGGGGCGGCGAACCCGGCGGTCGCCCAGAGCGCCGCCGACGACCATTGGTGGCGGCTCTATAATGACCCGCTGCTCGACGGACTGGTCGGCGATGCGCTCAAGGCCAATACCGACATCCGCGTCGCCGTCGCCCGGCTGGAACGCGCCCGCGCCCAGTTGCGCGGCGCCCGGTCCGACCGGTTGCCCAGCACCAATATCAGCGGCTCCCCGACCTATGGCCGGGTGTCGCAGGCCCAGACCCTGCCCGGCATGGACCGGGAAAACTGGACCGTCGATATGGGGCTGGACGTCGCCTATGAAGTCGACCTGTTCGGCCGGGTGAAGCGCAGCATAGAGGCCGCGCGCGGCGATGTCGGCGCGGCCCAGGCCGATGCCGATGCCGTCCGCGTCGCGGTGGTCGCCGATACGGTGCGCGCCTATGTCGACGCCACCGCATCGGCCCAGCGTCTCGCCGTCGCGAAGGAAACGATCGACCTGCTCGACAAGTCGATCCGCATCACCGGCGCCCGCTTCGATGCTGGCCGGTCCGACCGGCTGGACGTGATCCGGGTGACCACCCTGCGCGAACAGCAGCAGGCGCTGATCCCCAATCTGGTTGCCGATCGCAATGCCGCGCTGTTCCGGTTGGCGACGCTGACCGGGCGGACGCCGCAGGACCTGCCCGCGTCCGTCCAGAACGCGACCGTGACACCGAATGTGACACAGCCGATCCCGGTCGGCGATGGCCAGGCACTGCTCGCCCGGCGGCCGGACGTGCGCGCGGCCGAACGACGGCTGGCGGCCGACACCGCCCGCGTCGGCGTGGCCACCGCCGATCTCTATCCGCGCATCACCCTGGGCGGATCGATCGGCACCACGGCGATCGGCGGCGGCAATCTGTTTGGCGCCGGGCCGCTCAACTTCCTGCTGGGGCCACTCATCAGTTGGGCCTTCCCCAATCAGGAAGCCAACCGGGCGAAGATCGCGGCGGCGAGGGCGGATGGCGACGCATCGCTCGCCGCCTTTGACGGCACGGTGCTGCAGGCGCTGGAGGAAACCGAGACGGCGCTGTCCACTTACGCCAATGCGCTGGAGCGGCGGGCGACGCTGCAATCGGCGCGGGACGAGGCGGCTCGGGCTGCGCGGATCAGCCTGGCGCGCCAGCGCGAGGGGCAGATCGACTTCCTGACCGTGCTGGACGCGCTGCGCACCCAGGCATCGGCCGACGCGGACCTGGCGACCGCCAATCGCGCCGTCGCCTTTGCCCAGGTGGATCTGTTCCGCGCCCTGGGCGGCGGCTGGACCACGACCTGATACGGAAAGGGGCGGCGTTTTCAAAACGCCGCCCCTTTTTCCTGTCAGACGATGAAGTTGCCCTGATGGGCGAATGTCTCGATCTCATGCCGGCCGCTCGGTGCCTCCCGCGCCTGCAGCGCTTCGGGCAGGCTGGCCTTGTCACCCTGACGCCCGATCGCGATCGCCGCCTCGATCCGGAATCGCTCCGGCACGGCCAGTTCGGCGCGGGCCTTGTCGAAATCGACGCCGGTCATGGCATGGGTATGATAGCCAAGCCGCGTCGCCTGTAGCGCCAGCGTCGCCCACGCGGCGCCTGCGTCGAAGCTGTGGCTGTGCGAAGGCTTGTAATCTTCCGATCCCGGCGCGGCCATCAGCGTGTCGGAAATGACGAAGACCAGCGCGCCCGCATGCTGCACCCAGCCCTGGTTGAACGGAAAGAGCAGGTCGAGGAAGCGCGCCCAGTCGGCACTGTCGCGATGGGCATAGAGGAAGCGCCAGGGCTGGTAGTTGAAGGCCGAGGGCGCCCAGCGGGCGGCGTCGAACAGCGTGTCGATATCGGCCTGGGGAATGGCGGAGCCGTCAAAGGCGCGGGGCGACCAGCGCTCCAGGATCAGCGGATCGACGGGACGGGTAACTTCGCGCGGGCTGGTGGCCATCTGGATCTCCTTCAAGGCGATGACGCGATCGGCGCGCCATGCTGTTGGAAATCTATCTAGCGGATGTTCCGCCGCTGCGAAGAGGTATTGGGCTTTCGCCCTGGAAACACAGGGTTTCCCTGATCAGGCGCAGGCATCCTGTGGCTGGCGTTCGCGATCGGCACGCGACACCGGTGCGCCACGGTCATCGGCATCGCGCTCGAACAGCACGACGGCAGGTTCCCTGAAAAGGGCCTGCGCCAGCCGTTCGCGCAGGCGCGTCAACGGTCCGTCCTGATCCTGATAGGCCATATGTGCGTCCTCTCTGCCGACTCGGGCGGCTTATCTACCGATGGTATAGAGAATCGTCCCCCAAGCAATGCTGGCCGTCGCGGTAGAAAAGCTATCCATCCCGGCCGCTTCGGAAAATCATACGCAAATACTATGCAGCCGCCCCGGCCCGCGTCTCGCATTCAAACGGAAGAGGGGCCTAATCGGGCGCTCGCTAACGACCCGGTCCGCCTCCCGCGGCGGGCGTGATGCGGGAGTTACCCCCATGCAGGATCTCTTGTGGATCGGCATCATCCTGGCGCTCACGGCGGCTAGCCTCGGCTATGTCCGGCTGTGCGGCGACGCCTGAAGGAGGGATGCCATGACCATCGACCTCTGGCTCGCGGCGATCACCGCCGCCGGGCTTCTCGTCTATCTCGTCGCCGTGCTCGCACGGCCTGAACGCTTTTAAGGGGGGCCGCACATGACCTTCCAGGGATGGCTGCTGATCGCGGCCTTTGTCGGCATCTTGCTGGCGCTCACCAAGCCGATGGGCCTGTGGCTGTTCGCCCTTTATGAGGGCCGCCGCACCCCGCTTCATGCCGTGTTCGGTCCGATCGAACGGGGCTTCTACACATTGTCGGGGATCGATCCCGACGCCGAGCAGAGCTGGCGCCGCTACGCGGCCCATATGCTGATCTTCAACGTCGCGCTGCTGCTCTTCACCTATGCGGTGCTGCGCCTGCAGGGCCTGCTGCCGCTCAACCCGCTGGGCTATGGCGCCGTGGCAGCCGATGGCGCGTTCAACACCGCGATCAGCTTCACCACCAATACCAACTGGCAATGGTATTCGGGCGAGGCCGTGATGTCGAACCTCAGCCAGATGCTGGGACTCACCATCCAGAACTTCCTGTCGGCCGCCACCGGCATTGCCCTCGCCTTCGCCCTGTTCCGCGGCTTTGCCCGGCGCAGCGCATCGACGATCGGCAATTTCTGGGCCGACGTCACCCGCGTGACCATCTATCTGCTGCTGCCGATCTGCATCGTCTATGCCCTGTTCCTGATCGCGAGCGGCGTGCCGCAGACGCTGGCCGGGTCGGTCGACGTAACCACGCTGGAAGGCGTCAAGCAGACCCTGGCGCTTGGCCCCGTCGCCAGCCAGGAAGCGATCAAGATGCTGGGCACCAATGGTGGCGGCTTCTTCAACGCCAACAGCGCCCATCCCTTCGAGAATCCGACCGCGCTCACCAATCTGGTGCAGATGCTGTCGATCTTCGTGATCGGCTTTGGCCTGACCTGGACCTTCGGCAAGGCCGTCGGCAATCCGCGCCAGGGCTGGGCGATCCTCGCCGCCATGCTGGTGATCTTCCTTGCCGGCGTCACCGTCACCTATTGGCAGGAAGCGGCCGGCAATCCGGTGCTCCACAATCTGGGCGTCGCCGGTGGCAATATGGAAGGCAAGGAAGTCCGCTTCGGCATGGCTGCCTCTTCCCTCTTCGCAGTCGTCACCACGGCGGCAAGCTGCGGCGCGGTCAACGCCATGCATGACAGCTTCACCGCACTGGGCGGCATGATCCCGCTGTTCAACATCCAGCTGGGCGAAGTCGTCATCGGCGGCGTCGGCGCAGGCATCTACGGCTTCCTGCTGTTCGCCATCCTGGCCGTGTTCGTCGCGGGCCTGATGGTCGGCCGCACGCCGGAATATGTCGGCAAGAAGATCGAGAGCCGCGAAGTCAAGCTGGCCGTGCTCGCCATCGCCGTGCTGCCTTTGATCATCCTGGGCTTCACCGCCATCGCCAGCGTCACCGACGCAGGGCTGGCCGGTCCGCTCAACAAGGGACCGCATGGCTTCAGCGAGATCCTCTACGCCTTCACCAGCGCCGTCGGCAACAATGGCTCGGCCTTTGCCGGCCTGTCGGCCAACAGCCCCTTCTATAACGGGATGCTGGGCGTCGCGATGTGGATCGGCCGCTTCTTCATCATCATTCCCATGCTGGCCATCGCAGGCAGCCTGGCCGCGAAGAAATATACGCCCGAAACCGCCGGCAGCTTCCCCACCACCGGGGCGCTGTGGACCGGTCTGCTGGTCGGCATCGTGCTGATCGTGGGCGGCCTGACCTTCCTGCCCAGCCTCGCCCTTGGCCCCATCGCCGATCATCTCGCGATGATCCGTGGCCAGCTTTTCTAAGGATCCATGCACATGGCTCGGTCCGAACAAAAATCGCTCTTCACGGCGGACCTGATCGTTCCGGCGATCGGCGACGCCTTCCGCAAACTCAATCCCAAGGAACTGATCCGCAACCCGGTGATGTTCACCACCGCGATCGTCGCGGTCCTGCTGACCGTCCTGCTCCTTGTCGGACAGGACAGCCTGGCCGTCGGCTTCAAGCTGCAGCTGGTGATCTGGCTCTGGCTCACGGTCCTCTTCGGCACCTTTGCCGAGGCGCTGGCAGAAGGCCGTGGCAAGGCGCAGGCCGCCTCGCTGCGCGCTACCAAGGCGGACCTGACCGCCAAGCGGCTGAAGGGCCATGGCGAAAGCTATGAAAATGTCGCCGCCAGCGCGCTGAAGCTGGGCGACGTGGTGCTGGTCCAGACCGGTGACCTGATCCCGTCCGACGGCGAGGTCGTCTCCGGCGTCGCCTCCGTCAACGAAGCGGCCATCACCGGCGAATCCGCGCCGGTGATCCGCGAGGCGGGCGGCGACCGTTCGGCCGTGACGGCGGGCACCCGCGTCATTTCCGACGAGATCCGCGTCCGCGTCACCGTCAATCCCGGCCAGGGCTTTCTCGATCGCATGATCGCGCTGGTCGAGGGTGCGGAGCGGCAGAAGACGCCGAACGAGATCGCCCTCACCCTGTTGCTGGTGGGCCTGACCATCATCTTCCTGATCGCGGTCGGCACCATTCCCAGCTTCGCCAGCTATGCCGGCGGCGCCATTCCGGTGGCGATCCTGGCGGCGCTGCTGATTACCCTGATCCCGACCACCATCGCTGCCCTTCTGTCGGCGATCGGCATTGCCGGCATGGACCGTCTGGTGCGCTTCAATGTGCTCGCCAAGTCGGGCCGTGCGGTCGAGGCGGCGGGCGACATCGACGTGCTGCTGCTGGACAAGACCGGCACCATCACCGTGGGTGATCGTCAGGCGACCGAATTCCGTCCGGTCGGCGGCGCCACCCCGGCCCAGCTCGCACAAGCCGCGCTGCTCGCCAGCCTGGCGGACGAGACGCCCGAGGGCCGTTCGATCGTGCTGCTGGCCCGCGAAGGCTTCAACCAGTCGGTAGACGCCCTGCCCGCCAATGCGGAGATCATTCCCTTCACCGCCCAGACCCGGATTTCCGGCGTCACCATCGATGGATCGACGATCCAGAAGGGGGCGGTGGATTCGGTGCTGAAGGCCAATCCGGGCCTGGGCTCCACTCCGGTCGCCAACGAACTGCGCCGCATCACCGACGAGATCGCCCGTGCCGGCGGCACCCCGCTGGCGGTGGCCAAGGACGGCAAGCTGCTGGGCGCGATCTTCCTGAAGGATATCGTCAAGGCGGGCATCCGGGAACGGTTCGGCGAACTGCGCCAGATGGGCATCCGCACGGTGATGATCACCGGCGACAACCCGCTGACCGCCGCCAGCATCGCGGCCGAGGCCGGGGTCGACGACTTCCTGGCGCAGGCAACGCCGGAAGACAAGCTGGCCCTGATCCGCAAGGAACAGCAAGGCGGTCGCCTGGTCGCGATGTGCGGCGACGGCACCAACGACGCCCCTGCCCTGGCGCAGGCCGATGTCGGCGTCGCCATGAACACCGGGACCCAGGCTGCCCGCGAAGCCGGCAACATGGTCGACCTGGACAGCGATCCGACCAAGCTGATCGAGGTGGTGGGTCTGGGCAAGCAGCTGCTGATGACGCGCGGCGCGCTCACGACCTTCTCGGTCGCCAATGACGTGGCCAAATATTTCGCGATCATCCCGGCCATGTTCGTGGCGCTCTATCCGGGCCTTGGCATCCTCAACGTCATGGGGCTGGCCACGCCGGAAAGCGCAATCCTGTCGGCGATCATCTTCAACGCGCTGATCATTCCCTGTCTGGTGCCGCTGGCGCTCAAGGGCGTGACCTATCGCCCGATCGGCGCCGGTCCGCTGCTGGCCCGCAACCTCGCCATCTATGGCCTGGGTGGCCTGATCGCGCCGTTCGTGGGCATCAAGCTGATCGACCTTGCCGTCAACGGCCTCGGCCTCGCCTGAGGAAGGACAAATCCATGTTTACCGATTTCAAATCCGCCCTGCGTCCGGCCCTGACCATGACGCTGCTCTTCGCCCTGCTGCTGGGCATTGCCTATCCGCTGGCGCTGACCGGCATCGGCCAGGCGGTGTTCCCGTCCCAGGCCAATGGCAGCCTGGTCGAGGATCAGGGCAAGGTCGTCGGTTCGACCATCATTGGCCAGGCCTTCACCTCGGACATCTATTTCCACAGCCGTCCGTCGGCGGCGGGCAAGGGCTATGACGGCCTTGCCTCCTCCGGCTCCAACTATGGTCCGACCAGCCAGGCGCTGGCCGACCGCGTCAAGACCGACGTCGAGACCCTTCAAGCTGCTACACCTGGTCGTTTTGTTCCGTCCGATCTGGTGACCACCTCTGCCTCGGGGCTCGACCCCCATATCAGCCCCGAGGCAGCTTTTTATCAGGTCGATCGCGTCGCCGCCGCGCGCGGGATCGACGCGGCGCGCGTCCGCAGCCTGGTAGAACAGAGCGTCGAGCAGCCCCTGCTGGGCTTCATCGGCGAACCCCGCGTCAATCTGTTCGATCTCAATCGACGGCTGGATGCAATTGACGCTAAACGGACCAAGTGAACGAACAGCATCGCCCTGATCCAGAAGCCTTCCTGCGCGCCGCTGCGCAGGAAGGCCGTGGCCGCCTGAAGGTCTTTCTCGGCGCCGCGCCGGGGGTGGGCAAGACATGGGAGATGCTGACCGAAGGACGGCAGCGGCGCGAGGCAGGCGTCGATGTCGTCGTCGGCGTGGTGGAGACCCATGGCCGGCGCGAGACCGAAGCGCTGGTCCATGGTCATGAGATCATCCCCCGCCGCACCGTCGACCATCAGGGCCACAGCCTGGGCGAGATGGACATCGATGCGATCCTGGCGCGCCACCCCCAACTGGCGCTGGTCGACGAGCTGGCGCACAGCAATGCGCCGGGCAGTCGCCACCCCAAACGCTATCAGGATGTCGAGGAATTGCTGGCCGCCGGCATCGATGTCTATTCGACGATCAACATCCAGCATGTCGAAAGCCTCAACGACGTCGTCGCCTCCTTCACCCGCGTCCGCGTGCGGGAAACGGTGCCCGATTCGATCCTGGAACATGCCGAGATCGAAGTGGTGGACATTCCGCCCGACGAGCTGATCGAGCGGCTGAAGGACGGCAAGGTCTATATCCCGCAGGAAGCCAGCCGCGCCCTCAACCATTTCTTTTCCAAGTCGAACCTGACCGCCCTGCGCGAACTGGCGCTGCGCCGCGCCGCCCAGGCGGTCGATGCCCAGATGCTCGACTATGTCCGCGCCCATGCGCTGGCGGGCAGCTTCGCCGCCGGCGAGCGAGTGATCGTGGCGGTGAGCGAGCAGCCGAGCGCCGCCGGTCTGGTCCGCTCCGCCAAGCGGCTGGCCGATGCGCTGCGCGCGCCCTGGACCGCCATCCATATCGAAACCCCGCGTGGGCCTCAGCTGTCGGACGAGGACCGCCAGCGTCTGGCCGATACGCTTGCCCTCGCCTCCCGCCTGGGCGCCGAAACGGCTTCCATCCCCGCCCCCAGCGTCGCCGATGGGCTGCGCAGCTTCGCCGCCGACGCGCGCGCCACCCAGATCGTGATCGGCAAATCGGCGCGCAGCTGGTGGTTCGAATTGCGCCATGGGTCGGTGGTCGACCGGCTGGTGCGCGACATCGGCCCGGTCGCCGTCCATGTCATGCCCGGCGAGGAAAGCGCGCCGCGCCCGCGCGCCGCCGGCGGCGGCCATTGGGGCGACCCGATCGGCTATGTCTGGTCGATGCTGGCAGTGATCGGCATGACCCTGCTCGGCCGGCTGATGCTGGAGGTGATCGACCTCGGCAATATCGCCCTTCTCTATCTGGTGCCGGTGATGTTCGCCGCGGCCAGTCATGGCCTGCGCACCGGTCTTGCCACCGGCCTCGCCTCCAGCCTTGCCTATAATTTCTTCTTCCTGCCGCCCACGGGCACGCTGACCGTCAGCAATCCGGAAAATGTCATCTCCATCCTCGTCTTCCTGGGCGTGGCGGTGGTGACCAGCCAGTTTGCCGCGCGGATGCACGCCCAGTCGGTCCTTGCCCAGTCCAGCGCCCGGCAGAACGCGACGCTGGCCGGCTTCTCGCGTCAACTCACCGCCTCGCCCAGCCTGGAGGAAATCCGCCACGCCATCTGTGCCGAGATCGCCCGGCTGTTCGACGTGCGCACCGTGCTGATGATCCCGTCGGATGAAGGGCCGCAATTGCGCGCTGCCTATCCGCCCGAGGACCGGCTGGACGAGATCGAGCGCGCCGCCGCGCGCTGGGCAATGGAGCATGGCGAGCCGGCCGGGCGCGGCTCCTCCACCCTGACCGCTTCGGACTGGCTGTTCCTGCCAGTGACGGCCAAGGACGCGGTGCTGGCCGTGATCGGTCTGGCCCGCGAGGATGCCGGCGAACCGGTCCGATCCGATCAGTTCCCGCTGCTGATGAGCCTGATCGATCAGGCGGCGATCGCGCTCGACCGCATGGCGCTGGAGGAGGCGATGCTGGAAGCCGGTCAGATTCGCGAGCGCGACCGGCTGCGGTCTGCCCTGCTCTCCTCGGTCAGCCATGATCTGCGCACGCCGCTCACCACCATCATCTCCGCCACGCGTGAGATGCGCACTCACCCCTCGCCCGAACTGATCGATACGCTGGATGGCGAGGCCCAGCGCCTGTCCCGCTTCGTCGCCAATCTGCTCGACATGGCGCGGGTGGAGGCCGGCGCATTGCCGATGCGGGCGGAGGCGACCGACCTGTTCGACGCCGTCGCCAGCGCCGCCCATGACAGCCGCAGCGCGCTGGCCGATCGCCAGCTCGACGTGCAGATCCCGCCCGACATCCCGCTGGTCCGGGTCGATCCGGTGCTGCTGCACCATATCCTCATCAACCTGCTCGACAATGCCGGCCGCTATGGCGATCCCGGCACCCCCGTGACCGTGCGCAGCCTGCGCGAGCCCGACGCCATCTCCCTGTCGGTGATCGACCAGGGGCCGGGCATCCCGGCCGGCATGGAAGCGCGGGTGTTCGACACCTTCACCCGGCTGGAAGGATCGGATCGGTCGAAGACCGGCACAGGCCTGGGCCTCGCCATCGTCAAGGCCTTTGCCGAGGCGATGGGCCTTACCGTATCGGCGCGCACAGTGTCGGAACCTGCCGGCGCCTGTTTCACCCTGCACATTCCCCAATCCCTCATCCTCACCGACATCATGGAAAAGGACATCGCATGAAGCCGCGCCACAGCCTGCTGATCGTCGACGACGAACAGCAGATCCGCCGGCTGATCCAGGCCGCCCTCGCCCGCGCCGACTATGCCACGATCGAAGCGCAGACCGCGCGCGAGGCGCTGGACAAGCTGCGCAGCGAGCGGCCCGACATCACCCTGCTGGACCTGGGCCTGCCCGATCGCGACGGGCTGGAACTGGTGCCGATCATCAAGAAGGAAAGCGACACGACCCTCATCATCGTATCGGCGCGCGACGCCACCGATGAGAAGGTCGCCGCGCTGGACCTGGGCGCCGACGATTATCTGACCAAGCCGTTCGACACCGACGAACTGCTTGCCCGCGTGCGGGTGGCGCTGCGCAATCGGATGACGCGCGATGGCGGATCGACCAAGGTGACAGCCGGCGACCTGACGATCGACCTGGTCGCCCATATCGTCACGAAAGGCGGGGTCGAGGTGCATCTGACGCCCAAGGAATATGGCGTGCTGGAGCAGCTGGCGCGCTTTCCCGGCCGGGTCATCACCCACAAGCAGATCATGGACCATGTCTGGCCCAACGAACATGCCCATCATGTCGAATATCTGCGCGTGCTGGTGCGCGGCCTGCGCCAGAAGCTGGAGGCTGACCCGCAACGCCCCCAGATCATCAGCAATGAACTGGGGATCGGCTACCGCCTGAAACAGGGCGCAGACTGACTTCTCTCCGAACGTCATCCCGGACTTGATCCGGGATCCATTCAGAGCTTCCTCACAGCCGTAGCGCCGAATGGATCCTGACTTTCGTCAGGATGACGGCAACGAGGAAAGCCTTAGATCTCGATCTGCGACCCCAGCTCGACGACGCGGTTGGTCGGCAGGTTGAAGAAGGCCATCGGGCTTTCGGCATTGCGGATCATCCAGGCGAACAGCTTTTCGCGCCACATCGCCATGCCCGGCCGTTCCGACGGGATCAGCGTCTGGCGGCTGAGGAAATAGCTGGTGTCCTTGACGCTGATCGGCCCGCCACAGTCGTGGACCGACTTCATCGCCGCTGGAATATCCACATCCTCCATGAAGCCGTGACGCAGGATAAGCCGGTAAAAGCCCGATCCATGATCCTCCACCGTCGTGCGCCCCTGCAGCGGCAAATGCGGCACGCCCTGGGTGCGCACGGTCAGGATGATGACCCGTTCGTGCAGCACCTTGTTATGCTTCACATTGTGCAGCAGCGCTGGCGGCACGCCGTCGGTGGTGGAGGAGAGGAAGATCGCCGTCCCCGGCACGCGCTTGAGCGAGGCCAGCGTCGATCGCACGAACAGGTCCAGCTCCATCGCCCCTTCGCGCAGATAATGGCGCATGATCCGCCGCCCGGTCGCCCAGGTGGTCAGCACGGTGAAGACCACCGCCGCGACCAGCAGCGGGAACCAGCCGCCATCGGGGATCTTGGTCACGTTCGACGCGAAATAGGCGCCGTCGATGATCAGGAACAGGCCGGTGACGCCCGCCGCCGCCGGCAGTGGCCAGCGCCATACGCTGAAGGTCAGCACGCCCAGCATGCAGGCGGTGATGACCATCGTGCCGGTCACTGCGATGCCATAGGCGGCCGCCAGGTTGCTGCTGTTGCCAAAGCCCAGCACCAGCAGGATGACGAAGATCAGCAGCAGCCAGTTGATGAGCGGCACATAGATTTGCCCCGCCGCCGAAGCGCTGGTGTGCAGGATGCGCAGGCGCGGCAGGAAGCCCAGCTGCACCGCCTGCTGCGTAACCGAGAATGCGCCCGAGATCACCGCCTGGCTGGCGATGATCGTCGCCATGGTGGCCAGGATCACCAGCGGCAGACGCGCCCAGTCAGGCGCCATCAGGAAGAAGGGATTTTGCGCCGCCGCCGGATTGTCGAGCAGCAACGCCCCCTGCCCCAGATAGTTGAGCATCAGGCAGGGGAAGGCGGCATAGAGCCAGGCGATACTGATCGCCTTGCGCCCGAAATGGCCCATATCGGCATAGAGCGCCTCCGCCCCCGTCACCGCCAGCACGACCGAGCCAAGCGCCAGAAACGCGAGCTTCGGGTCAATCGCGAAGAAGCGGACCGCCCAGAGCGGATTGACGATGCCGATGATTTCGGGGTGCTGCACGACATTGGCGATGCCGAGGGTGGCGAGCGTGATGAAATAGATCGCCATGATCGGGCCGAAGGCCATGCCGACCATGGCCGTGCCAAAGCGCTGGATCAGGAACAGCGCGATCAGGATGACGATCGCGATCGGCAGCACCAGATCGGCCAGGCTCGCCTGCACGATGGTCAGGCCCTCGACCGCCGAGAGCACGGAAATGGCCGGCGTGATGATCGCGTCGCCATAGAAGAGCGCGGTCGCAATCACGCCCAGCATCGCGATCGCCGGGGTCCAGCGGGTCTCCCCCAAGCGCCGGCCGATCAGCGCCAGCAGCGCCATGCTGCCGCCTTCACCATCATTGTCGGCGCGCATGACGATGAACACATATTTGACGGTGACGACCAGCGTCATCGTCCAGAAGATCAGCGATAGGACGCCATAGATATGCAGCGGATCGACCGCCAGCGGGTGATGGCCGACGAAGCTTTCCTTGAGCGCATAGAGCGGCGAGGTGCCGATGTCGCCGAACACCACGCCCAGCGCACCGAGCGCAAGCGCAGCCGGTCGGCCATGCGGCGTGCGATCCTGGCCTGCGGCCGGATCCCCCTGTTCAGTCATCTATGCGTGCCCTTCGTCTTTCTATCGGGCCGCCATGCCATGAAAGGCCATTTGAAAACCATAGGGGTCTGCCCTCCCCGGCATATGTTTCGCATATGATTCCGGCCCAGGCGGCCTGCATCAGCTTCAAATGCTATGAAATCCCTACGCAATCTGCCGGTTCCCTGTCTCGCATCCCTATGCCCGTCCGCTTAATTGCGATGCCGCCGCAACGGAGGCGGCATGCGATGCATAATTGGCGTCCCCGCTGGACCTTGAAGATCGGCCTGCGCCTGCTCGGCCTCGCCTTGCTGGCCACGCTCTGGCCCGAAGGGCGCGCCCTGGCCGCGCTCGCTCATGGCCATCCAGCGATCACCATCGGCCAATTGTCGCTCGCCGCGCTGGCCTTTCTATGTGCCAGCGGCGGGATGGCGCTGCTGTTGATGGGCCCCGACCTGTGGAAGCCGGTGCGCCTGGCCGATCGCTGGACCGCGCGATAAGGTTCATGACCAAGATTTCATGATGGGATCATCCGGCGGGAAGCCGGGCCGGCCTATTGCCGCGTCATCGTCGCAGAGGAGTAGCGACGCGCGGACCACAGGCCATGACCAGACCCATTTTCTTCGATCCCACCGGCCGGCGCGGCATCTGGGCGCGGCGCGCCCTCGCCGCCCTGCTGTGCGCCATCATCGCCGCCACCATCGCCTTTGCGACGACGCTGATCGCCGTCCCGTCTGAAGGCGACCTGGCGCTGCCTTTACCCCAGCCACGCGCCGCGCATCTGACCGGCATGTCGCGGCTGCGCCATGACCTGTCCAAATGGCTGCCGCGCTGGCCCGGCCATGTCGCACAGGCCCGTCCGCTCAATGTCGGCTTCTATGTCCCCGATGACGAAAGCAGCATCGCCTCGCTGCGTCGTCATGTCGGCCAGCTCGACTGGGTCGTGCCCGCGCTGGTGACCGTGCCCGGCAGCGATCCCGCGCCCCGTTTCCATGCCGACCCGCGCCTCGACCAGATGATCGCCAGCATGGGCCGACCGCCCAAGCTGCTGCCGATGGTCCAGAATCTGGATGCCCATGGCTGGAACGGCGCCGGCACCGCCCGCCTGCTCGCCAATCCGGGCGCCAGCCGCCAGCTCGCCCAGCGGCTCGCCGCCTCGGTCGCGGCGCATCATGATGCCGGGCTGGTGATGGACTTTGAATCGCTGCCATCCGGCGCGCTGCCCGCCTATCTCCATTTCCTGCGCCAGTTGCGCAGCGCCCTGCCCGCCCGCGCCAAGCTGGCGGTCACCGCCCCCGCCGGCGAGGAGTGGCCGCTCGCGCGCCTTGGCCAAGTCGCCGACCATGTCATCTTCATGGCTTATGACCAGCATTGGCAGGGCGGCACCCCCGGCCCGATCGCCGCGCAGGACTGGTTCGCCCGCGCGGTCGAGGATGCCAGCCGCCGCATCGGCCGCGATCGCATCATCGTCGCGCTCGGCAGCTATGCCTATGACTGGCATGATGGCGGCGCCGACGCCCTGTCGCTCGACGAGGCCTGGCTCGCCGCCCATGACAGCGACGCCCCGGTCAGCTTC
Source organism: Sphingobium sp. PAMC28499 (assembly GCF_004795815.1). Lineage (NCBI taxonomy): Bacteria > Pseudomonadati > Pseudomonadota > Alphaproteobacteria > Sphingomonadales > Sphingobiaceae > Sphingobium > Sphingobium sp. PAMC28499. Next base: position 4,743,833 of record NZ_CP039248.1, read on the forward strand.
GATCCCGCCAGCGGCAATGCCGGCTTCGCCTATGATGATGACGGCCATCGCCATCAGGTCTGGATGCTCGACGCCGCCGCCAGCTGGAACGAGTTGCAGGCGCTGCGCCGCCTCGGCATCCAGGGCGTGGCGCTGTGGCGGCTGGGCAGCGAGGATCCGGGCATCTGGTCCGATCTCACCGCCTTCCGCAACGGCAGCCGGCCCGACCTGCGTCAGGTCGCGAGCAAGCTCGACACCGATGTCGAGGGATCGGGCGAGATATTGCGCATCACCGCCACGCCGACCGACGGCAGCCGCTCGATCGCCTTCGGCCCGCAGGGGACGATCCTGCGCGAAACCTATCATGTCCTGCCCACCCCCTATCAGGTGCGGCGGACCGGCGGCGCCCAACCCAAGATGCTGGCGCTGACCTTCGACGACGGCCCGGACGCGACCTGGACGCCCAAGATCCTGTCGGTGCTGGAACAGCATCATGTGCCCGGCACCTTCTTCGTCATCGGCGAAAATGCGCTGGAGCATCCCGGCCTGTTGCAGCGGATCGTCGCCGACGGCGACGAGATCGGCAACCACAGCTACAGCCATCCCAACCTCGCCACCTGGTCGGACGAGAGCACGCGCCTCGAACTCAACGCCACCCAGCGGCTGGTCCAGGCCTATACCGGACGCAGCATGAAGCTGTTCCGCGCGCCCTATTTCGGCGACGCCGAACCGACCACGGCGGATGAACTGGGGCCGGCACTGGCGGCGCAGAAGGCGGGCTATACGGTCGTCGGCCTGCACGTCGATCCCAATGACTGGCAGCGGCCGGGCACCGATATGATCGTCCGCCAGGTGATCGATCAGGTCCATGCCGCCGATGCCGAGCGGTCCGGGAATATCATCCTGCTGCATGATGGCGGTGGCGAACGGTCACAGACGGTCGCGGCCCTGCCGCAGATCATCACCACCCTGCAGAAGGAAGGCTATCGCTTCGTGCCGGTGTCGCGCCTTGCCGGCCTGTCGCGTGACGCGGCGATGCCGCCAGTCCGTGCCGGCGACCTGACCGCCGTGCGCGTCGATGTCGGCATGTTCATCACCTTGGCCGTTATCTCTGCGCTGCTCGGCTGGATCTTCTATGTCGCCATCTCGCTCGGCATTGCCCGTGCGCTGCTGATGAACTTCCTCGCCTGGTTCCAGACCCGGCGTGACCGCGCGGCCCCGCCCGTCTATCAGCCAATCGTCTCGGTCATCATTCCCGCCTATAATGAGGCGCGGGTTATCGAGGCGTCGGTGCGGCGCGTGCTGGCCAGCGACTATCCCGCACTGCAGTTGATCGTCGCCGATGACGGATCGAAGGACGATACCAGCGCCATCGTCGCCCGCGCCTTTGCCGACGATCCGCGCGTCACCCTGCTCACGCTGCAGAATGGCGGCAAGGCGGCGGCGCTCAACCGCGCCCTCAAGGATGCCACCGGCGAGATATTGATCGCGCTCGACGCCGACACCCAGTTCGAGCCGCTCACGATCGCGCGGCTGGCGCGCTGGTTCGCCGATCCGGCGATCGGCGCGGTGGCCGGTGACGCCCGTGTCGGCAACCGGGTCAATCTGGTCACCCGCTGGCAGGCGCTGGAATATATCACCGCGCAAAATCTGGACCGGCGCGCGCTCGCCGGCTTCGACGCCATGACGGTGGTGCCCGGCGCCGTCGGTGCCTGGCGCCGGGCGGCGCTGGATGCGGTCGGCGGCTATCCCGAAGATACGCTGGCCGAGGATCAGGATCTGACCATCGCGATCCAGCGCGCCGGCTGGCGCGTCACCTTCGATCCCGAGGCGGTCGCCTGGACCGAGGCGCCTGAAAGCTTCAGGGCATTGTCGAAGCAGCGCTATCGCTGGGCCTTCGGCACGCTGCAATGCCTGTGGAAACATGCCGCCATCCTGCGCAGCCGCAAGCCGACCGGCCTCGCGCTGGTCGGTATGCCGCAGGCCTGGCTGTTCCAGATCGTCTTTGCCGCCATCTCGCCGCTGATCGATCTGGCGCTGCTGCTGTCGATCGCCGGGACGATCCTGCGCGTGCAGCAGCATGGCTGGGCCCAGACCAGCGGCGACGTCGCGACCATGGCGCTCTACTGGCTGGTGTTCACCGGCATCGATATTGCCTGCGGCTGGATGGCCTATCGGCTCGACGGCAACAAGGTGCGCTACCCCGCCCATCTGCTGGTTGCCCAGCGCTTCGTCTATCGTCAGATCATGTATTGGGTGGTGGTGCGCGCGATCGCATCGGCCATTGGCGGCTGGGTCGTGGGATGGGGCAAGCTGGAGCGGTCGGGTCGCGTCTCGGTCACGCCGGCTGCGGCGGCTCCCGGCATGAACAAAGTGTAACATGACACGCAACCCCGCCTCGCCCATTCTACCCGCAAAGACAGCTCAGGACATGGCCAGGAACATGGAGGCCCCGCGCATAGACAAGACCGCAACCAGCCGCCTGCTGATCGGGCTGGCGCTGTGTGCGGCGTTGATGAGCGGCGCCTTCTTCCTGCATGTCCGCCGCGATGCGGAGGATCATGGCAGCGTGTCGGGCGCCAGCGCCCAATTGCTGCCCGGATTGACGCTGGAAAATGCAGAGCCGGCCGGCACGGGCCTGGTCGTCACCAGCATGGAATCGAGCGGCCCGGCAGCCCGCGCCGGCATCGCCGTGGGCGACGACCTCATCCGTATCGACGGCACGCCGATCGCCTCGCTGGACCAGGCCAATGCCTATCTCAGCCAGCATGACAACGCCCATCTCATATTGGGCTTGCGGCATCAGGATGCCGTCCGCATGGTGGCGCTCGACCGTTCGCCAGATTAGGGGGCCGCGCGCATGAGCCACAAGATTCTGGTGGTGGAGGATGATGCCGCCACCGCAGCCTATATCGTCAAGGGCATGACCGAGGCGGGCTTCACCGTCGATCAGGCCGATAATGGCCGCGACGGCCTGTTCCTGGCCAGCGACGGCAGCTATGGCGCGATCATCCTCGACCGGATGATGCCGGCGATGGATGGCATGGCGATGCTGAAGGCGCTGCGTGCCGCCAGCATCGAGACGCCGGTCATCTTCCTGTCCGCGCTCGGCACGCCCGAGGATCGCGTCGAAGGGCTGACCAGCGGCTCCGACGATTATCTGACCAAGCCCTTCGCCTTTGCCGAACTGCTGGCACGGGTACAGTTGCTGCTGCGCAAGGCCGGCGGCAGCGCCGCGGTTGTCACCAGCCTGCGCTATGACGATCTCGACATGGACCTGCTTGCCCGCCGGGTGAAACGGGCGGGCAAGGCGATCGACCTGCAACCGCGCGAATTTCGCCTGCTCGAATATTTCCTGCGCCATCCCGACCAGGTCGTCACCCGCACCATGTTGCTGGAGGGCGTGTGGGATTATCATTTCGACCCCGGAACAAATGTGATCGACGTCCATATCAGCCGCCTGCGCCGCAAGCTGGACGACGGGTCCGACCGGCCGATGCTGCACACGGTGCGGGGCATGGGCTATCGCCTGGGCCTCGATGGCTGAGGCTGGGGCGCGGGCCGGGGCTGCGGCCGGCTGGCGCGGCTTTGCCCGGTCGACCATCGGCCGTTTCGTCGGGCTCGCCTTTCTCTGCCAGTTCCTGGTGACCGGCGGCGTGCTGCTGTTCGTGCAGCAGGCAAGCCAGCGTACCGTCGTCGCCGCCGACCGCGATGCCGTCCATGATCTGCGCGACGAATTGCTGCGGGTGACGCGGGAACGCGGCGCGTCCGGGTTACGGCAGGATATCGAACGGCGCCTGCCAACGGTGCGCAGCGAACGGATCGTGCTGCTGCTGACCGATCCGCAGGGCCGCATCATTGCCGGCAATCTGGGTGCCTGGCCGACGACGATCCCCGACGATACGCCCTGGCGCACGATCGAACTCTATCGCATCGGCGGCGAACAGCCCGAACCGATCGGCGTCAGCACCACCCGCCTGCCCGATGGCGGGCGGCTGCTCGCCGGCATCGTCACGTCCCACAGCCTGCAACTGACCCGCATCTATGAGGAGGCGCTGACCATCGCCTTCCTGATGAGCCTGCTGCTCACCCTCATCATCGCGATCCTGCTCGGTCGGGTGCTGACGCGGCAGATTTCGGCGATCGCCGACACCGCCAATGCGGTCGCGGTCGGCGCCTTCCATCGCCGGGTCGCCACCGACGGCAGCGGCGACGCCTTCGATCGGCTGGGCCTGTCGATCAACGCCATGCTGGAGCGGATCGACGCGCTGGTCAGCCAGTTGCGGATGATGACCGACGGACTGGCCCATGACCTCAAATCCCCCGTCACCCGCCTGCTCTCGGTGGTCGAGCAGGCCAGCGCCCAGACCCGCGACGACCAGGCGCTCGACGCGCTGGAAAAGGTGCATCGCGAGGCGCAAACCTTGCAGGGGATGCTCTCCACGGCCCTGCTGATCAGCCGCACCGAGGCGGGTTTCGGCAGCGACCGGATGCGCGACACGGTGATCGCCGAACTGCTGGAGGATCTGGCCGAGGTTTATGGCCCGCTGATCGAGGATAGCGGCTTCACCCTGCATGTCGCGGCGCCGGCCGGCCTGGCCTTCCCACTACACCGCGAACTGGTGAGCCAGGCGATCGCCAATCTGATCGAAAATGCGCTCAAATATGCCGAGGGCGGCGACCGGATCGCGCTCGATGCGGCGATGGAGGGCGACGCGCTGACCATCGGCGTCAGCGACAATGGACCGGGCATTCCCGCCGACCAGCATGAGACGGCGATGAAGCGCTTCGGTCGGCTCGATCCGTCGCGCAGCAAGCCGGGATCGGGGCTTGGCCTGTCGCTGGTCGAGGCGGTGGCACGACTCCATCATGGCGCGTTGCTGCTGGACGATGCCGGTCCCGGCCTGCGCGCGACATTGCGCCTGCGCCGCCACGCCTGAGCCGCACCCGATTTTTCGCGATTTTTGGGAAAAGCGCATCCCGGCCGACAGCGTAGCGCGTGCAGTCGCCTGCCATCGGCCGGGATGAAGCGTCGTCACCCAATTGGAGAGGGAGGGTGACAACGTTGTCCTGGCCATTAGCGCCATCCCGCCCGGCTTGCAACAGGGATTTGGCACGCTTCGCCGCAAGACATGAAAAAAGCCGCCAAACCCTTGCAGGCTGGCGGCTTCTTTTCCGTCGATCGACTTGCCTCAGCCGCCGTAGAGATTGGTCGGCAGGCCCTTCACGCCGCATTCCACCTCGAAAAAGGCGCCGTCATAGTCGGATTCGGGCAGGCCGATCGCCGCAGAACTGACGAACATGCGGTCGAGGTCGGGACCGGCGAAGGTGATGTTGGTCACCTGCTTGGCCGGCAGTTCGATCGCCCGATCGAGCTTACCCTCGGGCGAGAAGCGGCTGATCCGCGAACCGCCCCAATGGGCCACCCACAAATAGCCTTCGGCATCCACCGTCATGCCATCGGGATGGCCATCGGCTTCGGTGAAGGTGATGAAGGGCTGGCGATCATGAATCGTTCCGTCCGGGCCGCGGCGGAAGCGATACATGATCCGGCGGCCGGTATCGCTATGATAGAGACATTCGCCACAGGCCGAGAAGGCCGGGCCATTGGGCACGCGATAGCCATCGTCCATCACCGTGACCGAACCATCGGGATCGAGGCGATAGAGCGCGCCGACATCCTGCCCTTCGGCCATGTCCATCGTGCCGCACCAGATGCGGCCATCCTTGTCCGCCTTGCCATCGTTCATGCGATTGCCGGGCAGATGCGGTTCGGGATCATGGATCGGGGTGATCGCCAGCGGGTCCAGCGTGAAGCTGGCAAAGCCGCTCTGGAAACCGCCGATGAAGCCGCCCTGCGCCCGCTCGGCCACCCAGCCAAGCGGTTCGGGCATGGCCCAGCGCGACACCCGGCCATCGTCGAGCGACAGCCGGTTGAGCGCCGGGGCCAGGATATCGACCCAATAGACCGCATTTTCACGGGCGGACCAGAGCGTCCCCTCCCCCAGCGTGTCGCGGATCTCGCCGCGTTCGATCTTGCGCCAGGCGGTCATGTCAGCGCTTCACCGACAGGCGATAGACCATCTGGTGATGATAGGGCTTGCCCGGATCGACCCGCGCCGAAACGAAGCTCGGCTGGTTGGGCGAGTCGGGGAATTTCTGCGGCTCCAGCGCGATGCCGTCGCCCATGCGATACACATGGCTGTTCTTGCCAATGAAGGTGCCGTCGAGGAAATTGCCGGTATAGAATTGCACGCCCGGCTCGGTGGTCAGCACTTCGAGCACACGGCCCGACGCCGGATCTTCCAGACGCGCCGCCAGGCCCGGCGTCTTGGTCAGCCCCTTGTCGAGCGCGAAATTATGATCGTAGCCACGGCCCGCAATGATCTGCGCATCATGGCCATCGCGAATGCCGTCGGCAACGCGGCGACCATTGCGGAAGTCGAACACGCCGCCTTCCACCGGCTTCAGTTCGCCGGTCGGGATCAGATTGGCATCGACCGGGGTATAGGCCTTGGCCGGGATCGTCAGCACATGGCCCAGCGCGCCGTCGGTCGAGCCTTCGCCGCCCAGGTCGAAGATCGCATGGTTGGTCATGTTGACGATGGTCGGCTTGTCGGTCTTCGCGTCGAACGCGATGCCCAGATTACCGCTCTCGTCCAGCGTGTAGGTGACGGTGACGTCCAGCTTGCCGGGATAGCCCGAATCGCCATCGGCGCTGACCAGCGACAGCACCAGCGTCGCGACCGGGCCGCTCTTGACCGACACGACCTTCCACACCTGCTTGTCGAAGCCCTTGCCGCCGCCATGCAGCGAATTGACCTTGTCGTTGAGCGGCAGCTGATAGGCCTTGCCGTCGAGGCTGAACTTGCCGCCGGCGATGCGGTTGGCATAGCGGCCCACGGTCACGCCGAAGAAGTTGGGATGGTCGACATAGCCGGCCAGATCGTCATAGCCCAGCAGCACGTCGGCGCTCTTGCCGTCCTTGTCCGGGCCGGACAGCGACTGGAGCGTTGCGCCATAGCTCAGGATCTTGGCCGACACGCCATGGCTGTTGCTCAGCGTGATCGTCTCGATCGCGGTGCCGTCCGCCAGCTTGCCGGCGGGCGCGCGGCTGGCATCCGCCGCCATCGCCGTGCCGCTTGCGAGCGACAGGGCCAGTGCGTATGACAGCGCTGTTTTCAAATCGACGACCTTTCGCATGGACTTCCTCTCGTGAAACCTACGCCCATTGACGGGCGGTTACGGGGGATATACTCCGACAAAATAAGCGGACGCAACCCTTGATCGGTCTCGTCAGCTAGTGGAACTGCACTGGAGAAGGATGAATGGCAGGACCGATTTCCTCAGGCGCTGCGCCGGTCGCAACGCATAACCCCGGCACGCGTTATGGGCCCGCGCTCGCACTGCTGGCCAGCCTCTTCTTCATGTGGGGCTTCATCACCGTCATCAACAACACGCTGCTGCCGCATCTGCGCAGCGTGTTCGAGCTGAGCTATACCCAGACGACCTTGATCGAATCGGTCTGGTTCATCGCCTATTTCGTCGCCTCGATTCCCTCGGCCAAGCTGATCGAGCGGGTCGGCTATCAGAAGTCGCTGGTGATCGGCCTGCTGATCATGGCCGCCGGCGCGCTGGGCATGACGGTCGCCGCCTCCATTCCCTCCTATGGCGTGACCCTGGTCATGCTGTTCGTGATCGCCAGCGGCATCACGCTGCTGCAGGTCGCCGCCAACCCCTATGTCGCGGTCGTCGGCAAGCCGGAAACAGCCTCGTCGCGCCTCAATCTGGTGCAGGCGATGAACTCGGCCGGCACGATGCTGGCCCCGATGTTCGGCGCCTATCTGATCCTCGGCCGGTCGAAGGCCGGCACGGCGCAGGGTGAAGTCGTCCTGACCCAGGCCGAACGCCTGGCCGACGCCCAGTCGGTGATCCTGCCTTATGTGCTGGTCGCGATCGTGCTGGTGGTGCTGGCCTTCGTCATCGCCCGCTTCCCCTTGCCCGCCATGGGCAGCGCCACCTCGCGCCTCGCCAAGGAAGAGCGCAAGAAGCATTCGCTCTGGTCGCACCGCAACCTGGTGTTCGGCATCCCGGCGATCTTCATCTACCTGATCGCGGAAATCGGCGTCGCCAACCTGTTCGTCAATTTCGTCAGCCAGCCCACCATCGCCAACCTGACCCATGAGCAGGCCGGCAATTATCTGTCGCTGCTGTGGGGCGGCATGATGGTCGGCCGCTTCGCCGGTTCGGCGATCATGCAGAAGTTCGACGCGGGCCATGTCCTCGCCGCCTTCTCGGTCGGCGCCTTCATCGTGATGATGGTCACCGTCTTCACCACCGGCCCGGTCGCCATGTGGTCGCTGATCCTGGTCGGCCTGTTCCACTCGATCATGTTCCCGACCATCTTCACCCTCGGCATCAAGGGCCTTGGCCCGCTGACCGAAGAAGGTTCGGGCCTGCTGGTGATGGCGATTGCCGGTGGCGCACTGGTCGTGGTGCAGGGCTGGATGGCCGACCATTATGGCCTGCAGACCAGCTTCCTGCTGACCGCCGCCTGCGAACTCTATGTCCTCTTCTACGCCCTGTGGGGATCGAAGACGACGCAGGCGCTGCCAGAGCCGGAACTGCACTAAGCGTCAGGCTTGGACCCAAACAGAAAAGGCCGGGGTGGATCGCCACCCCGGCCTTTTTCTTTAGGTTGTTTTGTTAGCTACCGCACCGGCCCGCACCCCCACCCGGCCACCCAGACATGGTATCCTGATGGGAGGCCGAGTGGGGTTCAAACGAGTCACGTGCCTCGTTTGAAGGCTGGTGCGGTTCTTGCAAATGCGCTCTTCCGCGCATTTTTCGTCAGACGCCTCAGCGCCCCATCGTGCTCGCCGTGTCCTCCAGCGCCAGGTCGACCAGCACGCCCATCGCCTCGGCCGCCGCGACCGGATCGCCCGCCGCGATCGCGTCATAGACGCGGACATGGTCGGGAATCGGGTTGCGCGGCAGGGCACGGGCGCGCTGCTTGAACTGGGTTGTCCAGTTGACCGCAGCGCCGATACTGGCAGTCAGCGTCAGCAAGGCATCATTGCGCGTCGCGTTCAGGATCGCATTGTGGAAATCGCGGTCGGCCGCGCGCCCTGCCTCGGTCGCCAGCGTATGGCGGCGCATCGCGGTCAGCGCATCCTTCATGATGCGCAGATCCTCCTTGTCGCGCCGAATCGCCGCCAGCCGCGCTGCTGCCGGCTCGACGATGGCACGCAGCTCGAACAGGTCGCGCACGAACTGGATGTCGGGTTCGCCGGCAAAGGCCCAGGCCAGCACTTCGGGGTCCAGCAGGTTCCAGCGATTGCGCGGCAGCACGCGCGTGCCCGCCTTGGGCCGGCTTTCCACCAGCCCCTTGGCGGTCAGCACCTGGATCGCCTCGCGATAGGCGCTGCGCGATACTTCCAGTTCCTCGGCAAAGGCGACTTCGCCCGACAGCGTGTCGCCGGGCTGATATTGGCCGGACAAGATCGCCATGCCCAGCTTGTGCGCGATCGCGCCATGCAGCCGGCGGCCGGGGCCGCGCGTCGGCTTGGCCGCCCCTCCGCCATTGTCCGCCCCTGCCCCATTTCCGGGCGGCTTCCCCTGTTCCATTCACGCTCCTCTCGGCCTGCCCCTCATCAGGCATGGCTCTTCTTAAAAGACAATCATTGCCATTACCATCTTCCTGTAATATGTCGGAGTAATTAAGGGATGGAAAGGGAAAAGGCGGCCGCCATTCGGCTGATTGCCCGACCTTTCCAGGCAGCGCGCCAGCATGGCGCAAAGCGGGATTGTCTAGCCAATACCAGCGCCATGGATCGGCGCGCGGGAGGAGAGTTTTTCATGACATTGCGTCTGTTGCAGCACCGCGCCGAAAACGGCGTCCGGTCCGTGGTCGCGGCCGAAGGTGACACCGCCCATTTCGTTCCCGGTTTCAACAGCATCCGCGCGCTCGCGCTGCATGCCATCGACCGCAAGATCAGCCTGGCCGAAGCGGTCGCCGCCGCAGGCAAGGGTGATGCTGTCAACATCGCTGTCGCTTTCGAGGCCGGCGAACTGCTCGCCCCGATCGACCATGAGGATGGCGCCCATATCCAGCTGACCGGCACCGGCCTCACCCATCTCGGCTCGGCCGAAGGTCGCGACAAGATGCACCGCGAAGCGGCCGCTGCCGAAAAGCAGACCGATTCGATGCGCATGTTCCTGGAAGGGCTGGAGGGCGGCAAGCCCGCCGCCGGCCAGACCGGCCAGCAGCGCGAATGGTTCTACAAGGGTGACGGCTCGCAGCTCGTCGGCCCGACCGATCCGCTGACCATGCCCGCCTTTGCCAAGGATGGCGGCGAGGAACCGGAAATCGCCGGCATCTACATCATCGGCTCCGACGGCATGCCCTATCGCCTCGGCCTCGCGCTCGCCAACGAGTTCAGCGACCATGTGACCGAGCGCCACAATTATCTGTGGCTCGCCCACTCCAAGCTGCGCCAGGCCTCGCTTGGCCCGGAACTGCTGGTCGGCACCCCGCCCGAGCATATCGAGGGCACCAGCCGCATCCTGCGCGACGGCCAGACCATCTGGGAAAAGCCGTTCCTGTCGGGCGAAGGCAATATGTCGCACAGCTTCGCCAATCTGGAACATCATCATTTCAAATATGACCTGTTCCGCCGCCCCGGCGACGTCCATGTCCATTTCTTCGGCACCGCCACCCTGTCCTTCAGCGACGGCGTGCAGACGCAGGAAGGCGACGTGTTCGAAATCATCGCCGCGCCCTTCACCCTGCCGGTGCGCAATGCGCTCAAGCGAGCCGAACCTGTCGAAGTGACCGTACAGGCGCTCTGAAGCGATGGACCCGATCCGCATCGCGATCATCGGCATCGGCAAGATTGCACGCGACCAGCATGTCCCCGCCATCCGTGGGAACAGCGCGTTCAGTCTTGCCGCGACGGTCAGCCCGCATGATGCCGGGCTGGACGGCGTGCCGCACCATGCCAGCCTGGACGAATTGCTGGAACAGGGGCCGGCCGTCGATGCGGTCGCGCTCTGCACCCCGCCCCAGGTCCGTTACGACCTGGCGGCGCAGGCCCTGGCCAAGGGCATCCATGTCTTCCTGGAAAAGCCGCCCGGCGCGACCCTGGCCGAAGTGGCCGCACTGAGCGCCCGTGCCGACAAGGTCGGGGCCAGCCTGTTCGCGGCCTGGCATTCGCGCTTTGCCGCCGGCGTCGCTCCGGCCCGCGCCTGGCTCGCCGAGCGGCGGATCGACAAGGTGTCGATCATCTGGCGCGAGGATGTCCGCGTCTGGCATCCGGGCCAGGCCTGGATCTGGCAGCCCGGCGGCCTCGGCGTATTCGACCCCGGCATCAACGCCCTGTCGATCGCGACCCATATCCTGCCGCGCCCCTTCTTCCTGAAGGACGCGACCCTGGTGCTGCCGGAAAACCGCGCAGCGCCGATTGCCGCCGACATGCTGTTCCGCGACACCGCCGGCGCCGAAATCCACATGGATCTCGACTGGCGCCAGACCGGCCCGCAAAGCTGGGACATTATCGTCGAGACCGATGCCGGCCCCTTGAAGCTCAGCCATGGCGGCGCCGTGCTGTCGCTGCCCAGCGGCACCGAGCATGGCGAGGATATCGAATATGCCGGCCTCTACAGCCGCTTCGCCACATTGATCCGCGGCGGCCGCAGCGATGTCGATACCGACCCGCTGCGCCTGGTTGCCGACGCCTTCCTGCGCGGCAAGCGGGAAACCACCGACGCATTTCACGACTGACATTCGAGAGGAGAGAGGAATGTTGAAAGCCCTGCGCCGTACCACGGCCGCGCTGCTGCTGTGCGCCACCGCGCTCGCCCCAGCCGCGCACGCCCAGACCGGCGGCAAGCCGACCACGGCGACGATCCATGCCGACCAGCCCGGCGCCGTCTATGACAAGCGCGTCTTCACCCAGTTTGCCGAGCATCTGGGCAATGGCATCTATGGCGGCCTGTGGGTCGGCAACGACAAGTCCATCCCCAACACCAACGGTTTCCGCAACGACGTGGTCGCCGCGCTGCGCAACCTGTCGGTACCGGTGATCCGCTGGCCCGGCGGCTGCTTCGCCGACGAATATCACTGGCGTGAGGGCATCGGCCCCAAGAAGGACCGCCCGGTCAAGGTCAACACCCATTGGGGCGGCGTGACCGAACCCAACACCGTCGGCACGCACGAATTTTTCGAGCTGCTGCGCCAGGTCGGCGCCGAAGCCTATATTGCCGGCAATGTCGGCAACGGCACGCCCCAGGAAATGGCCGAATGGGTGGAATATATGACCGCGCCCGCCGGCAGCCTTGCCGAACTGCGCGCCAAGAACGGCCATAAGGAGCCCTGGGCCGTTCCCTATTTTGGCATCGGCAACGAGCTGTGGGGTTGCGGTGGCAACATGCGCCCCGAATTCGCCGCCGACGAAACCCGTCGCTACGCCACCTTCGTCAAGGCGCCGGCCGGCACCAAGATCATGAAGGTCGCCGCCGGCGCCAATGTCGACGACTATAACTGGACCGAAACCATGATGCGCGTCGCGGGCGACAAGCTCGATGGCGTCTCGCTCCATTATTATGTCCATCCCGCCGGTGGCTGGCCGCCGCGCGCACCCGCCGTCGACTTCGACGAAAATGGCTGGGCCGACGCACTCAACGGCGCGATGCACATGGACGAACTGATCACCAAGCACAGCGCGATCATGGACAAGTACGACCCCAAGAAGCGCGTCTTCCTGGCGGTCGACGAATGGGGCGCCTGGTATGCCCAGGATCCGGGCACGCATCCTGGCTTCCTGCGCCAGCAGAACACGCTGCGCGACGCGCTGATCGCCTCGATCCATCTCGACATCTTCGCCAAGCATGCCGACCGCGTCCGCATGACCGCGATCGCGCAGATGGTGAACGTGCTGCAGGCGATGATCCTGACCGACGGCAAGAAGATGGTGCTGACGCCCACCTATCATGTCTTCGAGATGTACAAGCCCTGGCAGGACGCCACCGTGCTGCCGATCGACATCCAGACGCCCTGGTATGCGAAGGATCAGTACACGATGCCGGCGGTCAGCGGCTCGGCGGTCAAGGGCAAGGACGGCAAGGTCCATGTCGGCCTGTCGAACCTCGACCCGAACCAGACCAACACCGTCACCGTGAAGCTGGACGGCCTCAATGCCGCCAGCGTCACCGGGCGCATCCTGACGGCGTCGGCGATCAATTCGCATAATACGTTCGACGCACCCGAAGCCGTCAAGCCCGTCGCCTTCACCGGCGCACAGGTCAGCGGCGGCACGCTGACCGTCGCGCTGCCGCCCAAGTCGGTGGTCGTGCTCGAACTGCAATAAGGCTTTTCGCCAACTGGGTGGGCGGCTCCTCGGGGCTGCCCGCCCATTTTTCGTTTCCGATAATTTGGGGAGAGGCCGGCAGATGCGGCAGACCATCATCATCTTGGCAAGCCTTGCCCTGCTGGCCGGCAGTGCGATTGCGCAGGCGCCAACCGAGCAGCCCGCCACCACGCTCAACGACCGCCTGACCGGCGATCTCGTCCCCACCCATGATCCGGTCATCATCCGCGAAGGCGGCACCTATCATGTCTTCAGCACCGGGCATGGCGACCGGCTGATCGAGACGCGGACCTCGCCCGACCTTGTCCACTGGACCGCCGGCAAGCCCGTCTTCACCGCCCTGCCCGACTGGGCCAAGCAGGCGATCCCCGGCAGCAACGGCATGTGGGCGCCCGACATCAGCTTCGTGAACGGCCGCTACCGCCTCTATTATTCGGTCTCCACCTTTGGTTCGAACCGCTCGGCCATCGGCCTTGCCACCAGCCCGACACTCGACCCCAAGGCGAAGAATTTCGGCTGGCGCGACGAGGGGCTGGTCGTCATGTCGACCAGGGAGGATGATTATAACGCGATCGATCCCAATTTCATCATCGACCGCGATGGTCGCCACTGGCTGAGCCTCGGCAGCTTCTGGACCGGGATCAAGCTGTTCGAGCTGGATCCCAGGACCGGCAAGCCCAAGGATCCCAAGGCCAAGCCCCATGCGATCGCGCGTCGCCCTGCCCCCGCCGGCGGCCCCGCCCCGGTCGAAGCGCCCTTCATCATCGACCATGGCGGCTATTATTGGCTGATGGTCAGCTATGACTATTGCTGCAAGGGCGTGAACAGCACCTATTACACCGTGATGGGCCGCTCCAAGGACATCACCGGTCCCTATCTAGGCAAGGACGGCAGCCCGCTGATGGAAGGCGGCGGCAGCATCTTCCTGCGCGCCGACCTGCAGGAACAGCAGCGCTTCCGCGGCCCCGGCCATGCCGGCTGGCTGCATGATCGCGATGGCAAGGACTATGTCGTCTACCATGCCTATGACAAACAGGCGAACGGCGCCCCGACCCTGCGCATTGCGCCGGTGCGCTGGGGGGCTGACGGCTGGCCTGTTGCCGATTATTGATCCAATTGTCTGACTATCGCCGCGTCCCGCCGCGGCATCAGGAGAGAGAAGAATGAATTTCGCCCTGTCCCGTCGTCTGTCCCGCCGTGGCTTCCTTGCCAGCACCGCCGCCTTGTCGGCCGCGCCGATCGCCGCCCGCGCCGGTGCCGCCGCTCCGGCCGTTGCCGCCCCGGTGCCGGTCAATCCGCTGGTCAAGCAGCGCGCCGACGCGCAGGTCTTCCTGCACGATGACGGCTATTATTACATGACCGGATCGGTGCCCGAATATGACCGTCTGGTGCTGCGCCGCTCCAAGACCCTGGCCGGCCTTGCCACCGCCGAGGAGGCGGTGCTGTGGCGCCATGAGGCAAGCGGCCCGCGCTCCGGCTTCATCTGGGCGCCCGAACTCCACCAGATCGACGGCAAATGGTATATGTATTTCGCCGCCGGCCCGAGCGGCGGTGGCGACGACGTGTTCCGCATCCGCACCTATGCCGTGGTGTGCGACGGCGCCGATCCGATGGCCGGCAAGTGGAGCGTGCTGGGCGAATTCCAGGCCCCCTGGGACAGTTTCAATCTCGATTCCACCAGCTTCGTCCACAAGGGCGTGCGCTATTTCGCCTGGGCCCAGAAGGAACCGGGCATCAACACCAACAGCAATCTCTACATCGCCAAGCTCGAATCGCCGCTGAAGCTGGCCGGCAAGGCGACCCGCCTGACCGTGCCCACGCTCGACTGGGAAGTGCGCGGCTACAAGGTGGCCGAAGCCCCCGCCGTCCTGCATCGCAATGGCCGTCTGTTCATGACCTATTCGGCCAGCGCCACCGACGCGCGCTATTGCCTGGGCATGCTGACCGCGGACGAGAATGCCGACCTGCTCGATCCCAAGAGCTGGACCAAGTCGCCCCAGCCGGTGTTCAAGACCTGCACCGAAACCAGCGTCTATGGCCCCGGCCACAACAGCTTCACCGTGGACGAGAAGGGCCGCGACATCCTCGTCTATCATGGCCGCGACTATGAGGCGATCCAGGGCGACCCGCTGTTCAACCCGGACCGTCACACCCGCGTCCAGCGCCTCTATTTCCAGGCCGACGGCACACCGGACTTCGGCGTGCCCGTGGGCAACGGCGCCATGCCCGAACGGTTCGTCTCGGCTGCCGATCCCAAGGCGCTGCTGGCCCATCAGGGCACGGAGCTGATCGCGGGCAATCCCGCGCTCGCCCAGACCCAGTTCCGCCAGTCGCCCGGCCGCGCCGGCGCGAAGAGCGTGATGCTCTCCCCCATCCTGCTGCCCGATCATTATCTGGTCGCGGCGAAGGACGGCACGGTCAGCCTGATGAAGGATGATCGCAGCGCCGATTTCGCGCTGCGCAGCCAGTTCGTCCGGTTCGAGGATGCGGCCCAGGGAACGGTCCGCTTCGCGACCATCGCCGTCGCCGGCAAGCATCTCGCCGCAATCGACGGGCGCATCGGCCTCGCGCGCAGCAAGGATCCGCGCACGCAATGGTACGCCGACTGAACGCGACTCGCCGAGTCTGACAAATAGGGCCATGGGCTCGCGCCGCCAAAAGCCGCGCAAGCCCATGGCCTTTCGGCCTTTTATGGCCTGAAACGCCCGAAAAACCGGGCCAGAATCGCTGCGGCAAATTTGCAACATGGGTGCCACGTAGCGCAACCCCTGCCCAATATTTCACTTGCGCTTCTCAGCATGTGGAAATAATTAGTCCGAGTAATTCGTGGGCATGGCAACGGGCCAGCCCCTTGGGGAGGACTTGAAAATGGCTATCCGGCCGATCGCACTCTGTTCTGCGTCGCTTGTCGCGCTGACCCTGTCGGGCGCCGCCTTCGCGCAGACTGACGCCGCTCCGCAGACCGTTACCCAGGAAGCACCGACCGAAGATATCGTCGTCACCGGCGTGCGCGCGTCGATCGTCGGCGCCCTGAACGTCCGCAAGGAATCGACCCAGATCGTCGATTCGATCGTGTCCGAAGACGTCGGCAAATTGCCTGACAATAATGTCATCGAAGCGCTTCAGCGCGTAACCGGCATCCAGGTCACCGACCGCGCCGGCGGCGAAGCGGCGACCATCACCATTCGCGGCCTGACCGATCCGTTGACCACCCTTAACGGCCGCAACATCTTCACTGCCGCCGGCACGTCCTTCGCCCTGCAAGACATCTCGGCCAACCTCGTGAAGCAGGTCGATGTCTACAAGACCCGCTCGGCCGACCAGCTCGAAACCGGCCTGGCCGGCCAGATTGACGTGCAGACCCGTCGCCCGCTCGACTTCGATGGCTTCACCATTTCCGGCCTGGCGCGCGGCGTCTATTCGGAACTGGCGGACAAGTTCAATCCGAACGTCGCGCTGCTGGTCAGCGATCGCTGGGAAACCGGCATCGGTGACATCGGCTTCCTGATCAACGGCAGCTACACCCGTGCCCATTATCGTAACCAGAATCTCCAGGCCGGCGCCATGGTGCCCTTCGCCACCGAGAATCCGCCCGAAGGTTCGGGCCTGACCCCGCTGCAGCGTATCTTCCCTGGCGCGACCAACGAGAATTGGACGCCGGGCCTCGACGCCGGCCTGCCGACCGCACCGGGTTCGACACTCAACATCAACGGCGTCGAAACGCCCTATTATCTGTCGCGTGACGCCGTCATCGCGTCCGACCTCTACGGCAAGCGCGAGCGTCCGTCGGTCAATGCTGCGCTCCAGTGGGCGCCCAATGACAGTTCGGTTTACACCGCCGAGGTGTTCTACACCGGCTTCCGTGGGGAAACCTTCAACAGCCTGCACTTCAGCTTTGCCGACTGGTGGGGCAACCTGCCCGCCGACGTGGCCAACAGCTTTGAACTCTATGATGGCACCAACATCATCAAGTCGCGCCAGATGGGCGCGGTCGCCGGCTTCAACAGCGGCGACATGGCGACCAACAAGACAGACAGCTATGTCTATGCGCTGAACGCCAAGTGGGACGTGGGTGAGCGCGGCAAGATCGTCGCCGACATCGCCTATCAGGACAGCAAGAACGAAACCTCCTTCTTCGCTATCCGTACCGATCGCGGCCCGCTCGACATCGACGTCGATTTCAACGCGGGTGGCGGCCTGCCTGCCTACAGCTTCGCCAATCAGGGCGTGCTGACCGACGCAAGCCAGTGGACCGTGGGCAACCTGTTCGACAGCGGCACCAAGAACACCGGCAGCGCCCTGACCATGATGCTGGACGGCGAATATAAGTGGGATGAAGGCTTCCTGCATCGCATCAAGGCCGGCTTCCGCTTCGATGATCGCAATGCCGATTCCTACGTCCGCGATCAGGGCGCCGGCGGCCTGCCGGGCATGACGCTGGCGGCCTTCAGCCAGGGCACTCCCTTCACCAACAGCGGCTTCTTCGACGGACGCGCAGACATCCCGACCAGCTGGGTGCTGGCTGACCCGCGCAGCATGGACAAGGATGCTGTCCGCAGCCTCTATCGTTCCGTAGCCCCCGGCCTGTTGCTGTCGGACGAAATGACTTTCGGCCATGTGTTCGGCATCAACGAAACCAATCTGGCCGCCTATGTCATGGCTGATGGTGAAGTCGAAATCTTCGGTCGCCCGCTGCAGCTTCAGGCTGGCGTGCGCTTCGTTGCGATCGACACGCTGTACGACTATTTCGACCGCGGCAATAATTTCGCCCGCACCACCGTGTCGACCGGTTCGGAAAAGTTCCTGCCGTCCTTCACCGCGCGCTATAATCTGACCGACAATCTGCGCATCCGCTTCAACTATGGCGAAACGCTGCGCCGTCCGGCCTTTGGCGACCTCAACCCCAACCTGGCGCTGACGGGCGATCTCTCCCGCATCGGCTTCGGCTCGGGTTCGTCGGGCAACGCCAATCTGCGTGCGACCCATTCGAAGAATATGGACCTTGCGATCGAATGGTATTTCGAACGCAACAGCGCCATCTATGCGACCGCTTTCCGTCGCAAGATCGACGGCCTGGTCGTTCCGCTGACCGTGCGTGAGTTCATCCCGAACAACTATCTGCCGCGCAACGAAACCTATACCGAATATTTCAACATCACCCGGCCGGAAAACGCGTCGAACGGCACGCTCAAGGGTGTGGAACTGGGCCTCACCTACTTCCCGTCCTACCTGCCCTCGATCCTCGACGGCCTGGGCTTCACCGGCAGCGCGACGATCCTGGATTCCGAACAGACGATCCCGGTCGTCAACAATGAAGGTGAGATCACCGGCACCGCCAAGTCGGCCTTCTTCGGCGTGTCGAAGCTGTCCTATAACGCCACGCTGGCCTATGACAGCGGCCCGGTCGGTGCCCGCCTGTCCTACATCTGGCGCAAGGGCTTCCTGAACAACAATGAAGGCCGCTCCTTCGCCAACCCGATCGGCATGTGGCGCGCGCCCGAAAAGAGCCTGGACTTCCAGCTGACCTGGAACGTCAATGACGATATCGGCGTCACTTTCGACGCGGTGAACATCACCAAGGCGAAGCAGCAGAACTATTACAAGTTCGGCGATGTCGGCAATCCGACGGAGTTCAACTCCAGCACGCTGCTGATTGATCGGACCTTCGCTCTGGGTGTTCGCTTCAAGTTTGACTGAGTGCCCGATGGGGCGTGGCGTCTCCTCGCTGCGCCCCATTTTCATGGCGGTCGTTCCGGGAATCCTCTCCAACTCCCCGGAACGGCCGCCATATTTGTTTCAGGATATAGGGAGACGGACGATGCGCGCGATGAGGATGCTTCTGCTGGCAGGGGCTGCCATGATCGGCATGGGCGCCGCCTCTCCCCGCTCCGCCGGCCTCGACACCCATGCCATCGCTGCGCAGCGCTTCGGCAATGACGCGCCCTGGTATCAGGATCGCATCCCCTTCTTCGAATCCGCCGACCCGAAGATCGACGCCGTCTATTATTATCGCTGGCAGCTCTATCGCGGGCATCAGCGCGATCTGGGCGAAGAAGGGTATATCACCACCGAATTTTTCGACGATGTCGACTGGCAGCGCCATCCCTATGCCAGCCTCAACGACGCGACCGGCTTTCATCTGGCCGAAGGTCGCTGGCTGAACGACCGGCGCTTTGCCGACGACTATATCCGCTTCATGTATCGCGGCGGCAATGACCGCCACTTCACCGACTATATGGCGGACTCAGTCTGGGGCCGTTACCTGATCGATGGCGACAAGGCAGGCGTGCTCGAACATCTGCCGGTGATGCGCCACATCTATCGCCTGTGGGACGAGAAGTTCGACTTCGACAAGGGCCTCTATTTCGTCGAGCCGCTGCTCGACGCGACCGAATATACCGTATCCTCGATCGACGCCTCGGGCGGCAAGGACGGGTTCCGGGGCGGCGACGCCTTCCGCCCCTCGGTCAACAGCTACATGTATGCCAATGCCCGCGCACTGGCGAAGATGGCGACCATGGCCGGCGACACCGCCATGGCGCAGGAATATGAAGCCCGCGCGCAGGCGCTGAAGGACCATGTCCTTGCCGACCTGTGGAGCGAGAAGCTCGACCATTTCATCGACCGGCACCAGAGCCGCAAGAATCCGCACGTCAAATATTGGGATCCTATCCGCAACCGCGAACTGGTCGGCTACCTCCCCTGGATGTTCGACCTGGTCCCGGACGAGGCGAAATATGCCGGCGCCTGGGCGCATCTGCTCGACCCCGCCTCGCTCGCCGGCAAGGCGGGCATGCGCACGGTCGAGGCCAATTACGAATATTATATGCGGCAATATCGCTATCTGGGCGACGCGCCCGAATGCCAGTGGAACGGCCCGATCTGGCCCTATCAGACGACTCAGGTGCTGATCGCCATGGCCAATCTGCTCGATCATCATGCTCAGCAGGGCCCGGTGACCCGCAGCGACTATATGCGCCTGCTGCGCCAATATACCGCGCTCCACTATCAGGGCGACCGGCTCGATCTGGAGGAGGATTATCATCCCGAGACCGGCAAGCCGATCGTCGGCCTCGACCGCAGCCATCATTATTTCCATTCGGGCTATAACGACCTGATCCTGGGCGGTCTGGTCGGCATCCGTCCGCGCGCCGACGATGTGCTGGAGGTGAACCCGCTGCTGCCCGATGCCGGCGATCCGCAGGCGCTGGCCTGGTTCCGGGCGCAGGACGTGCCCTATCATGGCCATCGCATCGCCGTGACATGGGACGCGGACGGCAGCCATTATGGCCGGGGCAAGGGCCTGTCGGTTGAGGTCGACGGCAAGGAAGTCGCCCGGCGCGAAACGCTGGGCCGGATCGAACTGCCGGTGGCGCGCGTCGCCAATGCGCCCGTCGCCCGGCCGATCAACCGCGCCGTGCAACTGGTGCGCAGCCAGTTCCCGATGGGCAGCGCGTCGAGCAACACCGACCCCGAAAATGTCCATGACGCGATCGACGGCCGCACCTGGTTCTTCCCCGAACTGCCCAATGGCTGGTCCTCCGCGCCCGGAGAGGCCAACCAATGGTATGCCATTGACCTGGGCAAACCCGTGTCCATCGGCCGCGCCGAACTCGCCTTCTTCGCCGACGGCAAGCAGTTTGCAGTGCCGCAATCCTATCGCCTGCAGGCCATGGTCGATGGCCAGTGGCGCGATGTCGCGACGCCCAAGGGTGCGCCGCTCGCCAATGGCGTGACCGACCTGCGCTTTGCCGGCCGCGCCGCGCGCCAGTGGCGGGTGCTGATGCGCCAGCCCCAAGGCAAGGCGATCCGGCTGGCGGAGGTCAAGCTGTTCGACCGCTGAATTGGCTATGGCCCTGGATCGTGACGCAGCCTAAACGGACCGTCGCCCTGTTCAGCAAGCTGTGTTAGGGCGGATCGATCGGCGGCCCGGCACTGCAGGCCGCCAGCAATAAAGGGCATGATGGTGACAGCGGCTGGCGAGCTTCGGTTTCGCTTTCGATTGCTCGGCGATTTCCGCCTGATCGACGAGGCGGACGGACGCGACCATAGCCCGCGCAGCCGCAAGGCCTGTGCCCTGCTCGCCCATCTCGCGCTGGAACCCGATCGCCGCGCCAGTCGCGACCGGCTGGTCGGCCTTCTATGGAGCGACCGAGGCGAGGTGCAGGCCCGCGCCAGCCTGCGCCAGGCACTGACCGACCTGCGTGCGCATCCGGCCGCCCCGCTCATCCATATCGAACGGCGTGACCTGCATCTGGCAGAGGGTGGCTTTTCCAGCGATCTGGGCGAGATACTGGCCTGCGCCGCCGCCAACGACCTGAACGGACTGGCCCGTATCCTGGATGGCGCAGGCAGCGCGATACTGGACGGGCTGGAGGGGCTGGATCGCAGCTTCGACGACTGGCTGATGATCGAACGGCAACGCTGGCGCGAGCGCATCGTCCAGGATGTGCTGCACGCCGTCGAGCGCAATGGCCAGGACGATCTGCTCGACCTGCGCCGTGCGATCCTGACCCAGTTGCAGCGGCTCGACACCGGCGATGAACGGATCGCCCGGCTCGGCATGGCGCTCGACCAGAAGGCCGGCGACCATGTCGCGCTCCACCGCCGCTACCGCCAGTTGGAGACCGGGCTGCAACGCGATCTGGATGCCCGCGTGTCGCCCGACACCGAAAGGCTGCTGCGCGAACTGACGACGGTCGGATCGGTCATCGCTCCCGCCCCGCGCGCGACCGCCGCGCCCGCCATCGCCACGATCCCGCAGGCCAATGTCGAGCCGCCGATCCTGGTGATCGCCCCATTCAGCCTGATTGGCGATGGCGGCCCGGACGGCGCCCTGCTGACCAGCATCTGCCATGACGATCTGCAGACCGCCCTGGGCGGCATGCGCGACCTGCGCATCCTGTCGGTCGACGCGCCATCGGCCGAGCGGATGAAGGCGGCCGCCCCCGCTTCGATCGCCAGCTATGCGCTGGACGGGTCGGTCCGCGCCGACGGCGATGGCTGGCGCATCAACCTGCGCATGACGCGGATCGACAGCGGCTTCCTGGTCTGGACGCGCCAGTTGACCGTGCGCCAGGGCGAATTGCTCGCCGCGATCGACGATCTGGTCGCCCGGATCGCCGGCGCCATCCTGCCGGTGGTCGAACGCGATGTCGGCAAGCTGATGGAAGGACGCGTGCCCAGCGGGTCGGACGCCTATCCGCTCTATTTCACCGCCCGCGCCAAGATATTGGCCGCCGCCAGCCTGGTCGAGGTGCAGGAAGGGGCCGACCTGCTGGAGCGCGCGATCCTGCTGGAGCCGCGCCTGACCAATGCCTATCTGCAACTGGCGCGCCTCTACAACACCGATTTCATGCAGTTGATGGCGGGCCATGATGCTGCGCCGCTGCGCGCCCGCGCCTTCGACCTCTGCACCCGTGCGGTCGCGCTGGAACCCACCCATGGCGGCGTGCAGTCGCGCCTCGCCTGGTGCTATTTGCGGCGCGGCGACATGAAGCAGGCGATGCAGGGATTCATGACCGCGCTCGACCTGACGCCCTTTCACGCCGACGGCATCAACGAGATCGGCTTCGGCCTCGTCCATCTGGGCGAGATGAAGGAAGCGCAGCGCCTGATCGCCCGCGCCTTCGAGCTAAACCCTTTCCCGTCGGACGAATATTTTTCCGATCTCGCGGTGCTCTACGCCCTGTCCGGCGAACATGGAGCGGCGGAAACCCAATTCGAGATCGGCCGCAACCGATCGATCCATTATCTGGCGGTGCGGGGCGCCAATCTGGGCATGCTGGGCGGCGCGAAGCAGGCCGCCCCGGTGATCGACGAACTGCGCCAGCGTTTCGCCAGCCTGTGGCAGGGCGACACCCCGGCCCGCGACGCCGATCTGGTCGACACCATGATCCAGTTCCTGCCGCTGCAGGGGCCGGCCGAACGCAGCCTGTTCCTGACCGGGCTGGAACAGGCCGGATTGCGCATCACGCCGCGCTGATCTCCGCGCGCAGGCTGCGCAGGAAGAAGCTTTGCGGCGGCGGCGCGACACGCGGCGCGACCACCGGGCCCGCAATCGCCCGCAGCAACAGCTCCGCATCCTTGCGCTTGAGGCTAAGCCCCTGATCGATCGGTGGCAGGTCGCGCCCGGTCGCCTGGCGGAAGGCGTCGCCGATCAGCGCCCAGCTGCGATCGCGGAAATTCATCCGCCGCGCCAGCCGCAGCAGCAGCGCGCGGTCGCCTGCCGCCATCTCCACCTGCGCGATCGCATGTTCGGCATCGACCAGCGCCAGCGTCATCGCGCGATGGCCCAATTCTGCCGGCGCATGACTGACCATCACCGCATCGTCCCGCTCGATCTGCCCCGTCCTGTAAGCCTGCGCGATCGCGCCGATGCCGACCATGCCGAACGGCGCCAATTCCGCCGCGCGCAATGCGCCCAGGCTGGCCGCGCCATAGACAGCAATGCCCTCGGCCATCACCTGGATGATTTCCTTGTGCCAGACCGACGGCGTGGTTTCGAACAGTCCGTCGATCAGGCCGATCGCGGCCGGTCGTTCGATCGCGGCGCGCAGCATGTCGCCGCGCCGCGCCGGCCCGCGCAACGCGACACCATCGGGCAAGGCCATCGCGGAACCGCCCAGGCTCGGCCCGGCAAAGACGATCGCATGCCTGCTCATGCCGGCTCCATCGCCACCTGCATCGCGCCCGTGCGCGATGGCCGGTCATGATCGCCAAAGGCCGGCACCAGCAGCTTCACCACATCGATGCCAAGGTCGGGCCGGGTCAGGTCATGACAGGCGACCGGCCCTGCCCCCACCATCGCACAGCGATCGAGCAGCCAGGCCAGATCATCCTCCGCCCCGTCATGCGCCACGGAGGGCACCGCCGACCAGGGCCGGGTTGCCGGCGCGAAATCGAGCATCGCCAGCAGGAAGCCCTGCCGCTGCTGCCCGGCATCGCGATAGCGCGCCGGATCGATATCGTCGCGCGCACCGGCGATCAGCGCGGCACGGGTCTGCGCCGCCTCGCAAATGGCGCGAGCGAGTGCGACGCCGGCATCGGGATGGCATCCCGCCCCCATTGCCGGCGGCAATTGCACGCTGCGGGCCACACCGCGTTCCGTGATGGCGCAGCCGATCACCGCTGCGCCGATCGGACCGGTCATGTCCCACAAGGACAGCGACAGCCCCGCGCGCCGCACCCGTGCGATCAGGCTGCGCCCCAGCCGGTCGGTCACGCTGTCCAGATCGATCGCGCTTGCCCGGCGCGCACGCAGCCCCTGTTCCAGCCAGCGGGCATGATCCTCGCGCTCGATCAGCTCGCACAGCGCCGAACAGCGCGCCTCGGCCGGGGTGTTGCCGGATGCCAGCCCATTGCTGTTGGGCCACAGATCGGGTTCGGCCGGCACGGTGAAATCCATCGTCACCAGCCCATGGGGTATCCGCATGGGTCGGCCGCTCAGCAGGTCGATCGCCTCGACCCAGCCGCGCGGTCGGGCCGGATCGAAGGATGCGCCCTGCTTGTCAGCCCGCGCCATCTGGCTCCAGAGCCGGGCTTCGCCGGCGTCGGCACAACTGTGGCTGCTGGCGGGACAGGTTTCGGCATGGTGCAGCTCAATCGCTTCCATCAGCGCGGAGACGCGGGCGGCATCGGGCGTAGCGCCCTTGCCCTGCGACACCGACAGCGAAAGTGACAAGGGACGCACCGCCTGGAATACGGGGATGCCGATGCGATCCAGACCGGTCACATCGGCAAGCCGCGTGACACCCAGCGCACGGGCGACAGGCGCGATCCGTGCGAGGGTGTCGGCAGGACGGCGGGAGCGATGCGCCCCACGCCGAAACATCTTCATGGGCGCGATCGGCCTCAGGCGAAGTCGGCCTTGCCCGACCCGATCTCGGCAAAATAGGCGCGGGTGGCGCGCTGCTGCCCCGGCAGGGCGACCGCATCCAGAACCGGCCCATCGGTGAACAGGCCGGCCACGCCGGCGATCGCCGCCTTGGCATCATCGCTGTCATCGTCGGCGGCCAGATAATGGACCTGCTCGACAAAGGCATAGCCAACGACCTTGTTCGGATCGGCCGGGTCGGTCAGCTTGATGACATAATTGGCGTCGGTGTCGTAGGATTCAGCCATATATACCCCCATAGTTCGTGACGGATCAAAAGTAGGTTGCGGAACCGTAATGACAAGCAGGGCGAGGACAATAAGGGAAACCCCTATCAACGCCGCACGGAGCATATCAGACATAAGCGAAGGGTTCGACTGAGCGCTTCACATACATGGCCTTGCCGTTCGGGCTGACCGACACGCCCCAATAGCATGCCTCGCCCATCCCCGGTTCGATCGAGATGCGCACATCCTTGCTCGGCAATTCCACCTGCACCGGATCATTGCCGGCCGGCAGGCTGAGTTCCAGCGTGTGGGCGACGCCGATCTTGGCGCGGGTCTTCACATGGTCGAGCCAATGCACCAGCCGGTCGCCGATCGAGATACGGACGCTGTCATCCTTGAATCCCTGTTCGAGTGCGATGGTGATTTTGCGGAATTCCGACATTGTTGGTCCCCTTTCGGAATGATGGGGCGCACCGCCATGACAGGCGACGCGCCTGTATGAATCAGATACTGAGGCCGTTCGCCTTGAGGGCCAGCATGCGCTGCATGTCCTGGCCGAGGTTGAAGCCGCCGATGACATCGCCCGCCCGAACCGCGTCGAAGCCCAACCCCGCCTGGCGCAGCGCCGGGGCAACCCCGCCATCCAGTGCGCGAGCGAGCTTGCCCGCCTCGCGCAGGAAACGGGTATGGCCGACGGCATTGACGGCGGCATCGGCGCTGCCCTCGGTCGCGATCGCCAGCAGGTGGCGTGCTTCCTTGAGATCGGCGTCATAAACCTCGATGCGGCGGGCGGCCGCAGCAGGGGTCTCACCGGGCCGTGCCCGCTCATCCACCTGCAGCAGCTTATATTCGTCGGCCAGCGGGCCGGCGAGCGCGATCGCCGCCTGGCGCGCGAGCGGATGCTGGCGCATCCGCGTGGCCGCCCGCAGCGCATCGACCGCCGACCCAACCCCGCGCGTACCGTTGACGGCCAGCACCTGGCCGACTTCCGGGGTGAAGATATCCTGCGCCAGCCGCTCTTCCTCGCGGCTTTCGGGCGGCTCCACCTTCACCTCCAGCGGGTTGGAGATGACGGCCCGGCCATCGACGACCAGCATCGCCTGGATGGTGTAGCGCCCCGGTTCGGTCATGTCCCAGCCATTGCGGCCGGCGCCGACCAGCACACTGTCATACAGCGCCTCACCCTGACCCAGAATGATTTCCAGGCTCTCGCCGCAATGGCGCGAATAGGGCGACCATTGGCGCGCGGGCCGGCCATCCTTGCTGATGATCAGGGTCAGGCCGGCCCGTTCCGACAGGCGCGCCGCCGATGCCAGCTTGGGCCGGCCGCTGCGGTTGACCAGTGCCATCTCGACCACCGGCGGCAACAGATAGGGCAGGCGATTGTCGCGGGCATTGACCGACAGGATCAGGCCGAACTCCTCATTGGGGTCCAACGCCACCTGCGAGAAGCCATGCTGGTCGAACCAGTCGGCATTGCCCATCTGCACGAAGCGTTCGGGGCCATGGCGCATGAACAGCAGTTCGGGATCGGAAAAGCGGAAATCGAAATCGGCAAAGAAGGCCGCCTGGCCGCCCGCCACCGCATAGGGATAGTTCATGAAGCTGCGCGCTTCGGGATCGTCGGCCAGCGGAATCCAGGGCGTGCCCAGCGACTTCTGCCAGCTATGCGCCAGGTTGAAGGCATGGCCGACCTCATGCGCGGCGGTCCAGAAGCGCATTCGCCGCACCCAGGCGTCGGGATCGGCATCGCCTGCCGGCGGATGGGCGATGAAGGCGTCGGTAAAGATCGCCGTCCCCTGGCGATGGTTCGACCCGATATCGTCGAACATGATGCCGCCCAGGCTGCTGCCCTGCACATGGAGCGAGGCGAACAGCACCCACAGCGACCATTGCGGCTTGTCGGCAAAGCGCGACCAGTAGATCTGCATCGCATCATGCATTTCCTGGTCGGTCCAGCGCTGGTCGGCGCCGGCTGCGCCGAGCGGGATGGCGCCATTGCCGGGCGCATCGCTGACGTTGAAGCCCGCCCGCCGATAGACGGTGTCGAGGCTCAGCGTCTCGCTGGCCATGGTCGCGGGATGATTGGGATGATCGTGCGTGCCGATCTCCGTCACGCGGGTCGCACCGGCCACCGTGTCATATTCGAACTCGGCCGGACGGAAGCTTGCAGAGCTGAACTGATAGGTGCGCACGAAGCTCGCTGCGCCGCCGCCGCTGAAGGTCGCCTCCACCTTGCGCTGGGCGGCCAGCAGGCTCTTCGTCACCTTGAGGCTGATCTGGGTATGGGGGATGGCGCCGACCTGGCCATCCTTGAACCAGATCTGGCCGCTATAATGATTGGCCCCGGTCCGGGTCAGCGCCGCGACCCAGCTGACGACTGGCCCCAGCGGGCCGGCGCGCGTGCCGCTGACCGTCATCTGCGGATAGCGGCCATCGACGTCCAGCCGCAATTCCTCGCGCGTGTAGAGCGTCAGCGCATTGACATCGTCGTCGAAGCGATCGACCGCACCGGGCAGCGCGCGCGGCATCGGGAAGCGCGGCGAGCGCACGAAATTGTAGCGGCCGCTGGCCTGCACCAACAGCGGCAGGTGCCGCACCGGCCGCAGCTTGGGGTCGATGTCGAAACCGGCCATGTCGGTATCGAGCGCGCTGTCGCCGTCAAAATCGGCGGGATCGAAATCGGCAGTCATCATTCCCTCCTGTCGGCGCGCGTCGGATGCCCGCGCTCGCAGGGTCGGGAATGGCATGGCCAGTGTGAGGCCAGGCGTTGGTCGAACGTGAAAAAAGCGTCAATCCGACCGAAAAATCGCTTTCCGTAGCGTCAATATCAGGAGAATTGCGCCACATCCCGCCGCGATCCCGGCATGCAGCAGCCAGAAGGCAGTGGCCGGCATGCGGGCGTAGAAGCCCCCCACCCAGCCGATCAAAATATTGCCCAGAAAGAAGACGAGATAATAGAGGCCGATCGCCAGTCCGGCCTGACGCGGCGGCGCGGCGCGGGTGAACAGCGCCAGGCTGACCGGCAATATATGGGCGAAGCCGATGCCGTTGAGCAGATGGAAGGCGATCGCCCAGCCAAGCCCCGTTCTGCCGTCCGCACCCGCCAGCGCCGATCCCAGTGCCAGGCAAAGCATGCCCCCGGTCGCAAAGAGCGACCCGATCGTCAGCTTGGCAAGATCACCGGGCTCGGGCCGGTAGCGCGCATAGCGGCGATAGACGAAAGGCAGGCCCGCAAGGATGGCCAGGCCCAGCCCGGCATCAAGGGTGATGAGCCAACTGGTCGGCACGCGCAGCCCGCCCAGCGTCAGCTCCAGATGCGCGTCGCCCCAGATCAGATAGGCGTTGAATATCTGATTGTTGGGCAACAGCGCCACCGCCAGCAGCGGGATCAGCAGGACGATGCCCAGCAGGCCACGCAGATCCTGCCCGGTCATGCGCCCGCGTCCTTTCGATCTGGGGCGATAATCGTCAACCGGCAGATGCCTGCGTCCGGCGAGATAGATGATCGTGGCGATCGCCATACCAACCCCGGCGACGGCAAAGCCGACATGCCAGCCGCGCGTTTCCGCCAGCGTGCCGATCACCAGCGGCGCGGCGATCAGGCCGATATTGATGCCCAGATAATAAAGCTGGAACGCGCCGTCGCGGCGCGGATCGTCACGACCATAGAGCGCGCCGATCTGGCTGGCGAGATTGCCCTTGAACAGGCCGCTGCCCAGCACCAGCAAGCCGAGCGCGGGCAGGAAGGCGGCCTGGACCGCCATCAGAAAATGCCCCGCCATCATCGTCAACGCGCCCAGCAGCACCGTGCGATGCCGGCCCAGCAGCCGGTCCGCGACCAGCCCACCCAGGATCGGTGTCACATAGACGCTGGCGAAATAGGTGCCGACAATGGCGGAGGCGAGCGGCTGGCCGTCGAGCCCGCCATAGAGCCGGCGAAAGACATCGAAGAAAAGCAGGCCGTCGGCCTGTCCCGGCTGCAGCAGATGCTTGACCAGATAGAGGGCCAGCAGCGACTGCATGCCATAATAGGAGAAACGCTCCCACGCTTCGGTGAACAGCAGATAGGCGAGGCCCCGCGGATGGCCCAGGAACGTGTGATCGCCCTGGCTCATGGCTGCGCGCCCGGCCCCTTGTAGATGACGCCGTCCTTCATCACGAAGCCGACCTGGCGCAGCGCGCCGATGCTGCGGGTCGGATCGCCCTCGACCGCGACCAGATCGGCGAGCAGGCCCGGCTTCACCGCGCCCAGCCGGTCGGCGATACCGAACAGTGCCGCATTGCCGCTGGTCGCGGCGACCAGCACGTCGCGGGGCGCCATGCCGGCGGC
Source organism: Sphingobium sp. PAMC28499 (assembly GCF_004795815.1). Lineage (NCBI taxonomy): Bacteria > Pseudomonadati > Pseudomonadota > Alphaproteobacteria > Sphingomonadales > Sphingobiaceae > Sphingobium > Sphingobium sp. PAMC28499. The sequence continues at coordinate 4,773,614 of NZ_CP039248.1, forward strand.
CGCCATCAGTTCCGCCTCGCGGGCATTGTCGCCATGGGCAAACACACCGACATCGCCGCCCAGGCAGATGGCGACGCCCGCCGCCCGCGCGCGATCCAGCGCCTGGCGCGCCTGCGTCACCGCCGCCGGCGCCGGTTCCGCCCCGGTCCAGCCGCGATAGCGCGCGGTGGCATCGGACGCCGCCAGGGTCGAGCAATAGCCGACATTGTGCGCCTTCATCAGCGCGAAGGTCGCGGCACTGCCCTCATAGCCATGCTCGATCGTGTCGACCCCGGCCAGGATCGCCCGGCGCATTCCTTCGTCGGTGGCGGCATGGGCCGCGACCTTGCGCCCGGCGCTGTGCGCAGCCTCCACCGCTGCGGCCATTTCCGCCTGGGTGAAGGTCGGCCGGCTCGGCTCACCCTTGCCCCAGCGATAGTCGGCATAGAGTTTCACGACATCGGCGCCGGCCGCGATCTGTCGCCGCACCGCCGTCACCAGATCGGGGCCGCCGGCTTCCTCCGCGCCCAACGGCACGACGACGCCCGGCTCGAACCCGCGCGGGCCATAAGCGCCCGGTGCCACCAGCGCACGGGTCGCCACCAGCATGCGTGGCCCGGCGACGATACCCTGCTCGATCGCCTGCTTGAGGCCGACATCGGCATAGCCCGCCCCTTCGGTGCCCAGATCGCGCACGGTGGTGAAACCCGCCATCAGCGTCGCCCGCGCCGACACCGTGGCTCGCACGGTGCGCAGCGCCAGCGGCTCGTGCAGCACCTGATCGTCCCAGCTTGTCTCGTTATAGGGGTGCAGGAAGAGGTGCGAATGGCCCTCGATCAGGCCGGGGAGCAAGGTCTTGCCGGGCAGGTCGATGACGGTCGCTCCGGCCGGCACCACGATCCCCGGTCCGGCCGCCTCGATCCGGTTGCCACGCACCAGCACCGCCCATCCGCGATGCGACGCCGCGCCGTCGAACACGGCATCGGGGCGCAGCAGATAGAGCGCCGGCGCGGCCTCCTGTGCCACGGCCGGCATCGGCGCGACGAACAGAAAGGCCAGCAGGATCAAAAGCCTGTGCATCGATATCATCCCCCTTGACGGGAGGCAGCTTGCGCCGTCCCGCCCCCTTCATTACTCCCCCTCTCTATGACGAAATTCCTGCCGCGCGCCACCTCCCTTGCGGGGGCATTGGTCGCTCTTGCCGCCTGCCCTGCCCTTGCCCAATCGCCGACCGCGCTCTCGCCGGCCAAGGTCACCATCACCCGCGACCAGTGGGGCATCGCCCATGTCCATGGCGCAACCGATGCCGACGCCGTGTTCGGCATGGTCTATGCCCAGGCCGAAGACGACTTCAACCGCATCGAAACCAATTATCTGGTCAACTTGGGCCGCCTCGCCGAAGCCGAGGGCGAGAAGGCGATCTGGCAGGATCTGCGCCAGCGCCTGTTCATCGATCCTGCCCGGTTGCAGGCCGACTATGCCCGCAGCCCGGCCTGGCTCAAGAAGCTGATGCAGGCCTGGGCCGATGGCCTGAATTATTATCTCTCCACCCACCCGATGGTGAAGCCGCGCGTCATCACCCGGTTCGAGCCGTGGATGGCACTGAGCTTCACCGAGGGCAGCATCGGCGGCGATATCGAGCGGGTGCCGCTGACCCAGCTACAGGCCTTTTACGAAAAGAAGCCGGCGGCGCTGACCATGCTGGAACAGGGCCTCGCCTATCACGAGCCGCAGGGGTCGAACGGCTTTGCCATCGCGCCGTCCCGGACGGAAGGCGGCCATGCGCTGTTGATGATCAACCCGCACACCAGCTTCTTCTTCCGGTCCGAACTGCAGATGAGCAGCGACGAGGGGCTGGACGCCTATGGCGCGGTCACCTGGGGCCAGTTCTTCATCTATCAGGGCTTCAACCGCCATATCGGCTGGATGCACACGTCGAGCGGCATCGACAATGTCGATGAATTTGCCGAGACGATCGTGCAACAGGGCGATCGCCTCTTCTACCGCTATGGCAAGGAATTGCGGCCGGTCACCGAAAAGACCATCGCCATTTCCTACCGTACCGAAGACGGCAAGCTCGCCCAGCGCGCCTTCACCGGCTACTCCACCCATCATGGCCCGATCGTGCGGACGCAGGGCGACAAGTGGATCGCCTTCGCGCTGATGAACAAGCCGGTGCCGGCGCTGGAACAAAGCTATCTGCGCACCAAGACCAGCGATTATGCGAGCTTCCTCAAGGTCGCAGAGAATAAGGCGAACAGCAGCAACAACACGCTGCTGGCCGACGACAAGGGCGAGATCGCCTATCTCCACCCGCAATTCGTGCCGATCCGCGACGATCGTTTCGACTATACGAAGCCGGTGGACGGCAGCGATCCGGCGACCGACTGGCGCGGCCTGCATGACCTGTCCAGCCTGCCCCAGGCGGTGAACCCGAAGGGCGGCTGGGCGATGAACACCAATAACTGGCCCTGGACGGCGGCCGGCGCGGACAGCCCCAAGCGCGAGGACTTTCCCCGCTATATGGACCAGGCCGGCGAAAATCCGCGCGGCCCCCATGCGCAGATCGTGCTGTCGGCCAATGCGCATTTCACCCTCGATAGCCTGATCGGCGCGGCCTATGATCCCTATCTGACCGGCTTCGCGCGGCTGGTTCCGGGCTTGATCGCCGCGCAGGACAAGACCCCCGATCCCGCGCTGGCCGATGCGGTGCAGAGCCTGCGCGGCTGGGACTATAAATGGAGCCTGACCTCGACCCAGACCTCGCTCGCGGTCTTCTGGGGCGAGGCGCTGTGGAAGGCGGTGGCTCCGGCCGCCAAGGAAGCGGGCCTGTCCACCATCGACTATATGGCCACCCGCGCGACCGACGCGCAGAAGCTGGCGGCGCTGCGCGAGGCGGTCGAGCGGCTGACCACCGATTTCGGCAGCATCGCCGTGCCCTGGGGCGAGATCAACCGCTACCAGCGCAATGACGGCGCGATCGTCCAGACCTTCGACGACGCCAAGCCCAGCACGCCCATCCCCTTCGCCTCGTCGCAATGGGGGTCGCTCGCGGCCTTCGGCGCGGCGCGCTATCCGGGCACGAAGCGCTATTATGGCACCAAGGGCAACAGCTTCGTCGCGGCGGTCGAGTTCGGGCCGAAGGTCGTCGCCCGCGCAGTCAGCGCCGGCGGCGAGAGCGGCGATCCCCACTCGCCCCATTTCGCCGATCAGGTCGACCTCTATGCCAAGGGCGAACTGCGCCCGGTCTATTTCTACCCCGAAGACATAAAGGCCCATGCCGTGCGCACCTATCGGCCCGGCGAATAAGGACAGATGATGCACACCGCCCGCCTCGCCGCCCTGATCGCCTGCGCCCTGCCCTTCGCCGCCTTTGCCCAGCCGCCCAAGCCGGCGGAGGACGCGATACTCTATAGCGGCGCCACCATCATCGACGGCACCGGCGCGCCGCCGCGCGGCAATCAGGACATGCTGGTGCGCGGCGAGCGGATCGCCGCATTGGCGCCGCATGGCAGCCTGCCCGCCGCCGATGTCGCGGGCGCCAAGCAGGTCGATCTGGCCGGCCGCTATGTCATCCCCGGCCTGATCGACAGCCATGTCCATATGGCGACCCCGCCCAACGCGGTTCAGGCCAAGGCGATGCTGCGCCGCAATCTCTATGGCGGGGTGACGGCGGTGCGCGACATGGCCGACGATCTGCGCTCGGTCGGCGAACTGGCGCGCGAGGCGCGGATGGCGGAAATTCCGGCGCCCGACATCTATTATGCCGCGATCATGGCCGGCCGCCCCTTCTTCGCCGATCCGCGCGTCGCCGCCGCCAGCCAGGGAGTGACGCCGGGCACCGCGCCCTGGATGCAGGCGATCGACGACAGGACCGACCTCAAGGAAGCCATCACCCTGGCGCGTGGCACATCGGCCAGTGCGATCAAGATCTATGCCGACCTCACTCCGCGCCAGGTAAAAGCGGTGACCGCCGCAGCCCATCGCCAGCATATGCTGGTCTGGGCGCATAGTTCGGTATTCCCTACCCGCCCGGCCGACGTGATCGCCGCCGGGCCGGATGCGATCAGCCATGTCTGCTATCTCGCCTATCAGCGCGAGCCGGTGATGCTGGCGGCCTATGAAGACCGGACGCCGGTGCATGAAAATCTGCTGGAGCCGGGCGATGATGACCCGGTGATGGCCGACCTGTTCCGCGCGATGCTGAAACAGGGCACGATCCTCGACGCGACCGGCGCCCTGTTCGTGAAATATGAGGCCAAGCGCAAGGCCGATCCCAAGGCGAAGCCGCTGCGCTGCACCGGCGACCTCACCACCCGCCTCACCCGTCAGGCGTGGAAGATGGGTGTCCCCATCTCCACCGGCACCGACTTCGTTGGCGAGGTCGAGGATCAGTGGCCCGCCGTTCATGAGGAACTGCTCTTCCTTGCCCGCAATGTCGGCATGCCCCCGGTCGAGGTGATCCGGTCCGCCACGCTGGTCGGCGCGCAGGCGGCCGGGCAAGCCAAGGATATGGGGTCTATCGAACCGGGCAAGCTCGCCAATTTCGTGGTGCTGAAGAGCGATCCGGTCGCCGACATCGCCAATATCCAGACGATCGAGACGGTGGTGAAGCGCGGCAAAGCCTATGCCCGCAACGCCTATGTGCCGGTGACGAAGGAAGAAATGGGGGACGACGAATGAAGCTCGATCGGCGCAATTTCATGGGGGTGTCGGCCGCGATGCTGGCGGCAAGCAGCGCGCGGGCAGCGGGCATTGACGCCGATCCGATCAAGGACATGATCGTCATCAATGCGCTCGGCGGCCTCGGCGATCCCAACCAGCCGGCCGATTCCCTCGTGCCGCAGTTCAGCCCGCGCGTGCTGGCCGAAGCCCATGCGTCGGGCCTCACCGCCGTCAACATCACCATTGGCTATGTCTCCGGATCGGCGGACCCGTTCGAGCAGAGCGTGCGCGAAGTGGCCGAGACCGATGCGCAGGTGCGGGCCAACAGCCGCGACCTGATGAAGATCCTGACCGCCGCCGACATTCGCCGTGCCAAGGCGGAGGGCAAGACCGGGCTGATCTACGGCTTCCAGAATGGCGCGATGATGGGCCAGGATGCCCGCCGGGTCGACATCTTCGCCAATCTGGGCGTGCGCATCTTCCAGCTGACCTACAACCCCGCCAACCAGCTGGGTGACGGATCGATGGCGCCGGGCAATCGCGGCCTCACCCCGTTCGGGCGCGAGGTTGTCGCGCGCTGCAATGCGCAGCGGGTGATGGTCGACCTGTCCCACAGCGGCGAGCAGACCTGCCTGGAAGCGGCACGCATTTCCAAACAGCCGATCTCGATCAATCACACCGGTTGCCGCGCGGTCACCAATCTGCCGCGCAACAAGACCGACGCGGAATTGAAGCTGGTCGCCGATCGCGGCGGCTTCATCGGCATCTATTTCATGCCCTTCCTTGATCTGTCCGGCCATGCCCGCGCCGAACATGTCGTTGCCCATATCGACCATGCGGTGAAGCTGTGCGGCGAGGATCATGTCGGCATCGGCACCGACGGCACGGTGACGCAGATCGACGACCTCAAGGCCTATGAGGCGGTGCTGGCCAAGGAAATCGCCGCGCGTCAGGCCGCCGGCATCAGCGCCAAGGGCGAACGGCCCGACACCTATCCCTTCGTCGTCGACCTGCGCGGCCCGGACCAGTTCCGCAAGCTCGCCGGCCTGCTGCGCGCCAAGGGCTATTCGACGGCCCGCATCGAGAAGATATTGGGCGGCAATTTCCTCGCCTATGCCGAGACGATCTGGGGAGCATGAACCGATGCTGGCAGGCGTAGAACTGGGCGGCACCAAATGCATCTGCATCCTGGGCACCGGGCCGGACGATATCCGGGCGCAGGTGGAAATTCCGACCACCACGCCTGCCGAGACCCTGTCGGCGGTGGCCGCGACCTTGGCCGGATGGGATTTCACAGCGCTGGGCCTTGGCAGCTTCGGACCGCTTGATCTTGATCCGGCGTCGGCCAGTTTCGGCTCGATCGTCAGCACGCCCAAGCCGGGCTGGAGCGGGACGGACATCACCCACCTCGCGGCCGGACGCCCCTTCATGGTCGATACCGATGTCAATGGCGCGGCGCTGGCCGAGGGGCGCTGGGGCGCGGCGCAGGGGTTGACCAGCTGGGCCTATGTCACGGTCGGCACCGGCATCGGCGTGGGCAGCATCGTGTCCGGCATGCCAGTGCGCGGACTGGGCCATAGCGAGGCCGGGCATATGCGCGTGCCGCGCGCCGCCGGAGACGATTTTGCAGGCAATTGCCCTTTTCACGGCGATTGCCTGGAGGGACTGGCCAATGGCCCCGCGATCGAGGCGCGGACCGGCCAGCGCGGACGCGACGTGTCCGCTGATGATCCGCAATGGTCGTTCGTCGCCCATGCACTGGCGGCGATGTGCCATAATCTGGCGCTGACCACCCTGCCCCAGCGTATCCTGATCGGCGGTGGCGTCGCCATGGGCCAGCCCCAGTTGATGCCATTGATCCGCGATGAACTGACCGCCAGCCTGGCGGCCTATGGCGCGGCTGCGACGATCGCGTCGATGGACGACTATGTCGCCCACCCGGCACTGGGCGACCGCGCCGGGCCGCTCGGGACGATCGCCCTTGCCGACATGGCCCTGGCGGCATCGCGACACTGATCGCCACACGGATGCTACGCCCCTGGACCCTGCCGCTCAAGGAACGGGTGCGGATCGCGCCGGACAGCCCGCGCTACATGCAGATCGCTCATGGGCTGATCCACGAGATCGAGCGCGGCCGGCTGTTGCCCGGCGAGTTTCTGCCGAGCAGCCGGGAACTCGCCGCCGCGCTGGAGGTCAATCGCAAGACCATCGTCACCGCCTATGAGGAACTGATCGCGCAGGGCTGGCTGGTGAGCGCGGGCACGCGCGGCACGATCGTGTCGACCTCCCTGCCCAGCAGCGACGATGCCCCTGCCCCGCCGATCGCCCCCGACACCCGCCAGCCGGACGAAACCGAATATCCCTTCCTGGCCGCACCCGACCGGCTGATCGCCATCCCGGCGGGCAAATGGCGCAAGCTGGACGAGGGCGTCGCCGACGGGCGCCTGTTTCCCGCCGACCTGCTCGCCCGCGCCTATCGCAAGGCGGCGGAGGGCGCGTCGCGCGCCAATGCGCTCCACTATCGTGATCCGCGCGGGTCGCCACGGCTGCGGCAGGAAATTGCCAGCATGTTGCGGCGCCAGCGCGGGCTGATGGTCGGCGCGGAAAATATCTGCATCACCCGCGGCAGCCAGATGGGCGTGTTCCTGACCGCGCGCATCCTGATCCGGCCGGGCGACGCGGTGCTGGTCGAACGGCTGACCTATGAGCCGGCTGTCGCCGCCTTCCGTGCCTGCGGCGCCAAGATCGTCACGGTCGGGCTGGACGAGGATGGCGTCGATGTCGCCGATGTCGAGCGCGCCTGCCGCAAGCATCGCGTCCGCGCCATCTTCGTGACGCCGCATCACCAGTTTCCGACCACCGTGTCGATGCGGCCCGAGCGGCGGCTGCGCCTGCTGGAACTGGCGCGGCAATTCGCCTTCGCGATCATCGAGGATGATTATGACCATGAATTCCACTTCGGCGCGCAGCCGCTGCTGCCGATGGCGAGCTACGCCCCGGCGCGGGTGATCTATGCCGGGTCGATGTCCAAGCTGCTCGTGCCGGCACTGCGCATCGGCTATATCGCCGCCGCGCCCAAGGTCGTCGACGCGCTGGCCTATCAGATCTCGCTGATCGACGGCATGGGCAATACCGTGACGGAGGAGGCCGCCGCCGAGCTGCTGGAAAGCGGCGAGGTGCGGCGCCATGTGCGCAAGACGGCGCAGATCTACGCCCGGCGGCGCGATGCCTTCGCGCGCAATCTTGACAGCGAAATGGACAGGTTGATCGATTATCGCCTGCCCGATGGCGGCCTCGCCTTCTGGTTGCAGTTCAAGGACATGGCGGCGCTTGACCGGCTGGAAGCGCGGGCGCCCGAGATCGGCCTCAGCTTTGCCTCCTCGCACAGCTATGCGGCCGAGGAAGGGACCGAGCGGGGGCTGCGCATCGGCTTTGCCAGCCTGACCGAGGAGGAGGCGAAAGAGGTGTTGCAGGCACTGCGCCGCTGCGCCGAACCCTGATCCTTACTTGGACCCCTTCACTTTCCTGAATTGGATGTTTCGGGCGGGTCCAATGCCGGCGCAGTGTCATGCATATGAAATATGCGCCCCGCTCCCCGGACGACATCGTCACCCTGATCGGCGACCATCCGCTTTGCTGGATCGTCTCCCATAGCGAGGCCGGCTTCGGCGCGACGCCGCTGCCGCTGCTGGCCGAATGCGACGCGGACGGTGCGCTGGTGTCGCTGCTGGGCCATTTTGCCCTGTCCAACCCGCAGGTCGCGCAACTGCGCGCGGCGCCGCGCGCCACCGTGCTGGTGAACGGGCCGCAGGCCTATATCTCGCCCGAAATGCAGTCGAACCCGACATGGGTGCCGACCTGGAACTATGCGATGGCGGTGCTGACCGTCGATGTCGAGTTGTTGCCGGAGGCTACGCGCGAATCGATCGAGACGCTGACCGACCGGATGGAGGCGGGCCGCGTCGCCCCCTGGCATATCGACGATGCCGGCGCCCGGCTGGAACCGATGATGAAGCATATCATCGGCTTTCGCGCCCATGTCCGCGCGATCGACGGCCGGTTCAAGCTGGGCCGCGACGAAAGCCGCCAGGGCATCAACGAGATTGTTGGCAGCCTGGCCCCCGGCGGGCTGCGCGACTGGATGCATATCTACAATGAGGACCGGCTGGACGAAACCAGCCGCGAGGGAGCAGAGCAATGATGTTCAGCCGACGCGAAATGCTGGCCGGGGGCGCGACCGGCCTGGCATTGAGCAGCAGCCTGTGGGCGAAGGGACAGGTGCTCGACACCGCCTATGTCAACGCGACGGTCTGGACCGGCGAAGGCATGCCGACGGCGCGATCGGCGATCGGCATCGCCGGCGGACGCATCGCCGCGATCGGCGCGGCGGCGGTCAAGGCGCAGTCGGGCAAGAGCACGCGGGTCATCGATCTGGGCGGCGCCTTCGTCATGCCCGGCTTCACCGACGCCCACACCCATTTCCTCACCGGATCCTATCTGCTGAGCCAGCCCAATCTGCGCGAGGCGAAGAGCCCGCAGGAATTTGCCCGCATCGTCGGCGAGGCGGCCAAGAGCCTGAAGCCCGGCCAATGGTTGCAGGGTGGCAGCTGGGACGCGGAGCTATGGGGCGGTGAATTGCCCGACCGCAGCTGGATGGACCCGGTGACGCCGAACACCCCGGTCGCGGTACAGCGACTGGACCTGCACATGCTGGCGCTCAATTCGCTGGCGCTGAAACTGGCCGGGATCGACCGCAACACCCCCGACGTGGCCGGCGGCATGATCGTGCGCGACAAGGATGGCAACCCGACCGGCATCCTGAAGGATGCGGCGATGGATCTGGTCAAGCGCGCCATCCCCGCGCCGACCGACGCCGACAAGGAGGATGCCGCGCGCCAGGGCATCGCCCATGGCCTGTCCAAGGGCGTGGTGCAGGTCCACACCACCGAACTGGACTGGATCACCCATGACACGCTGCGCCGCCTGCGTGCCAAGGGCGAGACCGACATGCGCTTCTATTCCTTCGTGCCGTTGCAGGACTGGGCGAAGCTCAAGGCGCTGATCGATGCCGAAGGACGCGGCGACGACTGGGTGCGCTGGGGCGGGCTGAAGCTGCAATATGACGGGTCGCTGGGGTCGCGCACGGCGATGTTCTATCGCCCCTATGACGACGCGCCCGACAATGAAGGCTTCCCGATCCACAAGCGCGCCGATGTCCAGCAATGGACCAATGATGCCGACGCGGCGGGCCTGCAGATCACCATCCACGGCATCGGCGACAAGGCGAATGACGAGGCGCTGGACATCTTTGCCGCCGCCGCTGCGAAGAATGGCCGGCGCGACCGCCGTTTCCGCATCGAACATGCCCAGCATCTGACCCAGGCCGCGATCCCGCGCTTTGCCCAGCAGCAGGTCATCGCATCGGTCCAGCCCTATCATGCGATCGACGACGGACGCTGGGCGATCCAGCGCGTCGGCGCCGAGCGGCTGAAGGGCACCTATGCGTTCAAGTCGCTGCTCGATGCCGGGGCGAAGGTCGCCTTCGGATCGGACTGGCCGGTGGCGCCGCTTGATCCGCTGACCGGGGTCGCCGCCGCCGTGCTGCGCCAGACGATCGACGGCGCGAACCCCGGCGGCTGGCTGCCCGAGCAGAAGATCAGCATGCTCCAGGCGCTGCACGCCTACACCGCGACCAACGCCTTTGCCGGTTTCAGCGACGACCGGATGGGCCTGCTGAAGCCCGGCATGCTGGCCGATTTCGCGGTGCTGGATGCCAATCTGTTCGCGATCGATCCGGCGAAAATCGGCGCAACCAAGGTGCTGCGCACGATCGTCGGCGGTCGCCAGCGCTTTGGCGAAGGGAGCGACATCTAACAACAGAGCAAGGGAGAAAGCCGGCCGGAACAAGGCCGGTTCTCACATCATAAGGGGAATGACAATGAACAGACTGACGCATCTCAAGACTGTGAGTTTCACCGCCATGGCGGCCGCGACCATCTTGTCCGGCACCGCCCTTGCCCAGGCCCCGGCCGCCAGCGACAGCGAGACGATCATCGTCACCGCCGGCAAGCGCGACGAGGATATCCGCCAGGTCGCCCTGCCGATCAGCGCCGTCACCGGCGAGCAGCTCAAGAAGATGAACGCCAACAGCCTGTCGGACTATATCGTCCGCCTGCCCGGCGTCGTGTTCAACGATTACCAGCCCGGCATTTCGGAAGTCGTGATCCGCGGCGTCGCCGCCACCACCTATCACGAGCAGGGCCAGACCACGGTCGGCTATTATCTCAACGAAGTGCCGGTGGTCGAGCCGGGCTTCCCGATCGGCATTCCCGACGTCGACACGTTCGACCTGCAGCGCGTCGAAGTGCTGCGCGGGCCGCAGGGCACGCTGTTCGGCTCCTCGACGCTGAGCGGCCTCGTCAACTATGTCGCCAATGTCGCCGATCCGTCCAAGGTCGACGCCGCCGCATCGGGCCTGGTCGGCACGACCAAGAATGCCTCGGGCGAACTCAACTATGCCGCCAAGGCGATGATCAACATCCCGCTGGTCGCCGATCAGCTGGCGCTGCGCCTGGTCGCGCTGCAGCGGTCGGACGCGGGCTATCTCGACAATCCCGGCATCGGCGTGAACGGCTCGAACGATTATCGCACCCGCGGCCTGCGCGGATCGATCGTCGCCAATCTGGGCGAGACGACCAAGGTCACCTATCTGTCGAGCTGGCAGGACAGCAAGCTGGACGACCAGACCTATCTCGACCTGCCAAACCCCTATGTCCGCAACCTGCCGCGCGCCGAAACCCAGAAGACGAAATTCTGGATGAACAGCCTGCGGCTGGACCAGGAAGTGAGCGACATCGCCAATCTGACGGTGCTGGGGTCGATCACCAAGAAGACCAACACCACCATCTTCTCCTACCCCTATGCCTATGTGACCGGCGTCACCACCGGCGACGGCGCCGCCTATTCGCTGGGCGAGGCCGATGCGCTCATCAAGACGGTGGAGGCCCGCCTCGCCTCGGCCGGCGACGGTCCGTTCAAATGGCTGGTCGGCGTCAGCTATTTGCAGGCCAAGAAGAACAGCTATGACCAGATCTTCCAGGCAGGGGCGGCCGACTATATCGACGCCAATCCCGACCTGTTCGGCGGCTATTCCGGTGCGCAGCTGACGCCGGGCGACCGCCTCTATGGCTATTTCACCAAGAGCACGAACGAGGATTTCGGCATCTTCGGCGAACTGTCCTACAAGCCGGTGGAGCAGATCGAGATCACGCTGGGCGGTCGCTATTATGACACCACCGCCAAGGCCGACGTGCTGAACCAGGCCGGTGCGCTGGGCGGCTATGAAGGCGGCTATACGCCGACCGACAGCAGCGGCAGCGTCAACCAGAAGGAAGACGGCTTCCTGCCCAAGGCGACGATCGCCTGGCGCCCGTCGAAGGATGTCATGGTCTATGCCACCTATTCGCAGGGTTATCGCGTCGGCGGCATCAACCCCAATGCCGGCCTGCTGCCCAGCATTCCGGAGGCCTATGAGAGCGACAAGGTCAAGAATTACGAAATCGGCGTGAAGGCGCAGACGCCCGACGGCCGCTTCGCCATCGACCTGACCGGCTTCCACCTCGACTGGAACAATATCCAGGCGCGTCTCTTCGGCCCGGCGCCCTCCTATTATTCCTATGTCGTCAATGCCGGTGGCGCGCGGGTCAACGGTGTGGAATTTTCCGGCACGGTGAATTTCAACAAGATCGTCCACTTCACCACCAACGTCACCTGGCAGGATGCGGAGCTGACCGAATTCCTGCCCTATCCGTTCGACGTTGCGGGGCTGGGCGGCTATGCCAAGGGCACGACACTGCCGGGTTCGTCCAAATGGTCGATCGCCAATAATCTGACGCTCAGCTTCGCCGATGTGACCGGCGCGCCCAGCTTCGACATCGCGCATCGCTACCTGTCGTCGGCGCCGACCAGCTTCGACGATGTCTCGCGCCGTGGTGACTTCAACGTGTTCGACCTCCGCGCCTCGGTCAGCCTGGGCGAGAAGGTCCGGCTGATGGCCTTCGCCAACAATGTGTTCGACAAATATGGCGTGCTGAACGCCCCGTTCGCGAACGATGCGGCGACGCCGCAGGGCTCGATCATCCGGCCGCGCACCATCGGCCTGCGCGCCGACTGGAGCCTCTAACCGCCTTGAAGAACGGGGCCGCATCCGCAAGGCTGCGGCCCCGTTCCCTATCTGCCTTCCTAGCCCCTGACCGAAAGGCCGCAATGCGTTCTCTTGCCTCCCTGCTGCTGGGTGCGTCCCTGCTTTGTGCCCATCCCGCGCTGGCGCAGGACAGCAAGGGGCTGAGCCTGACGCCCACCCGAACGCTGCGCTATGACGCGCATGAGGCGACGTGGATGCAGCCGGACATGTCGCCCGATGGCCGGACGATCCTGTTCGACCTGCTGGGCGACATCTATGCGCTGGACGCCGGCGGCGGGACGGCGCGACCGCTGCTGACCGGCATGGCATTCGAGCGCAATCCGGTATTCTCGCCCGACGGCAAGCAGTTTGCCTTCCTTTCCGACCGGTCGGGCGTCACCAATCTCTGGATCGCCAATGTCGATGGCACCGGCCTAAAACAGCTGTCGCAGGACCAGTCGCTCGCCATCTATTCCTCGCCGGCCTGGTCACCCGATGGCCGCTCTGTCTATGTCTCGCGCACGGTCCATTCGATCCTGGCGTTCGAGCTGTTCATGTATGACCGTGACGGCGGCAGCGGCATCCAGATCACCAAGGCGGGATCGCCCGACAATTGGGACGCGAAGATGAACGCCATGGGCGCGGTCGCGACGCCCGATGGCCGCTATCTCTATTATGCGACCAAGCGCGGCCATACCTGGACCGAGAATGACCTGCCCAACTGGTCGATCGCCCGCCGCGACCTCAAGAACGGGCAGGACGAGACGATCATCCAGTCGGCCGGCGGGGCGATGCGCCCGGCGCTGTCGCATGATGGCAAGCTGCTCGCTTATGCCAGCCGGCAGGGCCAGAAGGACGGTCTCAGGCTCCGCAATCTGGAGACGGGCGAGGACAAATGGATCGCCTTCCCGATCGACCGGGACGGCCAGGATGGCGGCTATTATGCCGACCTGCTGCCGCGCTTCAGCTTCATGCCGGGCGACAAGGCGATGTTGATGAGCATCGGCGGCGGGATCAGGCGGCTCGACATTGCATCGGGCAAGATCAGCGACATCCCCTTCACCGCGCCGGTGCACCTGGGCCTCGGCCCGCTGACCCGCGTGCGGCAGACGGAAGAGACCGGCCCGGTGCGCGTCCGCGTGGTGCAGGCGCCGCGCCAGTCGCCCGATGGCGGCAGCGTCGCCTTCACCGCGCTGGGCGGCCTCTATGTCCAGAAGCTGACAGCGAACATGACACCCAAACGCATCGTCGCGGCCGATGCCTTCCAGCCGAGCTGGTCGCCCGATGGCAAGAGCATTGCCTATGTCAGCTGGACCGCCAAGGAGGGCGGCCATGTCTGGACGATCCCGGCGGCGGGCGGCACGCCGCGCCGGCTGACGCAGGTCCCGGCCTTTTACAGCCAGCCTATCTTCACCCCCGACGGCAAGGGCGTGGTGGCCTTGCGCGCGAACCAATATGACCGGCTGCGCACCGCGTCGGAGATCGATCCCGCGCGCCCGACCGACATCATCCACATGCCCGTCGGCGGCGGCGCAGCGCGGCTGATCACCCATGCCATGGGCGCCCGCCAGCCGCAGTTCGGCGGCGAAAGTGACACCCTCTATTTCTATGGCGCGGGCGGCCTGTCCTCGGTTCCGCTGGCGGGGGGCGATCCGCAGCCGCTGCTGCGCGTGCTGGCCCATGGCCTTGGCCAATATTTCCCCGGCCCCGCACCGGTCGAGGATGTGCGGATCAGCCCGGACGGCAGCCGCGCGCTCATCAAGTCGTTCAGCCAGGCCTATCTGGTCGATATCCCGCCGGCCAATGGCGGCGAGCCGGCGACCGTCAATCTCGACACGCCGGCGGTGGCGCGACGCAAGCTGACACGGGTCGGCGCCGACTTCATCGACTGGGCCGACAAGGGCGCGACCGTCACCTGGTCGGTCGGATCGACCTTCCGCCGGTTGCCGACCGATCAGGCGCTGTCTGCTGCGCCGGGCACGGCCGAGGCGGTGGCGCAGAGCTTCGCATTGCCGGTCGAACTGCCGCGCGATGTGCCCCGCGGCAGCGTCGTGCTGCGCGGCGCGACCGTCATGCCGATGGCGGGCGGGCAGGATGTGATCCGCAATGCCGATATCGTCATCACCGACAATCGCATCGTTGCGGTCGGCGCCAGCGGATCGATCGCCGTGCCGCAGGGCGCGACGATCCGCGATGTCGGCGGCAAATATATCGTCCCCGGCTTCGTCGACACCCATGCCCATTGGTTCGCGATACGGCGCGGCATCCAGGAACGCGGCCATTGGGACTTTGCCGCCAACCTCGCCTTCGGTGTCACCTCCGCGCTCGACCCGCAGCCCTTCACCACCGACATCTTCGCCTATCAGGACATGATCGATGCCGGCATGATGCGGGGGCCGCGCGCCTGGTCGACCGGGCCGGGCGTGTTCGTGAATGCGGAAATCCACAGCAAGCAGGATGCAGTCGACGTCCTCACCCGCTATCGCGACCATTATCGCACCCGGAACATCAAGAGCTACATGATCGGCGACCGCGCCCAGCGCCAGTTCATGGTCGAGGCGGCAGCGGAACTGGGCATGATGCCCACGACGGAGGGTGCGAGCGACATGGTGCTGAACCTGACCCACGCGATCGACGGCTTTTCCGGCAATGAACATGCCATCCCGGTGTCGCCGCTGCGCGAGGATATCGTCCGCCTGTTCGCGCAGAGCCGCACCAGCTACACGCCGACCATTCTGGTCGCCTATGGCACCACCCCGGCGCTGTTCGACTTCATCATCAACAAGCGGCCGCAGGACGACGCGAAATGGACCCATTTCGTGCCGGCGGGGATCGTCAGCGACAAGCTGCGCAACCGCCACTGGATGCCGCCCGAAGCGCAGAGCTGGCAGCAGATCGCGGCAGACGCGGTGAGGATCCAGCGCGCCGACGGCCTCGTTGGCCTTGGCAGCCATGGCGAGATCCAGGGGCTGGGCTATCAGTGGGAGTTGCAGGCCTTTGCCGCTGGTGGGGCGACGCCGATGGAGGCGCTGAAGGCCGCGACGATCGGGTCGGCCGAGGTGATCGGCCATAGCGACGATGTCGGCAGCCTGGAGCCGGGCAAGTTTGCCGACCTGCTGATCCTGGACGCCGATCCGCTGGCCGACATCGCCAATGCGCAGAAGATCGGCGCCGTCATGAAGAATGGCCGGCTCTATGATCCCGCGACGCTGGATGAAATCTGGCCGACGCCAGCCAGACTGGCCGAACCCTGGTTCGCGCAGGATGGTGCCACCCCGACGCCCTGAGCCATGTCAGCGCGTCGGGCTGTCCTCCAGCACGGTCGCACGGAACGCCTCGGCCGGGGGCGACAGGGTGCGATGATGGATCATCCATAGCGAACTGGTGACGGGCGAGGTAAAGCGGCGGTTGACAACATTGTCGACATGCAGCCGCGCCATCGATCGCGCGATCACGGTCGGGCCGAACCCGGCGGAGACGAGGCCCAGCAAGGTCGCCAGGCTGCGCGCCTCATGCGCGATCCGCGGCACGAACCCCGCCGCCTCGCACTGGGCGAAGAAATGCTCGGTAAAGCCCGCACCATTGGGCGCGCCATAGAGGACCAGCGGCTCGCCGGCGAGATCGGTGATGCTGGGATCCTCCTTGCGCAGCGCCAGCGGATGATCGTCGCGCAGTGCCAGCAGCATATCCTCGGTCAACAGGCAGTGCGACACCATGTCCTCGGGCAGCACCGGCGGCAGGAAATCGCGCACCAGACCGATGTCGAGCTGATGGTTGCGCACATTCTCGATCTGCTCGTCGCGCCCCTGTTCGCGCAGGATGAGTTCGACCTGCGGATAGGTCTGGCGAAAGCGATAGAGGGCGCTGGCGATCTGCGGCACGAACGGGCCGGACGCGGTGAAGCCCAGACCCAGATGGCCGATCTCGCCACGCTGCGCCCGGCGCGCGGTCTGGCTGGCGCGATCCGCCTGCACCAATGTCGCCCGCGCCTCCGGCTCGAACAGCCGGCCCGCTTCGGTCAGGCGAACACGGCGGCTGGTGCGGTCGAACAGGCGCACGCCCAGTTCCTCCTCCAGCGCCCGGATCTGCTGGCTGAGCGGCGGTTGCGATATGCCCAGGCGCAGCGCAGCCCGGCCGAAATGCATTTCCTCGGCAACAGTCAGGAAATAGCGGAGATGGCGGAGATCCATTGATCCATTCGTTAGAAATATCGATTATGCCATATTATATATTAGACGCAGAATGTCCAAGGGCGCATGGCCCATCGCGGATGTGGCGGTGGTCCTCATCGTCCCATGGCATTGTGCGCGGATTCGCCCCCGATCCCGCTGCGCGTGCCATATTGCGGCCGACCAGCGGATTGCCGTCACATTCATGAATGCCGTTCATAGGCTCATGCCGCCATGCCGCTCTGGCAACCCGGCTGCAGAACCCGTAAAATAAGGGCATTCCTTCTGGAGAGGCGCCAAATTTTCGCACCCCGGCATCGTTCCGCCGGGAGATGCGCCGGGAGTCGTGAATGATCGGTATCGTCAAGGTTGCCCTGCATCGCCCGCTGACCTTCATTGTCATGGCGATCCTGATCGCGATCGTGGGCATCCTGTCCGCCGCGCGCACCCCGGTCGACATGTTCCCCAATATCCGCATCCCGGTGATCGCGGTCGCCTTCCAATATGCCGGCCTGTCGCCCGAGGACATGTCGGGCCGCATCGTCGGCCCCTATGAGCGCGTGCTGACCACCACGGTCAACGACATCGAACATATTGAAAGCCAGTCGCTGCAGGGCATTGGCGTCATCAAGATCTATTTCCAGCCCGGCGCCGACATCCGCACCGCCACCGCGCAGGTGACGTCGATCTCGCAAACCGTGCTACGCCAGATGCCGCCGGGCGTCACCCCGCCGCTGATCCTGAACTATAGCGCGTCGACGGTGCCGATCCTGCAGCTCGCTTTGTCGGGCAAAGGCCTGTCGGAACAGCAATTGTTCGACCTTGGCCAGAACCAGATCCGGCCGCAGCTCGTGACCATCCCCGGCCTCGCCATGCCCTTCCCCTCGGGCGGCAAGCAGCGCCAGGTGCAGATCGACCTCAATCCTCTGGCGCTCCAGTCAAAGGGCCTGTCGGCGCAGGATGTCGGCAACGCCATCGCCGCGCAGAACCAGATCAACCCGGCCGGCTTCGTCAAGATCGGCGCGACCCAATATAGCGTCCGCCTGAACAACGCGCCGGAATCGATCGCCGCGCTCAACGACCTGCCGGTCAAGGTGGTGAACGGCGCAACCATCTACATGCGCGACGTCGCCTATGTCCGCGACGGCGCCGGTCCGCAGCAGAATATCGTCCATGTGGAAGGCAGCCGTTCGGCACTGCTGACCGTGCTCAAAAATGGCAGCACCTCCACCCTCGCCATCGTCGACGGCGTGAAGCAGGCGCTGCCGAAGATTTCGGCTACCCTGCCCGACACGCTCAAGATCCTGCCGATCGGCGACCAGTCGCTGTTCGTGAAGGCCGCGGTCGAGGGCGTCATCCATGAAGGCGCGATCGCCGCCGCGCTCACCTCGCTGATGATCCTGCTGTTCCTGGGCAGCTGGCGCTCGACCGTCATCATCGCGCTGTCGATCCCGCTCGCCATTCTGGCGGCGATCGCGGCGCTGGCGATGTTCGGCCAGACCCTCAACGTCATGACGCTGGGCGGCCTCGCGCTGGCGGTCGGCATCCTGGTCGACGACGCGACCGTGACGATCGAGAATATCAACTGGCACCTGGAACAGGGCAAGGGCGTGATCGAGGCGATCCTGGACGGCGCGGCACAGATCGTGACGCCGGCCTTCGTCTCGCTGCTCTGCATCTGCATCGTGTTCGTGCCGATGTTCTTCCTGCCCGGCGTCGCCGGCTTCCTGTTCGTGCCGATGGCGCTGTCGGTGGTGTTCGCGATGATCGCGTCCTTCATCCTGTCGCGCACGCTGGTGCCGACCATGGCGATGTATCTGCTGAAACCGCACCATGTCGGTGACGAGGACGAGCATCTGGCCGGAACGGCGACGTCGAGGAACCCGCTCGTCCGCTTCCAGCGCGGCTTCGAATATCGGTTCGAGAAGGTCCGCACCTCCTATGTCGGGATGCTTCACCGCGCCCTGGGCGCCCGCAAGCCCTTCCTGATCGGCTTCATGGCGGTCGTCGTCCTGTCCTTCGGCCTGCTGCCGTTCCTGGGCAGCAACTTCTTCCCGTCGGTCGATTCCGGCCAGATCGCCATGCATATCCGCGTGCCGGTCGGCGCCCGGATCGAGGATACGGCCGCCCGCTTCGACCAGATCGGACGCGAAGTGCGCAAGATCATCCCGGCCGACCAGCTGGGATCGATCACCGACAATATCGGCCTGCCGGTCAGCTCCATCAACACCGTCTACAACAATAGCGGCACCATCGGTCCGCAGGACGGCGACTTGCTGATCGCGCTCAACAAGGGTCATCGTCCGACCGACGAGTTCGTCTCGCAGCTGCGCCGCGAACTGCCGCGCCGCTTCCCCGGCACGACCTTCGCCTTCCTGCCCGCCGACATCACCAGCCAGATCCTGAACTTCGGCGCGCCCGCGCCGATCGATATCCAGATCGCGGGCAAGGATGCGGAGGCGAACCGCGCCTATGCGCAGAAGCTGCTGGCGAAGATCACGACCATTCCGGGCCTGGCCGACGCCCGCATCCAGCAGCCCGGCCGTGCGCCGCAGTTGGACGTCGATGTCGATCGCTCGCGCGTCGGCCAATATGGCCTGACCGAACGCGACGTGACCACCAGCCTTGCCAGCTCGCTGGCCGGCACCTCGCAGACCGCACCGGTCTTCTTCGTGAACCCGCAGAACGGCGTCCAATATCCGGTCGTCGCGCAGGCCCCCGAATATCTGGTCGGATCGATGAGCGACCTGTCCAACGTGCCGGTGTCGGGTGCGGGCGCCAGCGCGGTGCAGCCGCTGGGCGGCCTGGCCACCATCGTCCGCTCCAACACCGTGCCGGTCGTGTCGCACTATAATATCGCGCCGGTGCTCGACATCTTCGCCACCACCCAGGGCCGTGACCTGGGCGCGGTGGCGGGCGACATCGATCGGGCGATCAAGTCGCTGAAGGCGGAGGAGCCGAAGGGCGCCACCATCACCATTCGCGGCCAATATGCGACGATGAACACCGCCTTCTCGGGCCTTGGCTTCGGCCTCGCCGGTGCGATCATACTCATCTACCTGCTGATCGTCGTCAACTTCCAGAGCTGGGTCGACCCGTTCGTCATCATCACCGCCCTGCCCGCGGCGCTGGCCGGCATCATCTGGATGCTGTTCATGACCGGCACCACTTTGTCGGTGCCGGCGCTGACCGGCGCGATCATGTGCATGGGCGTGGCGACCGCCAACTCGATCCTGGTCGTCAGCTTCGCCCGCGAACGGCTCGCCGAACTGGGCGACGCGACCAAGGCCGCTCTGGAAGCCGGCATGGTCCGCTTCCGACCGGTGCTGATGACCGCGCTCGCCATGATCATCGGCATGGGCCCCATGGCCCTGGGCCTGGGCGAAGGCGGCGAACAAAATGCCCCGCTGGGCCGCGCCGTCGTCGGCGGCCTGATCTGCGCCACCATCGCCACCCTCTTCTTCGTCCCCACCGTCTTCGCCTTCGTCCATAGCCGCAAGGCTGCGAAGGCCAACAACATGGAAATGCAGCCGAGCCATGTCTGACCATAACAGCATCGAAAATCCCGAGCAGGCCGGCCCCGACAGCGGCACGCTGAAGAAGATCGGCATCGGCGCGGCGGTGGTCGCGCTCGCCGTGGTCGGCGTGGGCGTCGCTTCGCGCATCAGCGCCACCAACGAACTGCGCGAAACCGCCGCCGACGCATCGGTGCCGACCGTCGCGGTGGTGAAGCCGACGATGAATGGCGAGGGCAATGACCTGGTCCTGCCCGGCAATGTGCAGGCCTATAACAGCGCCGCCATCTATGCCCGCACCAATGGCTATGTCCGCCGCTGGCTGGCCGATATCGGCGACCGGGTGCGCGCGGGCCAGCCGCTCGCCGTGCTCGACGCGCCCGATCTCGACCAGCAGGTTGCTGCCGCGCAGGCCGATTATCAGACCGCACTGGCCAACCAGCGCCTCGCCGAAACCACCTCGAAGCGCTGGAGCGCGATGCTGGCGCAGGACGCCGTCTCGCGGCAGGAGGCGGACGAGAAAGCCGGCGATCTCGCCGCCCGCACCGCCGTTTCCAACGCGGCGCTCGCCAACGTCAAGCGACTGAAGGCCCAGCAGGGCTTCACCCGCCTCGCCGCGCCGTTCGACGGCGTCGTCACCAGCCGTTCGGCCCAGATCGGCGCGCTGGTCGTATCCGGCAATGCCGCCGCCCAGCCGCTGTTCACCGTGTCCGACATCCACCGCATGCGCATCTATGTCCGCGTGCCGCAGGGCTATTCGGCCTCGGTCCGTCCGGGCATGGGCGCGACCCTGACCCTGCCCGAATATCCCGGCCGCAGCTTCAACGCGACCCTGACCAGCAGTTCCGGCGCGGTCGATGCGCAGTCGGGCGCGGTGCTGGTCCAGTTGCAGGCGGAAAATCCCGACGGCGCGCTGAAGCCCGGCGCCTTCGCCCAGGTCAGCTTCAAGGTCAGTGCCGGCCAGGGCAATGGCATGACCCTGCCGGGCAGCGCGATCCTCTACAGCAACAACGGCCCGAGCGTCGCCGTGGTGGGTGCTGACAATCGCATCACCATGAAGCCGGTCGCCATCGCCCGTGACGAGGGCGCCACGGTGCAGATCGCCAGCGGCCTCAGCCCCAATGACCGGATCGTCGACACCCCGCCGGACGCGATCCGCACCGGCGACACGGTGAAGGTGCAGGCGTCGGCGCCCGCCGGCGGAAAGGGCGCGACGCATGCGCGCTGACCGCCGGATCGGCGGCGCGGGCATGACATTGGCTGCGGTCTTGCTGGCCGGCTGCTCGATGGCGCCGGCCTATCAGCCGCCCCAGACCAGCGCCCCCGCCGAATATAAGGAAGTGGCGGGCTGGACCGCCGCCCAGCCGGCCGACGCGACGCCGCGCGGCAATTGGTGGGAAGCGTTCAACGATCCCGTCCTCAATGACCTGGAAACCCGCGCCGAGCAGGCCAGCCCGACCTTGGCTGCCGCGCTCGCCCGCTACGACCAGGCGCGCGCCGCCGCACGGGTGGAAAATGCCGACCTGTTCCCGCAAATCAGTGCCGGCGCCGATGCCAGCCGCCGCCGCGTGTCGGGCAACCGATTCCAGGGCAATGGCAGCGCCGTTACCTATAATGACTATGTGGTAGGCGGCAGCCTCGACTATGAGCTCGACCTGTGGGGCCGCATCCGCAACAGCGTGAAGGCGGCGCGGGCCGATGCCGACGCCAGCAATGCCGATCTCGCCTCCGCCAGGCTCAGCCTGCAGGCGGCGGTCGCCGACGCCTATGCGCGGCTGCGCGGGCTGGATGCACAGGCGGAACTGCTGCACCAGACGGTCGAAGCCTTCGGCAAGGCCTATGACCTGACCGACCGGCGCCACAAGGGCGGCGTGTCGTCGGGCATCGACGTCAATCGCGCCAAGACGGTGCTGGACAATGCGAAGGCGGACATCTCCGCCATCGCCAATGAACGCGCCGCGACCGAGCATGAGATCGCCGCGCTGGTCGGCGCGATCGCGTCGGACTTCAGCATCGCCGCCCGCACCCAGCCGCTCGCCGCGCCGGACGTGCCGACCGGCGCGCCCTCGCAACTGCTGGAACGCCGGCCCGACATCGCGGCGGCCGAACGGCGCATGTTCGCCGCCAATGCGCGCATCGGCGTCGCCAAGGCGGCCTTCTTCCCGACGCTGACGCTGGGCCTGACCGGCGGCTGGGAAACCACCCATGGCGACCTGTTCAGCGCGCCCAACAGCTTCTGGGGCCTGGGCCCGGCATCAGCACTGCTCAACCTGTTCGACGGCGGCAAGCGCCGCGCGCAGGTGAAGATGTCGCGCGCGGAGTATGAGGAACTGGCTGCCGGCTATCGCGACACGGTGCTGACCGCCTTCCGCCAGGTCGAGGATGCGGTTGCCGCCAATCATCACCTGTCCGACCAGATCGGCCATCAGCGCAGCGCCGCCGACGCCGCGCAGCGCACCAGCGATCTGGCACTGACCCGCTATCGCGATGGCGCGTCGGACTATCTGGAGGTGGTGACGGCCCAGACCGACGCGCTTGACGCCCAGCGCGCGGTGCTGATCGCTCAGACCCAGCGGATGCGCGCCAGCGTCGCGCTGGTGAAGGCGCTGGGCGGGGCCGCCTGATCTCGCTATTGGGCTGACGACAAAAGACAGGAGCGCCCCATGACCAAGACCGTCCTCATCACCGGCGCGACCGCCGGCATCGGCGAAGCCGCCGTCCGCGCCTTTGCCGCCGATGGCTGGCAGGTGATCGGCACCGGCCGTCGCGCCGATCGGCTGGAAAAGCTGGCCGCCGAAATCGGTGACGCCTTCTGCCCGCTGGTGTTCGACATGCGCGATGAAGCCGCGATCGATGCGGCGCTGGCCAGCCTGCCCGAAGCCTTCCGCGCGATCGACATGCTGGTCAACAATGCCGGCCTGGCGCTCGGCACTGCGCCGGCCCAGTCGGCCGACCTCGCCCAGTGGCAGCAGATGATCGAGACCAACATCACCGGCCTCGTCACCGTCACCCACAAGCTGTTGCCGGGCCTCGTCGCGCGCAAGGGCGGGATCATCAATCTGAGTTCGGTCGCGGCGACCTATCCCTACACCGGCGGCAATGTCTATGGCGGCACCAAGGCGTTCGTGCGCCAATTCTCGCTCGGCCTGCGGTCGGACCTGCACGGCACCGGCGTGCACGTCACCTCGATCGAGCCGGGCATGGTCGAGACCGAATTCACCCTGGTCCGCACCGGCAGCCAGCAGGCGTCCGACACCCTTTACGGCAATGCCAATCCGATGACTGCGGAGGATATCGCCGCCACCCTGCTGTGGGTCGCGAACCAGCCCGCGCATCTCAACATCAACACGCTGGAACTGATGCCGGTCAGCCAGTCCTTCGCCGGCTTCCAGGTCGCGCGCGAGGGGTAAAAACTGCCGTTCGGGCTGGGCGAAACCGAAGCTCAGCCCGAACGGAATAGGCTAGGCCCGCACCTCGCCCGCCGGGGTCAGTTCGATCGCGTCATAGCCCTTCCAGCGATAGAAGAGCGCGCTGGCGATCCAGCAGGCGATGAACAGGCCGATGATCGCGAAGCCCAGATCGTTGAAATGCTCGCCCAGCGTGGCGGCGACATCCCAGATGCCGCCGGAGAGGCCCAGCTTGTCGCCGAGCAGCGCCAGCGTCTCGATCGTGCCGATGCCGATCGCCACCGCCGCCGACAGGGCGGTGATGACGATGTTGTAGTAGAGCTTGCGCAGCGGCTTCACGAACGCCCATTGATAGGCGCCCATCATCAGCATGCCGTCGACCGTATCGACCAGCGCCATGCCCGCCGCGAACAGCAGGGGCAGCACCAGCACCGGGCCGAGCGCAAAGCCGTCGCTCGCCTGCGCGGCGGAGAGGCCCAATATCGCCACTTCGGTCGCGGTGTCGAAGCCCAGGCCAAAGAGGAAGCCGAGCGGCGCCATCTGCCAGGGGCGCGAGATCAGGCGGAAGACCGGACGGAACAGGCGCGACAGCGGCCCGCGCCCGCCGGTCAGCATGTCGAGATCCGCCTCGACATAGGTGCCGCCCGCCTGCACCCGGCGGAAGGTCGTCCAGACCTGGCGCAGGATCACGAGGTTCATGATCGCGATGGCGAACAGGAAGGTGGCGGAAATCAGCGTCGCCACCACGCCGCCGGCGGCACGGAACCGCTCCAGCCCGGCCAGCGCACTGACCGCATAGGCGAGGCCCAGCGCGGCGATCAGCACGATCGCGCTATGGCCGATCGCGAACCACAGGCCCACGGTCAGCGGCCGCTGCCCATCCTGCATCAGCTTGCGCGTCACATTATCGATCGCGGCGATATGATCGGCATCGACCGCATGGCGCAGGCCAAGGCCCCAGGCGAGCAGGGCCGTGCCCATCATCACCGGCCGGTCGCCGAACAGGGCGAAGGCCCAGCCCCAGACGGCCAGATTGGCAATAACGAGCGCCGCGATCAGCGGCACGCTACGCCGCCGAAGCGACGCCTGTGAAGGGGTGGCGGTCATGCGGTTTCTCCGATCAGGGGCCGTAGGGCGCGGGCGCGCCGCCGGCGATTGCGGACACGGCGCAGGTCGCGCCGCAGCTTGGAAAGGCCCATCCATGTGCCGGTGCCGCAGACCAACGTGACCATGGCGAGCAGCGGCAGGACGATGATGTCCCACCAGGGACGGGTGCGAAGCCACGGGAAATCGAGCCGGTGCAGCCCGTCCTGCAGCCAGCGGAAGGCGCGGCCATTGCGGTCGAAGGCGCGGATCAGGCGGCCCGATGCCGGATCGACATAGAGGCGTGTCGCCTGGTCATCGGCCAGGATGACGCGCCACACCGGCAGGGCGACGCTGGCCTTGTGACCATAATAATAAGCGTCTTCCTGGCGCAGCAGGTCGAGCGAGGCGATCGGTGGGCCATCATGCAATGCGGCGCGCAGGCCCGCTTCGGACAGGGCGTCGGGTCGGCCGTTGGTGTCGAAGCGCTGTGCCTTGCCAGCCCGATCAATCGCCACCAGATGGACGGCATCGGCAAAGGGGACCGCCTCCAGCCGGACGGTGCCTTGCGGCAAGGCGGACAGCGCCGCGATCGCCCGGCGCGCATCGCCCCAGGCGAAGTCGCCGTTCAGCCGCTGGCGCTGCGTCATCATCGCCTCGCTGTCCAGCAGCCCCCAGGGGTTCATCGACAGCAGCCCGCTCGCCACCCAGGTCAGCGTCAGGATGCCGAAGAACAGCCCGGCCATATGGTGCCACCACCACAGGCCGCGATAGGGCGATCCGATGCTGCCGTCGCGGCGGCGGCGCAGCCGGGCGATGCCGACCCACAGGCCGGTGATCGTCAGGAAGCAGCCGATCAGCGAGGTCCAGATGACGACCTGGCTCCACAGCGCGCCATCCTGCCGCAGGATGGTGGGATAGAGCCAGTGCGGCACCGCGCCGAGCCAGCCCCAGAAGCGCTGGAAACGGGTGGTCAGCTGCACCACCTCCCCGCTCCTGCCCGAGACATAGGCCTGCGTCCCGGCCGCATCGGCATAATCGACACGGTAGAGCGGCGCATTGCGGCGAAAGGTCTGGACCGTCCACTGGTCCATCTCCGTCTGGGCGACCTGCCCGACCGGGCCGGCAATGGCGCTGTTGCGGCCGAACTCGATCGCGATCCTGTGGATATTTTGCGGATCGACCTGCTCGACCGGTTTCCCCGACGCCCAGTCATGGGTGCCGACGGACACCCGCATCTGCGGGATGGTCCGCGTCGGATCGAGCGCCGGCGTCACCCGCAACAGGGGCCGCCCGGCCATCATCTCGATCCGGGCGGCGGACAGCGCCATGGTATCGGGCAGCGTGCCCGCTTGCCCGGCCGACAGGGTGAGAGGCGCAAGCCCCCCAAGCTGTGCGGCCGGTGTCAGGCGCGGATAGTCGACATAGAGCATCACGAAGCCGGACAGGCACCACAGCGTCATGACGGCGCCGATGATGATGCCCAGCCAGCGATGCAGCAGCAGGACCGGCCGCAACATGGTCAGAAGCTCAGGCCATAGCTGACCCGCAGCGTGCGCGGCACGCCCCGGTAGAAGTAGAGGAAGCGGCTGTTGCTGCCGTCCAATACCCCTGCATCGCTAACCGCCGAGCGATAGCCGGTGGAGGCGTAATCACGGTCGAACAGATTTTCGACATTGATGCCGAACCGGTTGCGCCGCGCCTGATCCAGCCACAGATGCGCGCCCGCATCGACCACGGCATAATTGCCATAGTTCATCCGGCCAAAACCCGATGCGGTCGACCAGACATCGCCCACCCAATTGGCCGACAGATTGGCGCCGAAGCGGCCCGTTTCCGGCGCATAGACGATCGCGGCGCGGCCATATTGTTCCGGATTGCGATCCCGCTGCACCGAACTGCCCTGATTTCGGACGCGCGACCAGGTGTAGCTGGCCGACAGGCCCCAGCCGCCGGTCAGGTCGGCGTTCAGCTCCAGCTCGGCACCCCTGGCCCGCACCTTGTCGCGAACGTTGATATAGGTGCCGTCGGGAAAGGCGGGATCGTCATAGGTCGTGTCGATCAGGTCGATGATGCGCCGGTTGAAATAGGTCGCCTTCCAGCGGATCGCGCCGCCGGCCAGCGCGCCGCCGAGCGCGGCGTTGAGGTTCAGGCTTTCCTCCGGCTTCAGGTTCGGGTTGCCAACCTCGCAACAGGGATCATTGCCATAAAGCTGCGAGGCGTCGGGCAGCACGAACGAGGTGCCGCCATTGGCCTCCACGAACAGCGCGTCGCTGACATCATAACGGCCCGAGACGTTCCAGATCGTCTTTTCCGATCCCTTCGCCTTGTTGTAGCGCAGGCCCGCGGCGATCCGTCCCTTGCTCGACAATTCGTCATTGGTGCGCAGCTGGAAGATGCCGGCATGGACCTGTTCATCGGTCGGCGCGATCAGCAGGACGTCGTCGCGGCCATTGAAGCTCTGGAAATCATAGCCGATCAGCGTGTCGATGCCGCGCAGCATGTTGAGCTGCACCACCGCGCTGCCGCCATAATCCTGATAGCCCCAGAAGGTGCCGGCCGGGTAGATGACCTGCGGCGGCCCGGCGGGCACGGGGTTGCGGATCTGGACATAGGCAGTCTTCCAGTCGTGGAAATAGCCCTTGAGGAAGAATTGCACGCCATCCTCGCCGGTATAGTCGAGGCGCAGGCTGGCCACTTCCTCATTCCGGTCGTTGCGGCTCTGTTTGGTCCGGGTCGCGCTGATATTGTCGAGATCGGCCTTGGTATGCTGGTAGAGCGCGTTGAGGCGCAGGTCCGGCGCGATATCATATTGATATTTGATGCCCGCCGACCAGAGATCATAGCCGCGGGCGCGATCGGTGGCGCTGGGCTGCATCACGTCATAGGGGCGGTAGCCGTCCGACTGGCTGCGATTGGCCCAGACCACGAAGCGATGCTGGCCGATCGCGCCGCGCACATAGCCATCCAGGCTGGTGCCGGCGAAGCTGTCGAGGCTGGCATTGATCTGGCCGCCCAGATCGTCGCTGAAATCGCGGGTAACGACATTGATGACGCCGGCCGCCGCCTGGGTGCCGTAGAACAGGCTTTCGCCGCCTTTCAGCACCTCGATCCGCTCGATCATGCTGGCGGCCATGGTGTCGTTGGGCGAGGTGCCGCCATAGAGGCGATTGTTGAGGCGGATGCCGTCCATCGTCCACAGCACATCCTTGGTGCGCGATCCCTGCAACGCGATGTCGACATAGCTGAACGGTCCGGACTGCGAGCGGATGAACAGGCCCGGCACCGCTTCGAGCGCGCGGGCGGTGTCGATCGCGGCGGCATCGCGGATCTGCGTGTCGGTGACGATCTCGATCGCATGGCCATAGCGCGACAGCTGCTGCGGCAGCGTCTCTTCCAGGCTGGTGCCGGTGACGACGATGCTGTCGCCCTCCCCTTCATCGGCGAAAGCCGGCGACGCGATAGCAAGCGAAAGGGCCAGGGCGGCCCGCGAAACAGTGATAGACTTCATATATTCCCCCATCCGGCGCCGCGTTCGACGGGCGGGGGCAACCTTCACGAGCGGCACGCGCGCGAACGTCCGACACACGCGCCGGCCGGGCGCCCAAGGGCAACCGACGCGCGTCGTCGCAGCGGCCCCAGCCGCTCGTTCGTCGCTCAGACGGAAGTTACCGTGCCGCGGCCATCCCCTGGACCAAGGCAAGAGCGACCAGACGCCGGCAGGTCTCCTGGCTCACGGGTCATCGCTTGATGCACGGCCTTCCCAGGCCTCGCAGGATTTAGCGTCCGGCCCAGTGGCTGGCGGATCGGTCATTCTGCCGTCCGCACATATGCATCGCGCTCACCGCTTACAGTTGCAGGGACAGCCTCGGCTTGGGATGGCGAACCATCCGTACCGTGTTCCCTATTAAGCCCCTTTCGGGACACCGGCGCGATCATGATCCCAGGCCCTACGGCGCGGGATCGGCGGGATCGATAATCGAATATCAGGCGGGCTGCAAGCCGGTCTCAAAACCAGGCGCGCAGGCCGATCACCAGGCTGGTGGCGGATGGCTTATCGCCGGCGGCACGGGCATGGTCGGCCGTGTCGCCCAGCTTGCGCTCCCAATTGATGCCGACATAGGGCGCGAATTCGCGGGCGATCTCGTAGCGCAGCCGCAGCCCCAGCTCGATATCGGACGGGCCGGCGCCGATTCCCAATTCGGGCACGTCCTGGGCCGCCAGGTTGAACTCGGCGGCGGGCTGCAGGATCAGCCGCTGGGTGATGCGCTGGTCATAGCTCGCCTCCAACCGCAAATGGGCGTCGCCCCTGGTCGACAGGAAGGCTTCGGCCCCGACCTCGAACCAGTAAGGCGCCAGGCCGTCGATGCCGATCACCGCATAGCTGCGGTCCGGCCCTTCGCCGAAATCCTGCCGCACGCCCGCCTGCAGGTTGAACCAGGGGTCGATCGCCCGGCTGTAGAGCGCCTGAACCTCGGCCCGTTCGAGCGATCCGCCGAACCTCCCTTCACCCTCGCTCTTGACCGCGAAGCGGTTGATGTCGCCGCCGATCCAGCCCTCGCCTTCCCAGGCATAGCCATCAGCGCCCTTGCCGGCGAGATATTCCAGCCGATCGAGCATCCATTGCGAATAGGTCATGCCGCCCCCTTCCGCGATCATCGCCGCGCGGGCGCGGGCCATGGCGGCGGGGTCATAGAGCGCGTCGGCGGCATGATCGGTCGGCACCGGCGGCGGCGTGCCTTGCGGGATGGCGGCGTCGGCAGCCGGCGCCATTGGATTCTGGGCATGCCCCATTGCCCCATGATCCATTTGGCTGTGATCGACAGTCTGGGCCTGCACCGGCACGGCGGCGGCGAGCAGCAGGAGCGCGAGCAGCCTCATGCCGCGTCCTCCCCATGGCGGACCGTCACCACCCGCATCATCCCGGCATGCATGTGCATCAGCATATGGCAGTGGAACGCCCAGTCGCCCAGCGCATCGGCGGTGAGGTCGAAGCTGACCTTGCCGCCCGGCAGCACATTCACCGTATGCTTGCGCGGATTATGCGTCGCCTCGCCGGTCACCAGTTCGAAGAAATGACCATGCAGATGGATGGGGTGCGGCATCATCGTGTCGTTGATGAGCGTCACGCGCACCCGTTCCCTATGGCGGAAGGCGATCGGCTCGGCCCCTTCCGACAGCTTCACCCCATCGAACGACCACATATAGCGTTCCATGTTCGCGGTCAGGTGGATGTCGAGCGACCGGGTCGGCGTGCGCAGGTCCGTGTTCGGTGTCAGCGACCGCAGATCGGCATAGGTCAGCACGCGATGGTCGACATCCTCCAGCCCCGTCGGCCTGTCAGCGGTGCGATCGGCCGGCATCGGCGACAGGGTGGCGACGCCCGGCCCCATTTTCACGCCCGGCGCGACCGACTTGTCGCGCATCTTCATGCTATGCCCGCTCATGGCGTCATTGGCCGGCTGGCTGAGGTCGATCACGCCGCCATGGCCCATATCCATGCCGCCCATGTCCATGCCCATATCCTTCATGCCCAGCAGCGGCCGGGCGCGCCGGGCCGGCACGGGCGCGACCATGCCGAGCTGCGGCGCCAAGGTGGCGCGAACCAGGCCCGACCGGTCGATCGCCTCGGCAATCAGGGCATAGGGCTTCGCTTCGCCGGGCTGGACGATCACATCATAAGTTTCGGCAATGCCGATCTGGAACTCGTCGGTCTCGACCGGCTGCACATCCTGCCCGTCGCACTGAACGACGCTCATCGGCAGGCCGGGCAGGCGAACATTGAAATTGGTCATCGCCGATGCGTTGATGATGCGCAGCCGCACCCGCTCGCCCGGCGCGAACAGGCCGGTCCAGTTTTCGGCTGTGCCCATGCCGTTCACCAGATAACTGTAGGTGGCGCCGGTGACGTCGGAAATATCGGTCGGGTCCATGCGCATCGCGCCCCAGTCGATCCGGTCCTTGAGGCCCTGATCCTTCCCCGCCAGCAACCCGGCCAGCGTCTGGCGCTGCATGTTGTAATAGCCGCCCATCTGCTTGAGCCGTTGCAGCAGCCTGTGCGGATGAACCGGGCTCCAGTCGGCGAGCAGGATCACATGCTCCCGGTCATAGGCCACCGGATCGGGGCCAGCGGGATCGATGATGATCGGCCCGTAAAGCCCCATCGCCTCCTGCATGCCCGAATGGCTGTGATACCAGTAGGTGCCCGCCTGCCGCACCGGAAAGCGATAGATGAAGGTCTCGCCTGGCGCGATACCGGGGAAGCTGATACCCGGCACGCCATCCATCTGGAAGGGCAGGATCAGCCCGTGCCAGTGGATCGAGCTATCCTCCTTCAGCCGGTTGGTGACGGCGATGTTGACACTCTGCCCCTCGCGCAGGCGGAGGAGCGGTGCCGGCGTGCCGCCATTGACGCTGATCGCATGGGCCGATCGGCCGCTGGTCGCAAAATGCCCGTCGCCGATGCTGAGCGCGATCGTCTCGCCCGACAGCGCGCCCTGCGCCGCGTCCTGCGTGCCGGTGGCGGCCCAGCCGGGCAGCGCCTGCGCCAATGCAAGCGCGGCGCCACCCCGGATCAGGCTGCGGCGGTCGAGAGGGAGGGAAGGCAGGTCGGTCATGCTGCTCTATACGCGCGCGCCGTCGCTTTCCCTCAACCTGTCCTGCAATTGCCTGCGGGCGCGGTAGAGACGGGTTTCCACGGTCTTTTCGGTGACGCCCAATATCTGCGCGACCTCGGCCTGGCTCATGCCCTCGATCCCGCGCAGCAAAACCACCTCGCGCAGCGCCATCGGCAGTGCCGCCACGGCCGCCTCGATCCGGGCGACGCCGGCGCGGGACTGGGCCGCCTGTTCGGGGTCGGGCGCCGCGTCGGCGACATGGGCGGCATCCTCGATCGGCCGGGCGAAGCTGAAGAAGCGACGCACCGCGCGGCGGCGGGCCCAGTCATGGCATTTGTTGATCGTGATCCGCGCGATCCAGCCGCGAAAGGGCCGGCGTCCGTCATAGCGGGCGAGCGCGGCAAAGGCGGCGACGAAGCTTTCCTGCACGATGTCCATTGCCGCGTCGGCATCGCCGACATGGCCGCGCGCCAGCCGATAGACGGCATCGCGGTGCCGCCGCATCAGCGCGCCATAGGCCGCCTGCCGCCCGGCCAGCGCCTGCGCCGCCAGCGTGGCATCATCGGGATCGTCGGCCGTCACCCGACAGGCTGGGTCAGCGCCTTGACCACCGCCGCGTCGAACAGCGCGGCCTGATCGGGGCGCAGCACGCCGCGCATCGCGAAGATGTGCTTCAATGTTTCCTTCTGCAATTCCCCCATCGCCTGGTGCGACCGGTCGACCGCCTGGGCCACGCGCGGGCCATAGCCATGTTCGGCGGCGATCGCCGCGGCAAGGCGCTGATTGTCAGCGCGCATTTCCGCGTCGAGCGCCGCCTTGCGCTGGGCGAAGGCGGCTTCCAGATCGGCGATGCGCTGCTTCTGGCCGGCGTCCAGGGTCAGCCGATCGTGGAGCAGGGCATGGACCTCATTCTCCACCGGCGGCGCGGGCGCCAGCCAGATACGCGCGACCAGCACGGCGGCCAGCGCCGCGGCAAAGGCGACCAGCGCCACCAGCCAATAGCGTTTGCCCATGCCTATCGCTCCAGCAGGCGCGAGGGCGCATAGTCGGACATGCCGATCAGCAGCGGGCCGGGCGCGGCCTGCGCCGGCTGCGCGGGCACGGCGCTGCCGATCCAGCCGATGCCGATCGCCATCACGCCGGCCAGCATCAGGCTGCGCCGCGCGACGCTGCGTTCGCGGCGGCGGTCCAGCCCCTGCATCACCGCCGCCTCCAGCCCGTCGAAGCGCGCCGTCGCCGGCGCGTCGCGCAACCCGGCCAGCATGTCATCCAGATCGTCCATCGTCCCGTCCTTCATGTCCTGCCTGACGATACGCATCCGGCCGGCCCATCCCTCGAACAAAATAGCGCGGCGCGTGAGGGATGCGACAGGACAATGCGTATTCCCCTGCAAGACGCGCATTTTTCCGGAGTTTGCCATGCCCCGCCTGCCCCTGATCGCTGCTGCCCTTGTGCTGACCGCCCTGCCCGGCGCCGCCTTCGCCAAGCCGCAGCTCGTTGCGGCCAACCCCGCCGCCAATGCCAGCGTCGCCAAGCCGACCCGGCTGACTCTGAGCTTTACCGAAGCGCTGCAGGCCGATCATAGCAGCATCACGCTCACCATGACCGGCATGCCGGGCATGGCCGATCATCCGCCGATGCCGATCAAGGGCTTCACCACCGCCCCGGCCGCCGATGGCAAGGGCCTGGTCATCACCCTGCCCCGCGCCCTCCCAACCGGCAGCTATGATCTTCAATGGACGGTGATGGGCAACGATCATCAGCCGGTCAGCGGCACATATGGTTTCAAGGTGCGCTGAGGGGGGACAAGTACCCGGCTCAACGAGCCCCTTCAGGTCCGAAATGGGTGGAAACAAGACATAGCCCCTCCCTTCCAGGGAGGGGTTGGGGTGGGTTGCGAGCGCAGCGAGTTTCTGCCCTATCGACCGTAGACCGCCGCTACGCGGCGCACCCACCCCCGGCCCCTCCCTGGAAGGGAGGGGAGTAGGAAACGTCAGCTTCTGATCGCTTCCGGCCACCCGCTTTCCTACTCGGCCTTTCTCTGATCTATCCTGTGGGATGGTCCGCCTCCTCCACGCCTCCCGCGTTCACGTGCATCAGCGGCGCAAATCTGTCGCTTCCCTGTCGCCTGGATGTCGCGTCGGCGACGCGTCGGGATGACCCGCATCATGATCCGACCGACGCGTCGCTGTCGCGTGGCAGGCGCGTCATGGGGGCGTTTGCGGTGCATTTCGACCGAATCCGCGCACGACACTGTGAACTTCGTAGGAGATTTGACTGTCGCGTCACCGCCCGTTCCGCAGGGGCAGCAAAGCCGCTTGGCATCGGCCCGCCACTCCTGTAGCCATATACCCACATAGGGCGCCATAGCGCCACATAGTGGACATATTCTGGAGAGGGGGCCGATATGGCGACAGGATGGAACGCACGGATGCGCAGGATGATCGGGCGGGGTGCCGCCGGCCTGGCGCTGGCGCTATTGATCGCCCTGCCCGCCCCCACTTTTGCCCAGCCGACCGGCGCGCAGAATTTCGATGCGGGCTGGCGCTTCCATCAGGGCGATGTCGCGACCGCGGAACAGCCCGGCTTTGCCGATGCAGACTGGCAGCCGGTCGACCTGCCGCATGACTGGGCGATCGCCGGGCCGTTCGACGAACATGCGCCCGCGACCGGATCGGGCGGCTTCCTGCCCACCGGCGTCGCCTGGTATCGCAAGCATTTCACCCTGCCGCCTGCCAGCGCCGGCCAGCGCGTCTTCGTCGAATTCGACGGCGTGATGGAGCGGTCGGGCGTATGGATCAACGGCCAGCATGTCGGTCATCGGCCAAGCGGCTATGCCAGCTTCCGCTACGAGATCACCCAGCATCTCAAACCCGCCGGGCAGGAGAATATACTGGCGGTGCGTGCCGACACCTCCGCCCAGCCCGCGTCGCGCTGGTATGCGGGCGGCGGCATCTATCGCCATGTCCGCATCCTCACGCTGGGCGATGTCCATGCCGAAACATGGGGCAGCACCGTGCGGGTCGCAAAGCTGGACGCGAAGAGCGCGGACCTGACCATCGGCAGCAGCGTGATGAACCAGGGCAGTGCCCCGGTCGAGGCGCGGCTGGAGGCGGTGATCGAGGGGCCGGACGGCCGCAGCATCGCGACCTTCACCGGCCAGAGCATCAGCCTGCCCGCCGGCCGCGCGACGCAAATGGATGTCAGCGGCACGATCGCCGATCCACGCCGCTGGGACATTGGCGATCCGGCGATGCACCAGGCGCTGCTGCGTGTCCGCGCGACCGACGGACGCCTGCTCTATGAGGAGCGCGTCCCCTTCGGCATTCGCGATGCCCGGTTCGAGGCGGCGAGCGGCTTCTGGCTGAATGGCCGCAACATCAAGCTGAAGGGCGTGGCGATCCATGCCGATGGCGGGCCGTTCGGCATGGCGGTGCCACTCGCCGTCTATGAACGGCGGCTCAAGGGGCTGATGGCGCTGGGCGTCAATGCGGTGCGCACCGCCCATCACCCCTTCTCGCCCGAATTTCTCGACCTGTGCGACCGGCTTGGCCTGATCGTCATGAACGAGGGCTTCGACATGTGGACGGTGGCGAAGAATCCGCAGGATTATCATCTCTATTTCACCGACTGGTCGTCGATCGACGCGCGCGATTTCGTGCGGCGCGATCGTAATCATCCCAGCATCGTCATCTGGTCGATCGGCAACGAGATTCACGACACGCCCTATCCGCTGGTGGCGCAGTCGATCATCACCCGCCTGCAGGACATCTTCCATGCCGAGGATCCGACCCGGCCGGTGACGATGGCGTTGTTCCGCCCCAACACCACCCATGATTATGACAATGGCACCGCCGACCTGCTGGACGTGGTGGGCCAGAATTATCGCGAGAATGAACTGGCCAAGGCGCATGCCGACAAGCCCAGCCGCAAGATCATCGGCACGGAGAACAGCAAGAACCGGTCCAGCTGGCTCGTGGTGCGCGACGACCCGGCCTATGCCGGCATGTTCCTGTGGACCGGTGTCGATTATCTGGGCGAGGCGGACCGGGCCGGCTGGCCGGCGATCAGCAACCCGTCCGGCCTGGTCGACCGGGTCGACGGGGTGAAGCCGATCGGCTGGGAACGGGCGAGCTGGTGGTCGGAAAAACCGGTCGTGAAGCTGGCCCGGCGCGTGACCGAGGTGATCGACATCAGCGAAATGCCAACCATGGTCGGCATCGCCCTGCCCCAGCCCAAGGGGCCGGGCGCGCTGGCCGACTGGTCGCCCGACAATCGCGCCGCGCACAAGGAAAAGGTCGAGGTCTACAGCAACAGCGACGCGGTCGAGCTGTTCCTCAACGGCAAGTCACTGGGGCGCAAGCCGCGCAACGCGGACGACAGCGCGATCACATGGGATGTCGACTATGCGCCGGGCGAACTGCGCGCGGTTGGCTATCGCGGCGGCGCAAAGGTGGCGGAGGATATTCTGCGCAGCGCCGGCGCACCCGCCGCAATTCGGCTGGTGCCGGAGGCCAAGGCAGTCGGCGGCGGCTTCGACAATGTCGTCGCGGTGCGGGTCGAGGTGGTGGACGCCAGAGGCGTGCTGGTGCCCGGCGCGACGCCGCTGCTCAGCGCGACAGTGTCGGGGCCGGGCCGCGTCGTCGCCTTCGACAATGGCAGCGTCACCGATCACACCGCCTTTGCCTCGCCGCAGCGGGCGGCGGTGGGCGGCAAGGCGGTCGCCTTCCTGCGCGGCACCGGCAAGCCGGGCGCAATCACGCTACAGGTCAGCGCGCCGGGGCTGAAACCCGGCCGTATCAGCCTGCAGGGCGAACAGGATTAGGCCGATCGTCGCCCGGTCGCGTCGATGCAGGGAACCGCGCCGCTGGACAGCGACAGGGCGCGGACCTTGTAGCGCAGCGCCAGTTCATTGTGCGCAGCAATCACGCACACCGCGTCGCCGCGCGCACGGGCTTCGTCGGCTTTGCGCGTCTCGTCGCGCGACCGGCGAAACAGATAGGCAGCATCCGTGATCACGTCCATCGAACCGACTCCGCTTGATTGCCATGCAACCTATCAGCCGCCGGAAGCGCCGTCCTAGACATGGATCAATTTTCGCGGTCGTCGGCGCCCGTTCATCCCCCGAAGCGGAAGCGCAGGCGCGCGCCGTACATTTGCGGTTCGCCCAGCGTCGCCGTCTCGAAATTGACGCTGGGCGATCCCAGCCCGGCGATGAAGCTGTAATATTTCTCTTTGGTCACATTGGTCATGAACAGGCTGAGGTCGATGGGCGCGCCGGCGATATTGGTCCAGCTGGCGTTGAGGTTCAGCAGATCGAGCGGCGCCAGCGTGCTGAGCGCGGCGATCGACGGATCGGGATTGGTGCGGTCGGTATAGTTGACCAGCATCGAGGAACGATGGGTGAAGGTCGCGCCGAAGGAGATGCGGCCGATCTTCTCCTCGTCCAGCGGCAGGGTGTAGGTGCCGCTGACCGTGACCTTGTGGCGCGGCGACAGCACTTCGGGATCGCCCGGCTGGAACGGCGCGGCCAGGATATAATTGGGGTCGTTGAAGCTGGAGAAATCGGGCACCGATTTGATCTTGGTGCGCAGATAGCTGTAGCCGCCGGTCAGCACCAGTCCCTGGAACGGGGTGAGCGAGGCATCGGCCTCCAGCCCCCATATCTCCGACTTGCCGGCATTGACCGGCGCGGCTGTGGACGCCTGCCCCGACAGCGGCCGCGCATTGAAGCCGACCTGCAATTGCTGGTTGGAAAAATCATTGTAGAAGCCGGCCAGGTTGAAGGTGCCGCGCAGCGCGCCGCCAAAGCTGGTCTTGAGGCCCAGCTCATAGCTGTCCACCTTCTCCGGCTCGACGATGTTGAGCGGCGCGGTGATATTGGGGACGATCGTGCCCGCGCGATAGCCGCGCGCATATTTGGCGTAGAGCAATATGTCCTGGGTCGGGTTGTAATCCAGGTCGACCAGCCAGGTCGGCTTTTCCGATGATTGATAATAATGCGACACGCAATTGGTCGCCGCCGCCTGCGGATTGGTGCAGCGATAGGGTGCGACCGGATTGAAGGCGCCATATTGCGGCGGATAGGCGACGATATAGGTGCGCTGGTCGCTGACATTGCGCGAATGGTCCCAGGTGTAGCGGAAGCCGCCGGTCAGTTTCAATTGCTCGGTCAGTGCATAGGTCGCCTGCGCATAAAGGCCGACATTGTGGAAATTGGTGCGCCCCGCCGTATAATTGACGGTGCCGGCATGGATCGGCTTGGCGATATCCGGGATGGTCGGATCGAGATTGGACAGGAAGCCCATCGGATCACTGCATTGCAGCGTGGCGGAATCGGTGCAGGACGCGAGGAAGGGCGACTGGCTGCCGCTCATGCCCAGCGGTTCGCTGACCTCCAGATAGGCCCCTGCCTGCCAGTTGAGCCGGCCATCGCCCGAGCGCCCCTGCAATTGCAGTTCCTCGGTAAAGGTCGACTGGTTGGCGGTATAGCCGCCCGGAATCGACGTCACCGTGGTGAAGGGCAGATGATAGCTGCCCAGCGCGGCGAGGAAGGGATTGATCGCGGCGAAATCGACGACGAAATCGGTGCCGAACAGCGGCGCGTTCATGCGCTGCTTCAACTGCGCATAGCTGACGATATTCTTGACCGTCAGCGTGTCGCTCGCCTGCCAGCTGGTGGTGTTGATCAGCTGCCATTGCTCGGTCCTGGAATAGGGATCCTCCAGTGACTGCATGACGTCATAGAAACCGCTACCCTGGCGCAGCAACTGGCCATAGGCGAGCTGACCCAGCCCCTCCGGCGTGGCCGCGACCAGCTTCTGGATCGGGCCATTATTGCTGGAATCGCTGTAGGAGAGGATGGTGTAGTTTTCGAGATCGGGGGTCAGATCGACGACCAGGCTGGCGCGCAGCGCGATATAATCGACATCGCCGAACCAGTCGGGGCCGATGCCGCTGCCGTTGCGCATATAGCCGTCGCGCTTTTGCCGATCGACGCCGATGCGCATCCGCGCCCGGTCGCCGAGCGGCGCGTTGACCACCGCCTGACCGCGCCACATGTCATAATTGCCGACCGATCCTTCGACATAGCCGGAAAATTCGTCGGTCGGTTTCTGCGGCACCAGCAGGATCGCGCCGCCGGTGGTGTTGCGGCCGAACAGGGTGCCCTGTGGCCCCTTCAATATCTGGACGTTCTGAAGGTCGAAAAAAGCGCCCGGCCCGGCGCCATCGCCCGAGGGCAGGCCGTTGGAGGCGCCGCGCGGCGCGACCACATCAGCGAAATAGATGCCGACCGATGGCGCGGTGCCGATATCCTGGGCAAAGCCTCGGATGGCGAAACTGCTATTTTCGCTGCCGAAATTGCCGTTGGCGGACAGTGAGGGGGTATAGGCGGCCAGATCCTGAGCATTGACGACATTGCGGTTGGCCAGTTCTTCCTGGTTGAACACGGTGATCGAGATCGGCACGTCCTGCAGCCGTTCCTCGGTCCGGCGGGCAGTGACGATGATGTCCTGGGTCACGCTGGCCCTGTCCTGCGCCTTATCCTGCGCCTGGGCCTCGATCGGCAGGGCGGGCAGAGTCGCGCAGGCGCAGAAAAGCAACGTCCGGAAACGGCGTGTCATGGCATCCTCCCATCCAGACCGCGCGGCCCTTATATGCTGGGTCGACCGTCACGGCGTCGAGCGCCGCACAGACGGCGCCCATCCCTTCATCATCGTCGCACCTGTTGCCCCGGACACAATGATGGCAGGCGCACAGACTTTTGATCGACGAAGATGTGATACAGATTATTTCATAAATCCGGAGGAAGGGGCCTGTCAATCGGCGCCGATCGCGCCGCGCAACAGTCCGGAAATGCAACGGGACTGGACCCTGATCACCCCTGAAGTTAAGAATGGTCCGCATTATCCTTAAGGAACGGACCGGTCTCTCTTGCTTGGCGGCGTGCATTTCGATCTCAACAGCCTGGTGATACTGGGCCTGTTGCTGCGCACGAAAAGCGTCACCCGCACGGCGCAGCAACTGGGCGTCAGCCAACCGTCGGTCAGCCGGTCGCTGGCGCAGTTGCGCAGCCTGCTGGGCGATCCGCTGCTGGTGCGGACCGCCGGCGGCATGGAACTGACCCGGCGGGCGGAGGAACTGGCGCCCTCGCTCCAGGACTGGCTGGCGACGACCGCCGGCCTGCTGGAACCGCCCTGTTTCGATCCGGCGACGCTCGATCGCCGATTCCGCGTCGCATCGACCGATTTCGGCGTCGCCGCCGTGGTCGCGCCGACCCTGCCGCATATCGGCCGCGCGGCGCCGCTGGCGGCGATCGACATCGTGCCTTTGACCGGCGACATGGTGGCGCGGCTGACCGCAGGCGAGATCGACCTCATCATCAGCGGGCTCGATCCCGATCCGGCCCAGACCTATGAGCGGTTCCTGTTCACCGAGACGTTCAGCTGCGTCGTCGATCGCCATCACAAGCTGGCGGCGCATCCGACCGACCGGCCCCTGTCGGTCGAGGACTTCCTGTCCTGCCCGCATATCAGCTTCGTCGTCAGCGACAGCGGCTTCGACCGGATCGAACTGCGCCTGGGCGCACTGGCGTCGCGCCGGCGGGTGATCGCCCGCCTGCCCTATTTCCAGGCGGCGCCGCACATGATCCGGGGATCGGACGCGCTGATGACGCTGCCGACCCGCGCGGCCGAGGCGATCGCCCGGACCCATGACCTGGCCTGCCTGCCCGCGCCGAACCTGGTCGGCACCTTCGGCTATCGGCTGCTGTGGAACGAGCGGTCGCATCGCGACCCGGCCATCGCCTGGCTGTGCGACATGTTCGCCGACCATTGCGGCAGCGACGCAGCCCTGCCCCATAGCAAGGCCGCATAAGCCTTATCCGATATCGATATTTGGCGCCGCCCCGCGCTTCTGGCAACGGCCACTTGCAATTGACAATCGATCGCAAATGAACCCGCCATGATATTCGTTCCACCGATCGGGCCCGGCCCGCACCACTGATTTCCGGCACCCGTCCGGCCGGGTGGCTGGCGGGTGCCCGTCTATCCAGAACAGGGGATTTCCATGCCATCCATCCATCTGCTGCGGGCGACCGCGGCCCTTGTCGCGCTGACCAGCGCACAGCAGGCGCTGGCCGCCGAGGCCGACCAGGATTCCAACCAGATCGTCGTCACCGCCGCCGGCCGTGAACAGGAGGTGCGCGACGCGCCCGCCTCGATCAGCGTCATCACCCGCGAGACGCTGGACGCCATGCC
Source organism: Sphingobium sp. PAMC28499 (assembly GCF_004795815.1). Classification (NCBI taxonomy): domain Bacteria; kingdom Pseudomonadati; phylum Pseudomonadota; class Alphaproteobacteria; order Sphingomonadales; family Sphingobiaceae; genus Sphingobium; species Sphingobium sp. PAMC28499. The sequence goes on from NZ_CP039248.1 coordinate 4,814,491, forward strand.
CTATCGCGAAGTGACCGATGCGCTGATGGAAATCCCCGGCGTCACCGTCACGCCGGGCGAAGGCAATAGCCGCGACATCTCGATCCGCGGCATGGCGCCGCAATATACGCTGATCCTGGTCGACGGTAAGCGGCTGTCGTCGCGTGAATCCCGCACCAATGGCGGCAATGTCAGCGAAGGTGGCCTGCTGCCGCCGCTCGAAGCGATCGAACGGATCGAGGTGGTGCGTGGCCCCATGTCCTCGCTCTACGGATCGGACGCGATGGGCGGCGTCGTCAACATCATCACCCGCCGGATCAGCGACCATTGGCGCGGCAGCGCACGCGTCAACGGCACGATGCAGCTGGCGGACAATTTCGGCAATTATACCGACGGCAATTTCTATCTGTCCGGCCCGGTCACTGACGGCATCGGCCTGCAATTGCAGGGATCGATGAACCGGCGCGAGGGCGACACGGAAATCGGCGGCACGCCCGAGCGGCATGATGACAGCCTGGCCGGCAAGCTGGGCTTCAACCTCAGCGCCAACCACCAGATCCTGCTGGAGGGCGGCTATTATCGGCAGAAGGTGATCGAGGTTGCCGGCGAGACGACCGAGACGTCGGCGACCGCGCCGCTCGGCACCGAAACCACCCAGACCCAGAAGCGCAAGGTCGCATCGATCAGCCATAGCGGCCAGTGGGGCTTCGCCAGTTCCGAATCCTATCTGCAATATGAGGATGCCGAACATGTCGAGGCGCAGAAGCGGATCAAGAACACCGTCGGCCAGAGCCTGTGGGTGATCCCGCTGCCGTCCAACACACTGACTGTGGGCGGCTTCTATCGCTATGAGGATCTGTCGGACCTGACCGGCAACCTCTTGTCGGGATCGACCACCACCGGCACCACCCGCACCAGCTGGGCGCTGTTCGCCGAAAATGAGCTGAAGCTGCTCGACGGGCTGGCGCTGACCGGCGGCATCCGCATGGACCATGACGAACAATATGGTGTCCACTGGACCCCGCGCGTCTATGCGGTGTGGAACATCACCCCGTCCCTGACGCTGAAGGGCGGCTATTCGCAGGGCTTCCGCGCGCCGAGCCTGCGCCAGACGATTCCCGACTGGGGCCAGACCAGCCGTGGCGGCACCATCTATGGCAATCCCGACCTGGAAGCCGAAACCTCCCGCACGATCGAGGCTGCCCTGCTCTTCTCGCGGAATGGCTTCAACGCCAGCGTCACTGCCTATGACACCCGCTTCAACGACAAGATCACCCGTGTGACCTGCGAAGTGGCGGGGGCCTGGTGCGTCGATGAACCGCTCAGCTCGATCGGCCGTCCGCCCACGACCTATGTCAATGTCGACAAAGCGCGGGTGCGCGGCGTCGAAGTCTCGGTCGACGTGCCGCTGACCCACACGCTGCGGCTCAACGCCACCGGCACGCTGACGGATTCGGAACAGCTGAGCGGCGCCAATATCGGCGCGGCACTTAACGACACGCCCAAGCAGCAGGCCAGCGCCTCGCTCAACTGGCGCCCGGACAAGCGCTTCTCCGCCTTCGTGCGCGCCGTCTATCGCGGCGAGGAAGCCGTGACCGAGGCGCAGATCAGCGGCAATAATATCGTGTCGCCCGACTATACGGTGGTGGACATGGGCGCATCCTACAAGATCACGCCCGCCTTCACCGTCCATGCCGGGGTGCAGAACCTGCTCGACAAGCGGCTCAACTATGACATGGCGGGCTATCTGATCGATCCGGCCCGTGTCTGGATGGGCGTGGGCGTGCGCTTCTGATCCGACGTGCGATCGCCGGCCCGGCGAAGGCAGGGCCGGCGATCAGACCGCGACGCTGAAGCGCGTTTCGGCCGGGCGCAGATAGGTGTCGAAACAGGCGGCGATCGACCGGGCATAGGGCGCCGCGCCGGGTTGCAGCAGCAACTCGTCCCCCTCCCGCCGGAGCAGGCCGATCCGCTCAAACCGGTCGAGCAGCCCCGGTTCGGCAAGGTCGCCACAGGCCGCCCGGCCATCGCACAGCAGCCGTTCGATCAACGCGCCCCGCCGCTGATCGTCGGCACTGCGCCGCACCCCACGGGCCGCGGGCAGCCGATGGTCCGACAGCGCTTCACGATAGGCGCCGGCATTCTTCTCATTCTGGACGATCAGGTCGGGAAACTGGCTGATCGCGCTCGCGCCCATGCCGATCAGCGCATCGCTGTTATCCTCGGTAAAGCCCTGGAAATTGCGGCGCAGCCTTCCGGCAGCGGCGGCCACCGCCAGCGGATCGTCGGGCAGCGCGAAATGATCAAAGCCGATCGCCTGATATCCGGCCGCCGTCAGCATCGCATGGCCAAGCTTCGCCATCGCAAAGCGCTGTTCGACGCCCGGCAATTCGGTCGTATCGATCCGCCGCTGGCGCGGCAGCAGGCGCGGCATATGGGCATAGCCGAACAGCGCAATGCGCGAGGGGGACAGGCGAATGCTGTCCTCCAGGGTCTGCGCCAGATCCGCCTCGCTCTGTCCCGGCAAGCCATACATCAGGTCGAACCCCACCTGGATGCGCGCACGGGCCAGCGCGCCCACCGCCATCGCCACAGTCTCGGCCGGCTGCACCCGGCCGATCCGCTGCTGCACATGGGTGGCAAAGGTCTGCACCCCCAGATTGACGCGCGTCACCCCGACCTTGGCCATGGCGTCGATCCAGGCCCGGTCGATCCGGCGCGGGTCCAGTTCCACCGCCATCGCCGCCGCGCTGGCGTCGAAGCAGAGCAACAACTGATGATTGAGCCGGACCCAGTCGATCAGCGGCAGAGAATTGGGACTGCCGCCGCCAAAGGCGACATGGGTGACGCGGCCCCGTCCACCGAGCCGCGCCGAGACCAGCGCCATTTCCCGCTCCAGCGCATCGACATAGGCGGACAGGCGCCGGGGCCGCGTTGCCGCACCGGTGTTGCACCCGCAATACCAGCAAATGTCATGGCAATAGGGGATATGGACATAGAGCGACAGGCGCGCGTCCGCCGGCATTGCGTCCAGCCGCTGCGCCATGTCGGCCGCGCCCACATCCTCGCCGAACTGGGCGGCAGTGGGATAGCTGGTGTAGCGCGGCACCGGCGCGGCGAGCAGGTCGGGATGATAGCGGAACATGGCGTCCCGCCTGCCATGGCGCCCGATGCCGAACATTGCGCAGGATCAAATCGCCGATTGCGCCGCATCAAGGAAGGCCGCCCCGATCGGGAGCAGAGCGCCATCACTGACCCACGATCAGGGATGGAGAAAAGACATGCACTTGAAAAAGATGATGATTGTCGCCGCGATGGGCGCCATGGGCACGGCGCTGGCCGCTGCCCCGGCCCAGGCCAAGCAGGGCGACGTGCTGGTGCGCGTGCGCGGCATCATGGTCGCCCCCACCGAAAAGAGCGGCAGCATCCTGCCCGGCTTCCCCGGCGAGAAGGTGTCGGTGAACAACGGCATCGCGCCCGAAGTCGACGTCACCTACATGGCGACCGACCATATCGGCTTCGAACTGATCGCCGCGACCACCAAGCATAGCGCCAGTGGCCGCAGCGGCACCACCGGCGGGATCGGCAAGCTGGCCTCCACCTGGGTGCTGCCGCCGACGCTGACGATGCAATATCACCCGATCGTCGAGGGCCATGTCCGCCCCTATATCGGCGCCGGCGTCAATTATACGCTGTTCTACAACGAGGATGCGTCGGGCGGGCTGGAGGATGCGGTCGGCAAGACCAAGGTCCATATGTCCGACAGCTTCGGCTGGGCCGGCCAGGTCGGCGTCGACATCGACCTCAACGACAAGATCTTCCTCAACCTCGACGTCAAATATATCGACATCGACACCAAGGTGCGGCTGACCACGGCCGCGGCCGGCACCCAGAACGTCAAGGTATCGCTCGATCCCTTCGTGTTCGGCGTGGGCGTCGGCATGCGCTTCTGATCCTCCGGGGGGTGGACCAGAAGGAAGGGGCCGGAGCGGATCGCCGCTCCGGCCCCTTCATCATTTCACCAGCGATGCGATCAGAAACGCTTTTCCAGGATCAGCAGCGACGGCTCGTCATCGACGCTGCGGGCGACAAAGCCCTGTTCGCGCTCCAGTTCGATCGCGGCATGATTGGCGCGGCTCTCGATCGCCTGGAGCAGACCGACGCCCATTTCCTGCGCCCGGTCGGTGGCGTGGCGCAGCATGCTCCAGCCCACGCCCTTGCCGCGATGGTCGGCGCGCACCGAAATCGCGACTTCGGCGCGGGTCCGGTCGGGATCGGCGGCCAGGGTCGCGGCGGCCAGGATGGCGCCCTTCTCGTCGGTCGCCAGGAAGGTCTCGCAATTGTCGGGGTCGCCATGGATCAGATCATGAATCTGCCCGGCGCTGACGCCCGGCGCGCTGCTGAGGAAGCGGAAGCGGCGATCATCATCGGACACGGCCGAAAAGAAATGGGCCAGCGCCTTGGCATCGCCATCCTGCGCGGGGCGCACCTGGACACGAATGCCGGTGCGGGTTTCCAGAATATCCTTGTCGGTCATGAAGAAGGCATCCCTTGCTATGATCGTTGCCCCCCGAATGTGCCATCGGATCGGCGATCGAAATAGGGAAATTTGCGGATAGAGACGAGCCGACCGGGCTACTAGTCAGGATGACGATCTTGCGGCGCTGCATCGGCGCCCTCTTGTCGGGACATGTTCGATGAAGACCATCTTGCTGCACATCCGCGCGGACAACGGCATGGAAAGCCGGCTGCAGGCCGCGTTCGACCTGTCGCGCGCGACCGGCGCCCATATCAGTTGCCTGCAGATCGCGCCGCTGCCCGAACTGGTCGCCGCCGATCTTTATGGCAGCGGCTATCTGGTGCCCGAGGCGATCGATGCGGTGCGCCGCCAGGACGAGGAAATGCGGCACGCCCTGGAGGAGAGGCTGCGGCGCGAGGGCATGGCGTGGGACTGGCATTATCGCAGCGGCGACCTGGTTCAGGGCCTGCTGGAAACCGGTCGCCTGGCCGACGCGATGCTCGTTTCCCTGCCGCCGCCGGGCCGCCGGCAGGCCGATGATCCGGCGCCGATCGTCGCCGACCTAGCGGTCAACAGCCGCGCCCCGGTGCTGGCGATCCCGAGCATGGCCAAGGGCTTTCGCTGCACCGGCCGGGCCATGGTCGCCTGGGACGGATCGCATGAGGCGGCGTCGGCGCTGACCGCGAGCCGTACCCTGTTGCGGGTGGCGAGCGAGGTCCATGTCGTCACCGTGGACGAGCGGTCGAAGCGCGACTTCCCGCCGACCGACGCGGCCGAATATCTCTCGCGCCACGGCATCGCGGTCGAGATTCACGAATGGCCGCGCAAGGATCGCAGCGTGGAAGAAGCGCTGTCCCATGCCTGCCAGGAACTGTCGATCGACTGGATGGTGATGGGTGCCTTTGGCCACAGCCGGCTGCGGGAAACCATTTTTGGCGGCGTAACCCGCTATATTCTGGCCGAAACACGGGTTCCGCTCTTGCTGGCGCACTGATTTACGGTCAGTGATCGGACATGGCGTTCAACGATGGCGATCCGCAGGATAATGCGACCAGCCGGGAACAGGCTCTGCTGGGATCGATCCTGGCAACGGTGCCCGATGCGCTGATCGTGATCGACGCGACCGGGCATATCGTCTCGTTCAGCCCGGCCGCTCAGCGCATGTTCCAATATGCCGAGGCTGATGTGCTGGGCCGCAATGTCGCGATGCTGATGCCCTCGCCCGATCGCGAGCGCCACGATTCCTACCTGCAACATTATCATGACACCGGCGAAAAGCGGATCATCGGCATCGGCCGACTGACCACCGCACGCCGGCGCGATGGCTCCACCTTTCCGATCGAGCTGGCGGTCGGCGAAGTGCAGGACCATGGCGAAAAGCTGTTCACCGGCTTCGTGCGCGACCTGACCGATCGGCAGAAGGCCGAGCGCCGCCTGCAGGACCTGCAGGCTGAACTCAGCCATGCCGCCCGCGTCACGGCGATGGGCACGCTGGCTGCGGCGCTGGCACATGAACTGAACCAGCCGCTGACCGCGATCGCCAATTATATGGAGGCGGGCCGCGACCTGCTGCGCACCAATGCACCGGTCGACCGCGACTTGCTGGGCGAGGCGATGGACGAAGCCGCGCGCCAGGCGATGCGCGCAGGCCAGATCATCCGGTCGCTGCGGGAGTTCATCCGCCGGGGCGAGGCCGATCGCCAGGCCGAACCGGCGGCGACGCTGCTGGCCGAGGGGGTCGCGCTGGCCTTCATCGGCATCGACAGCCGGGGCATCGACATGGACATCGTCGTCGACCCGCGCGTCGGCCGGGTGATCGCCAATCGCGTGCAGGTGCAGCAGGTCATCATCAACCTGGTGCGCAACGCGGTCGAGGCGATGGACGGCCGCAATCGCCGCATCCTGCGCCTGTCGGCGGTGCCGGCCGAGGACGGACAGGTCGAACTCATCATCGCCGACAGTGGCCCCGGCCTCGATCCGGCGGTCGCGCGATCGCTCTTCACCCCGTTCAGCACCACCAAACCCGCCGGCATGGGCGTGGGCCTGTCGATCAGCCGCACCATCGTCGAGGGGCATGGCGGACGGATCTGGGCCGACGCCTCGCACTGGGGCGGCGTCGCCTTCCACTTCACTCTCGATTCTGCGGACCACCTGCCATGAGCCTGCCCACCGACCAGCCCATCCATGTCGTCGATGATGACGAGGCGATCCGCCGGTCGCTCTCCTTCATGCTCAAGACCAGCGGCTTTTCGGTGCGGCTCTTCTCGGGCGGCACCGAATTCCTCAAGGAAGTCGGGACGCTGGAGGGCGGCTGCGTGCTGCTGGACGTGCGCATGCCCGACATTGATGGACTGGAAGTGCAGCGCGAACTGCGCGCGCGCGGCATGATGCTGCCGGTCATCATCATGACCGGCCATGGCGATGTCGGCATGGCGGTCGCCGCGATGAAGGCCGGGGCCACCGATTTCATCGAAAAGCCGTTCGAGAAGGCGGCATTGCTCGCCGCGATCGAAGCCGCCTGCGCGCAGGCAAGCGCCGACCAGGGCCGCAACAGCCAGCGCGAGACCGCCCGCGCCCGGCTCAACATCCTGACCGATCGGGAACGCGAAGTGCTCAAGGGGCTGGTCGACGGCCTGCCTAACAAGACGATCGCCTATGACCTGGGCATCAGCCCGCGCACGGTGGAGATTCATCGCGCCAACCTGATGCAGAAGCTGCAGGTCCACAGCCTGTCGGAAACGCTGCGCATCGCCTTCCAGGCTGAGCTTGAATAGGACAGAAAGTCCCATAGGGGATTTACGGATAGTGCCCGCCCCGCCGCCGCGCCAAGCAGCGGTCATGAACATGCATTTTGATCTCGCGCAAACCCTGCCCGGCGGCATGCCCGTTCCTGCCCCCTGCTCCGACGCCAGCTTCTGCCAGCGCTGCGACGTGCGCGACCGCGCCATCTGCGCCACGCTGGAAGAGGATGAGCGCGGCGCGCTCAATCGCCTTGGCCGGCGCGTCACGATCGCGGCGGGGCAGACGGTGATGTGGGAAGGCGACGACGCCACCATCGTCGCCAATGTGATCGACGGCACGCTCAAATTGTCGGCCTCGACCGGCGACGGGCGCGAGCAGATTGTCGGCGTGGTCTATCCGTCCGACTTCATCGGCCGCCCCTTCGGCCGCAGCACGCCGCACAGCGTCACGGCACTCACCGACGCGCGCCTGTGCCTCTTCACCCGCGGCGCCTTTGACGGCTTTGCCCGCGAGCATCCCGAGCTGGAGCATCGGCTGCTGCAACGCACGCTCGACGATCTCGATCGGGCGCGAAGCTGGATGCTGCTGCTCGGCCGCAAGAATGCACGCGAGAAGATCGCGACCTTCCTGCTCGACATGTCGCGCCGTCTGGCCCGCGAAGGCCAGCCCCCGCTCGACCGGTTCGACCTGCCGCTGTCGCGCCAGCAGATCGCCGACGTGCTGGGCCTCACGATCGAGACGGTGAGCCGGCAACTGACCGACCTCAAGCGCATCGGCATCATCGCCCTGCCCGGCCGGCGCATGGTGGAAATCCGGGATCGCGCGGCGCTGCTGGACTGTAGCGAAGCGGCCTGAGCCCGCCGCGCCGGGCATGCCCGGCCTATTTGCCCCGATCATCCTGCAATCGGGATCGCCCCTCTTCATCTTGCCGGCCGCTTGTTCTATGGCCGCAGGCCTGATTGCCGAGGGAATGCCATTTTGATCCTGGACCTTGTCGCCGCCGCTTCGAGCGCCATCCGCTTCGACCAGCTGGGGCTCAGCCCCGTCGCCCTGGACCTGGGCTTCTTCACGCTCAAATGGTATAGCCTGGCCTATCTGGCCGGCATCCTGATCGGCTACTGGTATCTGTTGAAGCTCATTGCCCAGCCCGGTTCGCCGATGGCGCGGCGCCATGCCGACGACATGATCTTCTATGCGACGCTGGGCATCATCATCGGCGGCCGGCTCGCCTATGTCTTCTTCTACCAGCCCGAAATCCTCCAGCATCCGCTGGACATCTTCAAGCTGTGGAATGGCGGCATGTCCTTCCATGGCGGCGCGGCGGGCGTATCGCTCGGCATCCTCTACATGGCGCGCAAGGAGAAGCTGAGCTGGCTGCGCATCCATGACTATGTCGCCTGCGTCGTGCCCTTCGGCCTGTTCTTCGGCCGCCTCGCCAATTTCGTGAATGGCGAACTGTGGGGCAAGGAAACCGACGTGCCCTGGGCGATGATCTTCCCGACCGGCGGCCCCTTCGCCCGTCATCCAAGCCAGCTTTACGAAGCCTTTTTCGAAGGCATCATCCTGTTCTGCATCCTTGCCTTCGCCTTCTGGAAGACCAAGGCGCGCTACAAGCCGGGCATGCTCGTCGGCCTGTTCGTCTTCTTCTATGGCGTGTTCCGCTTCGGCGTCGAATATTTCCGCGAGGCCGATGCCCAGCTGATGGAATTTGCCGCTCGCACCGGCCTGCACATGGGCCAGTGGCTGTGCGTGCCGATGATCCTGGGCGGCCTCTACCTGATCGTCACCGCCAAGGGTCGGCGCGTGCGCGTGGAACCGATCGCGGGCAGCGCCAGTGTCAGCTGACGCCCTGCCCGGCGCGATGGGCCTGCCCGAGCGCCTGGCCCGCCAGATCGATGCCGGCGGGCCGATCTCCGTCGCTCATTATATGGGCGAGGCGAACCAGCATTATTATGGCACGCGCGATCCGCTGGGGCTGGAGGGGGACTTCACCACCGCCCCGGAAATCAGCCAGATGTTCGGCGAACTGATCGGCCTGTGCCTGGCCGATGTCTGGCTGCGATCGGGCCGGCGCGCCGACCCGCTCTATGTCGAACTGGGGCCAGGTCGCGGCACGCTGGCGGGCGATGCGCTGCGCGCGATGGAGGGGGCCGACGTCACCTCGCGCATCCATTTCGTCGAAACCAGCCCGACCCTGCGCGAACGGCAGCGCGCCCAGATTCCCCATGTCGTCCATCATGACAGCGTCGAAAGCCTGCCCGACCAGTCGCCGCTGCTGGTGGTCGCGAATGAATTTTTCGATGCCCTGCCCGTGCGGCAGATGATCCGCGTCGGCGACGAATGGCGCGAACGGGTGGTGATCCGTCGCGAGGAAGAGGGCCGCTTCATGGCGGTGCCGGGCTATCGCCGGATCGAATCGGGGCTGCCGCCGATCGCCGCGCAAGCGCCTGAAGGCGCGATCATCGAAGTGGCGCAGGCCGGTGCGACAGCGGGCTATGCCCTGGCCAGCCGGATCGCGCGGCAGGGCGGCGTCGCGATCATCATCGACTATGGCTATGAAGGCCCGGCCCTGGGCGACACGCTGCAGGCGGTGAAGAACCACCAGTTCACCGATCCCTTCACCGATCCGGGCGAGAGCGACCTCACCACCCATGTCGATTTCACGATGCTGGCCAATGTCGCACGCCAGGCCGGGCTGCGCGTCCATGGCGCGGTGACGCAGGGTCATTTCCTCCAGCATCTGGGCATCGACGTGCGCGCGTCCGTGCTGGCCAAGGGCAGCCCGCAGCGCGCCGCCGAACTGGAGGCGCAGCGCCATCGCCTCACCGACGACGCGGAGATGGGGACATTGTTCAAGGTGATGGCCTGGGTCCACCCCGACTGGGCCGACCCGGCAGGCTTCGAGAAATAGCGGCCCCGTGGCCGCTAGACCTCAATCTTCCTGATGATAGCGGCTGAGACGGCGGATGAAGCCAATGAGGCCGGTCTGGCGGCTGCGCTTCATCCGTTCGGCGTGCAGGATGGTGCGCACGCGCTCGAAACATTCCTCGACGTCGACATTGCACAGCACATAGTCATAGCCGTCCCAGTGGGCGATCTCGCCCGCGGCACGCGCCATGCGGCCCTCGATCACTTCGTTGCTGTCGGTCGCGCGGCCACGCAGACGCTTTTCCAGTTCCTCCATCGAGGGCGGCAGGATGAAGATGCGGACCACGTCGCCGCCGGCAATCTGGTGTAGCTGCTGCGCGCCCTGCCAGTCGATGTCGAACAGCACATCCTTGCCGCTCTTGAGCATCGCCTCGACCGGCGCGCGCGGCGTGCCATAGCGCTGGCCGAAGACATGCGCCCATTCCAGGAATTCATGGTCGTTCGCCATGCGGCGAAACTCTTCCAGGTCGACGAAATGATAATCCTTGCCATCGACTTCGCCCGGCCGGATCGTCCGCGTCGTCGCCGACACCGACATCGACAGGTCCGGTTCGCAGGCCAGCAATTTGCGTGCAATCGTCGACTTGCCGGCGCCCGAGGGCGAGGACAGGACAAAGAGAACGCCGCGGCGCTTGAAATCGGGGGTGTCGGTGGGAATGTTGTCGGCCATGGCCGCTAGTGGCGTCGTGGACGGCATTTTGCAAGAGGTTGGGGGAGAAGAGGCTTGGCGCGATCGCGTAAAGGAATGAAACAGCGGGGCTTTATCCTCGCCCTGCTGATCGCGCTGGGGGCTGCGGCGATCCTCTACCTGATGGGGCGCCCGCCGATCTGCACCTGCGGCACGATCGCGCTATGGCATGGGCCGATCGACAGCGGCAACAGCCAGCATCTGTCCGACTGGTACAGTCTCAGCCACATCATCCACGGCTTCCTCTTCTATGGCGCGACCCATTTGCTGATGCGCCGCAGGCCGCTCGGCATCCGCCTGTCGGTGGCGGTAGCGATCGAGGCAGCGTGGGAGATCCTCGAAAATTCACCGATCATCATCGACCGTTACCGCACGGCGACGATCGCGCTCGGCTATTCGGGCGATTCCATCCTCAATTCGATGAGCGACATCGGCATGATGGCCCTGGGATTCCTGTTCGCGTCGCGCGCGCCCGTCTGGCTGACGGTTATCGTCGCGATCGGCTTTGAATTGCTCGCACTAGCGGTGATCCGCGACAATCTGATACTCAATGTCCTGATGCTCGCCTGGCCGATCGACGCGATCAAGGCCTGGCAGGGCGCGCTTTAGCCCGCCTTCTTGCGGGCGGCCCGTGCCTCGTCGATCAGGATCGGCTTGGCGCTGGCGTCGGTCAGCAGCTTGGTCGCCATCTTGCGGTCCGCCTCGCGCTTGGCCTCATAGAGCTTGCCCGCCAGATAGGCGCCGGTGAGGACCATGGCGCCGACCGGATAGCGCATGATGAGGCGCTTGGCCCCGGCCCCGGCGATCAGGCCGATCACGCCCTTCTTGCCCGTGTCGGCGGCGACCCGTGCGGCCACCACCGTCGCGCCGAGCCGTGCCGCCTTGCGAAACAGGCTCGACTTGCGAACGCGCGTCGCGGTGGACGGAAGCTTTGCGGCGGTCGGGGCGGGCGTTTTCTTCATAGGGGATTAATGTATCGCACCCGCCCCGGTTCCGCCAGTTGATCTGGATCAGACCATATTTTCCGGCCGCACCAGCCGGTCGAAGGTCGGCTCATCGACCAGCCCCAGTTCGAGGCCGGCCTGCTTGAGCGTCAGCCCCTTCTTGTGCGCATGCTTGGCGATGGTCGCGGCATTGTCATAGCCGATCTCCGGCGCCAGCGCGGTCACCAGCATCAGCGAGCGCTCGACCAGCTCGGCGATCCGGCCCTCATTGGCCTGCATCCCTTCGACGCAGCGTTCGGCGAAGCTTTCCATGCCGACGCTGAGCAGATGGATCGAGCGCAGCACATTGGCGCCGATCAGCGGCATGAAGACATTGAGTTCGAAATGGCCCTGCATGCCGCCGACGGTCACCGCCTGATGATTGCCGATCACCTGCGCTGCCACCATGGTCAGCGATTCGCACTGGGTCGGGTTGACCTTGCCCGGCATGATCGAGCTACCCGGTTCGTTGGCGGGCAGGTCCAGCTCGCCCAGGCCCGAGCGCGGGCCGGAGCCCAAGAAGCGGATGTCGTTGGCGATCTTGGTCAGCGCCACCGCCAGCGTGTTGAGCGCGCCGGAGAAGAAGACCAGGCCATCCTTGGCGGCCAGCTGCTCGAACTTGTTGGGCGCGCTTTCGAACGGCGTGCCGGCAATGTCGCTGATCGCCGCCGTCATGTCGTCTGCCCAGCCATCGGGCGCGTTGAGACCGGTGCCGACCGCCGTGCCGCCGATCGCCAGCTTGCGGATATTGCCGTTCAATGCGCCTTCGATCCGCGCCTTGCTGCTGACCAGCTGTGCGGCATAGCCGGAAAATTCCTGGCCCAAGGTCAGCGGCGTCGCATCCTGCGTATGGGTGCGGCCGATCTTGACGATATGACCCCAGCCTTCTGCCTTGGCGGTCAGTGCGCCGGTCAGCTTCTCCAGCGCCGGGATCAGCTTGTCGCGGGTCGCCAGCACGGTCGCGACATGCAGCGCGGTCGGGAAGCTGTCGTTCGACGACTGGCTCATGTTCACATGGTCGTTGGGATGGACCGGGCTCTTGCCGCCGCGTGTGCCGGCCAGCTGCTCATTGGCATAGCCGGCGATCACCTCATTGACGTTCATGTTGGTCTGGGTGCCGCTGCCGGTCTGCCAGATGACGAGCGGAAACTGGTCATCGAGCGCGCCGGAGACGATCTGCTGCGCGGCATTCTCGATGCCCGCGACGATCGTCGCGTCGAGGCCATGTTTCGCATTCACCCGCGCCGCCGCCTGCTTCACGATCGCCTGCGCATGGACGATGCCGATCGGCATCCGCTCGGTCGCGCCGAAGGGAAAATTCTCGATGCTGCGCTGGGTCTGGGCGCCCCAATAGGCGTCGGCGGGCACCTCGATGGCGCCAATGCTGTCGGTTTCGGTGCGGGTAGCGGACATTCAGAACTCCCAGTTAAGAATCAATCGCAAAACTGGGTTCGATGTAGGGCCGGGGCAGGAAATTCCAAGACGAAACTTGCGAATATCGCATATCCCTATGGCCCATCCGCACGGCGCGCCACAGGCCGCCCTGCAGCGGCAGGATCTGCGCCTTTACCGGGGTTTACCGCAATTGATCGGCGCACACGGCCCGATATCCTGCCCGGCGTCCAGGAGGAAAGCCGCATGTTCGATCGTCCCGTCCTTGCCCTCCTCCTCTGCCTTGCCGCCACGACGGCTCCGGTCCACGCAGCAGAAGAAGGAAAATCATCCGACGATCCCACCAAGATCGCGACCAAGGTCGGTATCACCCGCGCCTCCGACGAATTTTCGCTGTCCGGATCGGTCGCGGTCGGTCCCAAGCTGAAATTCAATGCCCGCGTGTCGGAATCGGGCCTCTGGTCGGTCGGCGCATCCTATCTGCTCCCGGTCGCGATCCTGACCTTCTCGGCCGGCAAGAGTCATTTCGATTCGGGGGTGGAACAGACGCGCTATTCGCTCGGCGGCTTCGTGCCGCTGTCGCAAATCGGCCTGAAGACCGGGAAACTGCAGATGTTCGTGCCGTTCGGCTATACCTATACCAATGGGCATGGCCCGGTCAGCGATATCGACCAGAGCGATGGCCTGCCGATCGCGCTCAGCAGCAACAGCGGCTATGTCGGCTTGTTCCTGTTGCGGCCGCTGGGACCGAAGCTGACCGCGATGGCGGGCGGCAATGTGACCAGGGGCACCCATGATTTTTCGGGCGTGGCGCTGGGTGGTGGCCTGTCCTACCATCTTACGCGTCGCGACACGGTCGGCGCCAATATCAGCTATGTCGACAATAGTTTCGGGACGAGCCAGAAGCTGCGCTTCTCCTATCGCCACGAATTTTGAGCCTGCGGCCGATCCCGGCCGCCGGGCTCACTTCTTCTTGCCGAAATCCACCGTGACGACGTTGGAACCATCCTCGGTCGTGACCAGCGGCGCGTCATTTTCGGCCACGTCATGGGGTTCGGGCTCTTCGTCGGCCTGAACCTGGAACTGCAGCGCGAAATTGACGGCGGGATCGACGAAGGCGGTGATCGCGCTGAAGGGAATGACCACATGCGCCGCGACCTGGTTGAAGGTCAGGCTGACCTCAAAATGGCGGTCGCTGACCTTGAGATCCCAGAACTTGTTCTGGAGGACGATGGTCATCTCGTCCGGAAAACGTTCCGACAGATGCTTGGGGATATCCACCCCGGCGGCATGGGTCTTGAACGTGATGTAGAAATGATGCGCGCCCGGCAGGCCACCGGTCTGCTGCACTTCGCCCAGCACGCGGCCGACGACCGCGCGCAGGGCCTCCTGCACGATTTCGTCATAGGGAATCAGGCTGTCGGGCAGGTCTTCACTCATGGGGCATATGTCCTAACGACGCGAAAGCGGCGGTCAACCCCCGCCCGAGAGGTACATCATCAGATTGCATGGCGCGCGCGACGCGCTATAGGGCGCGCATGCGCACGGCCGAGATTCACCGCAACACTGCGGAAACGCAGATCGACGTGACCGTCAACCTCGACGGCACCGGTCTTTACACCGTCTCCACCGGGATCGGTTTCCTCGACCATATGATCGAGCAGCTGTCGCGTCACTCGCTGATCGACATGACCGTCAAGACCGTCGGCGACCTGCATGTCGACCAGCATCACACCACCGAGGATACGGCGATCGCGATCGGCGAGGCGCTGGCCAAGGCGCTGGGCGACAAGCGCGGCATCAGCCGGTACGGCAGCGTCTATTCGCCGATGGACGAAACGCTGAGCCGCGTCGCGCTCGACATTTCGGGCCGCCCCTGGCTGGTGTGCAAGCTGCCCTTCACCGTCACCAAGATCGGCGAATGGGACACGGAAATGGTGGAGCATTTCTTCCACAGCCTGGCCCAGGCCGCCGGCATCACGCTGCACATCGAACTGCTCTATGGCAGCAACAATCATCATATCGTCGAAAGCGCATTCAAGGGCCTGGCCCGCGCGCTGCGCCAGGCGGTGGAGATCGACCCGCGCAAGGCCGACGCCATCCCCTCGACCAAGGGCATGCTCTAAGCATCATTTCCATAGAAAGGCCGACCCCATGTTCATCATTTCGCTGACCTATACGGCGCCGATCGATGTGCTGGACGGCCATCTGGCCGATCATCGCGCCTGGCTGGATCAGGGCATTGCCGATGGCTGGCTGCTGCTCGCCGGCCGGCGCGAACCGCGCACCGGCGGCATCCTGCTGGCGCGCGGCGAGCGTGACGAGATCGCGGCAAAGGCCGCGACCGATCCCTTCGTCGTCAACGGCGCGGCATCGTTCGACCTGATCGAGTTCCTCCCGGCGCGCGCCGCCAGCGTCAATCTGGACACGCTGCTGCCATGACCATTGCCCTGATCGACTATGGCGCGGGCAATCTCCATTCGGTCCACAATGCCCTGCGCAAGGCGGGTGCCGACGATGTGACCATCACCGCCGATGCCGATGTCGTGGCCAAGGCCGACCGCATCGTCCTGCCCGGCGTCGGCGCCTTCCGCGCCTGCCGCGATGCCTTGGTCGCGATCCCCGGCATGGTCGACGCCATGAACGAGGCCGTGAACCAGCGCGGCATTCCCTTTCTGGGCGTATGCGTCGGCATGCAGTTGCTCGCCGATGCCGGTGAAGAGTTCGGCCGGCATGAGGGGCTGGGCTGGATTTCCGGCACGGTGCGGCTGATCGAACCCACCGATGCCGCGATCAAGGTGCCGCATATGGGCTGGAACGATGTGGTGCTGAACGGCCAGCCGCCCCTGATCGAGGCCGGCGAGGCCTATTTCCTGCACAGCTATCATTTTGAGGCCGCCGACCCGGCCCATGTCGCCGCCGTCACCGTCCATGGCGGGCCGCTGGTTGCCGCCGTCGCGCGCGACACCATCATCGGCTGCCAGTTCCACCCGGAAAAGAGCCAGCGCTACGGCCTGTCCTTCCTGTCCCGTTTTCTCGACTGGCGGCCTTGAGGCCCCGTTCGCGCAAAGGTTGATCCCATGTCCCTGATCGTCTTCCCCGCCATCGACCTCAAAGGCGGCCAGGTCGTCCGCCTGGCCGAGGGCGACATGGACCGCGCCACCGTCTATGGCGATGATCCCGCTGCGCAGGCGCTGATCTTTGCCGCAGCGGGTGCCCAGCATATCCATGTCGTCGATCTCGACGGCAGCTTTGCCGGCCATGCGGTCAATGCCGAGGCGGTCGAACGCATCGTCGAGGCCTTTCCCGGCCATGTTCAGCTCGGCGGCGGCATCCGCAACCGGGAATCGGTCGAACGCTGGTTCGACCTGGGCGTATCGCGCATCGTGATCGGCACCGCTGCGCTGAAAGACCCCGCCTTCGTCAAGGCGGCGGCGCGCGACTTCCCCGGCGGCATCGTCGTCGCGGTCGATGCGCGCGACGGCTTCGTCGCCACCGACGGCTGGGCGGAAAAGAGCGACATGCCGGTGATCGACCTCGCCCGCCGGTTCGAGGATGCGGGCGTCGCCAGCCTGCTCTTCACCGATGTCGGCCGCGACGGCCTGCTCAAGGGCGTGAATATCGATGCGACCGTCGATCTCGCGCGCGCCACCGACATGCCGGTGATCGCCAGCGGCGGCGTGGCGGGGATCGCGGATATCCGCGTCCTCAGCCTCCATGCCGATGACGGGATCGAAGGCGTCATCACCGGCCGCGCCATCTATGACGGCCGCCTCGACCTCAAGACCGCGCTTGCGGTCGCGCAGGCGGCGGCTTGAACATATTACCGTTCGGGCTGAGCGAAGTCGAAGCCCAGGCCTGAGCGGAGCGAAGGCCCTCACTATGTTCGGGCGAGCCCTTCGACTTCGCTCAGGGCGAACGGAAAAAGGAAAATTGTCATGACCGTCCGCACCCGCGTCATTCCCTGCCTCGACGTTGCCAATGGGCGCGTGGTGAAGGGCGTCAATTTCGTCGACCTGAAGGATGCCGGCGATCCGGTGGAGCAGGCCAAGCTCTACGACGCGGCCGGCGCCGACGAGCTCTGCTTCCTCGACATCACCGCCACCCATGAGGCGCGCGGCACCATATTGGACGTGGTGCGCCGCACCGCCGAAGTCTGCTTCATGCCCGTCACCGTCGGCGGCGGCGTGCGCAGCGCGGAGGACGCCCGCGCCCTGCTGCTGGCGGGCGCGGACAAGGTGGCGGTCAACAGCGCCGCCGTCGCCCGCCCCGAACTGGTGGCCGACATCGCCGATCGCTTCGGCGCGCAGTGCATCGTCGGATCGGTCGATGCGCGCAAGGTGGGCGAAGGCAAGTGGGAAATCTTCACCCATGGCGGCCGCAAGCCGACCGGCATCGACGCGCTGGAACATGCGCTGCGTCTGGCTGAACTCGGTGCAGGCGAACTGCTCGTCACCTCGATGGACGGCGACGGCACCAAGCAGGGCTATGACCTGGCGCTGACCCGTATGATCGCCGATGCCGTGTCGATCCCGGTGATCGCCAGCGGCGGCGTCGGCACGCTCGACCATCTGGTCGCGGGCGTGGTCGAGGGCCATGCCAGCGCGGTGCTGGCGGCCTCGATATTTCACTTCGGTCAACATAATATTGCTGAAGCGCATCAGGCGCTGGCCCGCGCCGGCATCCCCGTTCGGGGCCATTAAGGCGCGGAAAAGCGCCAAAATGTCGGGTTAATTGACATTAACCATATAAGGCTTTTGGCGGCCATCGGTCGCCAACCGCAGAAAAACGTCACTTGGCAAAATTGGCACGGTTACTGCGTAGACAGGGCGCAGGGTCGTTTCGAAGCGATTTGTCCATTTTGAAACAGGGTGACTTTTATGCAGATCAGCAAACTTCTTCTCGTAGCGGGTTCGGCCAGCCTGATGGGCCTCGCCATCCCTTCCCCGGCCAACGCCACCTGGTGCTGGTTCAAGTGCGGCGGCTCCAGCGGCGGCGGCACCTCGTCGGGTGGCAGCAGCGGCGGCACGCCGACCCCGGTGCCTGAGCCCGAACAGATGGCGCTGTTCGGCATGGGCGCCGCCGTCCTGGCCGGTCGCGTCTTCTTCGCGCGCCGCAAGCAGAAGTAAAATTCATTTGACGGGTCGCGCGCGGGACGCTTGATGCAGCCCATGCGCGCGACCCTTCAAACCCTCGAACAGACCATCGCCGAGCGACGGAAAGCCGATCCATCGGCATCCTATGTGGCGAAGCTGACCGCCCGCGGCCGGGGCAAGATCGCCCAGAAGGTCGGCGAGGAAGCGGTCGAGGCGGTGATCGCCGCCATGGCCGACAATCGGGCCGAACTGGTCGGCGAAAGCGCGGACCTCCTCTTCCACCTGCTGGTGCTGCTGGCCGATTGCGGCATTCCCTTTGACGATGTGCTGAACGAACTGGACCGGCGCGAAGGCCTGTCGGGCCTGGTCGAAAAGGCCGCCCGTCCAAAGGATTGATCCGCTCCACGGAAAGACATTGCCTTCCCGGCGTTTGTAGATCAGCCTCCACTGTCGGAGCGCGTTGGAACGGGGAGTGAAGGCATGATGCTGCGGACCATCCTGGGCGGACTGCTTGGCGGTTTCGCCATGTTCATCATCGGCTTCCTTTTCTGGGGCACGCCCCTGAGCGCGCTGGCGCTCAGTCGTGCCGATCCGCAGGCGAGCGCCAATCTGCAGGCCGCGATGGCGCAGGCGCTGGCCCGCAGCGGCACCGGCGTCTATGTCATCCCCGATCCCGCCACGGCGCAGGGCACCATCCTCTATGGCAAGGGGCCGGTGGCGATGCTCTTTTACAATAATGGCGGCTTCCCGGTGATGGACGGCTCCAGCCTGATCGGCGGGCTGCTGCTGGCGCTGGCCACCGGCGTGCTGATCGCGCTGGCGCTGCGCTTCGTCACCGGCGATTTCAACAGCAGGGCGCGGGTGTCGATCCTGTTCGCGCTCGCCACCGTGCTGTGGCTGCATATCGGCCAGGCCGTGTTCAACCATGCGCCCTGGGGCTACAGCCTCTATCTGGCGCTGAGCGATCTGGTCGCGCTGAGCGTGGCCGGGCTGATCGCCGCGAAGCTGATGGAAGGGCGCGCCGCGAAGCCCAGCGCCTCAGACAGCACGCTCCACTGACGCCATCCGCAGCATGCAGGCGGCGTGGCGCCGCGCGACCGCCATCCGGTCCGCGCCATAGCCGCCACCCATGCAACTGGCGACCGGAATGGCGCGCGCCAGCGCCTGACGCATCACCAGCCCGTCGCGCGCGGCCAGCCCCTCGTCGCTGAGCGCCAGCCGGCCCAGCCGATCATCCACATGACCGTCCACCCCGGCCTGATAGAGGATCAGGTCCGGCGCGAAATCATTCAGCACGCGCGGCAGCATCTCGCCCAGCGCCGCCAGATATTCCGCGTCGCCGGTATCGTCGGCCAGGCCCAGATCCAGGCTCGAGCGCGCCTTGCGCACCGGGAAATTCTTCTCCGCATGGATCGACATGGTGAAGACATCGCCCCGCCCCGCCATCAGCGACGCCGTGCCATCGCCCTGATGCACGTCGAGGTCGAGGATCAGGATGCGATGCGCATCCCCCTCCGCGATCAACCGGTTGGCCGCGATCGCCAGATCGTTGAACACGCAATAACCCGCGCCGCTGTCGGCCAGCGCATGATGGCTGCCCCCGGCGGCATTGGCGGCATAGCCATGGACCAGCGCCAGCTTCGCCGCCAGCCAGGTGCCGCCGGGCGACAGCAGCGCCCGGCGCATCACCCGCTCGGTTACCGGAAAGCCGATCCGCCGTTCCTTTTCGGGCGGCACGGCGAGCGCCAGCACCTCTTCGACATAGGCGGGATCATGCACCGCCGCGATCCAGGACGCGGGCATCGGATCGGGCGCATGAACGGTCATCGCCGCGCCACTGTCGGCCAGCACGTCCATCACCAGGCCATATTTGTCGAAGCGCGCCTGCTGGCCGTCTGTGGCCGGGGAGACATAGGCGGGATGGTGAACGACGTGCAGCATGATCTTTTCCCGCTATCGCGATTTGATAGATGGCCGCTTTGCGCTATCTGGTCCAGCATGAACCGTCCCGATTTGATCCGTTTCCTCGCCCTGCCCCTGCTGGCCGCCGCCGCCATCCCGGCCGTCGCGCAGCCGCCGGCAGTGACACCGACCCAGAGCGCGCCGCCGGCTGGCCAGGTTGTGCTGCCTCCGCCGATGGCAGTGATGCCCCCGCCCGTGCCGCTACCGGCCCTGTCGCAGGCGCAGGACAGCTGGGCGAATGAATGGCTGAAGAGCGGCATGGCCGAAGGGCTGATGGCGCGCAGTAAGCCGACCGCACCGATGCACGGCCAGCAATTGCTGAACGCATTGCTGGATCGCGGCCGCGCGCTCAGCACCGGCCGGGTCGATACCGCCGACTTCCTGGAGGTCTGGGCGCTGCGCCCCGCCGCCTTCGATCCGCGCCCCTCGCTCGCCAAGGCGATTGCCGAGGATCGGCTGCCGCAATGGGCCGCCAGCCTGACCCCGCCCTATTCGGGCTATGACGGGCTGCGCAAGGGCCTCGCCACCTATGAGAAGATCCGCGACACCGGCGGCTGGCCCAGCCTGTCGGCCGGCGCCTCGGCCGATGTCGTGCGCGCCCGCCTGGCGCTGGAGGACAAGAGCGTCACCGGCACCGAGCCGTTGACCGCCGCGCTGCAACGCGCGCAGCGCCGCTATGGCCTCAACCCCACCGGCCTGCTCGACGCGCGCACCCTGACCGCGCTCAACGTGTCGGTGGATGATCGCATCGCCGCGATCATGGCCAATATGGAACGCTGGCGCTGGATGCCGCGCGAATTGCCGGTCAATCGCGTCCAGGTGAACATCGCCGCCGCCGTGCTGACCGTGTTCCAGGGCGACGAACCCGTCACATCGATGCGCGCCGTCACCGGCAGCCCGACCAACCAGACGCCGATGCTGTCGTCGAACATCCATTCCATCGTGGTCAATCCGCCCTGGAACGTGCCGATGTCGATCGCCAGGAAGGAGCTGTTCCCCAAGGGCCGCGCGACCCTGGCCAAGCAGGGCTACAAGATCGTGAAGACGCCCGAGGGCGGCGAGCGCATCGTCCAGCCCGCCGGTCCCAACAGCGCGCTCGGCCGGCTGAAGTTCGATTTCAACAATCCCTTCGCCGTCTATCTGCACGACACGCCTTCGCGCGGGAAATTCTCCAGCTATGACCGGCTTGCCAGCCATGGCTGCATCCGCCTGGAAAAGCCGGTATCGCTGGCCGAACTGATGGTGGCGAGCGATCCCAGTCTGTCGGGCCAGATCCAGAACCTGATCGACACCAACAAGACCCAGCGCGTGTCGCTGCCCTCGCAGGTCGCGGTCTATCTGCTTTACTGGACCGCCTTTGCCAGCAGCAACGGCACCATGAACTTCCGCGCCGATCCCTATGACTGGGACAAGCTGCTGGCCCAGAAGATCGAGGCCTCCAGCCGCCGCGTCGACCCCACTGCGGTCAATTCGACCGCCCCCGCAGCCAAGGACTGATCCCCATGCGCCATTTTGCCCGCCCCCTGACCTTCGCCGCCCTGTCGGGCGCGCTGCTGCTTGCCGCCTGCGGCAAGAAGGAAGAGGAAGCCCCGGCGACCAATAATCTAGTCGAACCGCCGGTCGAGAATGTCATCGTGAACGAGCCGGAAGCGCTGCCGCCCGAGCCGGAAAATGTAGTCACCCCGACTCCGGCACCGCCACCGTCCGTGTCGGAACAGCAGCAGATTCTGGATGATGCCGAAGCCAGCGGCATGACCTCGCGCCTGCGCGAAAACGGCGAGGGGAGCCAGGGAGCGGACGAAGCGGGCAATAGCAGCCTGTGACGAAGGGCGCCCCCGTCTTGGAGCGGGGGCGTTGATTTGTTATAGACGGCACATGGATCGCCGCAAATTCACGAAGTTCGCTTTAAGCGGACTCGCCCTTTCGTTTTTGACCGATAGTGTTGGCAAGGCCGCACTTCCGGTAGCGCCTGAACCCGCGAACCGCCCTCCGGTTCCCGCGACTCCATCGGCCGCACCGATTTTTTCGCGCAAGCCTTATGCGCTGCTGCTGGAGGAGGCCAAGGCCGCACTCGACCAGCATGCGCGCGACTTCACTTTGCGCGACCGCATCGCCATCGCCGACTTCAACGCTCCGTCGAAGGAATTTCGGTTCCATATCGTCGACCTGATCGGTGGCCAGGCCAACAGCTATCTGGTGTCGCACGGTCGCGGGTCCGATCCGGGCCATTCGGGCTGGCTGCAGAGCTTTTCCAACGAGCCCAATTCGCTCGCCAGCTCGTCGGGCGCCTACAAGACGCTGACCGTTTATGATGGCCAGCATGGCCGATCGATGCGGCTGGCGGGGCTCGATCCGCAAAACAACAATGCCGAAATGCGCGCCATCGTCATCCATGGCGCCGACTATGTCAGCGAGGACCATGTCGCTGCCTGGGGCAAGTGCGGCCGCAGCGAGGGCTGTTTCGCGCTCGCCCGCCACATGGTGCCGCAGGTATTGGGCATGCTCGGGCCGGGCCGCATGGTCTATGCCAACAAGATTACCGGCATGGTCGAAGCCTGACCGGCAAAGGCCCCGCCCGGATCACCGGGCGAGGCCTCTTCATGCTCAGCCGGCCTTGACGCCGCTCAGCGCCTGGGCGGCAGGCTTGTTCGACGCATCGACCGAACCGTCGGCCAGCATCGCCTTGCTCATCGTCGCCGCTTCGGTCTTGAGCGCGGCATCGTCGGTCGCCTGGCTGGCGCCGATCAGCGCCGACAGCAGGATATTCTTCGTCACCGGATCGGCCGCATTGGCCGCCGCCGACTTGCGGGCCAGGCCCAGCGCTTCCTGATAGAGCGGCGCGGAGCCGGCCTTGTCCTGCGCGCCCAGCTTCTGGTTGCCGAGCTGGATCAGGATACCGGCCAGGATGTTGCGGCTGGTGGCATCGGCGGGCTTGGCCTCCACCACCTTGCGCCAGTGCGGCAGGGATTCGCCATAAAGCGCGATCACCTTGTCCATCTTGCCGAGCGCGCCCTGGGCAGCGGCATCGGCATAAAGCGCGTTGGCGAGGAAATTGACATTGTCGATCTTGGTCGGGTCGACCTCCACCGCGGTGCGGATGGCGGGCATCGCCGCCTCATATTTGGTTGCGGCGGTGGCATTGTCGCCCGCCTGCAGCGCGGTCTGGCCGGCGGTGAAATCGGTCACCGCCTGGTTGAAGGCGTTGATCTGTTCGGGGGTCATCTGGCCGGCGGCGGGGGCAGCGGTGGCTGCCGGGGCATCCTGTGCCAGGGCCGGTGCGGCGAGGGTGGAAAGGGCAAGAAAGGCAGGAACCAAAAGGCGGGACTGCAAGGTCAGGGTCTCCCTGGTCGTTGATCCAATGTGGCGGATGCAGTCAGGGCATCCGCCAACACAAGAATGAACGAACGAGCGGTCCCGTTCCCAGCCCCCTAGGCTCGTGCCATCCCGCAAAAGGCTCGACCCACGGCAAACTCGCCCGCACGGCGCGCCGAACGGGCCAGCGCTTCGGCATCCTCGCCCCATTGTTCGGCCTGCCAGCGCTCGTCGATCTCGGCCGCTTCCCATACGGAATCTGCGTCGAACGCCTCTTCCAGCACCGCCAGGCCGCAGACCAGCGAGCCGCTCAAGGTCACCAGCCGCGACAGGCCGGCCAGGGTGAAGGGATCCAGTCCGTCCACCGCCGCCGCCAGCCGTTCCAGCGTCGCGTCGGGCTGGGCGACATGGATGATGCCCTGGGTGGTGACGAAGGCAACGTCGTAGCGGGCGCGCGCCCAGTCGAGCAGCGGATCCCAGGCGGCGGCCTGACGCGCGACGAACGCCTCAGGCCCCTCGGCCCGATAGCAGAGCATGTCGGTGCCGCCATATTCGGCAATGTCGGCCGCGAACTTGGCGCGGTTGCCGGCGATATGATCGATCGCCGCATTGGCAAGGCCGGTGAAGGCCATCGTCGCCGGATCGACCGTCTCGCCCTGATCGCGCCATTCCTGCGCCACCGCCTCAGCCAGCACCGCATTGGGCAGCGCCAGTTCAGCGCGGGCGGGCGTGCGCACCGGGCGGCCATCCAGCCGGATCGCGAAACCGGCTTCGACCGGCTCGACCGTCACATCCTTGTAGAAACGCTTCACGGGCGGCTCCGCTTGAACAGGGCCAGCATCAGGCGCGGCACGATGATGAACTGGAACAGGCCGGCAACGACCATGATCAGGCCGAATGCCTTGGCCTTGTCACCCTGTACCCAAGAAAAGCGCTGCATGATGGCGAGGAAGCCGAACATGACGAGGAAGGCGCCCGACAGGCGGAACAGGCCAAGCGCGAAATGGCGCTGGCGCGCAATCTTCTCCGGGTCGACCGGCGGGATGGGGGGCATGTCGTTCATGGCGCGTCGATATGGCGGCGCAATTCGTCGCTGTCCATCGCCACCGCATGGGCGCCGGCCTGCACCAGTTCGGCCGGCGCATGATAGCCCCAGCCGACGCCGATCGCGCGGGTACCAGCGGCCAGCCCCATGTCGATGTCGAAATGGGTATCGCCGATCATCACCGTGGTTTCGGGCACCGCGCCCGCCTCCGCCATCGCCTGCAACAGCATCGAAGGGTGCGGCTTGGACGGGTGGCGGTCAGCAGTCTGCAGGGTCACGAAATGATGGGCCAGATCATGATGGGCGAGGCACAGGTTGAGCCCGCGATCGGACTTGCCGGTGGCGACGCCCAACAGCCAGCCATCGCCGTCCAGTGCCCGCACCAGATCGGCCATGCCGGGATAGAGCGGTTCGGACACGGCATTGGCGCTGCGCAGGGCGTGGAAGGCCGCCTTGTAGCGATCGGTCAGCAACTGGTGATAGTCCGGCTCAGCATCGGGCAGCAGCCGGGCCATCGCATGGGGCAGCGACAGGCCGACGATCGACAGGATCGCCAGCCGGTCGGGCGGTGCCAGCTTCTCGCCCTCGAAGGCATGGGCCATCGCGGTGCAGATGCTGTGCTGGCTATCGACCAGCGTGCCGTCGCAATCGAAGACGGCAAGGCGGTTGCTCATGCCCCGCCCCTTATTTCTCGCCGCGACCGCGCCGCTCGCCGCGCCTGCCCTTGCGGATCTGCTTGGCATGGGCGCGGGCCGCCTTCTTCTCATCCTCGCGGGTCGGCGTCCGGTCGATCTCGTCATCCAGCGGCATGTCGCCCAGCGACAGGTCGAAGCCCAGCGCAATCAGGCTGTTGAGGAAATGTTCGGGCAGTTCCGCCTTCATGTCGATGCGGCCGCCATCGGGATGATCGACGCGGATGCGGCGGGCATGGAGGTGCATCTTGCGGCTGATCGATCCGGACAGGAAACTGTCCTTGCCGCCATATTTGCCGTCGCCGACCAGCGGATGGCCGATCGCCGCCATATGGACGCGCAACTGGTGGGTGCGGCCGGTATAGGGCTGCAACTCGACCCAGGCGGCGCGATTGCCGGCGCGCTCGATCACGCGATAGCGGGTGCGGGCGGGCAGGCCCTCTTCCTCGTCCACATGCATCTTCTCGCCACCGGTGCCCGGCTGCTTGGTGATCGGCAGTTCGATCATGCCATCGTCGATGCTGGGCACGCCGATGACGATCGCCCAATAGACTTTCCGCGCGGTGCGGCTGGAAAAGGCCTTGGCGAAATGCGCGGCCGAACGGCTGGAGCGGGCGAGCAGCAGCGCGCCCGACGTATCCTTGTCGAGGCGATGGACCAGCTTGGGCCGGGATTCCGCGTCGAAGATCAGCCCGTCGAGCAGCCGGTCGACATGCTCGTCGGTCTTGGTCCCGCTCTGGGTGGCGAGGCCCGGCGGCTTGTTGATGACGATCGCCTGCTTGTCGCGGTGGATCACCATGTCCTGGACATAGGCGATCTCGTCCTCGGTCAGGTCGATGACGCGGACGCGCTTGGGCTTGTCGGCCGCCGCCACCTTGGGCTCGGCCGGCGGCACGCGGATCATCTGGCCTTCGGCAATGCGGTCGCCCGGCGCGGCGCGGGCGCCATCGACGCGCAACTGGCCGGTGCGCGACCAGCGCGACACGATGTTGAAGCCGACATCGGGCAGATGCCGCTGGAACCAGCGGTCGAGGCGGATGCCATCGTCATCGGCCTGCACCCGATATTGCCGCACGTCCAGGCTGACGCCCTTGGCCGGATTGGGCTTGGCCGCGACCACCGGGGCCGGGGCCGCCGCCCTGGCGGCGGGTGCCTTGGTCCGGGGCTTACCCACTGACTTGGTGCCGGGCTTGAATGGCCGGTCGCCGTCCTGCTTGCGCGCGCTTGCCGCCTTGGCGCCGCCACGGGCGCGACCGGGCGCGCCGCTGCGCCCTGCTGGCTTGCTACCGCCGGGCTTGCCGCCCCGTGCCGGACCGCCGGATTTGCCGGGAGGACGCCCCTTCATGCCGCAACACTCCGCATAACCGTAAGACCCAGCGCCAGCGCGGCCACCGCGCCGACCAGCGAGAAGAGCGCATAGCCGAGCGCCAGGCCGATCTGGCCGCGCTCGATCATCAGCATCGTCTCCAGGCTGAAGGAGGAAAAGGTGGTGAAACCGCCCAGCACGCCGACGCCGAGCAGCAGCCGCACCGGTTCGCCCGACGCCGTGCTGCCACGCGCCAGCCATCCGGCGAGCAGGCCCATGGCGAAACCGCCGATCAGATTGGCGGCAAAAGTGCCCCAGGGCCAGGCCGCGCCGGGCGCCATCTGCCCGGCGAACCGCCCCAGCAGATAGCGCAGCGCCGCGCCAACCGCGCCGCCGCCCATAACAAGGAAGATATTGGTCATGATTGTCGCCCTATCGCGATTCCGCCAAAGGGGAAAGGACGCATTCAGGCGGCGATGCTGGCCTCCGCCGGGATCGGACGGCGATGGGCGGCGATGCAACTCAGCACCGAGAGGATCACCAGCACGAATGCCGTGCCCTCCAAGGGCGTCGGCAGCCGCGCTTCCCAAATGAAACCATAGAGCAGGGCAAAGCCGGTTTCGAACAGGATCATCTGTCCCACCATGGTCAGCGGCAGCAGCCGGGTCATGCGATTCCACAGCGCATTGCCGACGATCGAAGCGAACAGGGCGACAGCGATCACGACAGCCGCAAAGCGGGTCCAGTCGGCCGCATCATGCGTGCCACTGCCCAGCCACGGCACCAGCGGCAGGAACAGCAGCGCCTGCGCGCCAGTCGCGAGGCCGATCAGGAAATTCCAGTCCTGCGACGTAATCCCGTCCATCCGTCGCAGCCAATGGGCATTGCCGATCGCAAAGCCGGTCCAGGAAATCAGCGCCCCGACCGCGCAGGCAAAGCCGATGATACGCGTCGCCACCGCGCCCCCGCCCGGCATGACGATCGCCTGCCAGCCAATGCACAGCGCACCCGCGACACAGAGCAGCAGCGAAGGCGCCAGGTGCCGCAGCGGCACCGCGCCCGCCTGTCGGCTGCCGACGATGGTCACCGCGACCGGCAGGAAGCCGACCACCAGCGAGGTCATGGCAATGCCCCCCATCTGCACCGCGCTCACCAGCAGCACATAATAAAAGAGGTTCCCCGCCAGTGCGAGCCAGGCCAGCGCCCACAATATGCGCGGCGTCAGCAGCGGCCGGATCGCCCGCCAGCGCGGCGCAACCAGCAGCACGGACATCAGCCCATAGGCCAGATAACGGCCGATCGCCTGTTCAAGCGGACTGAAGCCCGGCACGATCTCGGGCGCCAGGAAGACGAGGCCCCAGAGCGCCCCGGCCCCCATACCGCAAAAGATGCCGGCCAGGATCGCGCCGGATGCTCGTGACTGGTTCATGCTCGCATTCCGCCTGTCGAAAATTCAGGTGACGGGAAATATCATCATCGACATGAGAAAGGCGCTCTTGATTGGCCAGTCAAATGCAACAATTACTCATTTCATGAGCCAGACCACCAAGATCGACCATTTCGACCGGGCGATTCTGCGCCTGATCCAGCGCGACACCCGCATGCCGCAGCGCGCGATTGCCGAGGCGGTCAACCTGTCGACCGCCGCCGTGCAGCGCCGCATCGCCGCGATGGAGCGCAGCGGCGTGATTGTGCGCAATGTCGCGATCGTCGATCCCGATCAGGTGGGCCTGGGCGTCACATCGATCGTCGAGGTCAATCTGGTCGATGAAAAGGCGGCGCGCGTCGACAAGGCCAAGCAATTGTTCCGCGACGCACCCGAAGTGCAGCAATGCTATTATGTCACCGGCGGCCGCAGCTTCATCATGCTGATCGTCGCGCCCGACATGCGCAGTTACGAAGCGATCACCCGCCGCCTGTTCGCGGAAAATGAATCGGTCGCCAGCTATCACAGCTATCTGGCGCTCAACCGGGTGAAGGCGAGCATGGAACTGGTCATTCCCTGATCCGTGCGCCGCTTCGGGTTACGGATTCGCCTCGACCGGAACCTGCTGCCGATCGGGACCACTGACCGCGGGCGGCGGCATCAGTTCGCGTATCACCCCCCAATAGCCCTGCGTGACATGCGCATCGCGCGCATAGCGCGGATCGGACGCCATCAGATGCCGGTGCAAGCGGCGCAGATTATGCCAGGGCACCGACGGGAACAGATGATGTTCCAGATGATAGCTGACATTGAGCGGCCCGATCAGGATCCGGTCGATCAGGGTCGGGATAACGGTGCGCGTGCCGCGTATTTCCGTCTCGTCCGTGACGCCATTATGCTCCGCCATCGCCCGCAACCGGTTGAACACATTGGCCCAGATGAACTGGGGAATCATGAACAGCCCCAATATCTGCCAGCGCCAGGGCGACCACAGGATCGCGCCATAGACCAGCACCGCCCAGACGATGTAGCGGACGCGCAGCGCCAGCCGGAAATCGAAGCCGAAGCGCATCGGATTGTGGAAATTGGACAAGGGCGACCAGATTCGCGCCGCCCGCGCCGCCCGATAATAGTTGAGGCCAGACAGGCTACGCAGCAGCAGCACGACCATGGCGCGCCCGCTTTTCGGGAAATGCTGGTCGACATCCTTGCGCTGCACCCGATAATCATAGTCGCGCATCGTGTTGGTATGGCGATGATGCACCATATGGGCGACACGGTAGAGATCGATGCTCAGCGCCAGCGGATAGGCCACGAACAGGTCGCCGATCAGGTCGTTGACGCGCCGGTTGCTGAACAGCATGCCGTGACAGGCCTCATGCATCATCACCGCCAGGACCTGGATACGCGTGCCGATGACGATGCCGGCGATCAGATAGGCCGGCCATCGGTCTATCCTGATCGCGATCGTGCATGCGGCGATCATCGCCGCCCATTGCAGCGCCAGCAGCAGCGCGTTGCGCCAGTTGGGGACCACCGACAATTGCCGGATCAGCGGCAGGGTAGCACGGCGCGAGTAACGATAGCCGGGGCCACGTTCCTGGGCGATATCCTCCATGGAAACTGCCTCCCGACACCATGCCTGCCTGGGACGGAATGCTATGGTCGGCGCAGAACAGCGTCAAGCGCGCCCCTTCTTTCCCATCAGCATTAATGGCTTGTTAGGCGCATGGCCGCAGAAGGATCGCTTCCAATCGGTGGGGATCGATGATGGTTGATATTGTTTTCGAATTTTCGGCGCACATGCTGGCGCTCGGGTTGGTCGTCGGCGGGCTGTACAGCCTGACCAAGGAAGCGGGCTTGCGCTGACGGCCGTTCAGGCCAGCGGGCCGCCCGTCAGCGATGGAAAGCTTTCCGCGACATAGTCGATGAACGCGCGCAAGGTCGGCGACATGCCGGTGCGCGCGGTGAAGAGGACATGGACGATGCCCTCGCTGGTCCGCCAGTCGGGCAGGACATGCACCAGCCGCCCCTGTTGCAGCTCGACCGAACAGGCCGCTGACGACAGCAGCGCCACGCCCAGTCCGGCCACCGCCGCATCGCGCACCGTCGCCGAATCATTGCTGCAGAATCGGGGATGATGGGCCACGACATGCTGTCGCCCCTGCCCGTTCATCAGCAGCCATTCATCATGTTCGACATGCTCGCCCACGCTCAACGTCGGCAGGCCGGCAAGGCTGGCGATGGTCGTTGCCGCACCCTGCGCCGCCACCGCCGGCGCGGCCACCAGGATGCGGTCCAGCCGCCCAAGCTGATGCATCGTCAGCGCCTGATCATGCACGGTGTCGATATCCACGCGAAAGGCGGCATCGAACCGTTCCTGGATCAGGTCGATCCGCTGGCTGCTGATATGCATTTCCAGATGCACATCGGGATAGAGCAGCAGGAACCGGGCGAAGACATCGGTGCGCAGATAGCGGGCCAGCCCCGGCGGGCAGGCGATGCGCAAATTGCCGCTGATCTGCGACCGCGCGCGCGCGGCAATCGCCTGGGTGGCGTCGATCCCCTCGGCGATCGTCTCGCACTGGCGATAGATTTCGCGGCCGACATCGGTCACGCGCAGATTGCGGGTCGATCGCTCGATCAGGCGAACGCCCAACACCTGTTCCAGCCGCGCGACCCGGCGACTGAGCTTCGCCTTGCGTTCGCCGGTGGCACGCTCCGCCGCGCTGAAGCCGCCATGGCGCACGACCTGGGCAAAGCTGCGCAAATCATCCAGATCCATGGCGCCGTCCCGTCCGCTCTCCTGCCGCGTCGGACCGGTGCTACACGCTCCGCCCGGCTGGCGCCAGCCGGGCGCGGCATCCACGATCACCGCGCCTGGCCGCTGACCATCATCGGCAGGAACAAGAGCGACGCCGCCACCGTCGCCACGAAGGATACCAGCAGATCATCGACCATGCCGTTGATACCGCTGAACAGGACGATTTCCACGAACAGGATCAGGAAGAACAGCGCCAGCCGCGTGACGACGCGCGGATGCGCCAGATGGAATGCGCGCAGCATCTCCAGCGCCTGCATCGGCTGCTGGCGCAACGCGCTGCCGGAAGGATCAGGCCGCACGGACCACCGCCCGCCGGGCATCCCCGGTCATGTAGAGCACGCGCAGCAGGTCGAGCTGCTCGCGCGAGAAACCCGCCGCATCGAACGCCTCCAGCTCCTCGCCGGTCAGCGACCGGCCAGTGCGCAGGATGATCGCGCTCTGGCGCAGCGTTTCCAGCCGCGGATTGGCCAGGGTGTAGGTCGGCTCCGGGCCGCGCAGGAAGCTGCGCAACCGGCCGAGCGGCGCACGGACCGAAGGCACGGAACTGGCCGGATCGCTATCGGCCAGCCAGAGCACCTGGCGCTCCTGCGCGTCAAAGGGTTCGCCGACATTGTCATTGGCCGTATCGGCCCGGTTGAAGACGGAGTGTTGCATCGCCTTGATCCCACCTGTTGTTGCAGGGGATGTAGCGATGCACGGGTCGGGCTTGTAGCCGGCAAAAGGACGACAGATCGTTTCCGTTTTGGAAACAAAGCGCTCCAGTTCAACAAAGGGGGACGATGCCCTCTCCCCCTTATGACCCCCTTTTATCGACCGTGATCGGCGATGATGTCGACGCCGGTCTTGCCGCCCGGCGCATTGGTGAAGACGATGAAATAGGCGCTGCCATCGGCCTTGCGCGTGCCGCCCAGCACATTGTCGCCCTCGACGATGCGATGTTCCGCATCGAAGCCGGCGCGGCGGGCCTGGGTATAATAATAATCGATCACGCCCTGCTTGGGCACCGGCGTCACGAAGCTCGCCGCGCGCAGGGTGCAGCCATCCTTTTCCGCACCCGCCGCCTCGGTCAGTTGCGCGCCGGGATAGAGGGTGAAGGGATCGGGCATGCGGCTGGCCCATTGCATGCCATAGACCAGCTTCTTGGCGCAGCCGGCATTGCCGCCGCCGCCCAGTTGCGCCTGTTCGCGCGCCAGCCCGCCCAGCGTCATCGGACTGTTCTTGATCGGACCGCTGACCGGTGCCGGAGCGGACAGCAGCTTGCCGCCGACCAGCTTGGCCGCTTCCGCCTGCGCCTTGCCGGCGTCGCCGCTCAGCACCGGCAGGGCGCCATTGGCGGCACGATCGGCGCTGCGCACGGCATTGCGGTTCGACTGGCCGACCAGATTGGGATCGACGACGATATCATCGGCCAGCGCGCCCTTGACCGCCGGGTCCGCGGCATCGTTGGTCAACTGGTCGTCCAGCGCGGCAAGATTGCCGTCCTTGCCGCCCTTGCCACAGGCCGCGAGCGCCAGCAGCAACGCCATCACACCAACTTGTCGGGAAATCGCCATCCGCCTCGCTCCTTCATAACCCGGCACATAGAACGGATAGCGGGACTTTCCGTTCGCATTCAGGGTGCATAGACGCCCCTACCCCATCGCAGGGCCAGTTTCTGCCGGGTGGCATGGTCGCTTGTCTTGTTCCGGGACAGCAAAGCCGCCATCAGTCGGACTATGCTCAACCTTCTGTCAGCCCTGATCGGTCTTGTCACCCTTGTCCTGATGATCCCGGCGGTGTTTCCGCTGCTCGGCGCGCTCAACTGGCTGCTGGTGCCGATGGCGCTGTTCGGCGCCTTCATCGGCCTGATGTCGTCGAAAAAGGGCGGGCAGAATTTCTGCCTGATCGTCGCCGCCTTCGGCGCGCTGCGCCTGTTCCTGGGCGGCGGAATCCTGTGACCATAGCGGAAAGCGAAACCCGCAAGGGCGTCATCGCCGCGATCGGCACCTACAGCATCTGGGGGATGCTGCCGCTCTTCTTCCGCCTGCTGCATCATGTCGACCCGATCGAGATCGTGACCCAGCGGGTGATCTGGTCGGTCATCCTGATCCTGGTGCTGCTGGCCGCGCGCAAGGGGCTCGCCGCCTTCGTCGCGGCATTGCGGACGCCCCGGCTGGTCCTGCCGCTGATGGCATCGGCGGTGATGATCGCGATCAACTGGCTGGTCTATGTCTGGGCGGTCAATGACGGCCATGTCGTCGCCTGCAGCCTGGGCTATTTCCTCAACCCGCTGGTCAGCGTGGGCCTCGGCGTCGTCATACTCAAGGAAAGGCTGCGGCGCGGACAGATGCTGGCGATCGCGATCGCCGCGATCGGCGTCGCCATCCTGGCTGCGGCCGCGCTCACCACCCTGTGGATCAGCCTGGCGCTGGCGATCAGCTTCGCCCTCTATGGCCTGATCCGCAAGCTCACCCCGATTGCGCCGATGACCGGCCTGGGCGTCGAAACGCTGCTGCTGGTCGCGCCGGCGATCGGCTACCTGATCTGGCTGTCGGGCCATGGCGGCATCAGCTTTGGCCAGGACGTGTCGACCACCGGCCTGCTGATCCTGGCCGGCGGCGTCACCACCGTGCCGCTGGTGCTGTTCGCCACCGCCGCCCAGCGCCTGCCGCTGGCGACGCTGGGGCTGCTGCAATATCTGGCGCCGACGCTGCAATTTCTGTGCGGCGTGGTGCTGCTGGGCGAGACGCTGAGCCAGGGCCAGATGCTGAGCTTCGGCCTGATCTGGCTCGGCCTCATCCTCTTCGCCAGCGACAGCTATGCCGCCGCCCGCCGCAACCGGCTGGCGACGGCCTGATCCCGATCAGTTGAACTCGGTCGCCTCGAACCGGACCGGCTCGCCGACTGCCTGATTGGCCAGGCTGTCTTCCCACATCACGCGGTTGCCGCGGATGATGGTGCCGATCGCCTTGCCGGTCAGGTCCATGCCGTCGAACGGCGACCAGTCGCAGCGCGAGGCGAGCCACTCCTTGCCGACGGTCCATTTCTTCTTGAGGTCGACCACGGTGAAGTCGGCATCATAGCCGAGCGCGATCCGGCCCTTGCAGGTGAGGCCGAACACGCGCTGCGGCCCCGACGAGGTCAGTTCGATGAAGCGGCGCAGCGTCAGCCGCCCTTCGGCGACATGGTTGAGCAGCAGCGGCACCAGCGTCTGCACGCCCGGCATGCCGCTGGGCGAGGCGGGGTAGACCTTCGCCTTTTCCTCGATCGTGTGCGGCGCATGATCGCTGCCCAGCACGTCGGGCACGCCCTGATTGAGCCAGAACCACAGGCCGTCGCGATGCGCCGCGCTGCGGATCGGCGGGTTCATCTGGGCATAGGTGCCCAGCCGCGGATAGGCGTCCTCGCCGGCCAGCGTCAGATGCTGCGGCGTGACTTCGCAGGTCGCGACATCCTTGTTCTGGCCGATATATTCCAGCTCCGCCGGGGTGGTGACGTGCAGGATGTGGATGCGGCGACGCGCCTTGCGGGCGAGCGCGATGATCCGCTTGGTCGCGATCATCGCGCTTTCATCGTCGCGCCAGACGGGGTGCGAGGACGGATCGCCCTCGACCCGATAATCCTTGCGCGCGTTCATGCGCGTCTCGTCCTCGGCATGGATGGCGACGCGGCGGGTGCCCGACGCCAGCACGCGGGCCAACGCATTGTCATCATCCACCAGCAGGCTGCCGGTCGACGCGCCCATGAAGATCTTGACGCCCGACGTGCCGGGAATCCGCTCCAGCTCTTTCAACTGCTCGGCATTTTCCGCCGTCGCGCCGACATAGAAGGCATGGTCGCACCACATGCGGTGATGGGCGCGCTTCAGCTTGTCATGCACCCGCTCGGCGGTGTCGGTATTGGGATTGGTGTTGGGCATTTCGAACACGGCGGTGACGCCGCCCAGCACCGCGGCGCGGCTGCCCGATTCCAGATCCTCCTTATATTCCAGCCCCGGTTCGCGGAAATGCACCTGGCTGTCGATGCAGCCGGGCAGCACGTCGAGGCCGGTGCAGTCGACCACTTCGCCCGCATCGCCCAGGCTGGTGCCGATGGCGACGATCTTGCCGCCGCGCACGCCCACATCCACCTGCTCCGCGCCGCCCGGCGTATGGACGGTGCCGTTCTTGAGGATCATGTCGAAGGTCTGGGTCATGGCGTGGTTTCCGCTTTATAATTCCGTTCGCCCTGAGCGAAGTCGAAGGGCACTGCCGAACGCAGTGAGGCCTTCGCTCCGCTCAGGCAAGGGCTTCGACTTCACCTTTGGTGAAGTTTATCCTGAGCGCCTGCTGCAAGCAGGCAGTCGAAGGACTCAGCCCGAACGGGTTGGTAATCAGGCATAACTGTCCTACCTAAAGCCGATGACCGATACCACCCTTACCGACCGCGCGGTGCTGCGCATTTCCGGCGAAGAGGCGCGTCCCTTCCTGCAGGGGCTGCTGACCCGCGACGTGCTGACGCTGAAAGACGGCGAAGCGCGCTGGACCGCGCTGCTGACGCCGCAGGGCAAGGCGCTGTTCGACTTCATCCTGTGGGGCGACGACGGCGATATATTGATCGACTGCGAGGGGGCGCAGGCCGACGCACTGGCGAAGCGGCTGACCATATACCGGCTGCGGCGCAAGGTGGTGATCGCGCGCGACGAGACGCTGGCGGTGCATTGGGCGATCGATGCGGCCGACAAGCCCCGCGACCCGCGCCTGCCAGAATTGGGCGCGCGCTGGCTGGCGCCGGCGAGCGATGGCGACGCCTCCGCCGCGTTCCGCGCCCATCGGCTGTCGCTTGGGGTGTTCGAAGGCGCGGCGGAACTGGGGCAGGACCAGACGTTGTGGCTGGAAACCAATGCCGAGGAACTGCACGGCGTCGATTATGACAAGGGCTGCTATGTCGGGCAGGAAAACACCGCGCGCATGCATTATCGCAACAAGGTGAACCGGCGACTGGTTGCCGTACCGCTGGAGCAGGCCGACGAGAAGCGCCAGCGCACCGCCCTGCCCGACCTTGGCCTCTCGATCGAGCTGCAACGGGTCGAAGCGATCGATCCCGCCACCCTGCCCGCCTGGCTTGCCACCGCGATCGCCGCGCAGGCCGCCGAATGAAGCCTTGTTCCTGGCACCAACAGCCGTTCGGTTCGAGCCTGTCAAGAACCGCTGCACGCAGGCTTCTCGACTTCGCTCGAAGCGAACGGATATTATTGGCGGTGCTGTGCGCCCTCACCCTGACCATGCCGGCGCGGGCGGAAACGCCCTGGACCTTGGTCAAGGCCTATCCGCATGATCCGGCAGCCTTCACCGAGGGTCTCTTCTACCTCGACGGCGCGCTTTATGAGAGCACCGGCCTCGAAGGCCAGTCGGAGATTCGCAAGGTCGCGCTCAAGACCGGCAAGGTCGAGCAGCGCCGTGTCGTCGAGCAGCCCTATTTCGGCGAAGGCATCGTCAACTGGGGCGGCAAGCTGGTCAGCCTGACCTGGCGCCATCGCCAGGGCTTTGTGTGGAAGCTGGACGATTTCTCGCCCCTCTCCACCTTCCGCTATGAAGGCGAAGGCTGGGGCCTGACCCAGGATGGCCGGTCGATCATCATGAGCGACGGCAGCGCTCAACTGCGCTTCCTCGATCCCGAAACGCTGGGCGAACAGCGCCGCATCACCGTCACCTGGAACGGCCGCGCGGTCGATCGGCTGAACGAGCTGGAATGGGTGAAGGGCGAGATCTGGGCCAATGTCTGGTATGACACGAAGATCGCCCGGATCGACCCGCGCAGCGGCGGCGTGATCGACTGGATCGACGTCGCCCCGCTGCGCAAGCAGGCCGGCGTCACCGACAGCGAAGCCGTCGCCAACGGCATCGCCTATGACGCCAAGAGCGACCGCGTCTTCATCACCGGCAAGAACTGGCCCAAGCTGTTCGAAATCAAGGTCGGGAAGTAAGGCGAC
This sequence comes from Sphingobium sp. PAMC28499, assembly GCF_004795815.1. Lineage (NCBI taxonomy): Bacteria > Pseudomonadati > Pseudomonadota > Alphaproteobacteria > Sphingomonadales > Sphingobiaceae > Sphingobium > Sphingobium sp. PAMC28499. The sequence goes on from NZ_CP039248.1 coordinate 4,851,335, forward strand.
GCGCGTAATAGCCCTCTCCCGCCTGCGGGAGAGGGTTGGGTGAGGGTCTTCTTGCTTACGTCTCTCGAACGGCAAGCAGCTCCAGCCTGATCCGCTCCACCACGCCGTCGAAATTCTCGACCACATCATGATTCCAGAACCGGTGGATCACATAGCCCGCCGATTGCAGTTGCGCCGTGCGCGACGCATCCGTCCGTTCATCATGCTGCCCGCCATCGATTTCGACGATGAAGCGACATTCGGCGCAGAGGAAATCGACCACGAACAGCCCGACCGTCGCCTGGCGCCGGAACTTGAAGCCTTCAAGCTGGCGATTGCGCAGGACGGCCCATAGCCGTTGCTCACATTCGGTTGCGTTGCGCCGCAGACGTGCGGCGTTGGGACTGGTCGGGCCGATGCTGGGCATCGGCAGAGCCTATCATGAGGGTCGTCTTAGAAAAGCCCCCACCCAACCCTCTCCCGCAGGCGGGAGAGGACTTTCAGGCGTCGCCCTTCCGTTTACCGCTTCCAGCGCGCCCAGATGGCGGTGGGGAGCAGCAGGCCGCGGGCTTCCTCGCGCACGGTCAGTTCGCCCGCTTCCACCTCGCCGGGCAGGTCGGCAAAGGCCTGGCGCAGCAATTCGCCGATCGCCAACGCCGACATGCGCACCGCATAGACGGTGAGGAACAGGAAGCGGCTGTCCGCGTCCAGCAACTGGCGGCAATTGGCGATAAGGCCCGGCAGATCCTCTTCCAGCCGCCAGACTTCGCCGTCGGGGCCGCGCCCATATTTGGGCGGGTCGAGCAATATGCCGTCATAGCGGCGGCCGCGCCGCACTTCGCGCGCGACGAACTTGGCCGCATCCTCGACGATCCAGCGGATCGGCCGGTCGCCCATGCCCGACAGGTCAGCGTTCGCCCGCGCCTGCGCCACCGATTTCTTCGACGCATCGACATGGACCATCCGCGCGCCCGCCGCCGACATGCCCAGCGTGCCGACGCCGGTATAGCCGAACAGGTTCATCACCTCGGCCTCGGGCTTGTCGGCCGTGCTGGCGCGCATAAAGTCCCACACCGGCGCCATGTCGGGGAAGAAGCCCAGATGCCGGAAGGGGGTACAGCTCGACTGGAAGGTCACTTCCTTCCAGTGCAGCGGCCATCCCTCGGCCGGGACCGGCTTGTCATAATACCAGCGGCCGCCGCCATCCTCGTCAGAGCCGGGGATGAATTCGCCGTCGGCGCGCCAGTCTTCGGTCGCCGGCGCCCACATCGCCTGCGGTTCGGGGCGGATGAAGCGGAAACGGCCATAGCGTTCGAGCTTGCGGCCGTTGCCCGAGTCGATCAGGCCATAGTCGGACCAGGGTTCGCCGATGAGAGTCTTGAGTTCCATGGGGGCCTCATCGTCTCTTGCGCCGCTCCTGTCGAGAGGGGATCAACCCGCGATCAGCCGCGCGGCGTCGCCCGCTCCGCGACATAGGCGGTCACCGCCTCGAACGTGCCGGGCAGCTTGGCATAGCTTTCCTCGCGCGCGAACAGGTCGCCGACCCGTGCAGGCAGCGGTGGCCGCGTGCCGGTCGCCCGTTCCACCGCATCGCGGAACTTGGCGGCATGGGCGGTCGCCAGCGTCACCACGGGGATCGACGGGTCGATGTCCGCCTCGCGCGCGGCGGCGAGGCCGATGGCGCTGTGCGGGTCGATCACCTGGCCGGCGGCGTCGAACGCCCAGCGCATCGCCATGGTCATGCCGTCGGCATCGATCCGGGCGGAGGTGAACAGGTTGGCCGCGCCCTCGCGCTGGGCATTGGTGAGGCGCATCGCCTTGCTCGCCTCGAAACCCTGCATCTGCTGGGCGAGCGCGAGGCCGTCACGGCCGCCGGCATCGAACAGCAGCCGCTCGAAATTGGAGCTGACCTGAATGTCCATGCTGGGCGTCGCGGTCGGCACGACCTGGCCCTGGCTATAGTCGCCCTCCGACAAAGCGCGGTGCAATATGTCGTTGACGTTGGTGGCGACCACCAGCTTGGCGACCGGCAGGCCCATTTTCGACGCGACATAGCCGGCGAAGACATCGCCGAAATTGCCGGTCGGCACCGAGAAGGCAATCGGGCGATCGGGCGCGCCCAGCCGCACGGCGGCGTAGAAATAATAGACGACCTGCGCCATCAGCCGCGCCCAGTTGATGCTGTTCACCGCCGACAGGTTGAAGCGCGCCTTGAAGTCCGCGTCGTTGAACATGCGCTTCACCAGCGCCTGCGCATCGTCGAAGCTGCCATCGATCGCGATGTTATACACGTTCGGCGCCAGCACCGTGGTCATCTGGCGGCGCTGCACGTCGGACACGCGGCCCTCGGGATGCAGCATGAAGATGTCGACCTTCTCGCGGCCGGCGACCGCGTCGATCGCGGCCGAACCAGTGTCGCCCGATGTGGCGCCGACGATGGTCAGATGGTCGTCGCGGCGCGACAGGAACCGCTCGAACAACTGGCCGAGCAGCTGGAGCGCGACATCCTTGAACGCCAGGGTCGGACCATGGAACAGCTCCAGCATCCAGTGGCGATTGTCGAGCTGGACCAGCGGCGTCACCGCGTCATGGCTGAACCGGCCATAGGCAGCGGTGCAGAGGTCACGCAGTTCCTCCTCGCTCAGCGATCCGGCGACGAACGGCGCCATGACGCGCACGGCGGTTTCGACATAGGAGAGGCCAGCGAGGGCGCGAATGTCGGCAGCGGAAAATTGCGGCCAGCTCTCTGGCACGTACAGCCCACCGTCGGACGCCAGGCCCGCCAGCGTGACATCTTCAAAACCGAGCGCCGGTGCGCTGCCCCTGGTGCTGACATATTGCATAATGGGAAAGCGCGGTAGCGACGCACGCGCGCCGGGGCAAGCCTTTACGACGGCCTTGGTGGCTCCGCATTGCGCCGGCGCAGGACAAGCAGATAGATTATTGCCGCCAGCGCGGCAAAAATGAACCATTGCACCGCATAGGCGAGATGATTGTTGGGCACGTCGGCGGTGCTGGGCGGCGCCATGGGTTTCAGGCCCGGCGGTGCTGCGCGCGCGACCAGCATCGGCCGCAGCGGCATGGTCTTGCCCCCTGCCCGCGCGATCAGCGAACGATGGTCTGGTTCCTGAGAAATCCAGCCTTCGACTTGCCCGCCGGTCCAGGCCGGCTTGTCATCCGGCTTCTGACCGACGCCGACCGCGACCAGCGCGCCCGGCCCTTCGGCGCCGGTCGTGCATTGGGCGATATGGCGATAGCCGGTCGATCCATCGGCGGCGCGCCCCGCCTCCACCTGCCAGCCGACGACGCGCAGGCAATGGACCGAGGATGGGCGGAACAGAAGTTCGTCGGGCACCGGCGGCATTTTGGGGAAGGCGACGGCCGGGCGCGATACATTGCTGGCGGCCAGCGCCAGCATGGTTTCCTTCTCGCCCCGGCGCTGCAACTGCCAGATGCCGAGCGCGATCATGACAGCGATCGCGACACAGACCAGCAGGGTCGGAACAATCGGGATGCGCCGCCCGCTCATGCGTCCTTTTTCTCCACCACCCGCCCCTCGCGGGCATCCTTGCGATATTCGACCGTCAGCAGCGCGCCCTTGGCGACGCGCAGGCTGCCGACCACGGCGCCGGCGGTCAGCGGCGCCCAGAGCAGCAGGTGCAGCCATAGCGGCGGATGGAGGGTCAGTTCCAGGGTCAGCGCCAGCGCGACCATGACCGCGCCGATGATCAGCGTCAGGAAAGCCGCCGGCCCGTCGCCGACATTATATTGGCCATAATCGAGCCCGCACTGGCGGCAACCCGACGCAAAACGCACCGGCCCTTCGAACAGGGTCGGTGCGCTGCAACGGGGGCAAAGGCCGCGGGCGGAGGCCGCAAGCAGGTCCATGCCTGTCGCCTTCGCCGTCATCCCTGAACCATCAGCCGCCGTGGATCGGCGCGCCCCAGCCGCCCCAGACATAGATGGCAGCGAACAGGAACAGCCACACCACGTCGACGAAATGCCAGTACCAGGCGGCCGCTTCGAAGCCGAAATGCTGGCGCGGGGTGAAGTCGCCCTTATAGGCGCGGATCAGGTTCACCACCAGGAAGATGGTGCCGACCAGCACGTGGAAGCCATGGAAGCCGGTCGCCATGTAGAAGGCCGAGCTATAGGGCGAACCGCCGAACGGGAACGGCGCGTGCATATATTCATAGGCCTGGATGCAGCTGAACAGCGCGCCCAGGATCACCGTGCACCACAGGCCCTTCTTCAGCCCTTCGCGATCGCCGTGGATCAGCGCATGATGCGCCCAGGTGACGGTGGTGCCCGAGCAGAGCAGGATCAGCGTGTTGAGCAAGGGCAGCTCGAACGCGTTCATCACCTCGATGCCCTTGGAGGGGAACATCCCCTCGATCGGCGCCAGTTCGCTGGGGAAGAGGGAGAAATCGAAAAAGGCCCAGAACCAGCCGACGAAGAACATCACTTCCGACGCGATGAACAGGATCATGCCATAGCGCAGATGCAGCTGGACCACCGGCGTATGATCGCCGGCATGCGCCTCGGCAATCACATTGCTCCACCAGCTGAACATGGTGAAGAGGACACCGGCCACACCGATCAGGAAGATCCAGCCACCGCCGGCAGGCATCGCGTCGGGATGCATCCACATGATCGCGCCCATCGCCATCACCAGCGCCGACATCGAGCCGAACAGCGGCCAGATGCTGGGCGGAAGGATATGATAATCGTGGTTCTTGGCGCCTGCCATGACGGTTTCTACCTCTTCCCTGTTTTTCGGTTATTCTCGTCAGCTTAGCTTGGCTGCTTCCCCTGCTCAACAGGATAGAAGGTGTAGCTGAGCGTTATCTGCTGCGTGTCCTTGTTGTCGGGATCCTGCAATATCTTGGGATCGACATAATAGATCACCGGCATGCGCACTTCCTCACCGGGCTGCAGCGTCTGCTGGGTGAAGCAGAAACACTGGATCTTGGTGAAATAGGCGCCGGCCTGGGTCGGTGTGACGTTGAAACTGGCGGTGCCGGTCACCGGCTTGTCGGACAGGTTCTTCGCAATGAAAATCGCCATGTCGCGGGCGCCGACGGTCACCGTGTCGGTGCGATGTTCGGGGCGAAATTCCCAGGGCATGCCGGGCTGGACATTGGAATCGAAGCGGATCGACATGGTCCGCCCGGCCACCGGGGTCAGCTTCACATCGGCCGCCGCGCGCTGGGTCGTGCCGCCAAAGCCGGTCGTCTGGCAGAAGATGCGATAGAGCGGGACCGAGGCGAAGCCGAGGGCAAGCATCGCCAGGCCGATGCCCGCCATCGCCACCAGCGTCCGCCGGTTGCGGCGGTCGCGGTCAAAGGGCGAGGGCGGGAGCGAGGCCATCAGATATTATGGCTCGCGCCGATCTTCGCCAAAGTGATGGCGAAGAAGAGGATGGCGAGGAAGCCGAGCAGCAGCCCGGTCACCAGCGCACGGGACTTTTGCCGTGCGCGCACCTGATCCTGATCTTCCGGACTCATGCCAGCAGCCAGCGGTCGACGACCACTGCCCCGAACAGCAGGAAGAGATAGAGGATCGAATATTTGAACAGCCGCTTTTCCGGCGCCATGCGCGCGGGCTCGGTTTCGCGGCGCAGATAGACCTGGAAGGCCATGGCCGCGAAGATCGCGGTGCCGACCAGCGCCGCCGTGCCATAGATCGCGCCGGTCAGGTGCAGCGCGACCGGGGCCAGCGCGGCAACCGCCATGATGAAGGTGTAGAAGAGGATCTGGCGCCGGGTCACGACCTCGCCCGAAACGACCGGCAGCATCGGAATGCCGGCGGCGGCATAATCGGTCTTCACGAACAGCGCGAGCGCCCAGAAATGGGGCGGCGTCCAGAAGAAGATCAGCATGAACAGCGCAATCGGCAGCGCGGTGATGTCGCCCGTCACCGCCGCCCAGCCGATCACCGGCGGGAAGGCGCCGGCCGCGCCGCCGATGACGATATTCTGCGCCGTCCGGGGCTTCAGCCAGATGGTATAGATGAAGACATAGAAGAGGATCGAGACGGTCAGGACCGCGGCAGCCAGCCAGTTGGTCGCCATCCCCATCAGGATCACCGAGAAGAAGGACAGGCCGACGCCGAAATGCAGCGCGGTCTGCCGCTCCATCCGCCCGGCGGGCAGCGGCCGGCTGGCGGTGCGCTTCATCTTCGCGTCGATATCGGCTTCCCACCACTGGTTGAGCGCGGCAGCCGCGCCGGCGCCCAGCGCGATGCACAATATCGCGGTAAAGCCCAGCACCGGATGGATATGGCCGGGCGCGGCGAGCAGCCCGCACAGGCCCGTGAACACCACAAGCGTCATCACGCGCGGCTTGGTCAGCGCGACGAAATCGCGCCAATGAGCGGGCAGGACGGGGGCATTAGCCCCGGACGAAAGCGGCGAACTGGCCATAAACTCCTCTTCGATCAGCCGGCGCCCCATACAGGCCCTGACCGATTCCGGCAAATGGACAGACGGTCCTACCCATCTGCCCCGCCGCAGGGGGATGGAGTGCCCGGTCCAGGCCGGGCACCCGCATGGCGATCAGTCGATGACCGGCAGGGTCTCGAACTGGTGATAGGGCGGCGGGCTGGTCAGCGTCCATTCCAGCGTCGTCGCGCCCTCGCCCCAGGGATTGCCCTCAGCCTTTTTGCCGGCGAACAGCGACCAGAAGACGTTGACCAGGAAGATCAGCACGCCGACCGCCATGATCTCATAGCCACGGGTGGCAATGCCGTTCCAATAGGCGAACGCCTCGGGATAGTCGGGATAACGGCGCGGCATGCCGCTCAGGCCGAGGAAGTGCATCGGGAAGAACAGCAGGTTCACGCCGATGAAGAAGACCCAGAAATGGAGCTGGCCCAGCACTTCATTATACATGCGCCCCGTCATTTTCGGGAACCAGTAATAGAAGCCCGCGAACAGCGAGAAGACCGCGCCCAGCGACAGCACATAGTGGAAGTGCGCGACCACATAATAGGTGTCGTGCAGCACGTCGTCGACGCCGCCATTGGCCAGCACCACGCCGGTCACGCCGCCCACGGTGAACAGGAAGATGAAGCCCAGCGCCCACACCATCGGCGTCTTGAAGCTGATCGACCCGCCCCAGATGGTGGCGATCCACGAAAAGATCTTGATGCCGGTCGGCACCGCGATGACCATGGTGGCAGCGGTGAAATACATCTTCACATTCACCGACATGCCGGTGGTGAACATGTGGTGCGCCCAGACGACGAAGCCGACCACGCCGATCGCGACCATGGCATAGGCCATGCCGAGATAGCCGAACACCGGCTTGCGGCTGAAGGTCGAGACGATCTGGCTGACGATGCCGAAGCCCGGCAGGATCATGATATAGACTTCGGGGTGGCCGAAGAACCAGAAAAGATGCTGGTAGAGTTCGGGATCGCCGCCGCCGGCCGCATCATAGAAGGTGGTGCCGAAATTGCGGTCGGTCAGCAGCATGGTGATGGCTGCGGCCAGGACCGGCAGCGCCAGCAGCAGCAGGAAGGCGGTGACCAGCACCGACCAGACGAACAGCGGCATCTTGTGCAGGGTCATGCCCGGCGCACGCATGTTGAGGATGGTGGTGATGAAGTTGATCGCGCCCAGGATCGAGCTGGCGCCGGCGATGTGCAGCGACAGGATCGCCATGTCGACGGCCGGGCCGGCCGACCCGCTGGTCGACAGCGGCGCATAGACGGTCCAGCCGGTGCCCGCGCCATTGCCGGTGCCGCCGGGCACGAAGGTGGAGCCGAGCAGCAGTAGGAAGGCGGGGATAAGCAGCCAGAAGCTGATATTGTTCATCCGCGGGAAGGCCATGTCCGGCGCGCCGATCATGATCGGCACGAACCAGTTGCCAAAGCCGCCGATGATCGCGGGCATCACCATGAAGAAGACCATGATCAGGCCATGGGCAGTGATCAGCACGTTCCACAGATGATAGGCCTGGTCCAGCGTCGCGGCGGGACCGTCGCTCCACTGCACCCAGATATGCAGGAACTGGATGCCCGGCTCGCGCAATTCCATGCGCATCAGGCCGGAAATGGCGCCACCGATCAGGCCGGCCATGATCGCGAAGATCAGATAGAGGGTGCCGATGTCCTTGTGGTTGGTGGACATGAACCAGCGCTGGAAGAAGGCCGGCTTGTGGTCGGCATCATGATGATCATGGGCATGGTCGCCATGATGATCGCCATGATGGTCGGCGGTGATGGTGGTCATGACGTTCCTACCCCTCAGATCTTCTTTTCAGCAGTAGCGGCAGCGGCTTCAGCCGTCTTCTCCGCCGCTGCGCCCTTCAGCGTGCCGCCCTGCGACTGGACCCACTGGTCGAACTGGGCCGGGGGCAGCGCCTCGATCGCGATCGGCATGAAGCCGTGGCGCGCACCGCACAGTTCCGAACATTGGCCATAATAGACACCCGGCTTCTCGATGGTGAAGCTCTTCTCGTTCAGGCGTCCGGGCACGGCGTCCATCTTCACCCACAGCGAAGGCACGGCAAAGCTGTGGATCACGTCGGCGCCGGTGATGATCAGCTTGACCGGACGACCGACCGGCAGGACCAGGCGATTGTCGGGCGCGAGCAGATAGGGCTCGCCATTTTCCTTCGCCTTGTCCTCGGGCAGCATGTTCGACACGAATTCGGGGATGCCGTTGTCGGGATATTCATAGCCCCAATACCATTGATAGCCGGTGACCTTCACGGTCAGCGCATCCTTGGGCGCGGGCTTATACTGGTCGGCCAGCAGGCCGATCGAGGGAATCGCGATCACCAGCAGGATGAGGACCGGGACCAGCGTCCACACCACTTCGATGACGGTGTTGTGGGAGGTCTTGGACGGCACCGGATTGGCGGAGCGGCGATAGCGCACCATCACATAGAGCATCAGCAGCAGCACGAAGACCGAGATGATGGTGATGAGCGGCAGCAGCATCTTGTCGTGCAGCCAGCGCGCGGTGTGGCCGGTGGAGGTGAACTGCTCCTGCAGCGTGATCTCGCCGGGCTTGGGCATGCCGATGCCTTCGGTCGGCTTCATTCGCGGCGGCGCGGCGACCTTGGCGGCGGGCGCGGCTTCGGCCGCAGGGGCCGTCGCATTGTCGGGTGATTCGGTCGATATAGCTGCATTGTCAGCAGCGGGGGCGGCAGCGGCGGCATTCTCCTGCGCCAATGCCATCGGGCTCATCACCGTTGCCGGCGACATTGCCAGCAAGCCGGCCAGAATGAGCGATCTCACCTTTTTCATAGCCTCATCTACCCCTAACCCCTTGTTGCCGCTGCAACGGGAACGTCCACTTTCGCGTCGTGCCCGCCCGTTCGGTCTATGTGGCGGCTTATAGGCAACGAATTTTTCTGCCTCAAGTCAGTGTGGACCAGATTTTCTTCGCTGTTGCAACGCCTCCCGCTCCCGCCTATCTCGCACCTCGCGCACAGGTGCGCGATCATGGGCATGTCATGCCCGTGCGATATGGGCGGGCCGGGCGCCGTTTTTGCGCGACCTCCCGCAACGGAATAGTGGAACAGGGCGGAATGACCGACGAAGAAGTATTGGCAGAATTCCGGGCAGCAGGTGCGCTGCTCGAAGGACATTTCATCCTGTCGTCGGGCCGCCGCAGCGCCAATTACCTGCAGTGCGCCCGCGTGCTGATGAATGCCGAACGCGCCGGCAAGCTGGCCCGCGCCACCGTGCAGCAGCTGCCGCGCGAGCTGCGCCAGGAGATCGACCTGGTCGTGTCGCCCGCCATGGGCGGCCTGATCATCGGCCATGAAGTCGGCCGCGCGCTCGACAAGGATGCGGTGTTCCTGGAACGGCCCGAGGGCGTGTTCGAACTGCGCCGCGGCTTTGCCATATCGCCGGGGCAGAAAGTGCTGATGGTGGAAGACGTCGTCACCACCGGCCTGTCCTCGCGCCAGGCGATCGAGGCGGTCGAGCGCGAAGGCGGCATCGTCGTCGCCGAAGTGGCGCTGGTCGATCGTTCGGCCGGCGAAGTGGACCTGGGCGTCCCCTTCTACCCGCTCGTGAGCATCAATTTCCCGGTCTATGACGCCGATCAGCTGCCGCCCGAACTGGAAGCGGTGCCGGCGATCAAGCCCGGCAGCCGGAAGCAGTAAGATGGCGGCCGTTCCGCTGCGCCTGGGGGTCAATATCGACCATGTGGCGACGATCCGCAACGCGCGGGGCGGCGAACATCCCGATCCGGTCAAGGCCGCGCTGCTGGCGGTGAAGGCCGGCGCCAACGGCATCACCGCGCATCTGCGCGAGGATCGCCGCCATATCCGCGACGAGGATATCGCGATGCTGATGGCGGCGCTCGACGTGCCGCTGAACCTGGAAATGGCGGCGACGCAGGAAATGCTGGGCATCGCCCTCAAGCACAAGCCGCATGCCGCCTGCATCGTGCCGGAAAAGCGCGAGGAGCGCACGACCGAGGGCGGCCTGGACGCCGCCGGCCAGATCGAAGTGCTGCGCCCGATCGTCGCCGCACTCACCGACGCCGGCATCCGCGTCAGCCTGTTCATCGAGGCCGACGCCGCCCAGATCGAGGCCGCGATCCAACTCGGCGCGCCGGTGGTCGAATTCCATACCGGCGCCTATGCCCATCTGACCGGCGAGGCCCGCGCGGTCGAGCTGCGCCGCATTGCCGACGCCGCCGCGCTCGCCGCCAAGAACGGCATCGAGCCGCATGCCGGCCATGGCCTCACCTTCGACAATGTCGCGCCGATCGCCGCCATCCCGCAGATCGCCGAACTCAATATCGGCCATTTCCTGATCGGCGAGGCGATCTTCGGCGGGCTGGAAGCCAGCATCCGCGAAATGCGCCGACAGATGGACCTAGCCCGATGAAGGCCGCCGAAGCGTGATCATCGGCCTCGGCTCCGATCTCTGCAATATCGAGCGGATCCAGAATTCGCTCGACCGCTTCGGCGACCGGTTCGTCCAGCGCGTCTTCACCGATGTCGAGCAGGCCAAGGCGGAACGCCGGCCGTTTACCAAAGCCGGCACGCTGGCCAAGCGCTTCGCCGCCAAGGAGGCCTTTTCCAAGGCGGTCGGCACCGGCTTCAAGGCCGGCGTCTTCATGAAGGATATCGGCGTCGTCAATGCGCCCAGCGGCGCGCCCACGCTGGCGCTGACCGGCGGCGCCGCACAGCGGCTGGCATCGATGGTGCCGGCGGGCTACAAGCCGGTCATTCACCTGACGCTCACGGACGATCATCCATGGGCCCAGGCCTTCGTCATCATCGAGGCGCTGCCGCTTTGAGCGGGCCGCCCTCCCCATCCGAGCATAGCCCTTCCATGACGGCAGTCGACATGACCCAAACCGACCCCCTGCCCCCCGCCGCGCCCGAAACGGCAGCCGACGACAAGGAGGCAGACAACAGCGGGGCCGGCAGCAGCGGGGTGAATTGGTGGCATGAGGTGAAGAGCATCGTGCTGCTCATCCTCGCCGTGCTGGCCTTCCACAGCTTCGTCGCCAAACCCTTCTACATCCCGTCGGAATCGATGATGCCGGTGCTGCTGAAGGGCGACCGGCTGGTGGTCAGCAAATTCCCCTATGGCTGGTCCTATGTCAGCCCCAGCTTCCATCCGCTGCCCTTCCTGAAGGGCCGCATCCTGGGCCACCTGCCCGAGCGCGGCGACATCGTCATCGTCAGCCCCCAGAACCGGCGCGAGGATTATATCAAGCGCGTCATCGGCCTGCCCGGCGACATTGTCGAAGTGCGCGGCGGTCAGGTGATCCTGAACGGCGTGCCGGTGCCGCAGAAGGTGCTCAAGCCCCTGCGCTTGGCCGTCGACGGCAACGCCCCCTGCCCGCCGATGCAGTTCCCCGGCGCGCTGGTGACCGACAAGGCGGGCAAGAGCTGGTGCGAACTGCCGGTGCGGCAGGAAGTACTGCCCAACGGCAAGACCTATGTCACGATCGACATGGGGCCGAGCGCGCTCGACTGGTATGGCCCGGTCCGCGTGCCCGCCGACCATGTCTTCCTGATGGGCGACAATCGCGACAACAGCGCCGACAGCCGCGCCCCGCTGGAGGAAAATGGCCTGGGCGGCCCGGTGCCGTGGGAAGCGATCGGCGGCCGCGCCGAATTCATCACCTTCAGCCTGGACGGCGATTCGAGCTGGAATCCGCTCAGCTGGTTCCATGCCTTCCGTGGCGGTCGCGCCGGGAACAGCCTGCGCCCCCAGAGCGTTACCGAGGCGAAATAGTTCACAGCCATTAATTGGGGGTTCCGGGTTTGAGCGACGCGCAGCAGCAGCATATCGAGCAACCCGGCCCCAGCGAATTGCGCAGCCCGCTGGTCCAGCATGAGATCAAGCGGGCGGGCGTCTGGTTCGCGATGGCGATCGGCATCGCCCTGATCGTGCTGCTGGCCCAGCCGATCATGCTGATCCTGGGCGCGCTGGTCTTTACCACCATGATGGATGGCGGCACCCGCCTGCTCGGCCGCGTGCTGCCGATCGGCCGGGGCTGGCGCCTGACGATCGTGCTGCTCGCCGTCGTCGCCTTCCTCGCCTATACCTTCTACCTCACCGGCTCCAGCCTGGCCGCCCAGGCGCAGGCGATGCGCACCATCGTCGAGGCGCAGGTGGAGCGGGTCGGCGGCTGGATGCAGCAGCTTGGCATCACCACCACGCCCGAAGACCTCAAGGGCCTGGCCCAGCAGGCGATGAGTTCCATGGGCCGGGTTACCGCCGCCGTCGGCACCGCCGTCGGCGCAATCACCAGCGGCGTCATGATGCTGGTGCTGGCCATCTTCATCGCGGTCGAACCCAAGCTGTACGAGCGTGGCGTCGCCTGGATGCTGCCGATGGACAAGCGCGCCCATTTCTACACCGTCGCCGACAAGATGGCCTTCACCCTGCGCCGGCTGATGTTCGGCCGGCTGATCGGCATGACGGTGGAGGGCGTGGGCGTATGGCTGCTGCTGTGGGCGGGCGGCGTGCCGATGGCGGGCCTGCTCGGCATCCTCACCGGCCTGCTCGCCTTCCTGCCCAATATCGGCGCGATCATCTCGGGCGTGCTGATCGTCCTTGTCGGCTTTTCGGGCGGCACCCATACCGGCCTCTATGCCTTTGGCGTCTACATGGCCGTACAGATCATCGACGGCTATCTGATCGTGCCGATGGTGGCCAAGCGCGCGACCGATCTGCCCCCCGCGCTGGTGCTGGCGGCGCAGATCCTGCTGGGCGCGCTGTTCGGTATCCTCGGCCTGTTCCTGGCCGATCCGATCGTCGCCATGATCAAGGTCTATCTGGAGGAACGGTCCAAGGCTCTGGCAGGGCAGACCATCCTGAAAAGCGACGATAAAAACGGCGATTGACGAATGCGTCCCGGAACGTAACGATTGCTCCTGCGCTTCTATCCTAAAGCGAAAGGAGAGAATGGCATGACCGTGGCAATGGAGCAGCAGAAGAAGCTGCATTTCGAACTGACCAATGTCGGCATGCGGGCTCAGGCGACCGCCGCCGGCATGGTCCAGCTCTGCCGGGAACTGCATCGGGCCGGCATCCTCGACAATGACGCACTGGAACGGATCAAGTCGGCGATCGCCGACGATATCGACATCGGCGCGCCGCGTTCGGTGTCCTGCGTCGAATATCGGCGCGACGTGAAGGCGCGACTCGACCGCCTGTTCACCGGCGAGGAAAAGATTGGCAGCGCCGAAGGCCTCGCCTTCCCGCCATCGGCACCCGGCGATCAGGCGAGCCTCTGAGCATTTGTCCGGACTGCGCCTCTGGCGCAGCCGCACCGGTGGTCGGGTGGGGGTGTGGGCCGGTGCCGCATCAAAAATGCGCCCTTTCGCGCATTTTTTTTCAGACAGCGCTCTGATCACAAAAGAAAAAGGGCCCGGAAACCGGGCCCTTCTCTACTCTCGGATCGATCGGATCAGTTGCCCGGCATGCCCTGCGGAACGGCGCCCTGCGGCATGCCACCCTGCATCTGCTGCATCCGCTGCTGCATCTGCATGATTTCCGCGCGCGACTTGAAGTCGTGCAGCTGGACATCGAACACCAGCACCGAATTGGCCGGGATCGGGCCGGCGGCCTGTTCGCCATAGCCAAGCTGCGGCGGGATCCACAGGCGATATTTGCCGCCCTTCTTCATCTTCTGCAGGCCTTCGGAGAAGCCCGGCACCACGCCGTCGACCGGCATCGGCGTCTGCGGATTCTCGTCGAACACGGTGCCGTCGAGCAGCGTGCCCTTATAGCCCACCAGCGCAACGTCGGCGGTCGTCGGGCTCGGCCCGCTGCCTTCTTCCAGCACCTGATACTGCAGGCCCGACTCGGTCGTGACCACGCCCTTGGCATGGGCGTTCTGCGTCAGGAAGGCGGCAGGCGATGCTTCCACGCCCTGCTGCCCTGCCCAGGCCAGACCACCGGCCGCCAGCGCGATCGCGGCGACGCCGATCCAGAGTCGCGTCAGCGACCCCTTGGCGATAGGACGAAGGGGGACAGCCGTCGTGGACATGGGCGAACGCCTCGCAATGAAGAACGGGAAATCAGCAAAGAGTCAGGACGACCGCGAACCGGCCGTCCTGATATCGGCAGTCCTTAACGGACGCCGTCGCGCTCGGCGCGCTTGCGCTCCAGCTTGCGGGCGCGGCGGACAGCAGCCGCCTTTTCGCGCGCACGCTTTTCCGAGGGCTTCTCGTAGTGACGACGCAGCTTCATTTCGCGATACACGCCTTCACGCTGCAGCTTCTTCTTGAGCGCGCGGAGGGCCTGGTCGACATTGTTGTCGCGAACGATGATCTGCATAAGTCCGTCAATCTCCAATCGAAAACGGGCGGATCGCCAGGAATGAAACCCTCCCGACGGGCCGACCGAATATAAAAATCCGTGAGTCGCCACAGGTCACCCTGAGGCATGTGGGGCGCGCCCTACCAGCAGAGTCGGGCAAATTCAACCCCTGCAGGGCTTTCACGCCCTTTCCCTCGACAGAATGCGTCGAGCGGAGGATAGTGGCGTCCATAATATAAAGGAGGATGGCCATGGCAAGTGCCGCCAGACAGCCCGACATGTCGCCTGCCGAATGGGAGGCGCGCCAGCAGCTCGCCGCCTGCTACCGCATCTTCGACCATTTCGGCTGGTCGGAACTGATCTACAATCACATCACCCTGCGCGTGCCCGATGAGGAAAACGCCTTCCTCATCAACCCGTTCGGCCTGCTCTACAGCGAGGTGACGGCGTCCAACCTGGTCAAGATCGACATTGACGGCCATGTGCTGGACGGCAGCCCCTATCCGGTCAATCGCGCCGGTTTCACCCAGCATAGCGTGTTCCACCGCCACCTGGCCGACGCCCATTGCATCATCCACACCCATACGACCGCAGGCATGGCCGTCAGCGCCACGCAGGAAGGATTGCGGCCGATCAATTTCTACGCCGCCGCCTTTGCCGGGCGGATCGCCTATCATGACTTCGAAGGCGTCACGATCCGGCCGGAGGAAGGCGAAAGGCTGATCGCCAATCTGGGCGCGCGGCGAATCATGATGCTGCGCAATCATGGCACGCTGGTGATGGCCAAGAGCCTGCCCGAAGCCTTTCTGATGCAATGGATGCTCCAGCGCGCCTGCGAGATTCAGGTCGCCGCCTGCGCCGCCGGCACGCCGGTGGAGATCCCGGCCGACGTCATCGCCGTGCATCAGCGCGATCTTGCCGGTGTGCAATTGCCGGTCGGCGTCGGCGTGCCCGATTTCCAGGCGATGGTCCGCCTGATCGACCGTACCGACAAGAGCTGGCGGGACTAACACCCCGCCTCCCGACCTCCGTTCGCTTGCCGCGGACGGAGGCGGATCAGCCCTTGCCGAATCCGCCGCCGCCCGGCGTCTCGATCACGAAGACGTCGCCCGGTGCCATCTGCGCCGATCCGGTCGCGCCCAACATCTCGACCCGGCCATCGCCACGCTCGACCCAGTTGCGCCCCAGCCCGCCGGGCGCGCCACCGTCGAGGCCAAAGGGCGGCACGCTGCGCCGGTTGGCCAGGATGCCGGCGGTCATATCCTCCAGGAAGCGGATGCGGCGCAGCCCGCCATTGCCGCCATGATGCGCGCCCGCGCCGCCCGATCCGGGCCGAATCGAAAATTCCTCCAGCAGCACCGGGAATCGGCTTTCCAATATTTCGGGGTCCGTGAGGCGGCTGTTGGTCATGTGGGTCTGCACCACATCGGCACCGTCGAAATCCGGCCCGGCGCCCGATCCGCCCGAGATCGTCTCATAATATTGGTGGCGCGCATTGCCGAAGGTGAAATTGTTCATCGTCCCCTGCGCGCCCGCCATCACGCCCAGCGCACCGAACAGAGCGTCGGTGACGACCTGGCTGGTCTCGACATTGCCGGCGACGACCGCCGCGGGATAAAGCGGCCGCAGCAGCGATCCCTCTGGCACCACCAAAGTCATGGGCTTGAGGCAGCCGTCATTCATCGGCACGGCCTCGTCCACCAGGGTCCGCACCACATAGAGCAGGGCCGCGCGCGCGACCGACAAAGGCGCGTTGAAATTGCCCGGCAGCTGGTCCGACGTGCCGGTAAAATCCACCGTCGCGCCGCGCGCCGCCCGGTCGATCGTCACGCTGACGACCACCTCCGCCCCATTGTCCATCGCATAACGATAGTGCCCGTCGGACAGGCGATCGATCAGCCGGCGCACTGCCGCCTCGGCCTGATCCTGCACATGGCCCATATAGGCGGCCACGACATCGGCGCCATAATCGCCGCTGATCCGCTGCAGCTCGGCAGCGCCCTTGGCACAGGCGGCGATCTGGGCGGACAGGTCGGCGATATTCTGGTCGACATTGCGCGAGGGCCAGCGGCCGGAACCCAGCAAGGCGCGCAGATCGCCCTCCAGGAAGCGGCCCTGATCGACCACGAGGACATTATCGAGGACGATGCCCTCTTCCTCGATGCTGCGGCTGTCGGGCGGCATGGAGCCGGGCGAGATACCGCCAATATCGGCATGATGGCCGCGCGCCGCGACATAGAAGGCAGGCGCGGGCGCCGTCTCATCCACGAACACCGGCATCACCACCGTCACGTCGGGCAGGTGGGTGCCGCCATCATAGGGGGCGTTGAGCGCATAGACGTCGCCCGGCAACATGCCGCGCCCGTCGATCGCCCGGCCATCGGCGCCGATCCCGCGCCGGCGCATCACCGCGCGGATGCTTTCCCCCATGCTGCCGAGGTGAACCGGCATGTGCGGCGCATTGGCGACCAGATTGCCGGCTGCGTCGAACAGGGCGCAGGAGAAATCGAGCCGCTCGCGAATATTAACCGAGGAGGCGCTGTGCTGAAGCGCGGCGCCCATTTCCTCGGCAATCGCCATGAACAGGCCGCCCATCACCTCCAGCCGGACCGGATCGACGGCGGTGCCATCGTCGGCGGCGGGCGCCGGGCGCGGCGCATGACGGGTCAGCACCAGATTGCCGATCGCATCGAGCCGCGCGCGCCAGCCCGGCTCGACCACCGTGGTCGACACCGGATCGCTGATCAGCGCCGGGCCATCGACGGTGCTGTCCAGCGTCAGTCCCGCCCGGTCGAACACTGGCGCCGGTGTGCCCGCCAGCATCACCTGCGCCAGCGGCGCGGCTGCCTGGGTCGCGATGGTCGCAACCTTGCCCATATCCTCGGCGGTCGGCGCGATCGCCTCGACCCGCACCATGTCGACCAGCACGGTGCCGGTGCTGCCATAGCCGAAGCGGGCCTGATATTGCGCCTCGAAATCGGCCAGCATCGCCGCCCGATCGCCCAGCATCACGTCGAACAGGCTGTCGGTGCCATCATAGCGCAGCCGCAGCACCGTCTCGCTCCGCGCCGCTTCCGGCAGGTCGGCGCGGGCCTGCTCCGTCAGGTCGGCGATCGCCACAGCCAGCAGATCGGCGCCTGCACCGTCCAGCGGCAGCGCCAGCGTCCGCTCGCGCACCGCGCGCCGGTCGGCCAGGCCCATGCCATAGGCGGACAGGACGCCGCCCAGCGGATGGATCATCACCCGGTCCATGCCCAATGCGTCGGCGACCAGACAGGCATGCTGCCCGCCCGCCCCACCGAAACTCGCCAGCGTATAGCGCGCGACATCATGACCGCGCGCAACCGAGATGCGCTTGATCGCATTGGCCATGCTGGCGACGGCGACGGCGATGAAGCCCTGCGCAGCCTCCTGCGCGGTCATCACCCGGCCGGTCTGCGCCTCCACCTGCGCACAAATGTCGGCAAAGCGCGCCTCGACCGCGTCCCGGTCCAGCGGCTGGTCACCCCTGGGGCCGAACAGGCTGGGGAAGAAATCGGGCTGCACCTTGCCCAGCATGACATTGCAGTCGGTGATGGTCAGCGGTCCGCCACGCCGGTAGCAGGCCGGCCCCGGCACCGCGCCGGCCGATTCCGGGCCGACGCGAAAACGCCCGTCGACCACCGAACAGATGGAGCCGCCGCCCGCCGCGATGGTGTGGATGCGCATCATCGGCGCGCGCAGCCGCACGCCCGCCACCCGCGCCTCATTGTCGCGTTCATAGCTGCCGGCATAATGGGACACGTCGGTCGACGTGCCGCCCATGTCGAAACCGATCACCTCGCCAAAGCCCGCCTGCTCGGCGGTGCGGGCAAGGCCGACGATGCCGCCGGCCGGGCCGGACAATACCGCATCCTTGCCGCGGAACAGGTCGCCGCGCGCCAGCCCGCCATTGGACTGCATGAACAGCATGTCGGCGTCCTCGCCCAATGCCGCGCCCAGCCCGTCGACATAGGCGCGCAGCACCGGCGAGAGATAGGCGTCGGCCAGCACCGTGTCGCCCCGCCCGACCAGCTTGATGAGCGGCGCGACCTCATGGCTGACCGAAATCTGGGTGAAGCCGATCTGCCGGGCGATCCGCGCCAGCGCCTGCTCATGGGCGGGATAGCGATAGCCGTGCATCAGCACGATCGCGACCGCGCGCAGCCCGGCATCATAGCCGCGCTGCAACGCCGCCTGCGCCGCGACCTCGTCCAGCGGCGTCAGGATGGTGCCATCCTGCATCAGCCGCTCGTCCATCTCCACGACATCGGCATGGAGCGGCGGCGGCAGGTCGATCCGCCGCGCGAACAGGTCCGGCCGGTCCTGATAACCGATGCGGATCGCGTCGCGGAAACCCTTCGTAATCGCCAGCAGCACCGGCTCGCCCTTGCGCTCCAGCAGGGCATTGGTGGCGATGGTCGTGCCAATCCGCAGCGTGCAGGGCGGGATCGGCCCGGCGCCCGCGCCGGTCAGCCGCCGGATCGCCTCGACCGCCGCGTCGGCATAGCGCTCGGGGTCGCTCGACAGCAGCTTGGCGGTGTGAAGAACCCCTTGCGGGTCGCGTGCCACCACGTCGGTAAAGGTGCCGCCGCGGTCGATCCAGAATTGCCATTGCATGCCCCGCCTGATGGCCGCGCCACAGGCGGTTGGCAAGCCGCTTGGCTCAATGGCCGGTCAGCGGCTCGATCGCCCCGGTCTCCAGCAGCGCGGCATAGCGCTGGTCGAAGTCCGCCGCGATCTGCGCCAGCGTCACTTGCCCCAGCCGGGCGATCAGCATCGCCTCCGCTTCCTGCATCGCGGCCGCCATGGAGGCGTTGACCGCCTGTTCGACCAGGCATTGCGGATTGGGGTCGGCCGGGCCGATCGAGAAGATGCGCGGCTCGCCCACCGCGCGATAAATGTCGAGGATACGGATCGCGTCGAGCGGACGGGCCAGGGTCCAGCCGCCGCCATGCCCCTTTTCCGATCGCACATAGCCCGCGTCGCGCAGGCCCGCCATGGTCCGCCGCACCACCACCGGATTGGTGCGCAGCATCTGCGCCGCCAGCTCCGACGTCATCGGACCGTCCAGCCGATCCATATGGATCAGGATATGCAGCATTCTCGACAGGCGCGCATCCAGCTGCATCGCAGGCGTCTCCTTTTCCGTTCGCCTATCACGCAACATCAATTGTTGCAAATTAGGCTGATCGGATTATGTAACTTATCAAGTATCGTGATTCGGCACAGCCATTGAAAGGAAGACCCATGCATGACGTGATCGTGATCGGCGGCAGCTTTGCCGGCCAGTCGGCCGCGATGCAGCTCGCCCGCGCGCGGCAGGATGTGCTGCTGATCGATGCCGGCCTGCCGCGGAACCGCTTTGCCGACGCCGCCCATGGTTTCCTGGGGCAGGACGGCCGCACGCCCCGCGCCATCATCCGCGATGCCGCGCGCCAGTTGCTCGCCTATCCCACCGCCCGGATGCTGGCCGGCGAAGTGCGCCATGCCATCAAGACCAGCGACGGCTTCGCCCTGACCCTGGCCAGCGGCGAAACCCGGCTGGCCCGGCGGCTGATATTGGCGACCGGCGTGAGCGACGAGCTGCCGTCGATCCCCGGCATGGCCGAACGCTGGGGCGAGACGGTGCTGCACTGTCCCTATTGCCATGGCTATGAAGTGCGCGACCATCCGCTGGGCATCATCGCCAACCATCCGATGTCCGCGCATCAAGCCGCACTGATCCCCGATTGGGGGCCATCCACCTATTTCACCCAGGGCCAATATGAGCCGGACGATGCCGAACGCGCCCGGCTGGAAGCGCGCGGCGTCGCGATCGAGCGGGTGCCCGTCGTCGCGCTGATCGGCGATGCGCCCGCCCTGAGCGCCGTGCAACTGGCCGACGGCCGGACGATCGAAGTGTCGGCCCTCTTCACCGCCCCCAGAACCCGGCTCAGCAGCGATGTCGCGGTCCAGCTCGGCTGCGCGCTGGAGGATGGCCCGACCGGCCCCTTCATCCGCATCGACAATTGGGGCCTGACCTCGGTGCCCGGCGTCTATGCCGCCGGTGACGCCACCTCCCCCATGCACAATGCGACCTTTGCCTCCGCGTCCGGGGTCAAGGCCGGGGTCGGCGCGCACCAGTCGCTGGTCTTCGCCTGACAGGCTGGGACGGAGGGGCCTGGACGGCGCCGCGCTATTTCCAGAAGCCGGCCAGCTTGCGCACTGATGCCTCGGCGGCGGCGCGGTCGGGGGCTTCGTTGGCGTCGCCATAGCCGAACCAGTCGTCCTCCCCGACCTCCTGCACCACGATGCCGTCGCGCCGCGCCAGCATCGCCAGCTTGTCATGATAGACGCCATAGGTGGCGCCGGCCTGCGGGATCAGCCAGGCGATCTGGCCGCGCACCGGCACGATGCTCTCGTCCCGCCACAAGGCCCGCGCACCATAGTCGGTGCAGTTGATGACGGTCTTCTGCTTCAGCCGCGTCACGTCCTGGGGTTCATGCAATTCCATCGGCACGATCCGGCCGCCACCGATCAGGAAATCCGTGGTCAGCTGGTGGGCGAGATCGGCGACATTGAAGGTCAGCGAACTGCTGCGCCGTGCCCGCTCGGTGCGGAAGGGATGGGTCCCCGGCGTCAGTTCGACCGATCGCGGCATGATGTCGTGCAGCCGCTCCTCCAGCCGAATGAAGCGATCGGGCCGCTCCGGCGTCACCCTCTCGACGGCAGGCGCCACGGCCGGACCGTCCGACAGCATGTAACGGTCGGTCCATTCCACCGGATCGCCCGGCAGGCCGAGCAGCCCCTGATAGAAAGCGAAGGATCGCCGCGCCATCGCCTCCCAGCGATCGCCAAAGCCGGCATCGACGCCGCCCTCCATCGCGATCCGGGAATCGGGCGACCAGGTGCCGGTCGCCCGCGCCGATCGCACGTCGGGAAATTGCTCCTTGGCATAGATGGTCACCTTCGCCCCGGCACGCTGCGCCGTGAGCGCAGTGGTGAGGCCGATCGCGCCAGCGCCGATCACGGCAATATCCGTCATCCCCTCCGCCAGCGCCATGCCGACCGCAACCTCGGCCGATCCCCAGGACAGCGACCAGCCGCTGCCACCATGGCCATAATGATGGACGACCCGCGTGCGACCCACCTCTTCCACCGCAATGCGCGGCCCGGCGGCGCGGAAGGGCCGCAGGCAGACGGTGATGCGAAAGATGCGATCGGGCGTCGCGCGGATCGGCTCCAGCCCGGCCAGCGGATCGAACAGGCTGGCCGCATCGCCCCCCGCCGCCAGCGACAGGGCACCCAGCCCGCCCAGGCCCCGCGCCAGAAAATCGCGTCTGTCCATCATCCCGCCCCCTATCTGCCGACCGGTTCAACGAAGTGCCCGGACATAACCGCAACGACCCGTCGCATGACAGACACAATCGGGTTGCCCCACCGTTGTTAATTGCCCATTAAGACCAGATGAATGCGCTCCGCCCCGAACGATCCATCGTCGTTCTGCTGCTCGCGCTTGCCACCGTCGTCGTTGCGGTGAGCGGCACCATCTGGCTCTATCGCAGCCAGCAAGCCGAGATCGGCTGGGTCAACCACACGCTGCGCGTCGAAAACCGCTTGTCGGTGATCCTGTCGCGGGTGCAGGCCGCCGAAAGCGCCCAGCGCGGCTATATGCTGACCCGGCAGGATCCCTTTCTGGGGCCGTTCGACACGTTCAAGGCGGACTGGCCGCGCGAGATCGCGCAATTGCGCGCCGATGTGCAGGACAATGCGGACCAGGCAGCGGCCGTCGATGCGCTGGGGCGGATGCTCGACCAGCGACTGACCCTGCTGGAGGGCGGCATCGAACTGCGCCGGCGCGGCCTGCCGGTCGATCCCAACGCCTTCGCCCCCGGCCTGATGGCGATGGCGACGATTCACACCCATATCGCCGGGATGAAGGCGCGCGAGGAGCAGCTGCTGCGCCTGCGCAGTGCCGAGGCCAACCGCCTGACCACCATGGTGACGGCCAGCCTGGCGGTCAGCGGCGCGCTGGTCATCATCCTGGGCCTGCTGGCGCTGCGCAACGCCCGCCGCCGCATGGTGGAGGCGATCGCCGCCAAGCGCGCACTCGCGGATGCCAATGACCGGCTGGTCAGCGAAGCGGAACAGCGCACGGCGATGGAGGCGCAGGTCCGCCAGTTGCAGAAGATGGAATCGATTGGCCAGCTGACCGGCGGCATCGCCCATGACTTCAACAATATGCTCGCGGTCGTCATCGGCTCGCTCGACATGGCGCGGCGCCGCCTGCCCGCCGATATCGATCGGCGCATCAGCAACGGCCTCGACAATGCGACCGAGGGCGCGCAGCGCGCCGCGCAGCTGACTGCGCGGCTGCTCGCCTTCTCGCGCCAGCAGCCACTGGCGCCGCAATCGACCGACGTGAACAAGCTGGTGGGCGGCATGTCCGACATGCTGCGCCGGACGATCGGCGAACGGGTGCGGGTGGAAAGCGTGCTGGCCGGCGGCCTGTGGCGGGCCAGCATCGATCCCGGCCAGCTGGAAGCGGCGATCCTGAACCTGTGCGTCAATGGCCGCGACGCCATGCCCGATGGTGGCCGGCTGACGGTCGAAACCGGCAACGCCTATCTCGACGATGCCTATGCCGCCGCCCATGCGGAGGTGATCCCCGGCCAATATGTGCTGGTGTCGGTCACCGACAGCGGCACCGGCATGACGCCCGACGTGGTCGAGCGCGCCTTCGACCCCTTCTTCACCACCAAGGGCGTGGGCAAGGGCACGGGCCTGGGCCTCAGCCAGGTGTTCGGCTTCGTCCGCCAGTCGCACGGCCATGTGAAAATCTATTCCGAACCCGGTCAGGGCAGCACGATCAAGATCTATCTGCCCCGCCATTATGGCGTGCCGGTCGCCGATCCGGTGGCGCCCGCCATCGCCCTCGACCTGCCCCGCGCCCAGGGAGATGAGATCATCCTGGTGGTCGAGGATGAGGACCGGGTGCGCCACATGTCGGTCGATTCCCTGCGCGAACTGGGCTACACCATCGTCCAGGCGGCCGATGGCGAACAGGCGCTGGCGATGCTGGCGATCGAACCGCGGGTCGACCTGCTCTTCACCGACATCGTCATGCCCGGCATCAACGGCCGCATCCTGGCCGACCGCGCCCGTGCCGACCGGCCGGAGCTGCGCGTCCTCTACACCACCGGCTATACCCGCAACGCCATCGTCCATAACGGCATGCTCGATCCCGGCGTCGCCTTCCTGGCCAAGCCCTTCACCATGGACCAGCTCGCCGGCAAGGTGCGCCAGGTGCTGGACGAGGAACCAGCCTGATCTGGATTATGGACAAGGTCGCACAGGGAACGTAACATGAACATATGTCTGCCCTGTCCACCCGTGAAAAGCTCGAAATCCTTGCCGATGCCGCCAAATATGATGCGTCCTGCGCCTCGTCCGGCACGACCAAGCGGGATTCGCGCGACGGCAAGGGGATAGGCTCGACCGAAGGCATGGGCATTTGCCATGCCTATGCGCCCGACGGCCGCTGCATCTCGCTGCTGAAAATCCTGCTGACCAACAGTTGCATCTTCGACTGCCATTATTGCATCAACCGCCGGTCGAGCGATGTCCGCCGCGCTCGCTTCACCGCGCGCGAAGTGGTCGATCTTACGCTCAGCTTCTACCGCCGCAACTATATCGAGGGGCTGTTCCTCTCCTCCGGCATCATCCGCTCGTCCGACTATACGATGGAGCAGATGGTCGAGGTCGCGCGCAGCCTGCGCGAGGATCATGATTTTCGCGGCTATATCCATCTGAAGACCATTCCCGACGCCGATCCGGAACTGCTGCGTCAGGCCGGCCTCCATGCCGATCGGCTGTCGATCAATGTCGAGCTGCCGACCGAACCCGGCCTCAAGCGGCTGGCGCCGGAAAAGGACGGCCGCCGGATCGAGGGCGCGATGGCGCAGATGCGCAGCCAGATGGACGATATGGGCGACGCCCGCCGCAAATATCGCCACGCCCCGCGCTTTGCCCCGGCGGGCCAGTCGACCCAGATGATCGTCGGCGCCGATGCCGCCGACGATCGCGCCATCATCCAGCGCGCGAGCAGCCTTTATGACCGGCACCGGCTGCGCCGCGTCTATTACAGCGCCTTCTCCCCCATCCCCTCGCCCAGCAGCGTGCTGCCGCTCAAGCGCCCGCCGCTGATGCGCGAACATCGGCTCTACCAGTCGGACTGGATGATGCGCTTCTATGGCTATTCCGCAGCCGAAGTCGCCGCCGCGACCGACCGGGACAGTGGCTACCTGCCGCTCGACATCGATCCCAAGCTGGCCTGGGCCTTGCAGCATCGCGCCAGCTTCCCGGTCGACGTCAACCATGCGCCGCGCGAAATGCTGCTGCGGGTGCCGGGCCTTGGGGTGAAGGCGGTCGACCGCATCCTGGCCAGTCGCCGCCATCGCCGGCTGCGGCTGGAGGATGTCGCGCGCCTGACCACATCCATCGTCAAGCTGCGCCCCTTCCTGATCGCCGCCGACTGGCGCCCGGTGCAACTGGCCGACCGAGTCGATCTGTCCGCGCAGTTGCGGCGTCCCGCCGCCCAGCTCGAACTTTTTTAAGGGGAGCCGAGGCAATTTTGCGGTTGATCGCAAGCACGGTTCATGAAACTCTTGTAACACGATCAGCAAGGGGATCGGGACTTTGGCGACACTTTTCGACAATCAGGCCATGGAGCGGCAGGGCGCAGGCTTTGCCAAGCGCATCAGCACGCATCTTGCGGCCGCCCTTGTCGTCTTCTGCCTGCTTCAGATCTTCATCGTCGCCAAGATGGGCGGCTCGCTGGTCCTGCACCTTGGCGTCATCATCGCGATCGGCGGTTTCGCCATCGCCGCCCGCGCGCTCGAACATCGCTGGCAGATGCTCGACCATAGCGGCCTGTCCCATGCCGGCCTGCGCCTGCGCTTCCGCCGCGACCTGCTCCAGCTCTGGGGCACCAGCCTGCTGGGCGCGCTGCTCTGGGTGCCGGTCGCGATCATCTTCCACGCGCTGTTCGGCTAGACGCCGGACCCTTTTTACCAGGCTGTCGTTTCCCCCTTCATCGCATGAAGGAGGATTGCCCATGGCCAAGGCCAGCATTTTCGATCGCCTGAAACAGGATCATGACGCCCATCGCCAGCTGTTCGACAAGATGGCGGAGGCGACGCGCGAAAAGGATGACGACCGGCTGGAGAAGCTGTTCGACCAGTTCAAGATCGAGGTGACGGCCCATGCCGCCGCCGAGGAAGAGACGCTCTACGCCACTATGCTCGCCCAGCCCGACCTGCGCGAGGATGCCCAGCACAGCGTGTCCGAACATAAGGAAATCGACGATTTCCTGGAGGAGCTGGATGGCCTGAAATTCAATGGCGATGCCTGGCGCCGCACCTTCGACCAGCTGAAGAAGCGCTACCTCCACCATATCGAGGAGGAAGAGGAAGAGATGTTCCCCGACGCCGCCAAGGAACTGAGCGCCGCCGAGGAGGAAAAGCTGGCGAAGCTGTTCGCGCGCCGCAAGCCCGCCGAACTGGCCCGTGCCGAGGCGGAGGACTGACCGGACGGCCATGCATCGGGTGACGCTGGCGGGGCCGGACGATTTTGAGGGCTGGCGCGACGCGGCCCGCGCGCTGGCCCTGGCCGCCATTCCCGCCGACGTCATTCTCTGGGACGTTGCGGGCAGCGCCACGCCCGACCTGTTCGGCAGCGACGCAACACCCCTGCCCCCGGCTCCAGCGGATGCCGCCTTCTCTGTGCCGCGCGCCTTTGTCGAACTGGCGCAAAGCGCGATCCTCCATCGCGACCCCGCCCGCTTCGCCCTGCTCTACAGCCTGTTGCTGGCGGTGCGTGCGGTGCCCGGCCGGATGGAGGATCGCGCCGATCCGCTGCTGCGCCGGGTCGAGGATCTGGCCAAGGCGGTGCGGCGCGATATCCACAAGATGCGGGCCTTCGTCCGCTTCCGTGAACTGGATGAAGGCGACGGCCCGCGCTTCATCGCCTGGTTCGAGCCGGACCATCATATCGTCCGCGCCAATGCCGGCTTCTTCACCCGCCGCTTCGCATCGATGCGCTGGTCGATCCTGACGCCGGAGGTCAGCATCCACTGGGATGGCGACATATTGACCGAAGGCCCCGGCGCGCAGCGCGGCGACGCCCCGGCCGAGGATCCTGTCGAAGATGTGTGGAAGGGCTATTATGCCGCCATCTTCAACCCGGCCCGGCTGAAGACCGGAGCGATGCTGTCGGAAATGCCGCGCAAATATTGGCGCAACCTGCCCGAAGCTGCCCTTATCCCCGATCTGGTCGCCGGCGCCCAGGCGCGCGAGGCGGCAATGATCGCCACTGCGCCGCGCCCCGCGGCTCGCACCGGCAATAGCCGCGCCGCCTGGCAGGCGCTGCGCGACGAGGCGATGGCCTGCACCCGCTGCCCGCTGCACGGGCCAGCCACGCAGACCGTGTTCGGCGAAGGTCCGCTCGACGCATCCCTGCTCTTCATCGGCGAACAGCCGGGCGATCAGGAGGATCTGACCGGCCGGCCCTTTGTCGGTCCCGCCGGGCAATTATTCGACACGGCGCTGGCGGAGGCCGGCGTGGATCGCGCGCGCGCCTATGTCACCAACGCCGTCAAGCATTTCAAATATGAGCAGCGCGGCAAGCGCCGCCTGCACCAGACGCCCGACGTGCCGGAGATCAAGGCCTGCCGCTGGTGGCTGGAACAGGAACTGGACCTGATCCGCCCGCGCATCATCGTCGCGCTGGGTGCCACCGCCGCCCGCGCCCTGCTCGGCAAGGCTGTGACGATCAGCCAGATGCGCGGCCGTCCCCTCCCGCTCGACGACGGTGCCGAAGCCTGGATCACCGTCCACCCCAGCTATCTGCTGCGCCTGCCCGACCCCGATCGTCAGGCGCAGGAACAGGCCCGCTTCGTCGCCGACCTGCGGATGGTCGGTGAACGGCTCCACGCCCGGACCTGATATAAATTCGTTGACGGCCGGCCCGCTGCGCGCGACGCTGGCGCCATCAAATTAAACAGGGGGTTACATGATCTGGGGGAAGGCAGCGGCGCTGGCCGCATGCAGCATGGCGGCGCTGGTCGCGGTGTCGGCGCCGGCCGTGATGGCCAAGGATGTCGTGGTCCATGCCGGACGGATGATCGACGGCACCGGCGCCGCCGCGCGCGAGAAAGTGTCGATCCTGATCCATGACGATCGCATCACCGCGATCCAACCGGGCTTCGTCACGCCCGCCGGCGCGGAAGTGATCGACCTGTCGGCCAAGACCGTGCTGCCGGGCCTGATCGACACCCATGACCATATCACCGCCGGCTGGCACAGCGGCGACCCGATCCGCAATGCGGTGACGCGCAGCGCCTATGAGGATGCGATCGAGGCGACCGGCTTCGTGCGCAACACGCTGCTCGCCGGCTTCACCTCGGTCCGCGACTGCGGCGCCGATACGCAGGTCATCGTCGCGCTCAAGAAATCGATCGACGGCGCCGTCATCCCCGGCCCGCGCCTGTGGGTGGCGGGCACGCCGCTCGGTCCCACCGGCGGCCATGGCGACGCGGTCAACGGCCTGCGCGTCGAATTTGCCGACATTCCGCACATCAGCGATAATGTGATCGACAGCCCGGAAGCCGCCCGCATCGCCGTGCGCCGCCTGAAGCGCGAGGGCGCCGACCTCATCAAGATCATGCCGTCGGGCGGGGTCATGTCGATCGGCGATGATCCCAAGCATCAGCTGATGACCGACGAGGAGATCAAGGCGGTGATCGACACCGCCCATAGCCTGGGCATGAAGGTCGCGGCCCATGCCCATGGCAAGGAAGCGATCGACCATACGATTGCGCTGGGCGTCGATTCGATCGAACATGGCTCCTATGCCGACGCCGGCAGCTACAAGATCTTCAAGCAATATGGCGCCTATCTGGTGCCGACCATGCTGGTGGGCGAGCGCGTCTATCAGCGCGCCAAGGAACATCCCGAACAGCTCAATCCCTCGACCGCCGAAAAGGCGCTGGTGATCGGCCCGCTGCTGCAGAAGAATCTGCGCGATGCCTATGCCGCCGGGGTCAAGATCGCTTTCGGCACCGACACGTTCGGCCTGTCCGACCATGGCGAGAATGCGCAGGAATTCGCGCTGATGGTGCGCGCGGGCATGCCGGCGATGGAGGCAATCAAGGCCGCCACCGCCAATGCCGCCGACCTGTTGGGCAGCGCCGATGTCGGCACGCTGCAGGCCGGTCGCTATGCCGACCTGATCGCGGTCGACGGCGATCCGCTGGCCGATGTCCGCCAGCTCGAAAAGGTCGGCTTCGTGATGAAGGGCGGCGCCGTGGTCAAGGCCGACGGCAAGCCGATGATCTAAACCTCGCCTGGGGCTGGCGTCAGACCAGCCCCAGCCGCGCCAGTTCGTTCAGCATGGCGGGCGGCATCGCTTCCAGATCGTCCGCCTCGCCCCCGCCCAGATCCGGCGGCGCATCCTTGTCCTCCAGATAGCGCCAGCCCTGATGCGC